>NZ_JNFG01000005.1 GCF_000729995.1 Caballeronia sordidicola | reverse complement strand
TCCACAACGAGGTCGGAAAGCACCTCCCCAACCCCCGGGGCAAGCAGGAATCCGCCGCCCGAAAATCCAAACGCATGCAGTAGTCGCGGCGTAGTCCGGCTAAAGCCAATTACCGGATTGTCATCGGGCGTACTACCCTCTACACCCGTCCAGCTCCGCAACAGCAATGCATCCTTCAAAGCCGGCAGAAGCGCACACGCCGCCCTCATCACCGTCCGCGTAGTCTCTGTGAGCGGCTGCGCATACTCACCATCCCCCAACCCACGCCCGCCGCCAATCACCACATTGCCACGCGCCACCTGCCGGGCATAAATGCCGCCGCCATAGACCCCAAGATTGTGATCGATGAAATACGGCAACGGCTCGGTCACCCACATATTCGGATAGATCGGCTCCATCGGAATGGTCTCGCCAAAGTACCCGGCCACCGTATTGCCCCACGCGCCTGCAGCATTGACCAGCCAGTCGCTTTGAACCTCGATTGTCGCGCCCGAGTCGTGCCGTGCCTCGATAACAAACCCATCCCCCGCATGCGCGATGTTCGTGACCATGGTCTGCTCGCGGACATCGGCACCGGCTGCACGCGCCGCACGGGCAAACGCGGGCGACACCACGCGCGGATTTGCATGACCGTCACCGGGACATAGCGAGCCACCCACCGCAGCCGCCCCAAGCCACGGGTAACGACGCCTGAACGTAGGACCGCTCATCAATTGCAAGTCGAGCCCGAACGGGTTGGCAAGCTGCGCGTACGCTTCGAGCCCCGCCAGATCCGCTTCACTGCGAGCCAGCCGCAAATGCCCGGAAACAACAAACTCTCCATCCGTGCCGACGAGTTCCGGCAACCGGTCCCAGATCGATCTCGCACGCACCGCCAACGGTAATTGTTCGGCCGGCCGGCCTTGGCGGCGCACTCCGCCGTAATTCACACCACTCGCCTGCGCGCCGCAATATCGGCGTTCGAAAAGCCCAACCTTAAGCCCGCGCTTTGCAAGCATCAAGGCCGTCGATGACCCCACCAAACCACCGCCTACCACCAGCACGTCAAATCGCAAAGTCTCAGTCATCGCGTGCGTGCTCCGGGATGGCGGCGAGATGATCCGCTGCTTCGGCTCCGTCCATCGATATCGATAAGGGCACGGGTTTGATCGGCGCCTGTCCGCGCAACCGTCCGACGTCGGCGATCGGTTTGCCCGTCTCGGCGCTTAGCAACTCCGCCGCTGCCGCGCCACACATGCGCCCCTGGCAACGGCCCATGCCCACCCGCGTAAGCGCCTTCAGCCGATTGATCTCGCTCGCCTGGCCAGCGCGAATACAGCGGCGCAGCGTGCCGGCATCGATTTCCTCGCAACGGCACACGGTCATGTCGTCCGGCCACTGCGACGTGCAATCGGAGGGAAGTGCAAAAGCCTGTTCCAACCCAATACGAAACTCGGCGATGTTCGCCAGTTGCCGGTCGAGCTTCGCAGCCTGAGCCTGAACATCAGCATTCCCGGCACGATGCCCAAGGTCCTCAAGCATCGCAAGCGCCACTCTGCGGCCGGCAAGTTCCGCAGCATCCGCACCGGCGATACCCGCGCCATCGCCCGCGAGATACACGCCCGGCACCGAACTGCGGCCGGCTGGATCGCGCTCCGGCAACCACGCGCGATTGAGCGTATCGAAGCGAAAACGGCAACCTGCGAGGTCCGCAAGCTGCGTTTCCGAACGCAGGCCATAACCAAATCCAACTGCATCGCAGGGAATGGTGCGCTCTTGATCGCCATCGCGATAGGTCATCGCTTGCACGGCTTTATCGCCCGTCGCGCGCACGAGCGTAACGCCACGTTCGATACGAACCCCATGCGCCGCCAGCCAGCCGACGTAATACATCCCCTTCGCAAAGGTGGACGGCTGTCGCAGCAAACGCGGCGTTGCGGCGAACTGGCGAGAGAACGGATTGGTATCGAGCACCGCTTCCACCTGCGCGCCCGCCTTCGCGTATTGATACGCCACGAGGTAAAGCAATGGCCCCGTTCCCGCGAACACCACGCGGCGTCCAATCGCGCAACCCTGCGATTTCAGCGCAATCTGCGCCGCGCCAAGGGTATAAACGCCCGGCAGCGTCCAGCCGGGAAACGGCAGCACGCGGTCTGTGGCGCCGGTCGCGATCAGCAAGTGCGAATAAGGCACCGTGCGCTGGCGTCCAGCGCGCAGCGTATCGAGCTGCGCGGCGCCGCATCCCCACACCAGCGTGTCAGGCCGATAGTCGAGCTTCGAGAGCAACCCGGTCATGGTCGAATGCACCGCGTCCGCCTTGCCTGCTTCCATGCCATACAGCGTGCGTTTGCTGCGGGCGAAACCCGCATCCGCCGGAGGCTGGCGATAGATCTGACCACCGGCACGCGGCGCTTCATCGATAACGACCGGCACAATACCCGCCGCCACCAGCGACTCAGCCGCCCTCACACCGGCCGGTCCCGCGCCGACGATAACAACCCGATGCATGCTGTTTTTATCGGTGGTCGTGCTCACGCTCCGACCACTCCTACGGGCCTGGTCAGCACACGCATGCCTTCCTTGACGAAGGTCGAGCATGCCCTGATCCTTGTGCCCTCTTCCAGTTGTACCCAGCAGTCCTGACACGCGCCCATCAGACAAAATCCTCCACGCGGTTCACCGCTGAACTCAGTGTCGCGCACCCGCCGTGTGTGCAGCAGGATGGCGCTCAATACCGTATCACCCGTCATGGCCGCAATCGCTACGCCGTCCAGCATCAGCGTCACCTCCTTGCGATGCGCTTCCGCAAGACGCACGAATTGCGGCGCGGCATCGGCCGCAGTGTGCGGTTGGCCGGTGGATGTTGTGCGGGGGAGATTTGTCATCGCGTCAATAGAAGTCGTAGGCGCCGGGCCGATCAATGCATGTCGATCAATGTGACCCAATCAGGATCCGGTTCAGTCCATACACGCGGTCGAGCACGATCATCGCCCCGGCCGTGATGAAGATCACGAGCGCTGATACCGAAGCCATCATCGGGTCAATCGATTCCGTTGCGTACATGTACATGCGCACCGGCAACGTGATGGTCCGCGGCGAAGTCACGAAGATCGACATGGTCAGTTCATCGAAGCTATTGATGAACGCAAGCAGCCAGCCGCCCGTAATGCCGGGCAGGATCATCGGCAGCGTGATGCGGCGAAACGCTGTCCATCGGTCCGCTCCCAGCGACTGCGCTGCATGCTCGATGCTGCGGTCCATGCCACTCACCGAGGCCAGCACCAGCCGCATGACGAACGGCGTGATGATGATCATGTGCGCCGCGACGAGCCACGTGAACGTGCCGGTTGCACCGATCATCGCGAAGAAACGCAGGAACGCAATGCCGAGCACGAGGCTGGGAATCACCAGCGGCGAGAGGAACAAACCATTGAGGAATTCGCGCCCCGGAAATCGTTCACGGCCGATAGCAAGCGCCGCCGGCAAAGCCAGCGCGAGCGACAGCGTAGCCGAAGCAAACGCCAGCCTGATGCTGTTGAAAAACGCCGAGATGAAATCCGGGTAGTCGAGAATCGCGCGGAACCAGCGCAACGAAAACCCGTGCGTGGGTAGCGTCAGGGTCTGGTCCGGCGTGAACGCAACGAGCACGATGATCACGAGCGGCGCCAGCACGAACAGGATCACGAGCGTGTGGAAACTCAGGGCAATGAGGCCGTTCTTTCGCATGGGAGCGGTCTCCTTCCTTAACCCAGGCTTCTGGAGTAACGACGCTCCAGAACCCGGTAATACGTGATCATGATCACGAGGTTCGCGATCAGCAACAGGATCGCGATGGTCGCGCCCAGCGGCCAGTTGAGCGAGCCGAGGAATTCATCGTAGACAGCGGTGGCCGCTACTTTCAGGCGACGGCCACCGAGCAGGCCGGGAATCGCAAACGCGCTCGCCGACAAGCCGAACACCATCAAGCTGCCCGACAAAATGCCCGGTGCGATCTGCGGCAACACGATGCGTCGCAACGTGGTCGCCGGCGACGCCATCAACGAGAGCGCCGCGTTTTCCACTTGCGGATCGAGCTTCTGCAACGAGGTCCAGACAGGAATCACCATGAACGGCAGCATCACGTGAACGAGTGCAATCACGATCGCGAAGGTGGTGTACTCCAGCTTGTATGGACCCATGCCGAAGAGGCCGAAGAACTGGTTCACGATACCGCCCGTGTTCAGCAACATGCTCCAGCCGAAAGCACGCACCACGACCGACACGAGCAAGGGCGCGAGGATCACCAGCAGGAACATCGAGCGCCACGGATCACGCATGCGGTACAACACGTAAGCCTCGGGCGCACCAATCGCAACGCACAGCACGGTCGTCAGGATCGCAATGCCAAAGGTGCGCGCAAAAATGGTCTGGTAGTAGCCGTCCGTCAGCACTTCAACATAGTTGCCGAACTGGAACGCCGCGATCGGACCGCTGGCCGGATCGAAGCGATAAAACGTCAGCACAACCGTCATCGCGAGCGGCGTCAGCACGAGGACCGCGAACAGGATAAACGCAGGCAAGCTCATCAGCCAGGGCGGCACGAATGCGTGCCACGGCGCGCGGCCTTGGTTCAGCGCGCCGTTGTCTTTCGGACTCGTCGAATCGATCGCACTAGCCATGGCTCACTTCCTGAAGCACGCGCACGGCGTCACGATGCCAGTCGATGCCGACCGTCGCGCCTTCGGCCACCGGCTCCGTGCCTTCGTTCTGGCTGCAGACCAGCACTTCGCCAACGGCGGTATCCAGGCGATAAAGCCATTGGCTGCCGAGGAAAAAGCGGCTGGTGACGGTCGCGCTCAAGCGCCCCGTTCCCGCCTCGCACAAGTGCAGCTTTTCCGGACGAATGCATAACGTCACCGTATCGCCTTCGCGCCACACCGTGCCCGCTTCGATGCACGCAATGCCGGTCAGTTCATGCCCGAGATCCACATGCACTTCGTTATGCCGCGCCTCGGTCACCTTACCCGCGAGCATGTTCGCCTTGCCGATGAACTGCGAGACAAAGCGATTCTCCGGGCGCTCATACGCGCGATACGGCGAGTCGACCTGCGTCACGCGCCCCGCTTCCATCACGACTACGCGGTCGCTAATGGACAACGCCTCTGACTGATCGTGCGTGACCATCACCGTGGTGGTGCCGACCTTGCGCTGAATCCCGCGTAACTCGAACTGCATCTCTTCGCGCAGCTTGGCGTCGAGATTGGACATGGGTTCGTCGAGCAGCAGTACCGGCGGCTTGATCACCAACGCACGCGCAATCGCGACCCGTTGCCGCTGGCCACCAGACAGTTCGCGCGGATAACGCGCCGCCAGCGCATCGAGCCGAACGAGCGCCAACGTCTCGCGAATCCGCTCCGCGCATTCGGCTTTACCGATACCGCGCATTTCGAGCCCGAAGCCCACGTTCTGCGCGACCGTCATGTGCGGAAACAACGCGTAGCTTTGGAACACCACGCCCAGGCCGCGCTTGTTCGGCCGCACGTTCGTGATGTCCTTGCCGTCGAGCGAAATCCGCCCGCGCGTGACATCGATAAAACCAGCGATCATTTGCAGCGTCGTCGTCTTGCCGCAGCCCGAAGGACCCAGCAGGGAGACGAATTCGCCTTTTTCAACCGAGAGGCTCACGTCGCTCACGGCGTTCAGGTCGCCGTAGGCTTTGGTCAGTTTGTCCAGCACGAGAAACGACACGGTGGCCTCCAGGGTCTGGCAGAAAAACAGTTGAACGGACGCGAGGTATTCACGTAGAAGCAACGCAAACGCAACACGTAGGCAGGCGGAACGCGCTTCTTATGCGAAGCGCGTCATGGGACAGGTTCAAGTGCAACAACCGGGGATGACCGCGGAGGCCTGACGTCCGCTCAAGGCGCGCCGCGGTTCGCGTGCGCCCAAGCAGATGAAAGAAGTTGGCGTCGGGGTATGACGCCGGGTTAAGTCTTGTTGTGATTCTTGTTTTTAAAGCTGCAGCAAATGCAGATCAAACGTCGAACTTCACGCCTTGCGCCAGCGGCAATTCACGGCTGTAGTTGATCGTGTTGGTCGCGCGGCGCATGTAACCCTTCCACGCATCGGAACCCGATTCGCGGCCGCCGCCGGTTTCTTTTTCACCGCCGAAGGCGCCGCCAATCTCAGCGCCGCTCGTGCCGATGTTCACGTTCACAATGCCGCAATCGCTGCCCGCCGCCGACATGAACTGCTCAGCTTCGCGGATGTCGTTCGTGAAGATCGCCGACGACAAACCTTGCGGCACGCCGTTTTGCAGTTGCAACGCTTCAGCGAAGTCGTTGTAGGTCATCACGTAGAGGATCGGCGCGAAGGTCTCGCGTTCAACCACCGCCGTTTGTGCAGGCATGCGCACGAATGCCGGACGCACGTAATACGCATCTGCATGGCCGCCTACATCCACGCGTTCGCCGCCCTTCACATTGCCGCCTTGTTCGCGGGCGTCGCCTAATGCCTTCTGCATACCGTCGAACGCAGCACGGTCGATCAGCGGACCGACCAGCGTATCCGACTCGAGCGGGCTGCCCACTTTCACCGATCCAAACGCTTTTTCCAGACGCGGCAGCAACTGGTCGACCACGCTGGTATGCACGATCAGGCGACGCAGGGTCGTGCAACGCTGACCCGCCGTGCCGACGGCCGAAAAGGTCACGCCGCGCACGACCAGATCGAGGTCGGCGCTGGGAGCCACGATCATTGCATTGTTGCCGCCCAGTTCGAGGATGCTGCGCCCCAGGCGCTTTGACAGCACTTGCGCCACTTCGATACCCATGCGCACGCTGCCGGTCGCGCTGACCAGCGGCACCTTGGGCGACTCGGTCAGCACCTGGCCGACATCGCGTGCGCCGAGCAGCAACTGGCTCAGGCCTTCAGGCGCAACGCCCGGATGGGTTTTATCGAATTCACGCAAAGCTTTTTCGAACAACGCGTGACACGCGATAGCCGTCAACGGCGTTTTTTCCGATGGCTTCCAGACCACCGAGTCACCGCAGACCAGCGCCAGCGCCGTGTTCCACGACCACACCGCGACCGGGAAGTTGAACGCAGAAATCACGCCGACCACCCCCAGCGGATGCCACGTTTCCATCATGCGGTGACCCGGACGTTCGGAGGCGATCGTCAGGCCGTAGAGCTGGCGCGACAGGCCGACGGCGAAATCGCAGATGTCGATCATTTCCTGCACTTCGCCGAGGCCTTCGGACGTGACCTTACCGGCTTCCAGCGTGACCAGGCTGCCAAGCGCGGCTTTGTGTTCGCGCAGCACATTTCCGAAAACGCGCACGAGTTCGCCGCGTTGCGGCGCCGGCACGGTACGCCATTTGAGGAAAGCGGCGTGAGCAGCGTCGATCTTGCGGGCGGCATCGGCGGGGGTATCCACGGCCAGTCCGGCCAGTGTCGCGCCGTCGAGCGGTGAACGCGCCGTGAGGGCATCGCCCTTCCACTGACCTAGGTCTACACCAAGTTCGCCAAGAATATCGTTCAGTTTCATCACTTCCTCTCTATGTCGGGTGGCTGCCGGGCACTGCGGCGCGGCCCGGGGCCACGGTCCGTCAGTACCGCTCTGGAACCTGTTCCGGCAAGTAAAACCATGCGTTCGCCGGAACAGAGTCTCAAGGCTTAAAAAAACCGCTGCAATTGATTAATCGGCACGACTTGGTGCGTTGAGAGAACCAACTGCACATAGCCGAGCGTCCATCTGCGTTCAGGTTATGCGATTAGAACCCGTTTCACCGGATCTGGCGAGTCATACGGCGGCGGCTCGTGATCTATATCTGTATCTATCGGCTTGCCAGTGCGAGCTTGAGCCGGCGCACGCCTTCGAACACCTCGGCCTCGCCCGGCGCAGCGGCGAACGAAAGCCGCATGCTCGATTCGTCCGGATCGCGCGCGTAAAACGCCGGGCCGGGAACGTAGATCACGTTCTGTTCGATCGCGCGCTTGAGCAAGTCGGCGGAGTGACGGCCGCCCTTCAATCGCGCCCAGACGAACATGCCGCCTTCGGGCATCACGTACTCGATCTCATCGGGAACGAACTGGCGCAATGCGCTGCACAACGCCTCGCAACGCTTGCGATACGCCAGCGCGATCGTCTGCACATGGTCAGCGAGACGTCCGCGCTCCAGATAATGGCGCGCCGTTTCCTGCGCGAGCGGCGAGGTGCAGAGATCGCTCGTCTGTTTCGCCACGAGCATGCGGCGCGTGATGGCAGGCGGCGCAATCGACCAGCCGATGCGCAAGCCCGGCGCCACGATCTTCGAGAGGCTGCCGAAATAGACGACCCAGTCGCTCGCGCCGGGGATGGCATCAGCAAGTGTGGTGATGGGCTTTATCGGTTCACCGGAGAAGCGCAGCTCGCCATACGGGTCGTCTTCGACCAATACGAAACGGAACCGCATCGCAAGCCGCGCGAGCGCTTCACGACGCGCCGCCGGCAAGGTCGCACCGGTCGGGTTCGCGAAGGTCGGCACCGTGTAGAGCAGCTTTGGCCGCGTAGCCGGATCGAGTGTTTCTAGTTGCTCAGTGAGCGCGTCAACGTCAATACCCTGCGCGTCAGTGCGCACCGGGATCAGACATGCTCCCGCGAGCCGCAACGCCTGGATCGCAGCCGGATAAGCCGGCTCCTCGATCAGAACAGCATCGCCCGGCGCGACCAGGATCTTGATCAGCAGGTCGAGACCTTGCTGCGAGCCCGTGGTCACGATCACGTCGTCCACATCGCGCGTCACGCCCCGATCACTCATTAACCGCAGGATCGCGCGGCGCAGAGCGGGCGAGCCGGCTGTGTCGCCGTATTGCAGGCACGCAATCGGATCGGAGGAGTACGCGTCCTCCATTGCCTGGCCGATACCCGCCCGGTCGAAAAGATCCTTCGACGGATACCCGCCCGCAAACGAAATCATCCCGGGCCGGCTGAGGTACTTGAAAAGTTCGCGGATAGCCGAACCTTGCGGCGCTTTGAACGGACCCGTGAAGTCGTACATATCGGCTGAATCGGCGGCGGAATTCATGCGGCCGCCGTCATCTTGAAGATGCCTGTGGCATTGCCGGCATCGAAACCGAGATCGAGCTTGCTGCGGCCTGTGGTCTCGTCCATGACCGCGTCGCGGCTGATGAATTCGTAGAAGGAGCCTGGTACGTCGCGTTCGATCCTCGCACCGTCGGCGCCGATGAAAACCCGGCGCACAGGATCAGCGCGAAACGCCGTCTGGCGCACCCGGCCCGACTTCGAAATTTCAACGCTGTCCTTGATCGGACGGCCGAGCAAGCGCTGGGCATCGGCGACGGCGAAGACATCGTCCACACGGTCGGTCGCGTGATTGAACGCGTTGCCTTCAGTCGCAATCCACGCCATTTCCGCGGACTCCGCACGCAGCGTTTCATAGTCGGTCAGGCGCGGCGCCAGATGCTGGCGCTCGAAACAGCGCACGAGCACGGGCAGCAGGTCGAGGGCAGCTGCCAGCGGCAGCGAGTGGTCGCGCTCCAGTTCGGCCAGCGAAGCGACCGCTTGCGGCGTCAGCGGCTCGACGCTCTTGCCGATCACGTTCGTGACGGCTTGCTGGAATTCGGGGCTGAAACGCTCCGGATGCAGTTCGCTCACGAAATACTGCGCGATTTCATCGGGGGCATCGACGTGCATGTACGAGCGCCCCGTCATCTTGATGCGATCGAGCGGGTACGTGCCGTTCAGCACAAAACCCAGCGGCTTGAGAATGCGCGTGAACGCGGCTTCGCCCGGCGGCAACGCGCCGGATTCGGACCAACGCACGGTGCGCAACGCGCCGTGATCGAACTGAACGCGGGTTTGGGTGGGCCGGAGATCGTCGGTATAAGCGCGGCCCGTTGGCACACGTTCGAGCAGGCCGGCGAACAGCACCATGTTCATCGCTTGCGCCAGTTCGGCGCGGTTGACCGTGCCCGGCGTGGTATTGGCAAGCGCGGATGGCAAGTTCATCAACCGCACTAACCCGGTTACATCGGATTCTGGAAGGGCAACGGCGAGCAATGCGGCGAGATTCGAGTTCATTTGTCCAGTTCCGGCTGATCTAGCGTGGTGCGAGCCTAGGGCCCGGTTCGTCGGTTCATTGGACGCTGATTCTGGAGGGCGTCAAAAAGCCGCGCAATTGATATAAACTCATCACTTCATTCGAAAATAGCACTAAGTCGCCCAATCCCCTCGATGCGCGGACCGCAAACGGTACCGTTAAAACATGAGAAAAGGTATTCCCAATCTGGTCGCCTTGCAGATCTTCGAGGCCGCCGCGCGCCACGAGAGCTTCACCCGGGCGGCAAATGAACTCTCGCTCACGCAGAGCGCCGTATGCCGTCAGGTGGCGGGACTGGAAAGCCGGCTGGGCGTCGCTTTGTTCCTGCGCATCAAGAAGCGC
Source organism: Caballeronia sordidicola (assembly GCF_000729995.1). Classification (GTDB taxonomy): domain Bacteria; phylum Pseudomonadota; class Gammaproteobacteria; order Burkholderiales; family Burkholderiaceae; genus Caballeronia; species Caballeronia sordidicola_A. The sequence continues at coordinate 285,253 of NZ_JNFG01000005.1, read as the reverse complement.
ATTGTGCTGACCACGCACGGCCGTCACTACGCGGCGCTCGTGCGCAAGAATCTCGACCGGATTGAGCGCGACACGCTCGAACTCATGGCGCAGCGCGGCGTGGGGCGGATTCTGGAGATAGCGGTCGTTCCTACGCTCGCTAGCCAGTGGCTGATCCCGCGCCTGCCGCTATTTCGCGCGCTGCGGCCGGACATCACCGTGAATCTGTCGATACGCACCGAGCCGTTCCTCTTCAGCGATTCGCCCTTCGACGCCGCGCTGTATTTCGGCGATTCGGTATGGCCCGGCACGCAAGGGAAGCTGCTGTTCCGCGAGGGCAAAGTCGTGCCGGTGTGCAGCCCTTCCCTGCTTGCAGGAAGCGCGCCCGGCCCGTCGATTTCGCTTGAGCAGCTTGCTGATTTGCCGCTGCTGCATTTATCGACGCGGCCCGACGCCTGGCGCACCTGGTTTCGCCTGAACGGGCTTGAGCACGATGTGCGAGCGGTACGCGGCGCGCGCTATGAATTGTTCACGATGCTCACCAGCGCGGCTCAGGCGGGCCTGGGGGTCGCGCTGCTGCCGGAGATTTTGCTCGCGGATGAATTGTCGTCTGGCCGGCTGGTCGTGCCGTTGAACAAGCCGATGTCCGGCACGTCCGGCTATTACCTCGTCGCCCCCGATGAAATCGCCCACGACGAACCGTTCGTCGCGCTCTCGGACTGGTTGAGTTCGATCGTGCCGCAAGCGCAACGCGAGGCGGAGGCCACCTAAATTCATTCCGTAACTTTCTGAAGCGAGACTCCTTAAACTCACCCGCTTCATAAGTCCCGTAACAGGTAAGCGCCCGCCGCGCGAGAGGGTATTTAGCAACATGACGCTTACTGCGCTTGCGCGCCGGGTCAAGGCGGAAATTGATACGCCGCAAGGTCTGGTGGACCCGTCCTCCTTCTTTCGACTCCGGCACAATCTACGTCTGCGGTCGTTGACTCGCTTCAATCGCCTCAGTGTCCCAACGTCCGGCGCGTGTTGCTTCGAGCAACATTCCAAGCGTCAGAGATTGCTTTGTTTCAAAGCGCTTGCCTGTTCGCATCAGGTGCAACAACGCGGGAATTGCGCCGAACAATGCCGGGGTGTCAACGCCTTCGCCGCTGAAGTAGCGATTGAGGGGAAAGCCCTCCACATTCGCGATGTTGAACGTGTCAAACAGCTTTTCAAGGAATTCGGTCGCATCATCGCCATCGATGCCAAGGTCGTAATTAACGCGGGTTGACGGGGTAAGCGTCGGTTCCTTGCCGAACAGCGGACGCCCGACTTCTTCGCGGGTGAAATCCTTCAGTGCTTCCCAGAGCGGATCATCCAAGCCTGTCCTCCGGGTCTACCGTTGAGTTGTAACGGGAGACGGTGCGATACATGATAACGGTCGCGTCGTACCCCAGGAACACGACGTCAAGGACAGGAATCGCCCTACCGACGAATCCGCCAAGGCTTTTTGTATAGATGAATCGGAATTCTGTAACGCTTTTCCATGTCAAGGTCGGGAGCCGCATTGGCGCTCGCTTCTTTATCACGCTTCGAAAGAACATAGACAGAACAGACGTTCCTTCCGTTGCGGTTTTCATTTTCCCCGAAACCGGCACGTCGTTGACGCTAAGCAACCAAGTCGCAACAGCGGCAAGATCGGCAAAGCCCAACTGTGTTTTGGTTTGATCGAGTGCGATCCATAGAAACAGTTCGGCGGGCGACAGGTTGTTGTGACTTTGAAAATAATAGGTGTTGTTACTCATGCAGATGCCTTATTGAGTAACGTTCTGTTTGACATCAATCAACGCCGTCACCGTGCCGCCGTTTCCACCCAACGCGTTTTGAAGGACGTATTCTTTTTTCATTCTCGCAAAGGACAGCCGAACGCATTCAATAGCGCCATTTGCATCAACGAAGGGTTCAACGTGCGAAATGATGACATCGGACAGGGTGATGCGCAAAAATTCGTGCGGAATTCCGCCCGCCTTGCGCATGACAAGCCTTGCTTGGGGAAGGTGTTTCCCGGTGAAACAGTATTGAGCGAGGTTAGGACTCGCCTTGTCAATTTGATGCGTAAACTCCAGGTCCGATACTGTGGCCTTTGCCGCGCCGCCGCCTGAACCGGACATCATGTTTGATTGCTGCGTCACCTTCCACGTCCAGTCAATCACGTCGATCTCGTCAGTATGTGCTGCGTCCCGCGATTCGCCGGCGATTCCATCAATCTTGAGAAAAATATCAGCCATTCCGGCTCCGGTTGCGTTTATGATCTTCCAGCATATTTCGTACTTCTCAACGAATTCTTGAGGAATCTTCAACCTTTCGAGTCGTTGTCATTTTCGTTTTGACAGGAAATTCCAGACCTGGCTTGGACCGTCAACACTTAGCAAAGCTGATTCAATCGCGACCAAGTAAACCTATCAGATTGCGCGATGCCCATGTTTTTGGGATATCCGTGGCCGACAAAAATACGACCCTTGCAGGTAAGTTGGGATCTAAGCCTGCGATCAATGCCAGAGGGAATCGCCCCAAACACGTGCCTGACGATGAGCCGAATGCTGGACCGACAAAAACAAAAACCCCGTAAGCTCCAGCACTTCTTGGGTTTCATCCTCCTACTTTGACAGAGGCGTAAATCAAAGGCCTGAACGGTCCGATGCCCCACCACTCTTGAGGAAATCCACAAAAGCGCGCAACGGCGCGGGCAGGTGCCGACGCCCCGGATAGTAAAGAAATGGCCCCGAAAAGGACGGCCACCACGGTTCCAGGATTGGCTCCAACGCGCCGCTATCCAGATACTGGCGCAGCATTCCCTCGAACAGGTGAATCACGCCCACGCCTTCCACGGCCATGCTGATTGCGAGGTCCATTGCCGCGCCGGGCCTGACCAGGAGCGGTCCCGCAGGATCCAGCCGCACCACTTCCCCGTCCCGCTCGAAATCCCATGTAGGCTTCGCGCCGCCGGCAAACTGGCCACGCAGACACGCATGCGAAAGCAGCTCACGGGGGTGCTCGGGCCTGCCGTGCGTATCGAGATATTCCGGTGCCGCAGCGGTCGCGAAGCGCTGCACGCGTGGCCCGATCGGAATGGCGATCATGTCCTGCTCAAGCCGCTCGTCATAACGAATGCCCGCATCGCAGCCGATCGACAGCACATCGACGAAACCATCCTCGACCACCACTTCCACGCGGATGTCGGGATAAGCCTTCAGGAACGGCGCGATGACAGATGGCAACACGATGCGCGCGGCGCTCGACGGCACGTTGAGCTTCAGCGTGCCGCTCGGCTTGTCCCTGAACCCGTTCAGGACATCCAGCGACGCTTCCATCTCGCTGAACAACGGCGCCAGCTTTTCGATGAGCCGCAGCCCCGGTTCGGTCGGGGCCACGCTGCGAGTGGTCCGGTTGAGCAAACGCAGGCCGAGTTTCGCTTCGAGCCGACGCACGGCGATGCTCAGGCTCGAGGCGGAGACACCGCTGATCCGGGCTGCATCGCGAAAACCGCCGGCGCGAGCGACTGAAACGAACGCGGCAAGATCATTTAATTCCATGGTCACTGTGCACTTTTTTAAACAACCCGTGCAATTTAGACCGGATTATCTAACAACACAATCGCCTCCATACTGGCTTCACATTCACCAAGGAGCACTTCATGCCGAATTTCACACCCGCTAACACCTTTGAATTCGCCGGCCGCCCGGTGCATCGCCTGGGTTACGGCGCCATGCAGCTGGCCGGACCCGGCGTCTTCGGGCCGCCGAAGGATCGTGGCACTGCCATTGCGGTTTTGCGCGAAGCGGTGGCGTCAGGTGTCGATCACATCGATACCAGCGACTTCTACGGGCCGCACATCACCAACCAGCTCATTCGCGAAGCGCTTCATCCGTACCGGGATGATCTGGTGATCGTCACGAAGCTTGGCGCGGTCCGCGGCGAAGACGGTGCGTGGCTACCGGCGATGGAACCGGAAGACCTCCGGCGCGGCGTCCACGACAACCTGCGCAATCTCGGTCTGGACGTGCTCGACGTGGTCAACGTGCGCATCATGGGGAACATTCATTCCCCGGCGGAAGGATTGATAGAAAAGCAGGTTACAGCGCTTGCCGAACTCCAGCGCGAGGGGCTTGTCCGACACATCGGACTGAGCAACGTGACCGCGGCCCAGATCACCGAAGCACAGGGCATCGCGGAGATTGTCTGTATCCAGAACCACTACAACCTCGTTCATCGTGAAGACGACACGCTGATCGAGGAACTGGCGAGCCAGGGCATTGCGTACGTGCCGTTCTTCCCGCTTGGCGGATTCACGCCGATTCAATCGTCCGTGCTGTCCACGGTCGCACAAACGATCGGCGCGACACCGATGCAAGTCGCGCTCGCCTGGTTGCTGCATCGCTCGCCCAATATTCTGCTGATTCCGGGCACGTCGACGCTTACGCATCTGCGGGAAAACTTGGCGGCGGCGCAGTTGAATTTATCGGACGCGGTGCTTGCTGAACTGGACGCGATCGGTGAAGCCGGCGGTGGACATTGATGGGATGGCGCACTAGGTCTGACGGATGCGGCTGACCTGAGCAAAGCTCAATGCGATCGCGCCTCTCGGCGCGGTTCCGTTGCGCTCCGCATATCCGTTTGCGCTTGGCAACATCGAACGGGCGCGCGGCGCGTTGGTGTCAGAGCGACGGGCCGCCAGACATTGCTGGCCGACGCTTCCCGCTATCAGGCCGAGATCCACGCTTGCGCAAAGCATCGTGCCAGATGAGGAGCCGTGGTCGGCCAGCACTTGTCCGCCGGGATCGATGATCATGCCGTCTTGATGGGCGGCCACGTCCGACCCATTGCTAAAGACTACGAAAATTCCGTTGTCGGACGCTCGCGCGATCAACGAGCGCCGCAGCCAGCCGGCACCTCCCACGCTCTCTGTGGCGTGCGACCGAGTTCGTTGCTCCGTGGAGAGCCGCTGCAACGCAGCCTCTCCATTGCTGTCTGAACCATATGTTCGATGCGGCGCGACGAGCAATGTCGCGCCCATCAGCGCCGTCATGCGAACGTTTTCGACGAGATAATTATCTGCGCCAATCAGAATACCGATTCGAACGCCCCACTTCGTATCCAGCACGGTGTACTGCTCGCCACATTCGATAACGGGATGTTCGACCATATGCAGTTTTCGATGACAACAACGCACGCCTCCCGGCATGCAAATCACATAGCTGTTGAACAAGCTCCCATTCGGAGCACGCTCGAGAAATCCGACGCCCGCCGCTACGCCGGAGCGTTCCACTGCCTTGGCGACTTCATCGATCGAACGACCATCGAGCGGTTCGGCGAGCGTTTCAAGTTCGCGGCGACGAAGGTTCAGCGTATCGCCGTATCCGACGAGGTTGGCCTCGGGAAAAACCACCAGCGAGATTCCTTGAAGCGCGGCATCGGCGAGTCGCGCAGATACGTTCGCGACGTTCTGCGACGCATCCCCCCGTACGGAGACGAGCGGGACCGTTGCAACCTTAAAAGGAGAAGCCATATCGTTTTCCGCCTGACTAAATAGTCCAATGAAGAGTCCATTGGACCGCCGCGCATTCAATAAGTAAAATGAATCATTCGACACATTCAATTACCTGACGGAATGGAACTCAAACTACTGCGCGCCTTCCTGACCGTGACCGAACTCCACCATTTCGGCCGCGCCGCCGAAGCGCTCAATGTCACTCAACCCGCACTTAGCAAGCAGGTAGCGGCCCTGGAAGACACCCTGGGTGCGCGGCTTTTTGAACGCGGCAGGCACGGCGCCGAACTGACGTCATTTGGCGCCGAGTTCCTTGGCGGAGCGCAAACGCTGGTACGCGATGCAGACGAACTCGTCGCACGGGCGCGCGAAGCGAGCAGTGGAAAGCGTGGATATTTGCGCGTAGGGCTCGGGCTCACGACCTTGACCCTGGCGCCGCAACTGATTGCGCAATTTCGAAGACTGAACCCGAACGTCAGCGTGTCGCTCAATGATCTTTCTTCCGACGAGCAAACCCGCCGGCTTCTCGCAGGGAAGCTCGACGTCGGCTTCCTTCGCATGCCGGCCGATAGCGGGTTATCGTGTGTACCGTTGCTCACTGAGACATTAGCGCTAGCCGTGCCTCAACACGCGAAATGGAAGCGTCTTCCGTCTGACCTGAATGATCTCAACGAACTTGGCTTGATCGCGCTCGCGCGCAGCCGTGGCCCGGGGTTGGCAGCGCAGATCGATCGCTGGTGCAGTGAGCACGGTTTCGTGCCGCGGGTGATCCAGCAGACCGATGATATCCAGTCGGTTCTTGCCGCTGTCGCTGCGGGCGTCGGCGCTGCATTCTTGCCGTCCAGGGCAAAGTATCTTTTGCGCGATGCCAGGGTGCTTCCTTTGCGCGATGCAGCCGCGCGTTGGCAAGTCGGGCTGGCGTGGCAGACAAGCCGTGATAACGCAGTGGCCACACGCTTCATCGAATTCGTACGCGCGGCGAAGATACCGGCTTCGTGAATCATCGATTGTTTGAAATCGATGACGTAGCGTTCACTGCCTCTCTCGAGGCGACGTGTGAACTGCGTTACTTTCCGGCAGAGCGTGACTTTATCCCGGCTCCGGACCGCCGCTCGGCACCGCAAGCGACCGCGGTATTGTCGGGAAACGGAATTCGTTGGACTGGCGCGCAGTTAGCTGGACTCGAAAGCACAGATTAGAGAGGGTGGCGCGGCTTATCCGTCCAGGTTATCGACGTCATTTGTTTCGACCACGCCCTACTCGTCGTTCAACTTCTAATGTGGCAGCGCCACTACCGCTTACGAACGATGCTATAGGAACCATCCTCATTCCGGACGACCATCTGGTCCGGTCCCACCTGATGAACCTGATCCTTGGGAAGTGGTCCGGCTGGAGTGAGAACCTTGCCCGGTTCCTCCGGCGGCAGTTTGCGCTTCTCGTGGGCCCGCTGACGCGTCGCTTTTGCCTTGGGCATATAAGCATCTCCTCCTGATAACGACGCGGCGATCGCTACATGATCATAAATCGACCCTGCCCCCTCGCGTAGTGCAATCGGGAGAAAACAGGGCCCACAACGCGTCAAACCGCTGGTTCGGCGGGTCAGCCCACCGCTGGGTCGTCTACCAGCACTCCGCCAAGAGAAGCCCACGCTGACCAGGGACCGGCATGCGGCACTGTCTGCCAGATATGCCACAGCGCGTTGTCAGTGCCTCGGGCAAATAGCTCCAGACGGCCATCGGCGTTGTCGATCGCCACTGGATCGCTGGTAATCACGCCCCCCAGCGAAGCCCAACCCGACCAGGGGCCCGCATGCGCTACAGTCTGCCAGGTGTGCCAGAGCGCGTTATCGGTCCCGCGCGCAAACGTCTCCAACCGGCCATCAGAGTTGACGTATACAGCGGGATCGCTTGTTATCACACCTCCCAGCGATGCCCAGGCCGACCAGGGACCTGCATGCGGCGCGGTCTGCCAGATATGCCACAGCGCGTCATCCGTACCGCGCGCGAACACCTCCAACCGGCCGTCAGAGTTGTCGACCACTGCGGGATCGCTGGTGATGGCTCCGCCCAGCGATGCCCAGGCGGACCATGGACCTTCATGCGCTACAGTCTGCCAGGTGTGCCAGAGCGCGTTATCGGTCCCGCGCGCGAACGCCTCCAACCTGCCGTCAGAGTTGACGTATACAGCGGGATCGCTTGTTATCACACCTCCCAGCGATGCCCAGGCCGACCAGGGACCTGCATGCGGTGCGGTCTGCCAGGTATGCCAGAGGGCGTTGTCGGTGCCACGCGCGAACACCTCCAACCGGCCGTCAGAATTGTCGACCACTACTGGATCGCTGGTGATGGCTCCGCCCAGTGAGGCCCAGGCCGACCAGGGACCTGCATGCGGTGCGGTCTGCCAGGTATGCCAGAGGGCGTCATCAGTGCCGCGGGCGAATACCTCCAACCGGCCATCAGAGTTGACGAACACGGATGGATCGCTCGTGACCACTCCACCCAGAGATGCCCAACCGGACCACGGCCCTGCGTGCGCAACCGTCTGCCAGTTATGCCAGACCGCATCGTCGGTGCCGACCCCGAACACCTCAAGCCGGCTATCCGAGTTGCACGCGGCTGATGCGACCCGGGTCAGCGCAACCGCGAAGTTCTCATAGGAGATGTCGACTTCGCCGGCGCTTGCCGAGTTGCTGACAACCACGCAGTGCTGGCCACAGTCCGTCACAGCGCTCTGGGCTGTCCACGTAATTGCCGGCGTCGTAGCTCCACAAGCTATGGCGATATTGCGCATGGAAGTGAGCTGGCAGTCCGGGTAGTCCGAACAGTGCTGAACGCTGTAGGCCTCGAGTGTCTGGGCGCACCACGTCAACTGTTCGACGTTCTGGATGGGCAAACCGGTGTTGGCGACCCCTTGAAATTGGCAGTTGTAGCTGAACCCGCTTGCCGACTGTGAAGTCAAGGTCATGATGCCGTCCAGGACCTGGCCAGAGTTCACACGGACAGGGGACGTATAGAACGCCTGTCCGCCCTGACCGTCCGCATACCAACTCGCAACTGACCAGTAGTTGCCACCACCTGCCGCAGATGGCCCCCATTGAAGTACTGGCTGGTAGATCATCGTGGCATTCTGAATGCCGTTAAACAAAAAAATGGTCTGCCCGGATTGTGTCGCCGGTTCAGGTGGAACGACCCACGTGGTCCGGAAAGACGAGATTGGCTGTCCCGAGTTGTTGCTCCAGTATGCGTAGCTAATCCACCCGCTGCCGAGCGATGGTGTTATCCCCTCAGGGACGAAGACGTTTTCGGGCATCAGGGGACGGCCCCCGGCACGCGGTGCGATCGCACCGAAATCTGCCAACATGTCACCCGACGGATGGATTTTCTGTGCACGACCAGCCTGCATCTTCAGCGAATTCCCCGCCTCAATTAAATGGACCTGAGACTTCGGCCTGTAACCGCCGGGGGTGAGAACCTGTTCTTCGACCATTTTGTATCTCCTGTGTGTCGATCAATGGGCACTCGCCGAGGATCAAAAAGCGCACACGGGACAGCCCAGCCCCGAACATCGAGCCCCGATGACACAGAGCCCGCCGGCGTGCTTAAAAGCCAAAACGATCTGTCATATCCTTTTTCAACCTTTGCCGTACCATTTCCGATGCCCAAATTTGTGTACCGCGCGAAACGAACCCACGGGTTAAATGCCAAAAGCGCACTCACCCCAAAACAAAGGTAACTGAGCAGGCTAACAACGGAAGTGCATGCGCGTTGTTACTGGTCAGCGCAAGCCAATGCCGGGCGCTCCTGGACGCCCTCGGTCAAAAAGAGACCCGTAACGGTAAATTAAAAATGTTAGTTAGCATCTCTAATAATCTTTTATTTATAAAGTAACTTAAAAATGAATGCGGCACAAACCACGCGGGGAAGGCGTCGTCGCCGACTGATTTCAGTACCTGTCGCTATGCGTGTGATGCGCAACATTGTGTCATTACGATGGCACGACCGTGACTAGAGAAAGGTCCTCACAAGTGATTTCGCCAACTTGCAGTTCAAGGTTCATTGCAAACCCTTGCGGACAAGGCGCAGCGACAGGGAATTTTTTATGTTCTTCTGCCTTCACTGACAGGCAAATACTTCACAGCCGGAACGCCTGCCATTTATCCTAGGTTAAGCGTCACCGAAGTCAAGGGCTAGCTCGGCCGTCGAAAACCGCATATTTAGTTACGCCACTTCTTGCGGCTTGGACCGGACCCATGGCTAGCCCCGTGAAGTTCAATATAGAAAGGCGCGCCTACAATGGATAGGCTATTCCTTGTTCCAGGAATAGCGTCCGGAAGTCGCCGTTAACGTTTGCAAAGGCCAGAGCCGTGCCCGTCCCCGAAATCGTTCGCTCCGAAAGTTTGTACCCCGCACGCTGACAAACGCCCCGCGACGACGCCCGCGTGCCCGGCAACATGGGGCATGAATGCAAACGAATTCTCACGTCAATTTTTGAACGGTATCCGCAAAGTGACGGTCACGGCCCGTCGAAGGCGCGCTTTGCCGCGTAGCAAGCGGCGATTTGATCGCCGAGCGAATTCAATGGTTCATCCCGTTCGCGGGCGAAACGATCGAGTGGCTTGCGCCCTCAATCGGCGAAGGGGTCATGCTGTCGACGATGACATGCTCGTCGGTTTCGAGCGTGAACAGGTTGTCCGCTGCGAGCGTTGTCACGGTGCAAGAAATTCTGGATGCTTTGGCGAACGCCTTGCGGGCGTTCTCGAGGCCGAACTTTTCCGCCGGCGGCAGCGCAAACCGGCGCGTCAAAGACGCTAACATCGCAAAACCGAGGCGCCAGCGTGTCGGATGCACGCCATGACCGCCGGAGCAGGCAAAAATTTCCGGACCGGCAACGTCGGTACCGCTATGGTTGTTCTGCATATAGTCTTTCGCTCGGGTTATACCCGGAAACAGTATCCTGGGCCCTTCAGGACGTGCTAAAAAGAGTCGATATCCCGGTAGCACGACTGAAAGTCCGGTCCGGAGATTGGAGAATCCCACGCGGTCTGTCGCACGGAATTCCGAGGTGAAAGAATGGAAAAGAAAGTGCTCGTCGCGGTAGCCGCTGCGCTGATGTCTTCTGTGGGCGCGCTGCATCCCGAATCCGCCTGTGCCGCTGATGCTGCAGCCTCGGCCCACGAAGACGCGACCGTCGATGCATCTCTCGATCCCGGCGAAGAACGCGTCTCCGCCGATGCCGACAATCAGGCGCACCTGAAAGACCTGCGCTACGCGTATTTCATCGGCTATAACGCGCGCGCCAGGGAAGACTCAAAATCCTATTCGACCCTGGCTGACGAGGTGAAGCATCCGCAGAAGCAGCTTGCCGCGCCGGCCATGCCCGCACCGCCGAAGCCGGTTGCTGAACGTGTTACCGAGCGGGTTGCGCCGCCAAGGCGGGTCGTAGCGCAAGCCGCGTCGCCGAGGCAAGTATCCGCGCCGGTCGCATCGCCGAAGCGGGTCGCTGCTGCGCGAGCCACGCCGTCCAGGCAGGTCGTCGCACACGCCGAGCCTGTGCCGCTGAAGCGCGTTCCCGCGCAAGTCGCACCCGTGCCGCAGAAGCATGTTTACGCGCAAGTCGAGCCTGTGCCGCAGAGGCGGGTCGCGGCGCCGGTCGTGTCGTTCAAGCAGGCTTCGGTGCAGGTCACGCCGCCTAAGCGGGCTGAAGTGCAACCTGTGCATCTGAAGCAGGTTTCTACGCGGACTACGCCGTCGAAGATGTTTGGCCCCGAGTCCGAGCCGCCGATACTGATTCCGACGCAAGCCGTGACGGCATTACCGGACGAAAAATCGGACAATGACGACGACGCACAGGTAGCGCAGAGCCGCCATTCGCAGAACGCTCAGCGGGCGGTGCCGCAGTATCGGCCGGCAGATGAGGAACCGCAATACGCCGCGGAGCCGGGAACTCAAGCGGCTCCGGCGATGCAGGCGACTCAAGCGGCGCAGAACTGGCAAGCTCGGCAATATCAGAATCGGCAGCCCCAGCAATATGCGGCAGCGCCGGCCTATAACCCGGTGTCAACAGAGTCTCGGGAGTCAGGTGGGTATTCCGGGCGGGAATACGGACCACCGCCGTTGCCGCCTCGAACCGTTCAGGCTAACCAGTACGCGCCCGCGCAGTATCCCTCCGCTCAGTACCAACCGGCTTACGCGCAGTCCGCCTATGTACCTCGGCCTCCCACTCAGGCTGCGGCGCAGCAGGTCGTCATAGTGGCCCGCCCGCCTGCCTATCCTGCATATAACCAGATGTACACGCCGCCTGAACTGCGGCGGCCGTACCCCGCCGGTTACGGTAATCCGGCGCAGCCAGCCGGGTATCAGGGATGGGAGTAGGCAAACTCGGTCGCACTATTCGCCGAGTTCCTGGCTCCGATCTTTCATTTCATCGGTTTGTCTGTCTTCAAGTTCACGGCGCTCTTCGTGCTCCTGCAGGTTCTGCAGGTCCTGTCGCTAAGCGCAGTTTTTTTGTGTAGCCCAGCGCTCAGTGCGCGAGCCTGCCGCCAAGAGCGCATTTGGGCTCGCCTTTGTGATGGTCACCTTCCAGACTTCGCTGTGGCTCATCAACATTCGTCAGCCCTATTTTCATTGTTGGCTCACTCGGTTCTTTTGGCCGGCCCTAACTCCCCACCACAAGCATCATCAAAACCATCGGCGCTTTCGACCCATTCGGCACGCCCGCCTTAAGCGGCACCCCATAAGTCATTCGAAAATCAACAAACCGGCCGAGCTGGAATCGCAATCCCGCACCCACACTCGCCAGCAGACCACTCTGCGTCTCCGCCGGCTCATCGATACGATTCCATACATACCCAGCATCGAAGAAGACGAACAGCCGCACGGTCGCTTGCTTGACTTCTGAAATGCGAAATCCTAACTTGAGTCGTGTCCAACACGAGTTTCAACGCGATATTGATCCGTGTTCAGAGAGCTACTTGTTTGAGGATGAGTATGCAATCAAGGATGGGCTGGCCCTTACTGTTTATCGAACTGGTCGACAATCAAAAATATAGGATTCCGTAAGGATACTTGTAAACGACATTACGATTTCAACCTAACCCCATCGATGGTAAGTTCAACCACAGCGCGACCATCGGTTCACGGCATGAATGCGCCGGTGCTCTCCTACTCACCTACTACTTGCTGACAATTCGAGCAGACCGTCCATCGAATGTAAGCGTTGGAAAGCCGATAGAAAAGAGGCGACAGACAGGATCAATTTCCTTAACCCCGCTGGAGAAAATCATGACGCGCGCACAGAAAATCATGGTCATTCGTCATGGCGAAAAGCCTGAGGGGACATCACCGCCATATGGCGTGACGACTGCGGGCGAACAGGATGTGGAATCGTTGCTGGTTGACGGATGGACGCGTGCCGGTGCATTAGCTGTTCTTTTCGCGCCTTCACGAGGACCACTGCAAAGCGCCACCCTCGCGGTGCCGCAATACGTGTTTGCAGCGGCGGATGAAGATGGAAGCGCGAGCCAACGTCCTGTCGAGACGGTGAGCGTGGTCGCTCAAAAGCTGGATCTCACGACCAATTCAACGTACAAAGTTGGCGACGAGACTGACCTGGCTGCCGCGGCCATGGCATGCGACGGAGTGGTGCTCGTGGGCTGGGAGCACAAGCATATTCCGCTCATCGCCAACGCGATTCTGGGTAACACGACCGCTCCGCAAAGCTGGCCGGGCAACCGTTTCGATATGGTCTGGGTGTTCGACCTGAAGGCGGGTGGCGGCGTGTACAGCTTCAGTCAGGTGCCGCAGCTACTGCTCGCGGGCGACCTGCCGAATCCGATCTGAGCCGCCGCAGCCGCAGCCGGACAATAGCGGTTTCGTACAGGACTTCGCGCAGACTCTCGCGTGGGAAACGAACCAACCCTTGCTTGATCCTGCCAGGCACGGTCGAGGCGAACATCATGGGCATGTTCACGCCAGCGATGCTCCCGGTCCTATCCGGGCTGGCAGGCCATGGATACGCAACTGCGCTGGCAAAATGTATCAACGAGGAGTACAGCATGAGCGAGAAACCTACAGTCATTTTGGTGCGCGGTTTCTGGGGTGGCGCGGCGCACTGAGGGAAGGTCATCGTCGAACTGGCGCGCAAAGGCTACACATCCATTCACGCCGTCGACATGCCGTTGACGTCCCTTGCCGACGACGCCGAGCGCACGCGCAAGATGATCGCGCAGCAGAAAGGGCCTGTCCTGCTTGTCGGCCACTCGTACGGCGGCGCCGTTATCACGGAAGCGGGGAATCAGCCGAACGTGGTCGGGCTCGTCTATATCGCCGCGTTCGCGCCTGATGCAGGCGAAAGCCCTGGCGGCATCACTCTTGCGCTCAAAGTCTGCCGCTCTGCCGCGGGGGGCCTTGGATTATCGGCTTAGGGCGGCCTGGGCCCGTTGTAGCCACTCGCTGTTATGTTCGCGGGCGTGGCGTGGCCAATGCTTGGCATCGTGCACGATCTCAGCGTAAAGTTCGCGCGCACGCTGGCGGTCGGCATCGTCGGGCTGCGCCGTTAGCCAATCGGCGTACAGGCAACGGGGTGCGGCGTCGCTTGCGCAGGTGAGCGCCGTCTCGAACGCGGCGCGCGCGCCTGGTGCGCCAATCGTAGCCAGGGCCCGTGCATACAGCAAGGCAGGTTCGGCTTGCTGGCGGGCAGGAGGATCGACGGCGAACAGTTTTTCCAGCGTGTCCTGCGTGGCCGAAGCTTGGCCGGTGGCAAACTGCGCACGCGCCAGCCCCTGGAGCAGGGCCGGATCGGATGAGAACGGCCCGCTAACTGCCGATCGGTAGTGCACCAGGGCTTCGGTGGCATTGCCTGCATCGAGCAGCGCTGCGCCCAGCCGCATTCGATGCGCGACGGTCGGCGTGCGATCGAAATCCGTGCGCGCCTCGCGCACCGCCCGGTTGGGATCGACAAGCTGCGAGATGGCCCTCGTTGCCGTCCTTGCACCACGCGACTGGCGCAAGGTCGGCAAGTAGATGACAAAGAAGTAGACCAAACTGCCAAGGCCAGGGAAAAGAAACAGGATCAGCAGCCAGTACATGTTCTGCTGGTTGCGCACGGCATGCACCGCAAAGAACAGGGCGATGATGACGTAAAGGCTAATTCCGAAAATGCGCATTGACGAAAAGGTCAGTTGTGGTGCGTTGCCAGCGGCACGTCAGCGAAACGGCAGGACGCTATTGTGACAGAAGCGCATTGTCATGCCTGGTAACTCAGTGGGCTCCCGGGGCACGCGCTTATTCCGGCGGATTGGCAGTTAGCCCGGGCCGACGGACAGCGCATGCACATTTCCGGTCGACGGTATCAGACGGGGTCATCGGTCTTTGCTGGCGTTCGACAGTCAACGTGATCCGTTTGCTGACAGACTCTTACCGGTCGCTTACGACACCGTCGCTGCGGATGTCAGCTTACGGCTGAGGCGAACGCGTACCAGCGACCCCTTTGAGACGCTCAAACAGACATTTCTCTATGTCCGCAATTGGCCCGACATGAGTCAAGCTCTCACAATACCGCCGCCTCATGTCCCATGACTTTGACTAATTTACGACCCCGGCGAGTGCACGCGATTGAAGCTTCAAACGAAAACGTCCCTTGCTTCGAGCGCCACGCCAAGCTGGCGGCTTTCACGTGACTATTGACGAACGGAGACTTGGCTTCAACCAGGCAGAACATCTAGACATTCGATGAAATCGTGGCATCCCGTTGTAACTCGTTCTTATAAAATTTTTTAAATTCCGGCCAGTCAAGGCTCCGAAGGCACACTGCTGTCCTGTATGACGAGTTGTTGGTAATTATCTGACCAAAAAACCGCTGCACCAAATCTGGATCTGCAAGCTTTGAATTATATGCTGCTGCAACGACCTCCAGAAAATTCAAGCGGCGCGCAAAGTAATTTCTCAAAAGCTCCGCCTCGCGTTTCGGGATGTTGATGATGCCATCTTTCGCGGCAAAATCTGGAGGGCCTTTCTGCAAAGACTGGCCGTCCTTGATAATTTGGAGACGCCGCCCCGACACGTAGTTGGCATCCTCGTTGGATGGCGCGGTGATTCGATCGAGTTCACCTCAAACGTGCTGTCCGTATGGGATCGGAACTCGCCGCCCAAATCGTATCGGCTGGCGCGGTGCAGGGGCTATTCGAGCGTCTTCACCGTTTCTACCTGGACCACTCGTGCCATCCAAGCGGCAAAAAACCGCTGTCTGGCAACGCGTCTGAATGCGGCAAAGTCCACATGCTCACGATCGGTCACAGCTATGGTGCGCTCTTTAATTTCCGATCGTTGCTCGGGAATATGGAGACTGGCCTCAGTACGCCACCGGGAGACCGTGTCTATTCGTTCGGCGATCTCGTTGTTCTCCTCAACCCCGCGTTTGAAGGTACACGTTACGCCCCACCTTACTATTCCGCCAAGCAGCGCCCCTCATATCTCGGGCCAGACGCCGTAACCGGTGGCGCGCAACTACCGGTGGTCGTGACGCTCCAGTCCGTAGGCGATTGGGCCACTGGCGATACGTTTCCCATCTTCCGGCACGTCACGACGATCGGAGGCAATCCGCTCGGCATCGAGAAAACTGAGAGCGATCACGCGATGGGGTGGGTTCCGGCGTTCGAAACGCATCGGCTCTACCTTTCGCCGACCCTCCATTCTCCGAACTACCCTGATGGGCGCCGCCCAAAGTCGCTTTGCGATGACGGCCTAGCCGATGTCGACGTGTGTGACGCGTCGCCGACGCCGGTGGACTGCCGAGTCAAGATCTGGGCGCCAAACGGGATCGGAACCGGCGCCTTCTCGATTTTCGGTAAGTCGTCGATATACGTCGGCAATGGCATGTCGCTTCTCGCAACCGTTCCGCCCACGGAAAAACGCCCTGGCAATTTTTTTCCATACTGGGTTGTCCAGGTCGACAAAGCCATCATGAAGGACCACGACGACGTGTGGAACCCTCTGACGACCGAGTTCATTGTCGAGTTGTATCATGCTGCCGTCGCGCAGGCGGAAGTACAGGCCAAGCCGATCAGAGACGCCAACAAGCCGCCTCGCGCGCCCGAGCAATAGCCTGACCGAATCGTCCCGGACGCCAACGGTGCCGGTTCGTCCAGAATTTAGTTCTTACTTTGATGACCTAGCAGCAGTTCGCCCCTACCAGCCGCTCGACGATGCATTCCTCGTTTCTATTATTTAGTTATCGGAACTACAATTCCATTTATGTCGAGCTCATTGAATATCCAAAACGGAAGCCGTCCTGGAATACCGTAGTCGACACCGGTGCAACGCGGAACCAGGTTATTTAAAATCGACGCCGCGTGGACGGAGTGAAGACTCGCACCGACGCGGATCGTCATATCGGTCGCTTGTGAACCGACGCGGCGCGAGCACGGGCGATTACTTGTAAGTTTCTTAAAACGGTACATCGCGTTCTCGACGCGCGAACGCCAGTGATAGCCCCTGCGCTTCTTCCATTCGCCTCGGCCGTTTCGCGCGATGTCTCTAATCGCCTCGTTGCGCCAGCTTGCGCCGGGCGTGGGCCCAGACCAAGGCTTCGCCCTTACGCGCGGCGGAACCGAGGGCGTCACCAGCGAAACGAGCAACTACTTCGTCTGACCGAAAACCACTAACGGGAAGAGAGCCGGCAACGTGCGAACAAGCGCCTTGCTATCGATAGCGGCCCGAAGTCCGACACGGCCGAGCCGACGACCTGGTGATGACCTTTATCGCGCCGGCGAAGCGTCGGTTATCGGTCAACTGATTGTCCTTCGGATCTTGATTTGGACATCCCCGAACTCCTGCACTGAATCTTCGCACCGCTGCGGCTCTCCTTCTCGCGTGCACGGATCGGTCGATGTACAAATCCTCGGGTTGATTCGATCCGATCGGTGGTTCCACGTGCGAAGGGTGCAACGACGGACGCCCTTTCCTTGCTGTCAGCGGCTGCGCAGTCGCGACCCTCATGTCCCTTCGTGAACCAGTGTCAGTCAGCAAGTGCCTGGATCACGTCATCGGACATCAGCGACATCAGCGCCCAGCACGGAAGGGAGGCCGTGACAGATAGCGAGTCTGCCACCGATCTTCGTGTCAATCTGATCGACGAGTGTGACAATCAAGCGAACCAATACCATGCCGGATGGTATCTTGGGGGTTCGCGATTTCTCGAAGCTGAAAATTTTCCGGACTGCCGAACTCGGTTAAGACCCTCGCTCGCATGAGAGCACCTCCTAGCATTGGCTCCAGCATGCTTTGCCAAAGGAGCCTTATCTACGGCAGCTTCCAAGGTGAAAGGGCCACTCGTCCGGTCACTCCATTTCGACCCTTTCCACACGGCAAAAGATCACCCTGGACGCTAGGCCGAATATAGCGAGTCACGTGTCTCATGAAGCTTCTGCGATAAGGGTGACGCCGCATACCTGTCCGTGACTACCTCGATATAGGCGCCCGTTCCGCACAACTCCGCCTTGTTAATAGCCTCGTCCAACTCGAAGCAGGTTGTCACCCGCGTCGTAAACCAGCCGTCGCAGCCGAGTGCCTCCGGAAGCCTGGCGTAGTGCCATTTCGCCAGATCGTTATAGTAAATTTCCGGGTCGTTGCAGAGTAATCGTTCGATCAGGTAGCCGTCGTTGTTCAGAACGAAAATGATGGGCTTGAGCCCGAAGCGGTGGAACTGGCTCACCTCCTGCGCGGTCAACTGATGAGAACCTTCCCCGGTAACCAGAATCGTCCTGCGATGAGGAGCCGCCATCGCTGCGCCGAATGCGGCTGGCGTCGCCCAGCCGATCGAGCCCCACAGCGTCTGATTCTGAAAGGTCGACCCTTTGGGCATGTGGGCAAAGCCGAGGCCCATCGACGAGGTTCCCGTTTCTGCAATCAGCATGTCGCCGGGCTTCAGCATCTGTTGCCAACGTGGATAGAGATAGTCCACGGTGATCTTGCCGTCAGGGTCGCCCTGCGGCGCGCCCAACCCCTCTACCCTCGGCGCTTGTACCTCCTTACGGGGAATCCTCTTGACCAGTTCGGTCAGCACGTCCTTCATGCCGATGTTGTTGTAGAACGCCGACCCGACACGCACCATGTCATGCATGACATTGATGCTCTTCGAGCGGTCGACCTGCGCGGTGAACGAACCCGAGTTGAAATCCGTCAGCATGGCGCCAATGCCGAAGACGCAGTCGCATCCCTCCACGAAGGCCCGGACCTGCTCGTTCATCAATTTTCCGTCATACATGCCGATGTAGTTCGGATGTGTCTCGTCAAGGACGCACTTGTCCATAAACATCGTCGTGAAAGGCAGGTTTGACGCGTCGACGATAGCCTGGGCCTCGTCAGCCAGTCCGCAGCGCGAAACCAGAATTCCAGGCACGATGCACGCTGTCTTGCAACCGGAAAGCGTATCGACGATGGCGGTGACCGCCGCGTCCAGTACCACCGGGTCAGCCGTGGGTGCGGCAACCGGTTGAACCGCACCGACAACCGGCATGATGGCAAAATCCGAAGGAAAACCCATGTAGACCGGACGACGGGAGTGCAGCGCCGCGGCAATCAGCCGCTCGGTTTCGGCGACACAGTTCTCCGGCGTGATGATGGCGCGCGCGCAAACCATCGGCTCGGCCATGTTGTAAAAGATATCGAATTCTCCATTGCCCAGCGTGTGATGGACAAGCCGCCGCGCCGCCTGGACCCCGCTTGCAGGCATTCCCACCAGATGGAAGACGGGCAAATACTCGGCATAAGCCCCCGCAATTCCGTTAATCGCGCTGAGCTCTCCAACACCATAGGTTGTACTAAGCGCTGCCATGCCATGGATACGCGCATAGCCGTCGGCCGCATACGCGGCATTAAGCTCATTGCAATTTCCAATCCACCGCATTTCATTGTGCCCGCAGACGGCGTCCTCTATCGGGAACGCATAGTCTCCTGCGACGCCAAAAACGTCCTTGATTCCAAGTTCGCGCAAGCGTGAAAGGACATGTTGTATCACTGTCATGCTCATGGGGTACTCCGCTCGAAATGTGCGGCAAATGTGCCGCCTGGCATGAACCTCGCTCCGCGATAGGGGTTCAATCCAGTCAATCGATATAAGTGATGCAGCTTGCAAGACGGTCGAAGGGCGATGGACCCTGGACGTCTGCAAACTACCCGTTCCAAAGTCAGTGAAATGCGTTGTCATGCACCATTTCGAATAGCTTGTGATTGTCCCGGTAGTCCACATGAACGCCAACGATAACCGGGCCGGGCGTATTGAGCGCCTTCTTCATGACCGGGGCGATCTCGTCGGCGGTTCGGATCATGAGACCTACGGCGCCGAAGGCTTCCGCATACTTCACCGGATCGACAGGGCCGAACGCGATCCCCGACGGGCGCCCATATTTGGCGATCTCCTGCACCGCGACCATGTCGTAGGTGCCGTCGATCAAGATCATGTGAACGAGGTTCGATTTGAGTCGAACCGCCGTTTCAAGCTCCATGCTCGAAAAGAGAAAACCACCGTCACCGGAGATCGAGATGACCTTCTCCGTGGGTCGCACCAACGTCGCGGCAATTGCCCACGGCAACGCTACACCGAGGGTCTGCTGACCATTCGAGATCAGGACCTGACGCGCCCTGAAGCTGTAGAGATGCCGGGCAAACCACAGATGAAATGACCCCATGTCGAGGCATAGCGTGACATCGGGATCAAGGAGTTTCTGCAATTCGTAGACGATCCTGAGTGGGTGAACCGGTGCCCCGCCAAGCCGCGCGGCTTCCTGGCTTAGTTGGGCACGTTCCTCCCTGATCGTACGCAAGATAGTCGATGAGATCGATGATTGCTCTCTGCGACGGATCAGCGGCCTCAGGGCCGCGAGGCTTTGCGCGATGTCACCGGTCAACTCGACGGCCGGACAATAGTACGAGTCGAGATCGGCGCAGAGCACGTCCACATGAATGATCTTGCGCTCTCGGTCCTTGTTCCAGAGGGACGGCCAATACTCGACAGGGTCGTACCCGACCGTGATCACCAGATCAGCGGATTCGAGGAGCCGATCAGCCGGCTGATTGGCGAGCTGCCCTACTCGCCCGCCGAAGTCTTCCAGCAGGTGTGCGGCGATGGCGCCTGCTGACTGGAACGTGCCGACCACGGGAAACTGATTCGCGGCGATCATCTCCCGCACGGCGCGTGCATTGGCAGGCTTGCTTGCCAACAGCCCAAGCAGCACGACAGGCGTTTGTGCGGCATTGATCAGGCGCGCGGCTTCCGCGATGGCGTCGCCGTCTGCCCGCCCCTGCCCCGAGAACACCGGCACGCTCAGTAACCTGCCTTCAGCCGGCGCTGACATGATGTTGCGCGGCAGGCTGACGAATGCAGCGCCGGGCCGGCCTGATTCCGCCGCGCGGAACGCATTGCTGATGACTTCCGCGACGGCTTGCGGTGCGCCGACCGCGCCGCTGAACTTGGTGACGGGCTTACAGATCGCCACCGAGTCCATGGTCTGATGGAGATGCTTCAACGCCTCCTCAGTCGCAACCGCGCCGCCTAGCGCGACAACTGGATCGCCTTCCGAGTTCGCCGTCGCGAGACCGGTGACGAGGTTCGAGACACCGGGTCCCGACGTCGCGATGCACACACCGGCTTTCCCGGTCATGCGGCCAATCCCGCCCGCGATAAAGGCCGCATTCTGTTCGTGCCGGCACACGACGGTCTCTATCTTCGAATCGACGAGCGCATCGAACACGGCATCGATCTTTGCGCCGGGAATACCGAAGACGTATTTGACACCTCGATCTTCCAGCGTCCGCACAACAAGTTCGGCGCCGTTTCGGGGCGCATGGTCATTTTCTCTGGACATCGTTTATCTCCTAATGAGCCTGTTCGGCGTACGCGAGTTCACCGGCGGAGTTCTTGCTCAGGTCCGCCTTGAGGAACGATTCGTTTTCGGGCAATGCGAGATGGAAATCCGTCAGCGCTTCGACACGAAGCCGCAAGGACCCGCTCGAACACGCCAGCAGATGGCCGCCGTGTACACGGTCTTCGGACAGGAAGTGAAAGTGATATCCGGCGATGCTGAAAGCGCTTGAGAAACCCGGAGACCATAGCCCGACGAGCGTGCCGTGAATCCTGCTGAGTTCGAACTCGGACTGCGCTTTGGCGGCGTCAATCAGCCGGCCTCCGCTTGAAGGCGGACTTACCGCGCGCATGCGGATATGACGGAATTCGCCGTCGAGGCGAAGCGCGTAGAAAATGTTGTTCGATCGCCGGTGCTCGTCGCAAAGTTGCATCAGGATATCGAGCGAGTCCGCCGGTTCAATCTGGAGATCGACATCGGGCGCGAAACGTGTCACGACCGCGAATGGCGCGCAAGCGTCCACAGGTGCCTGCGAGACCGTTCCATCACCACGGGCCCGATATATGCGCCCGTCGAGCACGACCATTTCTCCGTCGAGATTCTCGAACGTTCCCAAACCGAAATCTCCGTGCTTCAGGATCACGTCCGACGAGATGGCGCCCGTGTAGACGCCTTCAACCAACGCGCCTGAGGTTGAAACCTGGAAGAGCGTATGCAAAGGGGTATGAAAATACCCCGCCAGCGCTGATGCGACGATGGACGATGCGCTCGACCCGGTTCTCGTCATTTCATTTTTTAGCGCGCGGTCCACGAAGGCGGGAATGACCAGATTGAGTTCGGGCACGTGTCATATCCAATTGGAAACTGCGCGATGCTGCGCACGTTGGGACCATCGATCGATCGATGGATGGGGCATCTCCAGGAGTCGGGATGCAGTGGGACCAAGATATGCCTGGTCGACCTGCGGGGGAATCGCCTCTAAGGGTGCCTGCACGGAACCGATGTATAGGCCACCCTATACGAAGGCATGTCGACCCAACGCGCTGCTACATCCGAGTCATCAGTTTCGCAAGTGCGCAGAGGACGAGGATCGTGTCCTTCCAAATTTTAATTTTCGCGACCTGCTCGGCGTTCACTCGCTCCACTGACCGCACACTCTCGGCGCCGCGACTGCGTTGGCGGCATATACGCGCGTATGTTGCGCGCCAACTTAAGCACTAGTAGCGACACCGTCAGGTAGGCTGTCTATCCGCCTGGATTCCCCTTATCTTAAGGTTGGTAACAACGTGCCGCGAACGTGCCGCGAACGTGCCGCGCTCGCCGTTACGATGCCACGCACGCAGGCGTTAAACGACTCGACATCTTCTGCCCCAAATCACTTGCCGGAAACGTTATGAGCCAGGCGCCAGTCACCGCACAATCCGCCCTGGAATCCACGCTGGGGGCCGGTGCATTGTTGAGCGCGATAGGTGGTTTCCTCGACGCCTACACGTATATCGGACATGGAATGGTGTTTGCGAACGCGCAGAGCGGCAACGTGCTGTTCGCCGCCCTGGCAGTCGCCAATGCACAGTGGTCTGTAGCAGTCCGTCATATTCCACCCATTATCGCGCTCTTTGTCGGGACCTTCTTCGTCCGCGCGGTTCAACTGGCCGGACCACGCCTGAAATTCCGGGCCGTCTCCATCTGTCTTGCAGTCGAGTCACTTGTGCTGCTGGTCAACGCCGCGCTGCCGGTCAACATGAACGACTATCTAACCACCGTATCGATCTCATTCGCCGCGGCGCTGCAGTGGTCAGCGTTCGCGAACGTCGAAGGATGGGCTTACACCTCTATCGCGGCGACGGGCAATTTTCGCAAGCTCGCCGATGCACTATTTACCCTGATCATCGGTGCGGCGCCCGCTACAGGCACTTCATCTCGTGCTCGCGCATTTGCGGCAATTTGTACTGGCTTTGCGATTGGAGCAGTCATCGGCGCGTTGGCCACCCGCGCGATGGGGAACGCCGCCGCGATGCTGCCCGCGGTATGTTTGCTAGGCATGCTGGTGATGTTCGATGTCGCTGCGCGGTTCCCCTCGTAGGCCGGATACCTGTCTTCCTCATACGCGCCGATCGGGCCAGCGCCACACACAAAGCATGCCCTCGCCTGACATACCCGGAAATTAACCCTCTGTATGAGTGAGTCACTCGATGGTTAGGCAAGCGCTATCCGTTGATAGGATGGTGCATCGCTGTTGCGGACGATAGATTATTTCCTACGGAATGCTCATTAGATGCCTATCGCATTGAGACAAACTGTGCGAGCCCCGAGTACTGAGCGGGGACCCCCACCCAAAGCTTGACCCTCTATCGGAGGCATCGTGACGGACCTATGGCGTTTGCCCGCAACAGAACTTGCTCACCTCATTCGTACTCGAAAAGTCTCCGCACGGGAGGCGGCGGAGGCCGCGCTCCAACGGCTCAACGCAGTCAACCCGCAGATCAACGCGATCGTCGCGCACAGGCCCGACTGGGTGCTGGAACAGGCAGATCAGGTCGATAAACTCGTGGCCCGCGGCGAGGACCCTGGCCCATTGGCCGGTGTTCCGGTCACGGTCAAGATCAATACGGATCAGGCAGGGTTCGCTACGACCAACGGGACACGACTACAGGAGAATCTGGTGGCGCACGCCAACAGCCCGGCGGTCGATAACCTTCTGCGGGCCGGCGCGGTACTCCTCGGCCGCAGCAACGCCCCGACCTTCGCATTGCGCTGGTTCACCAGCAATCTGGTTCACGGGGCCACTCGCAACCCACGCAATCCGTCGCTCACGCCAGGCGGCTCATCGGGAGGCGCGGCAGCGGCCGTGGCAGCCGGCATCGGTCATCTCGCGCTCGGCACTGACATAGGAGGATCGATCCGTTATCCGGCCTATGCCTGCGGGATCCACGGACTGCGCCCCACGCTCGGGCGCGTTCCGGCCTACAACGCGTCCTCGCCGGAGCGCGCAATCGGTGCCCAGTTGATGTCATCGACCGGCCCGATCGGCCGCACGATCGAGGACCTTCGCGTGGGCCTCCTGGCCATGTCGGCCCGCGATCTTCGTGACCCCTGGTGGGTGCCGGCGCCCCTCGAAGGTCCCGCCATGCCGCTCCATGCTGCGATATGTCTTCGTCCGGGTGGATTGCAGATCGCCAAGGAGGTCGAAGCAGCGCTGCTAGACGCGGGGCGGCGGCTTGCAGATGCCGGATGGAAGGTGGAAGAAATCGAGGATACGCCAATGATTCGCGAAGCAGCGGAGGTGCAGGAACGACTGTGGCTCGGCGATGGTTTCGCCGCGCTCGTGGAAGCGGTTGCGCGCGACGGCGATCCCGGTGCACATGCGGTCGTCGAAGCTTCGCGTGCCAAGGTCGCAACACTTCCCGCCGATGTGATCAGCCGTGAGCTGGTACGACGCACGACCCTGACACGCCAATGGCGTGAGCTCCTGACCAGGTATCCGGTGCTATTGCTGCCTGTTTCGGCCGAATTGCCATTCCCTGACGATCTTGACCTGCAGGGAGAGGAGGGTTTCCGGCGCGTGTGGGAAGCGCAATTACCGATGAGAGCATTACCGGCCATGGGGCTGCCGGGCTTGGCCGTCTCCACCGGCCTCGTTGGTTCCGTCCCGGTCGGGGTTCAGATTGTCGCCGCTCATTATCGGGAAGATTTGTGTCTGCTCGCAGGCAAGGCAATAGAGGCACGCGGCACACCGCCCTCTCCAATCGATCCCGTTTTATAGACGGGTAGTGAAACAAACTCTGGAGGTACCGTCATGAAATCGCTCATGCAAGCCGTTGTTATCGCCGCTGCACTCGCCGCTCCGATCGCCTCTTTCGCGCAGTCGAACGGACCCGTGACCCGAGCAGAGGTCCGCGCCGAACTGTTTCAACTCGAACAGGCCGGCTACGACCCCTCTCGCGGAGAGGACGCGGACTACCCTGCCGACATCCAGGCTGCTGAAGCGCGCGTGGCCGCACAAAACGCCGAGACCGGCGGCGTCGGCGGTACCCTCAGCGGCACCTCCGGATCCGGCGCCCCTGCGGCGGCGAGTTACGCAAGCAACGACGGCATCAAGTCGATTTACTTCGGTCACTGAAACGAGTGGAACATGCCGGCCGCTGCACCTGAAGGCACCGGCAAGACCGCCTAAAGATTTGACTTCAACCGCATAGACCAGCAGTCGCACCGGATGCCGGCTTGATCCGTTCCGTCACGCATTGGTTCGATAGCCATACGGGCTGGCCGCGCTTCCAACCAACATCCGGAAAAGCCATGCGACTTATCGTTCTTGCCTGCCTCGGCGGCGCCCTGACCATCCTCAGTTTGTCGCCGGGCGCCACGTCCATTGGCGACTCTCCATCGAGTCATGCAGCGGCCGCTGCAACGGATGGCGATGCCACGACGGCGGCAAATCCCTCCGCGGCTTCGAGCACCGATCCTGACGCCGACGCAGGGTGCGGCCCTGAGTAAGCAATCTGAAGCAGGCGTTTCCGCACCTGTCCTGCAATGGCCCCGTGCTGTTGAAAACCACCGCCTCGCAAAACGTTACTCGACCCTGGCTAATGCGCTTACTTGACGGACATTTGCCAGCGCGACACCGTGAATGGATCCGGCGCCGGCGGTTCGATTAGTTCGATTAAATGCCACGGATGACGCTTAACGCATGGCCAGGCGCATCAGTATCTCGAACGGCAGCGCGAGCAGAAAAGTGCCACCCACGCCGAGACTCCAGAGCACGACGAACCAGACTATGCGCCCACGTTTATTAGCGCGCGGCCGTGCAACATGACTTTGCATCGCACACTCCTAGTGATAATCCGCACCGCGGGCAACCTTCCCTCTGAAGACCCAATATCCGGCCGTTGTGTACGCAATGATGATCGGCAAAATCACGACAGCGCCTACCAGCGTGAAGATCTGGCTCGACCGTGGCGCTGCCGCGTCAGCCAGGCTTAACGAATAGGGAATCGCATAAGGCCAGATGCTGACGAGCAAGCCTGTGTAGCCTAAAAAAACGAGAGCAAGCGCGAGGAGGAACGGCACGATATGCCGGCGCGCGCGGACTGCAGAAAACATGAACCACGCAACGATCGCAACAAGGAATGGGACTGGAGCCAAGCGCGATAACAGGCCCGAGTCGAACCATCGTTTGGCGATCTGCGGGTCCGACAATGGCGTCCAGACGGATACGGCGATCATGAAGATCAGCAGTACGACCGTGAGAGGCCGAACGAGGAGATGCAGCCGGCGTTGCAGGTCGCCTTCAGTCTTGATGACGAGCCAGCATGCACCTAACAACGCGTACGTAGCCATCAAGCCCAGGCCGCAAAACAGGCTGAAAGGTTCGAACCAGAAGAATGCATCGCCGGCAAAAGTATTGTTGGTGACCGGGATACCGTGCAGGTAGGTGCCAAGGATAATCCCCTGGAAAAAAGATGCGCCTGCAGAGCCGGCAATGAAGGCAAGGTTCCAGAGGTTCTTCGTACGATCCGCCTTGCCGCGGATCTCGAAGGAAACGCCCCGGAAAATGAGGCAGATCAGCATAAAGATTATCGGCAGATAAAGCGCCGACAGCGCGATTGAATACACCAGCGGGAACGCCGCAAACAGTGCTGCGCCTCCCAGCACGAGCCAGGTTTCGTTACCGTCCCACACTGGCGCAATGGCATGCATCATCATGTCGCGTTCCTCGTCGTCTGGAAAGAACGGAAATATCAGGCCGATTCCCAGATCGAATCCATCAAGCAACACGTACATGAAAAGACCAAAGGCGATGATCGCAGCCCACGCAAACGTCACGTTCATTTCGCACTCCCTTCGAAGTCACGTTCACTTGCACCTCGCCGCCCGGCAGCGGCCAACGGCCTGCGGCCCGTGCGGTCCATGTCCATCACCGGCCGCACAACCGGACTTCGCGGTGCGTCGGGTGCAACGGGCCCTTGCCGGATGAACCGCAATATGTAGTAGATGCCCGTTCCGAAAACGAGGCAGTACACAATGATGAAAGCCATCAGCGAAACCCCGACGCTTTGCGAGGTGACAGGCGAGACTGCGTCGGCGGTTCGGAACACGTTATAGACCACCCATGGTTGCCTTCCGACCTCGGTCGTGATCCACCCCGCAATCAGGGACACAAAGCCCATGGGACCCATCAGCAGCACAAAGCGCTGGTACCACCTGCTCTCGAAAATTCGCCCTCGTCGACGCAGCAACATGCCGGCAAGCGCCATCAGGATGATCAACACGCCAAGTCCCGCCATCAAGCGGAAGGTCCAGAAAATGATCGATGAATTGGGCCGGTCTTCCTTCGGAAACTCCTTGAGGCCGCGGATCTCGCCGGTCCAGCTATGCGTCAGGATCAGGCTGCCGAGATGAGGAACCTGCACCGCATAGCGGGTGACCTCTGCGTTCATGTCGGGAAAGCCGATCAGGTTTAATGCGGTTCCGCCTTTCTCCGTTTCCCACAGCCCCTCTATGGCCGCTATCTTGGCCGGCTGATATTTTCGGGTGTTCAAGCCATGCTGGTCCCCTACGATGGCCTGTACCGGTGCGAGCACAAGCAAAAGCCAGAGAGCCATCGAGAACATGGTCTTGACAGCAGGATCGCGCCGGCCCTTCAGCAGATGCCATGCACCGGTGGCCGCGACCACGAGGGCAGCGACGATGAACGCCGCAATCGTCATGTGGGCAAGCCGGTACGGGAATGACGGATTGAAGATGATCTTGAACCAGTCGACCGGTACAACATGGCCGTTCTCGATCCTGATGCCTTGCGGTGTCTGCATCCAGCTGTTGGATGCGAGAATCCAGAACGTCGAGATCAGCGTTCCGATCGCGACCATCAGCGTGGCGCCGAAATGCGCTCGTCGCCCCACCTTGTCCCAGCCGAACAGCATGACCCCCAGGAAACCCGCCTCAAGGAAAAAGGCCGTCATGACTTCGTAGGCTAGAAGGGGTCCCGTCACCGGACCGGCAAACTTGGCAAAGCCAGACCAGTTCGTTCCAAACTGGTAGGCCATGACAACGCCGGACACGACTCCCATGCCGAACCCGACCGCGAAGATTTTCGACCAATAGATGCAGAGGTCCTGGTAGTAGCGCTTTCCCGTCCGGATCCACGCTGCTTCCAGCACGGCCAGAAAGCTCGCCAGGCCAATGCTCAACGCCGGGAAAATAATATGAAACGAGATGGTGAAAGCAAACTGTATGCGTGAAAGATCCAGCGCGCTCGGATTCATAGCGGTAAGTACTCCATGCGAAGGCTGCCTTACTTACTAAGTGTCTGCGGCTCGATAATCTCGCGCCGCAAACGTCTCCGCCACCCGCTAGCGCAGGTTGGTTCTGGCAAGTTCGACGATCTCATCGCCTCGCCCGTTCAGGATGGCGCGCAACATGTACAAGCTGAAGCCCTTCGCCTGCGCAAGCTCGATCTTGGGCGGCATGGCGAGTTCATGCTTTGAGGTCACCACGTCGACAAGCGCCGGCCCCGGGTGGGCGAAGGCGGTTTTCAACGCTTCGGCAACGTCTTCCGATTCCTCTACCCTGATGCTGAAAATCCCGGCGCCCTTCGCGATCGCCGCAAAATCCGTCTTGCTCAGATCGACGTTGGTGTCGAGGTAGCCACCCGCCTTCAGCTCCATGGAAACGAACCCAAGCAGGCTATTGTTAAACACGACAACCTTGATTGGCAGGTCGAGTTGCCGTGCCGTCAGAAGGTCGCCAAGCAGCATGGACAACCCGCCGTCGCCGGACAGCGAAATGACCTGACGGCCCGGGTTGGCGCCTTGGGCGCCAAGCGCCTGAGGCATCGCGTTAGCCATGGAACCATGATTGAACGAGCCATGCAACTGACGCTTGCCGTTCATGGTCAGGTAGCGTGCCGCCCAGAGCGTCGGTGTACCGACATCGGCCGTGAAAATTGCATCTTCGCTCGCCGCTTCGTCGACCAGCCTGGTCAGGTATTGCGGATGAATCGGCCTGCCCGGCCCCGCCGGGACGGCAAGGTCGTCCAGGCCTTTTCTCGCCGACACATAATGCTTGCGGGCATGGTCCAGGAAATTCCGGTCGTCCTTGCGCTGCAAGCGCGGCAGGACGGCCCTGATCGTGTCCTTGACCGTGCCCACCAGCCCGAGCGTAAGGGGCGCCCGGTGGCCGAGCTGTGAGCCCTTCCAGTCGATCTGCACGATCTTCGCGTTGCTCGGGTAGAACGGACGATACGGAAAGTCCGTGCCGAGCATCAGCAGCGTCTCGCAGGATTCCATTGCGTGATAACCCGAGCTGAAACCGATCAGGCCGGTCATGCCGACATCGAAGGGGTTGTCCCATTCAACGAATGACTTGCCGCGCAGAGCGTGGACCACTGGCGCTCCGAGCATATCGGCCAACGCGACAACTTCATCGTGCGCGCCGGCTGTGCCGCTTCCACACAACAGCGTGACGTCTCTTGACCGGTTAAGCAGGTCTGCCAGCCGGTCAAGATCAGCCTGCGCAGGGACGATTGACGGTGGGGCCGTTTCGGTCCAGCTTCCGGCTGCCTCGAGACACTCCTGCAACGCGACGTCTCCCGGCAACACGATGACGGCGACGCCGCGCTCCTCAATAGCCGTGCGCATCGCACGCGCGAGCACGCGCGGAAACTGCTCGGGGTTCGTCACGAGTTCTGCAAAATGGCTGCATTCCTGGAAAAGCTCCTGAGGATGGGTCTCCTGAAAATAGCCGAGCCCGATTTCCGTTGACGGAATATGCGCGGCAATCGCGAGCACCGGTTGATGATTGCGATGGCAGTCGAACAGTCCGTTGATCAGATGAAGGTTGCCCGGACCGCAACTGCCCGCGCACACGGCAAGCCGTCCTGTCGATGCCGCATCGGCCCCGGCGGCGAACGCGGCGCTCTCCTCGTGGCGAGTGTGCATCCAGCGGATCGAGCCGATCTGGTCCAGGCTGAACGCCAGTCCATTCAAGCTGTCGCCCGTCACACCCCAGATTCTCTCGACGCCGGCGGCCTCGAGCGTTTTTGCCAGATACTCTGCGATAGTCTGTTTGCCCATGATTCGCTCCTGAAAGAAGAAATTCGCAATAGGGTTTAAATACCAGTCGAACGGCGCGCAACACGCCGGTACTTCGAACGCAGGCGCCCGCAGGAACTGCAGGCCTCAACCGAACGTGAACGCATACGCTTCAACGCCAGGGTCGAGAAACTCGATAGAGAAGGTGTGATCCGCGACCCCGTGCGTTTGCCGAACCAGCTGATACAACCGGTGCTCGGTTACAGTGCCGCTGCCGTCAGCCGCGACATCCGTCCCATGCGCGTTACCGGGCGCGGCGCCGTCGATGCTTACGCGAAACCGGACAGGTTTTCCGTCCGCACCCGGCCCCAATACCAGATGCAGGTCGCGCGCATGGAAGCGGTATACGACGTGTCCGGAAGCAGCAGCAAGCGTCGCACGGTCTTTCTCGACGTCCCATTTACCGGCCAGGCCCCACTCATTCAGGGCCGGCCGTGTGGGTGCAACGTACACGCTCACTTCGTCCCGAAGCTCGCCGCCCGGCGACGCAAAATTGTCCGCCTGCGCGTAACCGATGTAGGTTTCCGGCGACTGCAGATCCGCGCTGTCGGCGGCGATCTCTACGCCAGGTGTCGCGGTGTTCGCCAGGCCCGGAGCCGTCATTGCAGCATTTGCATCGCCCGCTTCTGTCAGCAATAGCTGAATGACCTGTTCCGATTTCGCATAGTTGCCTTCGCCAAAATTGTGGTGGCGGATCTGTCCGCGAGCGTCGACAAAATACTGTGCGGGCCAGTACTCGTTGTTAAGGCCCCGCCAGATTGCAAAGTTGTTATCGATTGCGACCGGATAATCCACACCGAGCTCACGCGTCGCCTTTTTCACGTTCCCGATATTGCGTTCGAATGCAAACTCGGGCGCATGCACGCCGATCACCACGAGCCCTTGGTCCTTGTATTTTTGCGACCATGTTTTCAGGTATGGGAGAGAACGCAAACAGTTAATGCACGAGTAGGTCCAGATGTTGATCACCACAACCTTACCGCGCAACGCCTGGACCGTAAGGGGCGGCGAATTCAGCCACTGGACGGCCCCGCTTAGCGTCGGCAATATGCCCTCGACCGGTAGTGGTGCGCTCTCTACGGCGGCGTTATAGTCCGGTGCACCCGCCATGATGTTCGCCACAACCTTGGTCATTGAATTGCCGAACCGACTGTCGGGCGAGACAACCCCGGTCGAATTCCTTGCAGGCGATAACCGGTCGACCAACTCCTGTTCGACGCCGCCCGTCGCGAAGGTCGATACGCGTGCCAGCACGCCGGTGTCCCACCCCAACGAGATCGCAAGCACACCGAGCAACATTGCCGCACCCATCCCCCGACGGATCCATTCACCCGCGCCGAGCCATCGCTTCATCAACGTGAATACCCGACCGCCGATCAACAGTGCTAACGCCAGCGAGGTCGCCGCGCCCGCCGCGTAGGCCACCAGCAGCAAGGTCGTGCTGAAACTCGTGCCACGCAGCGCTGCCGTCGTCAGCATCAGGCCAAGAATTGGCCCGGCGCACGGCGACCACAGCAAGCCTGTCGCAATCCCGATCAGAAAGGACGATCTCGGGCTGGCCGGCTTGCCACCGGGAGCCGCGGACTCGGCGATCTGGTTGCCCACGCTCATCAGCGGCTGCATCAGCTTGGCCGCAAGACGAGGTAGTAGCAGCATCAGGCCGAACACTGCGAGTAACGCGAGGGCAAGCCAGCGACCGTACTGGTTCGCTTGCGTGATCCAACTCCCGCCGACTGTTGCAAGGCTCGCTACAGCAGCAAAGGTCAACGCCATGCCAGTAAGCATTGGCAACACGCTGCGAACGAACGGTTGACCCGCGCGCGAAAAAACAAATGGCAGCACCGGCAGGATGCACGGACTGAGAATCGTGAGAACACCGCCAAGATAGGCCAGAACAATGAGCAACATGGAATTCACGGCGGTTAGGAATCTAAATGAGGTTCAGGCAAAAGCTCGCGTAAATCACGACGAGGCATTCGCTAGACAGCGAAAGTCGCTTGAATGGATTTTCCGAAAAGTTGTCGCCACTCGTTGCGGGTCTAGTCCGACGTGTGAATTCCCGGTGGAGTTTGAGAGTGTTCATCGCCGATGAGCAAGTGCTCAGCACGGTCCTCGTCAGGCTGGCGAAATACGTAAAAACTCGGGATTCGAGCGAATCGATTTGATGCATTCTGTTCATCAGTACTGCGGATCGAACCTGCCATGGGACCAAGATACGTGTCTGCGCATGAAAATGAAATAATACGAACCGGTGCTACCGCCCCTTCTCAGGCGTAGGCAGTTCATACATGCGTATGCGCCGCGTAGGGGATGTGCGATACGAACGACAGGCGTCGTGCTACAGATGCGGTGCAGTGCATAGGCCAAACGCGTTTCGACTCAGGGCGACATGCAAGGTGCCATACGCAAGTATGAAACCCCGAAACGCTCGTTGGATCGCAGACATCGGTCAATGCTCAGGTCTCGCAATCGCTTTAGACAAACCAGGCGGATGCCGGGTTGAAAGCGCCGCCGTAGCGCGAAAACCGGACTATGGTTTTCCCAAAACGAGATGGAGATAATGTTCGATGGTGGCAGGATCGACAGGCTTCTCCAACAGAGCCAACGCACCATTTGCCATGACCTTCGCCCGTAGAGCGGCAGTAGGGAACGCTGTGACAAAAATGGTCGGCGGTGCACAGCCTAATTGGAGAAGGCGTGCATGCATCTCGACACCGGACATCCGCGGCATTCGCACATCAGAAATGAGACACGACGTTTCGGTGATGTACGCGGACTGGAGAAATGCCTCTGGCGAGGAGAATATATTCGCCTGCCAGCCTAGCGAACGAATCAAAGCGGAAGTAGCGGCGCAAAGGGCGGCATCGTCGTCCACAATGGAAATAACGTGAGCGGTACGCACGCCACGGACCTCGCTCTTCAGATGAGATGTGCGCACAGAGGGGCTTGCGCCGTACGCATCTACAATAACCAGCGTAGCGTTTGAACGCTCAAGCCGAAATCATACCTACGTATAGGCGTATCAGGGTCGCATCGGCGATGTAACAGCCTCCCCACGGTAGGGTAGCCATCAGGGCGACCCGCCTTTGCAACCGCTTGCCGATTCCACATTGGCCTTCGGACACGACACGCCCGAGCAATAAACGCCTCAAGGAGACTTCGGGTGGTTCGGCGGGACATGAATCGCTTCGGCCTTTCTAACCAGGTCCGCGACGGAACGCGACTCCATCTTCTTCATCATCTGACCACGATGGATCTTCACAGTGATTTCGCTCAGGCTCATTTCCGACGCAATCTGCTTGTTCATCAAGCCAGCCAGAACAAATCCGAGCACTTCCTTCTCGCGCGGCGTCAGGGAACTGTAAGAGATCTTCACTGCTGTGAGTGTCCGCTCGGTCGCAATGCGTTCGCCATCATGTTTCAACGCGTGTGCGACCGCGTCCAGCATGTCCTGATCGCGAAACGGCTTCGGAAAGAAGTCGAGTGCGCCAGCCTTCATAGCCCTGACAGACATCTCCATGTCGCCATACCCCGTAATGAACAAGATGGGTATTTGCAAGCCTGCCTTGACAATATCTCGCTGAAAGGTGAGACCGCTCTCTCCGCGTAGCCTGACGTCAAGAATCAGGCAGCTCGGCACGTCATATTTCGAAAAGCTCAGAAATTGGTTGGGCGATTCGAACGCCTCCACGCGTAATCCGATTGAGCGCAATAGTCCGCCAAGCGCCTCGCGCATCGACTCGTCGTCGTCCACTATGTATACAACCGGCGTTTCGTTTGCGCTGCTTCGAGGCGGAGTCGAAAGTGTTCCCGAAATCATCTCGTGCTCCTTGAACCAATAAGATTATGCGGCGACGTCAGCTTTTGAAGCTCCGATTTTTTTCTGTCTGCAGGCATGAGGAAGTCTGAATAATTTTTTGCCATTATGAGACGCTGAGCATGGTGGCGCAAACGAATTGCTCCGTAAATCGCCAGTCCGGCAGCGCTTGAAAGCACTATGTTTTCATATGATGTTTGTGCCAGATACTGCGGGCCTCTGTAGGTCGTTCTATTTCTCGCCGACACAGCGCGGTCTTCGCACAGGTACCAACAACACGGCGAAAATACACCACGCATGAGTCGTGGGAAATGATCGGGTAGCGTGGCCAAGCTGAAATGCCTCGCTACCGAATGAGTGGAAGCCGGCGTGGCAGCCCGCCGAGTTACTGACCGAAGAAGATTAACGTAAAGTCGCGACTGGCTGTCTGAAGGGCCTCTGCAGCAGCTCCCGATGCCGACGAGTCGCTGACCGTTCCGCCAAAACCGCTCATTCCGCGGTTCTGTGCGGCCACGCGGGCTTCAGCTGCCTGAATGTCGTCCGGATAGTACGGGTCGGTGCCACGAGCCGGGTTATAACCGGCCTTCACAAGTTGCGCCAACTCGGCGCGCACTTGCGCCCGCGTCACGGGCACGTTCGACTGCGCGAACGAGGCGATCGGAGCGGCGAGCGCGGTGGCGAGAACAAGGGCTTGAACGAGCGATTTCATGATGAGTTGCCTTCGAAGGTTGTCATGTACTACCAGGAACACGTGCGGCTTTCAGGGTCCACGAGTCGCAGTCTGTTTGTGATCTGCGCTGTGGGATACATCTGGATTGCGGCCTTGATGCATTTGAGGCCGCTAACGTATCTGGCTTGTGTCAAGAAAACCGCTCAATTGCAAGTTCGTGTATCACCGTGACGCGTAGATACATTGCGACATAAATCTCCTTCCTCCGTTCGAGCTCGTGAGGTGAGTCGGTCGCATTTCCATACACCAAGGTGTTAGATGGCTAAACGAAGATGATGTGCAAGGTATCTCCATGTAGCATGGTTTATATCGGGATATGGAAGTACCTTTAATACAACGCGGTGCCCAGCAGGCCTTTGGCTTGATTCCCAAGCAGGACGCAGCACCCACGTGACAGCGTATGTACCGGGTCCGAAAACGACACCCCCGAAAATGCTCGGTTCGCGGTGTTTTACTCAGACGTCGGCGAACGTATCAACGACTGATTCAGGGTGCGAATATGTCAACGTCAATTATGCTTCTTGCCAATGGGTACATCGAAGTTGCCTGTGCAGACCCGTGGCTTTCAGCGCTTCTTCGGCACTACATCATCCGGCGCACCGTGGACTACTCGTCGGTCTGCATTCAGTAGTCAAGGCTGGACCCCATCCGCTGCGAATACAACAATCAATATCCTGGCAAACCAATCAGCTAGTCAGCGAGGTCCAGCATGCGCCTGAAAAACCCTTTTGAGCCTGCCCGATCAGGCCGTATGGTCACATCACACCTTCAGGACGGGAGCATGTGGCACGAGCACTATCACCACCCCGATGAACCGGCAGCCTGCAGCGAAGGCATCATGAACGCGCATCGTGAAATGCAGCTCTCACCTATTACCTGGAACCCTCGCCTCCGCATCTACGAAAGTCACGAACCGATTGACCAGCCCAACCCAGCCCTCGCGACAATCACGCAATCTATAGTGGTTTTCACGGCTATCTGGTCGATATGCGAATTGCCCTTGGAACTATTGGTCAGTCCAACAGCCATTGAGAGCGCCGCATCCATCATAGGGAAACTGATCTGGCTGTCTTTGACACTTTGGGCGTTGACCGGCGGCCAGCCGGCGAAAACAATCTTTGCGTTGTGCTGCGGCGCGAGCGCGCTAACCATTGCTTCCGGGTTACTGGACGAGCGGCAGTTCTTCGCTTGGGGATTTTGTATGTCGACAGTCGAGTGCGGGTTGAAAGCTGCGGCGTTCTTCTTGATCGTCTGGACGGCCGCCCGGCAAACTGCGCTGCAGACTGCCGGTTTGCCTCATCCTGCCCTTCAATGCATGTCGCGCAAATCGCATCAGAGGCCAGTTGACGCGGTGACGGTAGATATAAAATTGCTTTCCCCTCCTATCGATCCTCCATTTCTCACCTGAATTTTCGGATTGTCGTTTTTCAAGTGTCTTTCGACGATATGCATAGGTTTCCTATCTAATTTTGGAAAATTCTATTTCAATTTTTCAGCGCACTGACGCCATACCGCCCACGCCCGCCGGACAGACATGCAAAACGACACCAAGGAAAGTCTCGTACGCTTCACGATGCCGCACGGATCCTATTCGGTCTGCTGTTTAGCGTGAGACACGCCTCAAGCCCTCCACCGTCACGATTTCGCAGCATCAAGCTGGCGTTCATCGCTTCAGCCAATTGCTTCGCAATGGCAAGCCCCAACCCCGTACCACCCGCTTGTCCGTTGCCCGAAGTTTCGACACGATAGAAAGGCTGGAATACGGCGGCCAGTAGTTCGTCCGGGATGCCAGGGCCTCGATCAAGCACCGTGATGTAAATCCTCTGCTCCTGGGTCGATTCAATTCTGACTTCGGCCGAACCCGAAAACTTGATAGCGTTATCGATCAGATTGCCAAGAACACGCCGCAACGCATAGGGCTTGACGAGTAGTACTCGCCCCACATGCCCGGCTAACGACACTGAGTCACCGGCGTCGACGTAGTCGCCGATCAGGCTTTCCATGAACGCATCTGGATCGACACGGCGCGCAACCTCGGCCGTGCCGTGCAGCGTGCGCGCGTAGGCGACACCCTCGCGTACAAGGGACTCCATCTGCTTGAGGTCGTGTAGTATTTTTGCACGCTCGGACTCATCGTCCATCAGATCGGCGCGTATGCGCATGCGGGTAATGGGTGTTTGCAGGTCGTGAGAAATGGAGGCCAGAACCTGGATCCGCTCTTTCATATACCCACCGATGCGCTCCTGCATCGCATTGAAAGCCTTGGCGGCGCCGGCAACCTCCACGGGTCCGTTCTCGGACAGCCACTCAGCGCTCAGATCGGGACCCAACGTGTCCGCTGCGTGCTCGATCGCACTCAGGGGGCGTATTGCGAGCCGAACTGTGACCCAACAACATCCGGCTAGCAGCGTGAATTGCGCCAGCGCTGCGAGTGCTAAACGGCTGGACAGAGGTATCCCGCGCGCGGAATGAAAATCAGCTGTCAGAGGAGAGTCTCCGACAAATCGCTGATAATCCTGCAGATGTTCCCGTTCACTCGGAAATGCGCTTACGCCAACCGGATAACGCGAACCACCACTTTGCTCGAACGCCCCGTTCGTCGCGAAGGCAACCTCTGCGTTCGGCGGCAAGTCGCTTTCATCCGGGCGGAGAATAAAACCATAGGTACGGGCCGCCAGTCGCGGCAGCCATCCCGGGTGCCCGGCTAGTGTAAGTCGGTCAAGAAGTGCGAACGGACCTGCAACTTCGCGCTCTATGTAAGACGCCGTCATGGAGGTCGGCGCCTTGTCCTGCTCGTACAATGTCAGCCAGAACGACAAACCCTGTGCTGCGATGACACCCGCAAGCATGATCAGGCTCAGGCGCATGAAAAGCGTACGTGGCCACTTAAGAAGGCGATAGAGGTTCATTCAACGTGGTCTTGCTTTATAGCAGCGGAGAACACGAAGCGCTCGTTCCGCAGGGTCCGATATAGCCTGGCCCTCGCGTGCGGTCACCGATAAACTCGCTCCAGACAACCAATTTTTAAACGCATGCGGACCGGCCCCCTGCGCCTCTCGGGCAACGGTGAAAGATCGAGTGTATGTTGTTATCGTCATGATGCTCTCCGGTTCGCAACTTTAAGCTTTGTATCCCAAGCGCCCCATTGCCTCAGGTCGCCATATGTCTCTTCACCACGGTTATGTAAATAATATGTTGCCGCCAAGTGTCGACCACGCGTGCAACGCGAACGGTATTTCCCGCTCGTACCGTCGCGTCCTTGAACCATCAGTCATTATTCTTTAGCTAACCTTAGCATCAAGGTAGATCTCGACCTACGCTCCAAAGGAGATTTGTGCCACACCAAATGCCGACCGTGCGTGTTTGCCAAGTTGGCTGAATACATCAGCGATCAGGTCGACCGCGACAGAACGCGCCGCGAGGCGGCCCTCTTCAGTCGACGTTGGATCGGAATGCGTGCCTGCCAATGAAACGTGCAATGCAGACCCGGTAGTCCGGGTACGCTCGTTAGTCGTTGACTTCAATGATTGCCTGGGCGAAGACTTGAGGCGCTTCCTGAGGAAGGTTGTGACCCGCGCCTGCGACGAGCTTATGCGCGTACTTGCCCGAGAATTTTTTGGCATAGGACGCAGGGTCCGGATGGGGTGCA
The DNA here is from genome assembly GCF_000729995.1 of Caballeronia sordidicola. Lineage (GTDB taxonomy): Bacteria > Pseudomonadota > Gammaproteobacteria > Burkholderiales > Burkholderiaceae > Caballeronia > Caballeronia sordidicola_A. Next base: position 246,606 of record NZ_JNFG01000005.1, on the reverse strand, counting down.
CCGTTGGCATCCCCTTCAAGGGTGATCGTGGGCACGGTGATGATTGGGGCTGCGGCCAGTTGCTTTTCCAAATTGTCGTATTGTGATTCACCTTGAGCCAGGCTCAGCCGCCAGCGGTAGTTGTGAATCACGATGCGGATGTAATCCGGGTTGTCGAACGACGCAGTGCTGCGGTCGAACGTGGCGTCATCGAAGGCCCACTTTGGCGACGCGGTCTGCCAGATCAGCTTGGCAAAGTTGTCCCGGTATTTTTCGTAGCCAAGCTCACCGTGTTCCGTAGCGAAATAGTACTGATACCACCACGCATACTCAGCCTTTGGCGGCAACGGCATCTTGTTGAATTCAAGGTTGTTGACCAGGTAGCCGCTGACAGAAACCAGCGATTTGCAACGTTGCGGCCACAGCGCCGCCAGGATGCAGGCCGTCCGCCCTCCCCAGTCATAGCCGGCTACGGTCGCCTCCCGGATCTTCAGGGCATCCATCAGCTTGATGATGTCGACTGCGACCACTGCCTGCTGGCCATTCCGGAACGTTCGATCCGAAAGAAAGCGAGTCGTTCCATGCCCGCGCAGATGTGGGACGATCACGCGGTAGCCGACCGACGCCAGCAAGGGCGCGACATCGACATAGCTGTGAATGTCGTAAGGCCAGCCGTGCAGGAGAATCACAACCGGACCATCGGCGGGACCAGCCTCCGCATATCCCACGTTCAGGACACCGGCGTTGACCTGCTTCAGCGTACCGAACGACGTGTTGGTCCCGGCCTTGACGGTCGGCAGATTCTCTTTACCCGACTGTGCGTGTGCCGAGCCAATCATGCCAAGTCGGGTCGCAGCGAGGGTCATGGCCGCAGTGCCCAGAAAACCGCGACGGCTGGGATCGATCTTGTCCGACATGTCTACCACTCCTATTGAGGTTTTGATGCAATCGCCTGAAAGCGATCCGCATGCCTTTCCGACGTGCACTTGTTGCCGGGAACTATGTGAAGAGCTCAGTGATTGGATGAGTCAAGTTCTTGTATCAACGCTCTCCAGGTCAGTCGCTCTCGCGACGCTTGGACGTCCCATGCCGGGCCGGCAGGCTCCCTTCTTGCACCGTCAAAGGAAAACGCAGGTACCTTGCGGATCGAGTTGCAAATCACGTCCGAGTTATGCCGCATGGCGGCGAAGAGCAGCAGCACATAAACGCCGGCAATGAGATCAGGATACGTTCGGGTGGACCAAATTTAAATGATACGAACCGGTGGCCACGCCGCTGCTTAGGTTTATGTCTCTCATACGGGCATATGTTCAATGCGAACTGTCGATTGACCTGAGGCGCCGCGCTCACAAGGGAACGCTGCGGGACCTGAATTGCTATTGCTCGACCGGTGCTGCAAGTTGCAGCATTGCCCCCGCATAGGGCGACGGTGGACCGCCGCAAATCCTTCGAGACGCGAAAGAGGCCATGTGGATGAAGCTCGCCCCTCAGAACGCACCCCGCGAGTAGTCACAAGTACACGTTGGAATCCGGGATTTAAAATTACTGGGCTAAGACCGGCGTGGCAAGCGGTTGCCAGCCTCGACCGGCCCGGCCAGAACGAGGACGGGATCACGGAAGAGGCGCACATCATCTCTAATATTAGTAGCAGTACGTATTATACAATTTATCCAGATACAATCTATCATCCAGTCTTCGCATCACCACTTCCGGAAACGTATTTCGAACTGCCCTATACAGAGGTATAGGTTGTCCATTCGCAGGCGCTATCTTTATAGACGCTTGAATTCTTGAGAGCGAAGGCAAGTACGGATACGCTCTACACCGAAGACTTAGATACACGATTCAATGGTGGGTCTGCTGATCACGAATTGACCAACGCCACTTACCTCGCACGATTACGTTCCAAATGCGCGCCACCACCTCCTCAAGTTCTCTCGCGGTAGAAGTCATGGCCATGCTCAGGCATTGGCGAACGAAGTAGGCAACAAACCACGCTTTCCACGTTCTTTCTTTTAGGAGTATCGAATGACTACACTGAAAAATATCGCGGTCACCTGCCTGGCAGTGACGGCGCTGATTGGGACCACATACGCAAGTGCCCAAACAGACTCGGGGACGGCGGACAGCTCGTCTCTGTCGCCGAAAAAAGAAATTCGCGCTCAGAATCGCCAACTCGCGAAGACGGTCCGCCACGCATTGACCCATACAAAGGATCTGACTTCGTCTGGTATTACCGTGCTGGCGAGAGGAGGCATCGTCACGCTCGACGGTACCGTGCCCACCGATGAAGAGATCCAGGTCGCAACCAATGTGGCGAGTAACGTGCCTGGGGTACACGCTGTCACGAACAACTTGCTTATGCAGGAAGAGGGCCATTAAGGCTAAATCCCCAGCAACAGCACACTCACCGCACGAGCGATCACGGCGTTGCCCAAGCGCGTGCTGCGCGGACTCACTGTGATCGCTGAGTCTGCGCGACCATCTGACGAGAAACTCGCATCGCATTGACATGCGCCGTTCTTCGGTGAGTCCAGGACATTCAATATGGCGTCTCGACCCTGTGCGCTGTACTCGAGGCCGCTGGCGGCGGAAATTGAAAACACGGTGGCATTGCCTAACGCCAACGTATTATTGCGCGAAGATCGAACGCCGCGTACGTTCAAGTGGTGGCCGACGTAGTCGCTGAAAATCCCTTTCGGCGCCGGCCCTTCGTGCAAGATGAACCAAATTTCGTTTTCTCCGGTTATATCGGTTGTCGACGACGACGAGTCGGTCAGAGCCGCGACAGCTAGTTTGCTGCGGTCATGCGGCTGGACCGTACGTAGCTATGCGTCCGGTGTCGATTTGCTAGCGGAAATCAACCAGGGCGATGTCCGCCTGATCATCGCAGATGTTCAGATGCCCGTCATGGATGGATTTGCACTTTTGGAAAAGCTCGGCGAACTGGCGCAAAAGATTCCGGTCTTTTTTATAACCGCGTACGCGACACCCGACATGGTCAAGAGAATCGGAAGTTCAGGCGCAGTGGGGCTTTTCTCGAAACCGCTGGACGACGTGAGATTTCTGGCGCGAGTGGCAGCGATCGTGAATATACCGGGCCGCTAACTGCCGGGGTCGGCAAGTCCAGTGGTCACGCAGGGACCAGACTTGAAGCCGCGTTGACCCGGTCGACAGCAGATCAGGTCGAAGTCACGTCGTCGAGTATGGAGGTCAGGATCATGGCATGCACGTTAAGCGGCGAGGTCCTGCATCGCCCCGGCTTGAACACCGCGTCGTTTGGGTTAATCACGCAACCGCTCATTGCGCAAACCCCCTTCGCGCGGGCCCGTGACGCGCGCCAAACCTGATCTCCATAACAGCAGCGGGTCGAATCGCGCCAGGAGATGGTCGCCGTTGAAGCATTGGGGCGGTCTATGAGTGTTACCAAGGCTCGGTGACCTTCCCCTGGCACCGGCGGCCTGCATACCTTGCATGCCGGCTTGTTCGTTGAGGCAGCGGGCAGCCTGACGCCTGGGACCGCCACTCCCGACAACAGCGAGAGCAAGCCAATCGTCTGCATCCAGGGGTCGGTAGCGTTGGAGTTTGCCTGCATCATCTAACTCCTCATCGAAAGAAATTTTATGACCATCGACTTCTTCGCTTCGAAGTACTGATGATCTGTGAGAGAAGCACGGTACCCGGTAAAGACTCCAAGTTATATGAACACGGGCCAGACAGCCAGATCTACAAACGGTTGGGTAGTTAGCCCAGAGGTTTCAGTGACTCATACCACGGTTGCAATTGTCTGAAGGATCTCTGCCCTGTTCGGTGTACAGGTTTTGCGCGTAGGTTGACGCGGAGCCAGGGCGCACGCCGATGCACAGGTCGACGCACTTCGCGGCTTCGGTTTCGCGTGGCGACGATGGCCGCGATTTGAGACGGGCCAGCAGTTGCGGCGATCTCGCTCGCCCCCGTTGCGCGTGTCTCGGACGCTCGCGCAAGCGCGGGCAGGCCGATAGCCAAGGGGTGCAAAAGCGCGCAGAATCGGAGCTGGATGAGGTCTGCAGCGAGGCAACGGTCGTGACTATGGATATCACCGGATACGAGCTGGAGCCGCTACGCGACGACGGAGACTTCTCGCTCTATCGCGCGCGGCAACCAGGCAATCCGGTCTCCGTACTAGCCCTGATCGCCGCGAGTTCGGCGCCAAGAAGCATCGCGCGCCTCGAACACGAATATGCCCTCGCGACACTGCTCGACCCCAGGTGGGCGGCGCAACCTCTTGCCCTAAACTGCCACAAGGCTCCCCCAACGCTCTTCCTCGACGACAACGGCGGCGAGCCGCTGGATCGCGCTCTCGGCCAGCCGCTGGAGCTGACACGCTTCCTGCTGCTCGCCATAAACCTGGCGATAACGGTTGGCCACGTCCATCGGCACGGTCTCATCCACAAGGACATCAAGCCGGCGAACGTGCTTGTCGACGGAGACGGCAACGTCCGGCTTACCGGCTTCGGGATCGCTTCACGGCTGCCCAACGAACGCCAGCCTCCCGCGCCACCGGAAATCGTCGCAGGGACGTTTGCCTATATGCCACCCGAGCAAACCGGCCGCATGAATCGCTCGATCGACGCTCGCAGCGATCTCTACTCGCTCGGCGTCACGTTATACGAGATGCTGACCGGCTCGCTTCCGTTCACCGCAACGGACGCGATGGAATGGATTCATTGCCACATCGCCCGCAAGCCAACACCGCCAAGCGAGCGCGTCAGCGGAATTCCCGCACCCGTCGAGGGCATTGTATTGAAGCTCCTCGCCAAGACCGCTGAAAATCGATACCAGACTGCGTCAGGGGTAGAAGCCGACCTCCGGTCGTGTCTTTCGGCATGGGAGGCACACCGCTGGATCGACGCGTTCCCCCTGGGGGCGCACGACACGTCAGATCGGCTGCTGATTCCGGAAAAGCTCTATGGACGTGAGACCCAGATCGGGGAGCTGGTCGCCGCCTTTGACCGCGTCGTGGCCAATGGCGCAACCGAACTGGTGCTCATATCCGGGTACGCCGGCATCGGCAAGTCCTCGGTCGTCAACGAACTGCACAAGGTGCTGGTCCCGCCGCGCGGCCTGTTTGCGGCCGGCAAGTTCGATCAATACAAGCGCGACATTCCTTACGTGACGCTGGCGCAAGCCTTCCAGTCGCTCGTGCGCAATCTGCTAAGCAAAAGCGATGCAGAGGTTGCCCCGTGGCGGAGTGCGCTGCTGGAAGCACTGGGCCCCAATGGCCAGTTGATGGTGAATCTCATCCCTGAGCTTGCCCTCATTATCGGCGAGCAACCGAGCGTCCCTACCCTGCCGCCGCAAGACGCGCAAAATCGCTTTCAGATCGTGTTCCGTCGATTCATCGGTGTGTTCGCGTGCGCGGAACATCCGCTCGCGTTGTTCGTCGATGACTTGCAATGGCTTGACACGGCGACGCTCGATCTGATCGAACACCTCGTCACGCACCCGGAGGTTCGGCACCTGCTGTTGGTCGGCGCCTATCGGGATAACGAGGTCGGGCCAGCTCACCCGCTCGCGCGGACATTGGGATTGATCCGCGACGCCGGCGGCCGGGTTCAGGAGACCACGCTGGCGCCTCTTACGCCTGAAAGCATCGGGCAACTGGTCGCCGATTCGCTTCACTGCGACCGCGAGACGGCGCGGCCACTCGCGCAGTTGTTGCATGAGAAGACCGGCGGCAATCCGTTCTTCGCAATCCAGTTCCTGACGGCTCTCACCGACGAGGCGCTACTCACTTTTGACGATGGCGCACTGGCGTGGACCTGGGACCTGCAACGCATTCGTGCGAAGGGCTTTACCGAGAACGTCGCGGACCTCATGGCCGCGAAACTGAGCCGGCTACCTGACACAACACGAGATGCGTTAGGGCAACTCGCCTGCCTCGGAAACACGGCCGAGGTCGTCACGCTGACGCTGGTTCAGGGCGGGTCCGCAGAAAAGATCCACGGGGAACTGTGGGAAGCCGTTCGGGCTGGCCTTGTCTTTCGCGCAGAGTATTCCTACGCATTCGTGCACGATCGCATCCATGAGGCGGCTTATGCCCTTATCCCCGAGGGCGAGCGCGCGGCAGTGCATCTGCGGATCGGCAGAATGCTCGCGTCACGCACGGCGTCCGAGGACCTTGAAGAGACTATTTTCGATATCGTCAACCATCTCAATCGCGGCGCTGCGCTTATCACGATTGACGCGGAACGGGAACGGGTCGTCGAGCTGAACCTCACCGCGGGTAAGCGGGCCATGAGTTCGACCGCGTACGCCTCCGCCCGCAACTATCTGGCGCAAGCCACCAGGCTGTTGTCGCCGGATGCCTGGACACAACGCTACCCGCTGACGCTGGACCTCTACCTTGCGTTCTCCGAGTGCGAATATCTGGTGGGGAATTTTCCTGCGGCGGACGCACTGTTCGACACAATCCTGGGCGAAGCACACGACAATATCGATCGGGCCAAAGTCTATAGCCTGCGCATGAAGCTGTATCAGGTCGCCGGTAAATATGACGACAGCTACGCGGCGGGACTCGACGCGCTCCGGGATTTTGGTGTGATCTTCCCCGAATCCGAGCATGGCATTCGGGAAGCAATCGACGCCGAGCTGAGGGACGTCCCGATCAATCTTGGAGGACGCCTGATTAGTGAACTTGTCGACGCTCCGGTGGCGTCAGACCCGGCTACGCAGGCGATCATCAATATCCTCGTTGAAGCGATGCCCTGCGCGTACATCGGGCGACCGATGCTCTTTCCCCTGATCACCCTCAAGGCGGTCAACCTCTCCTTGCGGCACGGCAATACTGACCAGTCGAGCTACGTGTATGGTAACTACGCGGTCATGCTGGTCTCGCTTGTAGGCGACATCGCCTCTGGCGTCCAATTCTCCGAAATGTCGCTGCGGCTGAATGAAAAGTTTAACAACCGGCGCTTGCGGGGAAAATTGCTTCACCTGCATGGCGACCATATCAATTTCTGGCGAAGCCATATCGCGACTGACCTGCCGATCCTGGAACAGGCTATCCTCGCCTGCCTGGAAGTCGGAGACCTGGTTTTTACCGGTTACCTCGCATTCGAGACGCTCTGGCAGTTGATCGAGAAGGGCGACGCCCTTGAGGATGTGAAGGTGCTATCAGCGAGGTATGCAGCGTTCGCCCGGCAGAGCCGCAACGATGCCGTGTGCGAGACGGTGCGACTGGAACAGCAATTTGTCGCGAGCCTACAGGGCAGCTTGAAGGACCCGCTGACCCTGGACGATAAAGCGTTCGACGAAGCGGCCTGCTTTGCCGCTATTGTGAAGGCCAACTTCGGCTGCGGCATCGTCTTCTATTACATCATGAAGCAGATTCTCGCCTTCCTTGACGGAAGGTACGCGGAGGCGCTGGACTGCCGCGCCCGCGCGGAGCCTGTGCTCGGCGCCGCGATGGGCATGCCGATCGAAGCCACCTATCACTTCTTCCATGCGCTCACCCTGACGGCGCTCTACCCGACAGCTTGCGCCACTGAGCAGCACGAATATGAGCACATGCTCGACGCGATACTCAGGAAACTCCAGCTTTGGGCTGACAACTCTCCCGACAATTATCGCAACCGCCATGCACTGGTCTGCGCAGAGATGGCACGCATCAAAGGCCGCGACCTCGAAGCCATGCGCTTCTATGAGGAAGCTATAAGCTCCGCCCGCGAGCATGGCTTCATCCAGAATCAGGGCATCGCGCATGAACTCGCCGCGAGATTCTATTCGGAGCGTGGCTTCGACACGATCGCTGAGACCTATCTCCGGAACGCCCGGTCTTGCTACGTCCGTTGGGGCGCGAACGGCAAGGTTCGTCAACTGGACCAGACCCACCCGCAACTGGGCCACGATTCGCCACGCCCTGACAGCACCATTGCAACTTCGGCAGAGCAATTGGATCTCACGACGGTCGTGAAGGTGTCGCAGGCGGTCTTCAGCGAGATCGACCTGAATGAATTGATCCACACGCTGATGGTTCTCGCGCTGGAGCATGCCGGCGCCGACCGGGGCTTGCTGATCCTGCCGCGAGGCGACGGGTTGCGGATCGAAGCTGAAGCCACGACGGTGCGTCATGCAGTCGTGGTCCAATTGCCACGAATGCGGGTTACGCCTGTGGCACTGCCCGAGTCGGTTCTGCGCTACGTCATGCGAACCCGGGACAGTGTGGTGCTCGACGATGCATCGGAACAAAGTCCGTTCTCGGGCGATGAGTATATCCGCCGTAACGACTGCCGGTCGATTCTCTGCCTGCCCCTGATCAAGCAGACGAAGTTGATCGGTGTGCTATACCTCGAGAACAGCCTGACCCCTCACGTCTTTACACCGGCCCGCATCGCTGTGCTGAGGCTGCTGGCTTCACAAGCGGCGATTTCGTTGGAGAATACGCGTCTTTACGCTGACCTGCAGCGCGCAGAAGCTTTGCTGGCCGACGCACAACGGCTAAGTCACACGGGTAGCTTTGACTGGCACGTAACGAGCGGAGAAATCTTCTGGTCGGAAGAGAGCTTTCGAATCCTTGAATATGATTCGAGCACAAGGCCCACTGTCGAACTGTTGTTCGCCCGAGTGCATCCGGACGACCTTGCTCTTGTTCAGCAGGCGCTCGATCACGCTGCAAACGACAAGCAGGGATTCGATATCGAGCATCGGTTGCGGATGCCCGATGGATCCGTCAAACACCTCCATACTTTGGCTCATGTCGTCGCAGATGAGCCAGGCGATGTGCAGTTCGTCGGCGCGCTCATGGACATCACGGTGGGCAAGCAGGCTCACGCGGCACTCGAACGCAGCGAGCAACGTTACCGCAATCTCTTTCGCGATATGCCGGTCGGCCTCTGGCAGACAGACGCCCAGCCTGTGATCGCGATGTTGACGCAGCTGCGGGCGCAGGGCGTGGAGAACCTGTCGGCCTACATTGACGAGCATCCGGAGTGGCTGCGCATCGCGCAAGAGGTGCTTGTCGTCGAAGAGGTCAACAACTACGCGGTGCAGATGTTCGGTGCGCGGGACCGCAGCGAGTTACTCGGTCCTGTGTCCTGGGTGTGGAATCAGAGCCCCGGCACTTTCCGGCGAGTCCTTGAAAGCAGGTATCGCGGCGAGGAGCGCTTTCAGGAAACCACGAGGCTTCCGACCTTCGATGGGCGAATCATCGATGTTCAATTCACCGTAGCACGCCCCCGGGCGACTAACGATCTTGGCATCGCGTTGATCAGCCTGGTTGACCTGACCGAGCGTGTCCGCGCTCAGGAAATGCTGCAGCGGTTGCAGGCCGACTTTGCGCATGCGGCGCGCATCTCAATGCTGGGCGAACTGACTGCCTCGATCGCGCACGAGTTGAAGCAGCCACTTGCCGCCGTCGTGACGAATGGACAGGCCGCGCAACGCTGGCTTGACCGGCCGGTTCCCGATATCGAAGAGGCACGCCTGACGAACACACGCATAGTCGCCAATGCGCATCGTGCCGCAGACATTGTTAGCCGCATTCGCGCGATGGCGATTCGGCAAGCGCCCGAACACACGGTGGTGTCGCTTGACGAACTGATCGATGGGGCGCTCATGTTTCTCCGTCACGAAGTCAAGATGCGCGGCGTCACGGTATCGCACCATGTCGCTCCGGGGGCCCCTCACGTACTTGCCGATCGCGTCCAGTTTCAGCAAGTCATTGTCAATCTCGCCGTCAACGCCATGCAGGCAATGGAGCATGCACAAAGCCCCGAGCGCAGGATCGGCATCCGCACCGCCATGTCTGATCCCGCAACGCTTCGCTGCATGGTCGAGGATAGCGGCCCAGGCGTTGCCCCAGAACATCTTGACTATCTGTTCGAGAGTTTCTTCACGACGAAGCAGGATGGCATGGGCATGGGTCTGCCCATCTGCCGCTCGATTATCGAAGCGCACGGCGGGCGCATCGCGGTGGACAGCGAATCGACTCTCGGCGGAGCCCGCTTCTATTTCGAAATCCCGGCCGCCGGTTTCGTCCAGAGCGCGCAGCCTTAACACGCTACGAGAAGCTCGCGCCACGCTTCTCGCGGCAAGCTGACGGACACCTGTCTTATCGGCGGCGGTATGGAACTACCTTGAGCTAACCCGGTACGCACGAACCGGATCATTTCACCTCGACATTCATCTCGATCTCGACGCACGCACCCAACGGAATCTGCGCAACGCCAAACGCCGAACGCGCGTGTTGGCCGACCTCACCGAATACGTCGGCGATAAGTTCGGACGCGCCGTTCGTTACCAGATGCTGCTCAACGAAATCGGGTGTGGAATTGACGAGGCTTACCACTTTCACGACCCGGGTAACGCGATTCAAATCGCCAATGTGCGCGTGCAGTGTAGCGAACAGATCGATAACAGCATGGCGCGCAGCGATGCGCCCCTCTTCAGTCGTCAGCGTATCGCCAAGTTTTCCCGCCCATACCTTGCCGTCTTTCTTGGCGAGATGACCAGACAGATAAACCATGTTGCCGCTTTCTGCGCTCATCACATAGGCGGCGGCGGCGCCGCCGGCGGTCGGCAACTCGATGCCGAGTTCTTTCAGTCTGGCGTAAACGTCGTGGTGACTCATGAAATGCTCCGCAAAAAATGGACTGTTGGGGACGAACAACCGGTCGAAGCCGGCCATGCGTGTTCAGCTCTAAATGAAGAGGCGGTCAATCCCGCGTGGCGTTGCTATCAAGAATTGAACTCGACGGAAGACCTCACGAAGGAGGTCTTCCGTCATACCGCCCATTCGAATCGTGCCTCAGGAATCGTGCATCAGCCAGCAACTTCAATGACTGCTTCGGCAAATGCTCGGGGCGCCTCCTGGGGAAGATTGTGACCGGCACCCCTGACGAGCTTGTGTGAGTACTTGCCTGAGAACTTCTTCGCATACGATGCCGGGTCGGGATGCGGCGCACCATTGACATCACCTTCGAGGGTAATCGTGGGCACGCCGATATCCGGGGCGGCGTTGAGCCGCTTTTCCAACGCGTCGTACTGCGGCTCACCTTGCGCCAGGCTTTGCCGCCAACGATAGTTGTGAATTACGATCGCAACGTAATCCGGGTTGTTGAAGGCTGCTGCGGTGCGGTTGAACGTGGCGTCGTCGAAGGCCCACTTCGGCGAGGCGATCTGCCAGATGAGTTTCGCAAAGTCATCCTTGTATTTTGCGTAACCCACCTCGCCGTGTTCTGTAGCGAAATAGTACTGGTACCACCATGCGTACTCGGCCTTCGGTGGTAGCGGCAACTGAGTGAGTTCGAGATTGGTAATCAGATAGCCACTCACGGAAACCAAACCGTTGCATCGTTCAGGCCACAGCGCCGCGAGGATGCACGCAGTCCGCGCTCCCCAGTCATAGCCTGCGACGGTCGCTTTATCGATCTTCAGCGCATCCATCAGTGCGATGATGTCGACTGCAACAGCGGCCTGCTGTCCATTGCGCATTGTCGCATCCGATAAAAAGCGCGTCGTGCCATGGCCGCGCAGATAGGGGATGATCACCCGATAACCGGCCGAAGCCAGCAAAGGCGCTACATCGACATAGCTGTAGATATCGTAAGGCCAGCCATGAAGAAGCATCACCACGGGGCCATTGGCAGGTCCCGCCTCAGCGTATCCAACATTCAGGGGACCCGCATTGATCTGCTTCAATGCACCGAACGACGTGTTCGTGCCCGGCTTGATTGCGGGCAGATTCACCCCCTTCTCCGGGCTGGATTGTGCACGTGCAGAGCCAATCATGCCAAGCTGGGCGGCAGCCAAAGTCATAGCCGCAGTACCCAGAAAGCCGCGACGGCTGGGGTCGATTTTATCCGACATTGATAACTCTCCAATTGAGGTTTGGTTGCGGTCGCCAGAACGCGACTCGCGTCCCTATGGGCGAATTTTTACTGATATGAAGTACTAAATGACCTTGTTTTTCTGAATGATGCGAATGAATGTGCAAACGGCTATCGCGCTCGATTGATGCGTGCAGATCCTCTATTCGATTAAGACCCGCACTCTGTTTTCGCGATATGTATCGACAATGATTTGCAGCACGTAAGCACTGGCGATGAGATCAGCATACGTGCAGCAGGATCGAATTTAAATGATACATAGCGGTGCCGTGCCCACTGCTTACGCGTGTGCTCCTCATACGTGCGTATACTTATTCGCCAATGCGCCAATGCGAATTTCCGAAGTCGTTTGGTTTAAGCTGCGGTGGCGGGTCCAGTTCGCCTGCGCCGCTTAGCTTGAGTCACGAGAGCCGCAAGACGTCTCTGAAGGAATGGAAAACTGAAAAATGGAACCACCCGCCGGGTTGTCTGAAACCCATAACCGCCCGCCGTGTGCTTCGACAATTGAGCGGCAAATCGACAACCCTATTCCCATGCCGGCCGGCTTCGTCGTGTAGAACGGTTCAAAGATCTGCTTCAACGCGTCCGGGCCCAGGCCCGGACCCGAATCGCGGACAGCGACGAGTACGTTGCCCTGAGCATCCGTTCCCGTCTCGATCGACAACTCGCGCGGGCCGCCGCAGGTACTCATCGCTTCGATTGCGTTTATGCTCAGGTTGAGCATGACCTGCTGTAACTGCACCCTGTCTCCGTGAATGAGCGGCAAGCTTTCGGCAAGCTGGGCGCGCGCCGACACCGCGTTTTTCTCGACCTCGCCGCTAATCAGGTTCATCACTTCCATAATGGCGTCGTTGACACGCAGAAAGCCCTCGCTCATCGGCGTCTTCGTGACAAGCCTGCGAATCCTGACGATCACGTCGCACGTCCGCCGAGTGTCATCCACAATGTAGCTGAGTGCGCGCTGTGCCTCATCGAGATTGGGAGGCTGCGTGCGCAACCAGCGAACGGCTGCGGCCGCGTGGGTCGCAGCAGCCGCAATTGGCTGCTTGATCTCATGCGCGAGCTCGGCCGTGAACTGCCCGACGGTCGCCAGCCTGTTCGCATGCGCGAGCGCCATCGGCATCGCACGAACACGCTGCTCGCTCTCGGCAAGGCGCTCCTCGGCCCGTTTGTGTTTGGTGATGTCCTGAATTGTGCCGAACATGCGTCTTGGGTGCCCAGATTTGTCCGTCACGAGATCGCCCTGCTTCCGAACGATACGCACGTCCCCATCCGGCCGAAGGACGCGGAACTCGACGTCGAAACGCGCGCCGCCATCCAGCGCTATCAACACCGCACGCGTCACGCACGGACGGTCTTCCGGATGGATCGCGGCGAGTTCGTCCGCAAAGCTGCGATTGGAAAGCCGCTGCGCGGTACCCATGATCCGACAGGTTTCGTCCGACCAAGTGACGCGATCGGTGTCCAATTCGCGATCCCAATATCCGACATGCGCCATTTGCAGCGCGCTCTCCAGACTATCTTCGCGCTTTTTCGGATCACAGCGCGTCAACAGGCTCGTCCGCCGCTCGCCTTCCGTATTGACCCCCACCGCCATGTCGCGTGCGACACCGCGGAAGCACAATTCGCTCTCCCATAACGCCGCTTCCCTGTGCTTTTCCCTGGCGACACCGGAAACGTTCGCTTCAAGGAAAAGCATGTCACCTGTTTCACTGCGCACCGCCCTTGCACTAAGGAACACCCAGATGTGGCTTCCGTCCGCCCGCACCAGTTCTACTTCACATCCGCTTGCCGCACCCTGCGTGCGCAGTGCTCGGACCAGACTGTCCCATTCGTGCAGATCGAGCCAGCATTGCCGCCCGAAGTCGGTGATGCTACGGACAAGTTCTTCGGAATGCTCATATCCCAGCATTCGCGCAAATGCGGGATTCGCACTGAGAGCCTCACCGCGCGGCGAGAATCGCGCGATGCCCTCCAGCGCATTTTCATAGATGCCTCGATAGTGTCTTTCACGGCGGCGAATATCATTGACGATCTTTCGCATGTTCTCTAAAACCTTGACTAATGTCCACGACCGAAGCGTCTTACGATTCAGGACCGCAACGTCCATGCAGTCTTTACTGTTCGAAATATCATCGCGTCGCATGTTTGCTCTCCAGCAACAATTTCGGGCTGTCAGGCCGTAAGAAAAACGTGGGACTGCCTATGTCCACGTCTTCGAACGCTCCGTCCACCGAACACCGAACGATATTAAAAAACTTGTATCCAGAAAACTTTGAAGGGCCATCTTCAAAAAGCAAAAGCCCCGTAGAGACGATTGAACGTCTTTACAGGGCTTTTTTGCCACGTGCCTGGCCGACATTTTTGGCGGCGGGCATCAATCCGACAGAGTTTTTAAAACCTGATCCTCAAACGACTTTTCTCCAATTTATATTCGTTCGTATTTCAAAGTAATACGACGGAATCTAAACACCGGATATCGATTTAGTGGCCTCGTCTTCGCGGGCATCAGCCGAAGACGGCGTTTGAATGGAGCACCATTGTGGGCTTCATTCAAACCTTCCGGTCACACACCTTCGCGCGTCGAGTAAACAAAAAAAGCCCCAACCGCGTTATTTACGGTTGGGGCTCTTTTGCCCGTGACCTGATCGGCAATGCTGGCGATCGGTCTTAAAACCTGAGTGCCACTGGACCTGCACATCTCATGAGTTGAGTTATAGGCATGTCAATTTCAGAAGTCAAGCGCAGTTTGTTTTCGGATTCCAACGCTCATGGTTTTGCATGAATGGATGCGCTTTCGCGCGACTGCCGCAGTCGTTGTTTTGAACGGCGACGACGTTGACTTCAGCCTCATTTCGACACGAGACGTTCGACGCGCTCGGCGTGATGATCGGTTAACCCGACGCGAGTGTTGGCGAGCGACAGGATCATTTGATCACCGGGAGACAGCGAGGCCCAGCGGGGGCGCTTCCGGGCTCTAGTGCAAACAGGCGGAAGGGTATCGTTAGCGTGTAGAAAGCCACTGTTGTCAATTAGTCAGGATAACTGTCCGTTGAGATGAACAACATAAATAAAATTGTTCAGAACAGAAACAACTATCACGTAAGCAATTAACTGACGAGGTGCCGTCGTCACCGATCTTTCTATCTACTTCCCCGCTATCTTATGAAAACGGAGTTCGTTCCAGCAACCGGAAAAGAGGCGTGAGCAGACTGCAAGATGACGCCTCAATACGGCGCTGACCCGAGAAGGTCGTGGGTCCAATGCAACGCAGCGGCAGGCGCAGGAACGCGCATGGCGTTCCTGCGCTGGCATCAGCGCGAACGCTCTGATATCTGCCGTTATCATTTTGGATCCAACCAAGCCGCGCTTGACTTGTGAAATCGAGGTGCCTATAACTCAACACAAGTGACGAGCGGGGTCTGGCGATACCCGAGTTTTGAGGCCGATCGCCGGCATTGCCGATCAGGTCACACAAAACAAAAGAGCCCCAACCGAGAATAGCGTGGTTGGGGCTCTTTGTTTTGTGTGACGCGCGCAAGTGCACGCCATGGTCCGTTCCATAAAGGAGGCCAGGTTGGCCATAAATGCAGGTATCGATCCTCTCGGAGGCCGGCCGACACCTGGTCTTGTTAGCACGGCTGAGAAGATTCAGCGGCGCAAGCTCGACGCATTGAAGCGCGGTATCCATCGGATCGACGACAACGCCGGCATGCCCTATACGATTCATCTTGTCGGGATCGGCGGCGCAGGAACCGCAGTCGTCGCCAGAACAATGGAGCAGATCTCCAATGTAATGCTTGAGGCAGACGGTGCTCGTTTGAGTGTTCTGGCGATTGACATTGGCGCTAGTGCGCATCTTGAGGTGATTCGCCGGAACCGGACGAGACTTGAGGGCCCCCATGCATCCGTGGAAGTCCTGCAACTCGAAGTGCCAACGAAGGAGGACCTGTTTGCAAGCCTCAAACGGTACCCCGAATTTTTGCAGCTCGAGTATCCGTTCGCTGCGCGCGCATCTGCATTTGAGCCATGGATTGGATCGGGCGACAAGATGCCAGATCCGGGAGAATCAGTTCCTCGTGCGATTGCAAAAGCCGTATATGGTCAAGCCTATTACGATGGCGACAGGCACGCAGCGGAAGCAATCAAACGCTTTTCTAACAGTGTGATTGCGACGCCAGGCGAATCACTGGTCTGCATTTTATTCGGGCTGGGTGGTGGAAGCGGGAGTGGCATCGCAGTAGACGTCGCTCGACACATTTCCAACGTCAAATTCGGACGCCGGATTCTGGTAGTTGGGATTGGTATAGCGCCATGTGAAGGTGATATCCCGGAACATTCTGGAGGGCACCTTTTCCCTGTACTAAACGAATTGGATTGCATGAGCGATGAAACCAAGAATCGCGGCGTCGTTGCAGCGTGTGGCGATCTTTACCGGAACCCCTTCACGGCAGGATTCCTGCTCGTTCCGCAGCAGCATGTGTGGAACGCAACGAAAAACCTGCAGGCCACACATGACCGGGTGGACGACGAAATTGCCTCATTAATTACGTCTCGCAATGGCGCCAATCTCTGGGAGACGATGAGACTCCTGAACTGGGTCGCCGCGCCGTCCACGCAGCATTCAGCCGCCCGAACGCCGTACGGCACGCGATGGATACATGCTTTCGCATTTGCAGACGTCGAGGGTGGAGCGCTTCCACTCCACGCCGACCTCCCGAGAAAACTGGGACTACGGTCAACTTACCGACCAGAATTCGTCGAAGCGAGGATCGCTTTGAAGGGAACTGACAAAACAAACGACATGGCCGCACAGATTGATATTGCTTTCGGTCCGTCGATTCGGCCGGATCTTTCAGAAGGGGGCCGTGCTGGCTCGGTGCAATTTGTGCTGCCTCAAGTAAGCAAGGATGATCTCGAACTCTTTGCTCAGGCAAGGTCAACCTACGACCAGCAGAGTCGGAACGAAAAGCTGCTGGGACACTCATGGTTGCTTGAGCAAGGTGTAGTGCTTTGTGAACCTTCGACAATACTAGACGGTATGGCCGGAGCTAGTCTTTGGGGATGCCAGAACTGGATCGCAGTGCGGTATGCAGCCGTTCGAGGTGAAGATCAAGTGGATACCGAAGAATCCATCGCTACGGGTTGATAGACATTCAAGCTGCCCCACTCAGAGGAGGTGATATGCCGCTCAATTGGTCTCAGGTGATCGCCAAATACGGAAATGGCGCGCTGGTTCCAACCGTGTCCGGCGGAAAATTCTTAAAATTGGTGCGCGTAGATAACGAGGCTATTTATATAGAATCTCCTATTTGGTCCGCAACGCTCCGCAGACACAATCTCGAGAAAGGCGTTGATCTGATTGAAAATGGAACCATATCCCGCGATCCGGGCCTATTCGTCGAAGACTACATCTTGTATGTGGCCAATGAACGCGCCACGTCGGTCGCCCATATTTTAAGAGATCTCGGTTTTCTGGATAAGACGGAGACGTTCTCGATCAGATGCTAGCGGCAATGTAACGCTCGCAATGAGGTCGCGTTCAAGTTCTGGAAGGAGATGAGGCTATGGCAAAGTCGCTTTATCACAGCGCTACAGGTAACCAGTCCGAACATTGCATCCACGTTGTCGGAATTGGTCGAACCGGCGCTGCATATGTCGAAGCACTTCTTCGTACCGGTGAGATGGAGGACTTACTCGAAGATCCGCGTGCCCGATTCGCTGCAATGGTCGTAGACATCGGCGACCAGGACATGGGCGTTGTCATGGATTACGCCGGCGCGTTCTGTAAGAGGCTCGAGTCGCGCGGAATTCCGCACGAACGTTTCTTCTTCCGGGCAATTGCACTTGAGGTTCCCTCGAAGGAAGACCTCTTCAATACAACCAGCCGTATGCGTGAATTCCTTAAATTGGAGTACCCCCGGTACTACTGGAACCCGAACTATGAATCGTGGGTGAACAGAAATCTACCTTTCCCCAAAGCAGGTGACCACTTTCCCCGCGCTGTCGC
Organism: Caballeronia sordidicola; assembly: GCF_000729995.1. Lineage (GTDB taxonomy): Bacteria > Pseudomonadota > Gammaproteobacteria > Burkholderiales > Burkholderiaceae > Caballeronia > Caballeronia sordidicola_A. The sequence continues at coordinate 228,750 of NZ_JNFG01000005.1, read as the reverse complement.
GAAGGCCATCTATGCCAAAGCGTATTACGATGAGCCTCGGGTACTCAGTGAGGCGTTGGACGAGTTCGTAGCGCATATTGAAGAAGCTCAAATCCCGTCGATGATTCTTGTGCCATTCAGCCTCGCAGGGGGAACGGGGTCCGGGATTGTCGTCGATCTCGCGCGACATCTGTCGAACGTGAAGCTTGGTCGCCGTTTGCCCGTTATTGGGGTGGGGCAACTTTCTTCAAGCGGTGACTCGGACGTACACCGCAACACGGCGACCATGTATACCGCCCTGAACGATCTCGACTGCATGCTGGACGACGACAAGAACAACGGGGTCATAACGGTGTGGGGCGATCTCTATAAGAACCCCTTCACGGGTGGATTTTTCGTGGTCAACCCCGAGCAAAGCTGGCAGCGCCTCACCGCCTATACGGACACAGGCGAACAACGCGTCCGGGATACTTTCAGGCACATGGTGACCAATCGGTTCGTCGCCGATTGTTTCATGAGGTTTGCTGCCGATGAACATGGACGTGTGTTGTTCAGGGCACTTCGTCCACTCGGATTCACGGGTGCGCCGCACGAAACATTGAGCGCAAAGGCTCGTAACTGGACGCTTTTTAACGTTGCCAAGCTCACTCACCCTGGCGTGCAGGTTCTGCCCGGCGAGCATGGTGAGAAATGGGAAGCCGTGGTTGAGCAATGGATAGACTTTGCTCCGAAATATGACGGTTTAAAAGGTGAATTCCGTACCGACTATGTAGAAGTCCATGTATATGTCCCTCGCGATATGGACGTTAATGCCATCGACATCAAGACCCGGGATATGGTCACCAAGACGTATCTGTTGAGCGACGGTGACAAACCTGTTCAGATTTTCAACCACGAGTTCTTCGACGCGCTGACGTCGTATGCGGTCATCATTCTGCCAGGGATGGCCAAGACCGACCTTGAAGCATTCTGGGCCAGTCGCGATGCGTATGACAAGTTGACCTGGGAGGAGAAGCTTAACGAGCATTCGTGGCTTCTGGATATTGGGCCAATGATCTCGGAGCCTGCCATTCGCTTCCAGGGACTGGCGGGCGAATGCATCTGGGGATGCGCATGCTGGATCGTGGTTCCCTATGATGAACTGCGAGGCGACAAACTACCCCCTCCAACCCGCAAGGAAATATTTGCCAACGCGATTTCCCCGATGACAAGGACAGTTGTCAAAACGCCAGGCGGAGAGCCAAAGGTAGCGCCCCCTGCTGTGAAAGCGGTTTGATCGATGAACCTGCCGACGGCATTATCGCCGGTACGTCCCGGGGATAAGAAGGAGTGGTCATGGACAATGCGCTAACAGACTTCCGTATCCCCGCGACGGTCATTACGGGTTTCCTGGGCGCGGGGAAAACAACCTTGCTCAACAGGCTTTTACAGAATCAGGCTGGGCGAAAGATAGCCGTGATCGTGAACGAATTTGGCGAAATCGGAATCGACGGCCAACTGATCTTCGATGACGAAAATGAACAGTTGATCGAGTTTAACAACGGCTGTCTCTGCTGCACAGTACGGGGGGACCTCATCGAGACATTGGAACGCATTCGTGAGCGTGCGCCTGATATCGATGCAATCATGATTGAAACAACCGGGCTCGCAGATCCTGCACCGGTTGCATCGACATTCTTTGTATCGGATGGAGTGAAATCCATCGCCCGCCTCGATGCGTTTATCACGGTAATCGACGCAGTGAACTTTGACCGCAGCCTCGAGGAGAACGAGGAGGCTCGCGAGCAACTCGGTTTCGCGGACATCGTGCTTGTGAACAAGATAGATCTCGTTTCGGAGGACGAATTGCGGGGTATCGAGAGCCGAATTAGCCGTCTTAATCCGCTGGCGAAGGTATATCGAACATCGCAGGCCGACGTGAATCCGTCCCTTGTGCTCGGGACAAATGCGTTTCAATTGGCAGCGAAACTCGAAGTCGATCCTCTATTCCTCGATGAGCATCCGCATGAACACGACGCATCCATTGGATCAATCGTTTTACGCGCGCAAAGACCGATCGATTTGAACCGGTTTATGTCATGGATCTCTGAGCTACTTCAGACGCAGGGCGGTTCGATTCTTCGCTCGAAGGGAGTATTCAACGCAATTGGCTTCAACGAGCGAGTCATTTTCCAGAGCGTTCGTATGCTGACAACGATAAGCCGGCTGGATGCATGGGGGGAGACCGCAAGAACAACAGAATATGTCCTTATTGGCCGCAATCTCGATCACGGATTGTTAGAGGCCGGATTTTCCGCATGTGTTGGATCTTGAGCGCTTTGTTTGAGACTTTATTTTTTGGGAGGTTCGACTATGAACGATGCGATTCTTAACCCTGTCGCCTTGCCGGCTCCAATTCCCGTGAAAGAACTGTTGCCCTGGGTAATTTTCGGTGGACTGCTTCTACTCCTCACGCTCTATTTTGTTGGCGCCGAGCAAGGCGCAACTTCATTGATTCGAGGAATGTACGTTCACGAGTTTGTGCATGATGGGCGGCATCTCCTCGGCTTCCCTTGCCATTAACCGGGAGGTGATCATGGTGGGAAAGATGTTGATACAGGGCCTGCTTGCCGGCTTATTAGCGAGTCTGATCTCCTTCGGGTTCGCCCGGACGATCGGCGAGCCTTCAATTGATCGTGCCATTGCATTCGAGCAGCAACAGAATGCAAAGGAGGCCGCAATGAGCGGTGTACACGGCCATGATGAAGAACTGGTTAGCCGTCAGACGCAAGCAGGTTTGGGCTTGTTGACGGGTGTGGTGGCCTACGGAACCTCGGTTGGCGGATTGTTCGCCTTGACTTTCGCGGTCCTATACGGGCGTGTGAAGAGCATGAAGGCATCGAAGCTATCCATGGTACTGGCCGGCGCTGCCTTCATCGCATTAGTGATTGTTCCAATGCTCAAGTATCCGGCTAATCCGCCATCAATAGGCGATCCCGAGACAATCGGTGCACGAACGGCACTGTATTTCCTCTTCCTGGCTTATTCCGTGGCAACAATGATCGTATCTATCCTTGCGCGTTACGCGTGGATTCAGAGACTTGGCGAATGGAACGCGTCGCTTGTGGCAACGGGTCTTTACATTGGTTTGATCGCCGCTGGGCTGATTTTCTTTCCAACCGTCAATGAAGTTCCGGCGCAGTTTCCCGCACAGGTGCTGTGGGAATTCAGAAAGGCAGCCGCTGGCGTCCAGTTTGTCATATGGGGAACACTTGGCGTTTTATTTGGCGCCTTTTTTGAGCACACGACGATGGTTGCGAGCTCGTCTAAAACACGGGGAGTGGGCTTGTGACCGGTAGGTTTGAATGGAGCACGCTACTGCGCTTCGTTAAAACGCTGTCGTTACTACCGATGCCAAGGAAGACAGGCCATCGCACGGTGTCCTCTTTTTTGCTGCAAGGTAGTTTATCTACGAACGAAGATACGTTGACGAAACGTCTCCTGCAAACTAAGCTTTAAGGACTCTATCGGATTCGTGCCCGCCGCCAAAAATGCCGGCCAGGCATACGGCAAAAAAGCCCTGTGAAGACGTTCAATCGTCTTCACGGGGCTTTTTGTTTTCTGAAAATGACCTGTCGAAATTTTCCGGACAGAAGCTTTTAGTATTGTTGGGCGTTTGGCGGGCGAAACAGAGTTCGAAGGCGTGGATACGGATACGGTCCACGTTTTCCTTACGGCTTAGCAGCCAGGGATTGATGCTTGGAGAATAGATATGCGACACGGTGATATCTCGAGCAGTAAAGACTGCGCGGCGGTTCACAACAAGTGGATTCAGGATACCGAAGGAATAACGAGCGAGGCTGTCGCGGTGAAGACGCGCAGTGCGCGAGGTACTCCGGCATGCCCTATCGGAGGAATTCCGACAGAGGTTCCACAGCACAGGTAGCAGGTCTCCACGCAATAAGTAGAAATGGCCTCACTGCACGTGGGCGCCGGGGTCAATGCATTTGCGTTGATCCGTTCGAACACGAAGACATGTGTGAAATATTTGGCTGGCCCAATACGTTTTCATTGACGCAAAGCGCGACTTCTGGACATCTTGCCGAACTTGTTGTCGAAACTTGCGGTGTAAGTAAACCCGCTTTCGACGACGAAGTATGGACTAGGATTGGTTTAGTGAGGCATGCGAGCGTTTTAACCGAGTCGAGGATTCCGTGGCACACAACGACCCCATTAAAGTTGGCATGCTGTACTCCGAAACCGGCGTGACATCGTCTATCGAGGCGTCACAACGTTTCGGGACACTTTTTGCAATCGAGCAGGTCAATGAAGCAGGCGGCGTGGATGGCCGCGAAATCGTACCTGTTTCTTACGACTCGCGTTCGGAACCGGCGCTCTACGCCACTTTGGCCGAACGTCTTATCACAGCGGACAATGTGAAGGTCATATTCGGCTGCTACATGTCGAGTACGCGCAAAGCGGTGATTCCCGTGGTGGAACGCTGGAACCGTCTGCTGTTCTACGCTACGCTGTACGAAGGGTTTGAATGCTCTGATCACGTGATATATACGGGTGCGGCGCCCAACCAGAACAGCGTTCAGCTCGCGGAGTACATGACGTCAACATTTGGTCCACGAGTGTACCTGGTTGGCTCAGACTACATCTATCCTTACGAGTCGAATCGGATCATGGCGGATCTTGTGGGTCAATGCCCCGGCGGGACAAAAGTCAGTGAACGGTATGTTCCGCTGAATGCAGCCGAGCGGGATTTCGATGAGATCCTGGCAGATATTCGCAACGCACAGCCCGACTTCATTTTTTCAACGGTAGTCGGCAATTCAACACAATGTTTCTATCGTGCTTATGCGGACGCCGGTTTCGATCCAGCGAAAATGCCGATAGGCAGCCTGACGACCTCGGAGGTCGAAGTTGGGCAGATGGGGGCGGCCGCCGCCGAAGGACACTACACAGCAGCGCCTTACTTTCAGACTATTCAAAGCGCCGCGAACGTAAGTTGCCTGGCCAAATTTCGGGCGAGGTTTGGAGACAGCGCCGCACCAAATTCATGCTGGGAGGCGGCGTACTTTCAGTTCCACCTATTCGCTGCCGCAATGCGCGCCAGCGGAAGCGATGACATTGACGCTCTGATGCCACATTTGCTTGGATCGTCGTTCGACGCTCCGCAAGGTATTGTTCGCATAGAAGCGTCGAATCACCACGCTTCCCTTTACCCTCGGATTGGACGGGCTAACTCGGAGGGACAGTTTACGATCATGCGGGAGACGCGCGAGTCAGTTTATCCGGACCCTTACCTCGTGGCGCACGACCTCGGAAGTACGGCGTCGCAAATGACTTCAGTGGAGAATTAAGTGCGCGGCGAAATCGGATGTGCCAGCACCAGCGGTCGGGCCGAAATTTCTTCGTTGCGAAGTGGATCCCGCGTCCTTAGGGATTTACGAACGATGCGTATCTGCATCTTTCATCCCCACAACCGCGACGGGGAGATGCTGACACAGCAGCTCGAGCGCATCGGATGTCAGGCGCATTGTTTTTGGCCGCCGCTCGAAGCCCCCGTAGAGGGAACGGACCTCGTATTCATTGGCCTTTATCCCGACACGTTAGGTTATGAGTACGCCTGGTGTAGCTTCGAGGAAGCACCGCCTGTTGTGGCGGTTGTGAATTACGAGAATCCAACGATAATCGACGCAGTCCTCCGCGTCGGAGCAAAGGCCGTAGTAGCCGCGCCAGTCAGGTCTTTCGGCATACTCAGTGCTGTAGTGATCGCTCAACAGCTTTCCGGTGACATCAAGAAACTTAGAAAACATGTCATACGCCTCGGAGACAAAGTGGAGAGCGTACGTAAGATCGCTGAAGCGCAGGAAATCCTTGTTCGACAGCAAGGAATCACACGAATTGATGCGTATCGTGCCATCCGGGCCCAAGCGATGGCCAAGCGAGTGTCCGTGGAAGAAATCGCTTCTGCGATTATTGCTGCAGACCAGTTTCTGTCATTGCGCCGGTAAGCTACTGTGACTCCGGTCCAGCTCGTAACCGATTGCCGTGATAACACGGTCCTTCTTGTCATTTTTCTATTCGCGCTTGATGCATGGCGCCCACACGGTTGAGAGCTTCAAGGCTGTTTCTGCTTCACAACGAAAAACCGCAACTGGCGCAGCGAATACCGAAGCGGCGGCCTTTCCGTTGATACGTGCGTAAGAGCCAAGGAATTGGTGGGCGCCGCGCGACCGTGCAGCCTCAAGGCTAAACGTGCGCGCCGCTGCATAGGATAAACATATTTAATGCATCTTTTAAATATGTTTTCCAAATGCTCCCATTCCGCGTAGATTTATTCCATCGGTAAGCCAATGCCAGCCCATCGAAGTCGACATGCCTGCAGAAGATGCAACGACGTAGCTACCTGGCGGTGAAGGCTGGCGCGCCGGTTTAAGAAGCAGTGCAATCGCTGACGGAGAAATAATCGCCGCTTCCCGAAAAGGATCTGCCTGGCGAAGACTTGAGCCATTGTGGTGGGTGCAAGAAACCCTATTTTCGCGAATCCTTAGTTCTCGATGGAGCGCGACCTACGCCAACTCGTACAGCCGCAAGAGCGGGATAGCAATGATCAAATCCGGCAAAGAGTGCCGCGATTCCATCCGCGACGGTCGCGAGCCCTACATCAACGGCGGAACCATGACCGCCCCGAATCAAACCGCCTTTTAGAAGGAGACAGCGGTGACAGTTGAAACAATATCAATCGATACGCTTATTGTTGGCGCCGGTCAGGCCGGTGTAGCCATGAGTGAACACCTGTGCAAACTTGGGGTGCCTCACCTCGTCCTGGAGCGCAATCGTATCGCCGAACGGTGGCGCACGGGTCGGTGGGATTCGCTGGTTGCCAATGGCCCGGCCTGGCACGATCGCTTCCCGGGTCTGGAATTTGAGAACCTCGATCCCGACGCTTTCGCCTCGAAAGAGCGTGTTGCGGACTATTTTGAAGCCTATGCCAGGAAGTTCAACGCCCCCATCCGCACTGGTGTGGAAGTGAAGAAGGTTGTACGCAATACCGGCCGGTCGGGCTTCATGATTGAAACATCTGAGGGCGTGATCGAAGCCAACCGCGTGGTTGTCGCGACCGGACCTTTTCAGCGACCTATTATTCCGCCGATCGCGCCTAAAGCTGAGCAGCTCGTACAGATCCACTCTGCCGAATATCGTAATCCAGGGCAATTGCCAGAGGGTGCGGTTCTGGTGGTCGGTGCCGGATCGTCAGGGGTACAGATCGCCGATGAACTGCAGCGTGCTGGAAAGAAGGTGTACCTCTCGGTTGGACAGCACGATCGTCCTCCACGCACATACCGCAACCGTGATTTCTGCTGGTGGCTGGGCGTTCTCGGCGAATGGGATGCGGAGGCGGCGAGACCGGGCACTGAACATGTCACCATCGCTGTAAGTGGTGCTCGTGGCGGGCATACGGTTGACTTCCGGGCTCTTGCCAATCAGGGCATAGCGCTCGTCGGCCTGACGAAGGCGTTCAATGACAGCGTAGTGAGCTTCGAATCGGATCTTGCAGCCAACCTTGCTCGCGGCGATGAGAACTATTTGTCGCTGCTCAATGCAGCTGACGCCTATATTGCCCGCAATGGTCTCGACCTTCTGGAAGAACCTGAAGCCCGCAACACGCTCCCGGATCCGGAATGCGTGACCCATCCCATTCTTGAGCTCGATCTGGCCGAAGCCGGCGTTACCTCGATAGTCTGGGCAACCGGCTATGCAGTCGATTACGGTTGGCTGAAAGTCAACGCCTTCGACGCAAACGGTAAGCCGCAACATCAGCGCGGCGTTTCGACAGAGCCTGGCGTTTACTTCCTGGGTCTGCCATGGCTGTCGCGTCGTGGCTCCGCTTTCATCTGGGGCGTCTGGCACGATGCCAGGCATATTGCCGACCATATCGTCACGCAGCGCAAATATCTCTCCTATCGTGATACGTCGCAACGGCAGGCAGAAGACTGTCGCGAGGAAAGTCCCAATAGCAGTTGCCCTGATTCGCAAGGTCAAAAAGTCAGCGAAATGGGACTAAGTTGATGCCTGTTCATGCCTGAGCAATGATCGAAAGGCCGAGCAGTCGCGCAACTCCATTCGCGACCCTCGCGAGATCTACAGCAACGGCAAAGCCACTAAGGGCGTCACCACGCGCCCGGCTCTAGCGGCGCCGGCAGCAACGAAGGGCGTATCGGCCTGAATCCTTATCCCCTCGCCTCCCCGTTCAAGGGCGCCTGGTCAGCTTCGCGGCTGCGCGTTTGGCATTCCCTTCAACGCCTTGAGGCGGATTTTTCTTCTGAGTTCTTTTGAGTATTGAGGTGCATTAATGAGTCAACCTACGCACACCCGCATCCGCATGTTCAACACCAAGGAAACCTACCCGAACCAGACGCTGGATAACGATCTCTGTCAGGCCGTGCGCGCCGGCAACACCGTCTACGTGCGCGGTCAGGTGGGCACCGATTTCGAAGGCCGCCTCGTAGGGCTCGGCGACCCGCGCGCCCAAGCCGAGCGGGCGATGAAGAACGTCAAGCAACTGCTGGAAGAAGCGGGCAGCGATTTGTCCCACATCGTCAAGACTACAACCTACCTGATCGACCCGCGCTATCGCGAGCCGGTGTACCAGGAGGTCGGCAAGTGGCTTAAGGGCGTGTTTCCTATTTCCACCGGCCTGGTTGTGAGCGCCTTGGGCCAGCCGCAGTGGCTTATGGAGATCGATGTGCTCGCGGTGATCCCGGATGACTGGAAGCCCAAGCAGGCCTGAGGCCTAAGGAGTAGGACATGACATTCTCGATCGTCGGACGTTGCCCGGAAACCGGACAGCTTGGGATCGCCATCAGCTCTTCCAGTATTGCGGTGGGTGCCCGATGCCCGTGGGTGCGTGCAGGTGTGGGTGCAGTGGCGAGCCAGAACGTCACCCTGCCGGCTCTTGGCCCCCAAATCCTCGACCTCCTCGAAACCCTCCAGTTTGAGCCCGCGACTGCCCTGGATCGAGCGCTTAGCGCCAACGGGTGGAGCCAGTATAGACAGTTGACGGTGATCGACGGCCAAGGCCGTACCGCGTTTTTCAGCGGCACAGAAGCACTGGGCGTGCACAACGCTCTGGCTGGCGAGCAGTGCGTAGCCGCTGGCAATTTACTGGCTGGTGCCCAGGTCATCGAGGCTATGGTTCAGGCGTTCGAGAATGCGTCCGGGATGCTTGCCGGGCGCCTGCTGGTGGCCATGCATGCCGCGATGGCGGCCGGGGGTGAAGCGGGACCTGTGCACTCGGCGGCGTTAAAGGTAGTTGGCGACGTGAGCTGGCCGATCATCGACCTGCGCGTCGACTGGGCGGATGAAGATCCAATAGGCCAGCTCGACGGTCTCTGGCAAGCCTATAGGCCGCAGATGCAGGACTACCTGGCTCGTGCGTTGAATCCGACCGCAGCTCCGAGCTACGGAGTACTGGGCAATGAGTAAGGTATCCAGCCGTGAGCTGCTCGAACAGCTGATCGGTTTCGCCACGGTCAGTTCGGATTCCAACATTGAACTGATCGATTTCATTCGGCATTACCTGGCGGAACTCGGCGTGGAGAGCGAGCTTTTCTACAACCCGGAGCGCACCAAGGCCAACCTGTTCGCCACCATCGGTCCTCGCGACCGAGGTGGTGTTGTGCTGGCCGGCCATACCGATGTGGTGCCGGTGGATGGACAGGCCTGGACCTCCAAGCCGTTCCGTCTCACCGAGAGAGACGGACGGTTGTACGGTCGCGGCACGGCCGACATGAAGGGCTTCATCGCCTCGGTGTTGGCGGCGGTACCGGTCTTTCTCAAGCGGACGCTGAAGCTGCCCATACACCTTGCCTTCTCCTATGACGAGGAGGTGGGGTGCCTGGGCGTGCGGTCGATGTTGGCGGAACTGGAAAAGCGTCCGCTTAAGCCGCGCATGTGCCTGATCGGCGAACCTACCGAGTTGAAACCCGTGCTGGGCCACAAGGGCAAGCTGGCCATGCGCTGCCAGGTGAAAGGGGCCGCCTGCCACTCAGCCTACGCACCCAATGGGGTCAACGCTATCGAATATGCGGCACGGCTGATTGGCCGGCTCGGAGAGATCGGAGCACAGCTGGCGCAGCCTGAACATCACGATCGGCGCTTTGATCCACCGTTCTCAACAGTGCAGACCGGCTTGATCAAAGGCGGTCGAGCTTTGAACATAGTGCCGGCTGAGTGTGAATTCGATTTCGAGGTACGCACGCTGCCGGGCTTCGATGCCTACGAGGTGGCGAATGAGCTGCAGACTTTTGCCGATGTCGAGCTGTTGCCGAGGATGCGTTCGGTTCAGCCCAATACCGGCATTCGCTTGCAGCTGCTCTCCGCCTACCCGGGATTGGTCACCTCGCCTGACAGCGAAGTGGCACACCTGCTGGCGCTGCTGAGCGGTTCCACCGAGTTCGGTACGGTGGCATTCGGCACGGAGGGCGGACTGTTCGACCAGGCCGGCATTCCCACGGTGGTATGCGGGCCCGGAAGCATGGATCAAGGGCACAAGCCAGACGAATTTATTACCCTCGAACAGTTGACCCGCTGCGATGAAATGTTGGCTCGCCTATGCCTGGCGTGAGCTTATTGAACAGATACGTGAGGTCAGGCCGAAGACAGGTATCGAAGGGCGGCAACTGGTGGGACTATCGGGCGCTTGCGGTCCCCGCTTGATCGAGCAGGCGCACGAGGCAGACGAAGATATCGAGCTAGCGCAGGTCGACCGCTGTCTCGGCTTCCTCGTGCAACTCGCCAAGCGCTTTCCGAGCCGGGTCAGGTAGCTCGACCGTGCCTGGTTGACAGCAATGTGCTTTGCGGCATTTTTAAAAATTACATTTTAGATTTCAATCGAATTTGCAGCACCTACCAAGGGAATGCCAGTGCCCGTTTTTGAGGGCTTTCCCTGGTTGCACAGTAGGCCGGCGGATTCGCATTGGTCACCTATCAAGGAGAAGACACATGAGTCAGGAAGACGCGATTTCCCGTCTGGAGCAGAACACGATCCAACCCATTCCAGAGTCCATGCGGCACGGCAAGGCCGGCGACCTGTTCACGATCTGGTTCGGTTCCAACATCATGCTGCTGACGGTCGTCACCGGAGCGCTGGCCGTCACGGTATTCAAGCAGCCGTTTTGGTGGGGCGTGCTCGCCATCGTCATCGGCAATATGGTCGGCGCGGTATTCATGGCGCTGCACTCCGCGCAAGGGCCGCAACTCGGTGTGCCGCAGATGGTGCAGACTCGCGGCCAGTTCGGCTCGCTTGGCTCGCTGCTGGTGGTCGGGATCGTGGTGATCATGTACCTCGGCTTCTTCGCCTCGAATCTCGTGCTCGGTGGTCAGGCGCTGCGTAGCCTTACGCCCGCGGTTACGGTCAACGAGGGCGTGGTAGTGGTCGGCATCCTGAGTCTGGTCGCGACGATCTTCGGCTACAACCTGATCCACGCCTATGCGCGCCTGATGGCCTGGTGCTCGGGCGCAGTTCTTTTGCTCGCCTTTGTCTGGATCATTTTTGTGCACGGCTTGCCAGTCGATTTCCTGTCGAAGAACTCGCCGAACCTCGTAGGCTTTCTCGGCACGCTGTCGGTCTCCGCGCTTTGGCAGATTGCCTATGCCCCCTACGTGTCCGATTATTCGCGCTATATGCCGAAGCACACCGGCGCCAAGGACGCCTTCTGGGCCAGTTATTGGGGCTGCACACTGGGCTCGATCCTGCCGATGGTGCTGGGCGCCCTGGTCGGCCTGGTGGTTAAAGACGGCGATGTCGTGAACGGTCTGACGTCGCTCACGCACGGGGTCAGCGGACTAGTGGTCATCGTGCTGTCGATCGGCATCGCCGCGGCCAATGCGATGAATCTCTACTGCGGCACGCTCTCTACGATCGCAATCATCCAGACGTTGATTCCGACCTGGTCGGGTAAGGCACGCGCCCGCGTGATTGCGGCGCTGGTGCTTTTCAGCATCTCTCTGGTGATCGCGTTGTTCGGCCAGGCCAACTTCCTCGACGAATACACGAATTTCATTCTGCTGTTGCTGTATGTCCTGGTGCCGTGGACGGCGGTGAACCTGATCGACTATTACCTTGTCTGCCACGGCGAGTACGACGTCGATTCGTTCTTCCAGCAAGACGGCGGCATTTACGGACGCTTCAACGGCATCGCGATCGCCTCATACTTGTTCGGCATTGCCGTGCAACTACCGTTTGTCGCGACCGACATCTACACCGGTCCGATCGCCCATAAACTGCATGGCGCCGATGTCTCGTGGATCGTCGGTCTGGTGCTGACCTCACTGGTCTACTACGCCGGTTGCAAGTCTTATCCCCGCATACGCATGGGCACCATGCCTGAACATTCCCTCGCGCCCGATTCGAGCCGTGCACACTAGCGTCAAGTCGACGCTCAAGCCATTCGATCGTCAAGGTGTTCGTTTGATCTCCGGCACTGCCTCAAGCCCGATAACCTGGGGCATTGAAGTTCAAAACGGACACGTTGACCGAACGCCCGATATGCCGGATATGCCCCTTCGTTTACGAGTAAACCTTTTTAATCTACGACTCCTCGTGGCTTGTCGACTGTTCGAAGCGCCCGCCGCAGCGCCGCGCTCCAATCAATGACTGCCTGGCTCGACGTTTCAACCCGCGGGTTTTTCCGCTGCCACCATTGTCGATTCGAAACTGAGAAATTCGCTACCGGTGAGGGCGCTGTCCCCAGCGGGGACGAGCAGTTTCAGGAGTTCCTGGCCCGGCGAACCCGGCGCGCTGCTGCCAAGCTGGGACATACCGCTCAGCAGTTCTGAATTGGATATGGACGCGTTGTGGTCGGTGTCGAACAAAGCGAAGATTTGGGTAGCTTCCGTCGTCGTCCCGCCCATCTGCTGGATCACAGTTTTGAAGGCCGACTGTGAAATGTCACCGTCGTATTGGTCGCCGCTCGTAGGCGGCACAATATTTTGGTCTTGATCCTTCGCAATCCGCAGAATCTCGTCACCAGTCCCCGACCGTTCTGAATCAGTTATCTTCGAGATTCTCATGCTGATGCCACCCGGATCAGTCATCGCCACGTTGAGGCCAGTAGCGGAAAGCGCCGAACAAACTCGCATTGCGTAGCCATCGATCGACTCTCCAGACGATCGCGACGGCAAGGTCACTGCCGCGATACTTGCTGGCCCGACGGGGTTGCCTTGTGCGTCAGCTATCGTGAAGGTGATGCCCTCTGCCGCGAGCTGCGCAAGAATCTGGGCCTCGGGGCTGAGTGTCACCTGGGTCGACGACTCGGCCGCGGACCCCTTTGACGTCGATGCTGAATTCACGGCATTGGCTGCGATAGTCTCTGTGGATTTTTTGCTGGATGCGGATTTCGTGTCTGCTTGCCGCAGACTCGCGCCACTATTGTTGGTGACAGCGCTAACTGACATGTTGGATTCCTTGCTAGTTCTGGTGTCCGGCATCCGGCGTTAAGCGCGATGCCGTACGGATTGTCGGTCGCATAAATCAATCATTGGTTTTTGTTTGCCGCGACGACGGTACGTTGCATGGTGATGACGGTCTTCGGCCCGACGGCCTTTGCACTCTTCAACCTTAGCCCTCGCGCATTGATGCTCGCTGAGCAACACCAATCGAGCAAGAGCAATTAAGGTCACATATCGTTGCCCTCTGGTCAACGGACGACCGAAGGTCCGAGCGCAGCATTTCAGTACCACGGCACGTGCTGAGCCAGGCGCTCGAACCGGGCAGGCTCGTGATCGTTGATTCCAACGGACTCAAGGTCTACGGTGGAGACGAATGGCATCAGGAGAAGCACGACGTTCCGGCGCACCGGACCTGGCGCCAACCCCATCTTGCGATCGACGAATATCATCAGGTTATCTCCTGCGCGCTCACCGCGCAGAAAGTGGGCGAACCTTCGGTTGTGGCGGATCCATGCACATCAAAGTATTAACTGGCAAGACCAAGATGGCGGGCAACCGTCCGCTTGTAGCATGGTTTATGTTTGGAATCGGAAGTACCTTTAATACAACGCGGTGCGCACCAGGCGGTCTCCCAAATCCTCGAGCATGACGCAGCACCCACGTGACAGCGTACGAACAGAGTCTGATAAGCACACCCCGAAAGCCCGCTTTTCGGTGGGCTTACTCAGACGTTTGGCAACGCACCAGCGACTCCCTCAGGGTGAAAATATGTCGACGTCAATCACGCTTCTGGCCAATGGGTACCTCGAAATTGTTTGCACAGACCCTTGGCTCTCACCAACGGGCCGTCATTACTTAATCCGGCGCACTGTGGATTACACGTCGATCTGCATGCAATAGTGCCGCCGGGACGCAGCGCGAAACAACGATGCTTATCCTTAGTTTGGCTAACCAATCATCTTATCGGCAAGGTTTAGCATGCTTCGGCAAGACCGTTTTGAGCTCACGCGATCGGACCGGATGACAGGATCGAACCGTCAGGTTTTCTACCGACGCCGAAGGGCAGGCGCACCTGGAATTTCGTCTCGCCGGCATGAGACACAGCATTGATCGTCCCGTTGTGGCGGTGTACAACGGTGCGGTACGCCATATGAAGACCCAGACCGGTGCCCTTACCTAGCGGCTTGGTGGTATAGAAAGGCTCGAAGAGCAGCGGGAGGATCTCGGCCGGAATACCCGTTCCGGTATCACCAATTTCGACTACAACATAGTCGCCTTCCTGGTAAGAACGAATGGAAAGCTCGCCACTGCCCTCCATCGCGTCGATCGCGTTGTCTATCAGGTTGGTCCAGACCTGGTTGAGTTCGCTGCCGTAGACTGGCACGTGCGGCAAGGCGCGATCGTAGTCCCGCTTCACAATGATCCCGTGTTTGAGTTTGTACGACATGATGGTCAACGTATCTTCTATGCCGTCGTGAATGTCGACCTCTTGCAAGGGGGCTTGGTCCATGTAGGAATAATCCTTCATGGCTTTCACGATCTCCGAGATCCGGCCTGCACCAAGCCATGCCTGCTCTGCGAGGGAACGCAGTTCCAGTGTCGCGGCCAGCCAGCGGATGCCGGCGCAGGACTGTTCGGACGTCAGGCGTTCGGCTAGCGGCGCAAGACCTTCCGGCGCGAACCCTGCTGCCACGAGTTGCGGTGCAAGCAGCCAGGGTTTTTCGATGCCGCGTTCCGCCAGCCAGTCGGCGAGCAGGCTTTCCGCTTCGCTTTGCCGCAACGCAGCTTGAGGCGCGGTATCCGCCGCCGGCGCGGCACGGCTAGCCCAGTCGTTCAGCGTGTTCATCACTGCAGGCGGCATCGCGCTCATGACGAGTACACGAGTCGCCTCACGCAGGGTGTCGAGCGACTCGCGCAAGCTGTCCGCGGCACGCGCTACAGCCGCCGCCGGATTGTTCAGCTCATGCGCGAGTCCGGCCGATAACCGGCCCAGAGCGGCCAGCTTTTCGCCGGTAAGCATAAACGTGTCGTAGACGTTGACGCGTGCGTACATGGAACGGTAAATGATCCTGCTGAAGGACTCGCATTCGCGTACCAGGGTATGGAACATCTCCTCCGAAAGCGCAACCAGATGGCAGTCTGTCGCGGCGGTGTAGGTCCATGGCGCCGGCACTCCGGCAAGCAGCGAAGCCTCGGCAATCGACGTCGGCGCGGTGCGCGTTTCACTAAACATCTGCCGTCCACTCACCACTCGTTCCGTTACAAGTTCGCCCTCGAGCAGAATGAATTGGTGGGTGACGCATTGCCCTTCGCGCATCAGGACCTCCCCCTGCTTCAGGCGGCGCTCGCTCAGGTTTGCACTCACTCGTCGCTTGCACTCCTCGGACAATCCCGCGAAGAGCGGCATCTCGAACAATGTGGACAGATCGCTCATATGTTAGCCAGGTACTGGTGAATGAAATGCACCGCAATCGATCCCTCCCCCACAGCCGACGCGACGCGCTTGACCGAATCGGCACGTACGTCGCCGGCCGCGAAGATACCGGGGACGCTGGTCTCAAGGAGGAAAGGGTCGCGCCCGAGCCGCCATCCGGCTGGCGGTCTGCCTGCCTTGACCAGGCTGCGACCGGTCAATAAAAAGCCATGCTCGTCGCGCTCGACCACCCCGCGCAGCCAGTCTGTGCACGGCGCGGCGCCGATGAAAATGAATAGACCGTTTGCTTGAAGCGTCTCCACGCGCCTGGTCTGTACATCACGCAAGGTGATTTCGGTGAGGTGGCCCTCGCCGCCTACGCTGTCGACTTCCGTAAAGGGCCGCACATGAATGTTCTCGGTATCGTGAATCTGCTCGATCAAATAGTGCGACATGCCGGCAGTCAGAGAGGCGCGGCGGCACAGGAGCGTCACCGATCGCGCATACCTGGACAGGAACATCGCGCCCTGCCCCGCTGAATTGGCGCCGCCTACGACATACACGTCCTGCTTGACGCAAGCGACCGCCTCGACCAATGCCGCGCCGTAGTAGACCCCTGCTCCGGTGAGCGCATCGACGCCGAGGGCATCCAGCTTGCGATAGGACACGCCGCTTGCGACCACCAGGGCAAAACAGCTGACCTCGGAACCGTCGGACAGTGTGATGAATTTGTACGGTGCGTCGACACGCAAACCGACCGCATGTTGCGTCAGGATCATTTCCGCGCCGAAGCGCTTTGCCTGCATCAGTGCGCGGCGCGACAACTCCGCGCCGCTGACGCCGGCCGGAAAGCCGAGATAGTTCTCGATGCGGGAACTCGTTCCCGCCTGGCCACCTGGCGCGTCGTATTCAATGATCGCCACGCGCAGCCCTTCTGAGGCGCCATACACTGCCGCAGCCAGCCCGGCTGGCCCACCGCCGACGATCACCAGGTCGTAGAACGGCGTGGTCGAACGCGTGCGCAACCCCACCTGCTCGGCGATCTGCGCGGTCGAAGGGCGGCTGAGCACGGTGCCGTCCTCGAACACCACCGCGGGCAGTTGCCGATGCGCCGGATTCAGCGAACTCAGCAGTGGATCGGACTCGTCTTGCCGTTCCACGTCGACCCAATGGTACGGAATGTGATTGCGCGCCATGAAGTCGCGCAACTGGTGCCCTTGCGGCGACCAACGGTGATCGAGCAAGCGAATGCCTTGAAATGCCGGACGAAAGGAAGCCTGCCAGTCCGCAAGCAGATCGTCGAGCGCTGGATAGAAGTTCTGTTCCGGCGGATGCCAGGGCTTAAGCAGATATTGATCAAGGTGCACCGAGTTGATCGCGCGGATCGCGGCGTCCGTGTCTGCGTACGCCGTCAACAGCACGCGCTTGGCTTCGGGAAACAGCTCGACCGCCTGTTCGAGGAACTCGAGGCCGCTCATCTGCGGCATGCGCTGATCCGCGATGAAAAGCGCGATGGCTCGATTTTGCAGGCGCAGTTGCTGCGCCGCCTCGAGCGCCGCCTGCCCCGACACAGTGCGCACGATCTGATAATGCTCGCCGTAGGCGACCTGCAAGTCGCGCGCAACCGCACCGGCCACGATGGGGTCGTCGTCGACAGCCAGGATGACGGGTTTTTCCATTGCATCTCAACCTTACGCAGTTGTCGCGGCTTCTGAGCGTCGCCGTCAAGTCGCCGTCAATGCCCTGATCGAGCGGCGTGCGGTGCCCGAGATAACCGACGACGGACGATGCGTTCGGCCCCGTTATCATCATTCCGTTTTTCAACACTTGGTCCAGGACGGCGGGCTTCCCCAGCTTCAGTTCATCCACGGTCACATCCTCAAGATATCTGGTATCTGCGCGACGCCGCGCACCGTGAGGCCATCGGTCGATGGCTAAGCACCTCCACGAGTCGCCGATCCAGTGGAATCAGGATATTCTCGGTCGCGCTAGTGGGAAATCGTCTCTATGGGTACCGGCATCAAACAGGTGTTTAGGGCACCCTATACGAAGGCATGTTCACCAGGCGACGTGGCGCACTCAGACGTTTCGTCCGGGGCTCGAACATTGAGACCTAGGTCGATATGCCAGCCAGGCGATAGCCCACCTGCAACTCGGTGATCAGGTGCTTTGGCTGGGCCGGATCGTCTTCGAGCTTCTGGCGCAGATTGGTCATATAGACCCGCAGGTAGTGCGGGCGGTCTACGTAACCTGGCCCCCAGACTTCAAGCAGAAGCTGCCGGTGCGTAATGACCTTGCCGTAACCGCGGATCAGCGCGGTGAGCAGGCGAAATTCCGTTGGCGTCATATGCACCGGCACGCCGGCGCGGATGACTTCGTAAGTGGCGAGGTCGACGTGGATCGTCCCGAACTTCACAACGGACGACGTCCGCCCCACGCTCACGACGTTCGCGCGCCGCAACTGTGCGCGCACTCGCGCGATCAGTTCCGGCACGCCGAAAGGCTTGGTCAGGTAGTCGTCCGCGCCAACGTTCAATGCTTCAACCTTCTCTTCTTCCCTGTCCCGGGCCGACAGTACGAGCACGGGCGCACTGGACCAATTGCGCATGTCACGGATGAAATCCTTGCCGTCTTCATCCGGCAAGCCGAGATCGACGATCACCAGATGCGGCTGCCGGCTCGCTGACTCGATTCGCGCCTGCGCGGCCGTGGTCGCCTCGAAGACCGTCATGCCTTCTCGCTCGAGCGACAGGCGAATGAAGCGCCGGATATCCGCTTCGTCTTCCACTATCAGCACGCGTAGCTTACTCATGACAAAGTCTCTTGATCGATATGGGGTGGCGTTCCAAGCGGCAGGCGGATTTCGAAGCGCGTGCCATGCGGTACGCAGCGTTCGACGTCGATCGTGCCGGCATGGGCTTCAACGATGGTGCGGCACAGGGCCAGGCCCAGGCCGACACCCGTGATCGACGATTCCTTCGTACCGCGCGTGAAAGCCTCGAACAAGCGCTCAGCGTCGATGGACGGCAAGCCCGGACCGTCATCTTCCACGAACACATGCATGGTATCCGCCGACGCGCGCGCGTGAATCTGCACCGTCGAACCCGCGGGCGTGTATTTCGCGGCGTTGTCGAGCACATTGACCAGGACACGCTCGAAGCTGACCGCATCGAGTTCGACAAGTGGCAAGTCCGCGGCCAGGCGCGTGCGCACGACGTGCCCGGCGAGCACGCTGCTCAGCCGCCTGAGCGCGCTGCCGATGATCTCATCGAGTGCATGCCATTCCAGGTTGAGCCGCACGCCTTCGCTCTGCATGCGCGCCAGATCGAGCAGGTTGGTCACGAGCTGGTGCAGGCTCTCGGTCTGCAAACGAATGGCACGCGACACCGACGCTTGTTCCTCCGCCGGCAAATCGTTCGGCTCAAGCGTTTCGGCAAGTCCGCGGATTGCAGTGAGCGGCGTGCGCAGATCGTGCGACACCGCCGCGAGCAGCGCGTTGCGAAGCCGCTCACCTTCCATGCGCACGAGGGTGTCCTGCGCGATTTCGACGAAGTGCGTACGTTCGAGCGCAAGCCCGATCAGCGAGCAGCACGCGTCGAGGAATCGCCGTTCGTCGGGATCGGGAGACAACGATCCTTCCTCCATGCACATGACCAGCACGCCACGCATGCGCATGGGCGCCTTCAGCGGCAGATAGAGCGCTTCTGTTGCCGGCAGCACCTGAGTGCCGCTGCCGGCAGGTTGCGCATGATCGTAGACCCATTGTGCGACGGACGTATCGACGAATTCGGCTTGATCGGCGCACGTCAGATGCTCCTCCAGGTCCGGGACCACCAACGCTATGCGTGCAGCAAACAAGCGCGCGATGGTCCCGGTGCAAACGGCGGCGATCTGCTCGGTCTCGATCGCCCCGGACAATTCGCGCGCCACCAGGGCGACGGCCGTTGCACGCCGCTCGCCCTCGGTGGCCATCCGGGCCTTGAAGCGCAACCGCGCTGCCAGCTCGCCCGTGACGAGCGCCACCGCCAGCACCAATACGAAGGTGAACAGGTACTGCGTGTCGGAGACGGCAAACGAAAATCGCGGCTCGACGAAAAAGAAGTCGAAGCTCGCCACGCTCAACACGGCGCCCCAGGCGCCGGCGGCTCGTCCAAGCCGCAACGCCAGCAAGACGACCGCGAACATGAACAGCATCACCACGTTGGAAGAATCGAAAAACAGCAGCAGCAAGCTTGCGATGAACGTAGTGAACGCACAGGCGAGCGTCGCGAGCAGGAGTGAGCGCAGGTGCGGCCTAAGCCCGGTTCCGGCCGTCGACCGGGTTGCCAACGGCACACGGGCGCGCGGCGCTGGACGCTCTGCACTCAGCAGTATCAGGCCGAGATCCGGGTTCGCATCGGCGATACGGTCGGCAAGTGACCGGCTCCACGGCCAACGCAGTTGCCCCCTGTCGCGCCCCAACACCAGTTTGTTCGCATTGCGCGTACGCACGTACTCGAGCAAGGTCTGCGCCACGTCCTCACCCGGAAGGTTCGCGAACTCGGCGCCGAGGCTTTCAGCCAGCTTCGTCAGTCTCAGCAGCGCCTCGCGCATGCCCTGAGTGCGCGCGCCGCGAGGACGATCGACATGCACGACGATCCAGTCGGCCTGCAGATGCTGCGCGAGACGGACGCCCTCGCGGATCAGCTTTTCATGCGATAGCTCGGCCTTCACGCAGATCATCAGGCGCTCTTTCGTCGCCCAGACCGTATGCACCGATTTCCGGTCGCGATAGCTGCGCACATCGATATTCACGCGGTCCGCCACGCGCCGCAGCGCGAGCTCGCGTAGTGCGATCAGATTGCCTTTGCGAAAGAAATTGCGGCGCGCCTGCTCGGCCGCCTCAGGCAGATAGACCTTGCCGGCATCCAGGCGGGCCAGCAGATCGTCAGGCGGCAGATCGACCAGGACTACGTCCGCAGCGTGGTCGAAGCACTGGTCGGGGACCGTCTCGCGCACCCGGATGCCGAGGATGCCGCCCACGATATCGTTCAGGCTTTCCAGGTGCTGGACGTTGAGCGTGGTGTACACGTCCACGCCCGCCGCGAGCAGTTCCTCTACGTCCTGCCAGCGCTTGGCGTGGCGGCTGCCGGGCGCGTTGGCGTGGGCCAGTTCGTCTATGAGGACCAGCGACGGGCGAGCGGCAAGCGCGCCGTCGAGGTCGAATTCGTGCAGCGTAAGACCGCGATACTGCACGGTCCTGCGCGGCAGTCCGGGCAACCCTTCCAGCAGACGCCGGGTGGCTTCCCGGTCATGCGTCTGCACTTCGCCCACCAGGACCGCGACACCTTCATGCAGGCGCTGGCGCGCGGCCTGCAACATCGCGTAGGTCTTGCCGACTCCGGCGCAGGCGCCGAAAAAAATCTTCAGTTGCCCACGCGCGCTGTCTTTGTTTTCGTTAGCGATCACCTGAAGAAAGTGATCGGGATCGATGCGGGTTGCCTTCACGATGCGTCATTGCCGATGCTTGCGGGCTGACGCGCGGTGCGCCAAGCGTCAGCGATGCAACGCCGCCAGGAGCCACGCGCGGACAAGCTCATAGAAACGGTGTGATCAGCAGATCGATCAGCTTGATGCCGATGAAAGGAGCGATCACACCCCCTACACCGTAGATTAGCAGGTTGCGTGACAACAGCCGCTGGGCTGTCTCGGCGCGATACTTCACCCCTCGTAGTGCGAGCGGGATAAGCGCGACAATAATGAGCGCGTTGAAGATCACCGCCGAGAGGATCGCCGACGACGGGCTGTGCAGCCCCATGATGTTGAGCGCGGCAAGCGCCGGATAGGTCGCGACGAACGCGGCCGGGATGATGGCGAAGTACTTGGCCAGATCGTTCGCCACGCTGAACGTGGTGAGCGCACCACGCGTCATGATCATCTGCTTGCCCACCTCGACTATCCGCAGCAGTTTCGTCGGATTGCTGTCCAGGTCGACCATGTTGCCCGCTTCCTTGGCAGCCTGCGTGCCGCTGTTCATCGCCACCGCAACGTCGGCCTGGGCAAGCGCCGGCGCGTCATTGGTGCCGTCGCCGGTCATCGCGACCAGGCGTCCCTCAGCCTGGTACTGGCGGATCAGGTTGAGCTTGTCCTCGGGCGTGGCCTCCGCGAGATAGTCGTCGACGCCTGCTTCGGCCGCGATCGCCGCGGCTGTCAGACGATTGTCGCCGGTGATCATCACGGTCTTGATGCCCATGCGGCGCAGTTCGGAGAAACGCTCCTTGATGCCGCCCTTCACGATGTCCTTGAGCTCAACCACGCCGAGCACACGCTCGCCGTCCGACACCACGAGCGGCGTGCTGCCGCGACGCGAGATTTCCTCCACCGCCTGATCGACATCCTCCGGGAACAACCCATTCAGGCTTCGAATGTGCGCCCGGATCGCTTGAGCCGCGCCCTTGCGGATTTGCCGGCTGCCAATATCTACGCCGCTCATGCGCGTATGCGCGCTGAACGGTATCGGCTGACTATCCTGCAGATCGCGGCCGCGCAGGTTGAAGCGTTTCTTGGCCAGCACCACGATCGAGCGGCCTTCAGGCGTTTCGTCCGCGAGCGAGGCGAGTTGCGCCGTATCGGCCAGCAGTTGCTCGGCGACGCCCCTGGCCGGCACGAACGCGGCGGCTTCGCGGTTTCCGAGCGTGATGGTGCCCGTCTTGTCAAGCAGCAGCACGTCAACGTCGCCCGCTGCTTCAATCGCCCGCCCCGAGGTGGCGATCACGTTGGCCTTGAGCATGCGGCTCATGCCGGCGACACCGATTGCCGACAGCAGCGCGCCGATGGTGGTCGGAATCAGGCAGATGAGCAGCGCGATCAGCACCGTGATGCCCACCGGCGCGCCATTGCCTGTGACGGCGACGCTGAAGTTCGAAAACGGCAGGAGCGTCATGCACACCAGCAGGAAGATGATGGTCAGCGCCACCAGCAGGATAGTGAGCGCAACTTCATTGGGCGTCTTCGCGCGCTTGGCGCCCTCGATCATCGCGATCATGCGGTCGAGGAACGCTTCGCCGGGATTGGCTGTGACCCGCACGATGAGCCAGTCCGACAACACCTTCGTGCCCCCGGTGACCGACGACAGATCCCCGCCTGATTGACGGATCACGGGAGCGGATTCACCGGTAATCGTGGACTCGTCGACGGACGCCACGCCTTCGATCACTTCGCCGTCGGCGGGAATCATCTCGCCTGCCTGCACCAGCACGATCTTGCCCGCGACGAGTTCGTCGCTCGACAGGGGATACGACGGGCTGTCAAAGCGCGGCTCATTCAGGACCCTGGCATAGACGCGCCTGCGCGCCCCCCGCAAGGCCGCCGCCTGGGCCTTGCCGCGCCCCTCGGCCAGCGCTTCGGCGGCGTTGGCGAACAGCACCGTGAACCAGAGCCAGACAGTGATTGCCAGGATGAAGCCGGACGGTGCATCGGCGTGGCCGAACAGCGCTTGCAGCCACAATAGCGTCGTGACGATGCTGCCGATATACACCACGAACATGACCGGATTCTTCAATTGAGCCCGTGGCGACAGTTTCCTGAACGCTTCGCTCAGGATCGTGCTCCAGTTCAGCGGAATTGCGTGCACGTGCGGCGCCGCCACGTCGGATATCAAACTCTTGTTTTGCGAATTCATACCAAGCCTTTCGGTTACTGAGCAGGCCGCTGTGCCGCAAGGGCATCCAGAGCCAGATTGAGCTTAAGCACATTCACGCGGGGTTCGCCCAGCATGCCGAGCTGGAGCGGGGTTGACTCATGCCCGATGAGCGCTTTGACGCTCAGCGAGGGCATGCCGCGCGCACGGCCAACGCGTTCGGCTTGCGCGAGCGCGTTGGCCAGAGAGATATCGGGATCCAGGCCCGACGCCGACGCGGTGACGGCATCGACGGGCACGGGCGAGTTCGCCGCGAGCCCGTTTTCAGTGCGATAGGCCTGCGCTCTTGCGCGCACCTGGTCGATCAGTTTCTTGTTCGTCGGTCCGTAATTGCTGCCGGCGCTCAACGCGGCGTTATAGGGTTGAGCGATGGTCTGGCTCGACGACGCCGGATCGGCACCTGTGGTTGCGCTCGGGCGCGGGTGGAAATACTGCGGTTTCGTGAAATCCTGGCCGATGACGGCCGAGCCGATCGGCGCCCCGTCGCGCTCGATCAGGCTGCCGCGCGACTGATCTGGAAACAGCATCTGCGCCAGCCCGGTGGTCAGGAGGGGATAGGCGAGTCCCGTCACCCCCATGAAGAGAACCGCGGACACCAGCACCGGGCGCAACAGGCCCTTGGACACTGGCGCGCCGGGGCCACGCGTTTGATTGATTGCAGTCATGGCGATGTCCTTAGAAGAGATGGCTGCTCGAAAGCATCAGTTGCTCGACGATCGGCCCAAGTGCGAGCGCCGGGAAGAATGTCAGGCCGCCCACGAGCACGACCACGAAGACCAGGAGTCCGGTGAAGAGCGGCGTGGCGGTGGGCAGCGTTCCGAGCCCTTCCGGGGTGGTCTTCTTGGCCGCGAGCGCGCCCGCTACTGCGAGCATCGGAAGGAGCGTGAAGAAGCGGCCAAACAGCATGGCGAGGCCGATGGTTGTGTTGAAGAACGGCGTGTTGGTGCTGAGCCCGCCGAAGGCCGAGCCATTGTTGGCGGTCGCAGATGTGTAGGCGTAGAGCACTTCGCTGAAGCCATGCGGACCGGAATTGTTCAGGGCATCGGTCGTCCCGGGCACGCTGACCGCCAACGCGGTGAACGCGAGGATGCAAAGCGGATGAGCGAGCACAGCCAGCATGACGAGCTTCATCTCCCGGGCCTCGATCTTCTTGCCCAGGAATTCGGGTGTGCGCCCTATCATCATGCCCACCAGGAACACGGTCAGGATAGCGAACGTAATGAGGTTGATGAAGCCCACGCCGTCGCCGCCGAACACGTTGTTGAGCATCATTTCCGCAATCGGAACGAGACCGCCGAGCGGTGTCAGCGAATCGTGCATCGCATTTACCGAACCCGTTGTGCCGGCCGTGGTCACTGCCACGAACAGGCTGGTCTGGCCGATGCCGAAGCGCAGCTCCTTGCCCTCCATGTTGCCACCCGCCTGCAGCGTGCTTTGCTGCTGGTCGACGCCGAGCGGGGTGAACAGGGGATTGCCGTGTTGCTCGGCGCTGTAAACGATGGCAAGGAAGCCGATGAACATGACCACGAAGGCGCCGAAGAACGCCCAACCCTGCCGGCGGCGCAGCAGCATGCTGCCGAAGGTATAGGTAAGCGCCGCCGGGATCAGCAGCATACTAAGCATGTGCAACGTGTTGGTGAACGGCGTGGGATTCTCGAACGGATGAGCCGAGTTCATGCCGAAGAAGCCGCCGCCATCGGTGCCGATATGCTTGATCGACTCGAGACTGGCCACAGGCCCCATCACGATGTGCTGTTTCACGCCTTCCAGCGTGGTGGCCACGGCCTCGCTGCTGAGCGTTTGCGGTATGCCTTGCCATACGTAGACGAGGGCGAGAAGCAGGCATACCGGAAGCAGCACGCGATAGACGACCCGCGTGAAATCCACCCAGTAATTGCCAATGTCCTGCGTGCTCCTGCGGCTCAGTCCGCGAATGAAGCCGCCGCATGCCGCTACACCCGTCGCGGCGCTCACCACCATCAGGAAAGTGATCGCCGCCATCTGCGAGAAGTTGGACAGGCTGTTCTCACCCGAGTACGACTGCCAGTTGGTGTTGGTGACGAACGACGCAGCCGTGTTGAACGCGAGATCGGGTGTTTGCGCTGCACGCAGGAGTGAATCGAAGGGCAGCCAGTCTTGTATGCGCAGCAGGAAATAGCCAAGCAGCATCATGGCCGCATTGCTCAGCACCAGGGCCATGCCGTAGCGCTTCCACGACATCGCCTCGGCGGGATCGATGCCGAGCAGGCCGTAGGTCCAGCGTTCCGGCAGTCCATGATGCTTACGCATGAACACGCGGGTCAGCCACTTCCCCATAAGCACCGCAAGCGCGGTCATGGCGACCAGAAAAAGCGCGAATTGAACGAGATCATTGAGCATATCGGTTTCTCAGATCCTGTCCAATGCGCATACGAACGCTGCCGTGGTGGCGAAAAAAGCCAGCGACACGGCGATGAATATCAGATCGCTCATGAGTATTACCAAGGGTCATCAAAAAGTGTGGGAGGCGCAGCGCTTGATCAAAAGAGCTCGGGTCTGATGAGGGCGTAGAGCAAATAGGCGAACAAGGCGGTCGCGAGCAAACCGGCTAACCAGGTCATGATTGGAGCGCTCTTGAATGACTGATGCGAAGCTCGGGGAACGTCTTGATACAGACGGAATTGCGATTTCGTTTTGAGGGGGACAACTTATGCATGACTGGACTTTGGTTGTGAACATCCGCGGTAATTTACGGAAGTCCACATCAAGAGCGCACTGAGTTTCATGCGGTGACATTAAAACGGCGTAAAGACTGCGTCACTAGCCCGCGGCTGACGCGGCCAGCACGCGGCAAGGAGAAGATTCCCGTCGTGCAAATAGAGCCGGCGACCGATAAGCCGTCGTCTGTCCGCCGTCTCAACAAGCTGAATACGCTTGCGGCGCGTGTATGCGCGCCATCTTCAATACCGGCCCTCCCGTATCACATGGGTGAATGCAACTGTGTTGGTGAGAGCAAAGGCACTGTAGATGTCAAACGAAGGGCTTCGCCTTCAGAATCTTCGATAGACGTGTTGAGCCAAATGAGCCAAAAGTCAGGTTGACTCACGGTGGAGGCGCCACTAACAAGCGATGGCGCACCTATCGATGCGGCCTGATAGTCGCCTGACGAAGCTAGTCGCCCATCGCCAACTCCACGAGAACGGTACCGTGACCATGACTATCGCCGGATACGAAATTTCGACTGATGCAGCGCGCCTTGACCACGAAATGATTTTCAGGTTTCTGTCGAACGATTCGTATTGGGCCGCCGGCATACCTCGAGAGGTCGTCGAAAAGTCGATCGCTAATTCGCTGTGCTTCGGCATCTATCAGGCGGCGGCGCAGGTCGGCCTGGCTCGCGTCGTCACTGACAGGGCAACATTTGCACTCGTCGCCGATGTGTTCATTCTGGAGGCGCACCGGGGCAAAGGTTTGTCGAAATGGCTGATGCACGAAGTGATGCAACACCCGGATCTTTCGGGCCTTCGCCGTCTTCTGCTGCTGACATCGGACGCGCATTCGCTCTATGCGCAGTTCGGCTTCACCGAACTCGGGAACGCATGGCGTTTCATGGAGGTTTTGCGACCGGACGTCTACAAGCCATCTTGACGCATGCGCGTCACTTCACACCTGCCTCGTCAATTGGCGCGTGCCTGACGATAGCATCCACCGCGCCACGCGCCGGACGGTTTGTCGACGATTCACGTTCACGGATCGAATGACCGTAAGCGGCCTCACGCAGCCTGTCGCAACCGGCAACGCGCGCCGCTCTCACACTCCCGCCAATCCAACAAAATTCGCGTCACAAATCCCGCGAGCCCGATTTATTCGATTCCGCGTCATCTGCCGCGTGACCGAATTTGTTTGCATGCCTTTGATTTTGAATGACGCGCAGTCGAGCTAATTCCTCTCCCCCACGGTATTGCTCCCAGCACTTTTGATGTAAAATACTGTACATCCATACAGCCATTCAGGTCATGTCCGTTCCCAATGGAAATGTCGGCACTTGCGGTTTTAACGTGTCAATCGCGTCAAGCCTCTTGTGTGCTGGAGCGCAGCAATGACTGCCACACGGTACATCGCGCATCTCGACATGGACGCCTTTTATGCGTCCGTCGAACTGCTGCGGTATCCGGAACTGCGCGGCCAGCCGGTGGTGATTGGCGGCGGCAGGAACGCCACGCCTGAAACACTGCCTGACGGCACCCGGCGCTTCAAGCGTCTGCGCGATTACGTAGGCCGCGGCGTTGTCACCACCTCAACCTACGAAGCGCGCGCGTTTGGTGTGTTTTCCGCCATGGGCATGATGAAAGCGGCGCAGCTCGCGCCGGACGCCATCCTTCTGCCCACCGACTTCGACTCATACCGGCACTACTCGCGCCTCTTCAAGGAGGCAGTGGGCACGTTCACCACGCAGATCGAGAACCGCGGTATCGATGAAATCTACATCGACCTGACGGACCTGCCGGGGGACCCCGCCGAGACCGCTGCACGCATCAAGCAGGCCGTGCGCGACGCGACCGCCCTGTCATGTTCGATCAGCGTCGCGCCGAACAAGCTGCTGGCAAAGATCGGCTCGGAACTGGATAAACCCGACGGCCTGACCATCCTCACCCCCGCCGACATCCCGTTGCGAATCTGGCCGCTACCCGTACGCAAGGTGAACGGCATCGGGCCGAAGGCGAATGAAAAACTGGCGGCTCTCGGTATCGAAACCGTCGGTGACCTGGCGCGCGCGGACCCCGAGATCCTGCAAGCCCGCTTTGGCCGGACTTACTCGGCATGGCTCCTGGAAGTGGCGCAGGGGTTCGACGAACGGCCCGTCGTGGTCAGCTCCGAGCCGAAGTCGATGAGCCGCGAAACCACTTTCGAGCGCGACCTGCATGTACGCCACGATCGGGCAGAACTCTCGGCGGCGTTTACCGACCTCTGTACGCGCGTGGCCGATGACCTGCGGCGCAAGGGCTACGAGGGTCGCACGGTCGGCATCAAGCTGCGCTATAACGACTTCAGCACGGTCACGCGTGACCTGACGGTCCCGTTTCCAACGGCCGATGGAATGGAAATCCGCCGTGCTGCAACCGAGTGCCTGAAGCGCGTCCCGCTAGACCGGCGACTGCGTTTGCTCGGGGTGCGCGTGACGGCGTTACTGCCGACGGGATCGTACGTCGCCGAGCCGCAATCGGTTCAGGGTGAATTGCCGTTCGCGGCCGATTAGCCAGGAAAGAATGGGCGTGTTTCAAGGCGATCTTGTGGAAGACGCAGCAAGCAACATTCGCTACCCGGCCGGCCACGCAACATCAGATACCCGCCCGATCTCAAACCGCCTCAGCCCCGTCATTAATTTCAAGCACCTGCGGAAAACGCACTTCGAACACGCTGCCGCGGCCCTTGTACGATTCAAAGCGAATTACGCCGTGCAGTTCGCGCGCGAGTTCCTTCACGATCGCCAGCCCCAAGCCGGTGCCGGGAATCTCATCGGAAGCGGCGCGCTCGAACTCCTCGAATACCCGTTCGCGATCCTCTTCGCTGATCCCCATGCCCGTGTCCGACACGCGCAGCGTCCAGTGTGTCGCGCCCGACGTGACCATCGCCAGCTCCACCTCGCCGGTCGTCGTGTATTTGACTGCATTGGACAGCAGGTTCAGCGCAATCTGCTTCATCTTCAGCCGGTTGGACTTGACCATGCTCAACGCCGGATCAACGCGCCCCTTGAGCGTCAGACCCTTCGCGTGGGCCGACGCATGGCAGAGCAGCATGAGTTCGTCGAAAAGTTCGGTCAGGTCGAGACGCTCGATCGTCAGGATGGAGTCATCGCCAAGGACTTTCGAGTATTCGCCCATTTCATCGACGAGCGTGGCCATGTCCGCGACCTGCCGTTTCGCGAGCGCGATCGCCCGCTCGTTTTTCGCCTGTGAGCGGCCAATCAGTTGCAGCGCGGTGGCGAATACGTTCAGGAAGTTGCGCAGATCGTGAGCCACACGCCGGGCAACCTGCATGCGCGTTTCGTAAAGGTCGCTGATCAACTTTTGCCGCAGGGTCAGTTCGTGATTCGCGCGCTCCAGCATGCCGGTGTAATCGTCGAGTTTCCGGTCGCGTTCGCCCACCGCCTCGCGAACGGACGTGAGCGTCACGAAACTGAGCGTCTGATCGGTGATCAGGCGCGCCCGTTCCTCGCGCTTGCGGTCGAACGAGGGATGCCGATGTGCGTACTCGCCAATGGCCGCGAGCAGGACCTGACGCAACAGGTCGAGCTCACGAACCAGTTCATCTATTCGGTAGCCTTGCTGCCAACGCCATTTTCCGTGCTCGCGCGCGTCGTGCTCGATTGCCTGCTCCTGCGTGTCCATATCCTGCGATTCGAGCACCAGACAGATTTCGTCGAAAATGCGCGGGATATGGTCGGCAAGCTGCCGGTGGGTGAGATCGTCTGAATGCTCCACCTCGGCGTCGCCAAAGACCAGTTGCATCCAGCGCTCGGTGAGCTTTTTCTGCTGTCCACGCAAGGCAGTGGCCAGGCCATTCAAGGCGCCGATGGTGGGTTGGCTCATGCCCGAAATCCGTAAGCTGTAGCGCGCGGGGTCGGCGCCTGGAGTCATGCTAACGCCGGCGCGTGGGTGGATGGCGCCCGCCGGAACGCCCGGTCCGGGTAGCGGACTCGAGTGGCTAAAGTATAAGACGACACAATGGCGGGGTGAACAGATTGGCTTGCTCCCCCGCCTGGCCGGCGTCAGTCCCCGCTTGGGGTCGCAAGCGATATCGACGTGCTTGCGTCCATCAGGCGCTCGACAAACTGGCGCGCCGACGGTGACAGCACGCCCACCTTGCGCGTCACGATCCCGAACGTCTGCGACTTCGACTTGAATCCGATCGGCAGCGTGCGCAGCATGCGATGCTTGCAAAACAGCCGGGCCACGCCCGCGGGCAGCACCGACACCAGGTCGGCGCTACATTGCAGCAGCGCGACCGTCACGAACGTCGACGCCGTCGAGATCGCGCTCACCGGCACCTGCGCCCCGGCCAGATCCATCTCACGCTGCAACAGCGCCTGCATGGGCATGGCGCTCGGGTACGTGACCCACCGATGCCCGCCCAGGTCGGCAAACGTCAGCTCGCCGGATGCAAACGGCGGATGATCGAAGCCCACCACCACCGACAAAGGCTCATCGCCGAGCGGCTGATAGAGGTACCTGGACGGTTCATCGCTGACAATAGAGCGGCCGACCACCAGGTCCAGCCGCCCTTCGTCGAGCAGCGCCAGCATTCGCGCACTCGTGTCCTCCACGATTTCAATCGATAAACCCGGATTGCGCACCTGCAGCTCGTTCAGGATCGGCACGACCAGCTCCGGCACCGATCCCATGATCGCCCCGACCGCCAGCCGGCCGCCGGTGCCCGAGCGGATATCGGCGACTTCCTGGCACAGCGACGTCAAATCCGCCGCCAGGAGCCGCGCATAACGGATGACGCAAAAACCGAACTGGTTCGGCACCAGCCCTTTCTTCGCGCGCTCGAAGAGCGGCGCCTCCAGCATCGACTCGAGCTCGGCCAGCGCCTTGCTCGCGGCGGATTGCGTCATCGACATCGCGCTCGACGCTTTATGCAGCGACTTGTGGTCGTCGAGCGCAATCAGCAGCTGCAACTGCTTCATGCGCAAGCGGCCCATTAATACATCCAGCGTGGATTTCATGGCGCGGTGGTCAAACGTCGGGGTGAGTCGCAAAAGCGATCACTAGATGGAAAGGTTTCACTATACAGGGCCTTCTGCCAGCACCTATAGTTCCTCCAATCACAATGGAGACTTGCAATGCCCAATCAGCCCTACCGCGGCGTGTTCCCGGTCGCCCCGACCGTCTTCGATGCCTCCGGCCGCCTCGACCTCGACGGCCAGCGACGCGCGATCGACTTCATGATCGACGCCGGATCGCACGGCCTGTGCATCCTCGCCAACTTCTCCGAACAATTCGCGCTCACCGACGACGAACGCTCCGAGGTGCAAAAAGCCGTGCTGGAGCACGTGGCCGGCCGCGTGCCGGTGATCGTGACCACCACGCATTTCAGCAGTGACGTCTGCGCCGCCCGCAGCCGCGCCGCGCAAGACGCAGGCGCCGCGATGGTCATGGTCATGCCGCCGTATCACGGCGCGACCATCCGCGTGGGCGAACGCGGGATTCATGAGTTCTTCGGCCGCGTGTCCGACGCCATCGACATCCCGATCATGATCCAGGACGCACCGGTCGCCGGCACGCCGCTGTCTGCATCGTTCCTGGCGAAGCTTGCGAAGGAAGTCGCGAACGTGTCGTACTTCAAGATCGAAACGGCGCAAGCTGCCTCGAAGCTGCGCGAACTGATCGAACTGGGTGGCGACGCAATCATCGGCCCGTGGGACGGCGAGGAAGCCATCACGCTGATTCCGGATTTCGATGCCGGCGCGACCGGCGCGATGACCGGCGGCGGTTATCCGGACGGGATTCGCAAGATCGTCGACGCCTACACATCCGGCGACACGGAAGGCGCCGCCAAGCTGTATGAGCAATGGCTGCCGCTGATCAACTACGAGAACCGTCAATGCGGCCTCGCGGCCTGCAAAGCGCTCATGATGGAAGGCGGCGTGATCCACTCCGACACCACGCGCCACCCATTCGCCGCGATGCATCCATCGACCCGCGCCGGCCTGATGAAAGTCGCACGCCGCCTCGATCCGCTCGTGCTGAGCTGGGGCAAGTAAGGCAATCCGGACACTTTGATTACACCTACAGGATTCGAACCATCATGGAAATTTCCAGCGATCTGCTGATCGGCAAACAGACCATTCACGGCACGAATGGCTCGATCAAAGGCATCAATGCCGCCACAGGCGAGCCGCTCGCGCCCGCCTTCGGCGGCGCTTCGCTCGACCAACTGGAGCAAGCTTGCGCACTCGCCTGGCAAGCTTCCGATATCTATCGCGAACTGCCGCTTGAAACCCGCGCCAAGTTCCTGGAAACGATCGCACAGAACATTCTCGATATCGGCGATGTCCTGATCGAACGCTGCGTGGCCGAAAGCGGCCTGCCGCGCGGCCGCATTGAAGGCGAGCGCGGCCGGACTGTCGGCCAGTTGCGCATGTTCGCGGCCGTCGTGCGCGAAGGCGATTTCCTGGGCGTGCGTATCGACCCGGCGCAACCGGAGCGCAAGCCGCTGCCGCGCGTCGACCTGCGCTTGCGTTATGTGCCCGTCGGCCCCGTCGCTGTGTTCGGCGCGAGCAACTTCCCGCTGGCGTTCTCGGTAGCGGGCGGCGATACCGCCTCCGCGCTGGCCGCCGGTTGCCCGGTGATCGCGAAGGCGCACTCGGCGCACCCGGGGACGTCGGCGCTGGTCGGACGCGCCGTGCAGAAAGCGGTCGCGGACTGCGGTTTGCCGGAAGGCACGTTCTCCCTGCTCTTCGATAGCGGCCGCGACGTCGGCCAGGGCCTCGTCTCGGATCGTCGTATCAAAGCGGTCGGATTCACCGGCTCGCGCGGCGGCGGCACGGCGCTGATGAAGCTCGCGGCAGCCCGTCGCGAACCGATTCCTGTATATGCCGAAATGAGCAGCATCAACCCGGTTTTGCTGTTCCCGCACGCGCTGAAAAATCGCGGCGCGGCGATCGGCAAGGCGTTCGCCGGCTCGCTTGCGCTCGGCGCCGGCCAGTTCTGTACGAACCCCGGTCTGGTTCTGGCCATCGACGGTCCCGAACTCGATGCGTTCATCGAAGCAACGGCTACCGCCCTGAGCGAAACACCGGCCGCCACGATGCTGACGCCCGGTATTCACAAGGCGTATGAATCGGCTGTGAACAAAACAGCAGAGCATGGTGAGGTCAAGACGCTCGCGCGAGGCTGTGCGGCGAAGGGGTCAACGCAAGGGCAAGCAGCGCTGTTTTCGACTACCGCTGCAGCGTTCCGCGCGAATCCGGAATTGCATGAGGAGATTTTCGGCGCGGCTTCACTGATCGTGCGATGCCCGGATCTCGCCACCGTGCTCGAGTTGGTGGAACAGCTGGAAGGGCAGTTGACGGCGGCGCTGCATATCGATGAAGCGGATCATGACGATGCCCGCCGTTTCCTGCCGGCGCTGGAACGCCGCACCGGGCGGATCCTGGTCAATGGCTTCGGTACGGGCGTGGAAGTCGGACATGCCATGGTCCACGGCGGTCCTTTCCCCTCCACCGCCGACGGCCGATCAACGTCCGTAGGCAGTCTCGCCATCGACCGGTTCCTGCGCCCCGTCAGCTACCAGGACCTGCCCGAAGGCCTGCTGCCGGATGCGTTGAAAACCGCCAATCCGCTCGGTTTGAACCGGCGGCTGGACGGCAAGCTGCAGTTATCGAAGTAGCAAGGGGAAGTTAAGCGCGGCGGCCAATCAGACTTCGAGGCAGCAGTTCAGGCTGACCTCGAAGTATTCATAGCTGCGCTGGATGCTGCGTTTGACTTCACGGATATCAGCCACGCGCGGCGCGCGGCCCAGCAACGTGGCCACTATATCGAGCGCTTCCCACGGGTGCGCATCGTCGTAATGCGCGTGCAGCCTCAGCCAGCGCATGGTCTTCTTGCGGATCGATTCAGGGTAGCTGTGCGCGAGCGTGTCGCGGCTGCAGAGAAGCGTCGACCATTCTCCGGTCACGCCTTCAACGGCGAAATTGGTCGCCGCCATCGACGCATGCAGCGGGTCCGCATTGCTGCTTTTCCAGCACCAGTGGCTCAGTGCAAACGCTAGCGGTGGCGCTTCGCCGGCTTGCAGATCCTCGCGCGAAACGTCGTGGGCCGCGGCCCAGTCGACCCAGTAATCGGCGTGATTCTGCTCGACACGGATATTGCGCGTGAGATACCGCCGTGCCATGCGCGAGCCCGGTGTTTCTTCGGGTCCGATCTTCTGCAGATTCATGCCCATGTACTGCGGAAACTGATTGATCACCGGCCAGCCATTGATCAGGAACGCACGCATTTCACTCAAGCCAAGCTCGCCGTCCCGCAATGCCCGAAACAGCGGATGAGACGTCACACGGCTTTTTGCCGCGCCGGTTTCCAACAAAACTTCCTGCAACCAAAGTGGGTAGCTCGCTATGTTCTTGAGGTCGCCCTCTCTGATAAACCCACCCCCCACACTTCCCATTAAGCCTCCTTGGCTAATGTCAGAACGGCCGGCTCTGTCCAAAGCATTGGCCGTCCTATGTAATACCCTTGCGCATAATCCACCCCGAGCGCATGCAGCGCGCGCAGGATTCCTTCGCTTTCCACATATTCCGCAATGGTCCGGCATTTCATTGAATGACCCATCTCGTTGATGGCCGCGACCATCTCGCGGCTCACCGGATCGTGCACCATATCGGTCACGAAACTGCCGTCGATCTTCAGATACTCCACCGGCAGATGCTTCAGGTATCCGAACGACGACATGCCTGCGCCGAAGTCATCGAGTGCGAAATGACAGCCGAGCGCATTCAGCTCGCGCATGAACCGCGCCGCCGACGCCAGGTTGGCAATCGCGGTGGTTTCCGTAATTTCGAAACAGATCATGCCAGGAGAGACGCCCGTGCGCTGGAATTGCTCGCGCACGAAACCGAGGAAACGCTCGTCGCCCACCGAGGCGCCCGACAGGTTGATCGCATACTCCTTGAAGCGCTTATGACGGATACCTGACAGCATATCGAAGGCATTGCGGATCACCCACCGGTCGATAGCCGTCATCAGCCCATACCGCTCGGCCGCAGGAATGAACAAGGTTGGAGCGATCACGCCGTTGGGCACGGCCGGGTCGAGCATGCGCAGCAGCAGTTCGGCGCGCTGCCCTTCGGTGGTGGCGGGCAAGCCATCGCCCACGGCCACGATGGGTTGCACGTAGAGGCAGAAGTGATTGTGTTCGAGCGCCTGCTTGAGACGTCGTCCCCACGATACTTCGCTCGCGTGGCGCGCGAGTTCGCGGTCGCCCAGGTCCGCCAGTTGCACCCGGTCGCGGCCGCGCTCCTTCGCCATGTAACAGGCGATATCGGCGAGCCGCATGGCCTCTTCCACGCTCATTTCCGTGTTGCGCAAGTCGACCACGCCGACGCTCACGCTGGTCGTGAACGGCTGCGCCTCCCAGTGGAAGACAAAGTCATTCAGGCACGCGCGCAGGCGTTCCGCGACCGCCTGGATGCCCGGGGTATCGTAACCCTGCAGCAGCACGCCGAACTCGTCGCCGCCCAGCCGCGCGAGCGTGTCGTCCGGTTGCAGGCTGGCTTCGAAGCGCAACGCGACTTCACGCAGCATGGCGTCGCCGGCCGCGTGCCCGCAGGTGTCGTTGACCACCTTGAAGCGGTCGAGATCGAGAAACAGGAGGGCGGACGCCGCCGGCAGCCACGACGCCACCTCGCTCCAGCGCGTACCCAGCGCGTGTTGCAGACGCCGCTCGAATTCGGCGCGGTTAACGAGCGCCGTGAGCCCGTCATGCGTCGCTTGCCAGGCAAGACTCTCGATATATTCGTACTCGCGGGTCATGTTGCGCAGGATCAGCACGAAGCCGGCTTGCGCATCGGCCATGTTGGGACTTGCACCGGCTGCGCTGATCCGCGACGTCACCGCCTGCACGCGAATCTCGGCGCCGTCACGCTGCTGCAGCAGCATTTCTGCGGCTTCTCCATCCGGGCGCGTGCCCGCCCGGGCGTCCTCGATCGGGTCGAGCGGCTGGCGGCTGTGAGCGTGCAGCAGCCTGAAGGTCTGGACCAGCGGCCGTCCGAGACAGTCGTCCGCCAGACATCCGGCGATCCGCTCGGCCGCCGGGTTGATGAATTCGATATGCCCCGACGGCCCCGTCGCGATCACGGCCTCGCCGATCGAACCGAGCGTCGCCTTGGCGCGCGCCTCGCTCTGCTTGAGCGCCGCTTCAATGTGCCCGCGCTGCCTGATCAGCCGCCGCACATGCACCGTTGAAAGGCACACGAGCAGCAGCGCGGCGACCAGGTCGACGGTCAGCAGCAGCGACGCAGTCTTGCGGAATGCGGTACCCAATACCTGCGAGAAACCCCATGACAGCGGCGCAATGGTCGCGTTGATGGTCCCTATCTGCGACTTGTAAGCACTGACGAGACTCAAGGGCAAGCTGCCGCCCGCGACCCGCGCATGCAACTCATTGCCGACCCGCTCCAGCTTCGCCAGTTCGGCGTCGCCGCGCGACCAGTACCCGACCGCTTCACTGAAATAACTGACGTGGCGGAACATCTTGAAGGTCCAGATGACGTCGCCGACGTCGTCGGGATGCACGCCGCTTGCGATCAGCGCCCGGCGCGCGGTAGTCGGGTCGGGCTTGCTCTGGTCGAGCGCCAGACGGGCCGTACGCAGGTTGCGCGGGCCTTCCATGGCGGTCAGATATTGCTTGTAGGTGCTTTCGGAGCCGGTTTCGGCGTACAGGTTCAGATAGAAAGCCGCGTCTTTCTGGCCCTTCGACCAGATGCTTTCCCCGCCAATGTAAGCACGCACCGACGACATGATGTCGATACTGAAAATGGCGAGCGAAACGAGGACAAGAATGACGACCAGGAACGGCCAGGTGATCCGTATGAGCTGCGCATTCTCGCCCTTAGACGGCATGTCCATCGGTATGTCCCTTCTCCAGGCTTATTGCCGGGGTGAATTGCCGAGGTCGGGCGGCGAGCATCAGATGGTGAGTCATTTGTATTTTTGACCGCCTGTGGGGTGCTGCGCCCAGCCTCTCGCGGCGCGCTTACATCCTATCAAATTGCGAGTCTGGCTCAAATTTATTACGCAATGTGCTTTTCAGCGCCGACACCAGAAAATAATGGGCTTCGGTTGTTGTTTCCGGACGCGCAGGGGCCTGTTTCGGCCTGCCGCGAAGCGCCATATTCGGACAGAACCTAGGCGCTTGCCGACGAAACCAGCAGCTGCTTTTTGCCCGTTCGCCAGCGCCCTGAGCGGCGCGGCCAAAGCAGCCATTTGAGTCGCGCGGCACGGGTGTTGCAGCGCTGCTCACGCGCGTGTTGACGCCGCCTCGGAGATGTCACATATTGGTTCTGGCTCCCTCGGTGACTGTCCAGCCTAGGGAGTCCGAAGCATTTCATCATACGAGTGACCGTTTTGTCCGATTAAACCGGACACGAGAGCGGGAAGGACAACCTTGTGTCCCGGGAGGTTTCTGGCATGGCCCGTCTCTTCTTTCCCACATCCCGCGATACCGTGACCTGCAAGCGTTGCGGCAACGACATTCCGGGCGATGCCGACACTTGTCCGCATTGCGGCGCTGATCATGGCCCGAGCTTCGGCGCCGCGAAGACCGTCGCGCTCTCAACGGGCCTGCGCCTGCCCTTCGGCGCGCACCGCGAAGCCCTGAACATCCCGTCGCCCTACCCGAGCGTGTCCGAAGCGTCCGAACCGGCCGGCGCCGGAGAGCAGCGCTGGGAGACGTCGAAAATCGTCACGCTGGGCGCGGTAGCCGTGGCCCTCGCGGCCGGCGGCATCATCTATTCGCAGCACGGCGGCAGCGGTGACGACACTCCCCGTTCCGAGCCGCCCGCGAAACACAGCGCGTATGGCGCCATCGATATGAAACCCGCGCAAGGCACGCCTGCGCCCGCGGTCACAGCGGCGCCGATGGACGCCCTTGCCAGGTCTGCAGCAGCCGTCAGGCAGGCGCAAACGGCAGCAGCACCCTCCGTTGCCGCCCGCGAAACCTTGCCCACGGAACCCTCCGGCCGCTCGAGTGCGGCGCTGGCCAATCCGGCCGATAACCTGCTGGCCGCACGCGATGCCATCGCGCGGGGCGACCTGACCACGGCGCGCAAGCGTTTCTCGAAGATCCCGGCGTCGCAACTGAGCACCGCCAATTCGCAGCGGACCCTGGCGGACCTCACCGGACTGGAACACACTCGCGACGAGATGCTGCAAGTCGCACGCGGTTGCGAATCAACCGGCTCGTGGTTGTGCGTGCTTCAGAACGCCCGTGACGTGCTGGCGATCGATACCGGCAATGTCGAAGCACAAAAATTCGTCGAGCACGCGATCTCCCGCTCGGGCTGGCTTAATACAACCGCGCCCCCGACCACAACGGCGCATGCCCCACCCCACAACAAGACGCAGACAGCTGCCGTGGCGCCCGCCGCGCCAGCGCCCGTGGCGGCGCCCGGACCGCGCGTGGCGGCCACCGTGGCGGCCACCGTGGCGGCCACACTTCCCCCTGCGTCAACGCATAGGCCCACCGCCGCCGTCTCGGCCGCCGAGCATGCCCGTGCGGTCGCCGCGATGAGAGTGCCTACGCCTATCCGGACTCCCGTGCCAGTTGCACCGGCCGCGCCCGTAGTCGCCACGACCATGCGCGCGCCTGCCACCTCGCGGACCGTTCCGGAACCGGCACGCCTAGGCACGGGCTCGCAGGCTCAGCTCACATCGTCGCCGTATCCCCCGTCGCCGCAACAGGCCGCGCCGCCTCGTCCGCCAGCACCCGCGTTTGTCCCCATGCCTGACGGAACCGACGCGATGCCCGCCACGGCACCGGTACGCAGCGCGGCGACCGCTACCCAGGTTCCAGTCGATACCGCCTCGCCGCCGGTGGTGACACGGCCACTCGCACCGGTCAGCGAAGCCGTCCCGGTGCGGGCGGGCGTTGTGTCGCCTCGCGTTGCGGCAAACGGTCCGCCGGCAAGTGTGCAAAGCATGACTCGTCAACCGTCGCCCACGGTCCGCCGCACGCTCGCGTCAGGAGACAACGCGGCCAGTGCGGCGCAACCGCGTGCGCCCGCCTTCAAGGCGAGCAATCCGGACGACGAAGAGCGCGCGATCCTGGAGTCGGGATGGAGCAAGAAGCCGTCATCGGCCCAACGCTCGACGCCGCAGTAGAAGCCAAGGCGGGAGACAGGAGATTCTGAACAGGAGACTTTAAGGAGATTGAAGGCCGCGCCGGGAGACGCAGGCCACCGTGGTCTATCCGTGTAATGAAAGTTGGCCAACACATTAGAACGACTGAAACGACATCATGCACAAGACTTTCCTCATGCTGTTCGCCCTCTTCGGGCTCGCCGGCCTCGTTGCGGAGGCTCATGCGCAAGCCGACTACAAGATCGTCACCGGGCCGGAACGCGGCACTTACATCCAGATAGGCCAGGACCTGGCGAAGATAGTTGCTGATCCGATTGGCATGAACCTCGATGTGCTCGCATCAAAAGGCTCTGCCGAAAACGTGCAGCGCATGCGTTACGAGCCGGGCGTGAAATTTGCGCTCGTGCAGTCGGACGTGTACCAGGCTTACGTCGATATGGCGAAAGCCGGCAACGAGGAAGCAGGCAAGATCATCCAGCCGCTGCGGCTCATCATGCCGTTGTATAACGAAGAGATTTACTTCGTTGTACGATCAGATTCGCCGCTGAACTACATTCATGAGATCAAGGACAAGAACATCAGTGTCGGGCTGATCGGCAGCGGCACGGCGCAATCCGCGACCACGGTTTACAAGCTGATGTTCAACGAACCGATCCCCGACCAGAACATGCAGCACTACAGCAACGAGGAGGCGCTCGCGAAGCTGATTGTGCGCAAACTGGATGTAGCGATAATCGTGGTGGGACAGCCGGCCAAGCTGTTTCAGGATCTGAACTCGGACCTGCTGGGCCAGCTCAAGCTGCTCAAGCTCGATCCTGCAGTGCCAGAAACAACGCGTGCCGAGCAGACCTATTTCGCAGCCACCATCCGACCATCCAGTTATCCGAACTGGATCAAGGAAGACTCGCCGACGCTTACCGTCAAGGCGTTTCTCGTCACCTACGATTACAACCTGCGCGGCACCGTCGGGGCGATGACGCAATTCGCCGACTCGCTCTGCACCCACTTCGATGAACTGCAGGCCAACGGCCATCCGAAATGGAAGCAGGTGAAGATGGAATTGCCGCCGCTCACTCGCGGCTGGAAATACTATCCGCCAACAGAAAAGCGCTTGCGGGCATGCATCCGCAAGATGGCGTCTACGGGAAGCGACACGGCGCCCGTGACGCAGCACGCACCGAAGCGCCCATGCACCGATGCAGAGAAGGTGTTGATGTTGTGCAATAACGAATGACGCGGGTTTGGCGGCGGCGGTCGGCCTGCGGTGGCCGACTCGCCGCCCGCCTGCCCCGTCACTTCATCACTTCGTCGCCAGTTCCACTTCGGGCTGGACCCCGCCGCCGACCGGCAGGCTCTGCGCGATCACGCTCACACGCGGCTGCAACAGCAACGCGACCAGCCCGCTCCAGCCCGTCTGATGCGACGCGCCCACGCCGCGCCCTGTATCGCCATGAAAGTACTCGTGGAACAGCACGAGGTCCTCCGAGCGCGGGTCGGCCTGCAGTTGCGGATACGCGGCCATGACCGGGCGAACACCGCTCTTGTCCTTCAGGAACAGACGCGTCAGGCGTCGCGCGAGTTCATCGGCTATGTCGCTCAGTGAAAGGTTCTGGCCAGATCCGGTCGGATATTCCACGCGAAAATCATCGCCGTAATAACGATGGAATTCGTATAGCGACTCGATCAGCAAGTAGTTGACCGGCATCCAGATCGGCCCGCGCCAGTTCGAGTTGCCGCCGAACACGCGAGAATCCGATTCCGCCGGCAGGTACGCTATGCAGAAGCGGTCGCCGTTGTGCTCGAGCACAAACGGATTGTCCCGGTGCACCCGCGACAACGCCCGCACGCCGTAGTCCGACAGGAACTCGCTTTCGTCGAGCATGCGCCTGAGCAGCGCTTTCATGCGATGTCCGCGCAGCACCGACAGCAGCAGGCTATTGCCCTTGCCCGGCTCGTTCCAGCGTGACACCAGCTTGGCCAGATCGGGGCGGTGCTCAAGGAACCAGGTGAGCCGGTCCCGCAGCCCAGGCAACTGGCCGTGCAAATGCTCTTCCAGCACATGCACCGCAAACAGCGGAATCAGGCCGACGATAGAGCGAATGCGCATTGGCACGCTCGTGCCGTCGGGGAGCTGCAGCACGTCGTAGAAGAACTCGTCGCGTTCATCCCAGAGGCCGGTGTCGCAAGTATCGCTGGAACCCACCGCTTCGGCGATGTACAGGAAATGCTCAAAGAACTTCACGCCGATATCGACGAACACGTGATTCGCCACAGCCAGTTCCAGCGCAATGCGCATCAGGTCGAGCGCATACGCGGCCATCCATGCGGTGCCATCCGACTGGTCGATACGGCCGCCCGTTGGCAACGGCGCCCCGCGGTCGAAGATGCCGACGTTGTCCAGCCCGAGGAAACCGCCCTGGAAAATGTTGCGGCCGTCGGCGTCCTTGCGGTTCACCCACCACGAGAAGTTCAACAGCAGCTTGTGGAATACAAGCTCCAGGAAGTCGCGGTCGGGCTTGCCCGTGATCACACGATCGATTTCATAGACGCGCCATGTCGCCCATGCGTGAACCGGCGGATTGGCGTCGCCGAACGCCCATTCGTAGGCCGGGAGTTGCCCGTTCGGATGCTGGTAGCGATCTTTCACCAGCAACAGCAATTGTTTCTTCGCAAATGCCGGATCAATCAGTGCAAACGCCGCCGCATGAAACGCGAGATCCCACGACGCGTACCACGGGTATTCCCACTTGTCCGGCATCGAGACAATGTCCGAATTGAACAGATGCCGCCAGTCAGCGTCGCGGCCGCGCTTGCGCGACTCCGGCGGCGCCGGCTGCAACGGATCGCCGTCCATCCAGCGGGTGATATCGAAGTGGTAATACTGTTTCGACCACAGCATGCCCGCCAGCGCCTGGCGTTGTACGAGCCGCTGGTCGGCGTCGTCCATTTCGTGCTGCAGGCCCGCGTAAAAAGCATCCGCTTCGGCAATCCGGCGGGCGAACAGCGCGTCGATATCAAGCACTTGCCGCTGGCAGTCCGCATCCGACGCCGGGCGCCAGCGCAGGGTCATCACCGTGCGGCTTTTGGGTTCAAACTCGAGGTGTACATGCGCGGCGGCGCGGGTGCCGGTGTCGCGCCGGACAGCGCTTTCTTCGCCGTGCACGATGTAGTCGTTGAAGCCGTCCTTGAACGGTCCCGCCCCCTCCGAGCCGAACAGGCGCCTGACATTGGTTTCGTTCTCGCAGAACAGCCAGTTGACCGTGGCGTCACCACGCGCTTCGGCC
Source organism: Caballeronia sordidicola (assembly GCF_000729995.1). Taxonomy (GTDB): domain Bacteria; phylum Pseudomonadota; class Gammaproteobacteria; order Burkholderiales; family Burkholderiaceae; genus Caballeronia; species Caballeronia sordidicola_A. The sequence goes on along the minus strand of NZ_JNFG01000005.1, from coordinate 186,111 downwards.
GTCACCACCAGTGGCTCATGGCCGTCGCTTTCGGCGATCACGCGGCTGCCCTTCGCGTCCGATTGCAAGGTGAGTGAAGGTTTCTTCGACGGCTGCCACGCCCATGTATTGCGTGCCCAGATCTGCGGCAGCAGATCGAGCGACGCGGCGCGATCCCCGCGATTCTCGACCGTCACGCGCATCACGATATCTTCAGGCGTATTTTTCGCATATTCGACATGGACGTCGAAATACGCGTCGTCTTCAAACACGCCCGTGTCGAGCACTTCGTACTCCGGCATGTCCGCGCCGCGGCGGCCGTTTTCAGCGACGAGATCGTCGTAGGGGTACGCGGCATGCGGGTACCTGTAAAGCATGCGCATGTAGGAATGCGTCGGCGTGCCATCGACGTAGAAGTACAGCTCCTTGACGTCCTCGCCGTGGTTTCCCTGCGAATTCGTCAGGCCAAACAAACGTTCCTTGAGGATCGGGTCCTGGCCGTTCCACATTGCAAGCGAGACGCACCAGTTGAGGTGATCGTCGCCGAATCCGGCAATGCCGTCTTCGCCCCAGCGATAGGCGCGGCTGCGCGCATGATCGTGCGGAAAATAGTCCCAGGCGGTGCCGTTTTCGCTGTAGTCCTCGCGCACCGTGCCCCACTGACGCTCGCTGAGGTATGGTCCCCAGCGTTGCCAGCGTGAACAGTCGGTGGAATGGAGCCGGGCTCCTTCAATGGTGTCGAGTGACTTGGTGGCGCGCAGTGGCGGCATGGGACGTCCTTGACTAAAAGCGTGACGGAAAGACCGATAATCTAGCGCGTTTGCGGTATCTCGGCAGGATCGGCAGGATCTGGGGAATTGGCATTGAGCAGACGTTCGACGCGCATGAGTTCGCCGAGCGACCACGCCTGGAATGGCGTGCCGCCGGGCGTATGCGGTGCGTCGCCGTCCGCGACTTCGGAAATGTGGTCCAGGCCCGCATGGTGCAGATGGCCGCGCAGCGGCCTGAGAAAGCGCTCGCGCGCCACGGCTTTCGATGACTGATCGTCGCCATGAACCCGCAGCCATGCATCCACAAACGGCCCTATCAGCCACGGCCAGACGGTGCCCTGGTGGTAAGCACCGTCGCGTTCCAGCGGGGCGCCGGTGTAATGGCCCTTGTAGGCGGGGTCATTCGGTGACAGGGTCCTGAGCCCGAGCGGCGTCAGCAAAAGCTGCTCGCATTGATCGACGACTGCGCGAGCCGTCGCGCCATTGTCGATCACCGCGAACGGCAGCCCGCCCACGGCAAAAAGCTGGTTTGGACGGATGGAGCGGTCGAGCTTGCCCGGCTCGTGATCGGCATCGACTACGTCGTAGAGCGCACCGCTGGCGGGATCGATGAAACGTTGCTGGAAAAAGTGAGCGGCGCGCGCGGCCGGCTCCGTCCAGCGTGGGTTCCATGCAGCCGCTATGCGCAGTGCGTTGATCCACAACGCCTGCACTTCCACCGGCTTGCCGATGCGCGGCGTCACCACCCAGTCGCCCACCTTCGCATCCATCCACGTCAGTTGCACGCCGGGAACGCCGGCCCGGAGCAAACCATCATCGGGGTCCGCGGAGATCCTGAAGCGCGTGCCGCTTGAGTAGCCGTCGAGAATGCCATCAACAGCTTGCTGCAACCGGTCGCATGTTCCCGCTTGAGCGTGGCCCGTAGCGAGAAAGTCGTGCACGGCAATCACAAACCACAACGATGCATCCACCGAGTTGTATTCCGGCGCGCCACTGTCCGGAAAACGATTCGGCAGCATGCCTTCGGAGAGGGTGCCGGCCCATTCGAGCAGGATCGATTCGGCGTCGTCGTATCGGCCGGATGCGATCAGCAGGCCGCGCATCGCGATGAAGGTGTCGCGGCCCCAATCAGTAAACCACGGGAAACCGGCGAGGATCGTGCTGCCCTCGTTTCGCGCCACGATGTAGGCATCGGCGGAACGATGCAGCGGCGTCGGGTAGGCTGCGCGGCGCGACCGTTCAATGTCAGCGAGCTGCTTCGCGGTATCGACGGCGTTCGTCTTCGCGCCCTCGTTTGCGCTCAACACGAGCACCGCCTCGCCAAGCGATAAGTCGAACGAAAAGACCCCGGGCGTGGCGAGGTCTTCGTTGCAATCCATGCCGCGGTCGCGCTCCACGGTATAGCAGAAGTTGCGATACCAGTCGGGCGCGTGAACATACGATCCGTTCGATGCCGCGACCACGGCCGGCACGTCGCCATACGCTTGCCATCGGACCTGGTCAGCGGTCGCCGTGTAATTGAAATTAAATGCCTGGTTCTCGTGGTGCAGCGCGTGATAATCGCGCCCGGAAAGCAATGGCCGAACCTTCAGCGTGAATGCCTCGCCGTCGAGCCGCCAGCGCAGCACCGTCTGCGCGCTCTGCCTCGCGACGAATAGTTCGGCGGTCAGGATATGGTTGTCGCCGACCTGGAAGCGCCATGTGGGCCACGGCTCGGTATCGAAGGAAAGCAGGCTTTCAGATGGGTCCGGCCAGACCGAACCTGAGCCATAACGCTGCATGGACAGTGGAATGCGCGTCTGTCCCGAGGCATCCTCCAGCCAGGCCTCCACGCCGTTCACCAGCACCATGCGCCCCGCCGGCGGTTGCGTGGCCGTGAGAAGCAGCGCGTGATATCTGCGGGTCCGTTCGGTGCCGGCTGTGCCCGATGCAAAGCCGCCAAAAGCATCGGCTTCAAGCCATTCGTCGTTGAGACAGCCTTCGCTGGCCGGACATTCGAGGCGGGTCATTTTTGGGGTTGCTGCCGGTATGCCCGAAGACCCTTGCTCGCCTGCGCCCGGATCTTGTTCTGTACGAACGACGACCAGCCGAGCAGCACACCCTTGAGTCCAAGTGCCTGGCGGCTCCAGGTCCAGAGATCGAAGCTGTCGTGATGTTCGACAATCAGGCCATCCCGGATCGCAAAGCGCGCGTTGATACGATTGACCACCTTGCGCCCGGTCTGCGTGAACTGATAGGTCGCGACCCATTTCGCCGTCGCCGTCTGGCCGACGGTCTGGATGTCGCTGAAGGTCAGTGAGAATTCCGTGGCGCGAGAAATCAGCATGCGCCACATGTCCGAGGCCTCGCGGCCTCGCAACACGCCGAACACCGGATCGCTGAACTGCACGTCGGGCGCGTAGCACGCGGCCATGGCTTCAGCGTCGGAGCGCTGAAAGGCTTCGTAGAAACGCTGGATCAACGCGGCGTTCGGGTCCGTCATGTTCGGTCTCTTCCGGAGGAAATTAGCTGAGCGCGGCTACAAGGATCTTATTCCGCAGCTTAAACCATGAACATGGAGACTGCGTGAATGATCAGGCCGACCGCACCGCCCACCAGCGTGCCGTTCACGCGAATGAACTGCAAGTCGCGGCCCACGCTCAGTTCCACGTCGCGCACGAGCGTGGCGTCGTCCCAATTGCGCACGGTCGCGGCAATATGCTTGGCGATCCCGTCGCGCAGGTCCGGCGCAAGCGACTTGAGCGCATCGCGCATGTGCTCGTTGATCGATTCACGCAACGCCGGGTCGTTGCCCAGCGCCGCCGCGAACGATGCCGACGCGCCGGTCACCTTTTTGTGCAGCGTCGAATCCGCTTGCGCGAGATCGCGGCGCAACCAGTCCTTGAATTCGTCCCACAGGCCGTTCACGTAGGTGCGCAATTCCGGGCGTTCGAGCCATTCACGCTTGTGCTGGTCGATGCGCGCGCGGAATGCCGGGTCCGTTTTCAGGCGTTCGATGAATCCTTCCACCGTCCTGTCGAACGACTGACGGCGCTCGTGTTCCGGGTTTTCGCTGATGTCGTGCAGCCACTTGTTCGCGCCGCGCACCAGGCCGCCAGCGAACTTGTTGCCGAGGTCTTCGGCGCTCAGGCCTACGAAACCGAGCATGCCGATCAGCTTCGGATATTCCTCGCCCGCAACGTCGAGGATCTTGGCCGCGAGGATGGCCTGCACTTCCTCGCGATCGAGCCATTGCGCGAGTTCTCGCAGGCCCTCGTCGAGCAGCATTTGATGGCGCCGATCCGCCGTCAGCGTCGACAGCAATCCGCCTACCGCGCCCGCCAGGTCAAACTGTTCGGCGCGGCGGCGCAGGGCTTCGTGGAGCATCGTTTTGACGCGTTCATCGTCGACGAATTCGAGCATCTGGCCCGCTGCCGCGACGGCTTTTGCGCCCAGCAGCGCCGCGTTCACCGGTTCGGCCAGCCAGATCGCGAGGCGGCCGGCAGGATCGAAGGCGTTCACGCGGGCGACCAGCGCGTCGGTGCCCAGGAATTTGTCGCGGACGAATTCGGCGAGGTTATCGGCGACCCGCGCCTTGTTCGCCGGCAGGATGGCCGTGTGGGGGATCGGGAGTCCGAGCGGGTGGCGGAACAGCGCGACGACCGCGAACCAGTCGGCCAGCGCGCCGACCATCGCGGCTTCGGCGAAGGCCGAGACCCACGCCCAGGCGCCGGCGTCGTGCTGGCTCTTGGCGAGCAGGAATAGTGCGGCGGCCGCGACCAGGAGGCCGGCGGCGAACCATTTCATCTTCTTTAAAGCGAGTGCTTTGTCCTGCGTTGCCATCTTGAATTGGTGCTTTTCTGGGTGGGATGAGGCCGCCAGCATACCAGTGACGCGGGAGGGAGGTGGGTGGGGTTGGGGTCAAGGTGCTCGTTCCAGTATTTCTTGATGCAAACCCCAAAGGAGTCACCGCCCGCGTGCCCGTCCGTTTATTGAGATGGACGCGCGGAAAAGTGCGTTAGCGTCAGGGGCGTTGCAACTACAAAATAACTGAGATGACAACCGAACTGATGCGGTATGGCCGCTATCGCTTCCTGCTTTATAAAAAGTGGGACTACGCGCGAAACATGAGAACGGAAAAACAGCAGGAAGCGCTAGATGCCGGAAAAGCGCTGTTCAAGGCCGCTAATATCGAGCATTGGGCGAGCCAGCCCGAGCTAGTCGAGCGCGTGCAAAAGTTTCTTATCGATTCGTTCCCGTCTTACCGGCCTAGCCCATACGGTGAAAGCCCGAAGAACATTATCGACGCGCTTTGCCGGGAACTGCGCAACGGGGATGTGGTGATTGTGCGAGCGGAACCCGCTTACATCGCCCACGACGGTTTCGTTCCGGCGCGCGAATTCGACTATGAAGCTTATGAACGGGACATTGCCGAACGCGCCAGCAGCTACGCGGCCCGGTCGAAAGCATACCGAGATGACCTGAAGGCGTATAACCAGGAGATCGATGAGCGTATCGCACGGGAATCTCGGGCACTACAGAAACCGTTCCGGCACGTTGAAACGATGGCGGAAGCGCAAGCGCGAAACATTGCCGCGCGCGCCGCCAGTGAAAAGATAAGCGCGCTTGCATTGTCGGTTGTACGCGTGGTTTCTGATGTTGCGTCGATCCTGCCATCGTCCGGTGACAACGACGCTTGCGACCTTGGCGATGTGACCGGGATTGGCGGAGGAAGCACGCCGCTAGGCGATGCCGCGCCGTTTGAATACAGCGAGAGCGCTACCGGCAATGATGTATTGTCAATAGCGGCGCGCGGTGTCAGTGAGGCGCATGAAGCGGATTGTTTCGCAGAGTACGAGAGCGAGCTTGATTTTTGTAATGCACTAGCGCCGTCAATCGGGGGCGCAAGAGCCACGGCACTATGCAAGCAAAACGCTTTCGACAGATATCAACAATGCAGAGGTTATTAATGAGCCCATCTCACCCGATACGAAGTGTCCTAGTCGATTTTTCGCCCGACGATGAATCGATTTCGTTGTATCAAGTTAAGCGCGTCGAGGTCGAAAACGTCATCGCACATGCGCTGAAGTATCCGGTTTTTTTTGATGAAGTCGCAGCGCGGGGCGATCACGGATATTTGCTAGACGATGAGTTCGCGCGGCGCATCGGCGCGGGTATCCTTAACGCGTTGGCGCTCTCATATCCAGAACTGAAAGCGATTATAAACACAACTAATGAACCTATTCCACGCACGCCCACCGCTAGCCCGTCGCCCGAGTAGAATCATCGTCGCGGGATCCTTCTCACATCGCCGATCCCACGCTTCGGCGCGGCGGCGCGTAATCAACACCTTTCACGCCCAGTGCGAAGTTCGACCGTGCGGTCACCGCTCGCTTTTCATATGGGCGGCGCACGCATGACGACGTTATGCAAACAAAACGCTTTCGATAGATACCACCAATGGAGGGGTTATTAATGACGCCAAGCAACTCTGGATATGGAAGAGTGCAGCGCGTGGCGTGCGACTCAATCGTCCTCATGGGGCATGTGCGAGGAACGCGCGGCGGATCGTTTAGGCCGCTTTTTGGCAGGTAAAGGAGAGATATTTTGACCACGCGCAAGCCGAGGGTGGTGTTAATCACGTTCGATGAAGACAGTCAGAGCTTCAATATATGCACCGTCCCACGCACGTCAGCCGACGCTCTTATGAGTCAGGCACTTGTCAATCCGTGGCCACTCGCAGATTCAAATTTTAGACTCGATGACGAGGTCGCTCGGAGTATCGGCGGCTTGGTGTTTCGCCTGCTTGCGGCATCGCAACCAGAGCTAACCCCGATGATTACGGTAACGAAGCACGCGGACGCACAAGACACACCACCAAGCGATTAAAGCATCGGCCTACACCGCGCCCTTTGTTCGTCGGTAGCGGCGTGGGCGGGGTCTAGCCGCGTTGCTGGCGCTGTCATCGTTCGCGGCATACTTCTCGAAATGCCGTTCCCACGCCTCAGCGCTGCGGCGCGTAATCAACACCGCACGCGGCCGACGCGAAGTTCGACCGGGCCGTCAATGACTCTGACCACTAACCCTGGAACCTGGCAACTCGTCCCAACCCGAACCACCGTCCCCAACCCCGTCCACCATCGCGAGCAAACATCTACAGCCCATTGCGCTGAAGCCGTTGCAGCGCAGCCATGGCGGCATCCGCCGATTCGATCGGCACGAAGATGTGATCGTGGTACGCCCCCGCAACCACATTGCAACTGATGTTTGCCCTGCCGAGCGCGGTGGCGAAGGCTGCCGTCAAGCCGACTGCCTGAAGGTCAGAGTGGACGGTGAGCGTGATCCAGGCCGCACGGAATAAGGGCTCAATGCCCGCTCTCGATGCCTCGCCCTCTTCCACGATAATCGTCAGCCCTTCGCGCTCCCGGAACGTCGCAAGCGGGACAATATCCCCAAGGTCATGGCTAAAAGGCACGCTTGCATACACGAACACGCCCGGCTGAAGTTCGGGCGACATGGATGCAAGCAGCGTGTTCAGATCGGCGATAGGGTTAGTCATCGTTTGCGTCTTCCGCAGTTTTTTTGTCCACCAGCCAGCCGCGCGATTGGCCGATACACTCGTTTGAAACCACCCTCAAGGAGTGACCCGAATGATTTCAGATCGCAGCGAAGTGACTCGCTTGATTCTCGCCGCCAAGGTCAGCAAGGGGCTGAAATGGGCCGACGTGGCGGAGAAAGTCGGCTTGAGCAAGGAATGGGTAACGGCAGGCTGCCTCGGGCAGATGACGTTCTCCAAAGCACATGCCGAAGTGGTTGGTGGCCTCTTCGACCTCTCCGATGAAGCCGTCGCTTGGCTACAGATTGTGCCCTATAAAGGCTCGCTGCCGAGCGCCGTCCCGACCGATCCCCTGATCTATCGATGGTACGAAATAGTGAGCGTTTACGGGGGCACCATCAAGGAACTGATCCACGAGGAATTCGGCGATGGGATCATGAGCGCAATCGATTTTTCGATGGATATCCAGCGCGAACCCGATCCCAAAGGGGACCGGGTCAACGTGGTGTTATCAGGCAAGTTCCTGCCCTACAAGACTTACTGAACCGCCTCGGCCGTCTCTGTCCCACGCTCAAGCACAGGCCGCAGCGCCGCGCCCGTGTGACTTCTTGGATTCTTCGAAAGCGTATCCGGATCGGTCGCGGCCACGATCGCGCCGCCTTCCGTGCCGCCCTCTGGCCCGAGATCGATCACCCAGTCGGCTTCGGCGATCACATCCAGATCATGCTCGATCACCACCACCGAATGCCCGCCGTCGACCAACCGGTGCAGCACGCGAATCAGCTTCGCGACGTCGGCCATGTGCAGGCCGACGGTAGGCTCGTCGAGCACATACAGCGTATGCGGCGCCTTCTGTCCGCGCCGGCCGATATCGTCCCTGACCTTCGACAACTCCGTCACCAGCTTGATCCGCTGCGCTTCACCGCCTGACAACGTGGGCGATGGCTGCCCGAGCGTCAGGTAACCCAGCCCCACGTCCTTCATCAGTTGCAGCGGATGCGAGATGCTTGTCATCGCGGAGAAGAACTCGACGGCCTCGTCGATTTCCATTGTCAGCACTTCACCAATGTTCTTGCCGCGCCATGTCACCGCCAGCGTTTCCGGATTGAAGCGCTGACCATGGCAGACGTCGCACGGCACTTTGACGTCGGGCAGGAAGCTCATCGCGATGGTGCGCACGCCCTGACCTTCGCACGCCGGGCAGCGGCCGTCGCCGGTGTTGAACGAGAAACGCGACGGCGTGTAACCGCGAGCGCGGGCTTCCAGCGTGTCCGCGAACAGCTTGCGGATGGTGTCCCACATGCCGATATAAGTCGCCGGACACGAGCGCGGCGTCTTGCCGATCGGCGTCTGGTCCACTTCCAATACACGGTCGATGGTCTCGAACCCGGTCACTTCCGTGCAACCCTGCCAGCGATGCGTGACATCGAACTTTGCGCGCGGCGCCTCACGTGACAACACGCTCGACCGGTTGCGCGCGGGCATGTCGGCTTGTGCGGTCTTGCGTGCGCGGCGGGTCGCCGGCGACGACAACACCGAGCGGCCGACGGCATCGAGCAGATTGGTCATCAGCACGTCACGCGCGAGCGTGGACTTGCCGGAACCGCTTACGCCCGTGACGGCGATCAGGCGGCCGAGCGGCATGCTCGCGGTGACGTTGCGCAGGTTGTGCAGCGTCGCGCCGTGAACGGTGAGCCAGTTCTCGGGGATCGCGGCGCGCTTGGCAGTCGCGGTTTTTACATCGCGACGCGCCTGCAACGGATGCTGGATCGGGTTCGCCAGATACTGGCCCGTCAGCGAATCCGGCTGCGCCGCGAGATCGGCCACGCCGCCTTGCGCCACGACCGTACCACCGCGTTTCCCCGCCCCCGGACCGATATCGATGATGTGATCCGCACGGCGAATCGTGTCCTCGTCGTGCTCCACCACCACCAGCGTGTTGCCCTTGTCGCCGAGTTTCTTCAGCGCGTCCAGCAGGATCTTGTTGTCGCGCGGATGCAGACCGATGGTCGGCTCATCCAGCACATAACACACGCCCTGCAAGTTGCTGCCGAGTTGCGCGGCAAGGCGAATACGTTGCGCTTCGCCGCCCGAGAGCGTGGGTGCAGCACGATCCAGGCTCAGATAACCCAGGCCGACTTCTTCGAGGAACAGCAAGCGGCCTTCGATTTCACTGACCACGTCGCGGGCAATATCCGCGTCCCGGCCCTTGAGCTTCAGCTTCTTGATCCAGCCGCGCGTGGCGCTGACCGTCCAGCGGCCGACTTCCGTTATCGGCTGATCGCCGAATGTGACTGCCCGCGCGACTTCATTCAGGCGTGTGCCGTTGCAATCCGGGCAAGGCTGGTCGCCGACATCATCCGGTTCCTGTTGCGCCGATGGAATCGTCTGCTCGCGGCCACGGCCATCGTCGGAGAGCACAGTGTCGTCGTAGACTTCGCGCTGCTCGCGCGTGAGCGTGACGCCCGTGCCCACGCAGGTGTGGCACCAGCCGTGTTTGCTGTTGTACGAGAACATGCGCGGATCGAGTTCGGGGTAGCTCGTGCCGCAGACCGGACACGCGCGTTTCGTCGAGAACACCCGTATCTCGCCAACGTGCTTCGTCCCCTTCTTGCCGCCGTTCAACGCACCATGCAAATCGTCAAGCGGAGCAAGCAAATGCATCACGCCCTTGCCGAGTTCGAGCGTCTCCAGAAGCATCGCTTTCAGCGTGGCTTCATCGTTCGCGCTGACGGTCAGATCGCCGACCGGCAGCTCGATGGTGTGCTCCTTGAAGCGATCGATCTTCGGCCACGGATCGACGGGAAGGAACTCGCCATCCACGCGCAGATGCGTATGACCGCGTGTCTTCGCCCACTTCGCGAGGTCCGTGTAAATGCCCTTACGGTTCACCACGAGCGGTGCGAGCAAGCCGATATGCTGGCCTTTGAAATCCCGCATGATCTGCGCGACGATCGATTCAGGGCTCTGCGCCGTGACCGGCGCGCCGTCGTGGATGCAATGCTGGATGCCCAGCTTCACATACAAGAGCCGCAGGAAATGCCAGACTTCCGACGTGGTCGCGACCGTGCTTTTACGGCCGCCACGCGATAAACGCTGCTCGATGGCAACGGTCGGCGGAATGCCATAGACGGCGTCCACTTCCGGACGTCCGGCCGGTTGAACGATCGAACGCGCGTACGCGTTCAGCGATTCAAGGTACCGGCGCTGACCTTCGTGGAAAAGAATATCGAACGCTAATGTGGACTTGCCCGAGCCCGATACGCCCGTGATCACGTTGAACTTGCCGTGCGGGATATCGACGTCGAGCGACTTCAGGTTGTGCTCGCGCGCGTTGACAATCCGCACCACGTCTTCACCCTGCAACGCGCGCCGCGCGGCCGCGACTTCGGCTGCCAGTTGCAGCGGAACGCCCGCTGCGCGCTTCTGGGCCGCGCCGGGCGCCATAGCCTCTTCATAGTCGAGCAAGGCCTTTCCGGTATGCGATTGTTCGCATGCCGAAACATCGTCCGGCGTGCCGACGCAGACAACCAACCCGCCCGCATCGCCACCTTCCGGACCGAGATCGATGATCCAGTCGGCTGCGCGGATCACGTCGAGGTTGTGTTCGATCACGATCAGCGAATGGCCACGTTCCAGCAGACGTCTTAGCGCCTGCATCAGCTTCGCGATATCGTCGAAATGCAGGCCCGTCGTCGGCTCGTCGAACATGAACAGGCGGCCCGGCAGGTTGCCGCTCGCCTGTGCCGTTTCAGCCAGAAAGCCCGCCAGCTTCAGGCGCTGCGCTTCACCGCCTGAGAGTGTGGGGACCGGTTGTCCCAGCTTCACATATTCCAGTCCAACGTCGACAATCGGCTGCAACACCCGCAGCACTTCCTTGTCTTTCGCAAAGCACGCAACGGCTTCGCTCACGGTCAGGTCGAGCACGTCCGCCACGCTGAGCGACTTGCCGTCGCGCTCGATCTGCACGTCCAGGATTTCGGCCCGATAGCGGCGTCCATCGCAATCCGGGCAACGCAAATAGACGTCGCTCAGGAACTGCATCTCGACGTGTTCGAAGCCCGAACCGCCGCAAGTCGGACAACGGCCATCGCCGGAATTAAAGCTGAACATGCCTGCGCTATAACCGCGTTGCGCAGCCAGCGGCGCTTTTGCAAACAGCTTGCGAATCTCGTCGAATGCGCCAACGTAACTCGCCGGATTCGAGCGCGCCGTGCGGCCGATCGGTGACTGATCGACGAAGATCACTTCGCTCAGGGCATCAGCACCCTTTAGCGCGCGGAATGCGCCCGGCGATTCGGTCGCCTTGCCGAAATGACGCTGCAACGCGGGGGCGAGCACGTCCTGGATCAGCGTCGATTTACCCGACCCCGATACACCCGTCACGCACACCAGACGCTGCAGCGGGATCTCGACCGTGACATCGCGCAGGTTGTGTTCGGTCGCGCCTTCGAGCACGAGCCGCGGCGTCTTTGCATCGACCGCGCGGCGCTGCCAGTTCGATGCATGCGCCACGTGCTTGCGGCCGCCGAGGTACGCGCCCGTCAGCGTGTCGCTATGTTCGATTTCGTTCGGCGGTCCGTCGTACACAATCTGCCCGCCGCGTTCACCCGGTCCCGGACCCATGTCGATAAGACGATCCGCCGCGAGCATCACCGACGGATCGTGCTCCACCACCACGAGCGTATTACCCGCATCGCGCAAGCGGTGCATGGCTTCGACAATGCGATTCAGATCGCGCGGATGCAAGCCGATGCTGGGTTCATCGAGCACGAACAGCGTGTTCACGAGCGACGTACCGAGTGCTGTCGTCAGGTTGATCCGCTGGACTTCACCGCCGGACAGCGTCCGGCTTTGGCGATCGAGCGTGAGATAACCGATGCCGACATCGCAGAGATATTTCAGGCGCGTGCGCACTTCGTTGTGCAGGAGCTTGAGCGCGTCGTCGAGCAGCGTGCTTGGCAACGTCAGCGAATCGAAGAAGCGGCGAATGCGGTCGATCGGCATCAGCATCAGATCGTGCAGCGTGAGACCCGGCAGTGCTTCGAGCTGCGCACGCGTCCACTCCACGCCGGCCGGTAGAAAACGATCGGCCGGCTTCAGCACGGCGTCCGCTTGCTCCTTCGTGCCGAGACGCCACAGCAGCGCTTCAGTCTTGAGGCGCGCGCCCTCGCAGGTCGGACATTTCGTATAGCTGCGATATTTCGACAGCAACACACGAATGTGCATCTTGTACGCCTTCGATTCGAGGTAATCGAAGAAACGCTGCACGCCGTACCACTGGTTTTGCCACTTGCCGGACCAGTCGGGCGAGCCGCCGATCACCCAGTCGCGTTCTTTTTGCGTGAGCTCACTCCAGGGCACCCCAAGGCGAATGCCGGCCTTCGCGCCATAGCGCAGCAGGTCGTCCTGATTCTCTTTCCAAGCGGGTGTCTGCAGCGTCTTGACCGCGCCCTCGCGCAGCGTCTTGCGTTCATCGGGAATCACGAGACCGAGATCAACGCCGATCACCCGGCCGAAGCCACGACACGTTTCGCACGCGCCATACGCCGAGTTGAACGAGAACAACGCGGGTTGCGGATCGGCGTAGCGGATGTCGCTTTCCGGGCTGTGCAGGCCGGTGGAGAAGCGCCACGTTGGCACGTCGTTTCCTTCAGGCGTTTCCTCACCCGGCTCCGGCAGCACGTAGACATTCACGCGGCCCGTGCCGCGCAGCAACGCGCCTTCGATAGCTTCCAGCGCCCGCGAGCGCTCCGTCTTCTGCAAGCGGAATCTGTCTGCCACCACGTCGAGCATCTGCCGGCCGTCCACGTGCCGCTTTGCCTGCACGCGCGTATAGCCGCTGGCCGACAGCCACTGCGCGACTTCGTCGTCGCTCGCGGACTCGGGCAGTTCCACCGGAAACGTGATCGCGATGCGCGGATCATTCGCCTTCGTGCGCTCAAGCAATTCGACGTAGATGGTCTCCGGCGTGTCATGCCGGACCTGATGCGAGGTCTTTTTATCGAAGAGCTCGGCGGCGCGTGCATAGAACAGCTTCAGGTGATCGTTCAGCTCGGTCATCGTGCCGACGGTCGAGCGCGAACTGCGCACCGGATTGGTCTGGTCGATGGCGATTGCCGGCGGCACGCCGTCCACGCGATCCACCTGCGGACGGTCCATCCGGTCGAGAAATTGCCGCGCATAAGCGCTGAACGTTTCGACGTAGCGACGCTGGCCTTCGGCGTAGAGCGTATCGAACACGAGGCTCGATTTGCCCGAGCCCGAAGGGCCGGTCACCACGGTCATCTGACCCGTATGAAGGTCCAGATCGATGTTCTTGAGATTGTGCTGGCGAGCACCGCGAATGCGGATTGCGTTGTTGGATGCCAATTTTTCCTAACCGGTTCAATGAGTTAGATCGTCCGCCACTGACGCTTAAGCGAAGCGTGGCTCGCGCTTGAGAGCCGCCGTCCGACACGCATTAGCGAGATAACGGCCGATGAAGTCGACACTGTACACCCATACAGTATTTTCGACAGGGTGTGAGCCGGAGAAATGGCTAGAGGCAGTGCACCGCTCAATCGCCCTCGAGATCTCTTATCGTCTCCAGCAGGTCGCAGAGGCGATAGCCGATTTCGTTACTGAGATTCCGCATCATTTTCGCGTCAAGGCCCGGCATCGTCGTGCGCAATTGTTCGAGCGCGTCCGACGATAGCTCCAACAAGACCGCGGGCGTATCGGCCACGAGCTTCAACAGGCGCTGCCGCTCCAGCATCAACGGTAGTTCACCGAGCGCCATGCCGGCCCGGTAACTGGCCGTACGCAACGCCTTCCCGTCTCTTTCCCAGAAGGCACTCAGCCGGCCTTGCGTCAGCAACAACAAACCGCCACGCGGGTCCTCGCGTCCGATCACAACCTCGCCCGCTGCAAATGACCTGCGTGTCGCCAGGCTCAACAGCAGCGCTCGCTCGTCATCGTTCATCCCGTGCGTCACCGGACAAGCCGCAAGGTCGATTTCCTGATCGCTTTCCTGAGCGGCCAACGTATCGAGCAGTTCGTCTTCAGCCTGCGATAGCGCGACGTCCGTGCTTTCGAATACGCGCAACTCGGCTTCCGGCTTCGTCAGCCCCCATTCCGCCAGAAACTTTCTGCGGCGCCCACCGGCAAGAAGCGGCGCAAAAAACAGGCGCCGGCCGGACCTGACCAGCAGTTCATCGAGTCGCTTCAACATCAATACGCCGCTACTGTCGAAATGGCTGATGCGTTTCAGGTCGAGCAACACCCAGTCGCTACTGGATAATTCATCGCCGACCACTCGCTCCACCCTCTCCGCCGAGCCAAAGAAAAGTGGACCGTCAAGTTCGACGATAGCAATCCGGCGACCGTGCTGGCCGAGCGCTTCAAGCGAAGCACGCGAGCGTCGCGTTCTGGAACGAAGCTGCGTGGCGTGCTGTATGCGCCGGATCATCTGCGCATTCGAGCGGTAGATGAACGCGATCAACGCAGCGGCGAAACCCACACCGAGCGCAACCAGTACGCTGGTAAAGACGACTAGCGCGGTCACGACAAGCACCATCGCCAGGTTAAGAAAAATCTCCCAGCGGGTCGAAGAATGGCCGCCATAACCCACGGCGAGCAGCAGTTGATGCGTCCACTTGTCCATCGCCTCCGCGCTCGTCACGATCACCACGCCGGCCATGACCGAGAGCGGAATCTGACCGACGACGCGGTTCAACCCATAGGACAGCGCCAGCAGCACGCACGCGTACCCAAGGTTGGCCGCACCGGTACGTCCTCCGCTTGCATGGACGATGCGGGTAATGTTGGGCGATCCGCCGCTCGGCGCGCCGCCAAACAAAGCTGACGCAATGTTCGAGACGCCTTGCACGACCAGTTCGCGATTACTGTTATGGCGCGCCCCGAAGAGTTGTTCGGTGCTCGAGATGCTCAGCAGCGACTGGATAGACGACACGAGTGCGATCGTGATGCCGGTCGCAAGTATCACCGCGGCATGATTGCGAAAGCCCGCGGAGCTGACGAAGTTGAGGATGTCGGTCATGCGCAGGATCAGCGGTATGCCGGGCGGCAGCGCTCCAATCGTTGCGCCCAGGTTCTCATCTGGAACAAGCCGCAAGCACAGCATCTGAAGTGCGGTCCCCGCAAAGAGGCCGATCAATGCCGCGGGAACAGGCCCGCTTCTCTTTTTCGCCAGGATGACGAATGCACCGGACACGAGGGCGAAGCCCAACGCCCACCAGTTGATCGGCACCGTGCCGTTCAACGCCCGCAGCAGTTCTTCCGGCCCATCGATATCCAGCGCGCGGGGTAATTGATTCAGGATGATCTGGATCGCGAACCCGTTGATGAAGCCGGCAAGAACTGGATACGGAACAAACTTGACGAGCAAGCCGAGGCGAGAGGCACCCAGAATCGTCTGAACGATGCCGGCAACCAGCAATGCGGTCGCCGCTACCAGGATAAGCGCGGCTCCCCCGCCGGCGTTTACGGCGGCAAACGATGGATCCGTCGCCACGCTTGCGATCAGCCCCGACAAAATGGCGGCATGCGTGGTCTTCGGTGAATTCATGTGCAACGGCGCACGGCCCAGCAGTGCCGTGACGATGGCCGCCACCACCGCCGCGACAAAGGCAGCCGATATGCCGGCCGTCACCCAGGCTGCCCCCATGCTTTCGTACAGCACCGCGCCACAACTGAGGATGATGGGAACGACGGTCAACGCGCCGGCAAGGGCGCCGGTAGCGTCGCGGGTTATCGACTGGAGACGAGCTGATTTCATATTCACCGACCCTCTTGGCCAATTGAAGCCGTTTTCCGCCGGTTTGTTCGAACCGCTGGTCTCTCGCGTGCAGATCGCAATCCGAGACCAAATGGCGCAAGACTGTGCAATCTTTCGCTGACTTCGATTCGTATGCTGAGTGTGCCTTGACTCACCCTCGTCAGCGTCGCTGGCATTGCACGAGGATGAGCTTTGTCGCTATTTCGTTAGATCGCTGCTCTCTTCGCTGCTCTCTTTTAATGTCGGAGAAAAACGTATGACCGATTACAAAACCAACACTCTCGTCGTCGCAGCATTCGGCATTGCCGTCTCCAGGATTAGAGATTGAGCGCGCCGAATCCGGCATTGCTCGACAAAGCTGATCGCAGTCATACCCGTGCTTCGCTTGAACAAACGGGTAAAGTGGAAACGGCTAACATTCACTATGCTTGCAAGTTCAACGAGTCCTATCGGACCGTCCAGATTCTTCTATGTATTGAGTGAGGCGAGCCATTTCGACTCTGCTCAGCGCTGGCAGTACCTGTGGCACAACGGGTTCAAACGCGTTGTAACTTCGAAGCAAATGCGCTGGCAGCGCGAACGACACATGATCAACAACGAGAGTCTGCGCGGGGTTAGGCTTGCGGTCGAGTTCCTCGATGAGAATCTGCGCCATATGCGCAATAACGGGATCTCGCGTCTCAAACACATTCCGAATCTCGATCCGCGAAGTGCAGCGGCGTCCCGCAGTAGAAAGTATGAAAGCGTCAACATGTGTCGGGGGCTGCGCGATCGAAGTGGCCTCCTCGCGTGGAAATGCTATCACGAAAATATTCCCGATCCGGGTAGCAGGAAGCGACCCGGCACAACGATAACGCTGGACGCTATCCGGCGTTCCGATAGAGCAGTTTTCTGTTTTGTCGTAGTGGACGCCCTTGCCTCCAGCCAATGGACGCGGGAACTGCTGCACAGGTTCAATGCACTACCCCCGCGGCCGGAGCCTGTGCAACCTGCACTCCGACCGTGTACGCACGACATAACGAAGAACCTGGCGATATTATGTCGATATTCATACCCACATTCTTATACTATGGATTACTGATTTTTTTATTTGATATCTTGCTGGTTTCCTCAACGCCAAAGGCTATAAATCGTGACGGTAGTGATCCATGAACCGGACGCGATCGCTATACAAACATGCTCTTGCCACCCAGGGCGCCTTGTTAGTTGCCCCGATAAAGCTCATGCATCTTCTCTGCCTGGTCACTGTGCTGAAAATCTTCCAGTTCCTGTATCACTTGCGCGCGTGTTTTTCCAACGGAATCGGCGGGCACCGGCGTGACAGCCGGAACCGCGGCCACCGGATCCTGAGCGGCGGTGCCAGCTGCTACCGACTCGCTCTGACCGGCCGCTGATTGGGCGAAGCATCCGTCTGCTGTGACGCCGGCCATCAGGGCAAGGCAGACGGCGATCGATTGATGAAGTTTCATGAGCGTTCTCCTTTAGGGGTTTAAGAGATCGGCCTGTGCATCGTTCGCCGACCGACAGCAGTCTTCGCACAAGCCAAGGGAGGTCCGGCTCGGGCGACGATCAACCGATCCGGGGCCACTCGACGAATGCCTTTCGGCGTTGCTGTCATATTCATTCTTGGTCAGGCGACACGCCGTCGCAACGCACATGCGTAGGCGACGGACAAGCAACGCAGGTGAAAGATGTATGCACTCCCGTTGACCAACCTGGGCGACGCATCAGTCGTCATCGTCCAGGACGGGCAGCGGCTTGCCCGGACCGTGGATGTGCGGGGAAGGCAAATCACGTTGCTGATACATTTGTGCCTGATGGTAGTAAATGGGACCTGCTATTCTGTTTTTATCGCACTGTGGCGCCGCACGAAGGTGTTGAGTACCCGTGACCACCCGCGCCGCTTTCGCTGGGATGTTCAGTCTTACTCCGTTAGCCACGTTCGGTAGGGACCTGTCTAACCAGCGGTGCGCCGATAAAGCCTCTGGATATCGCGCACTATCCGCCCACGGCGGTTTTCCGAATCAAGCAGCTTATGAGATCGTCAGGCTTCGTAGTACGGAAGTTCAGATCGGCGGCTGTGGAGCGTGCGTTCCGTGTGGACTATGCGCGTCGCTACGCGGGACAGCGCAGGCTGGCTGGCGCCGGCAGCATCCTGATATGGATTCTGTTTGCTGGCCGTGATTGGTGGCTGCTGAACGCGCTCAATTCCAACATCCTTTTCTACATCGGCTATGCGCGGCTTGCAGGTGTCGTGGGTATCAGTGTGCCGGTATGGATGATGTGGGGACCGCGCGCCCTTGACGAACGCTGGGCCGCCGGATGCATGTGTGTAGGGACGCTGAGCGCCTGGTTTTCCCTATCGGCGTTGATGGCGCTTTACCCCGCGGCCATGGCCTTCCGCGAAATTGTCCCGGGCTTTCTGCTTATCCTTTTCGTGGTATTCACGTCGTTCCGGCTTCGAGCGATCACGGCAGCGTGGTTAGTCGGTATATGCGCTATAAGCTTTAACCTTGCAGAATTGTGGCTTTACCTCTGGCGACCGTACAAGGTTCCGACGCTGGCGGTTGACTGGATTTCAGGTGCGATTATGGTGTCCCTCATGTATCTCGCCGGCGTTCTCGTCTGCATTCAGTTTGAACTCGCCGCCCGGCGCGAATTTGCGTTCCGACGGACGTTGCGAGCAGCCAAGGCACGCGTTGAAGCGCAGAATGAACGTATGAGAGAACTCATCAAGGAGAAGGAGCGGTTCTTTTCATCGGCCTACCACGACATCCAGCAGCCTCTCGCCGCGATCAATCTTTTTACCCGCAGCGCGCGGATAAAACTCGAAGACGAACACGCTGCAAGCCATGATCTCGATGTCATCGAAGAAACGGCACGCGACATCCTCGACATGTTCAAGGATATTCAAGACTATAGCGAACTAGGCTCTTACATCCCGCACATGGCGCCAGTTGACACGGAGGCCGTGCTGACGGAAATCTTCGAGCAGTACCTTGAACCGGCAAAATCGAAGGGGATCGAACTCAGGATCAGCAGGCGTCGGCGGCACCCGCCACCCATTGAAAGTGACCACTCCTTGTTCAAGCGGGCATTGTCCAATTTCATATCGAATGCGATCAAGAACACCTCCGAGGGTGGGGTCGTCATCGGCTGGGTGGAGATCGGGGAACGGCTTCGCATAGACGTGCGGGACACGGGCGTCGGTATCGCGCCCACGCATCGGGATGCAATATTCACCGAGTACTATCAGATCAACAACCCGGGCCGAGATCGCTCGAAAGGGCTAGGGCTCGGGCTGTCCATCGTGCACCGGGTCATTGGCATTCTGCCGAAGCACAGCATGAGTTTCTGGTCTTGCGAAGGACGCGGGTCGCGCTTTTCCCTGTACGCGCCGATATCCAAAATGACACCTGTCATCGAGACGGACGATCCAAAGAACGACTCATCCACGTCTGTCCTCAAGGGCAGATATGTCCTGCTGTGCGACGACGAACCAACGGTTCTGGAGGGCCTGCGGCGCCTGTTCTCGAGCGCCGGCGCCCTGGTGGATACCGCCGAGTCGATGGCGGGATTCGAGGCGATTCTGGCTGATGACGGCCGCATTCCCGACATCATCGTCACCGATATCCGGCTGCGCGACGGGCCAACCGGTATCGAAGTTGCCGAACGGATCAGGCGGCATTTCTCTTGGGCGGGCGTACTTCCCGTCGCGTTCATTACGGGCGAACTGGTGTCTCCCCGCGCACTTTGCGATTTCGCCGAGCCGTTCGTTTTGCTGCGGAAGTCTTCAGCGCCGGAAAACACGCTCGATGAAGTCAGTCGGTTCGTGGCCGCCCAGCAGTCGACAGGCTTCGGTCACGCGCGGAGTCCGTGACTGGCGGGACCCCAAGTTTGATCCTACTATCCGCCAGCATGACGAAGATTCAACGCACATGCGCAGGCGACGGACAAGTAACGCAGATGAAAGATGGTTGCACTCCCGTTTGACCAATCCGGGCGACGTATCACGTAGTCGCCTTCCACGACCGAACTCCTTGCCAAACCATCCTGGTGCGGGAAAGGACACACCACGCTGCTGATACATTTGTGGCTGATAGTAGCGATGGCGACCTGTTATTCTGTTTTGATCGCACTGTGGCTACGCACGAGGGTGCCGTGCCCCCCCTGACCACCCGTGCCGCTTCCGCTGGAATTTACCGTCTCACTCCGTTAGCCGCGTTCAGAGAGAACCTGTCTAACTCGTGGTGCGCCAATAAAGCTTATCAATACCGCGCACTCTCCGATCACGGCGGCTTTCTGAACCCAAGCAGCCCTATGAGAGCGTCAGGCTTCGTAGTACGCAAGTTCAGGTCAGCGGCGATGGAGCGTGCGTTCCGTATGGACTACGCGCGTCGCTACGCGGGCCAACGCAGGCTGGCCGGCGCCAGCCTCATACTGATATGGATCGCGGCTACTGTCCGCGATTGGTTGCTGCTGAACACGCTTGATCCCAGTATTGTCCTCCACGTTGGCTGTGTGCGACTTGCAGGTGCCGTGGGTATGGCTGTGCCGGTATGGTTGATGTGGGGACCACGCGCTTTTGACGAACGCCGGGCCGTCAGATTGCTTTGTGTAGTGACGCTGAGCTGTTGGTTCGCCCTATTGGGGTTGGTGAACGTTTACCCGGTGACACGGGTCTCAACGGAGATTTTCCCCGGCTTTTTTGTTGGCCTTTTTCTGGTATTCACATTGTTCCGACTTCGTGCAATCACGGCAGCGTGGTTAGTCGGACTTTGCGTTGTAACCTTCCATCTTGTAGAACTGAACATTGAAATCTCGTCACGGAGTGACGTTTCCACCGTGGTGCGTCACTGGGTTTCCCTTGGGGCTATAGTGTTAATCATGTATCTCGCCGGCATTGTTGTGTGCATTCAGTTTGAACGCACTGCCCGGCGCGAATTTGTGTTCCGGCGGACGTTGCGTGCAGCCAAGGCACGAGTTGAAGCAGCGTCCCTGGTTGTCAATCAGCAGAATGATCGTATGAGAGAAATCGTTAGAGAGAAGGAGCGGTTCTTTTCATCGGCCTACCACGACATCCAGCAACCTCTCGCCGCGATCAACCTCTTTATTCGTAGCGCGCGGATAAAACTCGACGATGAACACGCCGCGAGTCATGATCTCGACGTCATCGAGGAAACGGCACGCGACATCCTCGACATGTTCAAGGACATTCAGGACTATAGCGAACTAGGTTCCTACATCCCGCGCATGGCGCCGGTCGATACGCAAGCCGTGCTGACGGAGGTCTTCGAGCAATACCTTGAACCGGCAAGGGCGCGGGGCATCGAATTCAGAATCACCGGACGTCGACGCCCTCCGCCGCCCATCGAAAGTGACCGCGCCTTGTTCAAGCGGGCATTGTCCAATTTTGTATCGAATGCGATCAAGAACACCTCCGTGGGGGGTCTCGTCATCGGCTGGGTGGAGATCGGCGAACGGCTTCGCATAGACGTGCGTGACACAGGCGTCGGCATTGCGCCCGCGCATCGGGAAGCGATATTCGCCGAGTACTATCAGATCGACAACCCGGGTCGCGATCGCTCGAAAGGCCTGGGGCTCGGCTTGTCTATCGTCCACCGGGTTATTGGCATCCTGCCGAAGCACAGCATGAGTTTCTGGTCGGTCGAAGGGCGCGGATCGCGCTTTTCCCTGTACGCGCCGATATCCAAAATGACGCCTGTCCTCGAGACGGATGATCCAAAGAACGACGCGTCCACGTCCGTCCTCAAGGGCAAATACGTCCTGCTGTGCGACGACGAACCGACCGTCCTGGAGGGCCTGCGGCGCTTGTTCCTCAGCGTGGGCGCACTGGTGGATACCGCCGAGTCGATGACGGGCATTGAAGCGATACTGGCCGAGGACGGTCGCGCGCCAGATGTCGTGGTCACTGATATTCGCCTGCGCGACGGGCAGACCGGCATCGAGGTTGCTGACAGGGTCAGGCGGCATTTCGCCTGGGCGGGCGTGCTTCCCGTTGCATTCATCACGGGCGAACTGGTGTCTCCCCGCGCACTTCGCGATTTCGCCGAACCGTTCGTGCTGTTGCGGAAATCTTCCGCGCCAGAAAGCACCCTCGCTGGAGTTGGTCGGCTCGTTGCGGGCAAGGACACATCACGTTGCTGATACATTTGTGGCTAATGGTGGGAATGGCGACCTGTTACTCTGTTTTTATCGCACTGTGGCTTCGCATGGGTGTGTTGTGTAGCCAGGACCACCCGCGCCGCTTTCGCTGGAATTTTGCCGTCTCACTCCGTTAGCCATGTCCGGTGGGAATCTGTCTAACCCCTAGTGCGCCAATAAAGCCTCTCGATGTCGCGCACTCTCTTCCCACGGCGGCTTTCCTGATCAAGCAGCCTTATGAGATCGTCAGGCTTCGTAGTACGCAAGTTTGGATCGGCGGCTCAAGAGCGTGCATTCCGTATGGACTATGCGCGTCGCTACGCGGGCCAACGCAGGCTGGCTGGCGCCAGCCTCATAACGATATGGATCCTGTTTGTTGGCCGTGATTGGTTGCTGCTGAACACGCTTGATCCCAGTATTGTCCTCCACGTTGGCTGTGTGCGACTTGCAGGTGCCGTGGGTATGGCTGTGCCGGTATGGTTGATGTGGGGACCACGCGCCTTTGACGAACGCTGGGCCGTCAGATTGCTTTGTATAGTCATACTGAGTTGTTGGTTCGCTCAGTTGGGGTTGATGTGCGTCTACCCCGTGACCCAGGTTTTCGAGGCAATTTCTTCCGAATTTTTTATTCTCACTTTCCTGATACTCACATCGTTCCGACTCCGTGCAATCACGGCAGCGTGGCTAGTCGGACTATGCATTGTAATCTTCCGTTTTGCCTTTTACTTCTGGCTACGGGCTAATGTTTCCACCCCGGGGTTTCACTGGGTTTCCTGGATTTCCCGTGGGAATACAGTGTCTGTCATGTATCTCGCCGGCATTGTCGTGTGCATTCAGTTTGAACGCGCTGCCCGGCGCGAATTTGTGTTCCGGCGGACGTTGCGTGCAGCCAAGGCACGAGTTGAAGCAGCGTCACTGGTTGTCAATCAGCAGAATGATCGTATGAGAGAAATCGTTAGAGAGAAGGAGCGGTTCTTTTCATCGGCCTACCACGACATCCAGCAACCTCTCGCCGCGATCAACCTCTTCATCCGCAGCGCGCGGATGAAACTCGACGATGAACACGCCGCGAGTCATGATCTCGACGTCATCGAAGAAACGGCGCGCGACATCCTCGACATGTTCAAGGACATTCAGGACTATAGCGAACTAGGTTCCTACATCCCGCGCATGGCGCCGGTCGACACACAGGCCGTGCTGACGGAGGTCATCGATCAATACCTTGATCTGGCGAAATCGCGGGGCATCGAATTCAGAATCAGCCGGCGCCGGCACCTCCCGCCGCCCATTGAAAGTGACCGCGCCTTGTTCAAGCGGGCATTGTCCAATTTTGTATCGAATGCGATCAAGAACACCTCCGTGGGGGGCGTCGTCATCGGTTGGGTGGAGATCGGTGAACGGCTTCGTATAGACGTGCGGGACACGGGCGTCGGTATTGCGCCCAGGCATCGGGAGGCGATATTCGCCGAGTACTATCAGATCGACAACCCGGGTCGCGATCGATCGAAAGGCTTGGGACTTGGGCTGTCTATCGTGCACCGGGTCATTGGGATCCTGCCGCAACACAGCATGAGCTTCTGGTCCGTCGAAGGGCGCGGATCGCGCTTTTCCCTGTACGCGCCGATATCCAAAATGACACCTGCCATCGAGACGGACGATCCAAAGAACGACGCGTCCACGTCCGTCCTAACGGGCAAATACGTCCTGCTATGCGACGACGAACCGACCGTTCTGGAAGGCCTGCGCCGCTTGTTCCTAAGTGCCGGCGCACTGGTGGATACCGCCGAGTCGATGGCGGGATTCGAAGCGATTCTGGCCGATGACGGCCGCGCACCTGACATCATCGTCATGGATATCCGCCTGCGCGACGGACCAACCGGTATCGAAGTTGCCGAACGGATCAGGCGGCATTTCGCCTGGGCCGGCGTGCTTCCCGTTGCGTTCATCACGGGCGAACTGGTATCTCCCCGCGCACTTCGCGATTTCGCCGAGCCGTTTGTTCTGTTGCGCAAGTCATCCGCACCGGAAAGCACCCTCGCCGAAGTCAGTCGCTTCGTGGCCGCTCAACAGCCGACAGGCCCCGGTCATGCGCAGGATCCGTGACCGGCGGGACGCCGAGTTTGATCCCTCTATCCGCCAGCATGACGATGAGTTCCGTACGGCGCCGCAGATTGAAATGCGCGAGCAGATGACTGACGTATTTCCGGACGGTAATGTCCTCAAGCCCCATTTTCAGCGCGATGGCCTTGGACGGAAGTCCTCGCACCAGCCACGCCAATGTTTCGAACTCTCTCGGCGTGAGTCCCAACTCGGACGCGTTGCTCATTTCCGAATTACCGCTCGGCTGCGCTTTCTCAGGCCCATTTGCTGAAGCCTCGTCCGTGCCCATGTCACGCCTGAGCCTCGCGATGCTGGCTGCGGGCAGGAACACGCCCCCGGCAAGCACCGCGCTGATGGCTGCATGAAGCGCTTCAGGAGGCGACGATTTGGGCACGTATCCCATGGCGCGAAGCTCGATGCATCGCGTAATGGTTTCCACGGTCTCATCGGCCGATATCACGATCACCGGTAACGACGGCCGCGACTCCTTCAATCGGCCAAGCGCGCTGCAACCGTGGCCGTCAGGAAGATCGAGATCGAGAAAAACGATGTTGAGGAGTTCGCCAAGCGCGTGACTCATGCCTTGCGACAAGGTACTCGCGTGCAGCAACTCGATGTCCGGAAAGAGGTCTCTCAGCAGCAGCGCCAATCCGGCTCTGAACAGCTCGTGATCATCGACGATCAGTACGCGCATTCCATCGTCTCCCAGTAACACCTTCAGGGCGAGCGGCAATCGGACCTTCGAATACTACACGCAGTACACCACGCTCACGGACGGAAGCGGCTTGATCAGACGAATGAATGGCGGCTAAGTGCAGTGAATTGTCTGCTGGATCGGCGTGGAATTACATAATTGCGGGTTGGGCGTCGAGGCCGACCAGCGTGTCGCCAATGCAATCCAGCAACGCGACCGTCATGGATCCCTCCGGTGTCTCCTGCAGCGTCGCCAGGCCTATTTCAAACGGCAGCGCGGGTTCGAATGGCTTGATGGCAAATCCTTCCGATGGGCAGCAGGCCGCCAGCACCTGGGTGACGATCGTCACGCCCATGCCTCGCGCAACCATGGCACAGGCCACGCCGACCGAATGAACTTCCGCCAGCACGCGCGGCGTGATGCGAGCGCGGCGGAACGCCATGTCGACTTCGCGTCTGTGCAGGCTTTGACGTCCAAGCAAGATCAGCGGCACGAGTTCGAGATCCAGCGCGCTGATCCTGTCGAGCGCGGCCAGAGGATGATCCAAGGGGACGACACAGGCAGACTGCGAAGGAAACACGCGATGAACCCGCAAACCGGGCAGGCGCGCTGGCATTTGCACGAAAGCCAGATCGACTTCCCGGCTTAAGAGGGCACGCTCGCCTTGTCCATAAGTGCCTGACAAGACCTCCAGCACCGCAAGCTCGTGCGCCTTGCAGAACGTTTCCATGACTTGCGGCATGACATGCTGGGCGAACGTGTTCGGCACCATCACGCGAACCAGTTTTCGCTGCATTCCGCCAAGCCGCAGTTGCTGCGCATGACGCCGCAAGCAATGCGAGCCGTCGAGCAGGGTCTTCACTTCATCGACTAAAGCGGCTCCCTCGCGCGTCAGGGTAAGCCTGCCTTGTTCCCGTACAAAAAGCCTGAGACCGAGGTCTTCTTCCAGTTGAGCCAGCAGCCTGCTGACAACCGATTGCGAGATTTCCAGCCGCTGAGCCGCGGCGGTCGTGGTTCCAAGGCTTGCCACCGCTTCGAACGCTTCGATCTGTTTGAGGTTCATCCTTGCTCGCACATAAGGCTATGCAGATTCAGCATAGTGTTGCATCCAAAAATTGTCGGCCTAATTATCGCGAAACTGAACGAGATTTGCCGGGACTTTTCGGCGGCTTGAAACGCTTCTATCGCCCGGCAAGGTCACAGGGTTCGCAAAACTTAACGCTCGAGGTTGTAACGCAATGATCGGCTTCATCATCCATCGGTTTGTACAGAGTGCCGGCATCCTGATGCTGACCTCGGTGCTCGTTTTCTGCGGGGTGTTCGCCATTGGCGACCCGATCCAGATTCTCGTACCCGCCGACGCCAGCCCGGCCGAAATAGCGCAAGCAGTGCACTCGCTGGGCCTCGACCAGCCGATGTGGAAGCAATACCTGCTGTTTGTGGAACACGCGCTGCATGGCGATCTTGGCCGGTCGTTCGTGTTCAACCAGCCATCGATCCAGTTGATCATGGAGCGCCTGCCGGCCACCCTCGAACTGGCGATCGTGGCGCTTGTGATGGCGTTGATGATCGGGCTGCCGCTTGGATTGCTGGCCGGCATGAAGGCCAACTCTCCGGTCGACCGCGTGATCATGGGCGGCTCGATCCTGGGCTTCAGCCTGCCGAACTTCTGGCAAGGCATCATGCTCGTGCTGATTTTTTCGGTGACACTGGGATGGCTGCCTTCGGCAGGACGGGGTCATCTCGGCACCGTGTTCGGCATCCATACGAGCCTCGCAACACGCGATGGATTGATGCACCTGATCCTGCCGGCGCTGAATCTGTCCCTGTTCAAAATGTCGCTCGTGACACGGCTGACGCGCGCCGGAGTCCGGGAAACGCTGCCTCTCGACTATGTGAAATTTGCGCGCGCCAAGGGCTTGCGCGAGCGCCGGATCATTTTTGTCCACGTGCTGAAGAACATCATGATCCCGATCGTCACGGTGGTCGGCATGGAGTTCGGCTCGCTGATCGCGTTCGCCACGGTGACCGAAACCATCTTCGCGTGGCCGGGCGTGGGCAAGCTGATCATCGACAGCATCATGCGGCTCGATCGTCCCGTGGTCGTAGCGTACCTGCTGATCGTGGTCGCCATGTTCACGCTGCTGAACCTGCTGGTCGACATCATCTATTCGCTGCTCGATCCGCGCGTGCGTCTGGGAGGTGCCTGATGAGCACGCTTTCGAACATGCTGCCACGCTGGACGACCAACCGCGACACACGCACAGGACAGGCATTGCGCGGCATGTTCGGCCGTCCTGCCGTTGCGCTCGCGTCGCTGACCTGCATTGTGCTGATCATCGTGGCGATCTTCGCGCCATGGCTCGCACCGCAGAATCCGTACGACCTCGCCGCGCTCGATATTGTCGATGGCAGGCTGCCTCCCGGCGCACGCGGACATCTTGGACATCTCTTCCTGCTGGGCAGCGACGCGCTCGGCCGCGACATGTTCGCCGCGATGATGTTCGGTCTTCGCACGAGTCTTGGCGTCGGCATATCGAGCGGCGCGTTTGCGTTGATCGTGGGAACGACGCTTGGCCTGGTGGCCGCGTATTTCGGCGGCTGGATCGACACGCTGATCATGCGCACGGTCGACCTGATGCTCGGCTTCCCCACTATCCTCGTCGCGTTGATGATGCTCGCCATTCTTGGCCAGGGCGTGAGCAAGGTGATCCTCGCGCTCGTGATCGTGCAGTGGGCGTACTTCGCCCGCACGGTGCGCGCGGTCGCGGCCGTCGAAAGCAAGAAGGAGTACATGGAGGCGGCGTTGTGCCTCGGATTCAGTCATCGGCGTGCGCTCTTCAGCCAGTTGCTGCCCAACTGCCTAGCACCGGTCATTGTGATCGCGATGGTGCAGGTGGCCGCCGCCATCTCCGCTGAAGCCACCTTGAGCTTCCTCGGGATCGGCTTGCCGGTGACGCAACCCTCTCTCGGCTTGCTGATTGCAAACGGCTACCAGCAATTGCTTGCCGGCTTCTACTGGATCAGCGTGTTCCCCGGCGTGCTGCTGGTCATGCTCGTCTTTAGCATGAACATGGTCGGCGACGGCTTGCGCGAGGCGCTCAACCCGCGCCTCCAGAAATAGGAAATCCCATGTCTCCAGCCATTCCCACTTTATCGGTCGAGAACTTGCAGACCCATTTCTTCACGGCGGCCGGCGTTGCAAAAGCCGTTGACGACGTGAGCTTCGATGTCTATCCCGGCGAGATCGTCGGTCTTGTCGGCGAGTCCGGTTCGGGCAAATCGATCACCGGTTTTTCGATCCTTGGTTTGATCGACGCGCCGGGACGTATTGTCGGAGGACGTGTTCTGTTCAAGGGCGTGGACCTGACGAGCTACGGCCGGGAAGCGTTGCGGCAACTCCGGGGAAATCGCATCGCGATGATTTTCCAGGACCCAATGATGACGCTGAATCCCGTTCTTCGCATCGATACGCAGATGATAGAAACCGTGCGCGCTCATGCGCCGGTGTCGAAACAAGCTGCTCGCGAACAGGCGCGCGAGGCGCTCGCGGCGGTCGGTATTCCTGCGCCCGATGAACGGCTCAAGGCGTATCCGCATCAGTTGTCGGGCGGCATGCGCCAGCGCGTGGCGATCGCGATTGCCATGCTGCACAAGCCTGACCTGATCATTGCCGACGAGCCCACGACCGCGCTCGACGTCACCATCCAGGCGCAGATTTTGGCGCAGATGCAGAAGCTCTGCGCGCGCTCGAACACGGCGATGGTCTGGGTCAGCCATGACCTCGCGGTGGTAGCGGGACTGGCCGATCGCATCTGCGTGATGTATGCGGGACGCGTGGTCGAAACAGGCGACGTGGATACGATCCTCGAACGTCCGAGGCATCCGTACACGATCGGTCTGCTGGGCTCCGTACCCGAGAACGTGGCGCACGGCGAACCGCTGATGCAGGTCCCGGGCGTTGCCCCTTCGGCGTTTGCGTTGCCCGTGGGTTGCGCCTTCTCCCCGCGATGCACCCATGCCACCGATACATGCAGGACACAAAAACCGCCGGTATTCAAAGTGGGCGACAGCCATCTCCACCGATGTTTTCATCCCGTTGAGCGAGTTGCAGCATGAGCACGCAAGTTCTTATCAAAGCCGACCAGGTGTCGCGCCGTTTCGTGAAGCGTTCGAGTTATGCAGAGCGCATTGCGCAGATGCTGGGCGCCAAACCCATATCGCATACGGTCCATGCGGTGGACACCGTGAACCTTGAGATTCATCGTGGAGAAGTGGTCGGGCTCGTCGGTGAATCCGGCTGCGGCAAGTCGACCTTCGGCCGCATGCTGGCCGGCGTGGTACCGCCTTCGTCGGGAACCATCCACGTGACCGATGCAAACGGGGCCGGCACGACTGTTCTCGGCTCACGTGGGAAGCTTGCGCACAGGCTGGGGACGCAAATGATCTTTCAGGATCCAATGTCATCGCTCAATCCGCGCAAGCGGGTGCGCGAGATTATCGGCGAGGCGCCGCTCGTGCATGGCATGGTGACGCGGCGTAACCTGGATGATTACGTTGTCGATGTCATGGAGCGGGTTGGCTTGAATCCGGATGTCAGGCAGCGCTATCCGCATCAGTTTTCCGGCGGGCAGCGCCAGCGCATCAGCATTGGACGAGCCTTGGCGGTGAAGCCCGATTTCCTGATATGCGATGAATCGATCGCGGCGCTCGACGTGTCGATCCAGGCGCAGATCATCAACCTGTTCATGCGGCTGCGCGCCGATCTTGGACTGACCTACCTTTTTATCAGTCACGATCTCGGCGTGGTTGAACATATCAGCGATCGGGTCGCGATCATGTATCTGGGACGGATTGTGGAGACTGCGCCCACGGCTGATCTGTTCGCCAGGCCATTGCATCCGTACACGGTTGCGCTGCTGAATCAGGTGCCGCGCTTATCGAACAGGAAGCGCGCGTATGAGTCGATCAAGGGCGAGATTCCGTCGCCGCTTGCACCTCCGAAAGGGTGCCATTTTCATCCGCGCTGTCCACACGCGATGCCGCGCTGCAGCGTCGAGCATCCGGAATTGACGGAAGCGGCGAGCGATCACCGGGTCGCCTGTCATCTCTTCACGGAGGCGAAATGAGTTGCCTCCGGATTGCCGCCGCGTGCGTTTTGATCGCTGCATGCAACGTCCCACCCAGCGTGTTCGCCCGCGCGCTGACCATGGCCGTTGCCGCCGAGCCTTCGTCGATGGACCCGCTGTTCTCCCGCGCGCAGAACAATCAGCAGGTGGAAAACATCTTCGAGCACTTGATCGCGCGTGATGAGAACCTGCAGATACAACCCAGCCTCGCCGTGGCGTGGCGAGTCGTCGATCCGGCTACGTGGGAATTCAAACTGCGCCCCAACGTCCGCTTTCACGACGGAACGCCGTTCACCGCAGCCGACGTGGTGTATTCGGTGAAACGAGCCTCGAACGTGCCGAACAGCCCCGCGCCTTTCTCCGGTGCAGTGGCGAATATCGCGTCCATTGACGTGCTCGATCCGCTCACGCTGCGTATCCATACGAAGACCCCTGCGCCCGGGTTTCTCGAACAGATCGGCATGTTGTTCATCGTGTCGAAGCATGCGGCCGAAGGCCATCAAAGCAACCAGTACGTGTCGCCGGCTGTAGCAGTGGGGACCGGTCCCTACAAACTGAAACGATGGGTCCCGGGCGACAATCTCGAACTCGTGCGCAACGACAACTACTGGGGTCCAAAGCCGCCGTTCGATACCGTCACCATCCGCTTCGTCGCCAACGACGCCGCGCGCATGTCGGCGCTGCTGTCCGGTTCCGTCGACCTGATCGATAACGTCCCGCCGGTCAATGTGCCCCGGCTCAAGCGCGACCCGGCTATCACGCTTTACTCGGGAGCATCGGCGCGGCTGATCTATCTCGCGCTGGACTCGAGCCGTCAGCAGTCTCCCTTCGTGACTGGCCAAGACGGCGAACCGCTGCGAAACAATCCGCTGC
The DNA here is from genome assembly GCF_000729995.1 of Caballeronia sordidicola. Lineage (GTDB taxonomy): Bacteria > Pseudomonadota > Gammaproteobacteria > Burkholderiales > Burkholderiaceae > Caballeronia > Caballeronia sordidicola_A. The sequence goes on along the minus strand of NZ_JNFG01000005.1, from coordinate 155,087 downwards.
GCGATCTGCGCGTGCGGCAGGCTATATCGAAGATGATCGATCGGAGCGCCATCACGCAATACCTGCTGAATGGCGCAGGCGTTCCCGCCGGCCAGATCGTCCCACAGGGAGTGGGCGGTTACTCACCGGCATTGCCAGCCGATACCTACGATCCCATCGGTGCGAAAAAACTGCTTGCGCAAGCGGGCTACCCACAAGGGTTCACGCTGACGATCCATTCATCCAACGACCGCTTTTCCTCCGACGGCGACGTCGCCCAAGCCGTTGGGCAAATGCTGGCGCGTGGCGGAATCAGGATCGCGAACGTCGTCACGCAGCCCTACAACGTCTATGCGGGCGCCGCGGCCAAGCAAAGCTACAGCGCCTTCATCTTCAGCTTCGGCAACACCACGAGCGACTCCACTATCGCGCTGTCCAACGTGATGGCGACCTATTCACGAACTGCGGGAACAGGCGCGTTCAATCGCGCCCGCTACTCGAATCCCGCGCTCGATCAAGCGCTCGCCGCGGCTAGCGCCAGTTTTGACCCCGTGCAGCGCGAGCGCTTGCTTGAGCAAGCGGCAGAAGCGGGATTCCGCGATCTTGGCATTGTCCCGCTGTATTTCCCCGAGAACTTTTGGGCGACGCGCAACGGCGTCACGTTTCACCCGAACAAGGCTGAATACACCACAGCAATTTATGTAGGAATCCGATAAAAATGATCGACATGATTCACAACAACACATTCAACGCTGCAAGCGGACGGGACGCAACGTGCAACGAGTACATGATCCCCATGCGCGATGGCGTGCGCCTCGCGACGGACGTTTACCTGCCCGCAGGTTTTCGTCCGGGTATCGATGCACCCTTGCCGACCATTCTCGAGCGCACGCCTTATGGCAAGCGCGAAGTATCGCGTTCGGAGATCAACGGTGGAGAGCCGGCCGCGCGGCGTGGTCATGTCGCCGCGTATTTCGTTGCGCGCGGCTTCGCGGTCGTGTTCCAGGATTGTCGCGGACGGCATGCATCGGAGGGCGAGTTCACCAAGTACCTGTCCGAGGGGCCCGATGGATATGACACGCTCGAATGGATCACGCAGCAGGACTGGTCGACAGGCCGCGTGGGCACCATGGGCCTCTCTTACGCCGCGCACACGCAAATGGCCGCTGCCTGCATGAATCCGCCGGGCCTCGCGTGCATGGTGATGGACTCGGGCGGTTTCGCCAACAGCTATCACTGCGGTATCCGGCAAGGCGGCGCCTTCGAACTGAAACAGGCCACCTGGGCGGTGAATCAGGCCAAGGGAAGCCAGGCGGTATTGAACGATCCGTTGCTCAAGGCGGCGCTCGACGCGCAGGATCTGAAGGAATGGTTCTCCCGCATGCCGTGGCGGCCGGGTCAGTCACCGTTGCGTTTCGTGCCTGAGTACGAGCGGTATCTGTTCGATCAATGGACGCACGAAACTTTCGATGAGTTCTGGCAACAGCCCGGCATCTATGCAGAAGGGTTTTATGACTCCATGGCGCGGGTTCCAACGGTCCTCATGTCGAGCTGGTACGACGCGTATGTACGCTCGACCATGGACAACTTCGCCGCCATGTCGAAGCTCGATCCTGTCGCTGCGCCCACTTACCTGATCATGGGGTCGTGGCTGCATGGCGACCGCAACGTGCCGTTCAGCGGCGATGTCGATTTTGGCCCCGCCGCCATGATCGAAGGACAGATTGCGGAGAACTGGCTTGCGTTTCGCGCACAATGGTTCGACCGGTGGCTGAAGCCCGCCACGTCGGGACCAAAGCAGTCAGACCCTGTTGCAAGGATCTTCCTGATGGGGGGAGGCAGTGGTGCTAGCAATGCCGATGGCCGCATGGAACACGGCGGTGCGTGGATCCAGTCAGCGCAATGGCCGCTGGCCGATACACGCTTCACGCGTTTTTATTTGCGGGAAGGCGGCGTGTTGTCGGAGGAGCCGCCTGAACAGGCCGACGCATCTGTTTCGTATGCGTTCGATCCGTCGAACCCCGTGCCTACCATCGGTGGTGGATTGACGTCGGGTGCGCCGGTTTTTGAAGGCGGCGCGTTCGACCAGCGCGAAGACGAACGCTTCTTTGGCACGCGCAATCCGGGCGTGCCGCTCGCAGCGCGCAACGACGTTGTTGTATTCGAAACGCCGCCGCTGGAAGAAGACATGGCGGTCGTGGGGCCGGTCATCGTGAGATTGTGGATATCATCGGATGCACCCGATACCGACTTCACCGCGAAAGTGATCGATATGTACCCGCCCAACAGCGATTATCCGGAAGGCTTCGCAATGAACCTGACCGACGGCATTTTCCGCTGCCGTTTTCATCGGTCGTGGAGCGAGCCTGAGTTTCTCGAAACGGATTGCATCTATGAAATAACCATCGAGCCTTTTGCGACCGCAAATTTATTCAAGCGCGGGCATCGGATCCGACTGGATATATCGAGCAGTAATTTCCCCCATTTCGATGTCAATCCGAATAGTGGGGAATCACCGGCTTTGGCACGGGCGCCGCGAATCGCCGTGAATACCGTGCACCTGGGATCGGAGCACCCTTCGCACCTCGTCCTGCCGATCGTGCCTGTGGGCGCGCTCAGGAGCCTGGAGCCGCTCGCCGGCCACTAACCACTCGTCGTAAGCCCTTGAAGCCTGTCTAGCGGCGCCCGTTCCATCGGGCGTCGGGGAGAACTGTTGCGCAATTTTTCATGCATCAAACCAGCAGCAAAACCCAAAGCAATCAACTACAGAGGAAGGATCATGCACAAGCACACTCCGCGTGCCCTATTGGCCGCGTCGGTAGGACTCGGCTTTATCGCGACGACCGTACACGCTCAATCTACCGTGACGTTATATGGCATTGTCGATGGCGGATTTACTTATACGAGTAACCAGGGTGGCAAAAGCAATTACCAGGCAACTGCCGGGAGCGAGCAAGGTTCGCGTTGGGGCTTTACCGGTAAGGAAGATCTGGGCGGAGGCAACGCGGCGATTTTCCGGCTTGAAAACGGCTTCAATCTGCAGACCGGCGTGGCGAGCGCAAACGGCCGTATATTCGGGCGCCAGGCGTGGGTCGGGTTGTCGAGCGACAAATGGGGCGCAGTAACGTTCGGGCGCCAATACAACGCGGCACAAGACTCGCTCGAACCGCTGCAGGTCTCGGCGGACACTTCGCAATACGGCACGCACCCGTTCGATACCGACGACCTGAACAACACATTCCGCACCGATAACTCCGTGAAGTACGTCACGCCGAACTTCCATGGCTTGCAGCTCAATTCCATGTACGGCTTCAGCAACAACGCCGGCAATTTTGCAATGAGCCGCTCTTACAGTGTGGGTGCGTCTTACGCAGGTGGCCCGTGGCGCCTTGGCGCGGCCTATGTGCGTCTCGACAATCCGGCGGTTGATACCACGGGCGCCATTCCTTCGGATAACTACTTTACTTTCATCAAGGGCGTGACGAAGCAGCAGATCTATGGCGCCGGCGGTCTCTACGATTTCGGCAAGGCGAGTCTCGGCTTGATGTACACCAGCACGACCTTCGACCTGACACCGACGACGCAACACCAGACGTTCCAGAACGCGGAAGCAAGCATTCGTTATCAGTTCACCCCAGCGCTCAGGGCGGCGCTAGGCGAGACGTATACCGAGGTAACCGCGAACGCCAAGCCCGCGAGCTGGCACTACTGGCAGACAACGAGCGCCTTGCAGTATTTCTTGTCAAAGCGAACCGACGTGTATATCGATTTGATCTATCAGCGCTCGAGCGGCGCGGTTGCCGCGATTGAAGGGACATCGGGTGCGTCGAGCAGCCACACGCAGTTCCTGGCGGTCACCGGCATTCGGCAGAAATTCTAACCATCTTCCTGAGCTGCGCCGCTGCTTCCCGCAGTGGCGCGTTTGTGCGACACGCCTAAGACACAAACGGCAGCTTCACATCGCGCGCCGCATCGAGCATCGACAAGGTGATCTTCCGGACTTCCAGCTTGCTCTGCGTGATATGAGCGCGCAGCAGAATAGTTGCCTCGGTCAGCCGGTTGCGCTCGATGAGATGCAGCATGGTCGAGTGCTCGTCATAGGTCGCGCTGGTCCGGTGAGGCTTGAGAAAATCGAGCCGGCGCACAATGCGGATGCGCTCGGTGACGTCGTTATGAACGCGCACCATTTCCGCATTGCCGGTAGCGGCCACGATCTGCCGATGAAAATTTTCATCCATGCCGAACATCTTCACCGGATCGGCCTCACGCGCTTTTGGCTCGACGCACCAGATTGCCTTGAGCGCATCGATAGCCTCACGTGCTGCTTCGCTCCCCGATGTCAACCGTTCAAGCGCGGCCACTTCCAGCACGATGCGCAGGTCGTAGAGCTGATCCATCTGGTCGAAGTCAATCCGCGCGACCTTCCATCCGCGGCGGAAACCAACCTCCAGATAACCCTCTCGTTGCAGCCGGAACAAGCCGTCGCGCATCGGCGTGCGCGATACGCCGTAATACCGCGCGATACCGTTCTCGGAAAAGCGATCGCCCGGAAAAAGCCGGAAGTTGAAAATGTCGGTTTTCAGCCGCTGGTAAACCTGCTCGGCGAGCGGGTTGGCGGCGTTTGGTTCGAGTGCTTCCAACGCTGTTTCGATTGTGTCTTCCTGCATGCGGATTCCCCCTTGTTCTTATTATCGTCGTTTCAGGGTTTCGGAATCAGGCTCACGTGCGCGGCGATAATTGTAAAACCTTCGGCAGGACCGAGACGTGCCCAGGTCTGCATCTGGCGTCCGATCAATGGGGTTTCATCGCTGGTAAATTCCGTGCTGACGGTCGCGAAGTCGCGGCCGAATGTGGTGATGACAGTCCGATGCAACGAGCGTGACGCGGGCACCGGCTGACAGGTTTCGCGCCATTGACGAATCGCCGCGCCACCATGCTGGATTTCGGCAATACCATAACGCACGGTCTCCGGTGCGTCCCAGAACAGCGCGTTCATCGTTTCGATATCGTTCGCCACGAGCGCGCGCTCATACTCGACGAACGCCGCACACACCTCGGCGATAACTTCCGGCAGGTTGATGTCCATCGTCGGCAAAATCCTCATGCTGCGGTAAAGGATGACAGCGGTGCGGTCCATCCAACAATACCGCCCTGGGACCGTACCATTTCCAGCGTCGCAAGCTTGAACGCCGGAAAATAACTGGCGGTGGCGTCCTCGACAAGCAGGCAATCGTAGCCGCGGTCGTTCGCTTCACGCATCGACGTCTGCACGCATACCTCCGTCGTGACGCCGGCGAAAACCAGGTGCGTGATATGCCGCGCCTCCAGCTCCTGAGTTAATAATGTCGCGTAAAACGCGCCCTTGCCGGGTTTATCGATGACAAGCTCGCCTTCGGCCGGCGCAAGGGCATCGACGATCGCGTTGCCTGGTTCGCCCCGAATCAGGATGCGGCCCATCGGCCCTTCGTCTCCAATGCGTGCATTGGGCGCGCCACGAAGCCGCTTGGAAGGTGGGCAGTCCGACAGATCCGCTGCATGCGACTCGCGCGTATGGACCACGAACCACCCGCTTGCACGCGCCAAAGCAAGCAGCGAAGCGACAGTCGGCACGATCTGTGCAAGCAGCGATACATCGTTCCCCAGCGACTCCCCAAAGCCACCGGGTTCGACGAAGTCCCGCTGCATGTCGATGATGACGAGTGCGGTTGTCGATGGATCGAAGGTAAAGGGACCTGGCAGCGCCGGTATCGTGACCGTCATAGCGGGTCCCCGCAGCGGCTCAATCTCATTCGATAAACTCCTTCAACGCTTCGGCAACCGGAGCAACGTGCGCCGTCGAGTCACCGTGTCCCGCCATGTAGTGGCCCAGCGTCGCGCGCTCGGCGCTCGCGGCAGATGTCTCGTACACAAGCTCCCCTTCCGCGATCACGACAATCCGGTCCGCCAGTTCCAGCAATTCATCGAGGTCTTCACTCACGAGCAGGACCGCCGCGCCGGCATCGCGCGCCGCCATGATGCGTGCATGAATATCCGCCACCGATGCGAAGTCCAGACCGAACACCGGGTTCGCGACGATCAGCACATCGACCGGCTGACCCAGCTCGCGAGCGAGCACCGCGCGCTGGACATTGCCGCCCGACAGCGTGCCGATAGCACGTTCGGGCACCGGCGGCCGGACGTTGAAATCGTCGATGAGATGCGCGGCGCGCTCCCGCATCGCGCGCCGGTCGAGACGCCAGCCGCCGCGACGCAAGGGCGTGCGATCGAAGTCGCGGAGAGCCAGGTTTTGCGCGACGCTCATGCTCGCCACGCACGCGTTTTTAAGCGGCTCTTCAGGGATGGCAAACACACGCCGCTGCGTCATTTCCTCGCGCGTGGCGTGGTACGCATCACCCGCTATCTCCATCTCACCCGTCTTCACGCGGCGTTGCCCGACCAGCGCCTCGACCATCTCTTTCTGACCATTGCCTGACACCCCCGCGATCCCGAGTATTTCACCCGATCGAACCTCGAGCGATGCGCGTTTGACCGCCGCATGGCCGCGATCGTCGTCGATAGATATGTTCCTCATGGCAAGGCGTATGCGCGCTGCGGGGTCTACCGGTTTGCGCGCAACCCGCTCGGCATTGACCGCATCCATGACCGCGGTGTCGCGCGTCTCAGCGGCGCCCATCATCAAACCGGCGAGCGCGTCGCGGCTGGTCGCCGATACAGCGCTCGTTCCCACTTGCCTGCCTTTGCGCAGCACGGTCACGTCGTCGGCATACGCCATCACTTCGCGGAACTTGTGCGTGATCATCAGCACGGTCAACTCGCCGCGTGTCGTCAGGTCGCGCATCAACCCCAGCACCTCGTCCGCCTCTTGTGGCGTCAGCACGGAAGTCGGTTCATCGAGAATCAGGAAACGCTGCCTCAGATACAACTGCTTGAGAATTTCAAGCTTCTGCTTTTCCCCAGCGGCCAAGCCGGATACCGGCGCGTTGAGCGGCAGGCGAAACGGCATGCGCCGCATGAACGCAACGAGTGCTTCGCGTTCCGCGGTCCAGTCTATTTTCCACGGCAGGCTCCCGCGTGCGAGCAGCAGGTTCTCCTCCACCGACAATCCCGACGCCAGCGTGAAATGCTGATACACCATGCCGATACCCAGCGCTTGCGCATCGCGCGGCGAAGCAATGTGGACCTCACGGCCATCGGCTGAGATCTGGCCTTCGTCGAGCAGGCCGTAACCTACCAGCCCCTTCACGAGGGTACTTTTGCCCGCGCCGTTTTCCCCGAGCAACGCGTGAACCGTGCCCGGCCGGACCTTGATGGACACGTTATCCAGCGCACGAAATGCACCGAACGACTTGCCGGCGTTGTGCACTTCCACCTCTAACGCATGCGAAGGAGTCGACATGATCAGCCGCCGAGTGTGGTCAGGAGCGAGTTCGAGTCGGACACCGCGCCGAACACGCCGCCTTGCATCGTGATCATGTGCAGCGCTGCCTGATGGTTGCCGGGGTCGGTCGCACCGCAGCAGTCCGCGAGAACGGTGCATTCGAATCCGCGGTCGTTCGCTTCGCGCATGGTGGTGTGCACGCAGACGTCTGTGGTGATCCCGGTCAGCACGAGGTTCACGATGCCCCGTGTGCGCAGGATCAGCTCGAGATCGGTCGCGCAGAACGAGCCCTTGCCGGGTTTGTCGATCACGATCTCACCCGGCAGCGGCGCGAGTTCGCTGATGATTTCCCAGCCGGGCTCGCCACGTACGAGGATACGGCCGCACGGGCCGTCGTCGCCAATGCCCACGCCTTCGGTGCCCGCGCGGCGGCTGCGCCATCGCTTGTTCGCCGGCAGGTCCGACAAATCCGGCCGATGCCCCTCGCGCGTATGAATGATCGTGAAGCCCTGCTCGCGCATCATGGCCATCACGCGCTTGATCGGCTCGATTGGCGCGCGGGTCAGCGACAGGTCATACCCCATCTTGTCGACGTAACCTCCGTGACCGCAGAAATCCGTCTGCATGTCGATGACGACAAGCGCTGTGTTATCCGGGCGCAGGTTGCCATCGAAGGGCCAGGGATACGGGGAAGCATTAATGAATCGGTTCATGGTCGTGGCCGCCTTGAGATTGCGTGGAGTTCAGCGTGTGAAGTTCAACGCGTCAGACTCAGCTCGCCCGGCGCCCCGGCAAGCGTGCGGTCCGGACGGCAATTGATGATCATGATGGCGAGCGTGAGCACATACGGCGCAGCGTTATACAGGTAATAACCGCTCGTCACGCCAATCGACTGCAACGCTGGCCCAAGTGCACCGGCGGCACCGAAAAGCAGCGCGGCCCACAAGCATCGCAACGGCTGCCAGCGCGCAAAAATAACCAGCGCGACGGCCATCAATCCTTGCCCGCTGGATAGCCCTTCGTTCCAGCTGCCCGGATAAACCAGCGAAAGATACGCCCCGCCAACGCCGGCAAAGAAGCCGCCCGCAGCGGTCGCTATGATGCGAATTCGCGTGAGCGGATAACCCATCGCACGCGCGGTCTCGGCGTGATCGCCGACCAGACGCAAGGTCATGCCCCAGCGCGTAGTGCGCAGCCCCCACTGCAACACGAAAGCCAGCACCACGCCGATCACGAACAACGGGTTGATATGCAGCGCGTTATGCAATTGCGGGGAACTCGTCCATGCGCCGAGATCGAACGATTGAAGACCCGGCGCTTGCGGTTCGATGAACGGCTTACCCAGATAAAACGCCAGTCCGGTCCCAAGCAACATGAGCGCGATGCCGAACGCGATGTCCGACACCCGCGGCAACGAACACACCAGCCCGTGCAGGCATCCGAGCAGCAAGCCGACCAGCCCGGCCGCGAGCACCCCGATCCACGGCGAGCCGGTCAGGAACGACGCGGCATAACCGCTCATCGCGCCCGACACGAGAATGCCCTCGAGCCCCAGGTTCACGCGTCCGCCCTTTTCTGTCAGGCATTCGCCAAGACTCACGAACAGATAAGGCGTGCTGACGCGGATGGCGCCGGCAAGGAGGGACAGCAGCAGGATCACGAAGGGCGAATGTGCGTCAGGCATGGGTCTGCTCCATCGGCAAGTTGATGTCGGCGAGTGCGGCGGCTTGTAGTTGCACGCGCCACGCGGCGATCCTCCCGCCCAGCGCTTCCCATGCCAGCAGGTTTGCAAACAGCAGGCCTTGCAGCACAAGCGTGGTGGCATCGGGAAGATCGAGCCGGCGTTGCAGCAGGCTGCCGCTCGCTTCGATCCCGCCGATCATCAGCGCGCACACGATGATCGCTAGCGGATTCTGGCGGGCGGCGAAGGCGACCAGAATGCCCGCGTATCCGTAACCGGCGAGCAGCGACGCGTTCGCGCTGCCCTGCACCGCTGCGACTTCGAACATGCCGGCAAGACCCGCCGCCGCGCCGCCGAGCGCGCAGGCGGCCAGCGCAAGCAGGTTCACCGGCAAGCCGACAAGCCGCGCCGCGCGATTGCTGCCGCCGACCACGCGCATCGCAAAGCCCTTGGTGCTGTACTTGACGAAGACCCACGCGCCAATGCACGCAAGGACGCCCCAGAAGAGACCCCAGTGGACTTCGAGGCCCGGGAGGGACCCAATCATCATTGATGGAGGAACGGGGAGCGTAGAGGGCTTGTTGAGACTTGCCGGATCACGCAACGGCCCTTCGACCAGATGCTTGAACAGCGCGATGGCGATATAAGCCATCAACAGGCTGCTAATGGTTTCATTCACGCCGCGCCATTGCCTGAGCGCGCCCACCGCACCAATCCATGCCGCGCCCGCCAGCATGCCCGCAAGTGCCATCAACGGCGTGGCAATCAGCCAAGGCGTGCTGGCCGGAAGCATCTGCGGGACGATGGCCGCGCACATGCCCCCGAGCGCCAGCGCGCCTTCCCCACCAATGACAACCAACCCCACCTGTGCCGGCAACGCGACGCACAGCGCAGTCAGCATCAGTGGCGAAGCCCGCAACAAAGTGCTTTGCCAGGCGAAAGACGAGCCGAATGCTCCCTTGAAGATCAGGCCGACGGCATCCAGTACCGGCTGACCCTGCACAAGTAGAAATAGAGAAAACAGCACCAGGGTTCCGACAAGCGCAAGCACCGTCGGGATTGCCGGCAACAACGCGAGCAAAACGCGGGCAGTCTGGGCATTGGGGCGCATCACGGCTCCTTCAGGGGATCAGCATGGCTAATCATCAGATCTGACCGGTCACACCCGCCACGAGATAATTCATGCTCTCCAACGTGTAGTCGGTCTGCACGTGGCTCGTTCCCGACGCGATCGCGACCGCGCCCTTGTTGTCCTTCACCGGCCCCTTGAAGATCACGAAGTCGCCCGCCAGCATGCTGCCCTTGATCGCGTCCGCCGCCTTCTTCGCATCAGGCGTGACCTTCGCGCCGTACGGGGACATCTTGACGAACCCTTCCTTGAGGCCGCCGCGCAACACGTTGGGCTGAGGCTTGCCGGCCTGTGCATCGGCGACGAGCGCCTTGTACGGCGTCGCCCAGTCCCACTCGGCGCCAGTGAGATAGCCTTTGGGCGCAAGAGCGGCCTGGCTCGCGTGATAACCGCAACTCATCACGCCGCGTTTCTCCGCCGTTTCCACCACGACCTTCGGACCATCGACGTGGCAGGTAATGACGTCGCAACCCTGATCGACGAGACTGTTGGTCGCTTCCGCTTCCTTCACCGGCATCGACCAGTCGCCGGTGAAAATAACCTGCGTGGTAATAGCCGGATCAACGGACTGCGCGCCGAGCGTGAACGAGTTGATATTGCGCAGCACCTGCGGAATCGGCTTGGCCGCCACAAAGCCGAGCTTCTTGCTCTTGCTCATGTGGCCCGCGACGACGCCGTTCAGGTACTGGCATTCATCGATATAGCCAAAATAGCTCGCGATGTTAGGCGGATTGCCCTGCTTCCATAAACCGCCGCAATGCGCGAACCTGACGTTCGGATACTTGGCGGCCATCCTGAGCACATGCGGATCGAAGTAACCGAACGAGGTCGCGAAAATCAGCGTTGCGCCGTCCTGTTCGATCATCGCTTCCATGGTCTTCTGGACCGCGATGGTCTCGGGCACGTTCTCTTCTTCCACGACCTTGACGTTGGGCAGCTTCTTGATGATCGCCGCCGCCGATGCCTGCGCCTGGTTGTAGCCATAATCGCCGCGCGCGCCTACATAGATCACGCCGACCGTTGTGTTGCCCGCAGCGAAGACCGACTTGAACGGGACCATGCTCGCGAGCGCCAACAGGCTCGCGTCTTTGATGAAAGTGCGGCGGCTAGTCATGTCGTTCGATTCCTGGTGAGCGGTTGATGAGTTGTAAATGAGCGGATTTTTAAAGACTGTCGAGGTAGGCGAGCCAGCCGCCGAAAGCGGTAATGTCGTTCGCGCCGCTATCCGCCGATACCGCCGACGGCTCGCAGATGAAACCCTTCACGAGGCGGCCGTCGCCCAACTCCACGGTGCCGATGCCCATGGGTGCCGGAACGTCCATCACGAACTTGCCGAACGTGCGCAACGGCAGCTCCCACACTTCCACGGCAATGGCTGCACCTTGAACGCCGGAGGTGCGCACAAGCCCGGGTTTGGGCGGCGAAGTATTGGCGAGCGCAAAAAGCTGATAAGACGCCGCGGTATGGGTCGCTTCCTTGCAGCGAGCGCCCGCTTCGAGCAATTGCCGGTTGAGCGGCTGCCCTCTCAAATGCGCACCCACCACCGCCAGCGCAACGGCCGGCTCCTGGAATGGCAACGGCTGGAGACCCGGCGACGGATCGGATTGTTCGTCGAAAAGCGCCTGGATTCGCGCGCCCATCACCGCCAGCCGATGGTCCGCGCCGCTCGGCGCGATCAGGGTCACGCCGGCCGGCAAACCGTCGCTGCGATGCAGGCATGGCACGGCCAGCGCGCACAGATCCAGCAGGTTGACGAAGTTGGTGTAATAGCCCAGTTCGCTATTGCGTTCGATGGGGTTTGCCCGCACGTCGGCGATCAGTGGATGAGTCGGCGTGGTCGGAACAATCAGGATATCGAACTGATAAAAACATCGATCGGCTTCGCGCTTGAGTTCCGCGAGCGTGTATTGGCCGTTGAAGGCATCGACTGCGCTGAAGCGGTCGGCCTTGCCGATTACCGACGCCACCGTTGCGTCGATATCCGCGAAGTTTGTCTCGAAGAATGCACCCAGCGCAGCGCGGCGCTCGGCGACCCACGGGCCGTCGTAGAGCAACGCCGATACACGTTTGAACGGTGTGAAATCAACCTTGCCAGGCGTTAGGCCCAGCCGGGTCGAGAGCGTATCGAGGGTCGCGAGGAACGCGTTTTCCGAGTTAGCGTCACCGAAAAATTCAAGCGCAGCGGGCACGCCTATACGTGGGGAAGAAGCGCTCGCACCCAGGGCCGGCAGCTTGCGCGAGTACGCATCGAGCGCGTCGAATGCGGCCATCTGCGTGAGCACATGCCAGGCGTCGGCCACATCGTGCGCGAAGATCGACAGCGTATCCAGGCTGCGGCAAGCAGGCACCACACCACGTTTGCTTACCAGCCCCAACGATGGTTTGAGTCCTGCCAGCCCGTTGAATCCCGCCGGCACGCGGCCGGACCCGGCCGTGTCCGTGCCCAACGAAAAAGCAACGCACCCGGCGGCAACGGCGACTGCCGACCCGGAACTCGAGCCGCCCGATACATACGCGGCAAACTCAACCTGACGCACCGCGCCAAACGGCGAGCGTGTGCCGACGAGACCCGTAGCAAACTGATCCAGATTGGTCTTGCCGATGAGAATCGCGCCGGCATCGAGCAGCCGCTGAACGGCGAATGCCGACACATCGGGCGTGTAGCTGAAGGGTTCGCACGCGGCGGTAGTCGGCAAACCCGCCACGTCGACGTTGTCCTTAACCGCGAACGGCACGCCGAACAGCGGCAAACGTTCGAACACCGCGTCGCCTTCTTCGGCAAGCGCGTCTTCAAGCGCACGTGCCTGAGCGCGCGCGGCGTCCTCCGGCAGCAGGGCGATCCACACTTCCGGGCGGTCCACGGCGCTGATCCGCTTGAACACCGCGTCGACCACGGCTAGCGGCGAGCAAAGCCGCGCCACATACGCGGCTAAAAGAGCCGTGACGCGTGGACGCTCGAACAGGTCGGTTGAATTGAGCATGAATTCCGTCTTGCATACAAGATGGAATTCATTAATGCAGAAGCTATGCCAGGCTCGTTTTCAAAGCCCCCTAAGCCTTACTGCAAAAGGCTTACCGTCGATCACACAGGCTTAGCAGGTGGCTTCGGTTAGTACCCGCCGCTCTAGTTGCTGGTGCGTGATGCACCGTCGAGTAACGTGCGCGCACAAAAGCGGCGCTCCCCTGCGCTTCGAATAACCGGCCAGCCCAGAGAGTCCTGTTTCATGAGGTCTGGTTTGCGCGCGACGGCGCGGTGACGCTTCTTCCCGTCAGGAATTTACCCAGCAGGATCGACGGGCGTTCGATCACCAAATGAGTGACGGCAGCAACGGGAATAACCAGCACCGCCGCCATTGTGATCGCCCCCCATGCCGATCCCGAAGCAGGCATCAGATGAATTACCGCAAGCAGAACAACCGTGTGGGTCAGGTACAAACTATAGGAGATCGTGCCGAGAAATACGACAGGGCGCCTGGCCAGCACCAGCGTGAAACGCTTCGATGCGATTGCCGTGCAGACGAGGCCAGCGGCGCCCGCCACGACGCACCAGTCGTAGATGTACTGACCGATAGCACCCGACGTAATCGACAGCACCAGGCGCGACAGGAAATAGAGCGCGAGCGAAGCGGCGAGGACAAGCTTCGTCCGATTGCCCTTCGCGAGCCATCCTTGCCAGCTCGCGCGGTGGCGCGCCAACGTCGCACCGACGATGAACATGCCGAGGTAGTGCGCGGTCATCGCCCAGTCGCCGCTAAAACTTGGGCTGCCGGTCTCGTTCCCATTTCTCGCCATGGCGAACAGGAAGGAAACCAGGGAAATACACAACGCCGCTGCCAGGCAGGTGCGGGCGGAGAAGCGGCTGACGCCATACACGACCAGCGGCATAGTCAACGAAATACGCATCTCGTAGATCAAGGACCAAATAACCGGAAGCACGCGATTGGCCTTGTATTGTCCGATAAATAACAAATGGTCGAGTATTTCCCTGCCGGAGAATGATCCGGTCCAGATATCGTTGAACCACGAGCCGGCCCATGCAATCGGTTCTACATTGATCAGACTGATGGCCGAAAAAGCCGCAAACAACACACAGAGATAAGGCAGATAGATCCGGCAAATCCTCTTGACCACATAGTCCCTATACGTAACCCGACGGCCCGACATGAGTTGAAGGGTCAGCACAAAACCGCTAAGTATGAAGAATAGGATGACCGCTTCATGGCCGAGCGCCAGCACGCGCAAAGGTGACTTGGCTACCCACCAAAGCGGGCCGACCAGGACGAAGTGATTAAGGACGACCATCAGGGCAGCTATGCCGCGCAATGCATCCAGTTGTGGGTAATGGCGTCCGTTGAAGGAACTCGTTTCATTCATCCGATAAATTCCTCGCAGTCCGAATTAGTGGCGAATGACGTGGTGTTCAGCTGCCACGTTCTACCGAATTAATTAACCGGTAAAGGGGAAACTTTAATCGCTGATTCAATAGACAATTAACTCCGTATAACTTTCTAATACTTTCTTACCTTATTGCCGATTGACACTGTTCGGACAGCGTAATTTTTGCCTGCGTGCTTCAGGTGTTGACAGGGTCGATGCGACCAGGTGCTGAGGCATGGGCCCTGAGCGATAGACATCACTCAATGGCAAACCCATGCCGGGTCGTGCGAGCGAGTCCTCAAGCAGCTGCCCTTGGCTCGGCAACCGGTTCGATCGGATTAACGGGTGCACCGGCAGCATTTGCCGTCCCCTGGTTCTTTCTCCAGCCCGCCGGCGGTGTTCCGAATTCCCGCTTGAACGCCCTATTGAATGCCGCCTCCGATTCGTAGCCGACCTGCTCCGCCACCGCGGCGAGCGACTTGCTGCCGTTCAAGAGTTCCTGCGCCGCGACCTGCAGGCGCCAACGCGCCAGATATTGCATGGGCGGCTGTCCGAGCAGGTCAGTGAATCGTTGCGCCAACGCGGAACGCGACAAGCCCACTTTTCGCGCGAGTTCATCGACGGTCCATGCGTGCGCGGGTTGCGCATGGAGCATTGATAACGCACGACCGACGAACCGGTCGCGCACACCCGCCAGCCACCCTTTCCGGTCCGCGGGCAGGGTATCGATACACCGGCGCACCGCTTCGACGAACAGCAACTCGGACAGTCTGGCGAGGACAATGGCGCTGCCGGCCCGCCACTCGCTCGCTTCAGCTGCAGCGAATTGCAGTGACGACGTAAGCCATGCCGAGTGCGGATCGTTGCGCAAGTCGACCTTGAAGATTGGCGGCAGCGAGGAAAGCAGCGGGTTGCTCAAGGTGTTGTCGCAGGCGAGGAAACCGCAGATAAGACGCGTGCCGGTTCCGCCGCCTCCATAAGACAATTTCATCACCTGGCCCGGTGCTGTCTGCAATTGACTGGCGAGCAAGGGCGCCGCCGACTCGGGAGAAAGCGCCAGATCGCTGCCAATGATGTGCGCTTCGCCTTGCGGTACTACCAGCAGTTCGCCGGCATTGAGGTGAATCGAGGCGCCCGGGTTGGTGGCGAGTTGCGCGCAACAGTGCCCTTCGATGATCAGATGATAGGACACCACGCGTTCCGATAGCGGCAGGAAGGCTCCATAGAGCGCCGCATTTCCTTGACCCATCACGCACCACGGCTCGGTGAACTCTCCATTGAGATACACCGCTCCGCTCAAGCGCACCGCGCGAAGCACGTCGGAAACGGCGTCCATGAATAATGTCCGTTGAATAGCGCTTGTTGAATACGGCGTCCTGCACAAGAAATCTGGACGCCTGATCATTCATCAGGTTAAGCAATTCGTAAATACTAGCACCCACGTACCGCAGCTTCCAGTGCTGAACCGTAACGTTCAGGCGAGCGCATGGGGTGCTATCGAGTGCGTGCTGCGGCGCGCATCAATTCGTTGGGTGAGGGTGCATCGGCAGACCCATACCCACCTGGGTAAAAACCATTAAGGGAGATGCATCATGAGCGACGAAAAGACTTACAAGGGAGCCTGCTTTTGCGGCGCGGTTCAGATCACAGTCACCGGCGAACCGGCTGGCATGGGGTATTGCCACTGCGAGTCGTGTCGAAGCTGGTCGGCAGGACCTGTCAACGCCTTCACGCTGTGGAAGCCCGAAGCGGTGCACATCACGCAGGGCGCCGACAACATAGGCACTTACAACAAGACGCCGCACAGCTATCGCAAATGGTGCAAGACATGCGGCGGCCACATCTTCACCGAGCACCCCGGCATGGGACTCATCGACGTGTATGCAGCAACTATTCCAGACTTCCCGTACGAGGCCGGCGTTCATGTCAACTACCAGGAAACAAGGTTGCGGATGAGGGACGGCTTGCCGAAGATGAGAGATATGCCGGAGGAAATGGGCGGCTCGGGCGTCGCGTTGGCCGAATAACGCGCGTCGGTCACACCGTAACCACTGCATGCAGCACTGCGTGGCTGCATCCAGGCACCTTATATGATCAGGAGTACAGGCATGCCAGCAGACACATCCCCCATCACTCCGGCTATTGACCTCGCCGCCGTCAAGACCCGCCAGCAAGTTGCCTGGTCCACGGGCAACTATGCCGTCGTCGGGACCACGCTGCAGATCGTCGGCGAGAACCTGTGCGAAGCGCTGGATCTTCGCTCAGGCAGCCGCGTTCTCGATGTCGCCGCCGGCAACGGCAACGCCACGCTGGCGGCCGCGCGCCGCTGGTGCGACGTGACCTCGACCGACTACGTGGCGTCGCTGCTCGAGTCCGGGCGAGCACGCGCGAAGGCCGAGGGCCACACGATCCAGTTCCAGGAAGCCGATGCTGAGAACCTGCCGTTCCCCGATGCCTCATTCGACGTGGTGCTGTCCACCTTCGGGGTGATGTTCACCCCGAACCAGGACAACGCGGCGCACGAACTCGCGCGTGTCTGCAAACCGGGCGGCAGGATTGGCATGGCGAACTGGACGCCCGATAGTTTTATCGGCCAGGTGTTCAAGACGATCGGCAAATATATTCCGCCCGCGCCTGGCGTGAGATCGCCGGCGGTGTGGGGCACAAAGGCAAGGCTCGACGAGTTGTTCGAACACAGCGCGCGGGAGATCCGCGCGACCAGCCGCGAGTTTGTGTTCCGTTACCACTCGCCGGCGCACTGGCTAGACGTGTTCCGCACCTACTACGGTCCGATGAACAAAACCTTCGGCGCTCTCGACGCCGAGAAGCAGGCTGCCTTCACCCAGGACTTGCTGGCGCTCATGGAGAGCCGCAACCGTTCGGGCGACAGCACGCTGGTGCTGCCGAGCGAGTACCTTGAAATCGTGATCGAGCGAAAGTGAAAACGCAATACCGCTGAATCGTCGCTGAGTCGCCCCTGAATCTCAGTCGCGAATAGCAACAATTGCTTCGATCTCTACCGTGATGTTGCCGGGCAACGACCCCACGCCGACAGCAGAACGTGAGTGCCGGCCCGCGTCGCCGAACACATCGACGAAGAGATCGGAGCAGCCGTTGATCACGCGGGGATGATCGGCGAAATCCGGCGTTGCATTGACCATGCCGAGCAGCTTCACGATGCGTTTTACCCGGCTTAAATCGCCCAGTTCCACATGCAGGACCGACAACAGGTTAAGACCGACGAGTAGCGCGTGTGCATACGCTTCATCGGCGGTGACGTCGGCGCCAACCTTGCCCGTCATCAGATGCCCGGTTTCATCGAGCGGCCCTTGCCCCGACAAGAACAGCAGGTTGCCTTCGCGTGTGCAGTGAGTGAAATTGCCTATGGGTGCGGGCACGTCCTGAAGTTTTAAGCCGCGGGCCTGCAGTCGTTCATAGCAGTTCATCTCAGTCGAAAATACCATGTTGCGTTGGTTCTCTTTCAAGTGTTGAGGGCAAGGTTCAAATACCGGCTAACCAACGCCGCGTTTAGCCGACGCATTTAGCCGATCACGTCAGGCGTGCGGCGCTGCCAGCCGAGCCGCGCTTCAATGCGCGCGGCGACAACTTTCAGTTCGGCGCCAAAACGTTCAGTACTCTGAAGCGCCTTGGCTTCCGGCATCACGATCGAAATGGTGAACACGCAGTCTCCCGCCTGATCGAGCACTGGGGCGGCGAGACACGCCACGGACGCGTCCGACTCTCCGATCTGGATCGACAGGTGCGCATCCAGCGCTTCGCGCGCCATTTTCGCGAGCACGTCAGGACGCGTCTCGGCGCGCGCAGTGGGCGACGGTTTCGCGTACCGTTCGAAATAGGCGATGCGCTCTGCGTCCGGCAGATGCCCCACCAGCAATCGTCCCGACGCAGTCCAGTTGAGCGGCACCCTGCTTCCCACGCGCGAAGTCACGCGAAAATGGCCCGGCCCCTCGGCCATTTGCAACACGACCATCATCCCTTCTTCGAGTCCGCACACCTGCACCGTCTCGCCGACCTGGATCGACAAGCGGTTCATCTCTTCATGCGCGACTGCCAGATAATCGAGTGAACTCGCATACGTCAGACCGTAGCCGTAGAGCCGCGAGCCGAGCCAGATCGCGCCCTCGGGCGTGCGGGCCAGCAGGTTCTTATCCACCAGGTCATTGATGATCGAATAGACCGTGGACAACGGTGCACCGACCAGTCGCGCGATTTCATACGCGGTGGTCGGACGGTTGGTGTCCTGCAACGCGTCGAGGATCTGCACCGCCCGGTCGATCGCACTGGTGCGCGTGCGCGTTGCGGGCGCAGCGGCGGAAAGGTCGGCGGCCTGCTGCTCGACCGGCTGCGGTTCCTGCGTGGTTTGACGGGGCTTGGCGGCCATCGCGCTCCTGGGACTGATTGTTTTTGTACAGTTTGACGCAAGCGCATCGTATGATAATCTAATACACAATTACAACATACATTCCATAATAAAGGAATATCAGGAGCCGCACGATGGATATTTATTCCCGATTTGGTCTACGCCCGGTCATCAATGTCTCGGGCACGATGACGAGCCTGGGTGCGTCCATCGTGGCGACGCCGGTCATTGAAGCAATGGCTGCAGTCCTTCCTCAGTTCGTCGAGATCGACGACTTGCAACGCAAGGCGTCCGCCGTGATCGCGCAGGCTTGCGGCAGCGAAAGCGGCTATATCACGGCATCCTGTTCCGCGGCGATCACGCTCGGCATTGCTGCCACCATGACGGGCGACGACCCGGGGCTGATCGAGCGTCTGCCCGATACAAGCGGACTGCGCAACGAGGTCGTCGTGCAAACGGGCCATCTCGTCAATTATGGCGCACCTATCGACCAGGCGATCCGGCTTGCGGGCGCTCGCGTCGTGCCGGTGGGAGCGACCACGGAGTCGCACGGCTACCAGCTATCCGCCGCGATCAGCGAGCGCACGACGGCTGCGCTCTATGTGGTCTCGCATCACACGGTCCAGTTCGGCTTGATCCATGTGGAAGAATTCATCGCTCTCGCGCACGCGAAGGGTGTACCGGTCATTGTCGATGCAGCGTCCGAATATGATCTCACGCGCTTCATTGCCGCTGGCGCCGATCTCGTGCTGTATTCGGCGCACAAGTTTCTCGGTGGTCCGACCGCCGGTATTGTCGCCGGCAAGAAAACGCTGGTACGTGCCGCCTATTTCCAGAATGGCGGCATTGGCCGTGGCATGAAAGTGGGCAAGGAAGGGATTGCCGGCGCCATCGCCGCGCTCGAGCAATGGCAGCAACGCGACCACGCGGCGGTCCGTGCCCGCGAACGAGGTTATCTCGAGTTGTGGCGTGAAGCGCTGAACGCCCGCCCCGGCGTGCGCGCAGAGATCGATGCCGATCCAACCGGCAATCCGCTTGACCGCCTGAAACTGTCCATCGATGCACGCGAGGCGCGTATCAGCGCCTGGGACCTGGCCGACGCCCTCGCCCATCCGTCGGCGGCCGGCGTCCCGGTGATCGTCCGCGATCACGAGGCCGAACTGAATTTCTTCTTCATCGACCCGTGCAATCTGCATCCCGGCCAGGAGCACAGCGTGCTTGAACGCCTGCTGGATGAACTCGAGCGCGCGCAGCACGCGCCGCATCCGCTGGTCACCCCGTTTTTCCAGCGCGATGCGCGGCGTGGCGCCGGCCGGCGTAACTGGCCTGACTGAGGGCCTGACTGGGCCTGATTTTTTTGTATGACCGATACGCCGGATTTCTCCGGCGTCGCTTTGCCTTGCACGTTTAGTAATCCTTATTCCATCGAAGAGAACAAAAATTCATCGATGGACGCCCTTCTTTCGACCAGAGGAAACCAGATGCATAAGCAGATCCTTCGCACGGCCGTGGCCGTCGCCGTGACAGGAAGCGTTGCGCAAGCCGCTTTCGCCCAAAGCAGCGTGACGCTCTACGGTATTGTGGATGCCGGCTTCACGTACACCAACAATCAAAAGGGCAACAGCGCCTATCAGGCGACTCAGGGCAATGTGCAAGGGTCGCGCTGGGGCCTGCTTGGAAGCGAGGATCTGGGCGGCGGCAATAAGGTCCTGTTCAGGCTCGAAAACGGTTTCAGCCTGGAATCGGGCGCGTTGGGCCAGGGCGGACGCATGTTCGGCCGCAGCGCATGGGTGGGACTGAGCAATGACCGCGCCGGTACGATCACGCTCGGCCGCCAGTACAACAGCGTGCAGGACTACCTCTCGAACCTGCAGATCAACGGCGTGGGCGCGATGAGCCAGTACGGCAATGCGATCTACGATAACGACGACATCAACAACACCTACCGCACCGACAACGCGATCAAGTACACCACGCCGACGTTCTCGGGATTCACCGCCAACGCGATGTACGCGTTCTCGAACACCGCCGGTGACTTCTCGAACAACCGCGCATGGAGCGTGGGCGCGGATTACGCCGCGGGCCCGGTGCGCCTGGACGCAGCCTACTCGCTGGTCGATCACCCTGCGTCGAACACGGCCGGTGCGGCGCCCTCCGACAACTACTACAGCACCAGCGCGTCGATCATCAGCAATGTCGCGCGCAACCAGGTCTGGGGCGCAGGCGGCGCCTACACGTTCGGGCCTGCCATCGTCGCCCTGCTGTACACGAACTCTCATTTCGACCTCCTGACCGGCGGCAGCCTGCGTTTTGCGAACTACGAAGCGAGCGTGCGATATCAGTTCACGCCTGCCACGCTGCTCTCGCTCGGCTACATCTACACGAGCCAGAACAGCAGTTCGGCAACCGCGTCGAATGCTCACTACAACCAGCTGGCGCTGGGCGGCGAGTACTTCCTGTCGAAGACCACCGACGTCTATCTGAACGGCATTTACCAGCGTTCATCCGGCTCCAAGGCATGGGTCGAAGGCGTCACGAATCCGTCCAGCAACAACGGTCAGTTCGTCACCGTCGTTGGCATTCGACACAAGTTCTAACCAGGTATGCCGGACCCGTTGAAGACCCGCGCGGCTCGACGGTCCGGCTTTTTCGACCGGTTTTTCCGACCGCTATTTTGGAGCCTCCATGGCGACTGTCCAGGGAAGTCTTTTACTCGTCTACGCGTTGGTCGCGATCATCGCGCTGGTCGTGCTGATCGCGCGATTCAAGCTCAATCCGTTTATCACGCTGATGGTGGTGTCCGTCGCGCTCGCGCTTGCCGTCGGCATGCCGATGACATCGATCCTCAAGTCATTTGAAACCGGCGTGGGCGGAACGCTCGGGCATATAGCGATTGTCGTCGGGCTCGGTACGATGCTCGGCAAGATGATGGCCGAATCCGGCGGGGCTGAACGTATCGCGCAAACGCTCATCGGATTGTTCGGCCCGAAGAATGTGCATTGGGCGATGATGTGCATCGCATTTCTCGTCGGCCTGCCGGTATTTTTCGAGGTCGGTTTCGTGCTGCTGATTCCGATTGCGTTCAACGTGGCGCAGCGTACCGGCACGTCGATGATCCGCGTCGGCATTCCGATGGTCGCGGGACTCTCGGTCGTGCATGGCCTGATTCCGCCGCACCCGGCCGCGCTGCTGGCGGTGACGGCTTATAACGCGGACATTGGCCACACGATTTTCTACGCGTTGATCGTTGGTATTCCCACGGCGATTATCGCCGGACCGCTGTTCTCGAAACTGATCGCAAGGTTCGTCGTGCTCGAGGGCGTCAACCCGATGGCACAGCAGTTTATCGAGCAGGATGCCGCACGCGCGACGCAAAAATTGCCGAGCTTCGGTATCACGCTGCTAACGGTCTTGTTGCCGGTGCTGCTGATGCTCGTGGGCAGTTGGGCCGACCTGATCGTCCCGGCGAAGTCGACCGCCAACAACGTGCTGCGCCTGATCGGGCATCCGGACATGGCGCTGCTGCTTGCGGTGCTGTTGAGCTTCTATACGTTCGGCTCGGCACGCGGGTTCAATCGCGAATCGATCCTCAAGTTCACGAACGAGTGTCTGGCGCCGACCGCTAGTATCACGCTGGTCGTGGGTGCGGGAGCTGGCTTCGGGCGCATCCTGATCGATAGCGGCGCGTCCAAGGCGATTGTGGATGTGGCCACCGGCGCACACGTGCCGCTGCTGATTCTTGCGTGGCTGGTCGCCGGTTTGATTCGGGTCGCGACGGGATCTGCGACGGTTGCCATGGCCACGGCTGCGGGGATTATTGCGCCGATCGCAGCAGCCGCCGCCTCAACTGCGACGGGCGTACGTCCCGAACTGCTCGTGCTCGCAACGGGCGCCGGATCGCTGATCCTGTCGCATGTGAATGATGGTGGTTTCTGGCTGGTCAAGGAGTACTTCGGCATGACCGTGACGCAGACGTTCAAGACCTGGACCGTGTGCGAGACGATTATTTCAGTGACCGCGCTAGTGTTCACGCTTGGGTTGTCGATGGTGATCTGAAGCGACGCGGCATGCCGATAGAACGCGGGCCGCACGTTTACACTACAGTTACATGCACGCCGCTGCGTCGCTTCCCGACCGGTCGGACGTTTTTTCGCCGGCAGTGTGACGATCATCCGGCGATCGCAAACGGCGCCGTCGCTCGCGTGCTCCGACCATGCTTGTTTAATGCGTAACTGGTATAACGACATACTTAGCGTCGCAAACGGCCCGCTCCGCGGAGCGCAATTCTGACTGCAAACTCGCGATACCCTACGCACCATGACCACTCAAACACATTTCGCCGCGCACGATCTTCCTGTCGACATGATCATCTTTGGCGGCGGCGGTGACCTGTCCGCACGCAAGCTCCTGCCTGCCCTTTATATGGCGCATTTGCACTGCAACCTGCCCCCGAAAACACGCATTATCGCAATCGGGCGCCGCGACTGGTCGCGCGAGCAGTACGTGCAGTTCGTCGAAGAGCAATCGAAACCCTTCGTCGATAAAAAGGCGCTCGACCCGCAGGCATGGGACACGTTCCTCGCACTTTTCGACTACGTGCGCATCAACATTGATCAGGCGAGCGACTACCTGCGCCTTGCAGAAGTTGCGCGCGGGGACGTCTGCCGCGTGTTTTATCTCGCGACCGCGCCGGACCTGTTCACGACCATCTGCGACAACCTTTCGGCCGCCGGTGTAGTCGACAGCAATGCACGCGTCGTGCTGGAAAAACCGCTCGGTCATGACCTTGCCTCGGCGCAAGCGATCAATGCTTCTGTCGGCCGCCATTTCGCCGAAGCGCAGATCTATCGCATCGATCATTACCTCGGCAAGGAAACGGTGCAGAACCTGATGGTGCTGCGCTTCGGCAACGCGATCTTCGGACCGCTGTGGCAGGCGCCGTACATCAAGAGCGTGCAGATCACCGTGGCGGAAACGGTGGGCGTGGGCAGCCGTGCGGGCTTCTACGACCAGACCGGCGCGCTGCGCGACATGGTGCAGAACCACCTGTTGCAACTGCTGTGCATCGTCGCCATGGAGCCGCCTGTGTCGCTCGATCCCGATGCCGTGCGCGACGAAAAGCTCAAGGTGCTGCGTTCGCTGCGCAAGATGACGGTCGCCGATATTGCCCGCGATACCGTGCGTGGCCAGTACAGTCCGGGCGCGATCGGCGGCGAGCCGGTCAAGGGTTACATGGAAGAGGACAACGTGCCGGCGGAGAGCCGTGCGGAGACCTTCGTCGCCATCCGCGCGCATATCAACAACTGGCGCTGGGCGAACGTGCCGTTCTTCCTGCGCACCGGCAAGCGCTTGCAGAAGAAGCAATCGGAGATCGTGATCGACTTCGCCGACCTGCCGTTCTCGATCATTCCCAGTGGACCGCGCAACTATGGCAACCGGCTGGTCATCCAGTTGCAACCGGAAGAATCGATCCAGCTGCAGATGCTCGCGAAGGAGCCTGGCAGCGGCATGCATATGCTGCCGGTGAACCTGAACCTGGATCTGCAGCAGGCATTCAGCGAACGTCGCGCGGAAGCATATGAGCGGCTGTTGATCGATGTGATGCGCGGTCGCCTGACACATTTCATGCGTCGCGATGAACTCGAAGCGGCATGGGCATGGGTGGAACCGATCCTCGACGGCTGGAAGGAATTGAACGACCGTCCGCGCACTTATACGGCGGGCACGTTCGGACCGGCCGCCTCTTCAGCGCTGATGGCGCGGGAGAACATGGCGTGGGCCGAAGAGGCCTGAAGTAGCGGTTCACTCACACAGGTTCATGGGTGCGAGTGACAGGGAGTGCATTGCTCTAAAGCGAAAACCGGACCTCGGCTGCAAGACCCTTGCCGCCGGGGCCGTCATCGAAGCTGATGCTTGCCCGGTGCGCCCGCACGATCTCACGCACTATCGCAAGACCGAGCCCGCTGCCCTCTTCCACCGATGCCCTGAAGAACGGCTCGAACACGCGATCGCGGACATCCGCTGGAATGCCGGGACCATCGTCGGTGACCGCAAGCACGATCGTCTTCTCGCGCCGCTCGATCGACAACGTCACGTGACCTGACGCGCTCGTGTATCGAATCGCGTTGTCGACCAGGTTGAAAACCAGCACCGACAATAAACGCGCGTTCCCCAGCAGAAACGCGTCGTCGGCAAGCTGCGCAGCCAACTCGATTCCGCGACGTTGCGCCAGCAGCGCCAGCTCTTCAATGACCGTTGTCGCGACCTCGCGCAAGTCGACGCGCTCGCCTTCGAAATGGCTGTAATCGGCTGTCTCGGCTTGCGCGAGCAAGAGCAACTGGTTGGTCAGCGACACCAGTGCCCCATTGCTTTTGTGCATGGCCGACAAGGTCTCTTTGACGGTTGCAAGATCGTCGTGGCGTCGCGCGTATTGCAGTTGCGCACCGAGCAACGTCAGCGGCGTTCTCAACTGATGCGCGGCATGCGAAATGAAACGCCGCTGCATCGCAGTCTGCCGTTCGATCCTCGCAATGCAGTGGTTGATCGCATCGACGATGGGCCGCAACTCGCTCTGAAGATGTTCAGAGCGCAACGGCACGAGTTCGTTCGGCGCGCGGTCGCGAACGTCATTGGTCAGCGCCATCAGGTGCCGCAACTCGAATGTCAGGCCGACACACACCAGCACGATTGCAATCGCAATGATCTCCGCGAAATGCAGCAGTTGGGGCCGCCATAACTCGGTCGCCAATGCATCGCGCTCCAGTTCCGTGCGGCCCACCGAAACCAGAATGCGCTTGCTTTCACCGGAGTCGTACATCGGCCTGATGATGGAAACTGCCCGCACCGGCTGACCGTCGATCTCGGTGTCGTACCAGCCTGGTGAACTGGCAGGTTCGACTTGCTCGAGGTCCGACGTGCCCGCAATCACCGGCCCGTCGATCACGCGAATACGAAAAAATACCCGGTCGCCATACGGCGAACTCAAGATCTCGATAGCGCTTGGGGAAATATCCGCATGCAGGAAACTGTCGTCCCATTTGACGTCGCCGGCCATCACGCGGGCGGACGCGAGCAGTGCGTTGTCCTGGATCAGGCTCGCGGTTTTCTGCGCGCCTTCACGGGCCATGTAACCCGCCGCGAGCACATAGACCGTCAGCGGCAGCAGCAACCACAGCAGAAGCCGCAGGCGCAGGCTATTCGTCATCGCTGCTGGCTTGCAACAGATAACCCAGGCCACGAAGCGTAATGATGGTAGCGGTGCTTTTCTCAAGCTTCTTGCGCAGCCGCGAGACGTAGATCTCGATGGCGTCTTCGCTCGTGTGGGTAGTCGAACTGCCGAGCGAGTCGGCCAGCATCGGCTTGGAGACCGTCTTCTTGGCCTTGAGGATCAAGGTCTCGAGTACGGCATGCTCTCTCGGCGTCAGGCTCAGCACTTCGCCTGCTACCGAAAATTGCCGCCGGTCGATATCGTAGGAAAGATCGCCGCAGCGCGTGCTGTTCGAGCGCGAGGGCAACTGCCGCCGCACCAGTACCTTGACCCGCGCGACCAACTCGCGAGCATCGAACGGTTTCACGACGTAGTCGTCCGCGCCGGCGCTCAGGCAAATTACCTTTTCATCGACGGAACCGCTGGCGGTCAGGATGAGCACGGGCGTGTCGTCGCCGCGCTCTCTCAGCCGCCGCAGCACGCCCTTGCCGGACAGGTTAGGCAGGTTGAGATCGAGCAGCACGACGTCGTAGCGCGTGGTGCGCAGGAAGCGGTCGGCCGCATCGCCGTCGCTGACGCGATCGAGTACGAATCCATCGTCTTCCAGAATCTTTGCGAGCCAATGAGCCAGTTCCTCATTGTCCTCGACCAGCAGTAGCTTCATCACGTTCACCGCGTTATGCGTGGGCATTGTCCGTCAGCCCGGCATGCGTATGCTTCGAACGAGCCTCACGCCACGCCGGGCCACGGCCCTCAGGCGAAGTGTATATCGCTCGGGCGTGGCCATGCGTTGAGCGCCGCCCGTCACGCGGTCTTGTATTGAGCGCGCGCTTGCGTGGAGCGGTACAGAACCAGCGTCGCGATCAAGCCGCAGACTGCGGCAACGGACATCCATGCGCCCGGCGCCGCCTTGTTGCCAGTTGCATGAATCAAGTACGTGGAAATGGCCGGCGTGAACCCGCCGATGGTCGTCGCCAGGCTATATGCCAATGAAAATCCTGTCGTGCGAACTTCAACCGGCATGACTTCGGTGAGCGCCACCACCATCGCGCCGTTATAGCAGCCATACAGGAACGAGAGCCACAGTTCGACGCCGAGCAAGCGCAGGAACGACGGATCCGCCACCAGCCACTGCACAGCCGGATACGCCGTGAGAATGGTCAGGACCGTGAAGAACAGCAGCACCGGACGGCGTCCAACGCGGTCGGACAGCGCGCCCGAGAGCGGCAGCCAGACGA
Source organism: Caballeronia sordidicola (assembly GCF_000729995.1). Taxonomy (GTDB): domain Bacteria; phylum Pseudomonadota; class Gammaproteobacteria; order Burkholderiales; family Burkholderiaceae; genus Caballeronia; species Caballeronia sordidicola_A. Next base: position 127,717 of record NZ_JNFG01000005.1, on the reverse strand, counting down.
GATTCGACAGGCCGACGAACACCGTCACCACCAGCGCGTCAATCGATGAAAGCTTGAGCACTTCCTTGCCGAAGGTCGGCGTGTAGGCGGTGATCATGTAGAACGACACCGTGGTCATGATGACCATGCCCATGCCGGCGAGCACGATGCCCCAGTTGGAGATCATCGACTTCATGATTTCGCGCATTTCCGGACGATGTTTGCGCGCGAGGAATTCCTCGGTTTCCTGCAGCGAACGGCGAATGATGAACAGGAACGGCACGATCAGGCAGCCGATGATGAACGGCACGCGCCATCCCCACGAAGTCATCTGATCAGGCGGCAAGATACGGCTCATGCCGACGCCGATCAGCGCAGCGAACACCACGGCCACTTGCTGGCTGCCTGACTGCCACGAGCAATAAAAGCCCTTGTTGCCCTTGGTCGCGATCTCCGAGAGATACACCGAGACGCCGCCAAGTTCCACGCCAGCCGAGAAGCCTTGCAGCAGACGCCCGAGCAACACGATGATCGGAGCCAGCACACCGATTGTCGCGTACCCCGGAATCACCGCCACCAGCAACGTGCCGACGGCCATCATCGCCAGCGTGAGGATCAGGCCCTTGCGTCGTCCGTGATGATCGATGTACGCACCCAGCACGATTGCGCCGATCGGACGCATCAGGAAGCCGGCGCCGAACACGGACAACGCGAGCATCAGCGACGCAAATTCGTTACCGCTCGGAAAGTAGGTCTTGGCGATGGCCGACGCGTAGTAGCCGTAGACCATGAAGTCGTACATTTCGAGGAAATTGCCGCTGACAACCCGAAATACCGACTTGAATTTCGACTCGTTTGCAGACATAGCGTGTGAGGACATGAACTTGACCTTCTCAAAGGATGCGGTGTGCCGGCGCACAATGGCGACAACAGTCACTGCATTCGACAACAATTAACAACGACCGCCACGACTGCGACGGACGCATTGATAGTACCTATCCAATCATCAATACCGACTTGCCTACCTGGCGCCGTGCCTCAAGCTCGGCATGCGCCTCTTCAACCTTATCGAACGTATAGCGGGCGCTGATGGCAATGGTCAGCGAGCCGTCGGCGAGTGCGGCGAACACGTCGTCGGCGCGACGCTGCACGGTTTGCGCGTCGGCGAGATGATCGGCGAGCCGCGGACGCGTCAGGAACAGCGAACCGCTTTCGCCCAGTTCAATAGGATCGAGATCGTTTAATGAACCCGACACCGATCCATAGTTGACGACCAGCCCGCGCACGCGCGTGGCGCGAAAACTGTCGCGCAGCGTCGTGCGGCCGACCGCGTCATACACCACATCCACGCCCCGGCCGTCGGTCGCTTCGCGCACGCGGTCAGCGAAGCGGCCTTCGTCGTACAGCATCACGTGATCTGCGCCGAGCTTGCGGGCGATGTCCGCCTTCTGCTCGCTGCTCGTCGTGGCGAAGACCGTCGCCCTGCGGCGCTTGGCAAACTGCACCAGCAACTGGCCGATACCACCCGACGCCGCATGGATCAGGCATGTGGTGCCGGCGCCCACATGGCCGACATCATCGATCAGATAGTGAGCCGTCGATCCCTGGAAGATCGCGGCAGCGGCAAGGTCATAGGGAATTGAGTCCGGAATCCGCGCCAGTTTCGCCGCCGGTACAACCGCGTATTCAGCGTAAGCACCCCACGAAATACACCACGCGACCCGCTCGCCCAGTTCGAACGACGTCACGCCCGCGCCGGTTTTAACCACATCGCCGGAACCCTCCATGCCAAGCGTGCAGGGAATTCTCACGGGGTACGTCCGCGACACCTTGTATTTTCCTTGGCGGGTGTGGATATCCATGAAGTTGATACCTGCGCACCTGACCCTGACCAGCACCTCGCCGTATCCCGGCTGAGGAACTTCGATATCCTGACGAATCAGGACTTCGGGTCCGCCGTACTGTTCTATGCGTATCGCTTTCATGGCATCGCTTCGAATAGAGGGAAATGGATCGCCGGTTTCACTTTATTTGGCACCGATCTGCACGCGGTCCACGAACTCGTTCGTATAAGTCCTCGACAGATCGATATGACGCGGATCGATCGACGAGTTCGCCAGCGTGAGCACCTTCAGTACGGCCGCGGGCGTCCCGTCCGGCATCCGCCCGTCTTTCGTAAACATCGGCATGGAGGACTTCAGCGCGCTGATATAAAGCGCCTTGCCTTGGCCTGGTCCGTAAAAATCGCTTGGCACCTTGGCCGTTATTTCTTCGGCACTATGGCTCGCAATGAACGCCAGCGAGCGCACCATCGCGCGCACAAGCTTCTGCGCTTCATCACGATGCGTATTGACCCAGCTTCGCTGAGCATAGAAACACGGGCCGGCGTACGGACCGCCTAAGGCTGCCACCGTGCCTGCCGCGCTGCGCATGTCCACGAGCACTTTCGCATCGCCGCTGGCCAGCAGCCGGCTGGCGACCGGCTCTTCGATCATGCCGGCATCGATACGGCCCTGGTCCATGGCCGAGATGAAGCTGTCGTCGGAACCCACCGGCAACACCGAGTACTCCTTCGGCGTCAAACCAGCGCGCGCGGCAAGATAATGGGTCAGGAAGTTCGTCGACGAACCCAGTCCCGTCACGCCCAGCGTCTTGCCTTTCGCGTCGGCCATCGTGTTGAAACCCGCCGCGGATTTCTTCGAGACCAGCTCGACCAACCCCGCGCTCTTGCTGAACACGACCAGCGCCTCGACATCCTTGCCGCGGCTCTGCAAGTCGATGGTGTGATCGTAAAAACCAACCGCGCCCTGGATTGCACCGGCGAGCAGTTCGGTCGCGGTATCGACACCGGCCGGCTGGGACAAAATCTCGAATTCGAGTCCTTCGTCCTTGAAATAACCGAGTTGCGACGCGAGGATCAAAGGCAGATAGACGATCTTGGACGTGCCTCCCGCCATCAGCGTCAGCTTTTCCGCCCGGGCAGGCGACGCGGCGCACAACAGCGCGGCCAGCGTGCAAGCGAGCGTGAAAAAGCGGGAGGGAAGCTGCATCGTGAAACGTCTCCTTCTATCCGTGGCAATCCGGCATCTTGTTCTAATGTGCGGCAAGTATAAGAAGGCAAAGCCTTCTGCCAGCTTTCTGCCCGGGTGGAAAAAGATTGGCGTTTACCCTTGGCGGTCGGTATTACGTGCCTTTTTCACCATGCCCAAACGACTGCGCGCTCTAACCCGTGAGGGAGAGAGCGCGCATGATGCTCGAGTTTTGTTGCGAGGCTTACCAGGCGGCGATCACCGCACCCGCGTATTTCGCTTCAATGAACTGCTTCACTTCCGGCGAGTGATAGGCCGCCACGAGTTTCGCCACCCACGGCTTGTCCTTGTCCGCGGCACGAATCGCGATGATGTTCGAGTACGGGCCATTCGGATCTTCAATCGCGATCGCGTCCTGCTTCGGCTTCAACCCGGCTTCCATGGCGAAGTTCGTGTTGATCGCGGCGGCGTCCACATCGGCGAGCGAGCGCGGGATCTGCGCGGCGTCGAGTTCGACGATCTTCAGCTTTCTCGGGTTATCGATAATGTCGAGCGGCGTCGCTTTCAAGCCCGCGTCCGCGCGCAACTTCAGCAAGCCGTTCTTTTGCAGGAGCAACAGCGCCCGGCCGCCGTTGGTCGGATCGTTTGGTACGGCAATGCGCGCGCCCACCGGCAACTCCGCCAGCGACTTGAACTTCTTCGAATAGATGCCCATGGGGAACGTGACCGTATCGGCGATCTTGATCAGCTTGTAGCCGCGGTCCTTCACCTGCGCGTCGAGATACGGCGCGTGCTGATAGCTGTTCGCGTCGAGATCGCCCGACGCCAGCGCTGCATTCGGCTGGACGTAATCGGCAAACTCGACAATCTTGATGTTCAGGCCGTTCTTCGCGGCCACCTGCTTCACGACTTCCATGACCTGAGCGTGCGGACCGCCGGTCACGCCTACCTTGATGGTTTCATCGGCTTGCGCGACGTTGGCGAGCAATGCGGAAGCGCTGAACACAGCGGCCAGCTTGAGAATGAATCGACGTTGCATGGACTACCCTTAGAGCTTGATGTAGAAAATTATGTGTGGCTAATTACTTGTGGCTGAGACGGCGCACGAGCCAGTCGCCGAACGACTGAACAAGCTGCACGAAGACGATCAGGATCACGACCACCGTCAGCATCACTTCCGGCAAAAACCGCTGATACCCGTAGCGAATGCCCAGATCGCCCAAACCACCGCCGCCGATCGCACCGGCCATGGCCGAGTACCCGACGAGCGATACGAACGTAATCGTCAAACCCGCAACCACACCCGGCAAGGACTCCGGCAACAACACCTTGAACACGATCTGGCTTGTGGTCGCGCCCATTGCCTGCGCCGCTTCGATCAGGCCGCGATCGACCTCGCGCAGCGCTGTTTCGACCAGCCGCGCAATGAACGGCGCGGCCGCGATAGTCAGCGGCACGACCGCGGCCGCCGTCCCGATCGACGAGCCGACCACCAGCCGCGTGAACGGGATCACCGCGACGAGCAGAATGATAAATGGTGTCGAACGCACCGCATTTACGACGCCGCCCATGACGCGGTTCAACGCGAGATTGCGCAACACGCCGTCGCGGTCGGTGAGATACAGCAGCACGCCCAACGGCAGCCCCAAAGCCGCACCGACCAGTCCGGAAATGCCCACCATCACGAGCGTTTCCCAGAACGACTGGACGAACATATCGAACATTTCACTCAACATGGGACATCTCCTCCACCACCACACCTTGTTCACGCAGATAAACAATTGCCTCCGCGACGTTCGCCGGCTTCCCTGCCGCGAGCACCGCCAGCGAGCCGAACGCCTGGCCCTGGATCTCGTCGATCTGGCCGTGGAGGATGTTGAAATCGAGCTCGAAGCGGCGGATGGTTTCGGAGAGGATCGGCTGGTCGACGCCGGAGCCGGTGAACGCTAGCCGCAGCAAATGACCGCTGCCGGTTTTCAAACGCTCGGCCACGCGCAGCTTCAGCGCGGGCGGCAACTCGTGCGCGATCACGTCGCCAATCAACGCGCGCGTGACTTCATGATGTGGCTGCATGAAGACATCGACCACGTTGCCTTCCTCGACTACGCGACCGGCATCGAGTACCGCGACGCGATCGCAGACTTGCTTGATCACGTCCATCTGGTGCGTGATCAGCACGATCGTCAGGCCGAGTTCCTTGTTGATCTTGCGTAGCAGATCAAGAATGGAGCGCGTGGTTTCAGGATCCAGTGCGGACGTGGCTTCGTCCGAGAGCAGCACTTTCGGCTTGCTGGCAAGCGCCCGGGCGATCCCCACGCGCTGCTTCTGGCCACCGCTGATCTGGGCGGGATAACGATCTTTTTGTGTGGTCAGCCCGACGAGTTCCAGCAGCGGCAACACTGTCGACTCGATCTCGCCGCGCTTCATGCCGGCCAGTTCAAGCGGCAGCGCGACGTTGTCGAACACCGTACGCGACGACAGCAAATTGAAGTGCTGGAAGATCATGCCGATGTCACGGCGTGCCGTGCGCAATTGCGCGGCGGGCAGCGTGGTGAGGTCGCGGCCGTCGACGATCACGCTGCCTTCGCTTGGCCGCGTCAGCAGGTTGATGGTGCGCACCAATGTGCTTTTACCGGCGCCGCTGCGGCCGATGATGCCGAATACTTCGCCCGGCGGAATCGTCAAGTCGACGTTATGCAGCGCTTCGATCCAGCCTCGTGGGCCGGCGAAGCGTTGCGACAGATTTCGAATTTCGATCATGTAAACAAAAAAAGCGGCGGACTTCCCTGTGAGCGAGTTTGCTCGGGCAGCCGACCGCCGTTCATCCCTGGTTCGCGAGAGGCGAAAGTTTAACGTAACCCGCGTCGGGGCCTTAATAATCTATTGCGCAAGGCTAATTACTTCTCCGTATGTAGGGCGCGGGGCGGGGCCGTCAGGGGTGTTGGGAGCCCTCGAAATACGCAATGCTCATATCGATTCAAGCAAAGCTCGGTTCACTCGCGCAAAATCGATAGCTAAGATGACGGCATGATCCATGCGTGATCGATGATTCAATGCGTCGATACGCTCCGGCGTTCTGGCATACGAACGCGGCTCCACTGCACTCCCGGGAGTATTTTGTTGAAAAGCCTTGAATTTCGCCGGCCGCTCGTCGTCGGCATTGGCGGCACGACCCGCGCGGCCTCATCGACTGAACGCGCGCTTCGCATCGCCCTGAAGGGCGCCGAAGCCGAAGGCGCACGCACGCGACTGTTTGGCGGCACGTTCCTGCACTCGCTGCCTCACTACGCGCCCGAACATGGTGAGCGCACGGCGGAACAGCTTGAGTTGATCGAGGCGGTGCGCGAAGCGGATGCGGTCATCATTGCGACGCCGGGGTATCACGGCGGTGTTTCTGGGCTGGTCAAGAACGCGCTGGACACGCTGGAGGAACTCAGCAACGACAAGCGTCCCTACCTCGATGGGCGGGCGGTCGGCTGCGTGGTGACGGCTTATGGCTGGCAGGGTGGTGGTGCTGTGCTTACGTCGCTGCGCTCGATTGTGCATGCGTTGCGGGGATGGCCGACACCGTATGGCGCGGCGGTCAACTCACTGGAAACGCGCTTCGAGACGATTGACTCCTGTTCGGACCCGAAAGTCGCGGAGCAGTTGGCGACCGTGGGGCGGCAGGCTGCGCAGTTTGCATTGGCGTTTAATGCGCGCGATGCGGTGGGGGAATTGGATCTGCGGAGTGAGGGGTCGGTTGTTGGTGGGCGGAGTTGAGCGGGGGTCCTGCCGTCAGCGGGCGGGTTGACGCCGGGTTGCCAGGTTCCTGCGGTAGCGGGCGGGGTCAATGCCGGGTTGCTAGGTTCCTGCGGTAGCGGTCGGGGTCAATGCCGGGTTGCTGCTTTCGGGGTTAGTGGTCTGCGTGATTCGGATTTTCTCTTTATCACTATTAGCCACTGTGCGTGGCGGCACGTCATTTCTTTGTCCAAAGCGACAAAGAAACGAAGCAAAGAAAGCGCTTTCAAAACGCGGGCTCATAAGTTGACCCAGCGTGCAGTTTCCGCGTTTTTGGCACCCCAAAAGCACGGTGCTCGCCAGAACGAAGGATGTGTGAAACCCTCCTTCTCCGAACACGGATACCCACACGCTTCGCCACCAGTGACTGAACCTGCCCAAGGAACACCCCGCGCTATCCGCGTACAACCATTATGAAATTAGTTCGCATATCGAACCACTTCGCCCCCCCTGGAAACCCGGCCGCAGAAGTACGTAAGGCCGTAACCGCGAAAACAATGCGCGGGCCACGCGATCGACCTGCAAAAGCGAAGCTTTAAATATGCCTCCGCCCGGCCGTATAGTCCGCCGAGATAACGGCGCAGACCGAGCAGCTAACCCACCAAAAAACGAAGCCGTACATACGCGTATGGCCGTGCGGGTTTCCGTGGCAATGGTGCTTGCTCGAGAGCGTACGGGGCGAAGCGTGTGCGTGTAAGAATTCGCGAGAAGGAGGGGTTCAAACATCGGTGGCTCTGGCGAGCACCGTGCTTTTGGGGTGCCAAAAACGTGGAAACTGCACGCTAGGTCAACTTACGAGCCCTCGTTCTGAAAGCGTTTTCTTTGCTTCGTTTCTTTGTCGCTTTGGACAAAGAAATGACGCGCCGCCACGCGCAGTGGCTAATAGTGATAGAGAAAATAGCCAACTCATGCAGACCACTAACACTGAAAGCAGCAACCCGGCATTGACTCAAACCGCTAGCGCAGGAACCTGGCACCCCGGCACTAACTCCGACCGCTAACCCCAAACCATCAAAACCCCGAAACCCGTCCACCGGCGCGAGCAAAAACCACCCGCTAATCCTTGAACGGTAATTCAGGCGTAAAAACAAACGGATCAAGCGCATACCCCGTATGGAAATAGCCGCTGCAAGCACACGTCGCGATGCGCTCAAGATCATACGGCTCACGCGCCGCCGCGTGCGACTGACTGCCGGCCAGCGTACGCCGCTCGCGCCAATGCCGCAGCACTTCACTGCCCCAGTTTCTAAAAGTGGCTCTCGGTTCAGACATCGCAGTTCTCCTTCAACGCATCCCGGTACGGGCTACCGCTAAGTACAAGGTAGGTCAAACTTAAACGTACGGAAACCATCTTTTATTCATTTGCATATCTGACGATGAATAGAAAACCTATCAATTCCTATTAAGCCAGCGCTTCACGGGGTTTCATCAAAGGTCCTTCATAAACGACCCACGTCCGGTGTGTAAAGCAAAGTCCAATCGCTTCGTTGCCGCGCCCGCGCACGGATGCTTCAATTTATTGCCGCTGCGTTTTTCTGCCCGCCCAGCGCGAGCATCCGGATACACCACGATCCATAACAACACCCGACGCTATCCACGATTCCCCAAGGAGCATCCGATGACCCTCATCGCCACGCCTGCCGTTGCCGCCGAACCCTCGAACGCACTGGAACTCGACGTCCATCCAGTGGGCGGCCGGATCGGCGCCGAAATCCGGGGCGTGCGCCTCGGGCCGGATCTCGCCGACTCGACCATTGCGGCCATCAACGCCACGTTGCTGCAACATAAGGTGATCTTCTTTCGCGGCCAGTCGCATCTGGACGACGCCGCGCAAGAAGCGTTCGCCAGCCGCTTCGGCGAAACCGTCGCACACCCGACCGTGCCATCGGTCGCCGGCAGCAATCGTCTGCTCGAACTCGACTCGAAGAACGGCTCCCGCGCCAATTCATGGCATACGGACGTGACCTTCGTGGAAGCGTATCCAAAGATCTCGATCCTGCGAGGCGTGGTGATTCCGCCCGCTGGCGGCGATACGGTCTGGGCGAACACTGCGGATGCCTACAAGCGTCTGCCGGACCCGCTGCGCGCCCTGGCAGACTCCCTGTGGGCCATTCATACGAATATTTACGACTACGCTGCGAACCACAGCGCACCCGCCACCGCCGCCGAGCAGGCGCATCGCGAACAGTTCACATCGACGGTCTATGAAACCGAACATCCGGTCGTGCGCGTCCATCCGGAAACAGGCGAACGCACCCTCGTGCTGGGCCATTTCGTGCAGCGCTTCGTCGGCTTGTCGCAGCGCGATTCGGATCGCCTGAAAGAGCTTTTCCACGATCACGTGACGCGCCTCGAAAACACCGTGCGCTGGCGCTGGACCCAGGGTGACGTGGCGATCTGGGACAACCGGGCGACCCAGCACTATGCAGTAGCCGACTACGACGAGAGCGCGCGCCGCGTGGTCCGGCGCGCGACGGTGCATGGCGACGTGCCCGTGGGTATCGACGGCCGGCGCAGCCGCGCATTGCGCGGTACGCCCGCGCTGAACTGATCCTGCGTATGTCATTCGGCAGCGCTGAAAAGCCGCGCTGCCGTTTCCTACCCTTCGTCCGCGAATTCAATGACCCCACGATCCCTTCTGCATTCCCTCGTTGTCACGCTGGGCATCGTTGCCGCCACGAGCGTCCTGGCCGCCGCCCCTGCTGTTGTCCGAATCGGCGTGGCGACACAAGGTTACGGCGATCCGCCCGTGTTCGGCGGTTCGTCGGCCGCGACCGCCCAACTGCAGCACCGCACGGAAGACGCTCTCAAAGCGGACGGCGTCAAGGTTGAATGGCTGTTCTTCAAAGGCGCCGGACCCGCAGTCAACGAAGCGCTGGCGAATCGTCAGATCGACTTCGCCTATCAGGGCGACCTCCCCGCCGTGCTCGGCCGCGCGAACGGCCTCAAAACGAAATTGCTGGTCGAGTCGGGCGTGCGCACCGGCGTCTACCTGGCCGTGCCGCCCGACTCCGACATCAAGAGCGTCAAGGATCTCAAGGGCAAACGGGTCGCCATCTTTCGCGGCACCAATCTGCAGCTTGTGGTCGACAACGTCTTGAAAGCGAATGGTCTTTCCGAACGCGATCTGCGCGTGATCAATCTCGACGATGCCGCGTCTCAAGCCGCGCTCGCATCGAAGGGCGTGGATGCGGTGTTTCTCGACTTCAAGCTTTTCAAGCTCCAGCGGCAAGGCCTCGCGAAGATCATCTACGCGTCGCGCGACGGCGGCCTCCAGTACACGCGTCAGGCGCATCTGCTGGTGCTCGACGACTTCGAGCATGACCATCCCGAGATCGTGCAACAAGTCGTGACGGCAGTCGTACAAGCGGCTCAGTGGTCTTCTGACGAAGCCAATCGCGGCGAACTCTTCACGCTGTGGGCGAAGAGCGGTGTGCCGGTGGAATCGTGGCAATCGGAGTACGCGAACCAGACGCTCAAGGACCGTATTTCGCCGTTGATTGATCCGTTTATCGTGGCCCGCTATCAGGCCGTTGCCGACGACGCGCTGCGTCTGAACCTGATCCGTCAGCCCGTGAGCGTGAACGGCTGGTTCGAACCGAAGTATCTCGACCAGGCCTTGAAAACGCTGAAGCTCGAGAACTACTGGCCTCGTTTCGATGCATCCGGCAAGCCGCTGGCGTCGTGAACGTCTGAATTTCTCTGGAGAATCCGGTCATGGCGAACAGCATCGCTCGCACTTTGAATCCAGGCCAACGGGTGCCGCTCGACGGCACCCACAGTCACACCGCGAGCGTCGCGCGATCACTCGGCTGGATCGCGCTGCCCTGGCTCGTGCCCGTGGCCTGCGCCGTGTTATGGGTGCTCGGTTCGCACTATGGCTGGATCTCGCCGCAGATCCTGCCGTCGCCCACCCTCGTCTTCGAAACCCTCGGCGGACTCGCCAGCAGCGGCGAACTGTGGATGCACATCAGCGCGAGCCTGTCGCGGATCGCGGTCGGCTTCACGGGTGGCGTCGTGCTCGGCTTGCTGCTTGGCGCATGGCTGGGACTATCGCGCACAGCCGAGGCTTACATCCTGCCCAGCTTCAATGCGGTCGTACAGGTGCCGGTGCTGGGCTGGCTGCCGTTCCTCATGATCGTGGTGGGCATAGGCGAGCCGTTGAAGTATTTGCTGATCGGGCACGCTGCGCTCGTTCCGGTCACCTTGAGCACGCTGCAAGGATTTCGCCGGACCCCGCCCGCGTATCTCGATGTTGCACGCGTCTTTCGCTACTCACGGCGCCAGACCATCTTCAACGTGATCCTGCCTTCGGCCGTGCCGGTCATCGGCACCGGTATCCGCCTTGCTTTCACCAAGGCGTGGCTCACGCTGGTCGTGGTCGAACTGGTGGCATCGTCGGAAGGACTCGGTTACCTGATCGTGTACGGACGGCAGCTATTCCAGCTCGACCTGGTGCTGGCGTCGGTGCTGATCGTGGGCGCGATCGGGTATGTCGCGGACCGCTTGCTGACTGTTCTCGAACACAAGCTGTCGCCCGCGCGGCCGGCCTGAAGGAGTATCGACATGTCCACGCCGTCTCTCGAACTTGAAACCGGCTCCGGTGCCATCGGCGCTTCGGGCGAAGCGGGCAAAACCGGACGCTGGCGCGGCTGGGTCATCCCGGCTGCCGCCCTTTTCGCCTGGTGGTTCGTCTCGCGTCACGTAGTCGCCGGGCACGGCATGATGACCTCGCCGGCTCAAGTGTTGCACACGGCTATCGACCAGGCGAGAAGCGGCGCGCTATGGCGTGCGCTCTCGGCATCGCTCGCACGCGAGCTGACAGGCTTCACGCTCGGTGCAAGCCTTGGGCTCGTGCTGGGTGCGTTATTCGGTGTCTCGCCCTTCGCGAACCGCCTGATTGGTCCAAGCTTCAACGCATTCAAGCAGGTCTCCTTGTTTGCATGGATACCGTTGATCTCGGTATGGTTCGGTCTCGGCGATGTCGCCAAGGTCGTCTTCCTTTCGCTCGCCGCACTGGTGCCCGTGGTCGCACATACGAGCGACGGCATTCGCGCGGTCTCCCCTGAACTTCTCGATGTTGCCAGCGTGTTCCGCTACAGCAAGTTGCAAACGGTCAGATACGTCGTCTTGCCCGCTGCGTTGCCGTCCATCTTCACCGGCATTTATCTCGCGCTGATTTATTCGTGGCTGGCAACGCTCGGTGCGGAGTATCTGCTGGTCGCGGGCAGCGGCATCGGCAACACGCTCGTCGACGGCAGCGAGCAGTTCCGGATGGATCTCGTGGTGTTTGGCGTGATCGTGATCGGCATCACCGGTTGGGCGTTGAATGCGTTAGCCCGTGCCATCCAGCAACGCTGGTTCCGCGATCCGGCCGTTTGATTGCGAATTTTCCATCTTTCATAAAGAGTCCATATCATCATGGCGACTGTCTCTGTTACCCAAACCAGTGAGCTCAGCCTGCATCACGTCACGAAGCGTTTTGCCGGCGATGACCACTCGGTGCCCGTGCTCGATCGCATCGACCTGTCGGTGAAGAGCGGCGAGTTCGTGGCTATCGTGGGGGCGAGCGGGTGCGGCAAGTCCACGCTGCTGCGCCTGATTGCAGGGCTCGACGACCAGTTCGACGGTGACATCGAATTCAGCGGCGAACGCATTCGCACCACCGATCTTGCGCGCGGTATCGTGTTCCAGGATCATCGGCTGTTTCCGTGGCTCAACGTGGAGCAAAACATTGCGGTCGCACTGAAGAACTCCGGGCGCAGCAAGGAAGAGAACCGCCGTGCGGTCGCCGAGCATATCGCGCTGGTCGGGCTGAAGGGGTATGAGAAGCATCATCCGCATCAGCTGTCGGGCGGCATGGCGCAGCGCGTGGCCATTGCTCGCGGACTCGTCAACCGGCCAAAGCTCCTGCTGCTCGACGAACCGTTCGGCGCACTCGATGCGCTCACGCGTAGTCGTCTTCAGAATGAGTTGCGACGCATCTGGGAACACGAGCGGATCACGATGATCCTGGTCACCCACGACGTTGATGAAGCCGTGTTCCTGGCCGACCGCGTGGTGGTCATGCAGGCGCGGCCGGGGCGCATTGGCAAGGTGGTGGGGGTCGATCTCCAACGGCCTCGCAACCGCAGCGACGCCGCGTTCGTACGTTTGCGCGATGAAATACTGGCGGACTTCAGCGTGCCGCAGGACGCGGCCGCCTGATCAGAAATGTTCTCGCCGGGGCACATGCATCGCAAAGTTTCCTTCTTTCCAATCCTTAACGGCGACGGGTTTGCTTCTGCCAAATGCTTGTTTCACTTGTTCCTTGCGGCTGGTTAATCTGGTGCACATGCATCTACTGCATAGTTTGCATTGTGTACTGGAGGTAAAACAAGCATGCATTACAAGGGTTATGAAGTCGCTCCCGCGGCACAAGCGCTGCCCAGCGGATTGTTCGCCGCTAATCTCGTGATTCAGGATGAAGCATCGCTGCAAAAGCGCGCTTATGTATTCGACGCGCTCGACTACTTCTTCGAATCCGATCTCGCCATTGCCTATGCCGCGCGCTGGGCTCGCATGTGGATCGACAATCGGCGGCTGCCTCGCGCCTGACTTCAAGGGCGCGGCGCTCAGTATCGGCGCTTAGTTCAATGCCACGGCCGCTGCCGCATTGACCGGTGACCCTTCCAGTGCGACCGAAGCGCGTCCGTCCGGTCCTACCGGCACATCGCCCACGAGCGTTGTCCGATACAGTTGGCGGTCGAACTCCAGGTCGAAGATATCGGAAGGGGCAAGGTGTGCCGTTGACCGGTTGTCCCAGAACGCGATGCTGCCCGGTTCCCATTTAAACCGCACCGTGAATTCCGGACGTGTCACATGTTCCCACAGCAGTTCGAGGATCGCCTGACTCTCACGCGGCGTAACGCCGACAATATGCTTCAGGAAACTCGGGCTAACATATAACGCCCGCTCGCCGGTTTCAGGGTGCACGCGCACCAGCGGATGCTCAGTGACCAGCGCGCGTTGCTGCACGGCTTGCTCAAACGCGCTGGTCGCGCTGGCCCCGGCGGGCGGCGTGAATTTATGCACACCGCGCAGGCCATCGACAAAATCGCGCAGCGGCGCGGAGAGTTTTTCATACGCGGCAACAAGGCTTGTCCATTGCGTGTCGCCACCATAAGGCGGGATGGTGACGCCACGCAGGATTGATGCAAACGGCGGGTTAACTGCTGCCGTCACATCGGTATGCCAGCCGGTCCAAGGGCGTAACAATGCCTGTCCTTCGAAGCGCGTTGCCTTGCGATACTTGGAAATGGAATAGATCTCGGGATGCCCTTCAACGTGCCCGAACACGGGATGCCCCAGCGTGAGTTCGCCGAATTGCGCGGAGAACGCCACGTGCTGCGCATGCGTGAGGAATTGCTCTCGAAAGAAGATCACGCGCCATTTCAACAAGGCCGCACGAATCTGCGCGACCTGATGGGTGTCGAGCGGCTGCGATAGATCGACGCCACTGATTTCAGCACCGATAAATGCCGACAACGGCGTAACCTGGACCGATTCGGTATTGCTTGCGACGGCTGCGTTCATTGCGTGTCTCCTGAAGGGGAATCGCCAGCTTGATTTGGGGGAAGGCCGGGGCTTTGAGGTTAAAGGTCAAGCATGCGCGGCGGCATGAAACATCCCGACGTTTCGATATGCACATTACGACCAGCCCGCGGCGGCCTCAACCAATCGATGCGCATATGCAAACCACGCCGAACGCAAAAGATGGCTCAGGACTAGAATTAATCTCGCAGTGTCGAATAACGTTATCGCGTTTTCTTCCTTCCCAATCGCCAGGAGCCGGTCTAACGTCACCGCCATGAACTCAACCATCCAGTCATCTTCCAGTCTCCCTCATGAGCAATCGCCGGTCGCGTGGATCGCCGGGGTCGGCGCCAGCGCGGGACTCGGCGCAGCAGTTGCCAGGCGCTTCGCGCAGGGCGGTTTCACTGTCGCCCTCACGGGACGCACGGCCGAGCGTGTGGAAAGCATCGCTGCGGAGATTCGCGCCGCCGGCGGCGTAGCACACGCATTGCCCGGCGACATCTCGAATGAAACAGCCGTCGCCGAGCTCGCCGATCGCGTACGTGAACTCGGTCCGCTAACGGCCGCCATATTCAACGCAGGCGGTGCAAGCCGAGCGCCAACGCTTGAATTGAGCGCAGCGGACTTCGAGCAAGCATGGCGCACCGGCGTACTCGGTGGTTTCCTGTTTGCCCAGGCAGCGCTGCGCCGGATCTTGAACAACGGGCTGAACAGCGCAAGTTCAACGGGGCGCGGCTCGCTGCTGTTCACGGGCGCTACGGCCGCGTTGCGCGGCAAACCACCCTTCGCCGCTTTTGCTGCGTCGAAGGCGGCGTTGCGCTCATTGAGCCAGACCCTTGCCCGCGAGTTCGGGTCCGAGGGCGTACATGTGGCGCATATTGTGATTGATGGGGGTATCGACGGCGAGCGTTTGCGCCAGAATGCGCCGCAGCGCGTACAACAGGCCGGTGACGACGGCTTGCTCCAAGCGAGCGCCATAGCAGAGAGTTATTGGCAATTGCACAATCAGCATAGAAGCGCATGGACACAGGAACTTGATCTGCGTCCGTTCAAGGAAACCTTCTGAACAACGAGCCGCGCGTTGAGACCTTGCGCGCGGTTCGCTTTCATGCGCTCCCTGCGGGCGCATGACATCATTTACTTCTCCCATTTATCTCCTCATGTCGAAACGCCCCTTCCTCCTTGCGTTGGCGCTGTGCGCTGCGCTCGTTCCATTCAGCGCTCGCGCCGCCGGTGCAAACGAATTGCGCATCGGCTTCGTGCCCGGACCATACGCCGATGAATTCAAGGCCGGTGTCGAGCCGCAATTGCGTCAGAAGGGTTATACGATCAAGTATGTGGAATTCAGCACCGGGCTGGAGGCAAATCAGGCGGTGTATCGTGGAGAGATAGCAGCTGATGTCATGCAGCACGAGGTCTACCTGAAGTCATACAACGATCGCAACGGGACGGATCTGGTTGCCGTCGTACAAGTACCCACACCACCGATGGGTCTTTATTCAAAGAAGCATCATGCACTGACTGAAGTTCACGCCGGCTCGACCGTAGCCGTGCCCAACGATCCGGTCAACCTGGAACGCGCACTCAAGATCCTGCAGCGGATCGGCTGGATCAAGCTTCGTCCGAACAGCAATCCGGTCGATGTAACCGAGCGTGACGTGATCGCGAATCCGGCCGGCATCAAGATCGTTCCGCTTGAAAATGCGCAGGCGCCGCGTGCGCTCGATGACGTTGATTTCGCCGCTATCCAGGGCAACTTCGCCATCTTCAGCGGCTACAAACTCACCGACGCACTCGCCTTGGAACAGATGACACCGCCCTACATCAACCAGGTCGTGGTCAGGGCTGCGAACAAGACATCGCGCAGCACGCAGGACATTGTCGATGCCTATCAATCCCCCGCTTTTCAGCAGGCCATCCTGAACAATCACTTCTATGACGGCTTCCGTCTGCCCGAATACTCCGCCAGCAAGTAGGGTTATCGCTAGGCGATCCGAATAACCTTATGGAATTTTATTCGTTCAGCTTCGGGTGATGCGGGTATAGCTTTGAAGTCTTGATTCCCAGGCCGAGGAACGACCATGAGCACCGTATTCGAAGAACGTCCGCGTGCAGAAACGTTGCAGGCGGTAGAAGCTGAACTCAACTATCTGCGTGCTGGCGAGGGCCGGCCGGTAAGCTACACGTTTGAGCCGCCTCCCGGCGTGCCCTGGACTTCCGGCGTACTCGAAACCCGCAGCGTGACGATCCGCGACGCGCGTCCGCTCGCGGCAGCGGGAGAGTTATCGCTGGATAAAAGCGGCTTCGAGCGCGTCGCGCACGCGAGCGAGCTGACCGACTTTAGCGACGATGCCGCCATCCGCTCGATCTACTACAGCGAATCCGCACAGGTCCTGCTCAAGGCGACGGGCGCCGAGAAGGTCGTGGTATTCGACCACACCCTGCGCGACAGCTTGAACGGCTCGCGCGCAACCTCGTCGTTACGCGAACCCGTGAGGCGCGTGCACAACGACCAGACGTTCGTTTCCGGGCCGCGCCGCGTGCGCGACCATCTGAGCGCCGATGAAGCCGCGCAACGCCTCAAGCATCGCTTTGCGATCATCAACCTATGGCGCCCTCTCGACGTTGTGGAGCAACTACCCCTGGCACTCTGCGATGCACGCTCGATTGCAGCCGGCGACCTAGTGCCCAGCGACCTTGTGTATCAAGACAAGGTCGGTGAGACCTTCTCTTTCACCTATAACCCGACGCATCGCTGGTATTACTTCCCGAAGCTACGGCCCGATGAGCCGCTGCTGCTCAAGATCTACGACTCCCGCAACGACGGCACGGCTCGTCTGACCGCGCACACGGCGTTTGAAGATCCGACTACGCCGCAAGGTGCGGCCCCGCGAAGAAGCATCGAATTGCGGGCGCTCGTCTTCTGGAAGGAATGAAGCGCACGAAGCGGTCGCTGACCGGTGCATCACGCGCATGCACCGGATCTTAGCTAAGCTTT
Organism: Caballeronia sordidicola; assembly: GCF_000729995.1. Lineage (GTDB taxonomy): Bacteria > Pseudomonadota > Gammaproteobacteria > Burkholderiales > Burkholderiaceae > Caballeronia > Caballeronia sordidicola_A. The sequence goes on along the minus strand of NZ_JNFG01000005.1, from coordinate 110,356 downwards.
CATATTGGCATAAACACATGAAAACAGAATGGTTAGATTAGCGCGCAAGTCATGAGAGGATTCGCGCCTGCCAACCAGAAAGAGTTTCAACATGCATCGTAGAACCGCTCTAGCAAGTCTCGCCTTCGCCGCACTCGGCGCTGTCTTCAGCGTCGCCCATGCGGAAGACGCCCCGCTGAAAATCGGCACCATGAGTGGTCCGGATGCGCAGATCTGGACCGAAGTGGCCAAGGTCGCAGCAACCGAAGGTCTCAAGATCAAGGTGATCGAATTCAACGATTACATCCAGCCCAACGCAGCGCTCGACGCTGGTGACCTCGACGCAAACGGCTTCCAGCACCAGCCATTCCTCGATAGCCAGATCAAGCAGCGCGGCTACAAGATCGTCAACGTGGGCCTGACCTACGTTGCACCAATGGGCTTCTATTCGAAGAAGATCAAGTCGCTGAAAGACCTGCCGCAAGGGGCGAAGGTCGGTATCCAGAACGACCCGTCCAACGGCAATCGTGCGCTGTTGTTGCTGCAAAAAAACGGCATCATCAAGTTGAAGGATGGCGTGGGTAAGGACGGCGTGAACGCAACGCCGCTCGACATCGTAGAAAACCCGAAGGGCATCAAGCTGATCGAACTCGACTCGGCACAGTTGCCGCGTTCGCTGGACGACCTCGCTGCCGCATCGATCAATACGGACTACGCCGTGAAAGCGGGCCTGTCGCCTACGAAAGACGCGATTGCTATCGAAGACCTGAAGGGGCCTTATGCCAACCTGATCGCAGTACGTACTCAGGATCGCAATGCACCCTGGGTCAAGAAACTGGTCGCCGCCTATGAGTCGCCGGACGTGAAGAATTTCATCAACACGCAGTTCAAGGGTTCGATCATCCCGGCGTTCTAATCGGGACACGCACGCCGCGCGGCGAACCGGTCATAGCTTCTAACGTTCTTACGTTGTGAGCTTTTATTGGTTCGCCTCGGCGGCGGCTTTCATTACATTGACCGGTCACTAAAAATTGCATTAACGACCATCCGGATCAATCGATGAAACCCGCCCGACGCACCCTGCTTTCCCGTTTCATTGTCTCGCTCGCCATGTTGACAGCAGCATGGGTGCCGGCCGCAGCGCACGCCTCGCCGCCCGCGGAACTGAAGCTGGACTACGCGTACTACTCGCCTGAAAGCCTGGTCATCAAACGGCAGGGCTGGCTTGAAAAACAGTTGGCGCCGGATCATACACAGGTCAAATGGGTATTGAGCCTCGGCAGCAACCGTGCGCTCGAATACCTGAACAGCGGCGCGATCGATATTGGCTCCACAGCGGGCCTTGCCGCCCTGCTCGGGCGCGCTAACGGCAATCCTATCCGGGCAGTCTATATTTACTCGCAGCCCGAATGGACCGCGCTGGTCGTACGAAAGGATTCGCCACTCAAGACCCTGGCTGATCTGAAGGGCAAGAAAATTGCCGCGACCAAGGGCACGGATCCTTACCTCTTTACGTTGCGCGCGCTGCATACCGTCGGCCTGACGCGCGACGATGTAGAACTTGTCAACCTGCAACATCCCGATGGGCGCACTGCGCTCGCCAACGGCCAGGTCGATGCATGGGCCGGTCTTGATCCGCATATGGCCGCGGCGCAAATCGATGACGGCGCTCGGCTGCTTTATCGTAATGTTGCGTTCAACACGTATGGGTTCCTGAATGCGCGTGAAGACTTCATCAAGGAACATCCTGAGACCCTTGCGCACGTGCTGAAAGTGTATGAGCAGGCACGCGTGTGGATCGCAGCGCATCCCGACGAAACCGCGAAGATTATTTCGGAGGAGTCGAAGTTGTCGCTGCCGGTAGCAAAGCTGCAATTGAGCCGCAATGACTTCAGCCATCCGCAGCCGGGTGCCGAACAGATCGATGCGTTGAGGGCGGCCGCACCTATTCTCACGCAGGAGCAACTCGTCAAGCCGGGCACCGATTTGAATCAGGTGATCGACGCGCTGATCGATGTCAAGTTCGCGCAGCCGGTCATAGCATCTGCCACGGCCAATGCCAAATGAACCGGCCCGCGCTAAGAGCGAGTGCGATGTCCTCCGATGAATCCCTCGCACTGCCTGGACAATTGAAGTCCGGGGAGAAAACCGGGCGCTCCCCGCTGCAACCATGGCGCATTGCAGGGCTCTTGCTGCCCTTCGCATTTCTCGTACTCATGGAGGTCCTGGTACGAAGCCATGTTGTGCCCGAGCATCTCGTTCCCGCACCAAGCACGATTGCTGAAACGCTCTGGCAACTCGGTGGTGAGCGTCTTGCGCGGCATATTGGCGTGAGTAGCCTGCGCGTGTTTGCGGGCTTCGCCATTGGCGCGCTGATAGCAATCCTTTTCGGTGCGGCGATGGGCTTGAGCCGCAGGATTGACTCATTGCTCGATCCAAGTTTCCAGGCGCTTAGAGCGATTCCATCGCTGGCATGGGTCCCTGTTCTTCTGCTCTGGATGGGTATCGACGAAGCGCCCAAGATTACGTTGATTGCCATAGGCGCTTTCTTTCCGGTGCACATTAGCGTGGTCGCCGGCATTCGCGACGTGGACCGCAAACTGATCGAACTGGGCGAGGTGAATCGGCTGAGTCAGCGGGCGCTTTTTACGCGCATTCTGCTCCCGGCATCGCTGCCGCACATCTTCACCGGCCTTCGGACGGGCCTCAGCCTCGCATGGATGTTCATGGTCGCCGCCGAGCTGATCGCGGCCACGCGCGGTCTGGGCTATCTGCTAAGCGACGGCCGCGAAACGGGGCGGCCGGACGTTGTGTTCGGGGCCATCCTGTTACTCGCGTTGCTCGGAAAACTCAGCGACAGCGTGCTCAAGGCAATCGAAACCCGCGTGCTTTCCTGGCGCGACACCAGCACCGGAAACAAACGATGAGCGCCCCTCTTCTCGACCTGCGCGTCTCTGACAAACACTACGACACGCGCACCATAATCGAACGCCTGACGCTTTCGATTCGGCGCGGGGAGATAGTGAGTCTGGTCGGTCCGAGCGGTTGCGGCAAGAGCACGTTGTTGCGCATTCTCGCGGGCCTCGACCGGGACTTCAATGGCGAGATCCTGCTGGATGGAAGACCGCAACAAGGTCCGTCAAACAGGATCGGGGTGATCTTTCAGGAGCCGCGCTTATTGCCCTGGTTGAACGTTGCGGACAACGTTGCGTTCCCGGCAGGCCCGCGTCGCGGCAATGATCCGCGTGTAGGTAGTTTGCTGGCTGAAGTGGGTCTTGCCGAGGCGCGCGCTTATCTTCCCAAGCAGTTGTCCGGCGGCATGGCGCAGCGGGTAGCAATCGCAAGGGGTCTGTTTTCCGAGCCTGACTTGCTGCTGCTTGACGAGCCCTTCAGCGCAGTCGATGCAATGACGCGGATGCGCTTGCAGGACCTTTTGTTATCGCTCGTGCGCTCGCATGGGACGGCAGCCCTTCTGGTCACGCACGATCTGGACGAAGCGCTTTATCTTTCGGACCGTGTGCTGCTAATGACACCGTCGGGTAAAACCGGTGCAGGGCGAATCGTTCGTGAGATCGCAGTGGGAGTCGAGCGGCCGCGCGATCGTCGCGACCTCTTGCTCGCGAGCCTGCGCGGTGAATTGCTGGAAGGTCTGGGGGCGGTCACCGTCTGACTCCGCCCTTCAACGCAGGCTCAAAGCCGTGCAATAGAGACTTCTGTCGACTTAACGAACGCAATGACTTCGCTGCCGACCTTCAATTCCAGCTCATCAATCGAACGCGTGGTGATCACCGACGTGACAATGCCGTAAGGCGTTTCCACATCGACTTCCGAGACCACCGAACCGCGAATGATCTCCTTGATGTGCCCTTTGAACTGGTTGCGTACATTGATTGCCGTGATGCCCATTGTGATGCTCCGTATTGATTGAATAGTGCCGGGGCCGGTAGACAGCGGCAATGAGTGAATCGAATCGATAACCCGATCTAGGCCAACTGCGCACCGTTCCTGAGAACGCGCGACAACACCTGTTCTTCCAGATCGGCGAAACCCTCCGCCGTGCGCAAACGCGGGCGCTGCAGCGTGATAGCGGCATCGAAGGAAATCTTCCCTTCTTCGATCAACACAATCCGCTCGCCCAGCGCCACCGCTTCCTGTACATCGTGCGTGACAAGCAATGCGGTGAAGCGATGCTCACGCCACAAACGTTCGATCAACGCGTGCATTTCAATGCGCGTCAACGCATCGAGCGCGCCCAGCGGCTCATCCAGCAACAGCAGGTCCGGCCGATGCACCAGCGCGCGTGCAAGCGCCACCCGTTGCCGCTGACCACCTGATAATTGCGCGGGCCAATCGCCCTCCCGCGCGCTCAGGCCCACTTCAGCCAGCGTCGCGCGAGCGTCTTCACGCGACGAACGCGGCAAGCCGAGCATGACGTTTTGAAGCACGCTTTTCCATGGCAGCAGGCGTGCATCCTGGAACATGATGCGCGTCTCCAGCACGCTGGCTCCCGCGGCCGCGTTGCGCTGCACTACGCCGCCGGTCGCTTTTTCAAGGCCCGCGATCAGGCGCAGCAACGTGGACTTGCCGCAGCCGCTGCGCCCGACTATCGATACAAAGCTGCCGCGTTCAATGGCGAAATCGAAGTTCGACAACACCTTGCGTTCGCCGAAATGTTTATCGACGCCTTGCAGTGCGACGGCCATGTCTACTGACTGTGGCCGGGGCGCAATTGCAGCCGGTGCGCGCTCTCGTGCGGCAACTCCCGACGTGTTCCCTTCGAGCACGGCGTTGCCGGATGCGTACGGTGCGTAGCTTGATGTCACGTTTTTGCTCCCTTCTGATACGCAGGATGCCAGCGTAGCGTTGCCCGCTCGATCGACTTGGCCAGCATGTCGGCGAGCTTGCCGAGCAGCGCATAAAGCAGGATGCCGACCACCACTACATCGGTCTGCAGGAACTCACGCGCGTTCATGGTCATATAGCCGATCCCCGATTGCGCCGAGATGGTTTCCGCGACGATCAGCATGACCCACATCAACCCGAATGCGAACCGCACGCCCACCAGAATGGAAGGCAATGCCCCCGGCAGGATCACGTCGCGATACAACTCGAAGCCTGAGAGTCCGTAGCTGCGAGCCATCTCGATCAGGTCGGCATCGACGGAACGAATGCCGTGATACGTGTTCGTATAGACGGGAAAAAACACGCCGAGCGCGACCAGGAACAGCTTCGCTTCCTCGCCGATGCCGAACCACAGGATTACCAACGGGATCATCGCGAGCGCGGGGATATTGCGGATCATCTGCACGGTCGAGTCGAGGGCGATCTCAGCCGGCTTGAAGAGCCCTGTGCCCAACCCAAGCACGAATCCGATGCTGCCGCCGATCGCAAAGCCCGTGAGAGCACGCCATGCGCTGACCTTCACGTTCGCCCACATGTCGCCCGACTGGATCAGCTCCCACGCGGCCTTGACGACGGCAAGGGGTTCGGGCAATACGCGTGACGACAAACCGCCCGTGCGAGCGGCCAGTTCCCACGCGATCAGGATCACGATAGGCACGAGCCACGGCGCAGCCTGTACACCGGCGCGGCGAAAAAACGGAACCACGTTCATCGGACCCCCGGGTTCAACTTTGCGACGCACGCGGCAGATACGACGTGCCGACGATTTCACCGAACGGCCCCGACAACGGACCCGACGCGCGCTCTTTCTGTTCGCGCGGCAGCAGCGGGAACACAAGCTCGGCGAACCGGTACGACTCTTCAAGATGCGGATAGCCCGACAGGATGAAGGTGTCGATACCCAGCGCCGCGTACTCTTTCATCAAGCCCGCGACCTGCTCCGGATTACCCACCAGCGCCGTGCCCGCACCGCCGCGCACGAGTCCAACACCAGCCCACAAATGCGGGTACACCTCGAGCTTGTCGCGCTGGCCGCCGTGCAATGCCGCCATGCGCCGCTGGCCTTCCGAATCCATCTTTGCAAACGATGCCTGCGCGCGCTGGATGGTTTCATCGTCGAGCTTGCTGATGAGCCTGTCTGCGTCGGCCCACGCTTCCTGTTCGGTCTCGCGCACGATCACATGCAGGCGAATGCCGAACTTGATCTTGCGGCCTTTTTCGGCCGCGCGGCGACGGATATCGGCGAGCTTCTTTTCAACTTCCGCAGGCGGTTCACCCCAGGTCAGATAGGTATCGATATGATCAGCCGCGATCTCGTGCGCCGCCGGCGACGAGCCGCCGAACCACAGCGGTGGATGCGCATTCTGCACGGGCGGATAAAGTACCTTGCCGCCCTTTGAACTCAGATGCTTGCCTTCGAAATCGATGGTGCCGCCTTCATGCGACGCCTCAAGCAGGCCACGCCAGATGTGCAGGAATTCGTCCGTGACTTCATAGCGGGTGTTGTGGTCATTGAAAACGCCGTCTCCGGCCAGCTCGATCGGGTCGCCGCCCGTGACCACATTGATCAGCAAACGGCCGCCTGAGAGGCGGTCGAAGGTCGACGCCATGCGTGCGGACAATGCCGGTGAAGTCAGACCCGGGCGGATTGCGACGAGGAACTTGAGGCGTTTCGTGGCCGGAATCAGGCTGGATGCCACCACCCATGCGTCTTCGCAGGAACGGCCCGTCGGCAGCAGCACGCCTTCATAGCCGAGCGTATCGGCGGCCACCGCGATCTGGCGGAAGTAGTCGTAATCCGCGGCGCGCGCGCCTTGCGTCGTGCCGAGATAACGGCTGTCACCGTGGGTCGGAATGAACCAGAAAACATTCATCGGGGGCTCCTGCCTTGCGGGTCTAAGTTCAAGTGTCGGGTGAGGGATTGGCGTAGGACGAACGAACCAAAGTGACGCGCATGTTCGTACGAAACGAGTCGCCCGTCCCCGTTCAGATGATTCATCTTAGCGATGCCCACTTTGGGCATGAACGATTTATTTAAGCTAAGGTTCTCGCCAATTCTGCTTATGCGTCTCAAGCGATGCAGTAGCGCAGCATCGGACTAAACGACGCTCCAGCGCGCATCGACCACAGCAAGCTTTTTCGGAATCAGCTTGAGGTCGGTGAAGGTATCGGCAATCTGCTGCTGATAGGCGAGCGTCTCCGGCGTGATTGATTGCACCCCATAGCCCGTCCGCTTCAATGCGCGTTCGAGCGTCGGCTGGTCCAGCCCGACCAGCGGCGACAGGAGCTTCGCGGCATCCGCTACGTTGTCGCGGCCCCATTGATCGACGTGGTCCAGCTCCTCCAGCAACGCATGCACGAGCTGCGGCTGAGCGGTCGCGAACTTACGCGTTGCAAGGTAGTACTGCGTGTTGCGCACCAGTCCGGTGCCGTCCACGATCACACGTGCATTCGCCTGACGTTCGACGGCCGCGAGATACGGGTCCCAGATCACCCATGCGTCGACGCTGCCCTGCACGAACGCCGCGCGCGCATCAGCGGGAGCCAGATAGACCGGCTGGATATCTGTATACGAAAGGCCGGCTTTCTTCAGCGCCTCTACCAGCAGGTAGTGGACATTCGAGCCCTTGTTCAACGCCACTTTCTTGCCGCGCAGATCTTCTACCTTGCGGATGGGCGAATCGTGCGGCACGACGATCGCTTCGCCTTGCGGTGCAGGCGGTTCGTTGCCGACATAGACGAAGTCCACGCCCGCGGCCTGAGCAAATATCGGTGGCGTTTCACCGACCGTACCGGCATCGACTGCCCCTGCGTTGAGCCCTTCCAGGAGTTGCGGCCCGGCTGGGAATTCGAGCCATTGCACGGTGACGCCTTGCGCGGCGAGCCGTTTGTCGAGCGTGCCGCGCGCCTTCAGAACGACGAAGTTGCCGTATTTCTGATAACCAATGCGGAACATTTTTTCCGACTCGGCGGCGCGCGCGGTCTGGCTCGCAAGTAGCGCCCCGGCGCCGGTCAGGATGCTGGTGGCTCCGGCGCTTAACGCCGCCATTTTTAGCAGTGCACGACGGCGTGATGGAACGGCCAGTTGCGGTAACGTTTCGTCTTTTGTTGGGTAAGTTGGGTAATGGTCAGACATGCTTTGCTCCTTCAAATATTCAGAGTCGGCCAGGACGCGGATCGGGTACGAAACCGTCACGATTCGGCATCCTTACCTTTTGTAGAGACTGCGCGTCGAGCCGCGTATCGGGCGGTACGACGCCGTTCCGGTTCAACAGGAAAGCGCTGAGTGCATAGACCTCGTCGGCCGACAGGGACTCAGGCGCGTTATAAGGCATTGCGCGGCGGATGTAGTCGAACAACGTGGTGGCGTATGGCCAGTAACTGCCTACCGTGCGCTTGGGTTTTGCACTCGCCAGCGTGCCGCGACCACCCACCAACGCATCGCCGATCAAACCCTGACCGAGCGCACCGTGACACGCAGCACACTTCTCTGCGAATACATGCGCGCCCGTCGTTACGTCGCCGCTACCCGCGGGAAGACCGTGCCCATCCGGCGCAACGTCGATATTCCATGCAGCAATCTCTTCCTCCGTGAGCGGCGTGCCGATGTCGCGCGCCGCGAAGCACGCAGGCGCCACCACAATGAGCGCGAGCAATAATGCCTTACGCATTGCGCACCTCGCCTGCTGCATCAATACGCCATTGCTGGATCGCGTTGTAGTGATACTGCGAGTTGAGACCACGGGCCGCGACCAGTGCTTCGCGGGTGGGTTGAACGTAGCCGGTTGAATCGGTGGCGCGCGACAGTATGCTCGCGGGCTCGCCGGTCCAGTGCCAATCAGCCTGAAAACGCGTCAGCGCGCGGTCCCGCACGGGCGTTTCCAGTCGCGCCGTTCGCCAGCTTGCGCCACCATCCGTCGATACTTCCACCTGGCGAATCGTGCCGCGTCCCGACCATGCCAGTCCGGAGATTGGATAAAACCCGCGCGTGGTCAGCCGATGTCCCGGCGACGGCCGCGTGATCACCGACTTCGCGTCCATCTCGAACACGAACTGGCGGGCGGTGCCGTCGGCGAGGAGATTCGTGTACTTCGAGGTCTCCTCGCGCGTCTCCAAAGGAGCGTCGACCACCTTCAGGCGACGCAGCCACTTCACGTTCGTGTTGCCCTCGAAACCGGGCACGATCAACCGCAACGGATAACCGTTCTCGGGACGCAATCGTTCACCGTTTTGCGCGTAGACCACGAGCGCCCGATCCGCGATGCGCGACAACGGCAGGCTGCGAGTCATCGCGGCGGCATCGGCGCCTTCGGCCAGCACCCAGCCCGACCCGCCGGTAGTACCGCCGACCTCCTCCAGCAACGTGGACAATCGCACACCGGTCCATTCGCAACACGACAACAGACCGTGAGTGAGCTGCACCGGCATGCCGCTCGGACCGTTCCATTCGTTACCGGTATTTCCCGAACATTCGATGAAGTGAATCCGCGACTCCGACGGCAATCGCAGGATATCGTCCATCGTGAAAAGCTTTGGATTCCGTACCAACCCATGGATTGCCAGACGATGCAGCGATGGATCGATATCCGGAACGCCTGCATGATGACGCTCGTAGACGAGGCCGTTCGGGGTGATTGAACCGTGGAGATCGGCGAGCGGCGTCAAGGAGGATGCCGCTCCGGGCAAAGGCCATGCCTTGGCAGCGCGGCGCACTACGTCCGCTTCATATCGTGACGGCACGCCGTAAGGGTGTTCGAGGATCGGTGCGCCGGGCGTCTTCGACCAGGCGGCGACCTCAAGTGGTTTCAGCAACTCGGCAGCGCCGGCTTGCGACGCGGCAAAGCCGCCGGCGGCCAAACTACCGAGCAGACGCCTGCGACTGAGTGAAGGTGAGGACTTACGGGACGTCATCGGCTTACGGCCACTACGGCTGTGTTGCGGTCAGCGATGCCGTCGCCGTATTCGCCGCGACGGCCTTGCGCCCCGCGAAATCCCAAACGAGCGCGCTGGCGGTATCGACGGGTTTCGGCAGCAGCTTCGCCTGATAGAAAGTGTCGGCAATGGCTTGTTGCTCGCTGAAGTTCTTCGCCACAACCGCACGCACGGCATACGTGCGCCGCGTATTGGCACGCTCGACCGTCGCCTGATCGAGACCCCACACCGGTGCCAGGATCTTCGCCGCTTCCTGCGGATGCGCCTTGGTCCAGACACCCGCTTCAACCAGTTGCTTAAACACGATATCGACGATCTGCGGGTGCGTCTGCGCGAACGGCGTGGACGCGAGGTAATAGCGCTGATACGACGCAAGCCCATCTCCACGGGTCAGAATCCGAGCACCCGGGTCTTGTTCGACGGAAGCCACGTACGGGTCCCATGCAAACCACGCGTCGACGTCGTTGCGCTCGAACGCCGCGCGTGCGTCGGCGGGGGCGAGGTAGCTGATCTTGACATCGGCCGGCGAGAGTTTGGCGCGGGCGAGCGCGGCGAGCAGCAGGTAGTGGCTGCCGGCGGCCTTCGTCACCGCAATGCGCTTGCCCTTCAGGTCGGCAAGCGAGTGGATGGGTGCATCGCGATGCACGATCACGGCTTGCGCCGAGGGCGACGGCGTTTCCTGTGCGACGTAGACGAAGTTGGCGTTAGCCGCTTGCGCGAAGACGGGCACGGTATCCGCCACGTCGGCGCTAAAGTCCACCGCGCCCGCGTTCAGCGCTTCGGTAAGCGGCAGCCCGCTCGCGAACTCGCCCCATTCAATGCGGACATTAAGCGGCGCCACGGCGCGTTCCAGCGTGCCGCGCGCCTTCAGGATCGCGATCAGCGTGGAGGATTTCTGAAAACCGATACGCAGCTTGACGGGGTCGGCTGAGGGCGTTTGCGCAGTGGCGCTCACCGCAGTCACGGCCAGCACCAGACATGCGGCCAGACGGCTGAAGATTTTCATGGGGCTATCACAAGCATATTAGGCAGGCATATTAGGCAGGCGACCATGCTAACAACGCGCGCGTCCAGCACTAAACGATCAATCGTGATATCGATTGCAGCCAAAATGCTGAGCCGGCCGAAGGCCAAGGCAAGCGTTCCGGAAAGCGCGCCCCGGACTTGAAATCCCTTCAAGAATCCCGCATCTCATGATCCATTTATCCGGAGCACGATCATGGGAAGCCGTCCCCAATTCATCGATGATCTTTCACGCAGCCCCGGGGGCGCCGCCCTCGCCAGCCCGCTCGGCGACGAGGCCCTGCTGGACGCTTACTCCCAGACCGTGATCAGCGCGCTCGAACGCGTGCAGCAGGCGGTCGCCTTTATTTCAGTCGAACGACGTTTGCCCGGTGACAAGAGCGGCCGCGGTGCGCATGGCGGCTCGGGCTCGGGATTCATCTTCACGCCCGACGGTTATCTCCTGACGAATAGCCACGTCGTACACGGCGCAACGCAGATCCGCGTGACGCTCGCCGACGGCGCGAAGTTCGACGCCGATCTCGTCGGCGACGATCCTGACAGTGACCTCGCGGTGCTGCGCATTGGTTCAGCCGATGTGTTACCGCACGTGGAGTTGGGTGAGTCCGGCAAGCTGCGAGTCGGGCAAATCGCGATCGCGGTGGGGAACCCTCTCGGCCTCGTGCAGACGGTAACGACCGGGGTGGTCTCCGCGCTCGGACGGTCCCTCCGGTCGAATTCCGGACGCATGATCTACGACGTGATCCAGACCGACGCCGCGCTCAATCCCGGCAACTCGGGCGGCCCGCTGATCAACTCGGCAGGTCAGGTGATCGGTGTGAATACGGCGATCATTGCCGGTGCGCAGGCGATCTCGTTCGCGACTGCAATCGATACCGCCAAGTGGGTCATCATGCAGCTCTTCGCGCACGGGCGCGTGCGGCGTGCTTACATCGGCGTGGCTGGGACAACGATGCCCATCTCGCGCCGGGTGCAGCGTTATTTCGAACTGCCGGCCGCGAGCGGTGTTCATGTGATGGAAGTCGTGAAAGGTAGCCCGGCCGCGCTCGGCGGATTGCGTACCGACGACCGGATCGTCGCCATTGATACATTGGCGGTTGATAGCGTGGATAGCTTGCAGCGCTCGCTGGATGCATCGCGTATCGACCGGGCGGTGAAGGTGACCGTGTTGCGCGGCACGCAAAAGCTGGAGCTGGATGTGACGCCGGTCGAACAGGCTGGTTGAGACGACCGGCGTGGTGTGAAAGGCAGGCCGCCTAGTCGCGGCCCTTTGCCATGCTCGAAAACACGCCGTCGCGTCGAATCAGGCCATGAAACAATGCCGCGCTGAGATGCGCGAGGAAGGTCGCGAACAGCAGCATAGCAAGCACCGTATGCGTTGATCGAAGCAATGCATACAAGCGCACATCCTGCGGGACAATGGGCGGCAGGTTCACCGGCCCGAACAGATGGATCGGAAAACCGCCGGCCGAGAGCATCGACCAGCCCACCAGCGGCATGGCGAACAACAGCGCGTAGAAAACCCAGTGCGACAGATGTGCGATGTGCTGCTGCCAGCGCGGCATGTCATCAGGTAGCGACGGCACGCGTCGTGTCAGCCGCACGATGAAACGCACGCTCACCAGCACAAGAATTGCAATGCCTAGCGGCTTGTGAATCGCGAGCAGCGTCTGATGCCATGAAGATAAAGTGGCCACCATCCCCACGCCGATGAACAACATCGCTATGACAAGGGGCGCCATGAGCCAGTGCAAAAATCGCGCTGACGGACTGAAGTGCTTTCGATCGGCGCTCATTCGTGACCCCGTGCCGGTTGTTGGTTGGTGACCAGACGCTGCGCCTGCTCATGCGTGCGGCGGTTGTAGGACACCGCATAGGCGGAAGACCGCGCTGCCAGAAGCGGATCGGCGGATGGCTTGAGGCCATCGGGAAGAATGGTCGGATCGTAGTTGATGTCGCGGCAATCACCTTCGCTCTGCGCACTCTCGCGCTCTATCACCAGCGTGCCCGCATCAATATGAGGCCGGTCTTCGGGCCAGGCCTGGGTCGCATCGGCAGTCGGGTCGCCGGGCTTGGCCACCGTCAGGATCAGGTGCCAGCGCAGAGGACCGCTTGCCAGCCGGCCACGCAATTCGGTATCGAGAAAATCGTGCTGACTCTTCTGTTCCGCGGTGACGGGAGCGTACGGCGTCTCAGGCATCATCGACCAGCGGATGAAGTGAGTCTTGCCGTTCGCATCGATTGCACGAAATGCGTTGATGCCGTAGTACGCCGAATTGCCGAAACTGGAAGATGGTGGATTGTTCTTGACCCAACTCAGGAACGGCGCAGTCTCCGGGTGCGCTGCAAAGAACGCCTTGAGCTTCGCCGGATCGGGTTTGCCGGTTGCAGGATCCGGCTTCGACGCCACCAGTTGAGCGTAAAAACCCTCCGGCGTATTGACGATAAACACCGGCGTATTGTTCATGCCCGTGCGCCATTGCTGACCATCGGGCAACTTGAAATCCAGCGCCATGCTGCGCACCGGAACGCTGGCATCCGGGGCGGATGGATCACCGCCCGGAATGGCGAAGCGCCCGATGATCGGCGTCCGCACGGCCTTGAACACGTCAGCGCGAGAGATATCCGACGCCTGGCCGTTGCCTTCAAAATACCCTGACACGCATACACCCTTCGCATGGTTTCGACGAAAACCAGGATGAACGCCCGCATTCGCCTCGAAGGTATTGACGATACGTTGCGGCGTCAGGCGATGCGGCGCCACGAAGCCCGCGACATACACAAAAGCACCGCCAGTAGCCGCAACAACTGCGCCGATAGCGGCAAGCCTGAATAGCGGAATGGTTTTCCGCCCGCGAGGACGAGATGAGAATGGGTCAGTCTTCATGTGGGAGTGATCCGGTTTTGTCGGACGCATTATTAATTCGATATCCTTATCAATTCGAATTCTCAAAGGGCGCGCACGATTTACTTCTATATAAGGGCGTTCTACAAAGGGGAGAACTACTTTAACTGGCCGATTATTCCGGGGCCGGCGCAATTAAACGGCCAGCGCTGCATTTCAGAACAGGATCACAATCAGACACAGCCACGATGTTGTTGAACATCGTGGCTGCCACCGGCCTATTGCGTAGACACCGAAGCCCCCGAGGGCGCCTTGGCGCCGCCCATCGCGGTCAACTGCGAGTAGACGTCGTGTGAAAGATCAAGCAGCACCTTGCGGTCGATCGCACCGGACACGGCGTAACCGAAATCGCCGTCGATCCAATAGAACACATTCACCGACCCGTCCTGATACAGCTTGAACGCGGTCGTGTCCGAACTGATCTTTCGATGCGAAATGCACAGCGTAATCCGCTCTCCCTTCGCGTCGTGGTACATGAACTGCGCAACGGGGCCATCGTCGCCGGGCAGCAGGCGGCCGCCCATCAACTCGAAGCCCGAGCGGGTCAATACAGGCGGACGCACGTCCGTACCCAGCCGGTTCGAGATCCACTGCACCAATTCCTGCTCACGATCCGCGCCCACTTCCACGGGCCGCATCACCTCCGGCGCGTACATCACATGGGCGATAGCCGATTGCCGCGCAAACGACTCGCCGACGGCATAACTTGCACGCTGCACCGATGCCCCACTGCTTCCGGGCATCGAGGAGTCACGACCCATGGTCCCTGTCATGCCTGCCACGCCAATGCCGACGCCCAGCACAAGCGCCGCCGCCATGCCCGCGAACTGCGGCCAGTTGGCCGCGGCACGCCAACGCTTGGGCTCCGGCGGCAGCAGACGCTGCGGCACGGGTTCGCTTAGCACGCGGTCATAGCGGTCATGGAACATGCTGTTCAACGAGAAATAATCGCTGATCTTTGTCGCCAGTGCTTCGTCGCGCTCCAGCAGGCGATCGATCTCCTCGCGGCGATGCTCCGCCAGCGATCCGTCGACATACGCGTGAATTTCGTCTTCAGTGATGGGTGTTTGTTGGTCGCTCATCGCACCACCTGTAATTTAGCGCCCGGTTGCGCGCCGGCCATCAGCGCGCGCAGTCTTTCACGTCCGCGCGACAGGCGCGACATGACGGTCCCAATGGGAATTTCAAGCGCCTGCGCCACATCCGCATAGCTCATTTCTTCCAGCCCCACCAGCAGCACGACCTGGCGCTGATCGAGCGGCAAACGCTGCAACGCGAAGTCCAAATCGCGCATTTCGAGCGACTGTGTTTGCGTGCCCGGCACGGCGAATTCTCGCTCGGAGATATTCTCGTCATCGACGGAAACATGCGCCGCCTTCACGCCCGCCCGGCGCGCCTGATTGGCGAATACGTTGTGCATGATCGTGAACAGCCACGCGCGCAGATCGGTACCGGTCTGGAACTTCTCGGTGTGCCGGAGCGCGCGTTCGAGCGTGTCCTGAACCAGATCGTCGGCGAGATCGCGATTATTGATCAGCGCTCGCGCGTAGCGGCGCAATCGCGGCACATGTTCCATTAACTCGTCACGGACGCCCATCGGCCTTCCTTCATTTTGTAAGCTTGCGCAAACGTTCGACAAACCGTTGCTCTGATGATGGGCTAACACCGGGTCGTGGCGATTATTCCCGCCTCTTCCCACTATCACGTGTTTTTTGCCGAGTGCGTGATTATGCCGTCGGTAGCTTGCTGGTCATTGCCCGATTTCTAACTACCCGTCATCAAGTCGGCGGCCAGCATCAAGCCGCGGGTCTTCGCGCGGCCCGCCAGCACGTAACGCTTGCCGCCCGCGGTCCATGCAAGCAAGCGGCTTTCGCCCACGCGATGAGCCTTCCATTGAGGTTGCGGCTGCGCAAGAAGACCCGGCGCCACGAGCAGCACGGCGGCCTCACCGCCGCGATTGCGATAGACGAATTCTGTGGCCGAAGCAAACGGCCCCACGGACATTTCCCGGCGCGCAACGGGATGGAAACCAACCTGGGACAAATCCGGGGCACCCGCCAACACCTTCATCGAACTTTCATACCCCACCGCACCCGATGCCATCTCCTGGGCGGCGACGGCTTGTTCAAGCGCCATCATCGAGGCATTGTCGAGCGCTGAATCTGAAATGTCGAACGCGAAGATTGCTGCGGCGGCCACTGCCAGCGCCGCGACCGTTGCGATGAACAATGCGCGCAGGCCGCGCCTCGACATGCGCCGCACTCGCACTGACGCTGGCGCGGGGGGCGCTTCTTCGTTGTCGGCTTCGTGAAAGGCGTTCTGCATCTGCCAGTTCAGGCGGCCGTAAAACGCGACTCGATCGGCCTCGTCAGGGCGACTCCTTAAATACATTTCTACGCTCGCCGCGCGCTTGGGATCCAGCATGCCGTCGGCGAATGCCTGCACGTCCGACTCGGAGAGCCGGGGTTCCGTTGGGGGTCTTGTTATGGACATGATCTGGCAATGTTTGGCTGTTCGTACTGGGGCGAACACGTTGCGCCGGGGTTTATTCCACACTAAACGTAAAAATCCCCTACGCGCGTGAACACCGCCTGCAGCGTGTTATTCCGCCTCTTCCAGAATAAATTTCGATTCTTCCGAACATAAAAATAATCGAATTCATCGGGAATATCCCGAGCTCATTCCGGGTTCTCTACATTGCAAGCCGCACACATTCGCGCACACATTCAACCCAGCAGGAGCGAACCATGAAAACCCTCAGCGTCGCAGTATTGTTTCTCGCCACCATCGCCTCGGCACACGCGTTCGCTCAAACGAAAACCCGTGCCCAGGTCTATCAGGAACTGATCCAGGCACAGCAGGACGGCCGCGATTTCGTCACCGACACGTCCTATCCCGACGTCAACCCGATCTTCGCGCACCAACTCGAACAACAACAAAAAGCACGCCTGGCTCACAACCAGACGGCCAACGCCAACGCGGTAGCTAGCGCAGTACCCAGCGCAGCGGCTTCCAACTCGTCCAGCGCAACGAATTGATCCATCGCGCTAATTTAATCTTCGCAAGTCGGTCCAATAAATCGGAATCCTAATTTTACCTCTGAGGTCATCATGAAAAAAATTCTCATCTCCGCGCTCGTTCTCTCGTCGGCACTGGCCGCCCCTGCCTTCGCTTTCGCGCAGGACAACGGCCCCGTTACCCGCGCCCAAGTCAGAGCCGAACTCGTTCAACTGGAAAAAGCCGGCTATAGCCCTGGTGGTGAAGACGTCAACTATCCGCAGGACATCCAGGCCGCCGAGCAACGCGTAGCAGAACAGCAAGGCATCGCGTCTTCGTCGTATGGACCGGCGGCCAACGGCACGTCCGCGTCCGGTATGCACATGCATACCGCGCCGGATGACGCGACTCAATCGACCTACTTCGGCCATTGAGGCGCATGCACGGCAAGGTGCCGACGCGCGACGACCAGAGGCGGCATTACCTTCGTCCGGTCCGCGCTCGCTGTCTGCCGAAACCCGCTCCAGCCGATAAACTTCACAGGCACGCGCGACCGTTCCCCGTCGCGCTTTCCCTTCCGGAGACACCGACATGAAGCAGGCGCTCCATCATCTGAGCGTGCCAACACGCACGCGCGGACTGCACGAAATTACCCCTGACATCCATCGCTGGATCGATCTCCAGGACATCCGGACCGGCCTGTTGACCGTGTTCCTGCGGCACACGTCGGCTTCCCTGTTGATCCAGGAAAACGCCGACCCCGACGTTCGCACCGACCTTGAACAGTTCTTCGAGACCATCGCCCCGGAAGCGCCCGGGCGCTACGTCCACGACGCGGAAGGCCCGGACGACATGCCCGCGCATTTGCGAACCGCGCTGACGCAAGTCCAGTTATCCATTCCTGTTGATGCCGGCCGGATGGTCCTCGGCACGTGGCAAGGCATTTATGTGTTCGAACACCGGCGCGCCCCGAGTAGGCGTGAAGTCGTATTGCACCTTTTCGGCGAGTGATTTAATATACGCATCGCGTACATAATCACCTACGGAGCGCCCATCGTGCAAGCTCAACAGCAAACCCTCCTGCGCGATGCCATGCGCCGCCTCAATATGACCCGTGATGCTTTCGCGAACCGGATTGGCGTGTCGCGCCGGGCGTTGGACACCTGGCTACTCCCGGACGAATCGGCGGAATCGCGGGCCATGCCCGAGATCGCGAGCCGTTACGTCATGGAGTTGGTGGAAAGAATTCCGTCCGACGATGAATATACACAACGCGTATATTCGCCATCCATTCTTCACGAAGGCCGGCCGCATCTGTTGTCCGTCGATCAGTTTTCCCGTGACTCCGTAGAGGCGCTGTTCCGGGTCGCCGACACAATGCAGCCCATCGCGCGGCGCCAGAAAATCACGCGCGTGCTCGAAGGCGCAGTGCTTGCCAATCTGTTTTTTGAAGCCAGCACTCGCACGCGCGTCAGCTTCGGTGCGGCGTTTTGCCGGCTGGGCGGCTCGGTGTGCGACACGACCGGCTTCACGTTTTCATCGATGGCAAAAGGCGAGTCGATCTACGACACCAGCCGCGTGATCAGCGGTTATGCCGACGCACTCGTCGTGCGTCATCCGGAGAAAGGTTCGGTAGCAGAGTTCGTGCGCGCGACCAACGTGCCGGTCATCAACGCCGGCGACGGTCCCGGCGAACATCCTAGTCAGGCATTGCTCGACCTCTACACCATTCAGCGTGAGTTCTCGCGCGTGGGGAAGATCGTCGACGGTTCGCATATAGCAATGGTGGGTGACCTGAAATACGGCCGCACGGTCCATTCGCTGGCGAAGCTGCTCGCGTTGTATCGGGGACTGAAGTTCACACTGATCTCGCCCACCTCGCTTGAGATGCCCGCGTCCATCCTTGATCAGATCACGCGCGGCGACCATGTGATCGAGCAGACCAACGACTTACATACGGGGTTGAAGGGAGCAGACGTGGTGTATGCAACGCGGATTCAGAAAGAGCGTTTTGCCGATGAATCCATTGAAGGTTACACGCCTGATTTTCAGATCAATCAAGCGCTGGTGGAGAGCGTCTGTGGACCCGATACGCTGATCATGCACCCGCTGCCGCGTGATGGACGGCCCGGGGCAAACGACCTGAGCACTGACCTCAATCACGATCCAAGACTGGCAATCTTCCGGCAAACCGACAATGGCATTCCGGTGCGTATGGCGATCTTTGCTGTGCTTCTGGGCGTGGAGCGCCAAGTCCAGCATTCCATGCGCGACGCCGCATGGAGGTCACCGGCTTACATCGGACCTGACGATGCGGTATTCCACGGCATCGATTAAGCGATCTATACAGCGCCGTCAGCAATATTAACGCGGCGTTTACACACAAAAAGATACGCTGCAAGTAATCCGAATACAGGAGCTTGCAGCGTAATGAACCTTGTACTTGAAAGAACTGCCGGGTCGGCCACATCGAAAAAAACCGCCGCGCAGGAAACGCTTTCAGCGCCCTGCGTGTCCCGCGTCCATCTCTCCGCCGTCCTGCACAGCAGACAGGACGAGGCCGCACGCGAACGCATCAGGCGGCTGTTTCACTCGCCGCTGGGCGTGTATGTCAGCCAGGCATCGCGCGACCACGACGACCTCCGGCTGGTCTTCGACGTGGCAATGGAAGACCTCGACTTCACGGTACGCACACTGCATCAGGTCCTGCCCGAAGCAGTGATCGAAGCTGTGCGTCCGCGGGTGTTTACGCATCGCCGCGAGCATTGATCTACGCCCTCAACGCTTTGCCTGGTTGCTCAAGCCTGCGCCAGCGAGAAATCGACGGCGGCGCGGGCGTGAAGCGTAGTGGTATCGAGTAACGGCACGGGGCTGTCGGCTTCGTTCACCAGCAGCATGATCTCGGTGCATCCCAGCACGATAGCTTCCGCGCCACGCGCCGCCAGTCCGTGAAGGACATCGCGATAGTGCTTGCGTGAATCGTCGTTGACGATCCCCAGACACAACTCGCGATAAATGATGTCGTGAATCACTGCTTGCTCGGCCGGCTCGGGCAAGAGTGTGGAGATGCCATGCCGTTCCTGGAGACGGTCGCGGAAAAAACTTTCGCGCATCGAAAATGCCGTGCCGATAAAACCGACCTTGCGAATGCCGCGCTTTTGCGCCTCGATGCCGGTCGGATCGACGATATGCAGGAACGGCACGGATACCGCTGCCGCGATTTGCGGTGCAACGAGATGCATGGTGTTCGTGCAAAGCACGATGCAATGCGCGCCGCCCGCTTCAAGATGACGGGCGGCGTCGGCTAGGCGGATGCCTGCGATGTTCCATTGTCCGTCGCGTTGAAGCTGTTCGATAGGCGCGAAGTTCACGCTATGCAGCAGGACTTGCGCGGAGTTCAGGCCGCCAAGGCGCGTGCGCACGTCCCGGTTGATCAACCGATAGTATTCAGTAGTCGATTCCCAGCTCATCCCGCCGATCATGCCAATGGTTCGCATGCTGTTCATGATGCCCGTCCTGCAATTCAGATTGGTCGAAGCGACATAGTGCAGCGAAGCGTGAGGGAGGGCTAGGGCAAAATTTCGAGATATGCGTCACCCGATCTACTTCGTATGTGCAACCGCGCACGTATGGTCCTGCAACTCCTCCGATGACGCGAAGTCGCCCCTATCGCGTTGTACGTGATCGTTGAGAAGAAAGAATGCCGGCTTGCCGTCGGGCGCCGTGGTCCCGGCGAGCAGCAAGGTCTGGTCAGCCATGAGTTGGCCTTCTCTTGCCACATCAGGGGCGAGGAGTTTGAACGGATCAATGGAAGCAAGGTCGGCATCATCTATACGTCGAATGCGGTAGGCATGCCCCCGCAACAGCGTGGGGAATGCAGTCCACTCAGTGCCGATCTTAGGGCCTTGCTCACGTAGTGCGCGAACGACATCCGGGGCAAGACAATCAATGTGGATGTGCAACTGGTTTTGCGTGCGCCCGCTCGTCGAGTTGATGGCGAGCGAGACCTCGTCGCGGGGAAGCTCCTGCCCTAACTTCGCTTCGACAAAACGCCGTGCTTCCCACGCTGCGCGCCAATAATTCGGCGAGCCCGGTACGAGCAGATCAGGGCTTTCAATGCCGCCAACGCGAGCGGTCGGAATCAACAAATATTGGGCAATGCCATTGATATCCTTGAGCACCGCGAAGCCACCAGACGGATCGACATCCACACACTTCTGTGGGACATCCGCACCGCGCGCCGCGGGCTCGCACGAGTTGTGAACGATCTGCCATAGCGCATCGGGGTTGCCCGCGTGAGCGGCGGAGAAGAAAAGCGCAGCAACGATGAATGAGGCTAGGCGAGCAAGGAGCCGGACATTGCGCATGGAGTGAGCGGTCGACACGAAAGCCTGCATCGTAACAAGACTTCATGACGACCGCGCACAGCTCAAGCCCCTACATCACCGGCAAATGCAGATGATGAGGATGTTCAACGGTGTCCGCAATCAGCCTGAGCGCGTCTTCACACTCATCAAGACTCTTGGGACCACCAAGGCATACGCGAATGGCTTCAGGCGGATTGCCATCGGTCGCGAAAGCCGCCGCCGACACCGCGCCAATCCCTTGCGAGCGCAACTGCAATGCAAGCTCGGACGCGTTCCATCCACATTCCACCGGGATGGGCATCCAGAGATGAAACCCCGCCGGGTCGGCGTCGAACTTCCAGTTGGACAACACCCGTGCTGCAAGCTCCTGACGCGCCGCGGACTCCGCACGAATCGCATCGAGCATAAGGTCTGCCGTACCATCGCCGACCCATTGCGTCGCCAGCAACACGGTAAACGGACTCGCCATGACCGTCGTCGCACGCAGCGCTCCAGCGAGATGCTGGGAGCGCCGGGCAGACGGCGCACGAATGTAAGCAACGCGCAGACCGGCGCCAAAACTCTTGGAGAACCCGGTAACGTAGTAAGTCAGATCGGGGGCCAACGTAGCCAGCGCATCGGGTGCTTTGGCCGGCAACATGCCGTATGCATCGTCTTCGATAATCGGCACGCTGTACCTTAGCGCGACATCGGCAAGCGCCTCGCGCCGCTTCGACGACAACGTCACCGTGCTCGGATTCTGGATCGTAGGATTGCAATAAAACGCGCTGGGCTTGTCGCTCTTGCATAACGCTTCGAACGCATGGGCCAGCGGGCCGTCGTCATCGCGTGCCAGCGCCTGCAAACGCACCCCCAGTTGCGCGGCAATCGCCTTGATGCCTGGGTAAGCCAGCGTATCGAGGCAAATGGTCCCTCCCGGCCGCGCAAGCTGCGACACCAACGCCACCAGCGCGCTATGAATGCCGGGACAGACCAGGACCTTGTCTTCATCGCAATCGTCGAAACGACGCTTCAGCCACTGCGTTCCGGCGGCACGATCGTCAGCAGTGCCACCGAAATCCTGATACCGCAACAGGCGATACGGGTCCGTAGCCGAAAACAGCCGCGCAGCTGAATCGCGCAAGCGTGCGGCCAGTTCCGCCGGCTCGGGCGGCATGTTCATGGTCATCTCGACACTGCTGCCGCCGGACAGCGGCAGCGTTGCGGTCCGGCCGCGTACGAACGTGCCGCTGCCGGCACGCGAGTCGAGCAGCCCGCGTTTGCGCGCCTCGGCGTAGGCCCGCGCCACGGTCGTGTAATTGAGCTGCAGTTCGTCCGCCAGGTCCCGCAGGCCCGGCAGCCGATCGCGCGGACGCAAACGTCCGCTCGCCAGATCTTCTTCAATTAATTCGGGAATCAGCAAATAAGCCGGCTTGCGGCTTTCTGTCAGTTTTCTGATCCAGTGATGAGTAAGACTGGCCATGAAACGCTCTCGAATAAATACGGTTAAAAAACGATAGCACGCCGGAGATCAAAAAAAATAAATTGATCGCATCAGGTGACATCAAGTGATCGTATGGAGAATCCGATAAATGAGGGGCCAATGCACATATCCGGTGTTTATTGCACCAGCCCGGCGCGACAGCACCAATGTGATCACGCCACAGTGGTGCAGACTCCCCTTCCCGCCAGGCCTGAAGCCCGGCTGTAAAAGGCTTTTCAGGATCAAATTCAAAATATTTCACTGCTCCGCGCGCACTGATCGTTTGAATGATCGCGTATTGATCGCATTATCGCATTCAATGAATGGCACGCCGGTTGCGTTATCAGTCTCGTAACCCACAGCTCGACGCCGAGTTAAAAACATCGGCGCCACTGATTAAATCGTTTATTTCCTGGAGATTAGAATGCCTGCCGTCAATATCCCGTTGCACAAGAAAGGCGATTACCTTGTCGATTATGAAGAGAAGGTGTTTGAAGACGTCAAGGCCGCGCCGGGCGAGAAGGCGCTGGTGACGTTCCACACGGTTGCGTTCGAAGGTTCCATCGGCTTCGTCAACTTGCTGCAAGCTACTCGGCTGTTGCGCAAGGGCTTCGAAACCTCCGTGTTGCTCTACGGCCCCGGCGTGACGCTCGGGCTGCAACGCGGCTTCCCTACGCTCGGCGACGAAGCGTTTCCCGGCCATCTGAACTTCAACAAGCAGATCCAGAAGTTCATGGAGGAAGGCGGCAAGGTCTACGCATGCCGCTTCGCTCTGCAAGCGCTGTATGGGCAGGGAGAAGCGTCACTGATCGAAGGCATCAAGCCGATCAGCCCGCTCGACGTGCTCGACATTCAGCTGCTGCATCGCAAGGACGGCGCGCTGATTATCAACACCTGGACCGTCTGACGCGGCGTCCGAAGCCTCTTATCAACACGGAACGACCATGCCTGAGAAGAGAATCGTCCGCGCCGCCGCGGTCCAGATAGCACCGGACCTCGAACGGCCTGGTGGCACGCTCGAGAAGGTCCTCGAATCGATTGATGACGCTGCACGCCAGGGCGTACAGCTTATCGTCTTCCCCGAGACCTTCCTGCCCTACTACCCGTACTTCTCGTTCGTGCGGGCGCCGGTGGCGTCGGGTGCGGAACACATGCGGCTCTACGACGAAGCGGTGGTCGTGCCGGGGCCGGTGACGCACGCGGTGGCGGAGCGGGCGCGCAGGCATGGCATGGTCGTTGTCCTCGGCGTGAACGAGCGCGATCACGGCAGCTTATACAACGCACAACTGATCTTCGATACCGACGGCGAGCTCCTGCTCAAGCGCCGCAAGATCACGCCGACGTTTCACGAACGCATGATCTGGGGCATGGGCGACGCAGCCGGCCTGAAGGTAGCGGAGACGAGCATCGGCCGCGTGGGAGCGCTCGCGTGCTGGGAGCACTACAACCCGCTGGCGCGTTATGCACTGATGACCCAGCACGAAGAGATCCATTGCAGCCAGTTTCCGGGCTCGCTGGTAGGTCCCATTTTCGGTGAACAGATCGAAGTGACGATCCGGCATCACGCGCTGGAATCCGGCTGCTTCGTGATCAATTCCACGGGTTGGCTGACCGAGCCGCAAATCGAATCGATCACGAAAGACCCGGGACTGCAGAAGGCGCTTCGCGGCGGCTGCAACACGGCGATCATCTCGCCCGAAGGCCAGCACCTCGCCCCGCCGCTGCGCGAGGGAGAAGGCATGGTGATCGCGGATCTGGACATGTCGCTGATCACCAAACGCAAACGCATGATGGATTCAGTCGGGCATTACGCGCGGCCCGAATTGCTGAGCCTTGCCATCAACGACCGGCCCGCTGTCACGTCGGCGCCCATGAACAGCTTCTCACCATCAACCGGGGGATTGCACCTTGAACGCGAACGAGACCTTGTCGGCCGTGAGCCGGCAATTGATGACTGAACTGCAATCGGCGGGCTTGCGTCTCGCCGATCCGGACGCGGGGCCAGGGCTTGGCGTGGCGAGCCGTCGCGGCGGCGCGGGTCCGTCCGATCACAAGGCGGTCACCATCGACGGCGTGACCATCATGGTCCCTGTGCATACGAACACCGCGTGGCACTCGCCGTTCGTGGCCTCCGCCCCCGACGCACGCGGCAGCAGCGCGCTGCTGCGGGGGTCGATCCCTATCGCGAGCATCAGCTTCCCGAAGTCGCCGCGTTTCTACGCAATGCAGACCTTCGACGGCGTGCCCTACTCGCACATCGCGACCCTGCATGGGTCGGACGTGCTGGCCACGACCGTGCTGCAAACCTGCATCCGGTATGAAAGCCGCAAGAAGACCTGCAAGTTCTGCGCAATCGGGCAATCGCTTGCAGCGGGCAGGACAATCGCTCGCAAGACACCCGAGCAACTGGCGGAAGTCGCCCGTGCCGCCGTGTTGCTCGATGGCGTCAAGCATATGGTGCTGACCACCGGCACGCCGCCGACCAAGGATCGCGGCGCGCAGATCCTGTGCGAAAGCGCGTTCGCGATCAAGGCAGCGGTCGACCTGCCGATCCAGGCGCAGTGCGAACCACCCGACGACGACAAATGGTTCGAGCGCATGCGTGCAAGCGGCATCGATACGCTCGGCATGCATCTCGAAGTGGTCACGCCTGCGTTGCGCGAACAGATCATGCCGGGCAAGGCGAGCGTGCCCATCTCGCGCTACATGGAAGCGTTCAAGGCGGCCGTGGCGGTGTTCGGCCGGGGTCAGGTGAGCACCTACATACTCGCGGGTCTCGGTGACACAGCAGAAGCCATTCTCTCGATCTCGCGCGAGCTGGTGGATCTCGGTGTGTATCCGTTCGTGGTCCCGTTCGTGCCGATCAGCGGCACGCCGCTCGAGGATCATCCCGCGCCCTCGCCCGAGTTCATGAAGTCGGTCTTGCAACCGCTCGGCGCGATGGTGTCGGCAGGCGGCATGCGCTCCGCCGATATCAAGGCCGGATGCGGAAAATGCGGCGCGTGTTCGTCGTTGTCATCCTACGAGGTCTGATCATGCTCGCCGATACCGAAGATCTTGCCATCCTCTACACGCCCGCCAGCTACACGATCAAGTGGACGACGCTGCCCTGGGAAGCGAGCGAAGCGTACAAGCTGCGGCGCGCGGTGTTCTGCATCGAGCAAGGGATTTTTATCGGCGATGACCGCGATGAAATCGATGAGCGCGCGCAGCTGCTCGTGGCGGTGAGTTGTATCGGCGGGATGCCTGAGCAGGTGGTCGGCACGGTGCGCATTCACGAAGATGAACCCGGTGTGTGGGCCGGTTCGCGGCTCGCCGTGCATGCCGCGTTCCGGCGGCACGGCAAGATTGGCGCGACATTGATCAAGCTGGCGGTCAGCAGCGCGCATGCGCTCGGTTGCACGACCTTCCTCGCCCATGTGCAAAGCCAGAACGCAGCTTTGTTTCATGCGCTGCACTGGACCACGCTCTCCGAAGAACTCATGCATGGCCGGCCGCATCATCTGATGCAGGCCGACCTTGCGTTCTACCCGCCTTGCGTAACACCACAAAGCGGTTATATGACCCAGTATTCGCCGGTGCGGATCACGTCATGATGCTGACTGACCTCGTTGCCGCGTTAAGGGAAACGCGCGGCTTTCGCCACAAGACCGATATCGCGGGCGTGATGTCGTCGCTTGCCCGGCACATGCCGCGTGGCGCATGCATCGACTCACATTCGATCGCCATAGGCGACGACTGCGCGGCCATTGCCGACGGGGACTCTCACCTGCTGTTCGCTATAGAAGGTCTGGTCAGCGACTTCGTGCGTGACATGCCCTGGTTTGCCGGCTACAGCAGCGTGATGGTCAACGTCAGCGATATCTATGCGATGGGCGGCCGCCCGATCGCTGTCGTCGATGCACTCTGGAGCGACGGCATGGGCGCCGCTGAAGACGTGCTCGCGGGCATGGCGGCGGCATCGTCAGCATACGGCGTGCCTATCGTCGGCGGCCATAGCAATACGCGCAGCGATCAGGCCCAACTTGCCGTGGCAATTCTTGGGCGCGCGAACAAACTGCTGTCCAGTTTCAATGCGCGTCCCGGTGACCGCCTGATGATGGCGGTCGATCTACGCGGTGCGTTTGAAGACCCGTATCCGTTCTGGAATGCTTCTGTCGGTGCACCTGCCGCACGCCTGCGCGCCGACCTCGAATTGCTGCCCATGCTTGCCGAAAACGGTCTCTGCGCCGCTGCCAAGGACATCAGCATGGCCGGCGCGCTCGGCACGGCGCTAATGCTGCTGGAATGCTCAGGCGTGGGCGCAAGCATCGATCTATCGAGCCTGCCGTCACCGCCTGGACATGGTCGCTTGCGCTGGTTAAGCGCGTTCCCCAGTTTCGGCTTTGTGATGTCCGTGCGCGAAGAACACACGGCACAGATAGAGCAGTTGTTCGTTGAACGTGAGTTGGCATGCGCGGTGATCGGTACGGTAAATGCCTCGCGCAAAGTGGTGCTGCACGACGGCAGCGATTCGGCCGAGCTATGGAACTTCAACGATGACGCGTTCATCGTCGGAAGATGAGGAGCGTGACATGACTGCGATGCGGATTGCCCTCACCACGCACTCGGTCAACCCGCGCGGCGGTGTGGTGCATGCACTTGAACTTGCGAGCGCGCTGGTTGACGAAGGCCACGACGTAACGCTCTTCGCGCCGGCCGCGGCCGGAGAAACGCTCTTCCGGGAGCCGCCATGCCGCGTGATTCTCGCCACTATCGAAGGATCGCAACACAACACGGTCGCGCTCGTCGATGCAAGGCTTCGCGCGCTCAAGGCCAGCGTGAAAGCCTGCGATCCGCGCAGCTTCGACGTGCTGCACGCGCAGGACAGCATCAGCGGAAACGCGCTTGCCGAGTTAGCGGCGGAAGGTGAAATAACGGGTTTTGTCCGGACTGTTCATCACCTGGATCACTTCGACAACCCGCGCCTCGCCGCCTGGCAAACGCGCGCATGGCGCGACGCGGATCGTGTGCTGTGCGTCAGTGAAGTATGGACGCGCGAGATGCGCGTTACATACGGCGTGGAAGCAGCGACAGTGCCTAACGGCGTCGATCTGAAACGCTATTCGACGCAGCGCACGCCTCACGATCAAAAATTGCGGCAGCGTCTTGGCATCGATGGTAGCGGACCGGTCGTGCTTGCAGTCGGCGGTATTGAAGCGCGCAAGAACACGCACACCGTGCTCGATGCATTCGCGGAACTGGTTAAACATCATCCGCATGCGCGTCTGGTGATTGCAGGCGGCGCAAGCCTGCTCGATCACGACGCTTACGCGCATGCCTTCATGGATCGCGTGGATGAGTACGGGCTGTCACAAGCGGTGAGCGTCACCGGCCCGCTCGATGACGCCGATATGCCCGCGCTTTTCCGTTGCGCCGATGTCCTCGCCATGGTGTCGCTGCGTGAAGGTTTCGGCCTCGTCGTGCTCGAAGCGCTTGCGTGCGGCACACCGGTCGTTGCGTCGAAGATTGCACCCTTCACCGAGTATCTCGACAACGCTCTCTGCTGCTGGGCCGCACCTACCGATCCCTCGTCCATAACCGACGCACTCGAACGCGTGATCGATGGGCGCCATCAAACCGACTTCGACCATGCCGTACCGGCTCTGCTCGATCGAATGAGCTGGCAGGCATCGGCACGAAAACATCTCGACATTTACAGCGCCTTGCTTGCAAGCCGCTCTCTTCCAATACTTTAGGAACCCGTCATGCCGGTCATGCATTTTCTAATCCAGTGGCCCGATAACAGCGAAGCAAACTGTTATTCGCCCTCGCAAGTAGTCAGCGATTTCTTTACGGCGGGAAAAGATTATCCCGTCGACGATTTCGTTTCGCGGGCACGTGAAGCGTTGAACATTGCCTCGGAACGCGTGCGAGAAAAGTACGGCTTTGCCTGCTCGGCGGCAATGGATCAGCTCGCTCAGATCGAAGGCAAGGCTGAACGGTTTATCGGCGAACCGGACGCGAAGGTCAAGGTCATCGCGCTCGTCTGAGCGCCACTCTTTTTCGAAAGGACGCATCATGTCGAAGACATCGGGCAATGCGACGCACACCGGCGTCATAGTGGTGGGCGGCGGTCAGGCGGGATTGTCAGTCAGCTACTACCTGAAGCAGGCCGGGATCGATCATCTCGTGCTGGAGAAAAATACCGTCACGCACACCTGGCGCACGCAACGCTGGGATGCGTTCTGCCTCGTCACGCCGAACTGGCAATGTGCGCTGCCGGGCTATCCCTACTCCGGTGATGATCCGCACGGCTTCATGAAGAAGGACGAGATCATCGAGTACCTCGATGGCTTCATCAAGACCGTCGATGCCCCCGTGCTCGAGCACGCCGAAGTGCAGCGGGTCGCGCGTAACAGCGAAGGCGGTTTTAGCGTGTCCACCAGTCAAGGGCAATTTACAGCGGACCAGGTCGTGGTCGCGTCGGGGGGCTATCACACCCCAATCGTGCCGCGCATGGCCGAGCGCTTGCCGCGTTCGATCAAACAGATTCAGTCGTCGGAATATCGCAACCCGCAGGCTTTGCCCGAAGGCGCGGTGCTCGTGGTCGGAACAGGGCAATCCGGTGCGCAGATCGCGGAAGACCTGCATCTGGCCGGGCGCAAAGTGATTCTCGCCGTCGGTGAAGCGCCGCGTTGTGCACGCTTCTACAGAGGCCGCGATGTGGTCGACTGGCTGGCAGACATGGCCTATTACGACATGCCCGTTGATCAGCATCCGCTGCGTGAAGGCGTCCGTGACAATACCAATCACTATGTGACCGGCCGTGATGGTGGCCGCGATATCGATCTGCGCAAGTTCGCGGCCGAGGGCATGGAACTGTATGGCCGGCTTCAGGATCTGGAGGACGGTGTGCTCCATTTCGCACCGAACTTAAAAGAGAATCTCGACAGCGCCGACAAGACTTTCAACGGCATCAATGCAGGTATCGATGCATACATAGAAAAGAACGGCATTGATGCGCCGCCCGGATCGCGTTATGAACCGCTATGGTCGCCGGCGGAAGAACGCGCCACGCTCGATCTGCAGGCGAGCGGAGTAGGTTCGATCGTGTGGTGTATCGGCTTCACGCCTGACTTCAGTTGGCTTGATGCGCCGATCTTCAACGGCCGCGGTTATCCTGCTCACACGCGTGGCCTGACACCGCTCGACGACCTCTATTTCGTCGGCTTGCCGTGGCTTCATACGTGGGGATCGGGCCGCTTTTCGGGCGTCGCGCGCGATGCCGCCCATGTTGTGGAGAAGATCAGCGCTTGCCTGGAAGCGAAAGCGCTGGCGCGCGACGAAACGACTGTCTGAAAAAAACCGGCGCATCAAGCGCCGGTTCGTTGTGACATTCCCGATAACTTCACGCCGCCTTCACGACCTTGTCACCGGCACGATGAATCGGATGTGGTTCCTTCAAGTGGTTCGCGATCCGGGTGGCATCGAAGTAAGCACCGTTCGGCGGGCGCTTCAGATACTGCCCCGCGCCTCGCACCGCGCGAAGATCACCATCCGCCCAAGCATGCGCGCCACGCGTGAGCGTGTGAGTCGCCACGCCCTGCACGGTCATGCCTTCGAACACGTTGAAATCCACCTTCTGGTGATGGGTCTTCACCGAGATCGTCCTGCTTGCGGCCGGGTCCCACACCACGATGTCGGCATCCGCCCCCACCTGGATCGCACCCTTGCGGGGGAACAGGTTAAAAATCTGCGCGGCGTTGGTGGAGGTCACACGCACGAACTCATTCGGGGTCAGCCGTCCTTTATTCACGCCGTGGTGCCAGAGGATCGACATGCGGTCCTCTACTCCACCGCAACCGTTGGGGATCCGCGTGAAGTCTTCGCGGCCCATCGCTTTCTGCGATGCGCAAAATACGCAGTGGTCCGTCGCCGTCGTGTGAAGTTGTCCCGATTGCAGGCCACGCCACAACGCCTCGCGATGCTCGCTGGTACGGAAAGGCGGACTCATCACGTGCGCAGCTGCCCGCGTCCAATCCGGGTCGCTATAGACCGATTCATCGATCACCAGATGCCCCGGCAGCACTTCAGCGAACACGCGCTGACCTTCGCTGCGTGCACGCGTGATGACATCGACGGCATCTTTGGACGACACATGCACGATATAGATGGGCACGCCCAGCACCTGCGCAATCCTGATCGCCCGATTCGCTGCCTCGCCTTCCACCTCCGGCGGCCGCGACAACGGATGCGCTTCAGGTCCGGTGAAGCCTTTCGCGAGCAACTGCTTCTGAAGCTGAAAGACCAGCTCGCCATTCTCGGCATGCACGGTGGGCAATGCGCCGAGTTCCAGCGAGCGCGCGAAGCTGTTCACCAGCACTTCATCGTCGGCCATGATGGCGTTTTTATACGCCATGAAGTGCTTGAAACTCGACACGCCATGATCATGCACCAGCGTGCCCATATCGCGATGCACCGACTCGTCCCACCACGTCACCGCCACGTGAAAACCATAGTCGGCCGACGCCTTCTCCGCCCAGCCGCGCCACTCGTTGAACGCCTGCATCAACGGTTGCTTAGGACTCGGAATCACGAAGTCGATGATGCTTGTCGTGCCGCCCGACAACCCCGCCGCCGTGCCGGTATAGAAGTCGTCGCTCGCCGTGGTGCCCATGAACGGCAACTCCATGTGCGTGTGCGGATCGATACCGCCAGGCATCACATATTGCCCCGACGCATCGATAGTTTCAGTCCCCGCCGGAACATCGAGATCGAGACCGATCTGCAGAATCGTGCCACCGTCCTTCGGGTCCGCGCACAACACGTCCGCTCGATAAGTACGGTCCGCGTCAATCACCGTGCCGCCGCGAATAAGGATCGTCATCTTGCTCTCCAAAGAGAAATTACGCGCTGGCAATCCGCGCCGTCGGGCGCTTGCCCATCTTCATCCATGCGCCATAAACAATCGATGCGAGCGCGAGGCCCACGAACCATGCATAGGTGTAAAGCGTATTGAAGAATGCAGGTACGTTAGGAAACGCTCCTGGAAACGCCGTGTGCAGGAAGCCGGGCAAATTCGGCAATACACCCACGAGCAACGCGACCACAGCCGCAATATTCCAGCCACCGGTATAGCTGTATTCGCCGTTCTCGTTGAAGAGTTCGCGCGTGTTCAGGCGCGTGCCGCGGATCAGGAAGTAGTCGACCATGAGAATGCCCGCCACCGGCCCAAGCAACGCGGAATACCCCACGAGCCACGTAAAAATGTAACCCTGCGTGGTCGCCAAAATCTTCCACGGCATCATCACAATAGCGATGAACGCCGTAATCATCCCGCCCACGCGATACGAAATGCCCTTTGGCCAGAGGCTCGAAAAGTCATAAGCCGGACCCACGAGGTTGGCGGCAAGATTGCAGCTCATGGTGTCGAGCGTCAGGATAATCAGCGCAACGCCCACGCCAATACCGGTCATGCGGCTGGTCAGGTCAATCGGGTCCCAGATCGCCTTGCCGTAGATCACCACCGTTGCCGACGTCACCACCACCGAGATCACCGACAGTAGCGCCATGGGAGCCGGTAGACCAATCGATTGCCCGATGATCTGATCCTTCTGCGAGCGAGCGAAACGCGTGAAGTCCGGAATGTTCAGCGCGAGCGTGGCCCAGAAGCCGACCATGGCCGTGAGACCCGGCCAGAAGGTCGCCCAGAACAACCCCTCCTTCTTGCCGCCCGCCACGAACTGCGAAGGCTGCGCGAGCATCGCACCCACACCGCCCGCCTTCGAGGTCGCCCACCACACGAGCGCGAGGCACATGATGATCTTGATCGGCGCGGACCAGCTTTCAAGGAAACGGATGGAGTCGGTACCGCGCAAGATGAAATAGACCTGGATCAGCCAGAAGAACAGGAAACACGCGAGCTGCCCGAGCGAGATATCGAGGAAGGGCAAGGGTGCACCGTGCGTGGTATTCCCGGCGAGAATATTGATCAACGTATAGATCGCACTGCCGCCAAGCCACGTCTGAATCCCATACCATCCGCACGCCACCACCGCGCGCAATAACGCCGGCAGCCTTGCACCTTTCGTACCGAACGACGAGCGCACCAGCACCGCATACGGAATGCCATGCTTCGCGCCGGCGTGACCGACCAGCAGCATGGGCACGAGCACGATCATGTTGCCGAGCAGCACGGTCAGCACCGCCTGCCACGGCGACATGCCCTCCTCCGTGAGCCCGGCCGCGAGCATGTACGACGCAATATTCATCACCATGCCGACCCAGAGCGCCGCAAAGTGATACCACTTCCACGTCCGTTGCGCGGCCGTGGTCGGCGCCAGATCGTCGTTATATAGACTGCTGCTGGCGCCGGCCGCGAACTGCGGGTCGACAGAATGCGCTGTCTGCTTCATCGGGGTGATCTCCTCAAGATCGTTGTGGTCCGCGCCGGCCGGATCGGTTCGTGATTCCAGGCGGGCGTCGGGGGACGTTAGTGACAGGCGCTACTTTTTTATACGGGTTCCCAACTCTAGGCGGCCTTCACGCTTTCTTCAACGTCGGCGTTCACGCGTGCGGGATTGTTCGGATGGGTCGTCCAGTTCGCATATTCGCCGGCATCCACGCGTTCCATCGTGATGCATTGCTCGACCGGGCACACATGCATGCATAAATTGCACCCGACGCATTCCGAATCGATAACTTCAAAATGCCGTTTGCCATCCTTCTCGCGCATGATCGCCTGATGCGCCGTATCTTCGCAAGCGATGTGGCACAGGCCGCACTCAATGCACTTGTCCTGGTCGATGCGCGCCTTGATGTCGTACTTCAGATTCAAATACTTCCAGTCAGTCACATTCTGCACGGCTCGTCCGCGAATGTCGTCGAGCGTGGCATAGCCTTTTTCGTCCATCCAGTTCGAGAGACCGTCCGCGAGATCCGAGACAATGCGAAAGCCATAGTGCATGGCAGCCGTGCACACCTGCACGTTGGCTGCGCCCAGCACCATGAACTCGGCCGCATCGCGCCATGACGAAATACCGCCAATGCCGGAGATCGGCAAACCGGGCGTTTCCACGTCACGGGCAATCTCCGCGACCATATTCAGCGCGATCGGTTTGACCGCCGGGCCGCAGTATCCACCATGTGTACCCTTGCCGTCGACTGTTGGCATCGGCGCCATGACGTCCAGGTCCACCGCGACAATCGAATTGATGGTGTTGATCAGGGACACAGCGTCCGCACCGCCCTTGTAAGCTGCGCGTGAACCGGTGCGGATATCGCTGATATTGGGTGTCAGCTTGACGATGCACGGCAGCTTCGTGCCTTCCTTGACCCAGCGTGTGACCATCTCAACATATTCGGGCACCTGGCCGACCGCCGCGCCCATGCCGCGCTCGCTCATGCCGTGCGGGCAACCGAAATTCAGTTCAACGCCATCGCAGCCCGTGTCCTCCACCAGCGGCAAGATCCATTTCCAGTCGCGTTCGTTGCACGGCACCATCAGGGAGACGATCAGCGCGCGATCCGGCCAGTCGCGCTTGACCTCGGTGATCTCCTTCAGGTTGATGTCCAGCGGCCGGTCGGTGATCAGTTCGATATTGTTCAGTCCTGCGATGCGCTGGCCGTTCCATTGCACCGCGCCATAACGCGAACTCACGTTGACCACGTGCGGATCGAGCCCGAGCGTTTTCCATACAACACCACCCCAGCCCGCTTCGAAGGCGCGATTGACGTTGTAGGCTTTGTCAGTGGGCGGCGCGGATGCGAGCCAGAAAGGATTCGGCGATGTAATGCCGGCAAACGTATTGCGAAGATCGGCCATGAGCTGGTTCCCTTATCGTGGAAAACGTGGGGGTGTTTTTTATGCGGCCTTGATAGCCGTTGCCGCGAAGAACGCATGGATGGACTCGGCGGCAATCTTGCCGTCCTGCACTGCCTGGACCGTCAGATCGAGTCCACCGGTTGCCGCGCAGTCGCCGCCGGCCCAGACGTTGTCGAGCGACGTACGGCCGCTCGAATCCACCGCGATACGGCTGCCATCGAGCGTGAGCATGTCAGGTTCCAGACCATCGGGCGCGAGCGTTTGCCCGATCGCCTTCAGCACCATGTCGGCTTCAACGATGAAGCGCTCGCCCTGCGGGTTTTCGAATTCGACACCCGTGACCTGGCCGTCTGTATCGGTTAAACGCACGGGCTTCGCATGCGTGACGATCGTCACGCCGTTGGTCTGCGCGAACTCCCGTTCGGCCCACGTTGCGCCCATGGTCTCCACGCCCCGCCGGTACGCCATCGTGACCGTTTCAGCCCCTAGCTTGCGGCTTTGCACCGCCGCATCAATTGCCGTGTTACCACCGCCGATCACGACCACGCGACGCCCGACCGGCACGCTCGCAAGCGCATCCGCCTGACGCACCTGCTCGATGAAATCGACCGCGTTATACACGCCTTGCAGCGTCTCGCCTTCCAGTTCAAGCGCGCGCACACCGCCCAGGCCGATGGCAAGAAACACGGCGTCATGCTGCTTTCGCAAATCGCCCAGCGTGACATCGCGACCGAGCATCACGTCGTTCTTGACTTCGATACCCCCCACCGAATACAACCACTCCACCTCGCGCTGAGCAAAATCCTCGACCACCTTGTACGCCGCGATGCCGTATTCGTTCAGGCCACCGGGCTTGGGCCGGGCATCGAAGAGCGTGACGCGGTGGCCATCGAGCGCAAGGCGGTGCGCACAGGCCAATCCTGCCGGCCCCGCACCAACTACGGCCACATGACGTCCGGTATCCGCCGCGCGTTTGAAGAGCGGTTCGCCGCGCGCCATCGCCCAGTCGGTGGCGTGGCGTTGCAATGCACCGATCTGAACTGGTTTGTCATCCTGATGATTTCTGACGCATGCCCCCTCGCAGAGGATTTCAGTCGGACACACGCGCGCGCATGCGCCGCCCAGGGGGTTAGCCGACAAGATATCCACGGCCGCGCCTTTCATGTTGCCGTTACCAATCTTGCGAATGAAGCTGGGAATATCTATTTTTGTGGGGCACGCGTTAATGCACGGCGCGTCGTAGCAGTAATGGCAACGGCTCGACGCTGCCGCTGCCGCGGTGGCATCGAGTAAGGGCGCCACATCCGAAAACTGACACGATAGTTGCTCTTGCGACAGCCGGTTCGATGCAATGTCGCCAATGTGCTTCATGGTCATACACGTTCCTTCTTCAAAGTGAGGAAGCGAATGGTCTTTCGACTAAAACCAACCCGGGCGTAACGTTAACGGCCCGCGCGTTCGAGCATGGCGTGGAGCAGCACGTTGGCGCCCGCCTCGATCCATTCCTCAGAGGCATCCTCGATCTCGTTGTGACTGATCCCGTCGACGCAAGGCACGAAGACCATCGACGTGGGTGCGACCTTCGAGAGATAACACGCGTCGTGTCCTGCGCCGGAGACAATGTTTCGATGCGCGTAGCCAAAGCGTTCGGCGGCTGCGCGCACGGACGTCACGCACGCGGCGTCGAAGGCGATAGGCGCGTAATAGAAGATCTGTTCAAGCTGTGTTTCGAGGCCCGAGGCGCTTGCGATTTTCTCCACGCCCGCACGCAATGCGGCGTCCATTTTTGCGAGCACGGCGTCGTCGGGATGACGGAAATCGACGGTGAAGAACACCCGGCCCGGAATCACGTTGCGCGAGTTCGGATGCACCTGCATCATGCCGACCGTCGCGCACGCGAGCGGCGCATGATCAAGCCCAATGCGGTTAACCAACTCAACCACCCGCGACGCCCCAAGCAACGCAT
This sequence comes from Caballeronia sordidicola, assembly GCF_000729995.1. Lineage (GTDB taxonomy): Bacteria > Pseudomonadota > Gammaproteobacteria > Burkholderiales > Burkholderiaceae > Caballeronia > Caballeronia sordidicola_A. The sequence goes on along the minus strand of NZ_JNFG01000005.1, from coordinate 74,017 downwards.
CTCGACGGCGCGGCATGGGCGTGGGACCCGCATGCGCTTCCTGGCCGGTCAGCGTGATCTCGTACCAGCGCTGCCCTTGCGCGTCGGTGACTACGCCGATCGTCATGTTTTCCGCTTCCAGAATCGGTCCCTGTTCAATGTGCAGTTCGAACGCTGCGTGCAGCTTGCGGCCGCCGCACGGCTCATCGCCGGCATAACCAATACGCTTGAGTTCCTCGCCGATCGTCTTGCCATCCACGTCCTTACGGGACAACCCGTAGTCAAGCGTGAACTCGCCGGCAAACACGCCGGACGCCACCATGGCAGGCGCGAAACGTGAGCCTTCCTCGTTGGTCCAGATCACGACTTCCACCGGATGTTCGGTCTCGATGCCGCGATCATTCAGCGATCGAATCACTTCGATGCCGCCCAGGATGCCGTAGATACCGTCGAAGCGCCCGCCGGTGGGCTGCGAGTCCGCATGCGAGCCCGTCATGACCGGCGCGGCGTCCGCGTTGCGCCCGGCACGCCGCATGAACACGTTACCCATCTGGTCCACCTTGACCGTGCAACCCGCTTCCTTCGCCCAACTGACGATCAGGTCGCGCCCTTCGCGGTCGAGATCGGTGAGCGCCAGCCGGCATACGCCGCCCTTTGGCGTCGCGCCAATTTTTGCCATCGTCATGAGGCTGTCCCAGAGACGTTTGCCATTGACTCTGATCGACGTATCCAGCGCTGAATCGGTTACCGCATCCATTTCGCGTTCTCCTTGGGTATTGCTCGACTTAGGGTTTTGACTGATACGAACCTGGTGCATCGGCGTCAGCTTTTGGGGCGCTGGCGCACGGCAACGGTGCGGTTTTTATCGGCCGATCTCGTCCGCTGGAAGCGGCAAATCCGTCGCGATCCGCCGCCTTCCAAATCCTGTCCAACTGGACAGGTTGTAGCCGATTAATATTGGCAAATCAACGTCTTTCGAGGTTTCCGATTAGAGTAAAAGCATAGCGAGAAGCGTGCCATTGCAGTGCAGCAGAGCCTTCGCGAAGTGAAACGACAGGCTATGCAGCGTTGGCGTCAAAGCGCATAGAATGAGGCGCGATCAAGATGGAGAAGGCGCACAGCGCCATGCAAGGAAACCGATGAGAGATGACGAAGCGACAGCCGAGGCGGCGAAAAACGATGTTGCGCCCGTTCCATTGCGGCGGCGCAAGGCGCACATTCGTGAGACCAATGAAGCGCATCTTTTAGCGTGCGCCGAGGCCGTGTTCGCCGAGCGCGGACTTGAAGGCGCGAGTACCGCGATGATCGCGGAACGTGCAGGCTTGCCGAAAGCTAACCTGCATTATTACTTTCCGACCAAGCTGGCGCTTTATCGGCGTGTGCTCGAGGATTTGTTCGAAGACTGGCATCGTGCCGCCGATACCTTCGAGTCCAGCGATGACCCGGTTGAAGCAATCGGGGGCTACGTACGCACGAAAATGGAATTGTCGCAGCGTCGTCCGCTCGGCTCGAAGGTGTGGGCGAGCGAGATCATTCACGGTGCGGTGCACATGCAGGACATCCTCAACGAGCGCGTGAAGCCGTGGCTTGAAACGCGGGTGATCGTGATCGACGGCTGGGTTGCGCGCGGCTTGCTAGCGCCTGTGGACGCGCAGACGCTGATGTTCATGATCTGGGCGACGACGCAGCACTACGCGGATTTCGATGCGCAGATCCGGGCGTTGAGAGGCAAACGAGCGCTATCGCAGAAGGCGTTCGATGCCTCCACGGAGGAGGTGGTCAAGCTCGTGATTCGCGCGTGCGGGGCGAAGTCGCCGGGGTGAACTATCGCAGGCATGGGGAAAGTCCAGATCCACCTGCACAGGCGTATCGCCCGTGTTGTGCTCACCGTCGTCGCCAGCAACGCGAACAGCAAACAATAACCGCTCCTTCCTACGCTTCCCGCTTGCTGCGCCCATACAGCAGCAGCATCGCTGCGATCACCACGCCGTAGATGATCTGTCGCCCCGCCTCCGGCATCTGCGCGACCGAGAGGATCGACTGCAGGAGCGTGATGAGGATCGCGCCGGCCACTGTGCCGAGGTACGAGCCCCGGCCACCTAAAATCGACGTGCCCCCGAGCACGACCGCGGCGATCGCGGGCAACAGGTAAGCATCGCCCATCGATTGCGCCGCTTTCGACGCATATCCTGCGAGCAGCACGCCGCCGAACGCTGCAAACCCGCCGCACACGGCGAACGCGGCCACTGTCACGAGCCGCGTATTGATGCCGGAAAGATACGCCGCGCGTTCGGTGTTGCCGATCGCGTACAGCGTGCGGCCGAAGGTCGTGCGCGACAGCAGGAACATCGTGGCGCCGCCGATCAGCACCCAGAGCGCGACGGCATTCGGCACGCCCGGTACGAGCCAGCCCGCCGCGAGCCATCGCATTGCGTGTGGCGCGGAGTCCTGCGGCGACGATCCCCCCGTGTAGGCAATCATGATGCCCTGCGCGACCGCATTGGTCGCGAGCGTTGCGATCATCGAAGGAATGCGCAGGAGCGCCACGAGGATACCGTTGACGATGCCGATCAACACGCCGCAACCGATTCCGACTGGAATCGCGAGGATGTCCCCGAGTTCGCCGTGCCCCGCGACGGCGCACGCCATCATCGCGCCGACCGTGATCGTCCACGGCAGCGACAGGTCGATGTGGCCCAGCAATATCACCATCATCAGGCCGGTCGCGATGATGCCGAGGAACGCGCCAACCTTCAACTGCAGCAGGATGTATTCCGGCGACAAGAAGCTTCGCGAATACATTCCGCCAACGAGCAGCAGCGCGACGATGCACGCGAACGCTATAACGATCGGCCGGTCGATCTTGCGCGTGAGCCTCGACACGAACGTGGCCCGGCTGGTTGCGGAAACCTCGCTCATTGGAACCACTCCAGACGGTTGCGCACCCTGAACAGCCCGCACGCGCCGATCGAAACAGCGAGCAGAAGAATCACGCCCTGGAACAGCGGCTGCCATAGAGCATCGACGTTGAACACGAACAGCAGATCGCCGATGGAACGGAAGGCAAATGCGCCGAAGATCGCGCCGATCGCGCTACCCTTGCCGCCGAGCAATGACACGCCGCCGATCACCACGGCGGCGATCGAAAACAGCGTATAGGAGTTAGCGCTGCCGAGGCTCGCTTCTCCCGTGTCGGTGAAGAACGTCAGAAACAAGCCGCCGATGGCGGCGAGCAGGCCGGCCAGCGTATAGCTCGCGAACTTCGCGCGGCGGATCGGCATGCCGGACAGAAAGGCCGCGGATTCGGACGAGCCGGTCGCGTACGCCGCGCGCCCGATCACCGAACGTTTGAAAGGAATCCATACGATCGCCACAGCCGCGAGCAAAATCAGCAGGCTCGCCGGCACGCCGCCGGCGACCTTGCCGGTCAGTGCGTCGGCGAGGTCCTCGTTGATCGATCCGCCGGGAACCGGGCGCAGCAGCAGCGCCAGGCCATAGTAGACGGCGCCGGTTGCGATCGTCGTCACGATCGGCTGTAGACGGCCGTAAATGATGATGATGCCGTTGATTGCGCCGCACAGCGCGCCGGTCGCGAGCACGCCAATAATTCCGAGCGTGCTGTGCAGCGCGTCGCCCGTCACGATCCACGATCCAACGCAATTCGTCAGCACGAGCGTCATGCCGATCGACAAGTCGATACCGGCCGTCAGCACGACAAGGGCCTGGCCCATCGATATCAGCGCGAGCAGTACCGCCTTGTTCGCTGCGGTCTGAAATACGTTCGACGACAACGCCGACGGATAGTTGAAGAGGTAGATCGCGAACATCAGCACGAACAGGCCGAACGCGAACATCGTCCCGCGATTTTCCGCATACCAGTAACGCAGTCCGCTCATAACGCGACTCCCGTGGAAGGCAAAACCTGGCCGACGGGCAGGTCCAGTGCACTTGCAATCAGGTTCTGCTCGGTGATCTCTGACCCGGCAAGTTCCTTCTTGATCCGGCCTTCGTACAGCACGAGCACGCGGTCGCAGCAGCCGATCAACTCGTCATAGTCGGTGGAATAGAAAAGGATCGCGGCGCCTTCGTCGGCGAGGCGTCTCAGCAACTGATAGATCTCCTGCTTGGTGCCGACGTCAATGCCGCGCGTCGGGTCGCTGAGGAGCAGGATTCTCGGCTGCCGGATCAGCCACTTCGCGATGACCACCTTCTGCTGGTTGCCGCCCGACAGCGAGCCCACGGGCGCGTCGACGCTGAACGACTTGATCGCGAGGAGCTCCATCATCCGGTCGACGAGCGATTGCTGGCGGTCGCGATCGATCACGCCTGCGGTCGACATGCGATCGAGCGCGGCAAACGACAGGTTCTCGCGCACCGACATCGGCAGCATCAGGCCTTCGGTCTTGCGGTCCTCCGGAATCAGCGCCATACCGATCTTGTTGGCGCGCGCGGCCACGGGGCTCGAAATCAGCACGGCCTTGCCGTCAATCTCGATCTTGCCCGAGCAACCGCGCAGCACGCCGAACAACGCGAGCAGCAGTTCGCGCTGGCCTTGCCCGTCGAGGCCGCCCAGCCCGAGGATTTCGCCTGGCTGCAGCGAAAAGCTGATGCCCTGCAGCGTGTCGTTCCACGCGAGATCACGACAGGTGAGAACCGGTTCGGCGGCGAGGCCGAGTTCAGCTTTGTCTGCGGGCTTGTCTGGGAATGCATGCTGGTACGTCCGGCCGATCATCATTTCGATCACCTCATTATCGGAGCGCGTGCCCGCCTCGAAGCTCATCACATGACGACCGTTCCGGTAGACCGTGCATTCGTCCGCAAGCGCCTTCACCTCGTGCATCCGGTGCGAGATGAAGAGCAGCGCGAGCCCCTCATCGCGCAGGCGCTTGAGCACCTCGATGACGCGCGCCACGTCGGCCGCGGTCAGCGCCGATGTGGCCTCGTCGAGGATCAGGATGCGCGGCTCGCGCGCCAGCCCCTTTGCGAGCTCGACCATCTGCTGGCGCGACAGAGGCAGGTCGCGGACTTTTGCGAGCGGATTAATGTCGGCCGCGCCCGCGCGGGCGAGCGCGGCCTCGGCCTGGCGGCGCTGGGCCCGGCGGTCGATCATGCCGAAGCGTAGCGGCGGGTTCGAAGCGAAGATGTTGTCCGCCACGCTCAAGTCAGGGATCAGCGACAGCTCCTGATACACGCAGACGATGCCGGCCGCGTTCGCCTCGGCGGGCGACGCGAACGCGACTTGACGGCCATCGAGGTGCATGGTTCCTTCGTTCGGCTGCACGACGCCGGACATCACCTTCAGCAGCGTGGACTTCCCCGCGCCGTTCTCGCCGAGGATCGCGTGGATGCGACCCTTGCGCACCGCCAGATCCGCCAGATCCAGCGCGACGGCACCGCCGTAGCTTTTGGACACGCCGGACATCTGAAAGAACGGCTGCTCTTCGTCCCGCCCCATGCTTCGTCTCCTATGTCGATCGGTTTGGCGCTCCAGCGCCTACTCCGATCCCATGCAGATGCGCGTCGATCGGAGTTGGCGCTTCAGCGCTTACCCCGATCCCATGCAGATGCGCGTCGATCACTGATTGCCCTGATCCTGCTTCATGATTTCCTGCGCGGAGAAATTGATGCCGCAAGTCGGAAACGAGTTGCCGACGAAGAAGTTGTCGGACTCGTCCGGGAAATAGTTGACGCCCGCCTTAAGCTTCGAATCGTCGGTGACGTCGAGCGGCAGCTTGATCGCGACCGGGATCGTCTGGCCGTCCAGCGCAGCGAGCGCCGTCTTGATCGCCACGGCTACTTGCCCGGGACCGCTGCCCGCTGACGTGCACTTCAGTCCTTGGCTCCCATACTGCGCACAGAGCTTGCGAAAGCCATTCTCCGTTTCGCCGCCGAACGGCACGAAGGGATGTTTCGCGTCGAGCATCGCGCGCACGACACCCGTGTCGCCACCCTGCGCCGACATTCCATCGAAGTGGCCCTGCACGGCAATCGCATCGGCGACGGCCTTCTGCGCGACGCCGTCGTCCCACTTGCCATAGACCTCGACCACGTTCCATTTCTTGCCGGTCGCGGTCAACGTCTTCTGGAAACCATTGTGCCGGTCCGTGTCGACCGATGTGCCCGCCACGCCGCGGACCTCGAGCACCTTGCCTCCGTTGGGCACATGAGTCGCAAGCCAGTTGGCCCACAGCACGCCGAGCCCGTACTGGTCGACGTCGACGTTGATCGCGTCTTCGCTGTCGAGCGTGTTGTCGAACGCGATCAGCACAACACCGGCCTTCTTCGCGCGTCGGATCGCGGGTCCGAACGAGGCGGGATTCTGCGCGTCCACGATGATCGCGTCATAGCCGGCATCGATGAAGTTGTTGACGGCCGAGATCTGGGCCGGTACGTCCTCACCGGTCGAGACGACCTTGAATTCCTTGAGCTTCGCGGCAACCGCCGGTTGCGCCGTATAGGCCTTGGCCGTCTTGATCATCTGGATGCGCCAGGTGTTCGCGATATAGCCGTTCACGAGCGCGACCCGGTAGGGTCCGTTCTTCTTAGGATACTTGACGAACTTCGTGTCGCTCTTCCATGGGACCATGCACGTGGGATCGCTGGGCGGTCCGGAAACGATCGATGCCTGCGCGAAAGCCGCGCTTGCAAATAGCGTCAATGCCGCGGCCGCCGCCGCTCGAAGCACCTGGATTCCTGAAAGCATGTTGTCTCCTGTTTTTTGGATTGAACTTACCGGTTGCCGGCGCACCTCGCTCGTCATGAATTGCCGACACGGTGTGCGTAACGCAGGGAATCTTGCGGATGTGCTGCAGCGGGACTGAAGCGGACTGGCCGAACAAGCGGAATGGCCTCTTCAAAGGCGTCCGCTTGAAGCGAAGCGAAGGGCATACGCGGACGCGTCCCCGTCTGACAGTACTGGCATACCAATCTGCCCGCGATAGTGGTTTACCAGTGCGAAAGGTTCGCTCCGCGATCGGGCTGAATCCACGCCGTTGCCTTGCTGGATGGACGAAAACAGGCTCGCCGCGAGCAGGCGCGGCGTGACACAAAATTGGTGTACCATTCCGGCGAACTTCAGCCGCCGACGGGCGGCTTCAACGATTTCGAGAATCCTGGATGGCCGATCTTTCGCACACGCCAACCGGCCGGGCCGCCGATGCGGACGCGGCCGACCGTACCTATGTCGGGCTGGCGAAACAGATCTACGACCTGATCACGGCTGGCGGCGTCGCACCTCGTGCCCGCCTGCCTTCCGAGCGCACGCTAGCCGAGCGTTTCGGCGTAAGCCGGACACTGGTGAGGGAGGCGATCATCGCGCTGGAAATGCAGGGCGTGGTCGAGGTGCGTGTAGGGTCGGGCATCTATGTGGCCGAAGCACCCGAGGCGCGCTCCGTCACGTTCGAACTCCCGCGTGGCCCAGGCCCGATCGAGACGCTGCGTGCGCGGGGGGTGATCGAAAGCGGAATCGCGGCGCTCGCCGCGACCGAACGCAAGGATTCGGACCTCGACCTGCTCTTCGCGGCGTTGCGCTCAATGCGCGAAAACATGCACGACAAGGCCGCGAACGAGGCCGCTGACCGTGAGTTCCATCTGGCGATTGCGCGGGCGACGGGAAACGAGGTGCTCCGGCTCGTGGTGACCGCGATGTGGGACAACTCCCGCGCCGACCCTTTGTGGAAAAAGATTGAGGAGCACTTCCATACGCCCGCGTTGCGAGAGGCTTCACAGCAAGACCACCAGCGCATCTTTTCGGCCATCGCGGCGCGCGACGCGGCCGCTGCGCGCTCAGCGATGCACGCGCATCTCGCGCGCGTGATCGGTGAATTCACGAAGGCCTGGCGTTAGCTCAACATTCACTATTCGTTCGGGCTTGAATGACGCTAGGGTCGAAACGCGGTCTTGCCGACTCCTTGGTCGCCATACTCGACGGGCAGAACACCACGAGCGACGGCATTGACCAGCGCCTGATGATCGGCTTCGGTCTGGTCGGCGTAGGCTTGCGCGAAGCGGCACAGTGACTTGTCCAGCTTGTCCGAAGAACCGACATACCCGGCGATCATGGACGCGCCACTCGTACGGGCGTGTCCTTTCGCCAGCAGATGGCCCACCACCCCGGCATAGTCGGTCAATGCTGCAGGATCGAGCGCGTCAAGTGATATGGTTCCTTTCATGTTACGGAACTGCCGGACGTAGTACTGCAGACCATCAATGGTGGTCCAGCCCAGTAGCGGATCGCTGACCGTTTGCAACGCTTGCTGGTATTCCACGACGCGCTGCCCCTGATGGGCGTGCCATGCCGAATCGCCATGAACGAAAGGCGCCAGCACCGAGCGCCGTGCCTGCTTGAGTTGCAGGAAAATCACGTCATCGGCGCTACTACCCTCAAGCAGCGCAACATACGCGCGCAGGCCCACGCTGCCGACTCCCACGACCTTGTGGGCGATGTCGAGCAAGGTATAGCCGCCGAGAACCCGGTGCCAATGGGACGCGAGGGTGTTCAGGTACTCGTCCAGGGCAACCGCAATACGCTCCGCTTCCACGTCCGGGACGCGGGTAATCAACGGTGATTCGTCGACAATGCGTCGCTGCCCGTCAAGCTCTGTCGTGAAGCGTGGGAGCGCGCGATCACTCGTTCGGGTACGCGCACGTTTGGCCGCACGCGCAATCTCCCCTCTGAGCGCCGTATCGGTTGTCGTTTCGTGCAGTCGATCAACATCGATACGCTCGTAGGAGCGCGACAGCAGCGGCTGATTGGCCAGGTGCCGCACTTCCTGCCGGTAGGCCGCGACGCAAGACGCCACGGACGCGTGGCATTGGATTTCGCTTGCGCCAGTGTGCCGGCCGGCGACCCAAATGCTGGCGACCAGTCGGCGCAGATCCCATTCCCAGGCACCCGGATGCGCCTCGTCGAAGTCGTTCAGGTCGATCACCAGATCCCGTTCCGGGGACGCGTAGAAACCAAAATTGCCCAGGTGAGCGTCACCGCAGATCACCGGCGTGATACCGGAAGCCGGGAGATGAGCAACATCTTCTGCCATCACGACCGCCGTACCGCGCAGGAACCCATAGGGGGAAGCGACCATCCGGCCGACCCGGATCGGGATCAACCAGTCCAGCCGCCCCTCGTGCGAACGCATGATCTGCTCGACCGGATCGGGCCGATTCGCTGGCGCCTTCCAGTCGCCCAATGAGGCGCGGGGAACCTGATCACGAAGGCTCCTGCCCAACTCGAACCGCTCCGCGCGCGACATGGGCCGGCGGCGCAAAGAGTGGTAACTTTCGCTATCCGCGCTGGCCAGAACCACGTGCTTTATAGGTGGCTGCGTTGTCGTCATACTCTTTCCCTCATTGCACAGACCCCCGGTTGCCCAGCGGCCTGAGCTGGATGCAAGGATTGGGTGAAAACTCGCTCCCTTTCTGCGAGTCCGACTCCCGCTCACCCGAACCGGTGCCTGAAGCTTTGGCGCGCGTTCTGCGCTCGCTCCCTGCATCGGTGCTCGTTCGACATCCGCTATTCACTCATGAAGGCCTACGTCTAAAACCCGTTGGCGGACGCGGCCGAAACCGTGCAATCACGGCATTGGCATCCCCGGGAAACCCCTTCACAAAGAGAGCGGAACCTGCGTGAGCGCGCCCCGGGCAGCGGTGAGCATAACGGACAACTGTTGATCCGCAGCGGACTCGCCGAACAGCACCCGCTGCACCATTCTGCCTGTCCTGGTCCTGCTGCGGGCGACCGGGTAGTATCGATCGCCGCTGAGCGCACTTGAAAAGCCGCCGGTCCAGCTCGAAGCGCTGTTTGTGCACATCTGCTGCCCGGGAGACCGCCCAACTCCAGTCCCGTCCATCAGCGCGAGCGAAAAAAACTCGCCAGCCGCTTTAACGCGGGGGGCGAGTTTTTCTTTTGGCGCCGAGCCCGAAAGAACCACTATGGTTCCATCGTCTCCTGCGCCGGACCTGATCCAGCCAGATCCACTTCTCAGTTGCTCAGCGTCAGATTATTGACCGAAGAACACCGAACCGGGACCATTTTGCGTCGGTGCAGCCGAGCTACGAACGCCCCTTGCCGAGGTGCCGCTGGTCGAAGGACCATACGCCGTTGCTGCCTGCCCGTTTTGTGCATCTACGCGAGCCTGAGCGGCCTGGATGTTCGCCGGGTAATCGATCTCGTCTCCAGCCGGGTTATACCCTGCCTTCTCCAGCTGAACCAGTTGCGCCTTGACTTCAGCACGGGTCAGCGGGCCGTTGTTGTCAGTGCTTTGCGCAAATGCGAACGTCGGAGCTGCCAATGCCGACACGATAACAACTGCGGGAATAAGTGACTTGAACATGGTGAAACCTCCGGTATTTTGTTTGGTCTCGAAACAATCTCAGAGGGATATAAGCGCGTTCTGAATCTGTTTCGGATGTAAGAAGTCTATGCTTCGAAACCTTGAGGGAAAACCCTGATTTAGGCGAAACATCCTTGTGGAAATCGCAACAATCAGGTGGAAATAGCCGATAAAACGGAATGAGGCGAATAAGTTCGGAATTTTTTACTGAAAAAGCGCGCGGAACGCGTTGAAATTCGAACAGCAGCCGCAGTACAGCGGGCCGTATTGCGGTTTCCACAAATATTCAACCGAACCGGGAGAGGGTCCGGCAGGAGTGACGGGTCTAGAAATGACCCGTGAATTGATACCGATCGCCGGGATGCCAGAGGTTCGCCACCGACGCCACCGCGTCCCGCGACCAAGTCCGCCGATGCAGCATGAGGCACGGCTCGCCGGGTTTCATCGAAAGCGCGTGGCCCGTATTCTCATCGGGAAGCGCCGCTTCAATCCGATATTCCACCCGCTGCAAAGGCGCCGCGACCATCAGGTATTGATTCGGCGTGATCTTGGTGAAATCCTGACGCGCGTATTCCGGCGCAAGCGCGGGATTGACCCAGCGCTCTTCCAACTGGATCGGCAAGTCGTTTTCGAAGTGCAGCACCCGCGAATGAAATACGGGGCTGCCCTCGGTAAGCTGCATTTCCACTGCGAGACGTTCGTCCAGTACAGACGCGCCCAGGTGCATCACTTCAGCACGATGCACATGACCGCGCCCCGTGATTTCGTCGGAGATGCTGCGAATTTCCACGAGCGTCGACGCGTATTTCGGCTGCGCCACGAACGTACCCGCGCCCTGCACGCGCGTCAGGATCTGCTCGGCGGTCAGTTCGCGCAGCGCGCGATTGACCGTCATCCGAGCGACCTTGAACTCGCGCGCCAGTTCGTTTTCGGAAGGCACCTGGTCGCCTTCCTTCCACTCGCCCGCATGAATGCGCGTGAGAATGTGATCCTTGATTTCCTGATACGCGGGCGTGCTCATGCTGGGCGTTGGCGTCCGGTTAAACGTTGGGTTGAACTTCCGAAACAAACGAGAGCGGGGAATGTTTCGCGATATCGCCGCTGACCACCTGCTTTGCGATCGCCTCGATGTCCGGTGCGAAATAATGATCGAGATCGTAATGAGCGACTTCCGAGCGCAGCGTCTTCATCACTTCGGCGAGGCGCGGGCTGGTTTGATGTGGCGCGCGCAGGTCGACGCCTTGCGCCGCCGCCAGCAATTCGATAGCGAGAATATGCGCCACGTTCTCCGCAATATAGCCAAGCTTGCGGGCGGCGAACGTCGCCATGGAGACGTGATCTTCCTGATTCGCCGATGTTGGCAATGAGTCGACGGACGCCGGATGCGCGTAGGTCTTGTTCTCAGACGCCAGCGCCGCAGCAGTCACATGCGCAATCATGAAGCCCGAATTCACGCCGCCATCGCGAACGAGAAACGGTGGCAAACCGGAGAGCGTCGCATCGATCAGCAATGCAATCCGGCGCTCCGCCAACGCGCCAATTTCCGCGGCAGCGATGGCGAGGTTATCGGCGGCGAACGCAACGGGTTCCGCGTGGAAGTTGCCACCTGAGAGCACTTCACCGGTGTCCGGGAAGATCAACGGGTTGTCCGATACGGCATTCGCTTCGATCAGCAGGACATCGGCTGCGTGGCGCATCTGGTCGAGGCACGCGCCCATTACTTGCGGCTGGCAACGCAGGCTGTACGGGTCCTGAACCTTGTCGCAATCCTGATGCGAGAGATTGATCGCGGAGCCTTCCAGCAAGGTGCGATAGGCTGCAGCCGCATCGATCTGTCCGGCGTGCCCGCGCAGCGCGTGGATGCGGGCGTCGAAGGGAACCACGGAACCCATCGCAGCATCCACCGACAGCGCGCCCGACACCAGTCCAGTGCGATACAGGTCTTCGATCGCGAACATGTTGTACAACGCGAGCGCCGTGGAAGCCTGCGTGCCGTTGAGCAGCGCGAGACCTTCCTTGGCCTGCAGCGTCAGCGGTTCGAGGCCGGCCACGCGCAGCCCGTCCAGCGCACTCGCGCGCTCGCCACGGATGGTGACATCGCCGATACCAAGCAACGCCGTCGACATATGCGCCAGCGGCGCCAGATCACCCGATGCGCCCACCGATCCCTTTACAGGGATGACAGGCAAGACATCGGCGTTGAACAGCGTGATCAACGCGTCGATGACCTCGCGGCGGATGCCCGAATGTCCGCGTCCCAGGCTCGACACCTTCAACGCGATCAACAAACGCACGACCGGTCGCGACATGGGTTCACCCACGCCCACCGCATGCGACAACACCAGGTTGCGCTGCAGCAGTTCAAGCTGATCGGCGGGAATATGGGTGCTCGCCAGCCGGCCGAAACCCGTGTTGATGCCGTAGGCCGGCTCGCCCTTGGCGGCGATGTCGGCGACGGTTTGCGCGGAGGCGTCAATAGCGGCGAAGCTGGCCGGATCGAGCGTTAACGCGTCCGAGCCGCGAGCGATCTGGCGCAAGTGCGCGAGCGTGAGGTAACCGGGGGTCAATGTGATCATCGCAAGTCCTGTCTATACAAGTTGCGGCCCAGTCTAAACAAACAAATCCCCCAAAACAAGGCCTGAAAACACCTATTTGGCGTTTTCAGGGTTCGACCTGGCTAATTTTATGATCAGTTGTCTATACAGCGATCAAACGCTTCTCCATCCGGAAGTTCGTCAACCGCTGGCCACGCAGTGCCACATCTTGCGAGCGGACGACCTGAAAGCCGTGCTTCTCGAAGAACGGCCGCGCGGTAATGCTGGCGTCGGTATCGAGGACCGCGAGCCGTTGCCCGCGCGCCGCGTTTTCCACCGTATCGAGCAGCGCGCTCGCCACGCCCTTGCGCTGGTTCGGCGGATTGACGAACAGCATGTCGATGTGGCCGTTACCTTCAAGATCCATGAAACCTGCAATGACATCGTCGATTAACGCGATCCATGTGGACCGGTCAAGCCGGCGACGCGACCAGACATCGCGGTCCGCTTGCGCCCATGCCGCGATCTGGCCCGCATCGTAGTCGCGCGACGCCACTTCGCGCACCGAGCGCAGGAACACGCCGATCACTGCATCCAGGTCGGCGGCGTCATAACGCCGGATGACGGGTTGCATTCAGCGCGTCAGCGAGACTGTCGCGATGCCCAAAATGGTCATCACGACCGACGCCGTCACGTGAATCGCGATTTCGGCCGCTGCCCAGCCGTAGCGCCCTTGCTGCAATTGCGCGACGACTTCGGCTGAGAACGTCGAGAAGGTGGACAGGCCGCCCATCAAGCCGGTAATGACGAACAGACGCCATTCCATCGATACCCCGGGGAAACGCGCGAACCACGCCACCGCCACGCCGATCACATAACCCGCGATGACGTTTGACGCCAGCGTCCCGAGCGGGAGATTGGGGAACACCGCGTTCAGGCGCAGGCCGAGCACCCATCGAAACAGGGAACCGAGCGCGCCGCCAATACCTACAGCCAGAATCGACAGATACATGAGCGAAGGATGAAGGTCAGAGAGAAACGAGCGTCAAGCGCTCGATGAGCTGGTCACGGCTTGCCGCGACGATCGCCTCGCCGGACGTTGAAAGCCGCGCAATCCAGGTACCGTCGCGCCTTTGTTCCCACCCGCCGCATTCATGACCGTCCAGCAGCAGGGAGCCGCGTATTACCAGTTGGGGATCGGCGGGGTCGAGAACAGTGTCGTCGTTATGTTCCAGCTTGACGGTTCGCATGGGCGTTGCGCTCGCGCGCGGGAATGCATGAAGCCGTCATCATAATGGAGCACGCGAGGAACCCAATACAGAAAGCGCGAATGGCCGAAAGCACATCGCCGCCTTTCATGCACAATACGGGTCGCTTCGTTTGAAGTAATCAAGTTCGTCTCTTTATGTTCCACACTGCCCGCATGAATCTGAATCTGGACGACCTGATAGACACTGTTGCAGACACCGTGCAGCAGCATTACCCCACGCATCACTGGGCGCAATTCGCGCTCGGCATGCTCATGCTCGTTCTGGCCGCGCTGTTCGCGCAATGGGTGGTCGCGCGCATCGTGCTGTATTTCGCGCATCGGCTGCTCGTGCTGACCGAACGCCAGGCATGGGACAAGTCGCTCGCCCGGCATCGGGCGTATCACCAGCTTTGGTACGCCGTGCCGTTCGCGGCGGTCGCGATCGGTATTGGCGAGGTGCCGCACATTGGTCACATGGCGGATGTGATCGAGCGGCTCGCGCACGCGGGCGCATGGATCTGCGTCTTCTTCGCACTGGGTGGCGCGCTCAGCGCATGGCAAGACGTGTACGCGGCCAGCATGCAGGCGCAGACACGCTCGATCAAAGGCTACATCCAGATCGGCAAGCTCGCGCTCGCATTGATCTGCGGCGTGCTGGTGCTGTCTATTGTGATCGACCGCTCGCCGCTCTGGATGCTGTCCGGGCTCGGCGCATTGTCCGCCGTCCTGCTGCTCGTGTTCAAGGACACGTTGTTATCGCTGGTGGCGAGCACGCAGCTCACATCGAATGACATGCTGCGCATAGGCGACTGGATCGAGATGCCGCAATCGAACGCCGATGGTTTCGTGAAAGACATCGCGCTGCATACGGTCAAGGTGCAGAACTGGGACAACACGGTGACTACCGTGCCCACCTACAAGCTGTTCTCGGAGAGTTATAGAAACTATCGGCAGATGTTCGAATCGGGCGGCCGGCGCATCAAGCGGACGTTAAGAATAGATGCCACGTGTGTGCGTTTTCTCACCGATGAAGAAACCGCGCGCCTCAAGCAATTCCGCTTGCTGCACGATTATCTGGAAGAAAAGCAGATCGAGGTCGATCAGGCAAACAAGAATCTCGGCGAGCTCGCCAGTGAGCCGGCCAACCGGCGGCGGCTGACGAATATCGGCACCTTCCGCGCGTATGGAGTCGCGTATCTGCAACGGCATCCGGAGATCCGGCAGGACATGGCGATGATGGTGCGCATGATGGAACCGCAATCGGAAGGCATTCCTGTCGAGGTGTATTGTTTCACCGCCGTCACCGCATGGACACAATACGAACGCATCCAGGGCGATGTGTTCGACCATCTGTTGTCCATCCTGCCGGAGTTGGGCCTGCGGCTCTATCAAGCGCCGTCGGGCTCGGACATGAGCGGACTGGTGAGCGGGCGGATCGGCGGGGGCTCGGGTAGCGCAAGCACCATTGGCAGCGCGGAAAGCGGCCGTTTGCGCGGCGAACTGCCCACGCTGTAGCTGGAGAAGCAGGCAAGAATCTGCGACTTTTATGTATTCACGCGAACCGTCCTGACGCCTAAAGTGTGACCCTTGCCGGCATTCCTTCTGCATCACCCGAAGGCGCCCGCCGGTCATCGCACTCATCGCTTCTACAGGAAAACTCCCGTGACCGATCGCGTTCATGCCATGCGTGTGTTCATCCGTGTCGTCGATACCAACAGCTTCTCGCGCGCCGCCGAATCTCTCGGCATGCCGCGTGCAAGCGTCTCGACGACCATTCAACAACTCGAGGCGCTGCTCGGCGTGCAACTGCTCGCCCGCACCACGCGGCGTCTCAATCTCACGCCCGAAGGGGCCGAGTGTTACGAGCGCTGCGTGCGCATCCTCGCGGATATCGACGATCTGGAAGCGGGCTTTCACGGCCGCGACGAGCGTCTGCGCGGGCGTCTGCGCATCGAGCTGCCCGATACGGTCGCCACCGCGCTGGTCGTGCCCGCGCTGCCCGATTTCCATGCACGTTACCCGCATATCGAGTTGTCGATCGGCATCTGCAATCGCGCCGTCGATCTGGTTGGCGAAGGCGTGGATTGCAGCGTGCAGCTTGGCGAATTGCCCGATTCCGGGCTGATCGCACGGCGGCTTGGCAGCTTTGAGCACGTGACGTGCGCGACGCCCGCGTATCTGGAAGCGCACGGCACGCCGAAGACGCTGGACGAGCTCGCGCAGCACGTCGCGGTGAATTGCGTGTCGCCTCGTACCGGGCGGCCGTGCGATTTCGACTTCGAAGTGGATGGCGAAGCGATGACCGTGAAAATGGCGGGATTTGTTCAGGTCACCGACGAACACGCGTATCTCGCGTGCGGCCTGCAAGGGCTCGGGCTGATCCAGCCGCCGCGCATTGCCGCGTTGCCTTACCTGCGCTCCGGGCAATTGCGCGAAGTGCTGCCGCAATGGAAGTCGATGCCGATGAATGTGTCGGTGGCGTTCATCAAGAGCCGGCAGGCTGCGCCAAGGGTCAGCGCGTTCGTGGACTGGCTCGCGGAATTGTTCGAACGCTCGCAGGAGATGGACGATACGCTCACGCGCCTGTTCAGCACGGCTCGCCGTCCGGTTTCCGCCGCCGGGGGGGCCGCTTCCACGGGGGCCGCTTCCACGAGGGCCGCGGCGCCCAGACCTGCACCCCGCGACGAGGACGCGCACGAGGAAACCACCAGCGAGTCATGACTCCAGATTCACGACTCCAGCTTCATAATCCGGCATGGGCGCTCACGCCGGCCTGACCGGCTGAGCCGCCCCGTCACCCGCCACCGTATTCCACTTGCGCACTTCCCAGCGCGTGACCAACCCCTCGGTCACATACGGATCGGCCCGCGCGAACGCTTCCGGCACCGCGGGCGAGTCTGCTTCGAACAGCAGCATCGCCCGGTCGACGGGAGCCTCCATCGCCCCGCCCAGCAATAATTCCCCACGTTCTGCCGCTGCCCACGCCACCGTCAGGTGGCGGTCACGAAACGCCGACCGGCGTTCGAGATAGTCGGCGCTCAATTCGTATATCAATAGAAAGTGCATAAGCTTGCTCCCGTTGCAGAGGACGTGTCGCGTGTCGCATGATCATGCCGCATGTAAACGTTTACAGCCGCCTGTAATACTTGGTAGGCATGCCAAAACCGTAGACGAGAGTCCGTGTGTGCGATCATGGCGGCACTTTCGACTTTTACCTTGGCGCAGGTTCGCGAATTAGCCCCGACGCTCCACATCCCGGCAGCGTCAGACACTCTCGGAAGATGCCTGTTCCGCGGCTTTTTCGCCTCTTGGTTCTCCGGCTGAAGGGTTAATCACTCTCGCCGCGCCTGGGTTTCGCCGTCACTCCTCTTCGACATCCGGCCGCATGCCGATCGTCGAAGTTTAAATTCACCCGGCGCTCGTCATACGTATCTCGCCGCCCGTTTCAAGGGGCAAGTTTGAACAACATCGGTTTCGCGCTCGTCGTCGCGCTGCTCCGCGCGCTCGCTCGTCTGCCTTACGGCCTCGTGGCGCGATTTGGCAGCGGCCTCGGTGCGCTGCTTTATTGCTTTCCAAGCCGTCGAAAACATATTGTGCAGGTCAATCTGCAATTGTGCTTTCCCGGCAAGACCGCCGCTGAGTACGAATTGCTCGGGCGCTCGCATTTTCGTCACGTCGTGCGCAGTTATGTTGAGCGCGGCGTTCAGTGGTTCGGTTCAGCTCGCGCTATCGAAAAACTCGTGCAGCTCGAGAGCCGGATTGATCTCGACGACGAAAACTCGCCGCCCACCATTTTCATGGGCTTCCACTTTGTCGCCATTGAAGTGGGCTGCATGCTGTACTCCATGAAGCTGCCCATCACCGCGCTTTATACGCCAATGTCCAGCAAGCGGCTCAACACGCTAGCCATAGAACAGCGCGGCCGTTTCGGCGCCGACATGGTGATGCGCGCCGACAGCGGCCGGCGCATTCTGAAGCTGCTGCGCAAGGGCGGTTCCGTCATGCTGGCCGCCGACATGGACCACGGCATTGAAAACTCGGTATTCGTGCCGTTCTTCGGCGTACAGGCCTGCACGCTGACCTCCGTGTCGCGGCTGGCGCGGCTCGGGGGCGCGCGCGTGGTGCCGTTCGTCACCGAAGTGCTGCCCGATTACAAGGGCTACAAGATGACGATCTTCGAGCCTCTAGCCGACTTCCCCTCGGAAAGCGACGAAACCGATGCACGCCGGATGAACGAGTTCCTGGAATCGCAAATAGTGCGTTTTCCGGAACAATACTACTGGGTGCATCGCCGCTTCAAACATCGGCCGGAAGGCGTAGCCGGCGTCTATTGAGTCCGTTCTGCACGCCGGCCAGGCGAGGCACCGCGCGCAGCAATCAGTCAGGCTTGCGGAAATCGTTGTCCACCCAGGCCTGCGCGCTGGTCTTGCTGAGCTTGAACGCGGCCGACACCCGCACGTGTGCAAGCAGCGCGCCAAACGAATCTAGCGCCTTCAGGTCTGCGTAGGGATCGTCCTCGTCCGGCACGATATCCAGCGACACCGTCACATCCTCGCCGTCAGCGCGAACCGTAAAATCCTTGTGAAGCATGGCGTGGCGCTGTTGCTCGTGACGGCGCAATACTTCGGACGCCGTCTTGACCAGCGTGCGGAATGCGTTCGGATCGAGCGGCTTGGGGTTCTTCTTGTCGCGGCCCATGGTCCAGGGACCGGTGAGCGCCGGTTCGGCTTCGCCGTCCTTGATCATCTGGACCGCCCAGCCGTCGTCATCCTCGTTCTTGATCACCCTCGCGGTCCAGCCGTCGTCGCGCCATAGGCGGTCTTCGTGGAGCGTGGTGTCTTCGGCGGGTTGGAGATCGGGGGCTGAATCGGTCATGGGAATAAGAAGCTCGAGTTGCATGAAACGGTGTGGGAGCACGCGGGTGTTGCACAGTGCCGATGCGACGAATTTTAACCTGCCGGATGGCGCGAGATCGTCGAAAATGCCCACACGCCGGCCGATCGGTCTACTCGACGAGCACTTTGCGCGCCGCCCGACTTTTTTGTTGCAGAAGTGTCGCGCGCAAAGTTGCGCCGGCGCGCGCCCGCAATGTCGGGCGTTTTGACAACACTACGAAGGAATCTGCATGCTTTCACTTATCGGCACTATTATCGTTGGCGGCATTATTGGTTTGATCGCGAGGGCGATCAAACCGGGCGACAACAGCATCGGCTGGATCATGACCATTCTGCTGGGCATTGCCGGCTCACTCGTGGCAGGCTACGCCGGCCGCGCGCTCGGCTGGTATCACGAAGGACAGGCTGCGGGCTGGATTGCCTCCGTGGTCGGCGCTATCGTCCTGCTGTTCGTCTGGGGGCTGGTCGTGCGCCGCCGGGCCTGAACCACGTGAGACCCGTATGCGTTTTCGGGTCGGATGAAAAAGGCTGCTCCAACGAAGGTTGGAGCAGCCTTTTTCATTTTGTTGGCCGCCAGCGCCGCAAGGTGTGGCGGAAGAACTCGCCGGGCGGAAGGCACTGATTGAAGCCGAGCCGCGACTGAGCACCTGTCAGGCGCTCATCCCCGATTTCAGGAACAACACATGCCGGGGCGCGAAGTGCGCGTACAACGGCAGGATTGCACCGCCCATCGCGCGGGCGTCGGCGCCAATCTCCCCTTCAACCAGTCGGGGCCGCACCATCCCCTGCCAGTCGAAGGCATCGAGCGCGCTATGGGTCCGGCTCAATACTTCCCGCAACAACTGGCGATCCAGCTCCCCGTCGATCACGATCGCGTCGACATCGACCAGCGCCGCGGCCGTTGCAATGGCCGTGGCGAGCGCCGGGCAGGCGGCGTCGAGCCATGCCTCGCACAGAGGCCACAACTCCGGCGACAACGCACGGTGATCGTGAGCGGCGGCGGCGGGAAAACCGGCATTGGTGAAGCGTTTTTCCAGCACATACACCGACGCTACGTTGAGCAACTGCGGCGTGCCTTCGCTCATCAGCGGAAACGACCCGATCGCACCGGCATTCCCTTTGGGCCCGGCATGCAGCCGTCCATCGATGACCAGGCCGCCGCCAATGAACGTGCCGATAAACACATAGAGAAAGTCGCCCAGTCCGCGCCCTTGCCCCATCAGCAATTCAGCGGCGCAGGCAGCGGTCGTATCTTTCGCGAACTCCACCGGCAACGTGGTCAGCGCCTGGACCCGCGCGCAGATATCGATCTCGTTCCATGCCGCGAAGACGTCCGGCGGGGTATCGAAGAAATTGCGCCAGCCGCCAAGCCATAACGGCGCCGCGACGCCTATTCCAACGACCTTCGCAGCGTCGCTGCCGAGCGAGACCATCATCTGGTCTATCTTCCCGCTGAGCAAAGCGAACACAGTACGCGGATCGGGATACGCATACTCGCTCACATCCCGCGCGTGGACCTGGCCCGCGAAATCCATGGTCAGCACATCGAGACTTCGGCGTCCCACTTTCACGCCGATGGAAAAAGCCCCATCAGCGCGCAGCGAGATCGGCACCGACGGCTGCCCCATGCGTCCCTGCACGCGTGTCCTGGCCTCGCGGGCGAGCAAGCCGTCGTCTATCAGGCGATCAACAATCAGCGACGTGGTCTGCGTGCTCAGATGCGTCAGGCGCGCGATCTCGGACTTGGGGCATGGACCGTGGACGCGCACCGCCTGAAGCACGATGCGCTCGTTCATCTGCCGCATGCCGGCCGGCTTCGGCGTTGCCGTGCTTGCGGGCATTGAAGGCGTCATCGCTTTTCAGCCTCGCTTCTCAGGCGATCGCCTGCACGTCAGCCTGCTTCGCACCGGTCATGATGGCCACGGCTTCCGACATATGGATGTCTTTCGTCTTGACCAGCGCCGCGCGTCGCCCCAGCCGCTGGATATGAATGCGGTCGGCGATCTCGAACACATGCGGCATGTTGTGACTGATGAGAATCACGGGCAGCCCGCGATCGCGCACGCGCCGGATCAACTCCAGGACCATGTTCGATTCCTTTACGCCGAGCGCGGCGGTGGGTTCATCAAGGATCACCACATGCCGCGCGAACGCCGCGCTGCGCGCCACCGCCACGCCTTGGCGCTGACCACCGGAAAGTGTCTCGACAGCCTGCTTCATCGAACGGATGCCGATCTGCAAACCCTCCATATGCGCGATGGCTTCCTGCAACATGCGCCGCTTGTCGATCATCATGAACACGGAGCCGAGGATGCCGGGGCGTCTTATCTCGCGCCCAAGAAAAAGATTTTCCGCAATGCTCATCGCCGGTGCTACGGCAAGGTCCTGATAGACGGTTTCAATACCTTGCGAGCGCGCATCGAGCGGACTGCGAAAATGCACGGGTTTTCCGTCCAGCAGGATCTCGCCTTCGTCGGGCACGAGGGCACCGGAAAGCGCCTTGATCAGCGACGACTTGCCTGCCCCGTTGTCGCCGATCACCGCCATGATCTCGCCGGGCATCAGTTCGAAATCGACGCCGTCGAGTGCGGTCACGGAACCATAGCGCTTGATGACGCCGCGTGCTTCCAGAACGGGTTTGATTGTGTCGTTCATGAGCTTGGCTCCTCAGGCGCGGGGACGCGCGAGTTTATCGGCGGCGACCGCGAGGATCACCAGGATGCCTGTTATCAGAATCTGATAAACCGACGACACGCCAATCAGCGTCAGGCCATTGCGGAACACGCCGACAATCAACGCGCCCAGCAAGGTCCCGACAATCGTGCCGCGTCCACCGAACAGACTCGTGCCGCCGAGCACGACGGCCGTGATGCTGTCGAGGTTCTCGGTCTGGCCCGCCTGTGGATCGCCCACGCCGGTTCGCGCCACCGACAAGAGCGCCGCGATGCCATAGAAAAAGCCCGCGAGCGTGTACACGGTGATCAGGATCTTCTGCGACGAAAGTCCCATCAGCCGCGCAGCTTCGGCATTGTTACCGAGTGCGTAGAGATGCCGGCCGGGCACGGTATCGCGCAGGACGAACCACACCACGAGGTACATCAACAGCGTCAGCACGGTGCCATACGTGACCTCCGCGCCGCCCAGATGGAAGGTATTGCCGAAGAACATCATGGCATCCGGCAAGTTCGAGACGCTCTCGGCATTCGAGTACACCTGCGTCAGCGCGAACGCTATGTTCAGCGTCCCCAGCGTGACGATAAACGCGGGCAACTTGATCTTCGTGATGAGCGTACCGTTCAGCAATCCGAACAATGTGCTGGCGGCCACGCCGCAGATGATGGCGAGCACGGGCGGTACGCCCAGGGTGACGGCGAACTTCGTCATCACGATGGAACCGAATGCCATCAACATGCCGCACGACAAGTCGATTCCGCCGGTCAGCACGATCAGCGTCTGGCCGATCGCGATCACCGCCACGACCATGGTCTGCTGAAGTATCAGCGAGAGATTTTGTATCGATAGAAACCGGTTGCTTTGCCAGATGAAGAAAGCGCACGCGATCACAAGCGCTGCTAGCGGACCGATATCGGCAAGCGACGGCAGACGATCAGAGAACGTCGCGCGGCCGGCTGCGGGGGAGGTGGATTGCGTCATGACTGGGGACCTCGACAGCAACATCGAAAAAATGCGCCGCTCGCGCGACCCGGACTTGAAATGCCGTGAGGCTCATTGTCCGGGCCATACCTTCAGATGCGGGTCAAATGCGGCGCGACGGCTTACTTGTTGCCCCAGCAGTTGTCCAGCCCGAACTTCGTGTCCTTGGCTGCGACGCCAGATACGGGTTTGTCGCTGATGAGCGTGACGCCGGTGTCGTGATAGCCGGTCGCCTTCTTGCCCGTCTTCGCGAATTCAATCCCTGCTTGCACGCCTTGCGCTGCCATCACGAGCGGGTATTGCTGCGAGGTGGCGGCGAAGCTGCCGGCTTTCACGTTGCGCACGCCTTCACAGCCGCCGTCGATGGACACGATCATCACGTCCTTATCCTTGCCCGCTGCCTTGAGCGCGCGGTACGCACCCGCCGCTGCGGGTTCGTTGATCGTATAAACGAGGTTGATGTCAGGCACCTTCTGCAGGCAGTTTTCCATCGCCGTCTGGCCCTTCGACTGGTCCCCGCGGGTATCCTGGCTGCACACGATCGATGGGTCGCCCTCTTTCACGCCGAAGCCTTGCAGGAAGCCGTTATGACGCAGTACACCCACGGTCACGCCGGGCGCGAGGTCGAGCGTGGCGATCTTCGCGGGCTTACCGGCGAAGGAGGCTTTGGCGTATTCGCCGATCAGCACGCCGGCCTTGAAGTTGTCGGTGGCGAACAGCGCGTCGGTGGCATCTTGCGGATCGGTCGGCGTGTCGAGTGCGATCACGAGAATGCCTGCGGCGCGCGCTTTCTTGAGCGTCGGAACGATGGCCTTGGTATCGCTCGGCGTGATGAGGATGGCTTTCACACCGGCCGTCATCATGTTCTCGACCGCGGTCACCTGGGTGGCGTTGTCGCCGTCGAACTTGCCGGCTGCGGTGATGAGTTTGACGCCGCCTTTCGTGGCGGCTTCTTCGGCGCCCTGTTTCATCTTGACGAAGAATGGATTGGTATCGGTCTTGGTGATCAGGCCGATCGCGATCTGGTCAGCCGCCGTTGCCGCGCCTGAGCTCACCAGCGACGCCACTGCAAGTCCGAGGAAGGACGCACGTGCGACAGCACGCCGAAGATTTTTCATGTCTCGCTCCATAGGTTTTTATTCGCCCGCGGCTTCGAGAGGAAGCGCACCGGACGCGTTCGCCGACTAAATCAATTGACTTTATTTAGTACAGCAGCCACGAGGAGACAAGTCAAGAAAATGAAGCGGAACCCAAACGGTGCAGTGCAGCATGAGAGCAATTACATTGCTTTGAACATCAATGGGGGCTGCGCAAGCAGCGATTGTTGCGCCGCGTCTACGTAAAAACACTGAGGAGCCGAAAATAGCTTGAGAAAGCGTTGAATTGAATTGTTTTTCGGATTTTTATCGGGTTATGGTTTACCAGCATTTTTGCCAACCCATTATCTTGGTCACCTGCACCATGAGCGCACTCGAAGCCCTTCACGCGATCGTCACCGACGAAGATTCGCCCCAGATCATCAGGGATCACATTGTGGATTCGCTGCAGTTTGCATTGCGGAACCAGCCTGGGTTTTTCACGACGAAGGAGGTGCAATGGCTCGCGCAGTGGGATGACACGCGCATTCCGATCGCGGCGACAAAGATATTGAATGAAATGAACTAGGGGTTTCGCTCGCGCCGGTGGACCGGTTTTGGTCGGTCGGGGGGCGGTAGGTCGGGGTCGGGTTGCCAGGTTCCTGCGTTAGCGGTCGGGGTCAATGCCGGGTTGCTGCTTTCGGCCTTAGCGGTCTGCCTGAGTTGGCTTTTTTCTTTATCACTATTAGCCACTGTGCGTGGCGGCACGTCATTTCTTTGTCCAAAGCGACAAAGAAACGAAGCAAAGAAAGCGCTTTCAAAACGCGGGCTCGTAAGTTGACCTAGCGTGCAATTTCCGCGTTTTTGGCACCCCAAAAGCACGGTGCTCGCCAGAGCGACGGATGTGTGAACCCCTCCTTCTCGCGAATTCTTACACGCACACGCTTCGCCCCGTACGCTCTCGGGCAAGCACCATTGCCAAAGAACCAACGCGGCCTTACGCGTATTTACGGCTTCATTTTTCGGAGATTAATTTAGTAGTCTGTGCTGCTGAGTAATCTGCGCTGTTATCTTCGTTGGCCACACGACCCGACGCATACCGCTATATATTTTGGTGGGTTAATTGTGCGACTCGCAGTGTTATTCGTGCGGTACGGCCTCACGCATTCTGGGGGCTTTGTTCTTAGCGGTTGGCGACGTGGTTCGGGATGCATACAAATTGCTGAATGGTTGTCCGCGGATAGCGCGGGGTGCACCTTTTGCAGGTTCAGTCACTGGTGGCGAAGCGTGTGGGTATCCGTGTTCGGAGAAAGAGGGGTTCACACATCCGTCGCTCTTGCGAGCACCGTGCTTTTGGGGTGCCAAAAACTTGGAAACTGCACGCTAGGTCAACTTACGAGCCCTCGTTCTGAAAGCGCTTTCTTTGCTTCGTTTCTTTGTCGCTTTGGACAAAGAAATGACGTGCCGCCACGCACAGTGGCTAATAGTGATAAAGAGAAAATCCGAATCACGCAGACCACTAACACTGAAAGCAGCAACCCGGCATTGACTCAGACCGCTAACGCAGGAACCTGGCAACCCGGCATAGACTCCGACCGCTAACCCCAGAACCTGCCAACCCAGCCCCCCCAAACCCCTCAGTGCAACCCCGCTTTAGCAATCACATCGAAGGTAAACGCCAACGACTTATCCGGCACGACAATACTCTCAATAAACTGCACCACTTCCAAATCCTTCACAAAACTCGCCGCCGACGACGCGGCAAGAATCGCACTACTTTCCTGCGGCCTGGCAATAAGATATCCCTGCACGTAATCCACGCCTATTTCCTTCAGCGCGCGCAGCGTATCCACATCCTCAACCCACTCAGCCACGCTGCGCATTCCCAGATTACGCGCCAACGCAACAATAGCTTCAACAATGGCTATATCAGCCGGATGCGCACACATCGTCCGAATAAACTCGCCGTCAATCTTGAGTGCATCGGCGGAAAGATCCTTGAGATATTTAAACGACGTATACCCCGCGCCGAAATCGTCGAGCGCAATCTTGCCGCCCATCTCATGCACCCGCGCGATAAAACGCTGTGTATTGCCAAGATCATGCAACGCGACGCTCTCGGTAATCTCAAGACACAGATAAGGCACGATATGCCGGAAGCGCGCGAACAATGCAAAGACGTCTTCCATGAACTGCTCGTCGTTCAGCGATCCCCCGCTGAGATTGACGCAAATGAAACGCGTATTCGTGAGCGACGCCTGATGTTTCTCAATCCACTCAAGTAACGTGGTGATCACCCATTTATCAATCGCCGCAATGTTGCCGGATTCCTCCGCCGCCACGATCACCTTGCCGGCGGGCAGCGTCGCACCATCGGGCGCCCGCATGCGCAGCAGCACTTCGAAATTAAGCGACTCGGTGGGTGCGGACAGCGACATGATCGGCTGCATCACCAGGAAAAGGCCCGGAGGCAATCGATTGCGCCCCAGCGTTTCAACGAGCTTCAGTTCCTCTGCCCGCTCCTCGAAAGCCGCCGCACCCTTGCGATACGTCACCATCCGCGCATTCGAACTCTTCTTGGCCTCACGGCACGCACGGTCCGCATGCGAGAGCGCGTCCTGCACACGTACACCATGCGAACACTCCACCAGTCCCACCGACGCCTTCACCTGGAACGCACGATTGCCGACCTGATACGGCGCATCACTCAACGCACTGATCAGGTGATGACAGCAGTCGATGGCTTCGTCTATCGACATGCCACCCATCACGCAGACGAATTCGTCACCGCCAATCCGCCCGAACGGGAACCCCGCTGCGAACAACACCCGCGTGCGCGTGGCGACCTGCTTCAGGACTTCGTCGCCAGCACGATGGCCAAACAGGTCGTTGACGAGCTTGAAGCGATCCAGGTCCACGTACACGAGCGCCCACGACGTCCCTTCTTCGCTTTGTGCCGCGATCGCCTTTTCCACACCGCGCCGGTTAAGCGACCCTGTGAGCGGGTCGTGCTCAGCCAGGAACCGCAGTCGTTCAACGGCTTTCGAACGCTCGGTCACATCCTGCAGCGAGCCTTCGATCCAGCCGTTCGAGCGCGTGGCCTTGAGCAGGAAACGACGTTCGCCATTGCCCCGCGATGCCGCGCCGCCCATCTCCAGTTCGCCCTCACTTCCCTTCGATGCCAGCGCCTGCAATGCACCCCAGGCGCCCGATTCGAAATAGTCGTTCCAGTGCCGCACTTTGTATTCAGTCTTTTGCAGCGAGAGCATGGATTGCAACGCGGGATTCGCGCGCACGAAGTGACCATCGCTGTCGAGCGTGAAGAGGCCTATGGGCGTCACGTCATAGGTATTACGCAGTTCCGTTTGCGCCTGCCGCCGATGCTCGCGTTCGGCGCGCATCTGCTCGGCGATCGCGAAAGCGGCCATCATGCTCGACGACAACGCGGCCATCACCGTGCTCACGCCGCCCGAGAGCGACTTGATGCTGAACGCAGCGGCAAGCACATCAGAGAAGGTGGCGAATAATACGATCGCAAGCGATCCAACGTACCAGAGCACGGTGCGCGAGCGGGCGAGCCAGACGATCCGTGCGAGCAAGAAGACAAGCACGGCTATGCCACTTCCGCCGAGTATCCAAAGCGCCGGAATGAAGCGCGAATAGGGCAGGATCACGGAGCACACCAGCAAGGCGATGCCTATGTATTGCCCAAGCCCCAGCAGCCGGCGATATCCCACCACCTTCAGCTCACGACGGAACAACTGGCTGAAAAGCGCGCCCGTCAGTAGAAAGTAGGCAGCGAAGGTGAATTGACGCAGTGGCTGCAGAAAGTCCGGCGGGATCGAGCGACCGGTCCACTGCATGTCCCATCCCATCGCGTTCGCGCACAGCCGCAGATTGCCGACCAGCCACACGGCGAAGATCACGTACGTCCACTCGCGGTTGATCAGCGCGGTGACGAACACGAATACGGCGAGCGTCAGCAGGCCGCCTCCGATCATGCCCGAGCTTTCCTGAAAATCGAGCGCGGAAGTGCGCAGACCCTGGCCGTCCCATGCGAGCGCGCTGACCTGCGCCGGGCCGGAGAATGTGCCACGGCAGACGACTTGAACCGATTGCGCGAGATGACCAAGATGAATGGAGAAACCTGCCTTAACAGCAGTAATTTCGTTGGTGGTGCTCTGGCGGTTCGCCGTGCCGAGCGGCTGCAGCGTAGAGGCGATCCAGCAAGCGAGCGTCTGCGCGTGACGCGACGGCAGTTCCACGTAGGTGGACTGCTGCAGACTCATGTTGGGAACATCGAATGAAAACCAGACCGGCGTTTCCGCCAGTCGCGTGCTGAAACGGCCAACCTCGGCCTCGTGTCCGAGCGCCTTCAGGGCGCTGGCAGGGTCCAGCGTGCCGCGGGTATCGTTAATGACGTGCAGCGGCAGCGGAACAGCTCCGTTCGATTCGAACTGGTGCGGCGCCCACAGCAGGGTGGCGATCGTACCCACCGCAATCAGCGCCGGGACGACGAAGACGGAGAAGCTGTACAGCAGCCGATCCATGAATGAACCAGCGCGCCTGTACTTTGATCGCGAAAATAAAGCAACCGACGCCATACCTGGTGTTCCCCTGGTTGCACTAACCCATGCCGCGCGGGCGATGGCGGCCGGTCCTAGGTCGCCATCGCCTCAGTCTGTCCCGCGCCAACGTACGACCGGGTTATTGTTTTATTGTTTATTACCTGCCATAAGCAACCTGCGCAACCTGCGGAGCTTCCGGGCATCCTACCGTTTCTCGCTCGAAAGATAAATCTGCCGCCCGCAAATCGATATCAGCATGATGCGTTTGAAACACGAACTGAAATAGCGGGTGCTTCGCCTCCTCCCAGCGCCGACGCGCGACACCGACTTCGCCGGCCAGAACCCGATGCGGCAGATTGCCGACATGCGCCATCGGAATGAATTGCCGATAACCGAAAACATCTTCGAACAGCATGGCTTCATATTCCCGATCCAGCGGCGAACGCGCGGTAATCACCGTCCAGTCGATCTGCTGCTGCTCACAGTATAAAAACAAAGACTTGAACAGCATCATTTTTACCACGCGGCCAATCGTTCCGCCGGCCACGCCAAGGCGAGTGGCCTCCGCGAGACGGCCACTTTTTAACCAGGCCGGCAATTCGACCGATCCCTGAACGCCGAGCGGTGCGTATTCGTTGGTTTGAATACGCATGGTGCCGAGCGGCGCGCCATCGAGCTTCGATTCAGCAAGCAGAATCACCGTACCCGGATCGCGATCACACGCTTCGACTGCCATTTTCTCCGCAAAAGCCGGCAAATGGCGACCGTAAGCCACACGCCGAACCTGTACCGCTTTCTGAAGATCATGATCCGCCGAGACGATGCGAATCGTGAACGGCATGGACTCCGGCTTCTTTAGCGCCTGTACGGCCGCGAGTTCAAGCCGCTCTGCACGCTTACCGTGCTCAATATGTCCGTTCCGAAAAACGCTGCTTTGACCTGCCTGATTAAGCTGTTCCATTTTGTGCTACCCCATTTTTGGCGAGAAGAAGGACGTCGCGGAACGTTTGACTTGACGCAAACGAATCGCACGACGGATTTAGTCTCGCCCAAAGGCAATTGATGGGGTGCGCGCTAGCAAATAAATCTCTAAATAAACTTCAAAAAGATCTGTATTTTCAGTGCTTTTCGCGTCCGGCGACCCTAATGATCGCTGGAATTTCGTATTATGAAAAATTTCCGGCAGGTAAGGTGTGTCGAACGCGTGAAGCGGGATTCTTTATGCCATTAACTATGGGATAGAAATATTCCAACGTCATGTTTTCCTTGCGCTATCTTCGGCGCTGCACCGTTAACGTGCTTATGCTTATATAACGGATTTTTTATCACCGACTTTATATCGAGGGTGAATAGCGTGCAAGCGAAGCGGCTGGATACGCGGGCGGGGAATGATCCGATTGCAACAAGGGAGGTCTATTAAACCGACGAATACAAGTCGCCGCAAATAACCCCTTTGGCCGATATGGCATTTCACTAAGCAAGCGAAAGCAATTCGACGGGGCTGCGTGTTCGAGCTTTGGGAATTGGAAGAGAATTACGCCTGAAGCGTGACTCAACTGCCAGTTTTGCAGAATGGAGAAGCGAAGAGGCTTGGGGTAGCGGATGCAAGGCGCATCCGCCCGTTTGTGCAGGATAAGTCAGACTTCTTGTCGGGCTTCTCAGTCCTCGTCGTCGAGCCAGGGAATGTCCACGTCGGTGATGAACGCCACCATCGCGAGCGGGCGCCCTTCCTGACGACCGATCTTGCCGTCCGCGCGTTGCCATTCGCATCGGAACACGGTTGCGGGGGTGTCGGCCATCAAGGTCACGGTGCGCAATTCATCCGGATCTGCGTCCTCCACCGGGCCATCGAGCGACACCAGCAGTTGTTGCGGCCACATGCCGTCGGCCGGATCGTAGATCTTGTCGCCGTCATGAATCACAACGAACGCTTCCACGCCGATGGTCGCCGAAGCCTCCACAATCATCTTGCCAAGCGCGCGCAGCACGGCGGTTGCGCGGCCGGAGTTGGCCTGGCGGATCGCGAGGTCGCCGCGCGTCAGCGCCTGCTCCAGCTTCGGGTTGGTTTTCTGTTGGGCCATCGGGTCGCCTCCGTAACATGATTCACTTGTTCGACGAGCAGCGCCCGCCGGCTTGCAAGGCGCGATCGTACCATTCCTGTCCCAAATTTACCGTCCGGCAGGCCTTCCCCGGAATTTGTGGCATCCCGCAAACGCCCGCCCATCAAAGCTGCCGGCGTCAGGCCTTCGCGTGGCATGATGCCTTCACGCTCAAGCCAACCGCCATTTGATCCGATAAGATGTTGTCCGGCCTCAAGCGTTGCCGAGCCGCGTCCCATTCGTCCCATTGTCGTATTCACGCGCGCAGACCAACATCATGTTCGAACTGTTCCTGGCTCGCGTTTGTGCAGCCGTTCTGACCGGGCCGGTACGCCGTCGTCGCACGCCGCGGCTGACAGGGTTGCCCGCACGGTTCATGCCGTTCATCCTGCGCGCCTTTTCACTATTCGTCTCGGGACGTGTTGCACTAGACAGCATGGCTGCGCCAACCGGCAATGCCCATTTCCTGGCGGCGGCTTCCTGATGCGGCGCGCACTCGGTAAGCCTCGCCCGCAGGCCGCGTTCGACGGCATCGTGCTCTGTTCGCATTTCCAGCCGATCTACAGCTTGCCCCACCAGCGCCAGGTCGGTTACGAGGCCCTGTTGCGCGGCGTTGCATCCGCCGGGGGGTTGCTGGAGCCGTTCGAACTGTTCGCGAAAGCGATCGTGGAGAGCTCGACGGGCGCACTCGACCGCCTGAGTCATGTCACCCATTTGCACAACGCAGCCAAATGGCTGCCCGGCCAGAGCTGGCTGTTCCTGAACGTGACGCCGGCCAGTTTCATCGATCCCGGCTATGCGCAGCAACTCGCCGGCATCGCGCGTGATTCGGGCATGCGGCCGGAAGAAATCGTGATCGAATTGCTGGAATCAGGCGGCAACGACGTCTGCGCGTTCGCCCACGCGACCCAGGCGTTCCGGCGCCACGGCTTTCTGGTGGCAGTGGACGACTTCGGTGCCGGCCACTCGAACCTGGATCGGTTGCTGACCTTGCGGCCGGACATCGTGAAACTGGATCGCAGCCTTATTCACGCGCATCAGCCGGACCTGCGCGAGTCAGTGATGCCGAAGCTGGTGAGCCTGTTGCACGAGGCAGGCATGCTGGTGGTGGCCGAAGGCATCGAGACCGAGGAGGACTTGCTGCTGGCGGCGCGCTCGGGTGTGGACTTCGTGCAGGGCTTCCTGTTCGGCCAGCCAGGTCCCGGAAACTCGCCCGAGGAAGCCGCGACGCAGCAGATCGAAACCGTCTTCGATACTCTCGCTCACACGCGCCAGACCCGCGAGCTTGCCGTCGACTTGCTGCTGATGCCGTATCGGACGCGCTTTGCGGAGGCGGCCGAACGCATGTGCTCCGGCGCGTTGCCGGATCGGGCCTGCGAGGATCTGCGGGCGCTGCCGAGCACGGTATGTTGCTTTTTCCTCGATCAGGGCGGCCGCGAATGCATCCCGATGATCGAAGGCGCCGGCGCAATCCCGATCGCTCCTCGCCTCGCGCCACTGAGCAAGCCGTCGATCGGCCGCTGGGACAACCGGCCGTATTTCGTCGATGCCCTCGCGTATCCGCAGCGGCTGATGGTGAGTGCTCCGTATTTATCGGCGACCGGCACCGGGCTGTGCGTGACGCTGTCGATCTTCATCAACTATCGCGGCGACCCGCTCGTGTTCGGCGCGGATCTCGACTGGGAGCGTCTCGCCGCGTCGGCGACCGGGTTGCTGCCGCCTTCAGCCTAGCGTTGGGGTTGAATCCGGAGCTGTAGCCGGCGTCGCGGCCAGCGTTCGTGCAAGATACTCGCCGCCGGCTTTCAACGCTGTCACGTTGCCGGGCTCGAAGGTCCAGTGGCCCGCGGCATCGACGATGGATAGCTGCGCGCCCGGCCACACGTCGGCGAGGGCCTGCACCTGATCGGCGGGACACACCATGTCGAAGCGGCCGTGTACGAGCACGCACGGCAAATGCGCAATCCTCCCGATACGCGGCAACAACGGCTCCGGCGGCAACTCATGCGCCATGTAGTGGTGCTCCAGCAGCGACATGGAGATCGCAGCGGCATTGGCCTCGCGGGTGGCTTCGGGGGTGGCCGGCTCGGCTTGGGTCGCGTCGGCTTGGGTCGCGTCGGCCTGGGTCGGTTCGGGCGGCGTGGCGGTGGTTTGTACCGTTACGACCGATTCGTCGCCTTTCGATTCGTCCTTATTCGTCTGGTCAGCACCCTTCTTCGGCGCGGGTTTATTCACTACCGACAACGTCGCCTCGAAGCCCGACCACGCACGGGCGAGCTTGATGCCGGCGTCATCGAAACGGGCAAGGGGCGCGCCGGTCAGCGCCAGGATCTCGGCGGCATTGCGCGGACGCTGGCCGCTCGCGGTCTCGATGGCATCCAGAAACGCCCGGTGCGCATCCGGAAACACGCGCTGCACATCCCACAGGAACCAGTCGATATCCTCCTTGCGCGCCAGGAAAATCCCGCGCAGCAAAAAGCCGAGGCAGCGATCGGGATGCGTGACGCCGTAGCTGAGCGCGAGTGTCGTGCCCCACGAGCCGCCGAACAGCGCCCACTTTTCGATGCCGAGCGCGACCCGCAACTTCTCCATATCGCCGATAAGATCGTTCGTGCCGTTGTGCTCCAGCTTCCCGAACGGCGTGGATTTGCCGCAGCCGCGCTGATCGAAGAAAACCATCCGCCACCTCGATGTATCGAGCACATCCGCCCACTTCAGGTTCATCGCGCCGCCGGGGCCACCGTGGACAATCAGCATCACGGGGGCGTCCTTGGGCCCTTGTGCGCGCCAGTACATGGCGTGGCCATCGCCGACATCCAGCAGACCGTCCTCGAACGCAGGCGCCGGCTTGGCGGCATCGCCGTTCGTCAATTCGGCCTTTACTTCGCTGTTTGCTTCGTCCGTCATTGCAACTCCGTTAAAGAGAGGCCGGTGCCTCTCTGATTGTCATCGGGCGGTTAGTTCAGGGGCAGGCCCAGAACCCCAGTTTGGGACATGGAGCGCCGCACAGGCTATCCTTCGGGTTTCGCACGCCGGGCTCAAACGTCGGGCCGGTCACCGTACCCCAGGACGCTTTGCAACCCGCCGCACCCCTTTCGCCCCATTTTTACCACGTCCATTTCTTAATGCATCGAACCTTCGTCAAGTGGCTATTCGCGACCTACCTGCTTGGCAGCGGTACCGTGTGGTCGATCCTGATTCTGCCTTTGTTTCCGTTCGTCGGCCGCGGCGGCCGTTATTGGCTCGCCAAACAATGGTGCCGCGCAATGGTCTGGATGATGCGCGCGATCACCGGCGTATCGTGTTCGGTCGAAGGGCTGGAGAACCTGCCGAACGAACCGTTCATCATGCTGTGCCGGCATGAATCGACATGGGAAACGCTCGCGTTCATGGCGCTGTTTCCGCGCCGCATCAGCTTCGTATTCAAGAGCGACCTCAAGCGCATTCCGTTCTTCGGCTGGGTGCTCAAGGGTCTGGATATGGTGAGCCTGGACCGCGGTTCGCCCCGTCAGGCGCATCAGGCCGTCACGCGCGAATGCGCGGAAAAGCTCGCGCTGGGCGATGTGGTGGTGATCTTTCCGGAAGGCACGCGGGTCGCGCACGATGCGCCGCTCAAGCTGGCGTCAGGCGGCGTGAGGCTCGCGTGTTCCACGCAAGTGCCCGCCGTCCCGGTCGTGCATAACGCCGGCAAATACTGGCCGGCAAAAGGCTGGCCCGATCAGCCCGGGCATATTCGCGTGATCGTGCTGCCGCCGCTGCCCGCCGATTGTGTGGTGCCGCAAGAGTTGAACAGGCTGGCGCAAGAACGGATGGAAAAGGAAATGGCGCGGCTGGCTTGAGTCTGCACCCGAGCGGGCTACCTACGCGCGGTAACCCGTGGTCAGCAGCGGCTCGGTGCGTTGATGGGTCAAAACGTCAGAACGTCAGAACGGCCGGCGTCGCTTCGCCGCGCACAGCCGGTCCACCGCTGACAACAGCGCTTCGGTCTCGACGGGCTTCTGTAAATAGCCGTCGTAGTGAACGAAAGCCGGCGGGTGCGGATGGCCCGAGATCATCAGGAAGGGAATGTGGGCCAAGGCCGAGTTGGTCTTCATCGTCTGGCATAACAGAGCGCCGCCAAGCCCCGGCATCATCCAGTCAGACACCACGATATCCACGCTGTGCTCGCCCAATAGTGCAAGCGCACCGTTGCCGTCGAACGCGGACAGCACCGTGCAGTCGGCCGACTGCATGCACAGGGTCCAGGCTTCGAGGGTGGCGGGGTCGTCGTCGACGAGCAATACGGTTCTCATCTTGCTGGCGGCTTTGATGGTCGTCCTGAGGATTGAAGCGTTGCGAGTTGCGGAGTCAGACAGCGCAAAGCGAACTTTGGTTGCACGCAATTCTGTTGCGCATGCTTACAGTAAGGTTGTTTGCGGCGCTTATGCGCGGCTCGTGACTCCCAGCTTTTATGCTGCTTTTCAAGGCGGCTTTGCGCTTGCCTTGACTGTTGACTGAAGCAGGCTTGGCCCACTTATATAGCTTTTATCGCACGCATGCTAATGGGGTTTTGCCGATACCGCATTTACGGTAACAAGTGCCTGCGGCAAGCCTGGATACGCGCTATTTCATACCGATACGAACCGCCTCACGCTGCCTTCCGGCTTCCCGGATGGCATCGATCAGACTATCCAGTGCAGGCGAGCGGACGCGGTCATGGCGCAGTATCAGGCCGATGGGTTCATCGGCGCCGGCAAAGGGCATCGGCAAGCGGGCCAGCAGCTTCAATTCGATGTCGTGTTCCACCACGCTTGCGGGCACGAACCATATCGCGTCATTGTGCAATGCAAGAGCGCGCCCAAGCGACACCGACAAGGTTTCAATCAGCGAACTCAGCGCTTGTGCGCCGAACGCCGTCAACACGCTTTCAGCGGACTGTCGGATCAGCGTCCCAAATGGCGGCACGACCACCGGAAAGCGGGCAAGCACCGACGCCGTGATATTGCTTTCATGCACGAGCGGATGATCGCTGCGCACAACGACCGTCAACGGCTCACGGTACAACTGCTCGAAGGTCATCCCCTGCATGCCTTCCGGTTCGGACAGGCGGCCGATAACCAGGTCGGTATCGGCGGATTTCAGGCGTTCGAGCAATTGCGAGTTCGACCCGGTCCATACCCGCACGGAGACGTCCGGCCAGTGCTCCCGAAACGCGGCAAGCGTGGGCGGCAGCAACGCAGGCGCGACGGTCGGCAAGACGCCTATCGCGACCGTGCCGGGCAGGTCGTCGCCATGCCGGGACAATTCATCCACTCCCTCGCGCAAAGCCCCTACGCAGGCTGCAGCGTGCGGCGCAAATAGTCTGCCTTCGCGCGTCGGCGCGGCGCCTCGGCGGCCCCGTTCGAACAACCGGACGCCCAGTATGGATTCCAGCTCGCCTATAGTTTTCGATACCGCCGGTTGCGTAATCGACAGGCTGTCAGCGGCGCGCTGCACGCTGCCGAATTGCGTCACCGCCAGGAAACACTGCAGATGCCGGAACTTGATCCGGCCGCTGGTCAGGTTGGCGATCGGCAAGATTGGCTGGTTCAGCTTACTCAGCTTGTTCGACGCCGCAGGGACGGACGGCACAGGGTTTTTAGCCATGACGATTAGTTATGTCTGAATGCATAAAACGTCATTTTCCATAACTTCATCACTTAGATAAAGTGTTGATTCATATTTTAAAAGTCGGAGACAAAAAAGTGACTTCCCCCGTGAGTTCCCCCTCCCTCATCCTGAGCCCGCGCGACTGGGATTCCCACCCGCCTTATCGCCATCCGGGTTACAAGTCGTCCGTGTTGCGCAGCCCGTCGCGCCCGTTGATCCCGCTGAAAGAGAACCTGAAGGACCGGCGCGTGCCGGTGTACGGCGCCGATGATCTCGGCAAGCTCGATCATGACCTCACGCGCAACGCCGCGAAGAATGGCGAGCCGCTGGGCGAACGCATCATCGTGACGGGCCGCGTGCTCGACGAAGGCGGCCGGCCCGTGCGCAACACGCTGGTCGAGATTTGGCAAGCGAATGCGGCGGGGCGTTATGTTCACAAAGCCGACCAGCACGCGGCGCCGCTTGATCCGAATTTCCTGGGCGCCGGCCGTTGCCTGACTGACAACGAGGGGCGGTACCGGTTTCTTACGGTCAAGCCGGGCGCGTATCCGTGGGGTAATCATGCCAACGCGTGGCGTCCCAATCACATCCACTTCTCGTTGTTCGGCGACTACTTCGGCTCGCGTCTTGTCACGCAAATGTATTTCCCCGGCGACCCGCTGCTCGACCTCGATCCGATCTTCCAGGGCACGCCGGAACATGCGCGCAACCGGATGATCTCGCGCTTTTCCATCGATACGACCGAGGAAGGCTATGCGCTCGGTTATGAGTTCGACATCGTGCTGCGCGGCGCGAACCAGACCCCGACGGAGGCTTGAACATGACCACTTTTAAACAAACCCCGTCGCAAACGGTCGGACCGTACTTCGCTTATGGCTTGTGTCCCGAGCAATACAACTTCGATTTGAAAAGCCTGTTCACGCCGTCGATTGCGGATCGGGAATCGGTGGGTCAGCACATCAGCATCGTCGGGCAAGTATTCGACGGTGAAGAGAAAGTGGTGGGCGATGCCGTGATCGAAATGATTCAGGCCGATTCCACCGGCCGCTATGTGAGCACGACGGCAGAGGCACGCAAGTCGGGCTTTCGCGGTTTCGCGCGGGTGGGCACCGGGACGGACCCGGAGTTGCGCTTCGTCGTGGACACAGTCAAGCCGGGCAGCACAGGGGGCGATTCGGCGCCGCATATTGATGTGATCGTGTTGATGCGCGGCATGTTGCTGCACGCTTATACGCGCATCTATTTCGACGATGAAGCCGAAGCTAACGCACGCGATGACGTCCTGGCGCTAGTGCCTCAGGAACGCCGCGGCACGCTGGTCGCTAAACGGGAAGCAGGCACGTCGAATACGATCTATCGCTTCGATATTCATCTGCAAGGACCGAAGGAAACGGTTTTCTTCGATCTTTGAGCGGTCGCTGGCAGTCGGGCAGAGCGTCCGGCGCGATGGTTTATCATGTCGGACGCTCGAACCTGCCTGTGATTCCCCTATGAAAGACGCTCAGTCCGCCAGTCCGCTGTATCTCAAACTTTTCGCCGAAACCGCGCAGATCGAATGGTCTGAACTGCAGCGGTTTTTCGCGCGCGGCGTGTTGCTGAAAGTGGCGCGCGATATCGATTTGGTGAGTGTCGCCGAAGCCGTTGCCAGTGATGATACGAAGCAGGTCACCAAGTGGTTGTCGGCCGGGTTGCTTGAACGCGTCGAACCCGCGGTGGCTGAGGATCTTGCTGCACGCAATCCCGAATTGTGGGCTGTGGTGGTGTCGCCGTGGGTGTGTGTGCAGGAGCGGGGGTGAGAGGTTTCCGCTTACTTCACCGATAGCTTCCGCCACAGCTTAGTCTTGCAAATACCGAGCGCCCGAGCGCCCTCCTCGCGACTACCATCGAACGAATCCAGCATCGCGCGGATCTCGTCGGCTTCGACTTTGCGGCTGCGCTGCTTCAGCGTTTACCTGCCCGAAGCGGGTTCGTTTTCCTGAAGCTCCGGCGCGATCACTGCATTCAACACACGATCGCCGTGCCGACAATCTATGGTCGGCTGACCACTTCGTATTACGAAGAGTCGGTGGCGAAGAATCGACATCTTGCGCGACAAGATGGAATGTGTCGAAGACCTGCAATTCACGAAGTGGCCGTCGAATATCCGATCGGACGTTTCACCGCTAGTTAATGAAACGGCCTTCAATAACCGCTGCATGGCTTATTGCAAGCGACGGACGAGCATTGCGTGCTCGCCAGCACTCCTCAATGCACCCACTCCTTCCAAAGCACGACCAGAATCGTCATCAACGCAGGTCCGATAAACAAGCCCACCAACCCGAACGTTTCCGCGCCGCCCAGAATCCCGAACAGCACGAGCAAAAACGGCAACCTCGCCGCGCCGCCGATCAGCACCGGCCTCACAGCGTGCTCGGCCACGAATACCACCACGAACCCGAACACCGCCACACAGACCGCCGCCACCATCGAGCCCTGAGCAAGCAGCCACAATGCCGCGCCAATGAACACGATCGGCGCGCAAAACGGCAACATGGCTGCGATGGCGGTCAGCATGCCGAGCAACGTGGCGTGCGGCACGCCGGTTACGACATAAGCCACGCCAAGCAACGCGCCCTCCCCCAGACCCACCACCACCAGCCCGGTCACCGTGCTGCGAACCGACTCGGCCATCCGGCGCGCCAGCGATGCACCTTCCGAACCAAACCCGCGCCTCGATGCTTCAAGCAACTGCTCACCGAGTTTCGACCCCGCCTTGAACAGGAAAAACAGCGTGACAAGCATGAAGCCGAACACCACCAGCCCATGCGCCACGCGACTGCCGAAATGCCGGGTCATGGCGACCACGGTCGCGCTATGAAAGTGTTTCGCCGCGGGCGATGAACCCAGCGGCGTAGCAAGATTCTCCTGCCACCATGCCGATATCTGCGTCGACCCCGCCGGCAGATGGTTGACGAGATCGGGCATGGGAATGCCCGTGCTAAGCGATTCGTGGAACCAGCGCAAAAAGTCGCGAGCTTCATTGCCCGCCTGCGCGACGACCAGGATAAACGGCACCACGAACACCAGCGCGAGCACGACCGTCAACAGCACCGCAAGCCAGGTTCGGCGCTCCTTGAACACCGGCCGCTGCTCAAGCCAGGTCAACAACGGCCACAACGCAATCGCGATCACAGCAGCCCACACCACCGCAGGAATGAAGTCGCGGATCATCCAGATCGCCACCGCGACGAGCACCGCGTACAGCAACCCCGACGCGGTTCGTTGCAGACGCCGCGTGCGGTCCTTCTCGTCCGCAGAGGTTTGATCGCGTGGAATCATATAAAACGCCCTGGTTATTTCTTCTTTAAGTGAAAGCCCACAAACCCGCTTCAAACTCAGCCTTACCGAGTCTTCCAGCTGAGTACCAACCCTGCATTGTAAGTCGGGCCACTATCGGCCAGAATCAAGGCAAGAATCAAGCTCGGAGCACTTTCAACCGGGTTTCCGGATGTTGTTCTAATTTCACACTCGGCCAATTCCATTTCCCTATAATCGAATTCCTCGCCCCGCCATCCGTTCAAGAGACATGCAGTGAAAGCTATTCAAACAATTGTGAACGCATGTGCAACAACGGCCTTGCTCGCCGGCTGCGCATCCGGCCTGAACCGGTCGAAGGAAGAAGCGCTCAACCAGAAGGTCGGCATCGTCGTCCATCCGGTGCGCGAAGGCGTGGAGCTGCGGCTTCAGGAATCAGCGCTATTCGACTTCGACGAAGCCTCCATGCGTCCCGAGAGCATCGCCGTGCTAAATCGTGCAGCCGTGCTGCTCAAGCGCAGCACGCGCCCGATCATGGTCGAAGGACACACGGATAACGTCGGCCCGTTCGACTACAACCAGACACTGTCCACCGCGCGTGCCAATGCCGTGGGCGATGCGCTAGTCGCACGCGGCGTTCCTGCTGCGCGCATTAAAACAAAAGGGATCGCATTTTTGGAACCGATCGCGACCAACGACACGCCCGAAGGGCGTGCGTTGAACCGGCGCGTGGAAATCCTCGTGAAGACGGAATCTGAAGACACCCTGCTGGGTAGTTTGAAAACGAAATAACGCGAGGCGTTATTTCGCGGGCTGCACTTCCATCACCAATAGCTGGGCGCCATCGGTCACCTGATCACCAACGCTGAACAGGATCTCGCCCACCGTGCCGCCCGCCGGCGCAACAATGGTGTGCTCCATCTTCATGGCTTCCATCACCAGCAGCGGCGCACCCTTCTCGACCACCACGCCCACTTCCACCAGCACCGCGATCACTTTGCCCGGCATCGGCGCCGTCAAGCGGCCTTCGCCATGCTCGGCATCGGCGGCATGCGCCAGCAGGTTCTGCCATTCAAACGCCAGCGACGCGCCAGCGTAGAACACATGGAACACATCACCGTCGATAAACACCCGCCCCTTGATCCGCTTATCGCCGATCAGCACGACGAATGCATGCGGCTCATCCCCATGCGACCAGTCGAACGTGAGCGTTTCGCCAAGTAATTCGAGCTGTTTGTTATCAGCGCGGCCAGATGTTGAATCGCGTGTAAAGACGGCCACGATTTCATCGTCCGAACCCACGAGGCGCCAGTTCAACGCCTGCGTGTAGCCGCCGCTCATGCGCCAATGCGACAACGCATCCCACGGCGACACACCATGCGCCTCACCGCCTTCACGCGTGAGCAACGCGGCGCAAGCCAACGCGAGCGCCTGCGTTTTTGGCACGGTCGATGGAGCGAACAACGTGTCGTGATGACGTTCAATCAGGCCCGTATCAAGATCGGCCGCCGAGAAGGGAACGCTCACCACAATCCGATGCAGGAACTCGATATTCGTCGACGGCCCCACGACCTCGCATTCTTTCAACGCCAGCGCCATCCGAAGCAATGCATCGTCACGATCCCGGCCGTGCACGATCAGCTTGGCGATCATCGGATCGTAAAACGGGGTAATGGTATCGCCTTCTCGCACGCCGCTATCGATGCGCACGTTGCCATTCAACTGAAATTCGACCGCTTCGGGTAAACTCAAATGCTTCAACGTACCTGTGGATGGCAAGAACCCGCGCGATGGATTTTCTGCATAGATACGTGCTTCGATCGCATGGCCGTTCACCTTCAACTGATCCTGCAACAATGGCAACGGTTCACCGCTTGCCACGCGTAGTTGCCATTCGACCAGGTCGAGGCCTGTGACCATTTCGGTCACAGGATGTTCAACTTGCAGCCGCGTGTTCATCTCCATGAAATAGAACTGGCCGTCGCCGGTCATGATGAACTCGACCGTGCCCGCGCCCACGTAATTCACCGCACGTGCCGCCGCAACCGCGGCTTCGCCCATGGCTTTACGCACTTCATCTGGAAGGCCGGGAGCGGGCGCTTCTTCGAGCACCTTTTGATGTCGGCGCTGCACTGAACAATCGCGATCGAAAAGATAAACGGCGTTGCCGTGCTGATCTGCGAACACCTGGACTTCCACATGCCGCGGGCGCTGCAAATATTTTTCGATCAGCACACGATCGTTGCCAAAACTGCTCGCGGCTTCACGTTTGCATGACAACAACGCCGACGCAAAATCCGCGCTTTTCTCGACTACACGCATGCCTTTACCGCCGCCGCCTGCGCTTGCTTTGAGCAGCACCGGATAGCCGATGCCATCGGCTTCCTTTTGCAGCAACGCGGGGTCCTGGCTGTCGCCGTGATAACCCGGCACCAACGGCACGGATGCCGATTGCATCAGCGCCTTGGCCGCGGCCTTCGAACCCATCGCGGAGATCGCCTCGACCGGCGGCCCTATGAATACCAGCCCGACCTTCTCGCAAGCCCGCGCAAAGTCCTCGTTCTCGGACAAGAACCCATACCCTGGATGCACGGCTTGCGCGCCGGTTTCCAACGCGGCGCTGATGATCTTTTCGATCCGCAGATAACTCTCGGACGCAGCCGCACCACCCACATGAACGGCTTCATCGCAGACGGCAACGTGCTTTGCCTGGGCATCGGCGTCCGAATAAACGGCGACGCTGCCTACGCCTAATCGTTTGCAGGTTGCGGCCACGCGGCACGCAATCTCACCGCGATTTGCAATCAGTATTTTGTTGAACATAACGAAGCCTGGAAGGAAGAGGTCAGCCTTTGCATGGGGCAGCACTAAGCGCTGAATCGCCAAGTGCTGGGCCGTCCGCGAAGCATGGGGCAGCACTAAGCGCTGAATCGCCAAGTGCTGGGCCGTCCGCGAAGCATGGGGCGGCACTAAGCGCTGAAGCGCCAAGTGCTGCCGTCACATCCTGAACACGCCGAAACGCGTGTCCTCGATAGGCGCATTCATGGAAGCTGCCAGCCCAAGTCCCAGCACATCGCGGGTCTGCGCCGGGTCGATCACACCGTCGTCCCACAGGCGTGCGCTTGCATAATACGGATGCCCCTGTACTTCATACTGGTCGCGAATCGGTGACTTGAACGCCTCCTCCTCTTCCTTCGACCACGTACCGCCCTTACCTTCTATGCCATCGCGGCGCACGGTCGCGAGCACGGACGCGGCCTGTTCGCCGCCCATCACAGAGATGCGCGCGTTCGGCCACATCCAGAGGAAACGCGGCGAATACGCCCGGCCGCACATGCCGTAATTTCCCGCACCAAACGACCCGCCGATAATCACCGTGAACTTCGGCACCTTCGCCGTTGCAACTGCGGTCACCATCTTTGCGCCATTGCGCGCAATGCCTTCGTTTTCGTACTTGCGCCCCACCATGAAACCCGTGATGTTCTGCAGGAACACGAGCGGAATCTTGCGCTGGCAGCACAGTTCAATGAAGTGCGTCCCCTTTAACGCCGACTCCGAAAAGAGGATGCCGTTGTTCGCAATGATGCCGACCGGATGCCCCCAGATATGCGCAAATCCGCACACCAGCGTCGTGCCGTAACGGGCTTTGAATTCATCGAAGGCGGAGTCATCGACAATCCGCGCAATCACTTCGCGAATGTCGAACGGCTTGCGAGTGTCTGCGGGAATGACGCCGTACAAACTATGCGGATCATGGCGCGGCGGCAGCGGTTCTTTAAGCGCCACCGGCGAGACCTTCACGCGATTCAGA
Organism: Caballeronia sordidicola; assembly: GCF_000729995.1. GTDB lineage: Bacteria > Pseudomonadota > Gammaproteobacteria > Burkholderiales > Burkholderiaceae > Caballeronia > Caballeronia sordidicola_A. Next base: position 30,902 of record NZ_JNFG01000005.1, on the reverse strand, counting down.
TTGCCGACGATGCTGCGCGCAATACCCAGCGCATGCGCGTCGTTCTGGGCGAGGTGATCGACGACGCCTGACAAGCGCGTATGTACATCACCGCCGCCCAGGTCTTCGGCGCTGACCTCTTCGCCCGTTGCCGCTTTCACCAGCGGCGGACCGCCCAAAAAAATCGTGCCTTGGTTCTTCACGATGATCGATTCATCGCTCATCGCGGGCACGTAGGCGCCGCCGGCAGTGCACGACCCCATCACCACGGCGATCTGCGAAATGCCCTTCGCCGACATGTTCGCCTGGTTATAAAAGATGCGGCCGAAGTGATCGCGATCGGGGAATACATCGTCCTGATTGGGTAGATTCGCGCCGCCCGAATCGACGAGATACACGCACGGCAAGCGGTTTTCTTCCGCAATCTCCTGCGCCCGAAGATGCTTCTTCACCGTCACCGGATAGTACGTTCCGCCCTTCACGGTTGCGTCGTTGCAGACGATCACGCACTCCTGCCCCGCAATCCTGCCGATGCCCGTAATCACGCCGGCGCCGGGGGCGTCGTCGTTGTACATGCCGTACGCGGCCATTTGCGACAACTCGAGAAACGGCGTGCCCGGATCGAGCAATTGCGCGATGCGGTCGCGCGGCAACAGTTTGCCCCGCGACATGTGTTTGTCCCGGGCAGCCTGTCCGCCACCCAAAGCGATCTTCGCGACCTTTTCCTTCAGATCCGCGACAACCGCTTCAAGCGCCGCCGCGTTCGCGCGGAATTCGTCGCTGCGTGGATTCAGTTTCGATTCGATGATCGGCATAAGTTTGTCCGCTCGCTCAAGCTGTTTCAGCAAACAGTTCGCGGCCGATCAACATGCGGCGAATTTCACTGGTTCCTGCACCGATCTCATACAGCTTCGCGTCGCGCCACAAACGCCCGACCGGATACTCATTGATATAGCCATTGCCACCCAGGATCTGGATCGCTTCGCCGGCCATCCACGTCGCTTTTTCGGCTGTATAAAGAATCACGCCCGCGCAATCTTTCCGGACCTGGCGGCCATGACCGGCGCCAAGCGTATCGAGCTGACGTCCTACCGCGTAGAGATACGCGCGGCACGCCTGCAAGGTCGTATAAAGATCGGCGACCTTGCCTTGAATCAACTGGAATTCGCCGATCGCCTGACCGAACTGCTTGCGGTCGTGGATGTACGGCACGACCGCGTCCATGCACGCGACCATGATGCCCGTCGGGCCGCCCGCCAAGACCGCGCGTTCGTAGTCGAGCCCGCTCATCAGCACCTTTACGCCGCCATTCAATGCTCCAAGGATATTTTCCTTCGGCACTTCAACGTTTTCGAACACGAGTTCGCCGGTATGCGAGCCGCGCATGCCGAGCTTGTCGAGCTTCTGCGCGACGGAAAACCCTTTCATGCCCTTCTCGACGATAAACGCCGTAATGCCCTTCGCGCCTGCTTCAATATCGGTCTTGGCATACACCACGAGCGTGTCGCAATCCGGCCCGTTGGTGATCCACATCTTCGTGCCGTTGAGGACGTAGTGGTCGCTCTTTTCATCGGCGCGCAGCTTCATGCTGACCACGTCCGATCCGGCGTTCGGCTCGCTCATTGCCAGCGCACCAATGTGTTCGCCCGAGACCAGCCCCGGCAAATATTTGCGCTTCTGCGCTTCGGTGCCGTTGCGATGAATCTGGTTCACGCACAAGTTGGAATGCGCGCCATACGACAAGCCCACCGACGCCGACGCCCGCGAAATCTCTTCCATTGCGACCATGTGCGCCGTATAGCCCATGTTCGCGCCGCCATACTCTTCGGACACCGTCATGCCGAGCACGCCCAGGTCGCCGAATTTCTTCCAGAGATCCATTGGGAACTGATCGGTTTTATCGATTTCAGCCGCGCGCGGCGCAATCTCCTTCGCAGCGAAATTGGCGAGCGAGTCGCGCAACATGTCGATGTCTTCGCCCAAGGCGAAATTCAGACCGGGTACGTCGTTCATGCGGGTCTCCTTCTTCGGTGGTTCGGCTCGAGGTCGGCAGTGCGGTGCTTGCAGGATCAAATGATCGACTCAAATTCTGAGTCTCACTCACACTCGGTAATTTCCATGATGGACGGCAGTTTCACGCCAAATACCACTTCCCGTCAATAGGGATTTGAGCTACGCTCACATCTGGTTAATCATCGCGCACGCCTTTCCATGTCCTCCACCCTTGTTACCGGAAATCGTCGTACGCCTGCCGGCGTGAAGTCGCAGCAGCGCGTGAAGGACATTCTTCAGGCCGGCCGGGACGTCTTCGCCGAGAAAGGCTACGACGCCGCCACGAGCGCCGAAATCGCCCAGCGCGCGGGGATTTCAGAGGCAACCGTGTTCAGCTATTTCAGCGGCAAGCGGGAGTTGTGCGCGCGGGTGATCGCGGATTGGTATGACGAGATCATCGACGCATTCGAATCCGGACTGCCCCGCGACGGCAGCGTGCGCCAGCAGTTTGCGTTTATCGTGAGGACGCATTTGCGGCTGATGCTGGTGAACGGGACGGGCTTGTGTGCGCTGGTTTTATCGGAAGGACGGACGAAACATCATGATCTCAGCGACACCCTCACCGACCTTCAACGCCGCTATACCGCGCCGCTGATGAACGTCCTCGCTCATGGCCAGACGGTGGGTCAGGTGCGCGCCGACTTGCCGTTGCGATTGATGCGTTCACTGGTCTTCGGACCGATGGAACACGTGCTGTGGGACGCGACGCTTGCGAAGCGGCATCTGAGTCAGGCTCAGATCGATACGACCGCCGATGAACTCATCGAGGTGCTGTGGACCGCGCTACAGCCGCCCGCTGCCAGCCTGACTGCGCTTGCGCAGTTCAGACAGGACGTGGAGGAAGCATCGCGGCGGTTCGAGGAAGCCGCGAGCCGGGAGAAGTGAGATTGCGGACACTCGCGGACGCGAGTCGGGCGGACAGTTAGTTGCAAATTTGCTTTATCGAGGCAAAGCGTCATCAGCCCGCCCATGCGTGGGCAATGCGTCCTTCGGGGCGGGATACGGCGGCTCGGCGGCCCGGGCGCGAGTTCGATGCCGTATGCCTGGACCAGCCGCGACAGCACGATCTTGTGGCGCGCCTCTTCAGCACCGTCCCATATAGCGTCTTATTGCGACGATATCTCGCTCGGCGGCGTGATCAAGATCTCAATGCGAGATTTGTTCCAGCGCCAGGTCCCGCGTCTTCGGCCCCATCAATCCGATTGCCAGCATCACCACGGCCATCGCGCCGGCGATAAACATAAACACCCCGGTCGTGCCGAACGCCTTCAACACGCCCGCGATGAAGAATGATGTGAAGATGGCCGAAAAGCGGCTCCACGAATACACGAAACCGACCGCGCGCGCGCGAATGCTGGTGGGGAAAAGCTCGGTCTGATACGCGTGGAAGCTATACGACATGATGTTGCTGGCGAGCGTCAGCCCCACGCCCATGCAAACCAGCAGCGCCGCGCCCGAGACCTGGCTGAACACCAGCCCGCAGACCACGATCGCACCCGCCATCACGACAATCACGCTCTTGCGCTCGAATTTATCGGCGATGAACAAGCCGATGATCGGTCCGACCGGTGCGGCAATGGCGATGATCGTCGAGTACATCAGGCTGGTCGTGATCGTGATGCCCTGATGGATGAGAAGGGTGGGCACCCAGTTGGCGAAGCCGTAGAAACCGACTGTCTGGAAGACGTTGAAGATGATCATCATGGTCGCGCGCTTGCCGTAGGGCGCGACCCACATGTCGCGGAACGAGCCACGTGTGCTGACGGGTTCAGGGGCGGCGGGCGGCGGCAACGGCCGGCCATATTCTTTCTCGACCTTCGCTTCCAGCGCCGTCATCACCGCGTCCGCTTCCGCGAGCCGCCCTTTTTGCGCCAGCCAGCGCGGGCTTTCCGGCAACGCCCGGCGGATGAACCACACGAACAGCGCGCCATGCGCACCGATCAATACGACCCAGCGCCAGCCATCGAAACCGAAAGGCTTGTTCGGCACCAGCGCGTAAGAGAGGAATGCGACGACCGGCACGGCCGCAAAACCGACCGCTTGCTCACACGCAAAGGCGCGGCCTCGAATGTGTTTGGGAACCAGCTCGGAGATGTACGTGCCGATCGTTACCAGTTCCACGCCAATGCCCAACCCTGCCATGAAGCGCCAGAAGTTGAGGCCACCGGCCGTGTCCTGAAACGCCATGATCACGTTCGCGACCGTGTACCAGAGCAGCGAGTAAGTGAAGATGGCGCGACGGCCGAAACGATCCGCGAGAAAACCGCATGCAATCGTGCCGATGAACAAGCCGAGAAACAGCGACGCGATGAAACTCGCGACACCCGTCATGCCGAATAGCCCGACGGTGGTGGACGTGAGAATGCCGCTCTTGACGAGCCCGGGCGCGACGTAGCCGGAGTACAGCAGGTCGTAGAGTTCAAAGAAGAACCCGAGGCTCAACAAGACGACGAGTACCCACATCGAGCGGGTCGCCGGGAGGCGATCGAGCCGTGCGGAAATCGTGCCTGCACTTAATGAGTCCGATACATGTTCATGGCCAGAAGCAGATCGGGGTTGAGCGAGGTCCTGAGCAGTTGTCATCTATTTATGTCTCCCTATCGTGGCCTGTTGATGGCCTGTTTTTCTGCCGGCGACGCGCCTTTTTTGTCGAGCGGCCGGGCAGCTTGCCCGGCGCGCATTTTAACGGCGTATCTGCAAATTTGTTACGGGCATCGGAACAATCTTCGCGATCGTCTCCAGGGCGGGAGCTCAGGCGGGTGCTGGCACGGCTATGGCCCGACGCGGCCAAACAGCGTGATGGATTCGCTGTCCGAGTGCACCATGCGCCCGTCGCGGTACCCGCTTAAGCGCGACGTCCCGAGCGCCGGCTGCCCGCAGCGCTTACGTCGGCCCGATGCCGTGCATCAGCAGCGCCACTGCGTGCCGCGCGACCTGGTCGCGCCTGGGCGCACTGCCGTCGCTCTCCTCAGCCCATGTATAAGTCACCGCCAGCGGCAACACCGTCAGACCGAATAGCGATACAAACAGCAGCGATGGCTCCAGGTGCGGGTTGAGCTTGCCCTCCTTCTGCCATTGCGCGATGCGTGCAATCGATGCTTTCTTATTAGCATCGCCGAAACGCTCGGCAATACGCTGGCGCAGCAATCCACCTTCGCTGATGACCTCGCGAACCCACAGCGTCGCAAACCACGGATACCGCTCGCATACCGCGATCAGACCTTCGGCGAATGCGCGCAACGCTTCCGCCGGTTCCGCGTCAGAGTCAGCGAACGCGCGGCCGAGTTCCGCACGCAACGGCACGAATCGCTCATCGATCAACACGTCCAGCAGTTGATCGCGCGTCTTGAAGTAGTAATGGACCATGGCCGGCGTCACGCCCGCCTCGCGCGCAATCGCGCCGAGCGTGGTCTCCATGATTCCCTGACGGGCAAATAGAACCAGCGCGACGTCCAGCAGGAGCGCCCGCGGTTCGCCGTGGTGCGTGCCGGTCGGCCTCCCAGGCCGTCGGCCGGCCTTAGACGGCCCGGCGGCAGCAGGCGTGGCAGATTCGTTCGACGGCTCAGCGGGGACGGCAGATCCGGAAGGCTCGGAAGGATCGGTTACATTTTTAGTCATAGTGGCAATTGACCCCGGGATTAGCGTCGCCTAATATTAACTCCAACATTAATTAATCTCATCGGGCGGCTGAATGGAATCCCTGCAACCCTCTGGCGCGTCTTCCGTGCCGCTTACTGCCATTGAAGAGCGACCTCCAATCCGGCTGCTCTTCACGGCGCTGCTGCTTGTCATGCTGCTCGGCGCGCTCGACCAGACCATCGTTTCCACAGCGCTGCCCACCATTGTGGGCGAGCTGGGCGGGCTCGAAAGCGTGTCGTGGGTGGTGACGTCCTACCTGCTGACGTCGACGATTGTCGTGCCGCTGTACGGAAAATTCGGCGATCTTTTCGGCCGCAAAGTCGTCATTCAGGCGTCGATCCTCATTTTTCTTACCGGCTCGATCCTGTGCGGAGTCGCGCAGGACATGACCCAGTTGATCGTGTTGCGCGCCTTGCAGGGGCTCGGCGGCGGCGGGTTGATGGTCGTGACCATGGCCGCCATTGCCGACGTCATTCCGCCCGCCGAACGCGGCCGCTACCAGGGCCTGTTCGGCGGTGTGTTTGGACTCGCGACGGTCGTCGGGCCGCTGCTGGGCGGGTTTATCGTCGAGCATTTATCATGGCGCTGGATTTTCTATATCAACGTGCCGCTGGGCGTGCTTGCGCTGATCGTGATCGGACTCGTGTTCAAACCGCACGTGGCGCATGTAAAACATAAAATCGATTACATGGGCGCTGCGTTTTTAGCCGCATCGCTCACTTGTATCATCCTTTTTACCAGTCAGGGCGGCACGTTGCTGCCGTGGAGTTCGCCGCAGCTATGGTTCACGCTCGCGCTCGGATTCATTACGCTGGGCGGTTTTATCTACGAAGAACGGCTCGCCGATGAACCGATCATGCCGCTCGAGCTTTTCAGGGAGCGAACGTTCGTGCTGAGCGGGCTGATCGGTTTCATCATCGGATTCTCGCTGTTCGGCGCAATCACATTCCTGCCGCTGTATCTGCAAGTGGCGAAGGGTTCAACACCGTCGCAAGCCGGCCTGCAAGTTTTGCCGATGATGGCCGGCATACTGTCCACCTCCATCATCAGCGGCCGCTTGATTAGCCGAATCGGCAAATACCGCTGGTTCCCGATCTGCGGAACCGCGATCGTGGCCTGCGGTATGTTTTTGCTGTCCACGCTGCAACTGGATACCCCGCTTCACACCATGTACCTGTTCATGCTGCTGCTCGGACTAGGACTCGGCATGGTCATGCAGGTGCTGGTGCTCGCGGTGCAGAATGCGGTGCCGTTCAAGAATATCGGCGTGGCCACGTCCGGCGCGACGCTATTCCGGTCGATCGGTGGCTCGGTGGGAGTCGCCACGTTCGGCGCCATCTTTACGAACGGTCTGCACTCACGTCTGGCAGATGCCATGCCGCCGGGGACGGAGTTACCACAATCGATGGGGCCAACGATGGTCCAGCATCTCCCCGCCGCTGTCCGCGATATCTATCTCAACGCGTTCTCGGGATCGATGCACCTGGTGTTTCTCGTGGCCGGTGCGGTCGTGCTGCTCGCGTTCGCGTTGTCCTGGTTCATGAAGGACCAGCCGCTTCGCAGCAAGTGAGGGCAAGGGAATGAAGTGCGTCGGCGGCGCTTTGGTTTAAGCTGACGCACTTTAACTTTGGAACGCCCGCGCAATGAAGCTTACGCAAGTAGTGATCGCCTCGACCCTCAGCGCTTTTGCCTTTATCTCGACCGCCGCATTGGCGGAGACGTTTAACTTCGGCGAGGGACAGTCGTCGATGTCCGGAAATGGCGGCGCTTCCCGCCACGCGCCGCCTAAGCATAAAAAGCACAAGACGACCCGACGTGCCGCCGAGAACAGTACGCACTCACAGCCTTAAGCGACGAGCCCCGGCAGCGCCCATCTTCGTCACGCGCGTTTCAGCGCGTCAATAGCTGGCGAATGCCCAAGCCCACGATCAACCCGCCGCAAACCCGGTCGATCCATGCCCGGTACCCGCGGTAGCCCGACGCAATCCCCGCGTGTGACAGGACGAGTGCGACGAACCCGTACCACGTCGTTGCGACCAGAGCGACCATCGCAAGCATTGCCACGAAGGTGACCGGCGACATATGCGCGGGCGTTGCAGAAGCGAAAATGGCGGCGAAAAACGCCACTGACTTCGGGTTCGTGATGTTGGTCGCGAAGCCTTGCACAAAGGCCTTGCGCAATCCGCCAGACACGCTCGCCTGGGCCATGCCCGGGCCACCGGCTCGCGCCTTGACGATCAGCCGGCAGCCGAACCACATCAAATACGCCGCGCCGCCAATCTTGACGACCAGCGCCATCCACGGGAAAGCGGCGAACACAATTCCGACGCCAAGAATGGCGCAGGTCGCCCAGAACAGGCTCACCAGGACGATGCCCGCGACGACCGCCAGGGCCTCGGAGCGTGTCGACGAAGCCGCTTTATGCGCAACCGCGACAAAGTTCGGCCCGGGAATAACCACGCCTGCAATGTAGACAGACAAAACAGCCAGGACTGCGGATGAATCGACCACGCCGTCGCTCCCTAGAAGATCGACGCGCGGGAAAACGGCGTCGGTGAATGCAATATCGGCATTATCGCCGAGGTTTGTTCTCGCGATGGGTAACCCTACGCGCTGAATGGCCGCCTGGTTTGCGAAGCGGCGTTATTACCCCTGCCATCAAACGCGACTGCGCTAATCAAGGCGCATCGCGCACCCCACGCGGGCATGCCAGGCCGTCGACGCACCATTTTCCGTCCTGAACCCGAAGCGGGTCATATCCCGATCTTGTCCGTTATCGCCCATTTATACCTATACAGCCATCAGAGCGGGGCAATCGAGACAGAGCGCGTTTCACTCAAGCCGTCCGGCAAAAACGGGCCTGGTACTCGCTCTTTACAAGGCCAAACCCCTCAGGCCCTTGTCGAGATCAGCCATGCACCAACCTCAACCCAATCCGCGGCGCAAGATTCCCGTCACCGTGATTTCAGGCTTTCTAGGCGCCGGCAAGACCACGCTGGTCAATCACCTGATGCAGCACAGCACGGCCGGGCGCATCGGCGTTGTCGTGAACGAGTTCGGCGAGGTCGGCATCGACGGCCAGTTGATCGTCGCCGAAGAAGAAGCGTTGATCGAAATCAACAACGGCTGCGTGTGTTGCACCGTGCGCGCCGACCTGGTGGCGAGCGTCAAGGAACTGCTGATGCGCACGCCATCCGATCCGCACGCGAGACTTGATCGCCTGATCGTCGAGACATCAGGACTCGCCGATCCTGCGCCGGTCTTGCAAACCTTCCTCGCGGACCCGGATTTGCGTGAAGCGGTCGAACTGGAGGCGGTTGTCACTGTAGTCGATGCACATCATTTCGCTCGGCAACTCCAGGACGAGATCGTGCGTGAGCAGGTGGCGTTTGCTGACATTGTCGTGATCAACAAGGTCGATCTCATCGACGCTCACGCCCTGGAGCAGCTCGAACAGGAGGTGCGTGCACTGAACCGGACCGCGGCCATCACCACTGCGAGCCACTCGCGAGTACCACCTGATTCGCTGCTTGGCGTGCGGCGGTTTTCCTTGCCCGCGCTGCTTGAAATCGAGCCTGATCTGCTCGATGAAAATGCCCATGACCACGAACACGATGCATCGATTCAGTCGTGTGCGCTGGTCGAGAGCGGCGCCCTCGATCCGGATCGCTTCAATCGCTGGATCAACCAACTCGTGCAGCAGTCCGGCCAGCAACTCATGCGGATGAAAGGCGTGCTGCACTTCCAGTCCGAGCCGCGGCAGTTCCATTTTCATAGTGTCCACATGCTGCTCGAAGCACGCCCCGGGCGCGTATGGCGCACCGATGAAACACGTGACAGCAAGTTCGTATTCATTGGTCGCGACCTCGACATGCCGCGCCTGCGCGAAGCCTTCCTCGATTGCCTGCATCAGCCCTGAATCCCCACCACCAAAGGAGCCCTAAATGAAAAAGTCTGAAGCCTTTACGGTCAGCATCGGCGTGTTGGCCGTAGTCGATACCTACATCACCGCCACGGTATTTCCCGTCCCAGTCTGGGTGACATTTATTGCATGGGCATCGTTCTTCGTGGTCGGTGGAGGCTCCGCAGGATTCGTGCAAAGCGTTGCTTCGAACCTCACGGGTCTTGTGATTGCGTCACTGTCGTTGCTGGCCATCGCGAGTTCGACGCAAACACCCGCCATCGCGGCAATTTGCGTGGGTGTGGGCAGCGCGGCCATGGTGCAGGCGTCGAAGATCAAGTTGCTGAACGTGCTGCCTGCGGTCGTCTGGGGGTTCGCTTCGACCGTGGGCACCACGGTGGCTACCGGCCAAGCCATCACCACGGCCGGCATTCATAACCCCGCACTCGTTGCAGCGGCGGCTTTGATCACCGGAGCGCTGTTCGGGATTGTGTCGGAAGTCCTCGGCAACGCCCTGACCCGCAAACCCGAACCTCAACTCAACTGAGCTTCAATCCACTTTCGTCCGGGAACATCGAATGAAACTACAGCACAACTTAGGCGGACTGGAAAATCTTGGTCCAGTCAATGTGGACACGCAAGTGTTCGTCGAGCCGTGGGAGAAACGCATCTTCGGCATCCATACGGTGATGATGGCCGAGAGCACGCATCTCGCCGACGCATTGCCGCGTTATCCCATAGCCGATCTGCCCACTGCATTCAGGAATACATGGACCTGGGCGTCGTTGCGCACGGGTGCCGAAGGCATGCAGCCGTTCGAGTATTTCAAGTTCCGCTATTACGAAAAATGGTTGATGGGGATCTCGCAGTTTTTTATCGATGAAGGATATGTATCGGCTGATGAACTCGACGAAAAGACCCGCCAGTACCGTGCTGATCCGCAAGCAGCGCTTCCCGCCAAGCCCAATCCCGCGATTGCAGCGCAGATCAACGCGTACCTGGTCAAAGGCGATTCCGGCTTTCACGCATTCGAGCAAGAGCCACGTTTTTCGAAGGGCGCGCAAGTGCGCGTGGGAGACCCCGATGCTGTCGAGCACACCCGCTTGCCCGGATATCTGCGTAATAAAAACGGCACGGTGGACCTCGTCTATCCCGGCGCATTTTCGTATTTCGTTTCTACAGGACCTGATGGCATCGGACAGGCCATGCCCGTGTATCGCGTGGCGTTCAATGCCGCCGACATCTGGGGCGAGGAGAAGAGCGAGCCCAATACGACCATCTACGCCGATCTCTTCGATGCCTATCTGCTTGCACCCCACTGATCCACGCCAGGAACCACGACCATGAGCGAACTATTCAAATACGATGACGAGCGCGAAGCAGCCAGCGCCGCGAGAGTGCGTGCGCTGGAAGCGCTGTTGATCGAGAAAGGCGTGCTGGGCAGCGACTCGGTGGATACCGTGCTCGGCCATTTCGAAACCGTGGCGGGCCCGTTCAACGGCGCGCGCATTGTCGCGCGTGCGTGGGTCGATCCCGCGTTCAAGCAGCTTTTGATCGAAGACACACCCAAAGCCATCGCAACAATGGACTTGCCGCAAGGCATGGACGGCGCGGAAGGCGAACACATGGCAGCAGTCGCGAACGGCGACGGCGTGCATAACCTGATCATTTGCACGCTGTGCTCGTGTTATCCATGGCCGGTACTCGGCCTGCCGCCGTACTGGTACAAGGACCCCGTATTTCGCGCGCGCGGCGTGCGTGAACCACGTGCGGTGCTGCGCGAATTCGGTGTGCCCGTTTCCGCGGACACCGAAGTCAAGGTGTGGGACAGCAGCGCGCAGATTCGCTGGTTCGTCGTACCGGAGCGTCCAGCGGGAACGGACGGCATGAGCGAAGAAGCACTGGCCGCACTCATCACGCCGGAGGCGATGATGGGCGTTGCGCTCGTGCCCCCGCCCGCATCGACCTCACTGGCTGCGGGCTGATCATGTTCACGCGTTTCGAGGAATACGCTGCGTCGAGCATGCTGGGTCAAGCCGATTCACCGCCGCGCCAGCAAGGCAAGTTTCTCTTCGACAAACCGTGGGAGCGCGATGTGTTCGGGCTTGCGCTGTCGTTGTCGAAGGCCGGCTACTTCGAGTGGGAAGCCTTCCGGCAGAACCTGATCGAATCGATTGCGCAATGGGAGGACGGCTATTGCGCGGGCCAACCGCGCTGGGACTATTACGAACGTTTCTTTCTCGCGCTCAAGAAAACCCTGGTTGAAGCCGGCGTGCTGTCGGAGGCGGAGATAGTAGCAATCGACGCTGCGGTCGTCACCGCTAGCGCCTGACTGGGGCCTTCCTTTTCTTTAAGCTTTATCTGTCCGGGCTAACGCCTTTGGAGATTCTAATGACCGACGCTGTTCTCGATTCAACCGTCATGCCATTACCGCTTCCCGTTCGCGAGCTGATGCCGTGGGCGATTTTCGGTGGCTTGCTGATGCTGCTAGCAATCTATTTCGTGGGTGCGGAAGAAGGCGCGACATCGCTGATTCCCGGCATGTACGTGCATGAATTTGTACACGATGGCCGGCACCTGCTCGGCTTCCCTTGTCATTGATCCGGAGACTCCCATCGTCGGCAAATTATTGATGCGCGGCATGCTCGCCGGCATTGCAGCTGGACTGCTTACATTCGGTTTCGCGAAGATGGTCGGCGAGCCTCAAGTCGATCAGGCGATCTCGTTCGAGGAAAAGGCAGATGCGGCAAAAGGCGAATCGCCCGAGCCTGAACTCGTCAGCCGTCACACGCAGGCGGGCCTCGGCCTGCTCACGGGTGTAATGGCTTTCAGCGCGGCTATCGGCGGCCTGTTCGCGCTGACCTTCTCGGCGCTGGTGGGCCGGGTCGGCAAGCTTAGCGCCAATGCTTTGTCGGCGTTGCTGGCCATCGCCGGGTTCATTGCTTTAGTGATCGTGCCGAACCTCAAGTACCCGGCCAATCCACCTTCGGTAGGAGACCCGGCGACCATAGGCTATCGCACCGGCCTATATTTCTTGATGATCGTGATCTCGCTAGTCACCTTGGTGTTTTCGCTAAAGGTTCGCCGGGCAGCAATTGCCCGCTTCGGAACGTGGAATGCGTCCATTGCCGGCGCAGCGGTGTTTGTCGTGATCATTGCCGCCGTGCAGATTGGCATGCCGGCAATTAACGAGGTGCCAGCCGCCTTTCCTGCCGTGCTGCTCTGGAAATTCCGGATTGCCGCTATCGGCATGCAAGTGATCATGTGGACCACGCTAGGCCTGCTGTTCGGCAACCTGGCACAGCGTAGCCTGCATGCCGGTTCCAGAACGGCGAATGCGCGTTCACTTCACCAGGCTGTCTAAGGACGTGGTTAAAGCGGCACGGCACGGCGCATTTCAAGCGCGCCGTGCCCATGCGATCAATTGACGTCACGTCCCGCTGGTCATCGAAATTTTGCCACCTTAGAATAATTGCTCCCGGCTTCGCCTGGGGCCAGCCTGGTTTCCGGCGTGGTTTCATCGCATGGACGGGTGCCGCAGCGGCGCAAACTCCGTCTGCCCGGACCCCGAATTCATCGGACTCGCATATGCGTAAGATCACCGTCGCCATGGTGCTGTTTCCCGGCTTCCAGTTGCTCGATATCGCTGGGCCAAAAGATGCGTTCGCCGAGGTTCGCATCCTGAGCCAGGGCCAGTGTGAATACGAAATGCTGACCGTCGGCACGACACGCGGATCCGTGCTCTCGTCCAGTGGTTTGACGGTTGTGCCGGACCGGACGATCTTCGACCCCTGCCCCGAATTCGATACGGTGATCATCCCGGGTGGTCTCGGCATTTTTGAAGTGCTGGAAGACTCCACGCTCAGCGAATGGCTGGTGAAGCAACGTCGCATCAGCCGTCGTATTGCCGCCATTTGCAACGGGGTATTCGCCTTCGGTTCGGCAGGCATGATCGATCATAAGACCGTGACGACCCACTGGATGGATGCGGCAAGACTCGCCGCCATGTTTCCCAAAGCGAAGGTCGAACCGGATCAGATCTATGTCAAGGACGGCGGTCTTTACACAACCGCCGGCGTGACGGCGGGCATCGACCTCGCGCTTGTCATGATCGAGGAAGACTTCGGCAAGAAGATGGCGCTGGACGTGGCGAAGTACCTGATTGTGTATGTGCGGCGCGCAGGTGGGCAATCGCAATTCAGCCCGCTCCTGGAAACGCAGGCTGCCGCCGATTCACAGATCCAGCCGGTTCAGCAGTACCTGCTCGATAATCTTCATCTGTCGCACACCATGGCCTCGCTTGCGCAGCGGCTGAACATGAGCGCGCGTAACCTGTCCCGCGTCTTTAGCAAGGAGTGCGGCGTCAGCCTGATCGCCTTTCTCAACGACGCACGCATCGACGCCGCCCGGCGATATCTCGAAAGCACCGACCATCCCGTTTCAAACATCGCGCGCCGATGTGGATTCGAAAGCGCCGACACGCTCAGACGAACCTTTAGCAAGCGTCTTCATATCAGCCCGATGGAATACCGGCAGCGTTTCCGTTCGAGCGATATGTCGAGTCCGGGGACCAAGCTTCAGCAGACCAAGGTTCCCGAAAAAATTTGACCGTCGGCAAGCATGTGGCTGGAATGACAGGGCTGGACTCAGCGCCCGGTCAACGCTCGTCCGCTACCGCCGCACTCATTTCACGATAGCATCGACTCCAATCGATTAATGACTGGGGAGCATGCTCATGAGCTTCGACGAACGGATGTTGAACGGCATGGGCGTATTGAGCGCGATCGTCGACAGCGGCAGTTTTGCCGCTGCGAGCGAAGCGCTGGACATGTCGCAATCGGGTGTGAGCCGTTCCGTGGCACGGCTCGAAGCGCGGCTGGGTATCAGGCTATTCGACCGCACTACCCGCTCGGTCAAGCTCACCGACGAAGGGCGGCGTTTCTACGAGCAGATCGTGCCGTTGCTAAGCGGACTTGAGGAAGCGGCGGCGTCTGCGTCGCAAGGAGCAAGCGCGGTGCGCGGGCGCCTGCGTGTGAATATCGATCCGTTCTTTTCGCGCCTGTTCCTTGGACCGCGGCTTGGTGCGTTCGTCGAGAAATACCCCGACCTGCAACTCGACCTGATCACGCGCGATCAACTCGGCGACATGGTCGCTGACGGTTTCGACCTCGCCGTTCGCTTTGGTCAGCCGCGCGAATCCACGCTGATTGCGCGCAAGCTACTGGATACACGCGTCATTACCGTGGCATCGCCGGGCTACATCAAGAAATATGGCCGCCCGCTCGCCCCGGCCGATCTCGAACGCGAGCCGCATACCTGCATTCACTTCCGCGATCCCGAAACCGGGCGCCCCTTCCAGTGGGAATTTCATCGCGGCAAGAAGAAGATCCTGATTGCCGCCCGGGGACGCCTGAGCATCAACGACGTCGGGACGATGCACGGCGTATGTCTCGCGGGACACGGTATTGCGCAGATCCTGGCGCTCGGCGCCGAGCAATTGCTGGCCAGCGGCCGGTTGGTGGACCTGTTTCCCGATTGGCCCGACGAGACCTTTCCCCTCTATGCCGCCTATCCGTCGCGCCACCATCTGCCGGCCAAGGTGAGGGCGTTTTTCGACTTCATCGTTGCATTGACGGGTACGCCGATAGAGGATCTGACCTTGTAACCGCCTGACCGGTGGCGTATCGGTCAATGCAGGGTGCTCGCCGCGCCCTTTCCCATCGGCGCTTCGCGTTTCTCCATCACAGACTCAACAAGAGGCCCACATCGGACTTACACATGGACTTACAATCGCGTTGCACAAAAATTGATTCATTTGCTTGCGCGAGCCGAAGTGCCCAGCCGCACAAGGGTTGCAAGATTAGCTATCGGGATTTTCACCAACTCCCTTATTTTTTTGGCTTGGTAACCTGCTGCGGTTCTATCGCGGACACAATCCGCGGAATGTAAGCTGTCCGGTGCGAGGGGCCTCACGCCGGACGAACCCGGATACTCACCTACCGACCTATCCGGGATGTACTGACCACCTTTGGAGTAAAAACAGTGAAAAAACTGCTCGCGGCTTTGACGATTTCCTTGCTTGCCGTCACATCGATCACCTCCGTCACCGCCAATGCGAAGGATTACTCGACCATCCGTTTCGGCGTCGATGCCTCGTATGCCCCGTTCGAATCGAAAGGTCCGGATGGCAAGCTGGTGGGCTTCGATATCGACCTCGGCAATGAAATCTGCGCACGCCTGCATGCGAAGTGCGTATGGGTGGAAAACGATTTCGACGGCATGATCCCGGCCTTGAAGGCGAAGAAGTTCGACGGCGTGCTGTCGTCGATGTCCATGACGCCGCAACGCGCCGAACAGATTGCGTTCTCGAGCAAGCTGTTCAACACGCCGACCCGCCTGATCGCCAAGAAGGGCAGCGGCATCCTGCCGACACCTGAAGGCCTGAAGGGCAAGACGGTGGGTGTGGAACAAGGCACGATCCAGGAAACCTACGCCAAGACCTATTGGGCGCCGAAGGGTGTAACGGTTACGCCGTACCAGAACCAGGACGGCGTGTACGCCGACTTGCAAGCTGGACGCCTGGACGCAGCGCTGCAAGATGCCGTGCAAGCTGACGTCGGCTTCCTGAAGACCCCGCGCGGTACGGGTTACGAGTTCGTGGGCAAGGATCTGGTCGATCCGACGATCCTCGGCAACGGCGCGGGTATCGGCCTGCGCAAGGAAGACACCGACCTGAAGGCACAGATCGACAAGGCAATCGCCTCGATCATCAAGGACGGTACGTACAAGAAGCTCGAAAAGAAGTACTTCGCCTTCGACGTGTACGGCGACTAAGCAGTCCCCCAAGCCTCAAGTCCGGAACGCGTTCCGGGCACAGCTTGAGCGCTTGAAAAAACGGGCTCCGCGTTGATCGCGGAGCCCGTTTTGTTTTGTGCGCGCCGGGATGCCTCCCGGCGTCTTTTGCGCCCGGTGCGGCAAAACCGCCGTTTTCAGCTAAGATCGACTGTCTTGGGCAGGAGGCGCCGCCGGGTAATTGCCAGGTGCTAACCGGTGCGGCCGGTGAGCAGCAATCCGGCGCCCGTCGCGAACGCTCCGCCCAACTCTCCTGAACACGCCGACACTTTTCCCAAGCGCGACGCGTTTCCAGCGCGCCGTGCACCGACAATCATGCAAACCAAAACGCACACCCTGATTTCGCCGTCGATCGGCACCACCCGCACTATCCTGAGCTTTCACTACGGCCCGAGCGGCGGCGAGAAGATCTATATCCAGTCCTCGCTGCATGCCGACGAACTTCCCGGCATGCTGGTCGCGTGGCGTCTGCGGCGCCAACTGGCCGAGTTCGAAGCGGCGGGCAAGCTGCGCGGCGAAGTGGTGATCGTGCCGGTATCGAACCCGATCGGGTTGAACCAGAACATGCACGGCACCCTGCTCGGGCGCTTCGAACTGAACAGCGGCCACAACTTCAACCGCAATTTCCATGACCTCGCCGCGCTGATCGCGCCACGCATAGAGGGCCGGCTGTCAGCGGATATCAATGCGAACAAGCTTGCCGTGCGCCGCGCGATGCGCGAGGCGCTGGACGAGCAAAAACCGCAAACCGAGCTCGAGTCGCAGCGCCTTGCGTTGCAGAAGCTCTCTTACGACGCCGATGTCGTGCTCGACCTCCATTGCGATCTCGACGCCGCGTTGCACCTCTACACCAACCCGGATATCTGGGACGAAGTCGAGCCGCTTGCGCGCTACCTGGATTCAAAGGCGTCGCTGCTGGCGCTAAATTCGGTGGGCAACCCGTTCGACGAGATTCACAGCTTCTGCTGGTCGGACCTGCGAGCGAAGTTTGGCGATCGCTTCCCGGTGCCGAACGGCGGCATTTCGGTGACGGTGGAACTGCGCAGCCAGCACGACGTATCGTATGAATTCGCCGATGCCGACGCGCAGGGCATCATCAATTACCTGATCCATCGCGGCGTGATCGATGCGGCCGTGCCCGCCATGCAGGCACTTGCCTATCCGGCGACGCCGCTTGCCGGCGCCGAGCCTATTGTTGCGCCTGCGAGCGGCGTGCTGGTGTTTCGCACGAAGGTCGGGGAGCTGGTCAAAGCCGGCGATGCAATTGCCGATGTGGTCGATCCGCTGACGGATACCGTGACGCCATTGAACTGCACGACCAGCGGCATGTTGTATGCGCGGCAGATTGCACGGTTTGCCACTGCCGGGATGGAAGTGGCCCGGGTCGCGAGTGCTACTGCTTATAGAACAGGGTCGTTATTGTCGGCCTAGGATGTAGGACGCTTGCGCGCAAAACCCAAGCCACAAAAAGCGAAGGGCTACCAATCTCGGTAGCCCCAAAAATTCCAACACCCCTTTTAACCTTAAAAAACAGCAGCGGGTCCTGCAGCCACCCCATCGAATGATGGTCCTCGGGGCCACCGGTCCGCTGCCGCCTAAGCAGCCTGTGCAATCAGGCTTTCTGTTCGCGGCTGTAACATCGCCGCGTGTTCGAGCACCGTCGGTTCCGGCACTTCGTTAGTCGATACCAAACTCAACTCCACCAGCGCGGTCTCAAGGCTCGCCTGACGGGCGGCTGCCGCTTTCTTGGTCTTCCCCGCGCGTGACGGCGGCTGGCAGGCCCCGCACACCACGTTTTCTTGCAAATCATGTTTGTGCGCGATGAACTTTCCAGTGCAGCGGCAGCATTTCGTGAGTTGCAGCATGCCCGCATCGAAAAAGCGCACAAGGGTCCAGGCCCGCGTCAGATCAAGTACCGCCTCGACTTCGCTATTCCTGCAATGTTCGAGATACAACCGATACCCCTTCGTCAGGGCATCGAGATGCGAGCAAGCCGCTTCTTTCTTCAGGAACACATACGTGTTGTAGAAGAGCGAAGCATGGATGTTCGCGAGCCACGTCATATACCAGTCAGCCGAGAAAGGCAGCATGCCCTTCGGCGGCGATACGCCCTTCACCTCGCGATACAACCGGATCATCCGGTCACGCGACAGTGTCAGTTCACTTTCGAGCACCTGCATCCGCGCCCCGAGTTCGATCAATGCGATCGCGCGGAAAACTTCTTGTGCATCTTCTGTGAGGCTCTTCTTAAGCATGGCGCGCTCCCGTGCTTAGAGAAACTGTTCTGCTGGCTGGCCGGCCAGCAAGATGGCTGCGTGCGTCGGCGCAATATCCGCATGCTTCGCGGGCGACGTCAGGGCGGCCAGCATGGTGTGATCGTTGAAACGGAAAAAACACAGCAACTGGTCAGAAGCCGCCAGCTTGACAACCTGTGCGAGCGTCAGCCCGGACAGAAGGTCGGCGAGTTCCTTAGACAAACCCAGTCGAAACATCCCGATGGCACGGTCATCACGCAGCATGCGCTGCGCGAGCATGATGTACGACAGGTTGATTTCTCGAATCGAGTCAAGCGTTTCGCGACCGTTCATGATTTTCCCGCGTTCGATATAAACCCCGAGTACCCTGCCGGCATTTTTTGCCAGCTATCTTTTTTGCCTAGCCAAACGTTTGTTCTGTCGGGCTACGTTTAAACTTTGTTTCAGTGAGTTACATCTTGTAACAACACTGTGAAACGGATTGTAAGTACCACGCAGCGGGAAATCAAGAACATCTCAATAATAAATTTCCATAAAACAACAAAGAGAAACGGTAATTTTTTCCTAAACTTGTAACAGGAAAGTGTGACCGGTTTTTGACGGCTATTTTGCAGCGAAATGGAAAGCGCGAATTGACAGAGGGTTTGCTTGACGATTGATTTTGTTAGGGAAAAAACGGATGAGGCGGATAGCCGGTTGACACACCCGATGAATTAACCAGATTGCGAGGAATGGCGAAGTTGTAACAGCCTTTCAGTGGGGCCGCGGGAATGCGGCGAAGGAAAACCCTTGGATAAAAACTGTCGACCGGCTTTCAATTTCGATGCAGAAAATTTGACTGAGAGAGGTCAGAATGACTGCCGAACTGAATATGTCGCACGGAGTTGTAACAAGGTCTGCGGAGACTATGGGAACACGCGGATCGATAGAAAGGCTTTCTTCCGTGGCCCCACTCGTCCCCGTTGAGCGCTCAAGCGGAAGACGGGCGGTGAGCCACGGGGTTGAACCGCTAGTGTTGCGGTACGCCGTCGCGCCATTCAGCCCAGTGCGTTGCAATTTCTTGCACCAGCGGATTACCCGCCCGATACAAATTATCGATAGCCGGCGCGAAACCGCCCTGCGCGGCGTAATTGAGGAGATTGTCGGAGGCTGATTGCCCGTCATAGGGCCGATCAAAATCCGAGCCCGAACGCACCGCCGCCACCCGGTTCAAATCCACGCGATGCACGCTCGCCGCACGCGACAACGCCTCGTAAGTCGCGTTGTCCTCCTGCTGCGTCGTGCAATACACGCCCTTGCCGTCAGTCACGAGCTTCGTCCAGTCACGCGCCCGTTCGCCGATGTATTTCCCCGACCACCACGTATCGCCCGCCAGCGTGTCGCACTGGATCACCTTCGGCGGCCGGTTCGCCGGCGCATAGCTGAACTTGGCGCGCGCGGCCTGGGCTTCGGGGCTATCGGAGAGCACTACGTTCTTCGACAACGCATAAGCCGCATCGGCCAGATCCGGATTCAGCCGGAACACCTCGGTCTTGTAATCGAGCGGGGGTTTCTCGGCCGGGCCTTTCGTATTGATGCCGATATAACCGCTCGGCCAGCTATCCGGTTTTTCGCGCGCATCGAGTTCCCATTGAATCCCGAAGTCGACGAGATATTTTGCCCATGCAGCGGACCCGATCGTGCCTTGCATCGGGTCGATGCCCGCGATCCCCGCGATCATGAAATAGGTACGGCGCAGATCGAATTTATCGGAGAACGTGAGCGCCATCAGCGAAGCGGCCGCATTCGCATGCCCCATGCCGGTGGTCATCACGCAGATCTCCTGCCGGTTGCAATTCACGACGGGATAATCCGGAGAGAGTCCGGCCACGTGAATGGCCTTCCAGGGACCGAGCTTGTCGAGCCAGACCTGGCCCTCAGGGCCGAACATGGAGATGATCATGACCTTCACGGGCTGGCCGTGGCCGTTGCCATTGTCGCTACTGGCGCTATCCGAACCCTGCGCAAACGTTGGCTCACACGCGCTGAACAAAAGCGCAGCCGCCGCGGCTGTCAGGCTCAGTGCAGGGATTCGGGTGACGATACGGGGGCGGCTGCGGGTAGAACGAAGAAGCAGGTCGAGCGAAGAACGGAGGATCGATTTCATCTGGGCGGCACCGTAAGTGGAAGGAGAACGCGAGGTGAAACACACAAAAGGATGCGGGACTGGATCACGCGCCCGTCGGGTCAGCGCCCTCAGTACCACCTGCCGGACCCTCCTGCGTTGAGCGCATTATAGAAGGGCAAAGAGCGCGGTTGTAAGGATCATAAAATGTTCCTGTAACGGCCATCAAGCATGAGTCTTGCTGGTTCGCTTTCTCTCTCGCTCGTTGTCGAGTCCACTTGTCTGCAAGGCGCTCATGCCCGACACCGCCGCTTCACGAATGATCGATGCATTTCACGCCAGCCATGTCGAAGACCGCCAGCACGTCGAGATGTGGCTCGAGGCGACCGGCGACTGCGCCGTCGCGCTCGAGGCCTTGTGGTCCGAGGGGGAACATCACAGGGGACATGCACGCGCGGCCATGGACCGGCTCGTCACGCTAGCGGATCGGCACGGGGTGATGCTTTCACTCGTGCCACGGCCGCTCACGCAGAAAGGAGAAGGCCCCGCTGCGCCTTCCATCGATCGCGCCGCGCCCGACAGCGCCGCGCTCGAAGCATTTTATGCCCGGCTGGGCTTCGAACGTTCCGGCGGCAAGTTCGAAGGCTCGCCCGTGATGGTGCGCTCGCCGCGTTGATCGGCATTGGCGTTCATGTTGGCATCTACAACGTTGGTACCGGCATGCGCATCGTTTGAAGAACCGTCCCGTTGATCTCCCTTCAACGATGCAGCCAGCTCATCCCCGTCGTCGCCCTTCACGATCACAAAACTGCGCTGCGGATTCGCTATCTCGATGCCGCGCTCCGTGAAGCGGTCCACAATGCGCCGGTTGAACTCGCGCTGCACGCCCCAGCGTGCGCTATCGCGGCATTGGATCTGGCCGGCCAGCGTGACGCTCGAACCATCGACCGCGTCCACGCCCCACAGGCTGAAGTCGGAGAGGATGCCGTCCTTGAACGCATCGTCTTCACGCAGCGACGCCCCGATCTCCTTGAGCGTACCCGATGCCAGGTCCACGTCCTGTCCGAGCGCAATGCTCACGCGTACCGCGGCATTGCCAATGCCGCGATTCGTGTTGTTCACCGTCGATACCGAACTGAACGGGACGGTAAAGAGCGAGCCGTCGCTGCCCCGCAAACGCACGGTGCGGATCGACAGGTACTCGACCGTCCCCGACACCCCCGCGAGCGTGACCGAGTCGCCCACTTGCATCGCATTTTCCATCAACAGGAAGATGCCGGTGATCAGATCCTGTACGAGCTTTTGCGACCCGAAACCCAGTGCTACGCCGAAGATGCTCGCACTCGCGAGCAACGGCCCGGTGTTCACGCCGATCTCGCTTAATCCTGTCAATACGACGACCAGTGCGATCACGATAAAGAGCGCGCTGCGCATCATTGGCAGCAGCGTTTGAAGACGTGCGGCCCGCAAGCGGTCGCCACTCGCGGTCCACGTTTCCAGCCGTTGCTCGACCATCACGTTCGCGCCTTCCCACACGATCACGGCGAACGCGGCGGCGACCCCGATCGTGATCAGCGCGGAGGCAAGCCGATGACCCACGCCGCCCGACGAGAACAGTGACACGAAGTGAAGTCCCCAGACCTGCAGCAACGTCAGCAACGTGACCACGATGATCGCCGTCTGCACCACACGCCGCAGCAGCGGGTAATAGCGGTACGCGTGGCGGTGCACGATCGACTTGTCCGACAGGTCGTTTTCTCCGCCCACGGTATGAAAGAGCCGTCCGAGCGCACCGAACGCGACAATGGCGACCACGCGCGCCGCCACCAGCACGAGCACCGAGATGCCGAACAGATGAAACAGCGTGCGATACCCGTTGTGGACATCGAGCGCCCAGACGAACCACAGCGCCAGCACGAAAAACACGGCGAGCCCGGCCCAGACATCGGCGACCCAATTACCCAGCAGTACGAACGACTGGCGCCCCTTGAAGCTCTCGCGAATCCAGGCGGCAACCGGCACGCGGCATTTGAGGATCACGACCGCGATCAGCACATGCACGACCAGCGCGATCGCCTTGAGGATCGCGTCGTGAGCAGTGTCGGTCATGCCCAGCGGCTCCGCGGCCTCGGCGAGCGCCGAGCCCGCTCCCGCCACGCACACGATGCGCACGAGCCAGTCGTGCGCGAAGCGCGCGGCATCGTCGCTGATCTGGATCAGGCGCAGGCCCGGCGCGCGAGGCGCGATGAAGAAACCGCTCGCGATCACAAGGCCGCGGCAGACTAGGTACACGTCGATCAACGCGGCGACGGAACGGCCCTGCGGCGTGCTGTCGTCGATGAAAATGGACATCAGCACGGCCGTGGAGATCACAAACACGACCAACGGCAGCAACGCGAGCAAGCTGTGAAGGACGGCGCTTGGCAGCCGTTGCAACAGCGTCCAGTGACGTGCTGCATGGCGCACGCCACGAGCGGTATCGGTCTTGCGTTCAGCAACCTCGATAGCTGCCTCGTTGCCCGAGCGCTCGGCCACGGCTTCGGCGTGCACCGCTGCCTGCTCTTGTTTCGCGAGCTCCGGCTGGGCTGCATCCACGTCCACGATCCCGCGCGCCGCAATCCGCGCGCGCAGCCGGCGCAGCCATCGTGAGCTCAGGTATTCCAGCAGCAGTGCGGGCAACAACGTAATCGAGATCGTCCAGATCACCTGCCCGATCAGCTCGCGGCCGCTGGTGGTTGCGGCGCGCTGGTGCCACCACCGCATAACGGAGCCATAGTCGAGCAGCGCCGTAACGGAACGGCGCAGGTCGCTGCTGAGCTCCATGATCCAGGAACCCGCTTCATGCGAAATCTGCGATGCGAGCCCGTTACTCGTGAGGGACTTCGCCAGCACGCTCGCCGCGCCTGATGCGCCGCTGGCAGCCGACGCGGTCGCCGCCGAGCTGCCTGAGGCGGCTTGCACGGGCGTGGCGAGCGCTCCGGCGGCCGCGACGGCCCGCAGCGTGTCCTCGATCTGGCTTCGCCGTGCGGGGTCGTTGAGGACCGTCAGCGCGGCGCGCGCCTGGTCGGGGGTCAGCGTGATGGTTGCTGCATCAGGGGCTGGCCTCGCCGGGGCGGCGGCCGTATTCGCGGCGGATGCGAGCGGGCTATTCAAGACGCCCAGGGCGCTCAGGACAAAAAGAAGGATGACGAGAACAATTTTGCGCATAGGCGAGGATGAGGAACTCGGTTACGGAAAACCGCCACGGATGCGCCCGGCCTGCAGCGCGATTGAACCTGCGGTCATCACTCTAAAGCTGGACAGACTGGCGAAGCTGGAATGGTTCGTGCATCAAACGTCTGATCAAAACTTCCGGATTCGGGCATGCATGTCCAAATTACGCGAACCATGCGACCCATGTGGTCCATACGAACGGTCCTTTGCGGCGCGGCCGTGTTGCTATCGGCGACCGGACTGCTGGCAGCACTTCTTGCGCCCGGGCGGGTTTGCGCCGCAGAGCGCGCCAACCTCGAGCGGGCCGCGAAGCCCATCGCGCCGTCGGCCGCCCGGGTGAGCAAGCAAGTGGACAGCGTTGCACCACCGGACGAAGGCACCACGCTGCTTCCCGCCAGCGGAGACACCCAGCTTCCCGCAACGCCCGATACACCGCGACCGCATTATGACCGGCCACCGGTTCATCTGCCGTGATGCCGGATTCTCCGCGACGTCATTTGAGTTTAATGGAACCTTGAGCGGATGCTTCACAGCGGCGACGCTGATTCACGCCTAAACGCGCGCCTCGGCCACGCGGGAAATATCGGGCTCGAAGAAGACCCAGCGCGCTTCGGGAAACGCGCGCTGCAGGTCTGCTTCGATCACGTTGATTGCATCGACCATGGCGCGGCCGCTGTCGTAGTCCACCATCTCCGCTTGCACGGCCACCACGATCTGCTTGCCCCACTGCAGCGTGATCAGGTTGATCACGCGAACAATTTCCGGGCGCGCGCGCAAGTGCGCATCGATAGCCCGGCGCACTTCCGGACTCGCCGATTCCCCGACGATCATCGACTTCACCTCGCGGGCGACCAGGTACGCGATCACCATGAGCAGCACGCCGACGCCGATCGAACCCGCAGCATCGTAGACGGAATTGCCGGTGATCATGGTCATCAGCACGGCGCAAAACGCGATGGCAAGACCGGCCAGCGCAGCGACATCTTCGCCGGTGACCACGATCAGTTCAGACTCGCGCGTCTCACGAAACCATCGCCAGAGGGACTTGTTTCCCGACGTCTTGCGGATCTCGCGCAACGCGCCGGCGAGAGAAAACGACTCGAGCACCACCGATATCCCCAGCACGACGAGCGCGACAATCGGGTTGCTGACCACTTCATGCCGGGCAATCCGATGCACGCCCTCATACACCGAAAAGGCGCCGCCGACAAAGAACAGCAGCAGCGCGACGAGCATGGAATAGAAGTAGATCTCGCGACCCGAGCCGAGCGGGTGCAACACGTCGGCGGGCGCCTGGGAACGCTTGAGTCCGAACAGCAGCAGGAGCTGATTGCCGCAATCGGCGGTGGAGTGGATAGCTTCGGCAAACATGGAGCCGGAACCGGTGAACGCAGCCGCGCCGAACTTGCAGACGGCGATGCCAAAGTTGGCTGCGAGCGCGTAGAAAATGGCTTTCGGCGATTCTTCTTTCATCGTGCTCCTGGCAGACGTGGGTCAGGGACGCATTGGCGCATTGGGTGGGGGACGCTCTCGGGAATCAGCTACACGCGCGCTAAACGACTTCCACGCGGCTCGCTCCATCGATCATTTCTCCGATCACGGCCGCCTGATTGAAGCCGTCCGCGCGGAAGATGGCGAGCACTTCGTCAGCCGCTTCGGGCGCGCACGACACCAGCAACCCGCCCGATGTCTGCGGGTCGGTGAGCAGGTTTCGGGCCACATCGTGCAATGACGACGCCAGCGTAATATCCTGCCCGTATGCGGTCCAGTTGCGGCCCGATGCCCCGGTGACCACGCCCGCTTTCGCGAACGCCTCGACGCCGGGCAGCCATGGCAAGTCGGCGTATCGCAGGCGTGCCGTGAGGCCGGCGCCACGGCTCAGTTCCAGCGTGTGGCCCAACAAGCCGAAGCCGGTTACGTCGGTGAGCGCGTGCACGGCGTCGAGTGCGGCCAGATCCGCGCCCGGGCGGTTCAGCTTGGTCGTGGCGGCGATCATCGCGGCGTAGCCGGCGGCATCGAGTTGATCCTTCTTGAGCGCCGCCGACAACACGCCCACGCCGAGCGGTTTGCCGAGGATCAGCACGTCGCCGGGACGAGCCGAGGCGTTACGCTTCACGCGCTTCGGATGCACGATACCGATTGCCGCCAAGCCATAGATAGGCTCGACGGAATCAATGGAATGGCCGCCCGCGAGAGGGATGCCCGCTTCGGCGCAGACCGACTCGCCGCCCTTCAGCACGGCCGCGATCACCTCGTGCGGCAGCACGTTGATCGGCATGCCGACGAGCGCCAGCGCGAGGATCGGTTTGCCGCCCATGGCGTAGACATCGGAGAGCGCGTTGGTTGCCGCGATACGGCCGAAGTCGAACGGGTCATCGACGATCGGCATGAAGAAGTCGGTGGTGGCGACAATCGCCTGCTCGTCGTTCAAACGATAAACCGCCGCGTCGTCGGCGGTATCGTTGCCCACCAGCAAGTCGGGGAAGAACGGCAACGGCACGCTGCGTTTCAACAGGTCGGCGAGAACGCCCGGGGCGATCTTGCAGCCACAGCCGCCGCCGTGGGACAGGCTGGTCAGTCGGGGCGACGGGGTTGAAGTCAGCAAGATGTCAGTCATTCGCGGTTATCCGGCAAAGTGGCGTGTGACCGATATTATGGTGGTTGTCGCGACGGGACGTGGCGAAACGCGGTTCTACTTGCGATCCGGGTTGCACCAGGCGCAACCCGTGCAGATTTTCAAAAGCGCCATGCGAGGGTTCGCGCGGTACACTTCGCGTCACGGTTCGATGCCGTCTTTCAACGCTACTCATCAACCGCCCGGTGCTTTCTCTCGCATGAAATCTTTACCTCTTGTTGTCGGCTTGCTCCTCTGCGCCTCGTTGTATCAACTCAGTCATGCCCAGGAAACGCCCGAACCCTCGCTGGAAGACTACGCCTACCTGACCCGCATGCACGTCCCTGAACCGGTGATCCGCTGCGTGGCAGCGTTCGATCGATGGGTGGCAATGACGCCCAAGTACGACACGTTCATCGTCCCCGACCGGCGTGTACTGCATGCAACGATCGATAACGACACCACGATCTTCAGCGCGGGCAATCCCGTTCCCGTCGACCAGGTCATTGCCATGCGCGCTTTCGCAAAAGTCCGCGGAAAGTCGCAATGGACGCGCGTAGACAGCAGCTGCGGCGTGCGCGATGGCCGCGTGGTCGGTGTTTCCCTCACCCCAAATGTAAGGCCCCGGATCGTTCGGTAACAGCGCCGGCAGACCAATCCTTCGCTGCCTCTCTCGAATATTTCCAGCCACACTTTTCCTTACAAACGCAAACGGCTTGTCATTTATCTAATTGCTAAATTGATTTCACGGATTTCACTTGGAGAAACCGATGAAACGATTAGCGATTCTAGCCACGCTTGCAGTACTCCTCGGCAGCACCCTGGGTGGCTGCATCGTCGTGCCGGATGGCGGCGGATACCACCATCACGAAGACTACGGCCGCTACTAAGCCGCTACTAAGCCGCGGAACAAGCCCGAACACAAACTAACAAGCTAACAAGCGCGAAGGAAACCAACATGTTGACACTCAGAAAGAGCTTGGCAGTCGCATCGCTCGCGGTGGCGGCAGCAACGAGTCTCGGCTTCACGAACATCGCATCCGCCGACGACCACTTTCACCCCGGCTATGTTCATGTCGACAGCCGCGGCTGGCACGGCGACCGGTATTACGACGGACATCGCTACTGGGAACGGCGCGAGTGGGAGCGCCATCACGCACCGCGTTACGACGGCCCGCCGCATCGTTACTATTGATCCTTGATCGGCCTCACCCGCCAAGCGTTAAAAACGAAAAAGCCAGGGACTTCCCTGGCTTTTTCGCTTCCGGTCGCTTTGAAGCAATACGTCTCGATCATGCGCCTGCCGTCTCACGCCATTTGCGGGTATCGCGTAACGGCGGCGCACCGAACAGGCGACTGTACTCGCGGCTGAATTGCGATGCGCTCTCGTACCCCACGCGGTGCGCCGCTGTCGCTGCATCGGTCATGTCGATCAGCATCAGGCGGCGCGCTTCCTGAAGCCGCAGCTGCTTCTGGTATTGCAGCGGGCTCATCGCCGTGACGGCCTTGAAATGATGATGCAGCGACGAGACGCTCATATGCACGTCGCGGGCGATCGACTCCACGCGTAACGGCTGATCGAAGTGCTGGCGCAGCAGCATGATCGCCTTCGCAATGCGCTGCGTCTGGCTGTCCTGCAGCGCGATCTGGCGCAAGCGCGCGCCAGGACCGTTCATCAGCAACCGATACAGGATCTCGCGCTTGACCAGCGGCGCGAGAATGGGAATGTCCTCGGGTGTATCGAGCAGGCGCAGCAAGCGCAACACGGCATCCAGCAGCGACGTGCCGAGCCGGTTGACATAGAGGCCGCGCGAGGCGTCCGCGGGCGTTGACGGCGGCAGGCTTTCATCGCGAATCAATTTGGTGATTTCCTCGACATCGAGGTCAAGCCGCATGCCCAGATATGGGTTGTCCTCGGTCGCGCCCGTCACCTGCCCCATCACCGGCAAATCCACCGATGAAACCAGATAATGCATGGGGTCATACACATACAGTTCGTCCCCGACCATGATCCGCTTCGACCCTTGCGCGATCACGCCAAGCGCCGGCGTCTGGATGCCATGGCTCGGGCCGCCGCAATGCACGACGCGGTGCAGGAACAAACCGTGCACCGCCGTCTGGCAGGTGCCGGTGGTGTCTGCCGTAAAGCGGTCCAGTAATGCAACCAGATCGAGCCGGGCGTGATCGAGGCCCGGATCAAGCGGCGCTGATGCACCATTGGCGCCGGCGTTGAAAGCGTGGTCGTTGACAGCGTGATGCGAGGGATCGATGGCGGAATCCGCCGTCTCATTCAGGGCCATGATTCGCAGATAGTGAGTTTGCGCGGCTGCTGCCCGGGAATCGGCTGCAGTCTTGCAAGGATGGAGAAGGGTTGCCGTCAGTCAGATGCGGATCGAGATCAACCCGCGATCAGTCACACACCGCCGGCGAATGGCATCCAGCTTACTCGCGCCCGCGTGTTTTCGCCCAGCTTCGCCTAGCAATAAGCGCGGCGTTTGCAGGATCGGGCAATGATCCGACAGGATCAGGCTAGCCGGGCGAAGCGGCACAGGCAGATACTGCTTCATCGCGGCGTTGCTGAAACACCGAGCGGGCGTTCGGGCGTTCCGTCGCGAAGCGGCCGAAGGCGAAACCTGCCGGCCGCCAGTTCAGGATGAATTCTAAGGGACCCAGCATGCGTAACAGAAAATTCGGCAATACCGGCTTGTTCGTTTCGGAATTGTGCCTCGGCACCATGACCTTCGGCGAAGGCGGCATGTGGACCAACATTGGCGGCCTGAAACAGGCGGACGCGGACAACCTCGTCGGCCGCGCGCTGGATGCGGGCATCAATTTCATCGATACCGCCGACGTCTACGCCGACGGCACGTCGGAGATCATGACCGGCCAGGCGCTCAAGAACCTGAAGGTGCCTCGCGAAAACGTGGTGGTCGCCAGCAAGATCCACGGCGAAACCGGCACGAAAGGCATCAACTCGCGCGGCGCGTCGCGGTATCACATCATTGACGGCGTGAAGGCGAGTTTGAAACGCCTGCAACTCGATCACATCGATTTGTATCAGTTGCATGGCTTCGATACCGCCACGCCCATCGAAGAAGCGCTGCGTGCACTCGACAACCTCGTGCAGCACGGCCATGTGCGCTACATCGGTGTATCGAACTGGGCGGCGTGGCAGATCGCGAAGGCGCTTGGCATTTCGGAGCGGCTTGGCCTCGCGCGCTTCGAGTCGCTACAGGCGTATTACACGATTGCCGGGCGCGATCTCGAACGTGAAATTGTCCCGATGCTCAAGAGCGAAAACCTGGGCCTGATGGTCTGGAGTCCGCTTGCGGGCGGTTTGTTGAGCGGCAAATACAAGCGCGACGGTAGTTCAGCGGAGCAGGGGCGGCGCACCAATTTCCCGTTTCCACCGGTGAACATGGATCGCGCATTTGATTGCATCGACGCAATGACCCACATGGCCGAAGCCAAGGGCGTGACGGTTGCGCAAATCGCGCTGGCGTGGCTGCTGCACCAGAAAGTGGTGACGAGCGTGATTATCGGGGCAAAGCGGGTTGAGCAACTCGACGACAACATCGCCGCAACGCAAGTAAAGCTGAACGACGACGAACTCGCCGCACTCGATGAAGTCAGCCAGCTTGCTCAGGAATATCCGGGCTGGATGTTTGCGCGCCAGGGTGAGTACCGCTTGAAGCAGCTGCGGGAATCGAGCGGTAGCTAGGGGGTTGATCAGCCAACGATGGGTTGAAACGGCAAGGTCATGAGCACGGCCTCCTGATACTTGCCGTCTATTTTCAGCGCACGCGGTTCACGCGCGTATTCGACGAATCCCACCGAGCGATACAGCCGTTGCGCCGCTTCGTTATGCGGCGCAACCGTCAGTTGAACCTCTTCCACCACGGTGCGTGCGTGGCTCAGGACGGCTTGCACGAGGGCCAGCGCCATTCCTGTCCCGCGAGCGGCCGGGCGCACGTACATGCCCATCAACACGCCCTTGTGGCGCTGTTTCGCGCCCTGCGGCACTATCAGGCCGGCGACGCCCGCCGGCGCGTTTTCGTCGCCTAAAAATCCGCTGAACACCGTAGCACTCACGATCCGTTGCTCGAACCACGCGAGCGGCTGCTCCGCTTCGTCCTCCCAAGCAGACCCGAATCCATCGGGGTGCTGGGCGAGACCTTCGAGCCTGATATCGCGATACGCAGCGGCGTCGGCGGCGGTAAGACGGCGGATGGTGAATGGCGTGGGCATGAGGACCTTGAGCGGCGTACGGTGATTGCTACCGGAAAAGCGCCA
>NZ_JNFG01000004.1 GCF_000729995.1 Caballeronia sordidicola | reverse complement strand
CCGGGTGAAAATCGGCGGCGCTCACACATATGCATTCGATGTCAGTCGCTCACCACCCCAATTTCTATCTGCCGCGCAGACTCCTAGGTCTCCGAGCAACCTAAGCGCTCCTTCTGTAACGGTCCTCGCTTCCACCTCGTGGAGTCCTGTTTCCACAACCAGCTCACGCTCAAGTTTCAAAAGGTTCGCGATGCGGAGGTCAGTTGGCCAAGCAGCCAACTGAAAAAGCGTTCGACGTATGAGCAACCGCAGCAGGTCTGCGCGCCACTCAACTTCTCCAGGGGTTTCTTGAGCGGAAAGTTCGACGAGCTTGCCGTCAAATTTCAGCGATGCCGGGACCCCAAGTCGCGCAAGCACAGCGCGGGTCGTGGCGGGTATGTAGTGGACGCGAACTGGTTCCAAATTTGGCTCCTTTCCGATGGCCGGTACCGGTCGCGCGTTCGATACGACAGCCCCTAGGTTGGCTACCTGTGGTGGCACGCGCCTTAAGACACCGGAATAAGAGCAGTCTAGACGCATAGTTATGCAGTGTAAAGACTGTCAGTTAATAAACTGTCAGTTTAAGAACTGTAGAGTTTGATGCTGCAATAGGTGATGCTCCTGCCGCATATGGCAGACAACACTACCGAACGTCAGAGAGCGCTCCGAGAACTGGTGGCGACAAATCTGAAATTATTTCGAGGTAAGCAGGGCCTTTCGCAGGAAGGTCTGGCGGACCGCGCTGGCTTGCACCGCACCCAGGTCAGCCAAATTGAGCGCGCGTTGACGAGCGTCATGCTGGACACGCTCGCGTCACTCGCTTTGGCGCTAGGCGTCAACGAAGCTCAATTGCTCACGGAGCAAAACGAGTCGCCGGTCCCCTTGAAGTCCGGGCCCAAGAAAAAGGCTGAGCTGATTTCCGCTAAAAAAACGGGGCGTAAGGCGGTCTAAAGTTTCAGCGAGGCTACTCACCGTTCGACGATATCTTGACGCCAACGGAGAAGCTCGCGGTCAGGTAACTCGGCGCGCGGGGTAACAGCTAAGGGCGATAGCGCACCCGCATGATTACTGCTCGACCCGAACAGACCAAGGGTGGCGACTAGCTCGCTGACGTCGAGATAGACTGCCAGTTTCAGGTTGGGAGCATTCATGCAACCTGTAACGCAACGAGTTTAGCCGCTGCAGAAAACGTAAAATATCAAGCTGGCTACGGGTCGCGCATATGAGCGCGCGAGCCGAGCTTTACCTGAGCGCAAGCCACGCTCATCGTTGCGCTATCGCTGACGCAAGGGGCTAGGTCGCTTCGTGTTTTGACGCAAAGCGTAAGTTTCAGCGTTTAGCGCTACGAGTTAGCGCCCTGAAAAACTTGCTCGCATCGCCAATATTCTTGGCAGCGAAGACGTTCAACTCACTCAGTGGCAGACGTGCGTAACAGGGCTCGAGGTGCCTTCGACGGCTGATTCAACTCGACGGCCCCCCGCTTTCGCTGGATTGTGAACAATGGGAGCATGTCATTCCTCTATCAATTCGAAGCCACCGTTGCAGAACTCGTCACTTTCCGCTAGGCATCGATAAAGAACCGCCATCCAGCTATTCAAATTTGCCTGAGACCTGGTTTCTGCAACTTGCAGCAATTCCTCACGCAGAGCTTCCGCTCCAGATTCAAAGTTGTTCCGAAAAGTTTGTTTGCTTTCTGCGAGTTCCGACGCGGCGTAGCTGACATAAAGCTCGTTAAGTTCAAGGAGGTCAAAGTGATTACGAGCGCGTTGCATGTCGACAGCGGACATCCCAGGTGCGGTGAGTACCTGATACGAAACCGTTAAGCTTGCGGCAAATTCAAGCGATGCCCCGAGAATGCAGTGTTCGCTCCAGTCGTCAAAGTACGGGTGGAAAGTCTCTTCAGCCCGGCCTTGAGCGACGTGAGCAAGTTTCGATTTGTTGCAGTCCGCACACGCAGGGACCAGATTTGCGGGAAACACAGCAAGTTCAGGAAATCTCGTTTGTGGCAAATAGTGGTCCAAGGTCTTCACAACACGAAGACCGCAGAGAGGACAACGCCGGAATTTTGCACTTGCCCTGATGCGGTCGTAAATCGGCCGCCCGTATCCACCAACCAGCACGCGGTCGTACACGCCTGACAGTTGGCCGCTGGTCACTCCAACAGGTGCCTCTCTATCGAAGGCTGAAAGGTCGCCCACTTCCGCAAGCCTTAAATACTCGCGAGCTCGGCGTTCCACGCGTGGGCCTTCAGCAATAAGTGCGGCACGCAACACCTGGTCTTGCGTGTGCTCAGCTAGCTCCTCGAATAGTTCTCTCGGGTCGTCCCCCGGGCACGCGATACCAATCATGCCTCGCGTCCCCGCAAAAGTGAACGAGCCACCGAACGCCCCTCGGCGCCCAGTTGGCCGTCAAAGGCTGCGAGCACTTGCTCAAAGTCTTCCGATTGCTCAACTACCTTCGAAATCAGGGCGTGATGCGAACTTTCCGTCATCAGCACTCGAAAGATTTCCCGAGTGAGCGTCCCCAAGTTCTCTGCGAACGTCTCAGTTTCTGGACGCTCAAGCTCCACCTCGTTGCCAGTTCTGAAGAAAAGGGTCACGCACGCAGCTGGAATCTCTTGGACGACGACCGGCGAATGAGTTGCCAACAGTGCCACGCCATTGCGGGCAGCGAGGAGGTCTGAAAGAGCTCGCACAAACGCCGCGACGAGAGGTGGATGGAGATGTGCTTCTGGCTCGTCTATCACCACCAACGTCCGTTCGCCGACCAGCTCGACGAGCCTGGTCATCGTAAGCAAGACGACTTTGTGACCCGAGCTCGCCCTATCAAAAAGCTCCCCAGCTTCCTGTGCGAACCGATTCTGTGAAGAGTCGGCCAGCTTCACTAAACCGAGCTCAGCAAAGAGCGGGTCCGTTTCCAAGACACGCATTGCGGCGCGCCAACGCGGAACACGCGCACTGCGCAAACACGCAAGCGTACTGTCTATGAATTCCTTCTTAAGCTCAGACGGCCTTTTTAAGCTGCTTGCGTCGCCATCCTTTCTTCGCTCCTTTTTCAGGCCCACGTATGTGTACCGTATGCCGGTACCCGTTCCCTTCTTTGAGACAGGTGGGTCGAATTCGTCGAAGGCGCTGAAAGCAACGGCGACAAGGTTGGCAAAGCTTGTACGTTCTGTCTCTCCGCTCGGCTTACGCAGTTTCAACACGCCACCTTCAGTCGTGTGCCCATCGCGCAGCGATTGCACAAGTGACTTAAGTAAGGTCGTTTTCCCGACACCGTTGCGACCGATAATGGCATGTATGTTCGAAGGCGGATTCGAACGTGGCCTAACATTGACTTCAAGTCGAGCACCACCATCCGCCGAAAGTAAGTAAGCAAACCGGAAGGCAGTTGGCACCGCGCGCTCAAGAAGAATATCGCCCATTTTTCCGATGTCTGCAGGCGAATGCCCGCGCATTAGCGACCGTTGGAACGCTGGCTCTTGCTCCACACGCGCTCGAATACCGGCGTCCCATATTGAATCACGCATTGCTTGCAGAATACTCGCGCGCTCCTCCTCCCCAAGACTTATGAGATTCTCGTAATATTCGGCGCTTTCACCCAACGAGGCATAGTCGTCGGGAAGTTCAGAGAATGAATCTTCGACGCTTACCCAGTCTTCTGTCATGCCTTGGCTCATTACTTTCACCGACCCAATGTCGTGCCTTTTCCCTTCCAAGTCGAAGTAGACAAGCCGGAAAGTGGTCTTGAACGAGTAGTCGTCCCAGTTATCACGCAATAGATAACACTCGTCCGCGCCGGCCAAGCTACGCGACTTGCGAGGGACATCTTTGTAGGGCACAACAGTAAAGAGCACGAGCATCTCCAGAGGGTGCTGTCAAGGACGAAAATTCTAACTGAACCCCTTGCGCAAAGCGCTTTCGACTGCCGAACACGTGAAGCCCCTTGCTCCCAAAGTCGGCGATACGTACGGTTTCAATCGCATGAACAACGTGAGCGTATCCAGAAAGGGAATGGCTCGTTTCATTAATTTGATAAGCGCCTTCCCGAACGATGGCTGTAGAGTCAATCGCGTCGAGAGCATCCGGACGATGGAAACTGTTAAGACTTGGATGCAGTCGCCGTTGAAGAGCATGCTCGCTTACGCGGCGGCGAGAGAGGGCCCTCGGCTCGTGGTACATATCTGACCGCGGGAACACACAACCACTCTCAACTGAAAGCGTGATTTTCGGGGTGCGGTGACCGCCCCCACCGTCGACGACAAGGGCCTATTGTTCATTGTCGCGAAGCGCCCTAGCGCAACACCCCGCAGGATGCTCCGAATCCTTCGCGGATACGACTCTTATCGAAGCGAACAACTCATTTCGCTCTAATAGAAAGAACGCATAACAGCCGGCTGCTAAATGCCAAGCTGGATTAAGCCGTAGCGAAGGAAGTCCGTGAGAGAACAATGAGACACCGGACAAACAGAAAGCAAGAAGTAGGAAGGCTACAAATCCGAAAATAGCGTCCTCAGGCAAAAAACGGTCGAGGAAAAATAACGCATTGTCGAATAGCGTAGGTCCGATTAGCGCCGCGACGACAGCGAAGACAAGGTGGCTGACGGTATCGACGACCGGGCTAGCCTCAGCGTGGCCACTAAAAGGCACATCCGCGAGGATGGCGATAACGAGCAACGGCAGCATCAATTTCGCCGAATTTTGCTTGAGCATCTTCAGTATGTCGAACGAGAACATCTTGCCTCCTTCAATGCGTGTGTTTTGAACTCGCATTCCGTCGCTCGGAATGCAGTGCCTATGTTCCAGATTTCGGCGGACTCGGCAACTACCGTTGTAGTGTCGCGCCAACGCCTTCGCTCGACGACGCGCAACTGATTGTCCGTTGCGCTAGAGCGTTATAGCTGCGCATTACGAAGGCGGCGGTCCGCATGAAGTCAGGAGCGCTCATGCAACCACGCTTCGACGACATCGTGACGCCAACGCAGCAACTGCCGCTCATACAGAACTGCGCGCGGTGGCAACAACCAGGGCCGACGTCTCACGCGCAGGATGACAGATTGAACAGAGACGCCAAGCAGTTCCGCTAGTTCCAGAGCATCGAGATAAGAGTTGGGCAAGTTCGATTTTGATGAAGGCATGCCACATGTAGCTCACCACCTTATACGTGCTTCGTTGGCAGAGAAGTCAGAACGGTAGGTCGCGCTGGGCTGATTCCTGAGCTCGCATAAAATCTAGGGGCTTCTCGCTATGCTTGAGAACTCTGCGGAGGTTGTCTTCGAAGGTTCGAGCAACGTCATCCGCGCTCCGACCAAACAGTTCGGATGCCGCATCAGATATCGAAATCGCTTCCCAAGGCATCCATGGAATGCCGTTTCGTGCAGCAAATGGCCCGTCCGTTTCGGGCAATACACGGTTCAGTGGCATTTCCGCAAATAGCCTTCGTCCCTTTTCGGCTTGGACCATGGCCGGTCCAACACTAAACCAGCAGCCAAGGTCCACGGCGCGCCTTAATTCTTTCGGTGTTCCCGAAAACCAATGTAAGACAGGAACGCCACAATCTCGATGGGATTCGATGAGGTCAAGGACTCGCGTAGCTGCGCCACGTGAATGCAGGCTGATGAATTTTCCGCCATGAACAGCGCATTCGGCCAAAACTTCGTCGAGTAACCGCTCCTGCAATTCCAATGTGCCAACAAACCGCCGGGAACCGTCCAGCCCGACCTCCCCGATGAACTGGGTGTTCCGCACGTTTTCGAGGAGCAGTTCGCGTTCCGACTGCTTTTTCTCAAAAATCTCGGGATGCAGGCCTAGCGCTACGCGGACGTTGTCGTAACCGGCGAATACTCGTGATGTCGCCTGCCACGCTCGAGGGCTTGTCGACACCACTAGGGTGAACAGATTCCTGCGCGAGACTTCGGGGAGAAGCCGCAACGCTTCCGGGTAAAGGTCGAGATGGCAGTGGAAATCAATCACAGGACGTTGTGCACACGTAGAAGCTCTCCGAGCTCATCCATGCCTCGTGCAAACACTGCAGAGTATGAATCCCGCTCTCCGGGCGGCGCAAACGACAATGCACCGCCAATCAGTCTATCAACTCCCTTCTCACTGTAGTTCACGTACGCAGTAGCGACGGAGCCGACGTCATTGGGACCTCGCTCGCGTCCGGCCGTTGCTAGGTCCGGAAATATGTATCGGGACGTCGGGTCCGTTATACCAGCCCGCAGGAAAGAAGCGCGCCGCACAAGACAGGGCACACACCGGCCGCAGTGCGTGTAATTGTAGTAGCCGAAGCGACCGCAGCTGGTTGAATGTCCCGCGAGTTCATGAAGCAGCAGGCCATTGGAGCAATTAACAAGCAGCTCCCCTTTGGTCACGAGTTGGTAAGGCCGCACGAGGCGCACACGCAATCCGACCTCATCGACGACTCGCTGTATCCCTTCGAGGAAAGTCGGATGTGTGGTTTTCGTGCTGTAGCTTCCGAAGCGGCCTGCATTCAGCGCGATGTTGAGGCTGATAAAGCCATTTTCCGGAATCACCAGGGCCGTTGTTCCACCGGTTTGCCAACCGGGCAGCGTCGTCGAGGCAAGGATTGCGAAGGCCAGAAACACAATTGAACGACCACGCGTCGAGCGTTCCGTCACATGCGGCACGGTTATTCGGTGATTCCACTGGAAGTGTCGTTCGCCGCCGCCCAGATGGCGCGCAAAAAGCCTCTGGGTATCGGAATCACCTTTGGCCATCTGCGATACGAACAAAGGCGTGCGTCCTGTTGCTGCTAGTTCGATTCCACCTACAAGGCTGTCAAGCCCGCCAGATAGAAGCGCTACACAATCGGCGTC
Organism: Caballeronia sordidicola; assembly: GCF_000729995.1. Lineage (GTDB taxonomy): Bacteria > Pseudomonadota > Gammaproteobacteria > Burkholderiales > Burkholderiaceae > Caballeronia > Caballeronia sordidicola_A. The sequence goes on along the minus strand of NZ_JNFG01000004.1, from coordinate 237,491 downwards.
GGTTTGTCGCGGAGCGGTAGTTGATGGGGGCGCCACCCCACCATCGCGGAAGTTCAGCGTCCAGAAATCGCCGGTGAGAAACCTGAAGGTTCTTTCAAGACTCGGTTTTTGCGCTATCCAGCGCTCCGGCTCATGAAGCGCAACTTCGAGCTCAATCATCCGAGTCCAACCATCAGCACTTCCTTGCCTGCTACAAGCAATGTCGGCAGCTGCGACAGCCAGAGATATCGTCACGAAATCCCAAACTGCACTGGGAGGGGCGAAGCCAGAACGAGCGAGTGAACTGACCCAACCCGACGATATCCTGCCGACGTTCTGGCGTCCGGTATTCGCATAAAGCGAAAAATAATCGGTGTCGTCAACGAGCTGCTCAGGAATCAACTCGGCAGGTAAGCACATGACCCTCACTGTAGTTCTCCCTCAAACACCAGAAAGGTATTAGTCAGCGCCTTTTGCATGATGCCTTCGAACTCGTTGGGATTTGGGCTTGGTTGGTCCAGCCGAAGCGACTCGAGCTGAGCCGAAATTTCCGCCTTCATGTACTCGCGAATGTCATCTGTCCTCCGAACGACTTCAATCGGCGAAAGTCTTGCGCTTTCGAAAAGTTGCCCGATATCAATCTGCAGCCGATTGCAGGCCTCGACGGCCAAGTACTCTTCGACCAACGACCATATGTTGTCGTCCGACATGTTCAGCGGATTGATATCCGGTTGCAGTTCGAGCAGCTCAGAAAACGCTTGTGACATCGAGTCACGTATCGAGTCTTCGTCAACAGTTCCGCCAGCGCCCACGACCTCGCGAACTATCGCGTCGATAACCTCGCGAACAGATGGGGCGGTGGCGGTAAGCGCCTGAATCCAGTCACGGACGGCACCGTCAGTTCCTGCTCGTGCGGCATGAAGAAAGGATACAAGCCCGCCCGCAGCGACAGTCGCTGCACGCATCCGCCCGGCAGCGCGCCGTGCTCCGCCCATTCCCGTTCTGGAGTAGTGTCCAACCGCGCGCCGAAAAGCGCGACCGTCTCCTGTTCGCGCAAATCCGCCGAGCTCTTTACGTGCAGGAGCGAAACGACGTGGCGGCGCAATCAGGGTGTCCGGCTGGTGCGGTTCGAAGTCATTTTGCGACTCGGAACCACTCGGCTCTTCGCCTCCTTCTGTCTCTCCATCACCAACGCCCGTCCCATCGCCACCGAGCTCGGTCTGGAGAGACTCAAGCCATGGCGGGTCGAACGGCACGCTGGAACCCGGGCCGGAACTTGAAGTTGATGTCCCCATTTCCTGTCACCGCTTTATTTTGATAGCGTTTTTCACCGGCGCAGGCGTGTGGGCGTCCGCTGCCCAGCGCTCCAGTAATTCCTTCGCCCACTCATCTGACGCAATCAATGGCACAAACGCCGGTGGACGGTCCTTCGGGGGTATCTCATCCAGAAGGGAACAAAAGGACCGGCCGAGCGTTGGAAAAGCCTTGGTGATGTGCAAACACCGCCTCAGAGCGACAACATCCCACTGTTCCGTTCGCGCCCTACGCTTCAACCGGGTCAGCACCGATTCCGCTTCGCTCTCGCCGAGCGCTTTCACCTGCTCGACCAATGCTTGCTGGATTGTTTTCGCTTCCAGCAGGCTCTCGAAAACCGAACGCGCTTCCCGTGAAAGCTCGTCGAGTGCCGCGAGCGCAACGCCCCTATCCCGACTCAAATGCAGGAGAGGCCGCAAGTTGGTCCCAGCAAGCGATGGACTCAGCGCAACCCAGTCGGCAACAAAGGGACTGTTCCAACTTGGGTCAGGCGCCTCGTAGGGCTCACCGTTCTTTAAGTCGTCTTCCAGCTTGTGCAGAAACTCCGGTTGACCGTCTTCCGATGAGGTAACCGACTTCGCAAGAAACTCGAATGCGGCCGACGACGCACAGCGTTCAAAGAGCTGCAGCTTCACCAGATGCTCAAACGAAATAGTCATCCCGTGTGCTTTGGCCACGGACTCCCGGATAAGCAAATTGTTCAGAAATCGCTTTATGAGTCTTGGATTGCCAGAAATTTGGTCGACCGTCGCCAATACCGCCGCAAGCTGGTCGGCGATATCTATCTCCTTCTCGAGTTTCGCCGCAGCGGCACCCATTGCGGATACGAGCTTTTGACGCGTGAGGCCTCCTAGCCAGCCCTCTTTAACAGCGGCCAATACGTTTGTTTTCGCAGTCTCCGCGACTGTAGGGTCCACTAGCTTCCTACGAACTGCCAAGTCGAGCATCAACAGCAAAACATATGCTTTAACCTCATTCACGCCCAGACGCGGTACACGAAGAGGAATCTGTATCAGCTTGTCAAAATAGCTCGTCACGAGCTCGTCATCGAAGTGAGCTTGCGCAAAATGCGCGCGCACCGCGCTGCGAATCATTTTCTCATCTGCCGCGATGATAAAAGCGGTCCTAGGGAGGAAGAGGAGCAGCCGTATTGCTTCGAGAGTTGAAATGGCAGTGTCTGGCATGCAGCGGTCCAAGTCGTCGACCAAAACCACCAAAGTCACCTGCAAAGATTCGAGCAATTCTGCGAATGCCTTGCGTAGACCCTCAATCTCCTTTTGCGGAGACTCGACTTCCTTTTCCTTGAGTAACTCTTTTACTTCGGGAGACAAGTCGTCATAAGCCTTTTTGACTTTCTCGATGTCTGACTCTTTTAGCGAGCCGGAAACCAAACCCGATAATCCGCCGAGGATTGCGCCAATCGGGCCGCCTACAGCGCCTCCTACAATTGCCGCTGAAGCAACGGGCGCTGCAATTTTCAATGCGCGAAACCATCGGACGCGTTTGGCAAAATCAGCGGCTTTTTCGAGAAAGGTCCTTTGGTTTTTCGCTTCTTGACTCAATACGTCCGAGACAGCCTGAAGCAAGGCAAGCTTCGCGTCGTCGAATCCCTGATAAAGCCACGCGTTAAATTCAACGAAGAGATAAGGTTTTCCAGAAGTATCCTTTTCCCCCAACGCCCCGCCAATCATCTTCACGAGCGACGATTTACCAGTTCCCCAACTTCCCGAAATCCCGATGGAGATTGGCTGGCCGTCGGCATCGCGAATTAAGCCCGCCGCCGTTTCTGCTATCAAACTGAAATTCAATAGGTCGGATGTTGCCTCGACGTCGTGCCACATGCTGCCCCCGGATGTTTGTTCGATTATTTCTTCTGACAATTGTAAGGCAATTGGGGGCGCCTGCAATTCAAGTTAGAAGAGCCGCCGGGGCACAAAGCTGTGGAAAAGTTGACTTCGTCAACTTCGTGGGGACAACGCCGTGGACAAGGTCGGAAAACTCCCAAACCCGGGGAGTTTCCCGAACCTTGCCCACCGGTTGCCCCCACTTTCCCACAGCGCCCCGAGGTTTGCCGGGCAAAGGCCCTGCGACCACGTGGAGACAAAGACGACACAGCGACTCGACGGCTCGGCCTGCGTTGAGCAACTTTTCGCCAAGAACGTGCGTCAAAGCGAAATACCCGAATTCGACCGAAAAGTGCTCGAAACGCTACGCGAACCGCTGGAGGCCGGCCGCATCACTATTTCGCGCGCGGCGCATCAGGCCGATTTTCCAGCGGCGTGTCAATTGGTCGCAGCCATGAATCCCTGCCCGTGCGGCTGGCGCGGCGATCCAAACGGCCGATGCCGGTGCACGCCCGACGTCGCCGCGCGTTATCTGCGCAAATTGTCCGGGCCGCTGCTTGATCGCATCGATATCCAGATCGAATTGCCCGCCTTGTCGCCGGCTGAGCTATCGGGGAGGAGTGCGTCGATTGGCGAAACCAGCGCGATCGTTGCGCGGCGGGTCGCCGACGCGCGCGACCGGCAACTCGAACGGCAAGGGAAGACGAATCGTGAGCTGGACGGACGCGAAGTGGACGCCGTCTGCCAGCTGGATGCCACCGGGGAAGCCCTGCTTCGCGAAGCCGGAGAACGATTCGGATGGTCAGCGCGGGCGTATTACCGCGTACTGAAAGTGGCGCGCACGATCGCCGATCTCGCGGCAGCCGATTCACCGACCGCGGCCCACCTCGCCGAAGCGATCCAGTATCGACGGGCATTTACGACCGCATAAACCACCACCGGAACCGCAGCCCTCACAAAAAGAAAATTCGCCTGTCAAGACTTGACTTATGCACATTGCAGCGTTCTTCGTTTCTCTAACATCTGATCAAACACTCATTTCCGCAATGATCAGCAGGCCTTTGATTTTATTAGCTATTTTCGGGTGCACTGAATCAAGGCAAAGTAAGGAAAGCCGCGTCGGGCGGGCACTTGGCGAGGGCCTGGTGAGGTTTTCCACAAAGTTATCCACAGCCTCTGTGGATAGTTCAAAAAACTGAGATAAATCCTAGTTTTAGCTGAAAATGCTTGTGCGATTTCTCATGCCCGAAACGTTTGCTTTGCGCTGTTCAATTTGAGAAATATTCGCGAACGAATAGATGCGCTTTAGAGCAAATACTTAAAAAAGTTTGAAGGAGGAAAAAAACTGATCGATTTGATCAGGGGGCGGCGCCTTGGTTGAGACGATTGCGACCTGGTAAGCGTGCGTCCCTTTGGCGATGAAACGCGCACGGATCTGATGCGTTTCGCTTTTCTGGCCGTTGGCGCTTGTGCCGTTAACGGTAATTTCCGCGCCGGACAAACGTCCGCCTGCCGCGACTTCAATATCAACAGAGTGCGCAGCGGGCGCAGCGTTAACATTGCGCGCCAAACCTTGCTGAAGAAAATCGAGCGCAGCGCGCTGAGTCGCGGGGTCGGCATCGGGCAAGTCGACCGTCCCGACAGCGAATACCGCGTCGCCCGCCTCCGCCATCTGCATCTTCATATGCATCGGCTTGCCGGCAACGTCGATATCCCGGGCGTCGGAGTGCGGCTTCGCCGGGAAGGTCACTTCGTACGCGTCGTCGTTGTTCTGGATCGTGCGCCAGTCGTAGGCCGGCGTGCAGGCCAGCAGCGCGGAGGCGGTGAATAAGAGCGTGGTTGTCGAAACAGCCGACTTGAACAGCGTGCGCGGGGAACGCACTGCGGTATGAAGAACAGCGCGTTTCAAGGCGCGGGGCAAAGATCGGATCATGAGAAAAGCTGAGGGAAAAGCATGATTATCCGCTGCCGGTGCTGAAACCGTTGCCGGTGACCAGGACGGCGGCTTTCGCACGGGACACTGCCCTGCCTTGCAAACGGCTCACAGCAAGGACGTACGCCGAACGCTTTTTCGAGATTGGGGCTAAAATGCGGTGCATCCAGTCAGGCTGGCGTTGTTGCGAGTTGGCCAACGACGAACCAAGTACGAATCAAGCCCGAACCAAGTACGAACCGAGCACGCTCGAGGTTTCCATGTCAGAGAATTCACAGGTTTCACCGGGGCGCAGCAAGAGCCCGCTGCGCTACATCGTGATGGCGGTCGTCGCCGGCGTGATCGCGTGCACCGGCTATTTTGCGTTCGGTGGCCAGCAACGTGTTCCCGATGCCACGTTCACGCTGTTGTCGGGTCAGAAGATTTCGACATCGACGGATCTCAAGGGCAAGGTCTACCTGATCAATTTTTGGGCGACTGACTGCGAAACCTGCATGAAAGAGATGCCGGCCATGGTCGACACGTACAACCGCTTCAAGGGCCGCGGCCTGGAATTCGTCGCGGTGGCGATGAAATACGACGCGCCGATGTACGTGACCAACTACGCGCAGACGCGCAACCTGCCGTTCAAAGTTGCGATGGACGACGGCAGCGCCGCAAAGCAGTTCGGCAATGTGCAACTGACGCCGACTACGTTTGTCGTGGATAAGGACGGCAAGATCTTGAAGCGTTACGTGGGTGAGCCGACGTTCGCGGAACTCGATGCGCTTCTCGACAAAGCGCTGAACGCAGCCTGAAGCCTGTTCGGCTCGGCGCGTGACACGGGCATAAGCAAAACGCCCGCCGATTCATCGGCGGGCATTTTGTTTTTTAAGGCCGGGGAAAACACGCAAGCGGCCTACCGCTCAACCTCACCCTTCGCTGCCAGCCCATAACGCTTGATCTTCTCGTAAAGCGTGGCCTTGCCGAGCTGCAGCCGATCGGCTGCAGCAGCCACCACACCGCCGCACTGCTCCAGCGCCTCCCCGATCACCGCGCGCTCGAACTGCTCCGTGCGTTCCTTCAGAGACTGCGTGGCGGCATCGAGCGGGACACCGGTTTCATCGATGATACCCAGCACCATCCGGTCCGCCGCGTTGCGCAGTTCACGCACATTGCCCGGCCAGTCGCGTTGCATCAGTTCTGCTCGCTGGCGATCGTTGAGCAACGGCGCGGGGCGCTCGTATCGCACGGCGGCATCGAGCAAAAAATGTTCGAACAGCGGCACCACGTCTTCGCGGCGCTCAGCGAGCGGCGGCAGCGTGATCGTCACCACGTTTAGCCGATACATCAGGTCGCGCCGGAACGTACCTGCCGCGACGTGCTCCGCCATATCGCCCTTCACGGCCGCAATGACACGGCAATTCGCCCGAATCGGCTGATTCGAGCCAAGCCGCTCCAGCACGCCGTCCTGCAGCACGCGAAGCAATTTCACCTGCAACGCGAGCGGCATGCTTTCGATCTCATCGAGGAACAACGTGCCGCCCGACGCATGCTCCAGCTTGCCGATGCGGCGTTTCTGCGCACCGGTAAACGCGCCAGCCTCGTAGCCGAACATCTCCGACTCGAACATCTGTTCGGGCAACGCGCCGCAATTCACCGCGATAAAAGGTTTGTCCCGACGCGGCGACAAGTCGTGCAGGCTGCGCGCGATCAACTCTTTGCCGGCGCCAGTGTCGCCGTTGATGAGCACGGAGGCATCGGTGGGCGCCACGTTGGCGATCAGCTTGCGCACCTGTTCAATTGCCGGGCTGCGTCCGATGATCCTCGGCGCCACACTGCTCTGGCCCGCGAGTTCACGTCGCAGCGCGCGATTCTCCAGCACGAGCGTGCGACGCTCCAGCGCGCGTCGAACCGCTTCGATCAATCGCTCCGACGCGAATGGTTTTTCGATGAAATCGTAGGCGCCGTCGCGCATGGCCTGGACGGCCATCGAAATGTCGCCGTGGCCTGTCACCAGGATGACCGGTACTTCGGGCGCCCGTTCGTGGCACTGAGCCAGAAGGTCGAGGCCGCTCGCACCGGGCAGGCGGATGTCGCTCACGATCACGCCCGGGAAACTGGCATCGATCAGGCGCGATGCTCCCTCCACGCTGCCAAACCCGCTTACCTCGAAGCCGGCGAGCTGGAGGCTTTGCACGCTTGCGCGGCGCACCAGTTCATCGTCTTCGATGAAGATCACTTGAAGGCCTGTGGTCATGGGTTTCTACTCCTGCGGGGTATTGCGTGTTTCAGCGGCGAATCGCCGTGTGCTTCCGCATTTTCTCAGCATAAGGAACGTATTGCCGCAACGCTCATCATGCTCGATGCAGCGTAGTCACGAACTCCGCCCCGTGCGAGCGATCCGCGTCCGCTTGTGTGCCGCCCTCGGGCCCATCCACTTCCATTTGCGGGACCAGGTTGCGTGCGACCAGCGTGCCGCCGTAATCCCGCGCAATAGCCGATGAAATCGCCAACCCCAGGCCCAATCCGTGACCCATTTCCTTCGTCGTGAAAAACGGCTCGAAAAGCCGCGGCAGGACGTCGGGTGGAATGCCCGGCCCGTTGTCGCGCACCACGATATCGACGGTCGTTTCGTGCCTCACCAACTGGATCTCGATACGCGGAACATCGCACGCGGCCACCGCGTCCAGCGCGTTGCCGATCAGATTGATCAGGATTTGCTCCAGTCGAAGATCTTCGCAGCGCACATACAGCGGCGGGCTGGAATCGGTGCGTTCGCTGGCATCGAAGGCGAGGGCGACGTTTTTCATGCGCGGCTGCAACATCGCCAGCACGTTGCGCAAGGCGCGGCCAACATCGGTGCGCGCGTTTTTCGGACGGGCCTTCGCCACGAACAACTTCAGCTGGTTCGTGATCTTTCCCATGCGCTCCGTCAACGCGGCAATCGCCTCGAGATTCTCATGCGCCGCCGCGTGATCGCCGCGCTCGATCAGCACGCGGGTGTTGTCGGAGAAACTGCGCAACGCAGCGAGCGGCTGGTTCAACTCATGCGTGATGCCCGCCGCCATCTGCCCCAGCGCGGCGAGCTTGCTCGCCTGGATCAGCTCGCCGTGCGCGGCGCGCAAGTCCTGTTCTGCCCGCGTGCGCTCGCTCACCTCCCTGGTCAGCGACGCGTTCGCCTCCAATAAATCCGCCGTCCGCTCCGCGACGCGTTCGTTCAGCTCGGCATACGCAGTCTGCAACAACGCGCGGCTGCGGATCATTTCGCGCACACGCACACGCCGCATGCGCCAGTAGAACGCGAGCAAACACAGCGACACGAATATCAGCCCCGTCACAATAGTCGCGTTCCACGCGGCATCGACCGCCGGATCGAGCGACACCATCGTGATCAAGTGCCAATCGGGCTCGCCGAGCGCGCGCTGCGTGGCGAGAAAACTCGGCGCGTTGCGGCCGCCTCCTACGCGCACAATCTGCGCGCCGCCTTCGAGCGTGCGCACGATGGTCATCGGCAACGCGGTGATCGGATGCTGTGCGTACTGCCGCGCCGAATAAACCGATGCTTCGATGTCCTTAGGCAGCGGCCGCAGCGTGTGATATTTCCAAGCTGGCACCGACGACAGGAAGATCACGCCGTGATCGTCGGTGACGAGCAGCGGCTCGGAGGCATCGGCGCCCTGCAGCCACTCCAGGTTCAGCTTGACCACCGCCACGCCGATAATGTCCCGCGTACCCTCTTTGAATACCGGCTGCGAGATGAAATAACCGGGCTCGCGCGAGATCGTGCCGAGCCCGAAAAAACGGCCGGTGCCGCCTTTGACGGCATCGACGAAATACGGCCGGAACAGGTATTCCGCGCCCACGAAACTATCCGGGCCGTTCCAGTTGCTGGCCGCCACGCAACGCCCGTTCGACTGGATGATGTAGGTCGCCGTGGCACGCGCGTGCGTGTTCAGGTCCGCGAGATAACTGTCCGCGCGTGCGGCAAAGCGGGGGTTTGGATCGGCGAGAACTTCCTGCACGAACGGATGGCGCGAGAGCAGGTAAGGCAGATATTCGTAACGGTCGAGCGTGCTTTTCAGCTCGGCCGTCGTGCGGTCGACGCGCGCCGCCGCGCTTTGACGCAATGTGTCGAGCCCACGTTGCCATGCGATGCTCCACGTCAGCGCGCACACGCCGGCGAGCGCCGCGAGAAGAAGCAGGAAAACGACCAAGCGCCGCGTCACGTAAACGGGTTCCAGACGATGGGGACCCCCGATTGTGGCACGCGCCGCTTCGAACGCGGTTTCTTCCGACGCCTGCGCCGATGCTCCCGTGACTTCCAACGTAAACGGACGCGGCGAAGCATCCGCCACCGAATGCTTCGCCGCTTTCATTGCTGTTGATTCCCTTTCGCGTGGATGCCGATGCCGGGTAAGCAGCGGGCCTGGATAGGCCGCTGCTTCGCCCGATCAGGACACGGTTTCGGCTTCGGTATCTACCGCGCCGTGCTTGAGCTGATCGCGCAGCTTGTTGCGGTCCAGTTCCTTTTCCCATGCCGACACAACGACCGTCGCCACGCCGTTACCCACGATGTTCGTCAACGCGCGGCACTCGCTCATGAAGCGGTCGATACCAAGAATCAGCACCATGCCCGACAGCGGAATGGTCGGCACGACAGCGAGCGTTGCAGCCAGCGTGATGAACCCCGCGCCGGTCACGCCGCTTGCGCCCTTCGAGGTCAGCATGGTCACCGCGAGGAGCGTCAGTTGCTGCGTCCACGTCAGGTCCGTATTCGTCGCCTGGGCGATGAACAGCACAGCCATCGTCATGTAGATGTTGGTGCCGTCGAGGTTGAACGAATAACCGGTCGGCACCACGAGGCCCACCACCGAGCGCGAGCAGCCGAGTTTTTCGAGCTTGAGCATCAGTTGCGGCAAGGCGGCTTCCGACGAGCTCGTACCCAGCACGATCAGCATTTCTTCCTTGATGTACGCGACGAAGCGGAAGATGTTGAAGCCGACCATCTTCGCAATCGCGCCGAGCACGACGACCACGAACACGATGGACGTCAGATAGAACGTGCCGATCAGCTTAAGCATGGGCACAAGCGAGCCGATGCCGTACTTGCCGATGGTGAACGCCATTGCGCCGAACGCGCCGATCGGGGCCAGCTTCGTGATGATGCGCACGATGCCGAACAGGATGTGCGACAAGCCTTCGATAAAACTCGTCACCACGCGGCCTTTCTCACCGGCCGTCGCCAGCACCGCGCCGAACAGCAGCGCGACGAGCAGGATCTGCAGGATTTCGCCCTGAGCGAATGCCGACGAGATCGTGTCCGGGATGATGTGCATCAGGAAATCGGTGGTCGTCTGGCCGTGCGCCTTCGCGGCGTACGAGGCGACCGCTTTGGCGTCCAGCGTAGCCGGATCGATGTTGAAGCCCACGCCCGGTTTCAGCAGGTGTGTTGCGGCCAGGCCGAGCACGAGCGCGAAGGAAGAGACGACTTCAAAGTACAGAAGCGCCTTGCCGCCCACGCGCCCGACCTTTTTCATGTCCTCCATGCCCGCGATCCCGGTCACGACCGTACAGAAGATGATTGGGCCGATCACCATCTTGATGAGCTTGATGAAGCCATCGCCGAGCGGTTTCATGTCGGTGGCGAGCGCAGGGTAGAAATGCCCGAGCGCAATGCCGATGGCAATAGCCATCAGCACCTGCACATACAGGACTTTATAAAAGGGTTTCTTCACGGTTGTCACAGTTGTTCCGGGCATGGTCGGCGAATGGCAAAGGGGTGAGACAAAAACGCGCCGGCGCTAGGCTGCGGCGATGCGCGTCTGGCGTCGGCAAAATCAGGTGAGGCTGGATGGGATGGGTTGCATTGAATCGTCTCCGTGTCTTTTTTATGGCCTGTCTGGCAAGACTTCATATTGCAAGGTCGATGCCAGTTTTTGACTCGCATTTAGCGTTGATTTTTAAGGGTTTTTTGTTGACACCAAGCAGCGGGAATCCGTGTTTCCGGAATTCGGGAAGTGGCCCGTCTGACCATCCGGACAGTATTCGGGTTATCCCTTAGACGCTTTATCTACGGGCTTTCCCGAGGTTTTGGGGCTGATCGGATGGGGTCCGGGAAGGTCGTGTTTTCTGGGCTATCGGACAGGTCTGAAAACACCATGGGCACAGCCAGATGTCGAAGAGGACTGCAATTTGCCAACGAGGCGGATCATCGTGGCCGACGAACGTCAACCGAATTTCATGACGGTCGAAACGACGAACGCATCCGGCGAGCCGTGCCTATATGCGGTGTTCTTTGAGGTGGAAAAAGACAAGACGCGGAAACACCGTCTACTGCTCCGCATACAATCGGCCTTTACGCTCGATCAGGGCCTGACGAAGCGGCAGAAGGTGGCCAAGAAGGTCACGTTAGGAGCATCCAGCGAGCGGCCGTGGAAGGACGAAGAATTCGACCCTAGCCCAGAATGACCAACGGCTGCCTTTCGGCAGCCGTCGCATGCGGGATTCTCTATCCACCTCGCGGTGGAATTCCCACTCCAGGTGGGACCTGGTCACCCAGGCGGCGCTACGTTTTTCGCACCCGCTCATACGTAGTTTTCGGACTCAAGTTTAAGGATACTGATAACGACGGTCAACTTGAAGGCCAGCTTCGTCCTTAGGCGCCGGTGATGCGTCCCCAAGAACTTCATCGGCTGGTTGCCCGAATAGCTTTGAGGGCAAGCCTACCATCGCCGGTATCTTTTTTTGTCGACCTCTGCGAGAAGCTCAAAGGCACGGTTTCGGCCGATGGCCCGACTCATACACAACGCAGTCTCAAAACGCAAAAACCCACGTTTCCGTGGGTTTTTGCATACCAACCAAACCAACCAAAACCAGACAACTCACATCGCGCCGACCAGACCCGCGTCGTGAGCCTGCTGATCCGCGTGATAGCTCGACCGCACCATCGCGCCCACAGCCGCGTGCGTGAAGCCCATCTTGTACGCTTCTTCCTCGTACATCTTGAACGTATCCGGATGAACGTAAGAACGCACCGGCAGGTGATGCTCGGAAGGCTGCAGATACTGGCCGATCGTCAGCATGTCGACGTTATGCTCACGCAGATCGCGCATGACCTGAAGGATTTCTTCTTCCGTTTCGCCCAGGCCGACCATCAGGCCGGACTTGGTCGCCACTTCCGGATGCAGGGCCTTGAAGTCCTTCAGCAGCTTCAGCGAATGCGCATAGTCCGAACCCGGACGCGCTTCCTTGTACAAACGCGGCACCGTTTCGAGATTGTGATTCATCACGTCAGGCGGCGCGGCGGTCAAAATCCCGATCGCGCGGTCCAGGCGGCCACGAAAATCCGGTGTCAAGATTTCGATGCGCGTCAGCGGCGAATGCTCGCGCACCTGACGGATACATTCAACAAAATGCGCGGCACCGCCGTCGCGCAGATCATCGCGGTCCACGCTCGTGATCACCACGTACTTCAACTTCAGCGCGCCAATCGTGCGTGCGAGGTTCAGCGGTTCGTCGGCATCGAGCGGATCGGGGCGGCCATGGCCCACATCGCAGAACGGGCAACGACGCGTGCATTTGTCGCCCATGATCATGAAGGTCGCGGTGCCCTTGCCGAAACATTCGCCAATATTCGGGCAGCTCGCTTCTTCGCAGACCGTATGAAGATTGTGTTCGCGCAGGATCTGCTTGATCTCGGTGAAACGCGAACTGCCCGTTGCGGCCTTCACGCGAATCCACTCCGGCTTCTTCAGCTTTTCGATCGGGATGATCTTGATCGGGATGCGCGCTGTCTTCGCTTGCGCTTTTTGTTTGGCGGTGGCGTCGTAGGGCGCAGCAGCGGGGGACGATGCAGCGGTGCTGCCAGCCAGATTTCCGGTTACGTCAGTCATTCGGTCGGTCCATTCAGACGGCCACGCCGTTCTGCGGTTGGGCGGCGGTCACGCGATGGCCGCCAATATGGTGAGTAAGGTTTTCAGCCAGCGTTTGAGCCACGTCGTTCCATTCCGCTGTCACGCCGAGTGTTGCCATATCGACGGTTTCGAGGCCGGCGTAGCCACACGGGTTGATCGCGAGGAACGGTTGCAGGTCCATTTTCACGTTGAGGCTCACACCGTGATAACTGCAGCCATTGCGGATTTTCAGCCCTAGCGCCGCGATCTTTGCGCCCGCGTGCGATTGTTGTGCCGGCTGCGACGGCGTTGGCGCGACGTAGATGCCCGGCGCACGCTCCTTGCGCTCCGTCGCAAGATTATACGATGCAAGTGTTTCGATCACGCCTGCCTCGATTCGATGCACAAGTTCGCGCACCATCAGCTTGCGGCGGCGCAAGTCGAGCAATAGGTACGCGACGACTTGCCCGGGGCCGTGATAGGTGATCTGGCCGCCGCGATCGACTTTGACGAGCGGGATATTGCTGTTGGGATTGAGCAGATGCGCAGGGTCGCCGGCCAGGCCCAAGGTGAAAACGGGCGGATGCTCGACAAGCCAGATTTCGTCAGGGGTCTCGGCAGTGCGCGTTTCCGTGAAGGCCCGCATGGCGTCGAAGCTTTGTGTGTAGGGCTCGAGGCCGCGCCAGCGGAATATGACCGAGGCGGCCAACGCGCTAGTTGCAGCGCGCTCTGTTGCCGCTGAGGGGGAAGTTATTACCGGCTGGGCAGACATGATGTTGCTAGTTTACCGAACTTCGCTTGCTCGCGCCGAAGGACGATTGTCGAAGTGCTTCTTGCATCGCTCCGAGTTGCTGACGCGCCCCCAATGCGACTCCCACCCGCGCCAGCGAACCCCTCAGTTCGCCGGCGCGAGCAAAAACAAACCCCAAACCACACCCGGGTACGAATGAAAACTCCGCGGGATGCGAACGGGAAACCCCTCTCAAACCGTCCGCCACCCCGACCGGAACCGCCCTGCAAGTTTCTCGAACCGGCGCGCCAGCCATCCAATCGCGCGCTGATCGGGTCGCGGCGCCAACGTGAACACCACTTGCGCGGTCCGCCCTTTTTCCGTGCTCAGCCACAACCGTTCACGCTCACGGAGCTTCAGGGAATCGCCTGGCACAAGCCAGTAATCTTCCGTATCGTTACTACGCGTAGCCCACACTGGCGCACCCTGAACGATCAGCCTGACACTGCGGCCAATCTTCATCGGAACGGTTTCTCCATCACCAATCTCAAACGTGATGCTTGTGGATATTTCTCGCATGACAGCCTCCGCCAAAAATCGTGTTGATGGCTATAAGATAGGCTCAGCATGGGTTTAAGCAAAACGAGCAATTTTCTTCGGTTTGTGAGATAAATTCACATACGCAACTCGAGTGAACGCCCGTGGACCTCCGACATCTTCCCGCCCTCAACGCGCTGCGCGCCTTCGAAGCCGCTGCGCGTCACGAAAGCTTTTCGCGCGCCGCCGACGAATTGTTCGTCACCCACGGCGCCGTTAGCCACCAGATCCGCGCGCTCGAAGCCGATCTCGGCGTCACCCTCTTCGCCCGCGACGGCAAACGCGTACGCCTGTCGGACATCGGCCGCCAATACGCGACCGAGGTTCGCGCCACGCTCTCCGCCCTCGCCGATGCCACGCGCCGCCTGCGCTCGGGGGAGCGGGACCGGCGGCTGGTGGTGTCGATGCTGTCGTCGTTTTCAGCACGCTGGGTGACACCGCGGATTGGCGGGTTTATTGAGCAGCATCCGGAAATCAACCTGGAATTGCTCTCGACCAACACACTGACCGATTTCACCCGCGACGACGTGGACGTCGCCATCCGTTTCAGCAGCCTGGGCAAATATGCCGGACTGCACGCGGAAGAATTGCTCGATGAAGTGTTTTTCCCGGCGTGTTCGCCGAGCTTCAACGGCGGTAAGCTGCCGCGCAAGCCCTCCGATATCGCCGACGTGCCGCTGCTGCGCTCGCATGACGAGCTATGGAAGCCTTGGTTCGATGCGGCCGGACTCCTGGACCTTCCTGAGCCGAAGCGCGGGGTTTTATACGAGGATTCGTCGAATTTGCTGCAGGCGGCCATTCAAGGCCAGGGAATCGCGCTCGTGCGCCGGTCGCTTGCCATGCAAGAGATCGTGGCGGGCCGGCTCGTGCGGCTGTTCAATGTAGATGGGCCAAGCCCGTGGAATTACTACTTTGTTTGCCCGCACGCGTTGCTCGGAACGCAACGCGTGCAGGTCTTTCGCACCTGGCTCTTCGATGAAATCGCACGCTTCAAGCAGCTCTACGAGTGCACGCCGGCTGCCTGCGATGCACCCATGCTGCCGCTGCCGGCCGCGCCCGAACTCAGGCTCAGAGCACCACTTTGACCATAGGGTGACCCGTCAGCGCACGATAGATATCGTCGAGATGTGCGCGGCTCTGCGCCCGCACGGTAATGGTCAGGCCGGTGTATTTACCGCCCGACGACGGGCGCACTTCAATGCGCTCAATGTCGAACTCGTCGTCAAATTCGCGGATGACGGTGACGACGGCATCGCGGAATTCCGGATGCGTCGCGCCCATCACCTTGATCGGAAAATCGCAGGGGAAATCGAACAGGGCGTCGATATCGGGTGAGCTCATGGTGTTCTCCATCACAGGACGCCCGGGCCGTCCGGGCGTCTTACAGCAGGCATAGATGGAGCCGGATCACCTGAATCCAACCACCGCCCTTTGCCTTGCCGCTTACTTCTTCTTTTGCCACATCATCAGCAGCGAGTCCCACGTCCGGCCGACAAAGCCGGCTTGCGGCACGTCCTGGAGCGCCACCAGCGGAAACTGCGCCACTTCCTTGCCGTCCGCCATCATCTTCACGGTGCCGATCTGCTGACCCTTCTTGATCGGCGCGATGATGGTGTCGTTGTGCGTGACAGTTGGCTTGACCTTGTCGCCCATGCCCTTCGGCACGGTGATGTACTGATCCGTCTCCACACCGGCCTTCACCAGGTTCTCCGTGCCCTTGTAGACGCGCGGTGAATCGATCACCTGACCCGCCTTGTAAAGGCGCAACGCGTCATAGGCCGTATAGCCGTAGTTCAGCATCTTCAGGCTGTCCTGCACCCGATTGTGCTCTTTCGGCTCACCCATCATCACAGCGACCAGACGACGGCTGGCGTCGGGTACGCCGTCCAGCGGACGCTTTGCCGTGGCGATCAGGCAATATCCCGCAGCTTTGGTATGGCCGGTCTTCAAGCCATCGACGGAGGAATCGATCCACAGCAAGCGATTGCGGTTCGGCTGCTTGATCTTGTTATAGGTGAAGTCCTTCACCGAGAAGATGCTGTAGTACTCGGGGAAATCGCGAATCAGGCGCGTGGACAACACGGCCAAATCACCCGCCGTGGTGTAGTGCTGCGGGTCGGGCATGCCGTTCACATCGGCGAAATGGGTATTCTTCATACCAATCTGTTTCGCCGCCGCGTTCATCAGCGCGACGAAGTTCGACTCGCTGCCGCCCACCAGTTCAGCCAACGCGATCGCCGCGTCATTACCCGACTGGATGATCATGCCGTACACGAGATCGTGCACGGTCACCGGCTTGTTCGCCTCGATAAACATGCGCGACTCATCCGTGCCCACGCGGCGCACGGCCTCGCTCGGCATGACCGTCTGGTCCATGTTGATCTTCTTCGACTTGAGCGCGTCGAAGACGAGATAAGCGGTCATGAGCTTGGTCAGCGACGCCGGCTCCGAGCGCTCGTCCGGATTGCCGGAAGCAAGCACCTGGTTGCTGGTTGCATCGACGAGAACCCAGGAGTTCGCCGTGACATCAGGCGGCGGCACTTGCGCAAACGCAGTCGCCGTGACAAGCGTCGCAGGCAAGACGATAGCGGCAGTGACAGCGCGGTGAATGGAGGAAGGAGCGACGAAAGACAAGCTTGAAGGGGAAAAGCGCATAGGTTCGGATCGGCAGAAAAAACATCGGCGAGTCAGGCATTCCCTTCAAGGAAACACGCAACGCGCGGGTTGTACAGGCGGAGGGTCAGTCCAGTAGAGCGCTTGGGTGAACAAAATCGTCGGACGCCGCGCGAAAGACGGATTATTGGACCGGTCAGGACCGCTCGGGTTGCATGGGTTTTCGTTTGACGGCTTTTTAATCGGGTTCGAACTACCGCTGAATGGCAGACAGTTTTAAACGACGATGTAAAGCGCGCAACACAGTAAAACCCAATACAAACCGGACGCGGCCCGGTTGAATCCTTAATCCGCCGGCGCGGCATAAAACGCTCGCTGGACTGACCTCCGCGCGCTTCGATACTCGGGCGGCGCATGGGCTTGGCGTGCCCGGTTATGCAGATGCCGGACACGTGCCGCATGCGCTACGGCGAGCGCTGAACCGACAAGCGGTCGCGCAAAAGTCTGCGCCATTATACGCGTGCGCCAAACCGCTTTTGCCGCGAAAGTGGCTGGATGTGCCGAGGATTCGTGAAAACAGCGATAAAAACAGAGATAAAAACGGCTGCGGCGCAAAGCCTTTGAAAGCCTCGCGCCGCGCGTTGATTCAACAGAAGGTATGTATTGGTGAAGCGTAATGCCGAGGTGATCTCAACGCCATGCGTCGACGATAATCTTCTTCAGCACATGCAGCTTCCGATGAAAGAAATGCTCGCCGCCAGGAATGACCACCACGGGTAATTCCTGCGGCCGGGCCCACTCGTAGACCGAACTGATAGGCACGGTTTCGTCCACTTCACCGTGGATCACGAGCGTGTTGTCCGGCACCTCGGCCACCTGCCAGTTACTCGCTGCCGTCCCCACGAACACCATCCGCTCGATGGCCTCGCCGGACTCGCGCAAGTGCTTCGCCACATGCGACATCACAAAGGTGCCGAACGAGAAACCGGCGAGCACTAGCGGGACATCTGATTGCCCCGGCTGAGCGCGCATATGCGCGACAACGGCCAGCAGATCGTCGCGTTCGCCCGTGCCGTTGTCGTGCTCGCCTTGCGTTTCACCCACGCCGCGAAAATTCGAGCGATACGTGATGTACCCAAGCTGAACGAGCGTGCGCGCGAGGGTCTGCGCGACCTTGTTGTCCATCGTTCCGCCGTAAAGCGGATGCGGGTGCGCAACCAGCGCAATGCCTCTTGTGGGCGCTCCGTCGGCGGGACGATCCAGCGCGACTTCGATCTTGCCTACCGGGCCGTCGATCAGGAACCTTTCGGTCTGTGTATTCATTGTGTGAGCCCTCAGACCACGGGCTGATCGAGCAGCAAACGCTCGACGATCTTGCCGTTCACCAGATGCGAATCGACGATTTCATCGATATCCGCTTCATCCACATACGTGTACCAGGTCCCCTCGGGATACACGACGACCACCGGCCCCAGTTCGCAGCGCTCGAGGCAGCCGGCCTTGTTGATGCGCACCTTGCCATCGCCCGCGAGCCCGAGCTGTTTCACGCGCTTCTTCGCGTACTCCTGCATGGCCTGCGCATTGCAATTCGCGCAACTCGGGCGCGCTGCGTCGGGGTCGCGCTGGTTGAGGCAGAAGAACACGTGATATTTGTAGAACGGGTCCATGAGCTTGGCCGGAAAAGATTCGTTGTCGTAGAGAATGTAGGGATTTTTGTGTCGCTTTCAGCCGATTATAGCGACCGGCGCTTGTCACCGCCGCCGCGCCGCCTAGCCACGAATGCGCGCTCCGCAGTCGATGCCAGCCAGCCAAGCGCGGCATACGGCCACACCCACGCAAGCCACTGCGAAAGGCCGTTGAAATGCAGATAGCGCCCCTGGCGCCAGTCGGCCAGCACGATATCGAAGTAGGGATTGACCGGCAGCAGGTTCACCAGCACCAGCGCCGCGATAAGCGCAAGACCGGCCAGCGTCGCCCGCCACGCCCGTGAGCATCGCAGGGAAAGCAGACTTGCCAGCGTTCCACACGCTATGCCGGCGATCGCGCCGTCGGTAGCCCAGTTGAACGTGAGCCCGGAACGCGATTGCAGGAACGTCGCGCCCGCCTTCGCGCCAAGCGTCGCGATCACCAGGCCGAGCAACAGCCGCACGCGCGGCGCGCGGGTGCGCATCGGCAACGTGGCCAACACCAGCGCGGCAAACAGGTTGAGCGAGGTGATGAGCGTTTCCCAGGCGCCGTCGGGTAGCTTCGCGCCCAAGTGCGCCGGCCACGCAGCGACGTTCCATGCGGCGGGTGTCCACGCGAGCAGTGCATCCTGCATGACTGGATCGATACTCGACCACAGCACGCGCGGCAAATCGCCGACGGCGAACAGGAACGGCGCGGGATACATCGCGGCGAACGGCCAGAGCCCGGATAAGCCAATCATGTACGCGGCGTCGCGCTCGAACCACATGAAACGCATGCGCCGCAACAAGCCCCGGTCGAGCAGCCTGCTGGTGGCAGGTGCGGTGAGCGCGGCGCCCAGCAGCGCACCGAGGGCGTTGGCGGCCAGGTCGAGATTCGACGCCACCCGTGTGGGCAGATAGGTCTGCACGGCTTCCATCGAGCCCGACAACATCGCCCCGCCGATAAACGCCACGCCCGCCGCAAGCGCGCCGCGCCAGCGCGGATAGAGCGCAAGCACGGCCAGCGCGCCGAACGGCATGTATCCGAGCACGTTGGTGATGACATCGAACGCGGTGAGATATTGCGGCAGTGGATCGGCGAGATACGCGAACGGGCCGATTCCGAGCGTTCGCCAGCCGGAAAACGGATACAACGACCCGTAGACCACGAGCATTGTGTATGCCCCCAGCGCCTGCCGCGAGAGCGCGGACGGCCGGCGCTGCCAGTGCTTGAGTGTCATGCGCGCCGCCCTGGTTCTTGCAATGTGGCGCAGCATGCCGCGTCGACGTACGTAGCACTCACTGGGCGGTCCTGGGCACGTGCACGTTCGAGGCCTTCAACGCTGTCACTGCGAAGCGACCAGCGGCTGCACGCCGAGCCATGCCGCCATTTGCGCGATCAGGTCGTCGGACGCAGCGGCGAGCGCACGCGCGCCACCGGCGGCATCGGCCGTGGACGAAGGCGCCCGTGCGATGAACGTGCGCTGGCTGACCACCTGCCCATGCTGCGACAACGTCACCCGCGCCGAGACTTCGCCATGGCTTTGCTCGGGGGCATCGAAGACTTGCTCGAAGTCCGTCAGATCGACCTGCAACGTGGGTGCGCGCATCGGGTCCGCGCCCGTGAGCACTGGCCCGCGCGAGGCCAGCGCCGCGCGCAAACGCTGCGTGAGCAAATCCGCCGGCGACATGGTCCAGCGGCTGTCCGCGTAATTGCCGGTGCGCTGGGCATCGGCATATTTCAGGCGATACACGATCGCGTCGGTATCCAGGTTTTTCGCCGCGTTCACCGCCAGCACTTTCACCGGCGGCATGTTCATGGTGTTACCAAGCGGCGTGGGCGCACCCAGGTCATAGCGGATATTCGACACAGCCGCGGGCGGCCCCGACGCGCAACCTGCGAGCAGGGCAATAACAGCCACGCTGATAAAACCGGAGCGCGCCCGCGGCAGCGGGCGCGCAGCACGCTTGGATAAGCGCATCGCCTGCAAGATCGTGTGTGGCATCACAGTTTCCTTTTTCAAGATCACAAAGCACTTGGACATCGAACTCTGGTCCGCCAAATTCCTGCGGGCAGCGGACCCGGCGCCGATGACTCTGCGCCAATTTCTATGACATCATTTCGATGGCGCCGACGGCCACTGGAAACCCGGCTCGCCAGGCCCAGGCGCCGGCTTTGGCGCACCAAACAGTATGCTGCGCGGATTCCGGTCGAAGGTCTCGGCGGCGTGATCCACCGAGCGCGCCGCGCTGCCCACGTCGTCCGCCAGCGAATTCACGCGTGGCAAGGTCTCGTAACCCACCCGCGCGGCCATCTCCTGCAACGACTCGTTGACTTCGTTCAGCACCCGGCTGGCACGTTCAGCCGCGTCACCCGCCTTATTCATGTTGGTGACGAACGGGCCGTCCGGCCGGCTCAAGCTGTTCGCGAGCGCATTGGTCGACGCGAGCGTCCGGTCCAGTTGATTCAGCGTGCGCGGCAGTTGCTCCGCCACCGGGCCGACCTGCTTGCTCAGCGCGGCGATGCTGTCAGCCGCCCCTTGCAAGCTCTTCGCGGTCTGCTGCACCTGATCACGCATGTCGTCGGACATGAATCTGTCTGCATCGTCGGCTATCCGTTCAAACTTTTTGATCAGGATGTCGCCGCGTTGCTGCAACTGGTCGAACAAACCCGGGCGCAATGGCAGCGACGCTACATTCTTCGTCGATGAAGGCAACGGCGCGGGATCCTTGCCGGTGTCATCGAGTTGCACGAACGCGATCCCCGTCACGCCCTGGAAACCGAGCGTAGCGAACGTGGACTTAGTGATCGGCGCGTTCTTGTCGACCTCGATACGGATGCGGATCTGCCCCGGATTAGCGTGATCGAACTTGATGGACGCCACCTTGCCCACGCCAAGTCCGCGATACCGGACGTCGGCGTCGGTGTACAGGCCCGTCACATTGGTGCGCGCAACCAGGTCGTACGGCACGCGCACGGTGCGGTCCACGTTGAAAAAAAACACCGCGACGCCGATAGCAGCCAACAGCCCGATAGTGAACAGACCGGCCCAGAACGCATGGGATTTGTTTTCCATCAGCAGGTTCCTTTTTTTACTACTTACTGCCAGAGCTTTCCCAAAAAACCGTTCGTGGAAATGTTGGAAATGCCCGTTAGAACGGTTAAAGCGTGGGACCGCATGGCGCGTCTTCCAGCGCGATCGCCGGTAATTTTGCGCGGCGCGCGGGCGGCAGCGCCTGTAACGCGCGCCGGCCGCGCCGCCCGAGAAAATATTCGCGGATAAATGGGTGATCCACGGCGACCGCCTCTTCCACAGGAGCGGCCACCAGTACTCGCCGCTCGGCCAGCACAGCCACGCGCGTGGACAGCGCGACCATGGTATCGAGGTCATGGGTGACGAGAACCACGGTCAGCCCGAGCGCCCGGTGCAGCGTGGCGATCAGGTCGACGAATTCGTCCGACGCCTTCGGGTCCAGCCCCGCCGTGGGTTCATCGAGAAACAGCAGTTCGGGTTCAAGCGCAATGGCGCGTGCAATCCCTACGCGCTTGACCATGCCGCCCGACAACGCCGATGGCATCTTGCTCATGTTCTTGCACGACAGCCCGACCATCTCGAGCTTGAGCATGACGAACTCGCGGATCAGGTCCTCGGGAATCTTGCCCAGCTCGCGAAACGGCTGCGCGATGTTGTCGTACACCGACAGCGACGAGAACAGCGCGCCTTGCTGGAACATCATGCCGGAGCGCGTGCGCAGGATGCGCGCGGTGTCGTCGTCCATGTTCGCCCACTCGTCACCGAGCACGCGGATCGTGCCCGACGTGGGCGACTCCAGCCCAAGCATCTGCCGCACGAGCGTGGTCTTGCCGGACCCCGACCCGCCGAGCAACGCGAGGATCTCGCCGCGCCGCACTTCCAGGTTCAGATGCTCGTGAATCACGGTACGGCCGTAGCGTTTCGTCACGTCCACGACTTCAATCACCGGTTCAGCGGTGACGGGCGTCGGTTTGTCGCGAACGGCGGAGGCGAGAGTAGCCGACATCAGATGCCCACCGACTGGAAGAGAATCGCGAACACGGCGTCGGCGAGAATCACGATGGTGATGGACGACACCACCGAGGTCGTCGTTCCTTCGCCCAGGCTCTGCGAATTCGCCTTGATGCGGAAGCCGAAATGGCACGCGGCCAGCGCAATCAGCATGCCGAACACCACGCCCTTGCCAAGCCCGATCCACAGGTTGGCGATCGGCACGACCGAGGGCAGCGAACGCACAAAAAAGGACAGGTCGATACCCAATACCAGCTTCGCCGCCAGCGCACCCCCAAGCAGCGCAACCATGTTGGTCCACATGACCAGCAGCGGCATGGCAATGCCGAGCGCGATCACGCGCGGCAGCACGATCCGCAGGCCGTGCGGGATACCCATGACCTGCATGGCATCGAGTTCTTCCGTCACGCGCATCACGCCGATCTGCGCAGTGATGGCGGAGCCGGAGCGGCCGGCAACCAGGATGGCCGAAAGCACTGGCCCGAGCTCGCGGATCACCGAAAGCCCCAGAATATTTACGATGTACTGGTTTGCGCCGAACATGCGCAGTTGTTGCGCGGACAGGTAACTCAGCACGATACCGATCAGGAAGGCCACGAGCGCCGTGATACCGAGCGCCTGCGTGCCGGCTGAATAGACGTTCGAGGAGATTTCAGTCCACGGAATACGCTTCGGACGCCGCACCAGCCCGATCAGGTCAAGCACGAAGCCGCCAAACATGGCGAGGCCGCCGTGCAGATGTTCGAAGAACGAGAACAGCATCAGGCCGAAGCGTGTGATGGGATCGGCACGATCGATTTGCTCGGGCTCGTCGCGATTCGCGTCGAGCAACGCGACCCGTTCGAAAATTTCCCTTTGCGTGTCCGAGAGCGTGACGCGCTCCGGCAACTTCCTGCCCCACACGCGCCACAGTGCCTGTCCGCCGACGTGATCGAGCCGCTCGACAGGCAGCAGGTCCCACTGCTTGATCGCTTCCTGCCCGACGCTGCGCAGCCGGTCCACCACGCCGCGCTTGGAGCTCGCGTGATCGCGCGCCAGAGCAAACGCCGTCCACTGGCCGGAAAGCCGGACAACCTTGCCCTGCTGGCCGGACTCGACCTTCAGGCCGGGCGGAGTGTCGAAGTTCAAGGCTTGAAAACGCTCCGGGTAGGGTGGAGGGAGAAGTCATTGTAGCGAAGGTACGTGTTGGAATCTCGAACAGGCGGGGCGCTGGCCAACCGGCCAGGATTTCGGCGCCCAGGACAGTGTAACGACCGGCCTGCGCGTTTCCCCCGCTCAGCCGCCGGGCGCCAGATCGCTACAATGCGGATATGAACTCATCCAATTCGTCTTTCCCGCTCGACGCCGCCTGGCGGATCGACCGCGACCGGCTGATGTCGCTCTCCGCGCGGCCGGTGCGCGACTGGCCGATCGAGATCGTCGATGAAACGGGCTCCACGAATGCCGACCTGATGGCGCAGCTCAAAGAGCAGCCCCGCAACAAGACATCAGCGTCGGCACCCGACTCGTTCTCGCCACGTTCCACGCTGAAGGCCGCCGATGGCACGCCGTTCGTGCGGGTTGCGTACCTGCAGACAGCCGGCCGAGGTCGCCGGGGCCGCGCGTGGCTGGCGCAACCGGGCAACGCGTTGCTGTTTTCCACCGCCTGCGTGCTGCCGCGGCCGCTGGAAGGGCTCGCGGGCCTGAGCCTCGCAGTCGGCACCGCCGTGCTCGAGGCACTGAACAGCTTGCCGCTGGCGGCATCGGCGAGACTCGCGCTGAAATGGCCGAACGACATCCTGCTCGACGACGGCAAGCTCGCCGGCATCCTGATCGAGACAGCGTGGAACACACCGCGGGCGAGCGCGGTGGTGATTGGCATCGGCATCAACCTCCACGGCGCAGCCGAATTGGCGGCCGAACTCGATGAAGCCCAGCGTCGAAACGCTCTTCCTTTGCCGGGCAATACACCGGCTTCCTTGTCGCGGGCGTGGCCCGAAGCGAATCTCACCGATACCCTCGCCGCCGTCCTGAACGCGCTCGATGCCACCCTCGCACGTTTTGCCGCCGATGGCTTCCGCCCGTTTCGCCAGCAGTGGCTCGCCGCGCACGCCTACGCGGGCCGCGAGGTGGTGCTGCTGGAACAGGGCGTGGAAGTGGCGCGCGGCCTGGCGGTGGGTATCGACGATAACGGCCAGTTGCAGATCGACACGCCAACTGGCCTGAGAACCGCCGCCACCGGCGACGTCTCGCTGCGGCTCGCGGAGCAACGGCCGTGAGTGGTGCACCGTTTCTGCTTATCGATGCAGGCAACAGCCGGATCAAGTGGTCACTGGTGAGCGCCACGCATGAAACGCTGAGCGGCGGCGCGTTTGAGCACGCCGACGTTGAAGCCCTGCTGGCCGATATTGCCGATTGGTCCAGCTTGCCAACGCCCGCGGGCGCATGGATTTCCAATGTGGCGGGGCCGCGCGTCGGTGAACGCATTGCCGCCTTGCTCGATGCACACTGGCCCGGCTTGCCCAGCACGATCGTGCACGCTCAGGCGCAACAATCAGGCGTGACGAACCGCTACACGGAACCGGCGGCGCTCGGCAGCGACCGGTGGTGCGGCATGATCGGCGCGCACGCCGCGTACCCCGGGGAAAACTTGCTCATTGCCACCATCGGGACGGCGACGACGCTTGAAGCGCTCCTCGCCGATGGCACCTTCACAGGTGGCCTGATTGCACCCGGCTGGCTGCTGATGATGCAATCGCTCGGCACCCACACGGCACAATTGCCAACCCTTCTGCCTGACACCGCCCGTCGTGCGATCAGTTCATCCAGCGGAATTTTCGCGACTGACACGCGAACGGCTTTGTCGTCGGGATGCCTGCTCGCGCAGGCGGGTTTGATAGAACGCGCGTGGCAGGATCTGCGCGCCCAGTGGAACAACGACGTACGCCTGATTCTCAGCGGCGGTGGCGCCAGCGAAGTGGCGGGCGCGCTCAAGGTGCCGCATACTCGCCACGACTCCCTCGTGCTCGCGGGACTTGCATTAATCGCCCGCGAAGCCGCCGTTTCCCGTTCACCTGATTGATGGAGCGCTTTCCATGTTGCGCTGGCTGCTCGCCGTTTTATTTCTGGCAAACCTGTTGATGTTCGTTGTCGTGCAAGGCGTGTTCGGACCGTTGCCGGCGGCCGGCGGACGCGAACCGCAACATCTCGACCGGCAAGTGCATCCGGAACTGGTACGGGTTCGCCCGATCGGTCCCGAAGAAGCCGCCGATCAGCCCATGGTCGGTGGTCCCGCGCCCGCGGCTGCCGTGCAGGCAGCGCCGCTCGCGCAATAAACTGTTTTCCTGCAACATCGACGGCGACAGCAACGCGCTTATTTCTCCGCGCCCTGCGTGCGCACTTTCTTGAGCAAAGCAGTCGTCGAGCGATCGTGCTCGAATGGAATGGCGAGCGCCTTGCCGCCCCAGCTGCGCACCAGCGCCGATTCCGCCAGCTTGTCCATGTCGTAGTCGCCGCCTTTCACCAGCACGTCCGGATGCAATTCGCCGATCAGCTCCAGCGGCGTGGACTCCTCGAATTTCACCACCCAATCCACGCTTTCCAGCGCGGCCAATAGCGCCATGCGGTCGTCTTCGCGATTGATCGGCCGATCGTCGCCCTTGCCGAGCATACGCACGGACGCGTCGCTGTTCACACCCACGATCAGCGTTGCACCCAACGCTTTCGCATCGGCGAGATAGGTTACATGGCCGCGATGCAGGATATCGAAAACGCCGTTTGTGAAAACCACCGGCGAAGTGAATTGCGGGCGCACAGCAGAGAGATCGTCGCGCGTCATGATCTTGCGTTCGAAGGGAGCGGGCATGTCTGTGTGTTTAAGCGATGAGGAATTCGGAAGGACCATAGTGTGCCATGCATGCCGGTATGCTTCCGCGTGCAAGTGCGTTTGCGTATGAAACGCACCCTTCATAAACAAAACAGCCCGCCGGTCACAAACCAGCGGGCTGTTCAAAGCAACTAGTCAGGGTTCCGGTCAGGCCGGCAGTTGCGTCGCGCTTTGTGCAGCTTGCAGTCGCAACACCACTTCCTTGCGATACCTGTTCAACTCCTGCGCCGTGGCGAAAGAGCGTTCGAACAGAATGGAAAGATTATGCAGAATCCGTTCGACGACTTTCTTTTCCCAACTGTCGTCGAAACGAATTTGTTCGTCGAGCCAGTGTTCGAGCCACTCCGGGTCCGGCAAACGCGACTGGATTGTGTCGCGCGGAAACAGCGCCTGGTTCACGTGAAGATTGGTCGGATGCAGCGGTTTTTCCGTGCGTCGTGCCGATGCCATCAGGACACCGATCTTCGCAAATGCCGCACGCGCGATATCGCCGGTCTGCGTCATCGCTTTCTTCATGTAACGCAGATACGCGCCGCCGTGACGTGCTTCGTCGCGTGAAATGGTTTCGTAAATGTGTTTGATCACCGGCTCCGTGTGCCACTCAGCCGCGCGCCTGTACCAATGGTTCAGGCGGATTTCACCGCAAAAGTGCAGCATCAGCGTTTCGAGCGGGGGAGCGGGATCGAATTCGAAGCGAACGGCATCCAGCTCCGCTTCGGTCGGCACCATTTCAGGCTTGAAACGGCGCAGGTATTCCATCAACACGAGCGAGTGTTTCTGCTCTTCGAAGAACCACACGCTGATGAACGCCGAAAAATCGCTGTCGTTGTGGTTGTCGCGCAGGAACATTTCCGTGGCGGGCAACGCGGACCATTCGGTGATCGCGTTCATCTTGATGGTCTTGGCTTGTTCGTCGGTGAGCAGCGCCGAGTCGAATTTGTCCCAGGGAATATCTTTCTCCATGTCCCAACGAACCGATTCCAGCGATTTATACAGTTCCGGATAAAGCATCGTGTTCATAGTCCACCCCTGGTCTGCAACGTAGTGCGACAGTTCTGTCTGTTGTAACTTTAGCCGGCTACGCGCGGGAATCCGCGCCGCCGGCGGCGAAGCTTTCAATTTTACGCGGGAATCAGGCGCTCAGATGCAAAAACGGTAAAGAAGCGCCTGTCGCGTCCCTTTGCGACTTTTTGCCCGTTGCAAACGCGCACCTGAAAGCGGCGTTGCACTATCTACCGTGGGTGAGGAGCGAACCCTGTGCCTGAGGTAAGTACGAAGCGTGAGCCGTGATGCAGCTCGTTTAAAGCCTTTTTTGATACTTTCTAAAACCCTGTTGCTTGGGCGAGACCCCGCCACTTCCACCACCGTAGCGCTATGTACGACGCATGAAGCATGCCTTTGGCGCGTGACAGGCACAAGGCGCAACATGTTTTACACCTCGCACTCGGGCCACACCCTCGGGTTGGACCATGAATCATGTCCTTGGCCATGCCCGGGCTGCCTTCGTTGCATTGACCGTAGTGCTAAGTGGACAACGCTGGACAATGCAGCAAACCGCCCGTCGATCATAGCATGGCGCTATGGCGCCACTCCGCTACAGCATCTTCAATCGGCCCGAGTCCCGCGACGTTCAGCACGCCGTCGGGGAGTTTGCGCCGTAATGCAGGACTGCTGCCGCCAACCCAGATCGTCACCTCCGCAGGCAGCACCGCGCGCAACTCCGTGAGTCCGTTGATCACGGCCTGCACCGGCACGGAAGCGGAAAACGACAGAGCGACAATCTCGATTTCGTGGGCGAGAACGGCGTCGACTATCTCCTGCTGCGGCGTCTGGGTTCCGAGCGCCATACATTCGCAATCGGCCAGGGCAAGCATGGCCTCCGCCATCAGGATGCCGAGCCCGTGCGCCTCGCCCGGCAGCGTGGTGAGCACCACCCGCGGGTGCGCGCCGCGCCCGCGCAAAGCCTCGGAGAGCGGGCGCATCAGCGAGCGCAGCGTGACCTGCATGGCTTCGCTGAACAGATGCTCGTGATAGACCTGCAACGTGCCTGCCGCCCATGCATTGCCAACTCGCGCGGACAAAGGCGCGGCTGTATCGAGCACGAAGTGCGAGAGGCCTTCGCGCGTGGCGCGCTTGAGCAGCTCAAAGCGGAAGTCGTCGTATCGGCCCACGCGCAGCAGCTCAACGAGCCGGTCGAGTGCCGCGTCCGGCGCGTCCTGTCCCACGCCCGAATCCTCAGCCAGCTGCTGCAGGTGCGTGATGGATTGCGGCAGGACCTTGCTCGGCCTATGACCTGCGTCGAGCAGGCGCTTGACCAGACGCAGCTTGGTCACCTGCTCCTGGGGATACAGCCGCTCGCCGCCCGATGACCGCAACGGTTGCGGGAAGCCGTATCGACGCTCCCAGACCCGCAACGTGTCCTTGGTCAAGCCGATCTCGTTTGCGATCGCACCAATACCAATTCCGATGCCAGCGGCGCCTGTCGCAGCACCGTCCTCCGCCGTGCCCGCCGGGTCGTGATTGACCGCCATCGAGCTTCCGGTTTCTGTCCGGCCAGCCACCGAGATGTTCAAGGATGGGCCGGTTTCTGATTCATTTGTCATGGACAAACTCTTGCGCAGATAAATTAGTCAACGAAGCAAAATCCGCCTTACATCTAATATCTATGGACTTTCGCAACGATCCGAAACATTATTGATCATAGACGAAATTTCATATTTATGGTGGACAAAATTTCGTCAGCGAATGGTCGTTTAATTCCGGTTGCGTGCATCCATCGCGCCTGGGATTGCGTAAATCACCTTGAACGCGGCATGAGCCACCGCCGGTAGTTCCAGACAAAGAGCCGTCAGCGCCATCAGGCAGTCGACACAAAAGACAAAGACACACGGAGCAACGTCATGAAAGTTGCGGTAATCGGAGCGGGGATTTCTGGGCTCGCGTGCGCGTACCGGCTGGCGAAGGCCAAGACGGGTATCGACGTAACGCTGTTCGAGGCTAACGGCTACTTTGGCGGTCATACGAACACCGTGGACGTGACACTCGAAGGCATCACGCATGGCGTGGATACGGGCTTCCTGGTCTTCAATCACCGTACCTATCCGAACCTGGTGAAGCTCTTCGAAGAACTCGACGTCCCCACCACCGCGACCGATATGTCGTTCTCCGTGTCGCTGACGGACCGTCGGCTGGAGTGGGCGGGGAGCGACCTCAACACGGTTTTCACACAGCGCCGCAATCTGCTGCGCCCGGCCTTCCTGCGCATGCTGGCCGATATCCTCCGCTTCAACCGCACGACCACCGCGCTGGCGCTGGCTGGCAAGGACGTTCAACTCGCCGAGCCGGTGAGCCGTTTTCTCGAACGCGAAAAATTTTCGACGGCATTCCGCGACTGGTACCTGCTGCCGATGATCGGCGCAATCTGGTCATGTTCCACATCGCAGATGATGGCGTTTCCCATCGGCACGTTGATTCGCTTTTGTCATAACCACGGGCTGCTGCAGGTCAAAGACCGGCCGCAATGGCACACCGTCAACGGCGGCGCGCGCGAATACGTGCGGCGCATGCTGCCGGTCATAGGCGATGCCCGCGTCGGTGCGGCCGTGACATCGGTGAGGCGCAGCGCGCACGGCGTGGAAATCGATAGCGCGCGGGGGTCGGAGCACTTCGATCACGTCGTGCTTGCGTGCCACAGCGACCAGGCACTGGCGCTTCTCGCCGATCCCTCGCACGCTGAATCAGCGACGCTCGGCGCGATCGGCTATGCGCCGAACCGCGCCGTGTTGCACACGGATGTTTCGCTCTTGCCGGCACAACGCGCATGGTCGGCATGGAACTACGAAAGCCGCACCGGTGCGCTTGGCGACGAGCCGCAGTTATGCGTGCATTACCTCATCAACAAGCTGCAACCGTTGCCGTTCAGGTCACCAGTCATCGTCTCGCTGAATCCGGTGCGTGAGCCGCGTCGCGACACGGTAATGCGCGAGTTCGCCTACAGCCACCCGGTCTTCGATCAAGCGGCCGTTCAGGCTCAACGCTCTTTGCCGTCGATGCAAGGCGTACGCAACACATGGTTCGCAGGGGCGTGGACCGGTTACGGATTCCACGAAGACGGCCTGAAGTCGGGGCTGGAAGCGGCTGCGAAGCTGACCGCCATCGCGGCCGTTGCGGCCATCGCGGCATCAGGCAGCAATGAACCGGCGCTTGCAGCATGAGCACGCCCGCCCCTCAATCCTTCGATGCCCCCGACCTGCTGCTTGTCGGGCCGGTGCGTCACAAGCGGCTGCGCCCGGCACGTAACGCGTTTTCCTACGGCGTCTATACGTTGCGGCTACCCCTGCGCGCTCGCGCGGCGAGGCAGGCCCAAGGGACACAACGTGACTCGCGCCTGTTCGCAACCAATCGATTCGGCTTACTAAGCTTTTACGACAGCGACCATGGCGCCGACGGACAAACGGCGCTCCAATGGATCGAATCGATGCTGCATGAAAACGGCATCCACGACGCCACCGGCGAGATCTTCCTGCACACCTTCCCGCGCGTGCTGGGCTATGTCTTCAATCCGGTGAGCTTCTGGTTTTGCGAGCGCTGGGACGGCTCATTGCGCGCCGTGGTCTGCGAAGTGAACAACACCTTCGGCGAGCGCCATTGCTATCTGCTCGATCCGGGCAGCGGCGTCTTGAACGGCGCGCCGCTCACGGCCGCAAAGGTTTTCCACGTGTCGCCGTTCTGCAAGGTGGAAGGGCAGTACACCTTCCGCTTCATGTTTGCATCGCCGAAAAACGGTAAGCCGATGCGCTCGCTCGCGCGTATCGACTACGACGACGGCGAAGGTCCACTGCTGCTCACCAGCATCGCGGGAAGCGCCCGCCCGCTCGACGCTCGCAACGTGCTGCGCGTGTTCTTCGGCTACCCGATGATGACGTTCGGCGTCGTCGCGAAAATTCATTGGCAGGCGCTGAAGCTGTTCTTCAAGCGCGTGCCGTTCCTCAGCAAACCCACTCCGCCGGCTGCGAACGTCTCGCACGAGCGGGCCGAATTGCCGACCAGGTGACTTGCAAATGTCGACACAGCCCTCCTCTCCTTCATCGCTTCGCAAGCCGGCATCGTCATGGTTCATGCGGCCTTTGCTGCGCACCCATGGCGCGTTGCGCAAACCCGCGGCTGCGCGCATGGTGCTCAGGCTGATGAGCCAGCTTCAATACGGCGTCCTCGATGTCCACCTCCCCGACGGCACCACGCGCCGTTTCGGGCAAGCAGCCGACGCCCCCGGCAACCCGCCATACGCGCGGGTCGTGCTGACCAACTGGAACGTGTGCGCGGCGGCGCTGAAGAGCGGCGATATCGGCTTTGCCGACACGTACCTGGCCGGCGACTGGCATACCGACGATCTCGCCGCGCTGCTCGACATCATGGTGCGTAACCGCACGACGATAGAAACCGTCGTCTACGGCTCGTGGCTGGGCAAGCTGACGAACCGCTTCCGTCATCTGCGCAACGCAAATACGAAGGAAGGCAGCCGGCGCAATATCCACGCCCATTACGACCTTGGCAACGCGTTCTACAAGCTCTGGCTCGACAGCACGATGACCTATTCGAGCGCTCTCTTCGATGGCTCGCCGGATCAGACGCTAGATGACGCGCAACGCGCAAAATACCGGCGGCTGCTGAACGAACTGAAGCTCGAAGGCGTCAATCTGAACGTGCTGGAGATCGGCTGCGGCTGGGGCGGGTTTGCGCAACTTGCTGCGAGCGAGGCGAAAGCGAACGTGACCGGCCTGACGCTGTCCACCGAACAACTCGCTTACGCGCAGCAGCGTCTGGCAGACGCGGGCTTAAGCGATCAAACCGATCTCCGCCTGCAGGATTACCGCGATACCCACGGCCAGTTCGACGCGATTGCATCGATTGAAATGTTCGAAGCCGTGGGCGAGGAATATTGGCCGAGCTACTTTGAATGCATCAAACGCAATCTCAAGCGCGGCGGCCGGGCATGCGTGCAGACGATTACCATCGACAACGCGCTGTTCGATCGTTACAGGACGAGCACCGACTTTATCCAGCAGTATATTTTTCCAGGCGGTATGCTGCCCTCGCCTGCCGTGTTCGTGCAATCGGCGGAACGCCACGGGCTGAAAGTGGTCAACCAGTTCTCCTTTGGCCGCGACTATGCCCGCACGCTCAGGATATGGCGCAACGCGTTCGTTGCGCACCTCGACCAAATCCGTGCACAAAGATTCGACGAACGATTCATCCGCTTGTGGGACTTTTACTTATGTTATTGCGAGGCCGCGTTCGCGCACTCGAACACCGACGTCATCCAGTTCACGCTGGAGCACGCCTGATTGCAAGCGCCTTCGCTGCTGCGCTCGCGCTTGTGCTGATCGTCTTGCCGCTGCAGGCGTTTGCTTTCGACGCTGCATCGGTCGTGCGTCAGACGATTCCCCAAGCGCGCGTGCAGGGCGAAGGCGAGTTGCGCATGTACGGTTTTCATATCTACGACGCCACGCTGTTTGTCGGGCCGACGGGTCTGTCGAGCAAGGAATTGACGGTGCGGCCGTTTGCGCTGGATATCGAATATGGGCGTGCTTTCAAGGGTGCCGCGATAGCCAAAAGAGGTCGCCAGGAAATGGACGAGCTGAAGGTGGCCAGCAAGGCCCAGACGGCGCAATGGCAAGAGGAGATGGAAACGATCTTCCCGGACGTGCAGCCGGGAGATCATGTCATTGGCGTATTCGTGCCCGAACGCGGCACGACGTTTTATGCCGACGATAAAGTCATCGGCACGATTCCCGGGGACGACTTCGCTCGCGCATTCTTCGCGATCTGGTTCGATCCGCGCACGTCGGCGCCGGGCTTGCGGAACCAGTTGCTCGCCAACGGCGCGGCGCAGTAGCCTAAGGTTTCAGCCTCGGCGCCGAGCCGCCTTAAGCATCGGTCAAAGCGGTTTCTTTCGTGGCGCCGCTTTCTTCGCAGGCGCTTTCTTCGCTGCGGCTTTCCCGGCCGCGGACGGTGCGTCGGCCTCAGGCGCCTCAGGTGGAGCATCGGCGTCGGGCGGTTCTACATTGTCATCGTCGTCGCCGTTTTCGTCTTCATCCGTGCTCATGCTCGGCGTCGCCGCGCCGGCATTTTGTTGCGCCATCGCCAAGGCCGCAAGGCCGTTGAATTGCGACTGAAGCAAGTTCCACCAGCCCGAAGGATCGAATGAAGCCTCCGTCGCCCCGGTCTCATTGGGCGCCTCAGTTCCCTGCTGTGGTTGCGGCTCCGCTTCCGCCTTCGGCTTTTCCGGCGGCGGCGCAGGCCACCCGGATCTGGTCGGTGGCGCCGCCGGCGAAGCCTGCGCCTTCTCCACCGACGACTGCGCGAACGCGCCGAAAGCACGCAACGTAGCAAGCGTCGCGCGCTGCACTTCCAGCGCCTGGATAGCCGACTGCAGCATGTTCAGGTTGAGCTTGAGCCATTGCTCGACCGCGCGCATATCCTTGATGCGCTTGTCGAGTTCTTCCACGTTCGTGAGCGGCGCGAGCATGTCGGACATCATGGACAGCGACGGGGATCCGCCCGGCGCGGCGGCTGCCGCAAACGGGTTCAGCTTCATCATGTCCCACATCTTTTCCATCATGTCGCCCTGGGGGAAACCGGTCATGCCTGGGAAACTTCCAAAGGGCGACGTACCACCGGGCGTATCGGTCATGAGACTTTCTCCTTGATGCTACGGGTACGTACGAGATAGGGATGAAACCACAAGATAGTCGATGCGGATCTAAAACGGCGATCCGCCCGGGAAATCCGGCGCGCGCCGCTCGCGCAGCGACTTGATGCCCTCCTGGACATCGGGTCCGGAAAAGCCCATGAATTCGAGCGCCAGCGAGGTATCGAAGGCCGGACCGGCCGTGCGCAGCCAGTTATTCAGCGCGTATTTCGTCCAGCGGATTGCCGTCTGCGAACCTTGCGCCAGGCGATTCGCGACTTCAATGGCTTTCGGCATCAGTTCGCTTTCGTCCACCGCCAGCGAAACGAGGCCTATGCGCTCCGCTTCCTCGCCGCTCACCGGCTCGCACAGCAGCAGGTAATACTTCGCTTTCGCCATGCCGCACAGCAACGGCCACACGATGGCCGCGTGATCGCCGGCCGCCACGCCGAGCCGCGTGTGTCCATCGATAATGCGCGCAGTTTTCGCCGCGATGGAAATATCGGCGAGAAGGCCTGCAACCAGTCCCGCGCCGACCGCCGGTCCGTGCATGGCCGAGACAATCGGCTTGCTGCAATTGATCACGTTATAGACAAGGTCGCGCGCTTCGCGCCAGACCCGTGCGCGGACCTCGAAGTCGGAGGCCATCTGTTCGACCAGACCCAGATCGCCGCCGCCCGAAAATCCCTTGCCCTCGCCGCGAATCAACCCCACGCGCGTGTCCGGATCGCGATCTATGTCACGCCAGATATCCGCCAGTTCGCGATGCATGTTTGCATCCGCGGTCGCGAGTCCGCTTTTGTTCGCGCCCGCGCCGTTCATCACGATTTCGAGCACACCGTGGTCGTGCCGCCGCAATTCCAGCGACGTGTAATGCGCGTAAAGAGAAAGGTCGCTCATGGTCGTCTCTTGGGCTTTAGAAAGATCAACGCGGTTGATAGATCCACTTGCCGTTCTCGATCTCAGCTATCACGCGGGCACGCTGATCGAGACCGATATGATCGTTCGGCGTCATGTTGACAAGGCCGTTCGAGTCCGCAAAATTCTTCGTGTTTTCCAGCGCATCGCGTAACGCGGCACGGAACTCCGGCGTGCCCGGCGCGCCTGCTTTCAACGCTATAGGCACCGCACGATTCAGCAACATGCCTGCATCCCATGCATACGAGCCGAACGCCGAGACCGTGCCCGCGCCGTACTTCGTTTCATACAGCTTGATGTACTCGAGCGCGAGATGTTTTGCCGGGTGATCGTCGGGCAGTTGCGATGCAACGAGCACCGGGCTCGTCGGCAGGAATGTGCCGTTGCAATCCGCGCCGCATACACGCAGGAAGTCGCGATTGCCCGTGCCGTGGTTATGATAAATCGTGCCTTTGTAGCCGCGTTCTTTCAATGTCTTCGGCGGCAGTGCGGCAGGCGTTCCCGCAGCGCCCACAACCACCGCATCGGGCTTCGCTGCCAGGATCTTCAGCACCTGACCGGTCACGCTGGTGTCCGTCCGGTTGAAGCGCTCGTTCGCCACCATCGTAATGTGGTGGAGCTGCGCGAATTTCGCTACTTCGGCATAAAAGGTCTCGCCGAGCGCATCGGCCTGGCCGATGTACGCCATCGTCTTCACGCCATGATTGCTCGCATGTTCTGCAATGGCAGACGCCATCATTGCGTCGGTTTGCGGCGTCTTGAAGACCCAGTGACGCTTGGCATCCACAGGCTCAATGATCTTCGACGAAGACGCTAGCGAGATCATCGGCGTCTGGCCGTCGGCGACCACATCGATCATGGCGAGCGAGTTCGGCGTAATCGATGAACCGATGATCGCGTCCACGTGATCTTCGGAGATCAGCTTCTTCGTGGTCTGCACGGCTTGCGTGGTGTCGGAGGCGTCATCGAGAATGATGTAGTCCACCGGGCGGCCGCCCATTTCCTTCGGCAACAGCGCTACCGTGTCGCGTGCCGGAATGCCGAGCGACGCGGCCGGCCCAGTCAACGACAACACCAGCCCGATCTTCACATGCGGCGTCTGCGCCCAGGCTGCCGTTGAAAGTGTGATCAGGACACCCGCCGCCAACTGCCTGAACGCCGTTCCCCATTCGCCGCCTGACTGCATCGAAGTCTCCTTGTTATGGGTGCGCCAACGCGGTTTTTTGTAAGCGTTTTGACGCAATGCGGCTAAGTGTAGGGCGGCGCAGCATAGGAGCGCATCGGGCGAAACCCCTTACTGGTGGCCTTAGTTATTCACTCAGTTATCCATTCAGCGCCACAACCGACTGATCGATTGCGCCGAAAATCGACTTACCGGCTTCATCGAATATCTCGATCTTCACGCTGTCGCCGAACTTCATGAACTCGGTGGTGGGCGCACCGTGTTCGATGGTTTCCAGGCAACGCTTCTCGGCAATACAGCAATAACCTCGCTTCGTATCCTTGTTCGACACCGTGCCCGAACCAACGATCGATCCCGCGCGCACATTACGCGTCTTGGCCGCGTGCGCGATCAACTCGCCGAAGTTGAACACCATATCCGTGCCGCAATCGGGCTGGCCGACTTTCTTGCCGTTCCAGTGCACGATCATCGGGCGATGCACACGGCCTTCGCGCCACGCATCCCCGAGTTCGTCGGGCGTAACCGCAACCGGCGAGAACGCCGTGGCGGGCTTGCTCTGGAAAAACCCGAAGCCCTTGCCGAGTTCCGCGGGAATCAGGTTGCGCAGCGAGACGTCGTTGACCAACATCAGGAGGCGGACGTGCCTGAGCGCATCGGCGGGTTTGACGGCCATCGGCACGTCGGTGGTGATCACAGCCACTTCGGCTTCGAAGTCGATGCCATAAGCCTCCGATGCACACACGATATCGTCTTCGGGTCCGAGCAAATCGTCGCCGCCGCCTTGGTACATCAAGGGATCGGTCCAGAATTCCGGTGGCATTTCCGCTTTGCGGGCGCGTCGCACGAGTTCGACATGGTTCACGTAAGCCGAGGCGTCGGCCCACTGGAACGCGCGTGGAAGCGGCGCCATGCAGGCTTTGGGATCGAAGGCGAACGAGTGGCGCGCGCGGCCCTGGTTAAGCGAATCGGAGAGATCCAGCAACTGCGGCGCGTAAAAAGTCCAGTCGTCCAGTGCGCGTTGCAGCGTTGGCACTATCGCGTCGGCAATGGCCGCCGTGCGCAAATCACGCGATACGACGACCAGTTGGCCGTCGCGCGTTCCGTCCTTCAGCGTGGCAAGTTTCATAACCCGTTTTGTACGTTTAGTGACGATGGAGGAAATCTATTTTACGATGGTGAATCATGTCGGGGCGGTTTTGGGATGATTCGGGCTGATGCGGTGAAATGATTCGCTGCGTTTGCCGGTTCGTTTCCAGGGCTGGTGAACGTCCTTTTTGAGCGGTGATGGCGTTTGCCGGTTGCCGTTCGCTTGGCTGCTACCGTCGCCATATTGGCCG
This sequence comes from Caballeronia sordidicola, assembly GCF_000729995.1. Classification (GTDB taxonomy): domain Bacteria; phylum Pseudomonadota; class Gammaproteobacteria; order Burkholderiales; family Burkholderiaceae; genus Caballeronia; species Caballeronia sordidicola_A. The sequence goes on along the minus strand of NZ_JNFG01000004.1, from coordinate 199,901 downwards.
CTCACGCGCCCGACCTGACCTTGTATTTGAACCGGCTCGCGCCATCATCGATTTCTCCATGCCCTCTCCCAGCCGTCCCGGTTCGTCCGTCTCGCCCACGCTGCCTTTGCCCGAACAGGCCGAAGCCGACGATGCCCTCGACCTCGCCGATTCCTCCGACCCAAGCGACCCCGCCGACCCCGCCGAAGAAAAGTCCCGCTCCGGCATTCAGTCGATCGAAGTCGGCTTCCGCCTGCTCGACGTGCTGACTAACGAGCCGCGCGCGATGATGCTGCGCGATCTCGCCCAGCGCGCCGGCATGAGTCCGGCGAAGGCGCACCGTTACCTGGTGAGTTTCCTGCGGCTTGGCGCGGTCTCGCAGGACCCCGTTTCCGGGCGCTATGAACTCGGTGGTTTCGCGTTGCAGATGGGTTTGGCGCGCCTCGCTCGAGTCGATGGCGTGAAGCTGGCGCGTATCGCGCTAACGGGATTGCGCGACCGGCTGGACCTCACCGTGGGGATCGCGGTGTGGGGCAATCAGGGGCCGACTGTCGTGCACTGGATGGAGTCGAGCTATCCGGCGAAGGCGTCGTTGAAATTGGGCGATGTGATGCCGCTGTTGTCATCGGCGACGGGTTTGCTGTTTGCCGCGTGGCTACCGCGCAGCAAGACGCAAGCGATGCTCGATCGCGAACTCGCCGCCACGCGGCAGTCGATGGCAGACATTGAGCCGGTGCTCGCCGAGATCCGCGCACACGGGGCCGCACGGGTGGAGGGCATGTTGCTGCCGACCATCCATGCGTTCTGCACGCCGGTGTTCGACTCGACCGGGGATCTCGCGCTCGGGTTGATTGCGCTCGGCCACGAAGGATCATTCGATACCCGCTGGGGCGGCGCAATCGACACCGCCTTGCGCGAATGCGCCGGACAACTGTCTTACGAACTCGGGTACACACCGGGCGAGCGGTAAGGCCTGAGGATTGCATGATGCGTCACCCGCGCGGAACATCGCAGCGTGCCCGCGTGTCATATGCGTTTCGTGCGTGGTTCGTGCGCGTTTCGCGTGGCCCTTTCCTGGTCCTTTGATCATTCGCGTTCTGTCATGATCGTTGCCGATGATTCCCCCTGCAGCGTTTTATCGTTTGCCTGATCACGCGCGTTTCCGAGCTAGCCGATGCCGTTCTCCCTGCCGTCCTCGCTGTTTCGCCGTCGCGCCACTGCTGGCGCATCGTCCGACAATTCATCCGCCGACCATTCCCTTCGATGGGTCGTGTGGCTGGTCGTGCTGCTCGTTGTCCTGGCACTGCATTGGCTAGCCGGGCGATGGGTGGAGAGGAGCAGGAACGCATCGAATCCGGAGCCGGCTGAACATGTCCCGGTGCAGGTCGAGTTGCTGACGCCCAAGCCGATAGCTCAAGCGCCGAGGCCTGTCGCGCCACCTCCGCCCGCTCCCAAGCCCAAGCCGGTGCCGCAAGCCCAACCCACGCACGCCATCACGACCGCGCAAACTGAACAGGCGGCTCAAGCGGCACAGGCGGCACAGGCAGCTCAAGCAGCTGAAGCAGCTCAAGCAGCTCAAGCAGCCCAAGCCGAGCAAGCAGCCCAAGCCCAAGCAGCAACCCAAGCTGCCGCGAAAGCAGCAACCCAAGCTGCCGCGAAAGCAGCAAGCGACGCTGCGGCCTCTCAAGCAGCTGCCGCAGCCGCAAAAACCGGCGATAAATTCAGCGTCCCGCCCACGGGCGAACTTCGTTACGACACGCGGATCAATGGCGTGATGAATCAGGTCGGCAATATCCACTGGCTCAACGACGGCCAGCACTACGAGATGGTGGTGTCGATCCCCTTGCCGTTCGTCGGACCGTATGTGTATTCGAGCAAGGGCCATATCGATGGTTTCGGCATTGCGCCCGAGCAATATTCGGAGCAGCGTGGCCGCCGCGCCGCCGACATCACCGTCTTCGATCGCACCACGAAGCAACTGGTCTACACCCGCACACCGAACAACCAGCCGCTCGCCGATGGTGCGCAAGACCGCTTCAGCGTTGTCATGCAGTTGTCGAGTCTGGTACGCGGCTCGCCCGACGCCTACAAGCCCGGCGTAGTGCGTCAATTCAGTGTCGCCGATAACGACAGCAACGAGATCTGGCCGATAGAAACCGTCGGCGATGAAAACGTGCAGACCGCTGACGGCAACTTGCAGGCTCGCCATTTCACCCGCCTGCCGCGGCGCGAAGGCGATCGCCGGCGTCTCGACATCTGGCTCGCGCCCGCGCTGGGCTGGCTGCCCGTGCGCATTCTGCAGACGGAGCCGAACGGCATGCAGATCGAAATGCTCTGGCGCGGCAAGCTGCAAGCGCCGTCCGGCACGCCGGGTCAATCCGGTGCGGGCACGCCGGATGCGACAGAAGATGCAACACCCGCTGCGCCCGGATCCGACAAACCCTGATATCTGCTCGATTTAACGCAGGCTTAAGTCAGGCGAGGTAAGCTGAATAGCGTAAAGAATCGACGAAAAACTCCGTTAAACAGGTAATGCCAGAACGTGTGCGGATATGTGGGGATGGTTCGATCCCGAACCGATGCTGCCTCTCAAAAGGGTCAATATGGAACTGTCGATCACGCGGCAAGTACGGGATGAAACGGTTGTAGGTGCATCGCTGGAACGTTTCGCCAAGACCGCCGAAGCGACCCGCGATTTCGACCTGAGGCGGCAATTGACATCGACTAAAACGCCCAAGAGGGTCATTGCCGCCGATGCAGATGAAAATGGTGGCGAATTCCACCAAGAATGCAAGATTCGCAATACTTGACGCGGCACATCTGTCCCTAGTAGAAGAAACACAGCGTTTCAGGGCACTTCTGGAAACATTTTTACGGGAGAATGTCTAACAAAGGTCCTCGATGGGCTTTCGGTCTCAACGTCGAGGCCACCCCTTGAATTCCAACCCAAACGCTCAATGTAAGACGCAGAAACGCCTTACGGGCAAACAGGAATAAGGAGTGTCGCCATGCAAATGATCTACAACAGCCCTAACTATTGTGTAGTCGAATTCCCGCCGCAGGACAACCATCTCGCTTTGAAAGCGGGCGGTTACGAGATCGTGGACAAGACCATGCAGCGCGAAATCTTCATCGACGGCGCACTCGCCGCGCGTTTTCGCGAGCATGTCCAGAAGTTGATGCAGGAAGAACAATCGTTGGAAGATGTGGACGAGTTTCTCGGTCAGTTCGACATCTTGATGAACCAGCCGGTGATCCTTCACTAAACGTTGTATCCCAGCTTGTAGCCTGGCCAAGCGGTAAGAACACTCAGCGACACCCCGAAACCCCGCCACGAAAGTGGCGGGGTTTTTTGTTCCTGGCGCTTGATTGCCCGTTGTTTTCGAAAGCGCCATCAGAAAGCGTTCGAACCCCACTACAGATACAATGTCAGGTTATTTCAGCCTGTTTGGAGCCATGTGAATCATGAATCCGTCCCTCGAAACTGTCGACCCGAAATCCGCCGCAGAGCGCCGCCCGTACACGCGCGGCGCCGTGTTGCCTGCCCTTTTGCAACAGCGCATTCTCATTCTCGACGGCGCGATGGGCACCATGATCCAGCGCTACAAACTCGACGAAGCGGCGTATCGTGGCGAACGTTTTGCCGACTATCCCCGCGATATCAAGGGCAATAACGAGTTGTTGTCCATCACGCAGCCGCATGTGATTCGTGAGATTCATGACCAGTATCTGGCTGCTGGCGCGGACATTCTCGAGACGAACACCTTCGGCGCGACGACCGTGGCGCAAGCCGATTACGGCATGGAATCGCTGGCGGTCGAAATGAACATGCAGTCGGCAAAGTTGGCGCGCGGGGCTTGCGACAAGTACTCGACGCCGGACAAGCCGCGCTTTGTCGCGGGCGCAATCGGACCGACGCCGAAGACCGCGAGCATCTCTCCGGACGTCAACGACCCGGCCGCGCGCAACGTGACCTTCGACGAACTTCGCCAGGCTTATTACGAGCAGGCGAAGGCGCTGATGGATGCGGGCTGCGATCTGTTCCTGGTTGAAACCATCTTCGACACCCTGAACGCAAAGGCCGCGTTATTCGCGCTCGATCAGCTGTTCGAGGACACGGGCGAACTGCTGCCGATCATGATCTCGGGCACCGTCACCGATGCTTCGGGCCGCATCCTCTCGGGGCAGACGGTCGAGGCGTTCTGGAACTCACTGCGTCATGCGCGGCCGTTGACGTTCGGCTTGAACTGCGCGTTGGGCGCGGCGCTGATGAGGCCATATATCGCCGAATTGTCGAAGCTCTGCGACACGTATGTCTCGTGCTATCCGAACGCGGGTTTGCCGAACCCGATGAGCGATACAGGCTTCGATGAAACGCCCGACGTCACCTCCAGCTTGCTGAAGGAGTTCGCGCAAGCGGGCTTGGTGAATCTGGCGGGCGGGTGCTGCGGGACAACGCCGGAACATATCGCGGAGATCGCGAAGGCACTGGCCGATGTGAAGCCAAGGAAGTGGCCGTCGCATTATCGTGAAGCAGAGGCCGAGACGGTTTAATTTGCTGTTTTCCGCGGGTTTCCTACTGGAACTGATCAATGGCCGCCGTCAAAAAACTGACGATCACCGGGTACAAATCGATACGCGAATTGCGTGACTTCGAGTTGCGCAATCTGAACGTGTTGATTGGGGCCAATGGCGCGGGGAAGTCGAACTTTGTTAGCTTCTTTCGGATGCTCGCGGAGATCGTTGGGAAAAGATTTCAGTTGTTTGTCGCGGTGCAGGGGGGGCCGGACGCGTTGCTGCATTTTTCGCGGCGGACGACTTCGGGAATTCACGCCGAGTTCTACGGCGAAGAGGACTCTTATTACTTCACGCTTGTACCGACCAACGACAATCGCCTGGTTTTCGAAGACGAGGGACTGTTTAACGGAGGCGACAACCAAAATGCAAATCATGAGGTTGTGGGTCTTGAGATTGTTGGCCGCGGAGAACATTTCTCTGAACCTCATGCCGAATCTCAATTCGAGAAGACTGGCGGCCGGTTCACGTCGTCCGTGCGTCTCGGCATGGATCGCTGGCGCGTCTATCATTTCCACGATACTGGTGAGAGCGCGAAGGTAAAGCAGCAACACGCCCCGTTCGACACGCTTCGCCTGCAAGTCGACGGCGGAAACCTAGCCGCCTATCTCGGTCTGCTGCGGACTTCGTATCCGGACCATTACCGAATGATCGTGGAGACCATCGGGCTCGTCGCCCCGTTCTTCGATGACTTCGTTCCTGCCCGCGAGGGAAGCAAACTGGTCCAATTGGAGTGGCTGGAAAAAGGAAAACCCGATGTGGTGTTCAACGCTCACGCGCTATCCGACGGTACGCTCCGCTTCATCTGCCTGAGCACGCTTTTGCTGCAACCGTGGGATTTGATGCCCGACACCATCCTGATCGACGAACCGGAACTTGGTTTGCATCCGTACGCCATCGTTATCCTCGCCGATCTGCTCAAGCGCGCGGCTGAGCGAAAGCAAGTAATCGTCTCCACGCAATCGGTGGAGTTGATGAACTTGATGGAGCCGGAAGATATCGTCGTCGTAGACCGGGAAGACGGCGCGTCGACGTTTCACCGCTTGGATGCTGAACGCCTCAAAGGTTGGCTCGAAGACTATTCGCTTGGCGAACTCTGGAATCAGAATGTGCTGGGCGGGAGGCCGTCGTAATGACCCGTTTGTTTATTATCGGCGAGGGTCCGACCGAAGAGGTTTTTGTAAAATCGGTGCTGGCACCCGTCCTGCGGTTATCCAACATTTTCGCCAAGCCTTTGCTCATGGAAACATCCCGTGGACCCTATGGCGGCGGGCTCAATCTCGATCGCACGAGACGCGCCGTCAGAAACGCGCTGCAGGAGCACAACGACGCGTACATAACTACGATGTTCGATCTCTATGCGCTCGATACGTCTTTTGCAGGTGTCATCGAGTCAGCCAGCTTGGCTCCATCAAAGCGTGCTGAGCACATCGAGCATCTGTTGCATCGGGACATTGTCGCGCGCGTTGGATGCCGTCCAGAGCGCTTCATCCCACACATCCAGCCGCACGAATTCGAGTCGTTGTTGTTCTCGGACATCGGCAAGCTTTGCGACGCGGAACCGGAGTGGGACAAGCATCGCACAGTACTTTCGAAGGTCCGCGCCGATGTCGCGAACCCGGAATGGATCAACGACTCTCCCCAGACGGCGCCGTCGAAGCGCCTCGAAATTCTCCGTCCTCGTTACAGAAAGACAACGCACGGCCCAGCGAGCGCGATAAGAATCACCCTCGATAAAATCCGCGAACAGTGCCCGCATTTCCGGCAGTGGTTTGAACGACTGCTGCAAATCGGCGCGCAGCCATTGGCCGCCCGACTCCCAGAATTCATAAGCTAAAGCCTCAGCCCATGACCGATCACACCATGCGCCTTTCCGGCCTCGAGCCGTTCAATGTCACCGACGGTTCGCTCTTCATCAACGTGGGCGAGCGGACCAACGTGACGGGATCGAAGGCGTTCTCACGCATGATCCTCAACAACCAGTTCGACGAAGCGCTGGCCGTCGCGCGCCAGCAGGTTGAGAACGGTGCGCAGATCATCGACATCAACATGGACGAGGCCATGCTCGATTCGAAAGCGGCCATGGTTCGCTTCCTGAACCTGATCGCGTCCGAACCGGACATCTCGCGCGTGCCGATCATGATCGACTCGTCGAAGTGGGAAGTGATCGAAGCGGGTCTGAAATGCGTGCAGGGCAAGGCGGTCGTGAACTCGATCTCCCTGAAGGAAGGCGAAGATGCTTTCCGCCATCACGCCACGCTGATCCGCCGCTATGGCGCAGCCGCAGTTGTGATGGCCTTCGATGAACAAGGCCAGGCCGACACCTACGAACGCAAGACGCAGATCTGCAAGCGCTCGTACGATTTCCTCGTAAATGAAGTCGACTTCCCGCCGGAAGACATCATCTTCGATCCGAACATCTTCGCGATCGCCACGGGCATTGAAGAGCACAACAACTACGCCGTCGATTTCATCAACGCCACGCGCTGGATCAAGGAAAACCTGCCGCACGCGAAGATCAGCGGCGGCGTGTCGAACGTGTCGTTCTCATTCCGCGGCAACGACCCGGTGCGTGAAGCCATCCACACCGTGTTCCTCTACCACGCGATTCAGGCGGGCATGGACATGGGGATCGTGAATGCGGGTCAGCTCGGCGTGTATCAGGATCTCGATCCCGAACTGCGCGAACGCGTGGAAGACGTGGTGCTGAATCGCCGCGAGGACGGTACGGATCGCCTGCTAGAAATCGCCGATAAATTCAAAACCGGCGCCGCGAAGAAAGAAGAGAACCTCGAGTGGCGCAACCAGGGCGTCGATCAACGCCTCGCCCACGCACTGGTTCACGGCATCACGAACTTCATCGTGGAAGACACCGAGGAAGTCCGGGCGCGCATTGAAGCCGAAGGCGGCCGCCCGATCAACGTGATCGAAGGGCCGTTGATGGACGGCATGAATATCGTCGGTGACCTGTTCGGCGCGGGCAAGATGTTCCTGCCGCAAGTGGTCAAGTCCGCGCGCGTGATGAAGCAGGCCGTTGCGCATCTGATTCCGTACATCGAGGAAGAAAAGAAGCGCATGGCCGATGCCGGCGAAGACGTCCGGCCAAAGGGCAAGATCGTGATTGCGACGGTCAAGGGTGACGTGCACGACATCGGCAAGAACATCGTTTCCGTCGTGCTCCAGTGCAACAACTTCGAAGTTGTCAACATGGGCGTGATGGTGCCCTGCGCGACCATCCTCGCGATGGCGAAGGAGCAAGGCGCGGACATCATCGGCTTGTCGGGTTTGATTACGCCGAGCCTCGAAGAGATGGCCTACGTCGCGTCGGAAATGCAGCGCGACGACTATTTCCGCGGCAAGCAAACGCCGCTGCTGATCGGCGGCGCAACGACCTCACGCGTGCATACGGCCGTGAAAATTGCCCCGCATTACGATGGTCCGGTGGTCTATGTGCCGGATGCATCGCGGTCGGTATCGGTGGCGTCGAGCCTGCTTTCGGACGACGGCGCGAAGAAATACCTCGAAGACCTCAAGACGGACTACGAACGCATTCGCACGCAGCACGCGAACCGCAAGGCGACACCGATGGTCACGTACGCCGAAGCACGCGCGAACAAAACGAAGCTCGACTGGGCGAGTTACGAGCCGAAGAAACCGACGTTTATCGGACGGCGCATCTTCAAGAACTACGATCTCGCGGAGTTGGCGAATTACATCGACTGGGCGCCGTTCTTCCAGACCTGGGATCTCGCCGGTCCGTATCCGGCCATTCTCAACGACAAGATCGTGGGTGAATCCGCACGACGCGTTTTCTCCGATGGCAAGTCGATGCTCTCGCGCATTATCCAGGGCCGCTGGCTGCAGGCGAACGGTGTGTTGATGCTGCTGCCGGCGAACACGGTGAACGACGACGACATCGAGATCTATACCGACGATACCCGCACGCAAGTCGCCATGACATGGCGCAATCTGCGCCAGCAAACCGTGCGTCCTATCGTGGATGGCGTGCAGCGTTCCAACCGCTCGCTGGCAGATTTCATCGCGCCGAAGGACTCGGGCGTGGCGGATTACATCGGCATGTTCGCGGTGACGGCGGGGCTGGGCGTAGAGAAAAAAGAAAAGCAGTTCGAAGCCGATAACGACGACTACAGCGCGATCATGCTGAAGGCACTGGCCGATCGTTTCGCTGAAGCCTTCGCCGAGGCGCTGCATGCACGGGTGCGTCGCGAACTGTGGGGTTACGCGGCCGGCGAAACACTCGACAACGCCGCGATGATCGAAGAAAAGTACCGCGGTATTCGTCCGGCGCCGGGTTATCCGGCGTGCCCGGATCACCTGGTGAAGCAGGACATGTTCGACGTGCTGCAAGCGAACGAAATTGGCATGACGGTGACCGAGTCGCTGGCCATGTTGCCGGCGGCGAGCGTGTCGGGTTTTTACATCGCGCATCCGGAAAGCACGTACTTTTCGGTGGGCAAGATCGCGGACGATCAGGTGGATAGCTTCGCGCAACGCATGGCGATTTCGAAGAACGACGCCGAACGCGCACTTGCGCCCTTACTCTAGGCAAAAATCGGGCGCAGACAAATACTGGGAATCACAAAGACGCAATATTGGCGAAGTCTATTACGGTTATTTTGACTTTCCTTACACTCGAAGGGGTGCAAAAGGCCGTCATGGCGGCGGTCGCGCATTCCTTCAATTCGTCACGGAGAAAGTCGAACATGAACAAGCTGACGCCTGTCCTCGCCGTTGCTATTGCTGTGCTGTTCACGTCGGGAAGCCCGGCTGCCTTCGCGCAGGGCAACGCCAAGCCGGGTACGGGCGCAAGCTCGAGCACCGCGTCGAGTTATTCGCCGCCTGTCGTCGAGCACAAGAAAAAACCCCGCAAACCGCGTGCGAAAAAAGGCGCGAGCGCACCGGCAGCTGGAGCCGGCCAATAAAACGCTATAGCTTCGCATTCATCTGAATAAAAAAACCCGCATCGGCGACGAGGCGGGTTTTTTAATACTGACTCACTGGTTCGCGTCAGGCTCGGCCAGAGAACCCGCGGCTCACACGCCCCACAAGATGTCGCCGTCTGCCTGATGGGCTAAGCGCATCATGTCGAGGAAGGGGTATGCGCGCTGCGCCAGACCGACGGGAATCTCGTGCGGTTCGTGGCCGGGCTCGCCTTCGTGGAAGTGGCCGTCATGTTCCGCGCGTTCCTGTTTGTCCGTGGCAACCGCCGACTCCAGCTTATGGATGCAATCAGGCAGCTCTTCATGCGTAATGACGCCGCGCTCGCCAAGCCGCTTGCCGATGATGCCAAGCAGGTAATCAGCAAGGTTGTCGAGCATCTGAACGTCCGGTGCAGCTCTGGTTTTGAATGTGATCAGCATGGCAAGGTCCTCTCCTTATGTTGGCTTTTTGTGGCTAGTGAGCGACATGCGCCAAGCGTGGTAACAGCCCAGGCCGCTACATCACACGCCGGCGCATTGTTTTAATTCCTGACTTGTTTCCCCGACTAGACCCTGATTCGACATATTAGCACCTGCTAAAATCCCGATTTACCCGAGCAAATGTTGCGCCGGTTACAAAACCCCGGTTTTGGCTTTATGGCTGCAACCGGCTCCGGATATGCCTCCGGACGCGCATACACAGACGTGGGTTGCGTCTCGACCGAGTGTCCAAAGTCTTCGCCCGCTCCCGAGCGAGCGCAGTGGATTGAAACGAGGACGCGTCACGTCGGCGTTTGAAGCTCGATCGCACGTTTTTGCCGCGTTCTCAGCGAGCGCGTAGCTTGAGTCAAGCCAACAAATAAATAAGCAAACAATTACCGGATCTGGGAATCAGCATGCTGCCCGCACAAAAACATACACTCGAAACGCTGCTCGCCGACGCGGTCAAGCAAGTCGTACAGGCGTCGCAAGGCGCATCGGAAGCGAACTTTGTCGAACCGGTCATCGTGCTCGAGCGCCCGAAAGTCGCGGCGCACGGTGACGTGGCGTCGAACGTGGCCATGCAGCTCGCCAAGCCGCTGCGGGCCAATCCGCGCCAGCTGGCGCAGCAGATTGTCGATGCCGTGCTCGCACTGCCGGCCGCTCAGGGCTTGGTCGATGCGGCCGAAGTCGCCGGTCCGGGCTTCATCAACTTGCGGCTCGCCGCAGCGGCGAAACAGGCCGTGGTGCCTGCGGCTATCGTGGAAGGCGCGCGCTACGGCTACAACGCCCGAGACGAAGGCAAACGCGTACTGATCGAATTTGTTTCGGCCAACCCGACCGGGCCGCTGCATGTCGGCCATGGCCGGCAGGCCACGCTCGGCGACGCATTGGCGAACCTGCTCGGCACGCAAGGCAACGCGGTGCATCGCGAGTTCTACTACAACGACGCCGGCGTGCAGATCGGCAATCTCGCCACATCCACGCAATTGCGCGCTCGTGGTTTCAATCCAGACGACAAGGAATGGCCGGAAAACGCGTACAACGGCGAGTACATCGCGGATATCGCACGCGACTATCTGGCCGGCGCGACGGTCGCGGCCAAGGATGGCGCGCCGGTGAAGGCGAAGGGCGATGTGGACGATATCGACGCTATTCGCGTCTTTGCCGTCGCGTACCTGCGCCACGAACAGGATCTGGACCTGACCGCGTTCGGCGTGGACTTCGACCAGTTCTACCTGGAGTCGTCGCTGTATAACGAAGGCCGTGTGCAAGCCACCGTGGACTCGCTGATCGCCGCCGGCATGACCTACGAGCAAGACGGCGCACTCTGGCTGCGCACGACCGACGACGGCGACGACAAGGACCGCGTCATGCGCAAGTCCGACGGCACGTACACGTATTTCGTGCCGGACGTCGCGTACCACGTGGCGAAGTGGCAGCGCGGCTTCACCAAGGTCATCAACGTGCAGGGCTCGGACCATCACGGCACCATCGCGCGTGTGCGGGCAGGGCTGCAGGGGCTTGGCATCGGCATTCCGAAGGGCTACCCCGACTACGTGCTGCACAAGATGGTCACGGTCATGCGCAACGGCGTGGAAGTGAAGATCTCGAAGCGCGCGGGCAGCTATGTGACGGTGCGCGACCTGATCGAATGGTCGGGCGGCATGACGCCGGGCGAGGAAGTCGCGCCCGATCAGATCGATGAAGACACCATTCGCCGCGGCCGCGATGCCGTGCGTTTCTTCCTGATCTCGCGCAAGGCCGACACGGAATTCGTCTTCGATATCGATCTGGCGCTCAAGCAAAGCGACGAGAACCCGGTGTATTACGTGCAATACGCGCACGCGCGGATCTGCACGATCCTCGGCGACTGGAAGACGAAATACGCCGGCAATGCAGAGACGCTGCCGAACGTCGATCTGTCGCCGCTGTCGAGCGAACGCGCGATGGCGTTGCTCAACAAGCTCGCCGAGTATCCTGACATGCTCTCGCACGCAGCGGACGAACTCGCGCCGCACGCGGTCGCGTTCTACCTGCGTGACCTCGCGGGCGAATTCCACTCGTTCTACAATGCGGAGCGCGTGCTGGTGGAGGAAGACGGCGTACGCAACGCGCGCATTGCATTGCTTGCCGCTACGCGGCAGGTGCTCGAGAACGGCCTCGCGCTGATCGGCGTGTCCGCCCCCGTCAAGATGTGATTCCCATGCCGGGCACTTCTGCCGCACCGGGCGTGTCATATGCCCGGCGCGGGTACGAAGTGTGAAAACGGCGAACGACGGGTGTATGACTTAACGCAATACCGCGCAACACAACATCGCGCAACGCCAAACCGCGCCTAAGGCCGCCGTTATAATCGACGGCCATTCAGAAGACTTTTTGCAGGTTATTCATACGATGGCAAAACCACGCAGCACGTCGAAGCAGTCGAAGCAAACTGGGGGCACTTTTCTCGGTATCGTGCTGGGCTTGATTGTCGGCCTTGCAATTGCAGTCATCGTGGCGCTGTACATCACGCGCGCGCCCACGCCGTTCGTCGCGAAGGTCGCGCCGGCTCCAGCCGACGCGGTCTCCGCGCCCGCCACGGGACAGCCGTATGACCCGAACCGGCCGCTCCAGGGCAAGACGCCCGGCCAGGCCGTGCCGCAAGCCGCGCAGCCCGCACCGCCGAATACCGCGCCCGGGCAGACGAACAACCAGACGCAGTCGTCGGGCGTGCAGGACGAGCCGGAGATCCTGGAAGTGCCGCCGTCGGCCGCGAACGGTACGGCCGTCGCGCCGAAGCCGGCCACCGTGCCGCCGGTTGCGAACGCGCCGGGCGGCTCGTCGAGCGCCACGCCGGCGAAGAAGCCGGCTGAGGCGCAGGCTTCATCGACGGCCAAGGTCACGCCGCCCGCGCCCGGCGACGCGAACACGGGCTATTTCCTGCAGGTTGGCGCGTACAAGACCCAGGCCGATGCAGAGCAGCAGCGCGCACGGCTCGGTTTCCAGGGTTTCGAGTCGAAGGTCACGCAACGCGATGCCGGCAACGTCACGTATTTCCGCGTGCGGATTGGACCGTTCACGAAGTTCGAGGACATGAACAACGTGCGCCAGCGGCTTTCCGATGCAGGCGTGGACACTGCGGTCATCCGCTTCTCCAAGCAGTGAACGCGCAGTAGACCCCGCAGCCCGCGCGGCCTTTCGACCAAGGCTGGCGCGGGTTGATAGCATGAGCGCCGAGCGCCACTGAGCTGTGGCCGACAGCGGCGTGGGCTATCAAGGCATGGCCGTAGCAGCGGTCCAGCCAAGCAGGTTTAAGCCTCCTTTAAGCGTCGTGTGTTCCCCTTTCGCGTCTCCACGCCCTTTCTCGGTCATTATGAAAAAATTCTTCAGCGCCCTCGCTCTGTCCCTCGGCCTCGCAGCCGGTACCCTGAGCGCCATGAATGCGGCGCACGCATCGCCGGCAGCGCCCGTTGCGGGCACCGACTACACGGTGCTGCAAGCTGCGCAGCCGGTGGACGCGCAGGGCAAGATCGAAGTGATCGAGTTCATGTGGTATGGCTGCCCGCACTGCAACGAATTCGACCCGTATCTGGAAGCATGGATCAAGAAGCAAGGTCCTGATGTCGTCTTCAAGCGCGTGCCGGTTGCGTTCCGCGATGACTTCATCCCGCATTCGAAGATGTATCACGCACTCGACGCACTCGGCCTCGCAGACAAGCTCACGCCCGCGGTGTTCAACGAGATCCACGTGAAGAAGAACTATCTGCTGACGCCGGAAGCGCAGGCTACGTTCCTCGCCACGCAAGGTGTCGACAAGAAGAAGTACATGGACGCGTACAACTCCTTCTCGACGCAAAGCGACCTGCAACGCGATACCAAGCTGATGCAGGATTACAAGATCGACGGCGTGCCGACGCTCGCCGTGCAGGGCAAGTACGAGACGGGTCCCGCGACCACGAACAGCCTGCCGGGCACGATTCAGGTCCTGGATTTCCTGGTTGGCCAGGTTCGCGCGAAGAAGATGTAACGGCGTGAGCGCCGCTATGAAGGACACGCCGGGCAATGGCGTCGCGCCAGCCCGGCTGAGAGTTTTCATCACCGGCGCATCCAGCGGCATTGGCCTCGCGCTCGCCGAGGAATATCTCCGGCGCGGTGCGGTGCTTGGCCTCGTTGCCCGTCGTGGCGACACCCTCGCGGCATTCGCCGCACGCTTTCCCTCCCATTCCATCTCGATCTATCCCGCCGACGTCCGCGACGCCGGCGCGCTTGGTCACGCCGCGGCGCAATTCTGCGCGCAGCATGGGGGCGCCGACGTGGTGATCGCCAACGCCGGTGTCAGCCGCGGCGCGCTGACGGGTCATGGCGACCTCGATACGTTTCGCGACGTGATGGATATCAACTACTTCGGGATGATCGCGACGTTTGAGCCGTTTGTCGCCCGCATGGTCGCGGAGCGGCGCGGAACACTGGTTGGCATCGCAAGCGTGGCGGGCATTCGCGGCTTGCCGGGTTCGGGCGCGTACAGCGCGTCGAAATCGGCGGCGCTGAAGTATCTCGAAGCGTTGCGGGTGGAGATGCGGCCGAAGGGGGTATCGGTAGTGACCATTGCGCCGGGTTATATCCGCACCGCGATGACCGAGCACAATCCGTATCCGATGCCCTTCCTGATGGACGCAAATGTATTCGCCGCCAAAAGCGCCGATGCGATCGCGAGGAAAGTCCGGTTTGCAACGTTTCCCTGGCAGATGCGTGTAGCCGGTTCGCTGCTGCACGTGGTGCCGCGCTGGCTGTATGACCGCTTGATGGAGAAGGCGCCGAGGAAACCGCGCGCGGGGGAATGATCGTTTAAAACTGTACGCGTGCAGAAGCAAAAAACGCCTCCACGAAAAACAAAGCCCGGCGCAAAACTCGCCGGGCTTTGTTGTTTTTCCTCGTCGCATTGAGGCTATCGAAGTGAACTCAATCGCGCTTAGAACGCGATGTACGGTGAATTTCCGTTGGAGTTAATACCGAAATAAACATTTCGGCCGAAGAAGAACGGCAAGCCGAAGTCGAACAGCGTCGGAAACGAGCCAATGCTGCCGGCCAATCCATTAAGCGCATAGTTCGTGCCGCTGGCAGCCAGCGTCTGCGCGTTCAGGACCGTGAAGTTCACCGTGCCCGTCGCTCCATTTAACCCGGTAACGGTCGCAGAAAGCGCTTGCGCACTCGCCGGACAGTAGAAGTCCGTAAACGTCGATGTACAGGCCGGTAATGAGCTGTCGGTGAAGAACAGGCCGTTCGAACCCGAATCCACAATGGTCGTCACCGAAGCGCCCTTATAGGTGCCGATCAAGTTGCCAAAATCCGTCGAGCGATACGACGTCACGCCAGTCAACGCATTGTTGCTCTGCGTGCCGATCCCGAACACCAACGTGCCTGTCGCAGAAGCCGCCGACGTCGCCACCGACGGCAATTGCACGATCACGCCGTTGTTGTCCACCGCGAACTTCGTCACCGGATTGACCACCTGCTGGGCAAGCGGCACGGCAATGGCCGAGCAGTTTGTCCCGCTCGGGCACGAATAGTAGTTGCTGGTCCCGGCGTTCGTACAGTCCACACCGCAATCGGTCGCCGCAACACCCACGCCGAGAATCCCGTTCGCGCCCAGTTGCCGCGAGGTGCTCTCGTTGCTGCCGTTGATACAGCCATTGAGCGGCACCGTGGAATCAGGCAGATCGCCCACGACCTGGATCGGAATGCTGCTCGCTGTTTCGCCACCGATCTTCACATCGGCGGTACGCACGGTGCCCCAGGTGAAGCCATCTGCGAATTGCGTGCATTCCGCCAGTTGACCATTGCTCGTCGACTGGGCCACCGGCAAGCTGCCCAAAATCTGCGTGGCAGCGTCGCTGGCCAGCCGCAAGCCGTACGAGCCGGTATCAAGCTGAATGTTGTTGATGGTCTGGCACGTGTTCGTGCCGGGCGCGCACACCGTCACCGATACGTTCGGGATATTGACGAAGTTTTGTGCACCGGGACCGACGGTGATAGGCACCGTGTTCGACGCTGTTGATGCGATCGGCGTGCTATTGCTGCCGCTACCGCTGCTACTGCTGCTGCTGACAGAACTGCTGCCTGAATCGCCGCCTCCGCCGCCGCAGGCAGCGAGTAACACCGACACGCTCAGCACGGCAAGCCACCGGAGCAGGCCCGAACGCGAGCTCGGATTGGACGAGGAAATCGTCGGACGCATAATAAAAGTCTCCGTCCGTTATTGGATGTCGCTGGGGCTGACGCCCGCGGGCAAGGACTGCGGCAGGTAGGCCTGCCCGGCGAATGCGCCCATATGGCCGCCGGAGCGAACCACCAGCGCACTGCCTGCCACGCTGACAGGTCCGCGGCCGCCGCCGTTGGCGCGCTGATTCTGGATACCTTGCACGTATTGAGGGAAATAGCTGCCGAGCAAGGTTGGCAGGTCGGGAATTCTTCGACCTTGCCACGCAATGCCAAACACCACGCCGTCCGTGCCGACGTACTCGTTCACCACCGTCCCGACGGCGAGCGTCGTTGTGCGCACGGTGTAAGAACTGGCCGTAGCACCCGCTGCTGAAGCAACCGCTGAAACCGCCGCATGCGACACGGCGTTGTTCACGGTGGCGCCGGCGGGCGGTGTCATTGGCGCGCCGCCAAGCACGGCATAAGCCGGGGATACAGCTAGCAAGCTTAATGTCAGCCCTGCTGCCAGGCTAGCGAGCGCCGTTGCGCGCCGCAAGCTAAATGAAATGATCGAAGTGTTCACTTCGGCTCCTTCGTTTCGATTATCTCAATATTCGCTATTTTGCCTTCTGCAACGTCCGCGCCACAAAAGTTAATAAGAATGCGCTGTCAGTATGCCAGTCGATTGAGTCGGAACCGGGAAAACAACGGCTCGTACACACGCGGATGGTCGCGCGCCGCTGAATACTTTCAGGGGGCTGACGCCGCAGGAAGCGACTCGACGCGTGCAAGCGCCAGCATCTGCGCATGCACCTGCGCAGCGCCAAGCCCGCGCGCGTCGAGCGTTCGTATTGTCAAAAACCGAGACTGGCGAGCAGATCGTCGACTTGAGTCTGGTCCTGGACTACGTCGGTGCGGCCTTCCGGATTGATCTGCGGGCCGTTCAGCAACGTATCCGACGAGCTCGCAGAGTTCGATGCGGCCGCCAGCGCCGCTGCCTGTGCCGCGAATTGTTCACGCCGCTCGGGCGCAATGTTCTCCAGCAGCACGCCGAGCAATTGCTGCTCTATCACGTACACCACGTCGGTAATCTTCTTGATCACCTGACCGGTCAGATCCTGGAAATCCTGAGCGAGCATGATTTCGAGTAACTGTGTATTGGTCGCGACCGTGTGCACCGGCACTTGTTGCAAAAAGCCCCGGGTGTCAGCCAGCAAGGTCTTCACTTCCGCTTTCTCGAGCGGTGCGCCATACCATTGCTCCCAGCGGGCATCCAGCGCCTGTGCGTCACGCTGCATATTCTCCTGCAGCGGCTTGGCCAGCTCGATGGCGTTCAGCGCGCGCTCGGCGGCTTGCTCCGTCATCGTGGCGACGTACTTCAGGCGGTCGCGCGCGTCCGGCACCATCTCGGCAGCGGCTTCCACTTGTTTGTCGAGGCCAAGTTCGCGCATGGAGTCGCGCAGGGTCCGCGTCAACTGCCCGATGCGCGCCAGGATGCGGTCGCTCGATGCATCGCCTTCGTCGACGTCGATAAGCGTGTCGTGGTTCGTCATTTCGTTCACGATCAGCTCCCGGCCTTAGCCATCTTTTCGAGAATCTTCTGCAGCTTCTCGTCGAGGGTCGCCGCCGTGAATGGCTTGACCACGTATCCGCTCGCGCCAGCCTGCGCCGCGGCGATGATGTTTTCCTTCTTCGATTCCGCCGTCACCATCAGCACGGGCAGATGGGACAGCGCGGCATCGCCGCGAATCTGCTTGAGCATTTCGAGGCCATCGAGGTTCGGCATGTTCCAGTCGGAAATGACGAACTCGAAACCGCCGCCGCGCAGGCGTGCAAGACCGGCCGCGCCGTCTTCGGCTTCATCGACGTTGGAGAAACCCAGCTCCTTCAGCAGGTTTCGCACAATCCGCCGCATCGTCGGAAAGTCATCGACGACCAAAATCTTCATGTTCTTGTCCACCATCACTGCTCCTTGTGTTCCTGTGTTTTCTGCAAGCGGCGCGTTACGCCGCGTATCTATTCCGCTGCTATCCGAATTCTGTTGGCGTCGATTAAACGCGCTGCGTGCGTTCACCCATTGAACTGAGCCGCGCCATCACGCGCCGGGTCATTTCCGCCAGCGGCGCGATCTCGCTGACGCCGCCGGTTGCAATAGCCTCGCGCGGCATGCCGAACACCACGCAGCTCGCTTCGTCCTGCGCGAAGGTGTACGCGCCGGCTTGCTGCATCTCCAGCATGCCCTGCGCGCCGTCGCGGCCCATGCCGGTCAGGATCACGCCGAGCGCGTTCTTGCCGGCGTTCTGCGCAGCGGATCGGAACAGCACATCGACTGAAGGACGGTGGCGGTTGACCGGCGGGGCATCGGAGAGATGCGCCACATAGTTCGCACCACTGCGCACGAGCACCAGGTGAGCGTCGCCGGGTGCGATGTACGCATGACCCGGCAGCACACGTTCGCCGTGCTCCGCTTCCTTCACCGCGATCCGGCACAGGCCATTAAGACGTTGTGCAAATGACTTCGTGAAGCCCGGCGGCATGTGCTGCGCGATCATCACGCCGGGCGCGTCGGGCGGCAGGGGCACCAGCAGTTCCCGGATCGCTTCGGTGCCGCCTGTCGATGCCCCGACAATGATCAGCTTCTCCGTACTCACCAGCGGATTGTTCAGATTCGGCGTGGGTTTCGTGGCCGCTGCCGCGCCGCTGGCGCCAGGCGCCGTATGCACGACGTGAGGCGTCTGCCGCACCCGTGCGCGGGCGGCTGCGCGAATTTTATCGGCGAGTTTTTCTGCATATTCGAGCATGCCGTCGCGAATACCTACGCGCGGTTTCGTCACGAAATCCACCGCGCCGAGTTCCAGCGCGCGCAGCGTGATTTCCGATCCGCGCTCCGTCAGCGACGACACCATCACCACCGGCATTGGCCGAAGCCGCATCAGCTTTTCGAGGAAATCGAGGCCGTCCATGCGCGGCATTTCGACGTCGAGCGTCAGGACGTCGGGGTTGTGCTGCTTGATGAGATCACGCGCGACCAGCGGATCAGGCGCAGTTGCGCACACGTGCATGTCGGGTTGCGAGTTGATGATCTCGGTCATCAGGCTGCGCACCAGCGCCGAGTCATCGACGCACAGCACGCTAATTTTCGGTTCCGTGCTCCGGGCCGTTGTCATGCTTCCTCCGCCGTCTTGGTGCGGACGGTTCGCTGCAGGCCGGCTGCGGCACCGAATAATTCGATGCGGGGTTTATCGGTAATGTTGGCTTTGGGCCGGCTGAACATCTCGACGCGCGCACGTGCCTTCGCGAGCCGTTCGCTGCGTGCTTCGGGTGTTTGCCGCGCGAGCGCCTGCTCGCGTTCGACCACGCTCGGATCTTGTTGCGTGATGAGTTTCTTGACCATGGCCTGGCCGGTGCGCGGCATGAACGCGACCTTGCGCGGATACATGCCTTGCAGGTCCTCGGCCACGATACGAATCTTTTCCAGCGCGAGATATCGGCGCACGAACTCCGAATTGCGATCGCCGATGTTAATCGTCGTCATGCCCGCCAGCACCGCGCCGCCGCCGAACACTTTCGCTTCGAAGCGCTCGCGCCGGCCGCCGCGCTTGATCATCTCGTTGATCAGCACTTCCATTGCATAGGCGCCGTAACGCATGGAATCCGAGCTCGATTGCGACGCGTCGGAACCGTCGTCGGGGAGCATGAAATGGTTCATTCCGCCAATGCCCGCCGAGCGATCGTGAATGCATGCCGCCACGCATGAACCGAGCACCGTGACGAGCACCATGTCTTCGCTCGTCATGTAGAACTCGTTCGGCAACAGCTTCACGCCCGGGAGCTTGAAATGGTTGTCGAAGTAAAGATTCGATGCGATCGGCAAGCCACTCATGCGAGCTCCCCGGCGAGCGTCTTGCCCGCTTTCTTCGCCGCGGCCAGTGCCGCAGCCGCCGCAGCAGCATCACGCGACAACCCGTACACGGTCTGGCCGCGCAGCTTGAATGCCTGCGTCACATACGTGAAGTTTTCCGAGTGCCCGGCGAACAGCAAACCGCCGGACTTCATCAGCGGCTCGAAGCGCGCGAGCACTTGCGCTTGCGTGGGTTTATCGAAGTAGATCATCACGTTGCGGCAGAAGATCGCGTCGAACTGGCCGGGCAGCGCGTACTTCGCGTCCGTGAGGTTCAGTTGCTCGAACTTCACCAGCGCGCGCACTTCCGGGCGGATCTTCACCATGCCGGCATGCGCGCCCGTGCCCTTCAGGAAAAACCGCTTCAGGCGGTCGGCCCCAAGGGTCTTCACCGAATCGAGCGAATAGACGCCCGCGTCGGCCTTCTGCAAGACCTGGCTGTCTATGTCCGTCGCAATCACCGTGCAATGACGCGCGCCGGCGTCGCCAAGCGTTTCCATCAGCGTCATGGCGATGGAATACGGCTCTTCCCCCGTCGATGCCGCCGAGCACCACACCGAGAACGGCTGCGGACGGCCTTTCGCGAACGTGGCGAGAATCGGGAAATGATGCGATTCGCGGAAGAACGCAGTCAGGTTCGTGGTCAGCGCGTTGGTGAACGCTTCCCACTCGTCGCTATCCGGCTGCGCTTCGAGACGATCGAGATACAGGCGGAACGTATCGATATTGCAGGCGCGCAGACGTCGCGCGAGACGGCTGTACGCCATGTCGCGTTTATGCTCGGACAGCGAAATCCCGGCGCGCCGGTGAATCAGGTCGCGAATGCGGCCGAAATCGGCGCTGGTGAATTCGAAGTCGCGTTCCACTTCCGAACCGGTTCGGGTCCGGTCGCGGGGTGAATCGACGGGTGGGCGCGTTGCCATCATCTAGCCTTTGTTCTGCTGGAACGTGCATCGGCGGCGGCCCGGTACGGGTCTCCGGTCGGATTCCCATGGGGCGTTGCACCGCGTCTCTTCGACAACCACACGGCCCGGCGCGCTTCATTGAAATGCTCGTCAAGGAGCGCGATTCGATGGGCCTGCATGCTTGTCTGACACTGCCTTAAAAAGTTTCCCAGTCGCCGGACGCGGCCGCTGCGAGCTTCGCTGCGGGCGCTTTCGCAACCGGTGTTGCCGGTGCCGAAGCGGCCGGAGCCGGTGAGGCACTAAGCTTATTAACGGCGCGATTGGCCGCGACGTTAGGCCGTGCTGCAACTTTAATCGCGGGGTTTGCGTTGGTATGCGCACGGGCGACAACCTTCGGTTCGAGTCGCGCGCGCGGGTCGCTGGAAGGCGCGTCGCTGCTGACTTGCCAATGGCCGACCACGTCCTTCAGCTTGCGTGTCTGCTCTTCAAGCGACGCCGCTGCGGCCGCCGCCTGTTCAACCAGCGCCGCGTTCTGCTGCGTGACTTCGTCCATCTGCCCAACGGCGCGGCTCACCTGTTCAATGCCTTGCGACTGCTCGTCCGACGCGGCGCTGATCTCGCCCATGATGTCGGTGACACGGCGCACGGCCTGCACGATTTCGTCCATCGTCTCGCCGGCGCGCGCGACCAGCACGGAGCCGCTTTCCACCTTCGCGGTGGAGTCGCCGATCAGCGACTTGATCTCTTTCGCCGCTGCCGCGCTGCGTTGCGCCAGACTGCGCACTTCGCCTGCAACGACGGCGAAACCACGCCCTTCCTCTCCTGCCCGCGCCGCTTCCACGGCCGCGTTCAGCGCGAGAATATTGGTCTGGAACGCGATGCCTTCAATCACACCGATGATGTCGACCACCTTGCTCGAACTCGATGAAATCGCGCTCATGGTGTCCACGACCTGCTCCACCACCTGACCGCCGCGCGACGCAATATCGGACGCGTTGACGGCCAGTTGCGAAGCCTGGCGCGCGTTCTCGGCGTTCTGCTTCACAGTGCTCGTGAGCTGCTCCATGCTCGACGCCGTTTCCTGCAGCGACGCCGCTTGCTCTTCCGTACGTTGCGAGAGATCCGTGTTGCCGCTCGCAATCTCGCGCGCGCCGACATCGATAGATTCCGCACCGTGATGCACCGATCCCACCATCGTGGTCAGGTTCGTTCGCATCCGCTCGATACCGGCAAACAACCGGCCGATCTCGTTGGTCTTGTCCGTATGCGCCGACTTCGTCAGATCGCCTTTGGCGATGCGCTCGAAGTGATCGACTGCATCGTTGATCGGCTGCACGATCATCCCGCCCAGCGCGACACGCGTGGCGATCAGCGTGAGCACGGCCAGCACCATCACGCCAATGATCACCTCGATCAGCAGCGCAATGTTCGCCCCCGCGTCCGCACGCAACTGCTCGGCGTGCTTCTGGGTCAAGTCGGCCGTGACAGCCGTCGCCGCGTCGAGCGCGATGAACATCGGGCTGATCTTGGTGTCCGCAATCGCGTGGTACGCCGCCATGTCGCCGGTGCGCATCGCCGCGAACTCGGGTTCGACGCCGTCATGCATCAACGCGTCGCGTTTCGTCACGATGTCGTCCAGCGTGGCTTGCGGCAACATCGGCTTGGGCGTCGACAAGAACAGCTTCCAGCTCTCGTTCGATTTATCGAGCAGGAACTGCCCGCGCTCGAGCACCTTCTTGGCTTCGTCGGCGTTGTTCGCTTCCGTCAGCCCGCGCACGCGGTCGAGCGCCACGCGTGAGCGCAGCAGGTTCGACGACGCGTCGTTGAGTGCGCGCATGGACACCATGTCGCTGTCCGCCAGCAAGGAAAGCGAATTGCCGGCCGAGCGCAAGCCGTTGAGCGACAACGCGCTCACCACTGCCGCAAAGCCGACGAACAGCAGGCCCACGAGCGTCAGCGTGGTACGAATCGACCAGTTCTTAAGCATGTCTTCTTCCCGACCAACGTATTGGTAACCAACTATGTGAAGACTCAGGCGGGCACGGCGACGGAGTCGATCAACTCCATCTCCTTGCTCGTCATCAACTTTTCGATGTCCATCAGGATCAGCATCCGGCCATCGACGGTACCGAGACCCGTCAGGTATTCGGTCGTGAGCGTGGCGCCGAATTCCGGCGCCGGCATAACTTGATCGGCTTGCAGCGTGAGCACGTCGGACACGCCGTCGACCACCATGCCGACCACGCGATGCGCGACGTTCAGGATGATCACGACGGTCTGGTTGTCATACTCCACGCGACCGAGATTGAACTTGATGCGCATGTCGACGATCGGCACGATGATGCCGCGCAAGTTGATCACGCCCTTGATGAACGCCGGCGCGTTCGCGATGCGCGTGACGTTGTCGTAGCCGCGAATTTCCTGCACTTTCAGGATATCGATGCCGTACTCTTCCGCGCCCAGCGTGAAGACGAGGAATTCCTGTCCTGCCGCTTCGGCCTGGCTGACACGTTGGACGTCACGGCGTTGTACCGCCGAAGTAATCGATTGGATGTCTGCTGCCACGTTAGCCTCCAAAAATTGGTTGGGTGTTCCGACTATCTGTTTAATGCGTCAGCGCGCCATGCGCCGAGCGGTTTTCACGATTCAGCGCCGCGACGTCGACGATCAGTGCGACGCGGCCGTCGCCCAGGATGGTCGCGGCGGAAATGCCGTGCACCTTGCGGTAATTCGTTTCCAGGTTCTTCACCACCACTTGCTGCTGACCGACCAGTTCATCGATCAGCATGGCAAAACGGCGTCCTTCCGACTGGATGATCGTGATGATTCCCTGCGTGGGTTCAGTGCGCGCATCGGTCACTTCAAAGACCTGGTGCAGTGCGACCAGCGGCAGGTACTCGCCGCGAACGCGGACCACGCGCTCGCCGCCGGCAACCGTGTAGATATCGTCGGCAACGGGTTGCAGCGACTCCATCACGAAGTTCAGCGGCAGGATGAAGATCTCTGCGCCGACCTTGACCGACATGCCGTCCAGAATCGCCAGCGTCAGCGGCAATACGATCTTCGTGGTCGTACCCTTGCCTTCACGCGACTGGATCTCGACATGGCCGCCCATCGCCTGGATGTTGCGTTTCACCACGTCCATGCCCACGCCGCGGCCGGAGATGTCCGTGACCTGCTCGGCGGTGGAAAAACCCGGCATGAAGATCAGTTGCCAGACTTCGTCGTCGGACATTTGCTCGCTGACCTGCATGCCTTGCTTCATCGCCTTCGCAAGAATCTTGTCGCGGCGCAAGCCCGCGCCGTCGTCGCTGACTTCGATCACGATGTTGCCGCCGTGATGCGCCGCCGACAGCACCAGCTGCCCCGCCGTCGCTTTACCCGCCGCACGCCGTGCTTCCACGGTTTCGATGCCATGGTCGAGCGAGTTGCGCACGAGGTGCGTCAACGGGTCGATGATTCGTTCAATCAAGCTCTTGTCCAGCTCCGTCGCCTGTCCGAACGTGACGAGTTCGACTTCCTTGCCGAGCTTTCCGGCCAAGTCGCGCACGAGGCGCGGGAAACGGCTGAAGACGTAGTCCATCGGCATCATGCGGATGGACATCACCGCTTCCTGCAGGTCGCGCGCATTGCGTTCGAGCTGCGCCATGCCATTGAAGAGGCGGTCGTGCAAGGCGGGATCGAAGGTGCTCGTGGTTTCGGCGAGCATGGCCTGCGTGATCACCAGTTCGCCGACGAGGTTGATCAGCTGATCGACCTTCTCCACACCCACGCGGATAGAGCTGCCTTCCGCGGCAGCCGGCGCGGCAGCCGCGCGCGTCTTCTTGTCGCCTTCCGGCGCCTTCGGCGCTTCGGACGGTTCTGCAACCACTGGGCTTGCGGATATCTTGGCGCGGGACTCGGCGGCAGCAGCAGAGACTGCCGCCGGTTCCGTCTTCTCAGGTGCGGGTGCTTTTGCTGCCACCTCGTCTAGATCTTCCTGCTCTGCAGCAGCTTGCGACCCACTAGCAGGCGCCGCATCCGCTGCATTGCCGCGGCTCACCGCGATCTGCGCTTCATCGATCACGAAACAGCACACGGCGACGATATCGTCGGAGGACACATCCGAGTCGAGCCACAACGTCAAATCATTGCCCGACTTCAATTCCCCGACGACAGTACCCAGGTTTCCAAGCTCCTCAGTCAGCAGAGCCTGGTCCTTCTCTCCCACCCCCCGTAGCGTAATTTTCAGGTGAGGACCCTCTTGCCCGGCGCCTTCGGCACCTTGGCTTGCATCCGGTGCAGCCGGAAATTCAGCCCATTCGCCGTCTTCCTCGACCGCCTCGTTCGCTTGCTCGACGACATGCGGCGGCGGTTCGTTCGGACCGAGCGCCAGCGCGACTTGCGCGAGATCCTGCGCGATCGCGGCGGCTTCCGTGAACGACGGCTGCGGCTGCGCAACGCCTGCCGCGGCGACGGCAGCGTCAGCCGGATCGTGGTCCCGCAAGTGCTCAAGCTTCGCGCAGATCGCCTTCGCGGCCGCTGCGTCCGGCTCAGCACTGGCGCGATACGCGCCGAGCTGATCCGACAGCACGTCTTTCGTCTCGAGGAACATATCGATCATGTCGCGACGCAGGACCAGCTCGTTATTGCGCGCCCGATCGAGCAACGACTCGAGGATGTGCGTGGTCTCGGTCAGCGCCGAAAAACCGAACGTGGCCGCGCCGCCCTTGATCGAATGCGCCGCGCGGAAGATCGCCCCGAGATCTTCGGGATCGGGGTTCGCCAGATCCAGCGCGAGCAGCAACTGCTCCATGTCCGCGAGCAGCTCGTCGGCTTCGTCGAAGAATGTTTGATAGAACTGCGTAATGTCGAGTGTCATGCCTGGGTCACCACGGGATGCCTTGTCTGTCGTCGCTATGCGCGTCGTAAAAGCTGATGTTTTCTTCGTGCCTGATACTTGATGCAAGAACGGTTTGCTTCAGTGCGGGTGTTCCGCTCCCGACAACGTGGCGACCAGTTCGGTCAGCATGTCGGGGTCGAACGGCTTTTCGAGCCAGCCCGTCGCGCCCACTGCGCGCGCGGCGGCTTTGAAGGGCTCGCCCGACTCGGTCGTCAGCACGAGGATCGGCGTATTCGCATACGCACGATGTCCGCGCAATTTCCCGATCAGCTCCAGGCCGCTCATTGCCGGCATGTTCTGGTCGGTGATCACGAGATCGAACTGTTCCGCGAGCGCCGCTTCGTACGCTTCCGCGCCATCTAAAGCCACCACCACGCGATACCCTGCCGCGACAAACGTCGCCGAGAGGATTTGCCGCATGGCAGCCGAGTCGTCGACAGCCAGAATGTTCTTGATCATGATATTTGCAGCCCTCTGTCCGATGTTCTTGTCGTGCTCTGGCGCTCTCTTGAGCGTGTTTCCCGATGCAGCCGTCATGGCGCTGGCTTGGCCGGCAAGGCCGGCGCCAGCGAGCCGAAGTTGGGCTTGAGCTCGCCCACGCCGCCCGCGTTGCTGGTAATCGTGGTCGCCGGCTGGTCCTCGCGCGTCATGGCCTCTTCCGACTTGTGGTTCAACACAAGGATGCTGATGCGCCGGTTCTCGGGATCGAAAGCATCCTGCTTGTTCAGGTTCTGCGTCGATGCAAGTCCAAGCACCCGCAATACCTTCGACTCGTCCATACCGCCCGAGATCAGCTCGCGCCGCGAAGCGTTCGCGCGGTCCGCAGACAACTCCCAGTTGCTGTAACCCTTTTCACCGCCCGCGTATTGCGTGGCGTCGGTGTGCCCCTGCACCACGATCCGGTTCGGTACGTCGTTGAGCGCCTTGCCGATCTCGCGCAGGATGTCGCGCATGTAGGGCTCGACGTTATTGCTTGCGAGCGCGAACATCGGGCGCTTCTGGGTATCGACAATCTCGATGCGCAAACCCTGTTGCGTCGAATCAATCCGGATCTGCTGCCTGAACTGGCGCAACACCGGGTTTGCTTCAATCGCGGCCATCAGCTTCACCTGCAGGTCGTGCAGGCGAGCCAGGTCGCGCCGCTCGAGTTCACCTTGCGCCGCTCTCAACGTCTGTTCGTCGAGCCGCTGCACGCGCCGCGTACCGTCGCTCATGCGGGTCGTGCCCGGCTCGGGGCTTGAAATATCGCGCCCGCCGCCATTGATGATGCTGGAGTCCATGCCGCTACCCTGCCCGCCCATGATCGCGTTCTTCAGCGGCATGTTGAAATACTCGGCAATCCCCTGGCGCTGCACCGGCGACACCGCGCTCAGCAGCCACATCAGCAGGAAAAACGCCATCATTGCCGTCATGAAGTCGGCGTACGCCAGCTTCCAGGCACCACCGTGATGCGATTTCTTGTTCGATACAACGCGCTTGATGAAAATCGGACGATCTTTGTTGGTCGGCATGGCGGGCTCGGGGCGCTCGGTCGCTGAAGGCGGTTACTTCGCCTTCACGCGGCGCACGTGTTCTTCCAGTTCGGAGAACGACGGACGCTCGGTGGAGAAGAGCACTTTGCGGCCGAACTCCACCGCGATAGCCGGCGCGTAGCCGTTCAGGCTCGCCAGGATCGTCACCTTGATGCACTGGAACATCTTCGTCGACTCCGCCACGCGCTGTTCCGCGACGCTCGCGAGCGGGCCGATCAATCCATAGGAAAGCAGGATGCCGAGGAACGTCCCGACCAGCGCCTGGGCGATCATCTCGCCAAGGATCGCCGGCGGCTGGTCGGCCGACGCCATGGTGTGAACCACGCCCATCACGGCCGCGACAATACCGAACGCCGGCATTGCATCGCCTACTTTGTGCAGCGCCTGCGCCGGGCCTTCGCCTTCCGCGTGATGCGTCTCGATCTCCTCGTCCATGAGGCTTTCGATCTCGAACGCGTTCATGTTGCCGCCGACCATCAGGCGCAAATAATCAGTAAGGAATTCGACGATGTGGTGATCCGCCAGGATCTTCGGGTACTGGCCGAAGATCGGGCTTTTGGACGGATCGTCGATGTCGGACTCCAGCGTCAGCGTGCCTTCCTTGCGTGCTTTTGCGAGCAGCACATAGAGCAGCGCCATCAGCTCCATGTACACGTCCTTGTTGTACTTCGAGCCCTTGAAGAGCGTCGGGATCACGCGCAGCGTGGACTTGATCGTCTTCATGCCGTTGCCGAGGATGAACGCGCCCACGCCGGCGCCGGCGATCATCAGGATTTCAACGGGCTGGACCAATGCGCCAAGATGACCGCCTTCCAGCGCATAACCGCCGAAAACGGACAACAGCGTCACTAATGTTCCGATGAAAATCAGCACAATCGAACCCTCTTGGTTGCATCGGCGAAACCGCCGTTAAGTGGTTTACGGCAAGTGGCGGGAAAACTTTGAAGGGAAATAGCGGATGGGGGCAGCGGGTTGGGGACCGCGCAGCGTCTTGATTGGCGGTGCATTCACGCCTCTAAGGCAGTCGGCTGGCGAGCCGGTTCGGCCGCCTTGCCACGCTGTCGGGGTTCGCGTCACCAAGAAACCCGGGCAAAGATGCCGATTCGAAGCTTACGAATCGGTACCAAGTTGTAAGCAAGCTTTTGCGCTTTGAGATCGGACGAATCGATTTTCGAGCCGCCTGAGCTAACCGTCTGACTAACGGCAGACCCGGACAAATCTTTATGCGACGAGCATTTATTTTCCCAGGCAAGCGCTGAGACCAGTGCAGGCGAGGCATGACTAGCCTGCCTGCGCCGTGGCACACGCTTTGCTGTGATTGGCTTCCTGGGCAACGCATCTTGCGCCGCGCAATTTGATGACGAAGGCGCAATCGCTTGCCAAATAAGGACGTCGGCAATTCGCCAAGCCTTGTAACGGCCGGTGTTTCGGCCTGTAACAAGGTTAAGCGTTTGAAAAATGACTCGTTGATGCACAGGGTCATCCCGATAATGAGTCGTAAGGGATAACCCGATTCATCCGGGTCCTATTTTCAGGGGGCGGCAGCTTTGGCGCTGGCCCGTCTGCCAAGGCTTTACCGGTTTTCGTTGTTTTTGTTCCGAAGACTGCGCGTCGAAGCCCTCACGAACAGGAGAGTCACGTTATGCGTATCGCACAAATTGCACCGTTGCACGAAGCAGTCCCCCCGAAGTTCTACGGCGGCACTGAGCGCGTCGTCTCGTATCTGACAGACGCACTGGTTGATCTCGGCCACGATGTGACGCTATTCGCAAGCGGCGACTCGCAAACCAAGGCGAAACTGGAAGCCGCCTGGCCGCGCGCGTTGCGCCTGGATCCGTCCATCCGCGACTGGAATGCGCCGCATGCGCTTCTGCTTGAGAATGTCCGCCGCCGGGCTCATGAGTTTGACGTGCTGCACTTTCACCTCGACTACATGCCGTTCTCGATTTTCTCGCAAATGGACACGCCGTTTCTGACCACGCTTCATGGCCGGTTGGATCTTCCGGAACTGCAACCTGTGTTCAGCGCGTTTCCTGATGCGTCGGTTGTATCGATCTCGGATTCGCAGCGCGTGCCGCTTCCGCAGGCTGGATGGCTCAACACGATCTATCACGGACTGCCGGAAAAGTTGCTGACGCCGCAAACGCACAAGAAGCCGGAATATCTTGCGTTCCTGGGTCGTATCTGTCCCGAAAAGCGCGCCGATCTCGCCATCAAGATCGCTGCTCAAAGTGGTCTTCCGCTGAAGATTGCCGCCAAGGTAGACAAGGTCGACCAGGAATACTTCAAGACAGTGATCGAGCCGCTTCTGGCTGAGTCGAAAGCCAGTGTGGAATTCGTCGGCGAGATCAACGAGCAGCAAAAGCCGGAGTTCCTGTCGGGCGCCAAGGCGTTGCTGTTCCCGATCGACTGGTCGGAGCCGTTCGGTCTGGTAATGATTGAGGCGATGGCGTGCGGTACGCCGGTAATCGCATTCAATCGTGGTTCGGTGCCGGAAGTAATCGACCACGGCGTGACGGGCTTCATTTGCGAAGACGTGCAAGGCGCGGTCGGAGCACTTCAACGCCTGGACGAGCTCTCACGTACCGAAATTCGCGCGCAGTTCGAACGTCGCTTTAGTGCAAAGACCATGGCGCTGAATTACGTCGAAAGCTATACCGCGTTGTTGCAAGCCGCCAATCGTCCGGTATTGCGCCGGGTGGCGATCGGCTAATCTTCGGCTAAGTTATTCAGCTGCCGGGAGACCGGGCGCCGCTACGAATTGCTCGGGAATTGCTTGGATTTGCGGCGTCGACTCGATTGGAAACGACGGTGACCGACGGTCGCGTCGTTCACCCAACGTTTTATTGCAAGGCAAAAAAAAATCCGCCCTTTCGGGCGGATTTTTTTCGTTGTCGTTGATGACGAGATTTTGTTTTACTTTTGTCTGCACTATTCGACGCACTCACCACGCACTTTTAAGAATGCGCCTGACTAATCAGGAAGCGCTCGCGGTTCTTTCCTGCAATCCATTTCGGCGGTTTGCCGCGGCCGCTCCAGGTGCTGCCCGACTTGGGGTCCTGATAGATCGGCGGCAGCGGCTCCTTCTTGGGAGGCCGACCTCGCCGGACGACTGTTAGTCCCAGATCCTGGGCTGTGAGCCCATACTCTACGATCTTGCGCCTGATATCCGCCAGTACTGCTTCCAGTTCTGCGCGGCGCGCCTCCTCCGCCTGTTCCTGAAGCTTGGCGATCTGCGCCTTGAGCTCGGTGTATTGCGACATTTCCCAATCCTTTCTAATAGCCCGCGATTATTGAGAAGCGTAACGGCATCGATTAAAAGATGCAACGTTTGAACATGCAATTGCAAAAAGTCCTAATGCGAATGAGAAGAGTCTTGAAACTATAGGGCATTCCTAATGAGAGTTCCGTTAGTTCCTGATGATTTAACAATTGTTGACAACTAGTCCCGGGACTCGGATTACACTGCTTACCCGCCGCAGTGATCCGTACAAATACTCATGGTCACAAGCGTCGGAATTGTTTCGGTTTTTTATATATTTTTAGGAATACGAATCATGCGATTAGGACAGCGCCTCGGCGCAGAAATGTTTGGTACGTTCTGGCTCGTGCTGGGCGGCTGCGGCAGCGCAGTGCTGGCCGCGGGTTACCCTCAACTTGGTATCGGCTTCGCGGGCGTTGCGCTTGCGTTCGGCCTGACTGTTCTCACCATGGCCTACGCCATCGGCCACATTTCCGGTTGCCACCTGAACCCGGCGGTGAGCGTCGGTTTGACGGTCGCAGGACGCTTCCCGGTCCGCGACCTGGTTCCGTACATTGCGGCCCAAGTCGTGGGTGGCGTAATCGGCGCGTACGTGTTGTCGGTGATCGCCAGCGGCGCGCCGGGCTTCGACCTGGTTGCCAGCGGCTTTGCCACCAATGGTTACGGCGATCACTCGCCGGGTCATTACACAATGATCGCAGCGCTCGTGTGTGAAGTCGTGATGACGTTCTTCTTCCTGTTCGTGATCCTGGGCGCCACCGACAGCCGCGCACCTGCCGGGTTTGCGCCAATCGCTATTGGCCTGTGCCTGACGCTGATCCACCTGATCTCGATTCCGGTCACGAATACGTCGGTGAACCCGGCGCGTTCTACAGGCCCGGCGTTGTTCGTGGGCGGTGCGGCACTGGAACAGCTGTGGCTGTTCTGGGTGGCTCCTATCATTGGCGCCATCATCGCGGGTGTGGTTTATCCGTTGCTGACCGGTGCGAAGAACCGGGCGCTTGCTGCAGCGTAAATAAAAAACGGTGAAAACCGATAAAAAAACGGGCGCTTAGCGCCCGTTTTTTTATTACGTAATTCGTTTTTATCGCGTCGATATGACGGTGCAATATGAATAATCCGCGACAAATGTAATGGCGGCTTACGCCCTGCGAGGCTTTTAAACGTCAATTTACTTATATAAGGCTGCGGAATTGTCCGACACACGATACCTGACGGGGCTTTACGGGTATTTACTCCGCGGACAAACCCTGACTTTTAACTTTCGCAGCACTTTCATCTGCTAACAACTCGTCGATACTCGTAAAACAGCCATTGCGTAGATTGGAGTCATCCGACACGCGTCGCCCTATAAGGAGAACACCATGAAGCGCATCGTCACTCATTTGCTGGTTGCCACCGGTCTCGTGATAGGTACTATTGGCGCCGCGCAAGCTCACACGGATCTTTCTATTGGGCTGTCGCTAGGCGTGCCTGGATATGTGCAACCCGCGCCGGTATACGTCCAACCCGCGCCGTACTATCGCGCTCCGCCGCCCGTCTGGGGACATCGCGACGATCGCTGGGGTGGACCGGATCGCGGACGTTGGAACCGTACCGGTTGCGATCACAGTGACCACGGTTACGAGGTCGGGAATCGTCGCGGATAAGCGGCGCGACGTGTAGAAGTTTGCCAAGCGTTGTTCGAGCAAAGGGAGCGGCTGATCGAGGTGCTCCCTTTCTTGTTACGGGTTTAGGCTACCCCTGCGATGCTGGCCGACCCTGCGTTTAGTTACGGTCTCGCCTGCTCCCGGCGCGTGTAGCCTTTGCTTTATTCGTCAGCGCGAGCCGGCGCGGCGAGCTCATCCGTCATGCCGAACAACGCCCGCAATTGATGCGCAACGCCGGCCTCGAAGTTGTTGCCGGTCCGCGGGACATTCGGCAGCCGTTTTATCAGCGCCGGATTTGCGTTGTTCATCATGAACGGCCGGCCCGCAGTTTCGAGCAGATCGATGTCGTTCATGTTGTCGCCAAAAGCGACACAATGCGCAGTGTCAATATCCAACCGGTCCAGCACGAACTGCAACGCCCGCCCCTTCGAGACGTCAGACGTCATTACTTCGAGACAATCCGGCATCGAATAAGTGACGTAGATGGAATCGCCGAATTCACGTTCGAGATTCGCCGCAGTCACCTTGAGATCGTCCGGCTCACCGATATACAGCACCTTCGCAATGTTCTCGCCGTCGTGCTCCCGCAGGTCCATCACGTCGTAGTCAAAGCCCGAATCCTGATGGAACGCCAGCAATTCGGGCGCGTGACGGTCGATCAGCCAGGCGTCGTCGGCAAAGAGATTCACGATCACGCGCTCGCTTCCCGCCAGATCAGGTTGGGCAAGACGGCGCACTACCGCCGGAGCGAGGTCGCGGGCGTAAATGCGCTCGTTATCCGGCGCGTGAATGCGCGCGCCATTCGATGTAATCAGATAAGCGTCAATGCCGAGCACTTTCCGAATCCCGACCACATCGCGATAATGCCGCCCCGTCGCGATGATGAAACGCACACCGCGCGCCTCCAGTTCGCGGACCGTTTCGACGGTGAACGGGTCGACCTGATGGTCGCTGTTGAGCAAGGTGCCGTCGAGATCGGTAGCGATAATGGAGTACATGGGAAGCGCTTTCCTTTAAGCCGTTAGGAGCCTGGCATTTTAGCCCTCATGGGCGGATTCCCGGCTTGCGGCGTGGCGGGCGAGTTGCAGAGCGCCTGCAGCGGAGTCCGCGAGCGGCAGACGCAAGCGGCTGCGCAGTTCGTCCGGAACGAACGGAGCCAGTGGTATGGCCAACCCGCCGCACAACGCGACCGGCAGGGACTGATCCGGGTCCAGCGCCGACACCATTTTTGCGATCTCACGCCCCGCTTCCTCAAGAAGGCGCGCCGCGAACGGATGTTTTCTGTGTTCGAAAACCGTTGGCGCCAGCGTTGCATAAGCCGTTTGATTCGCCGCGCATAGCCATACGACGAGGCTGTCCCGATCAGTCGCGTCCGTACACGCGAGCAACGCCGCGGACCAGTCGTCGGCGGGTGCGCGGTTGTCCAGCACCTGCTGCAGATGCACGACCGCCCGCAAGCCCAACCACGCTCCGCTCGCCTCGTCGCCGCTCGGAAAACCATAACCGCCCGCGATCGCGAACTGACCGCCCGCATCCAGTGACGCGGCGATACTGCCCGTTCCCAGCGCCACGATCACGCCCGGCTCTCCTCCATGCGCGCCGAGCAACGTGGTGAAGGCGTCGCTTTCGACGGCAAGCGCGCACCCATCCGGCGCGGTTGCATGGAACTGCGCGAGCCAACCCGCGTGATTCACGCCAGCAAGGCCACAGCCAAGCGCACATGTGCTCCACTCGAATGGCAGTCCCGCTGCTTCAAAGGCCCGCAAGCATGCCGCTTCAATAGCGTCCCACGCACGCTCGACGCCCAGCGCCAGGCCCGACGGCCCGCTCGTCGCACGTGCCAGCTCGATGCCCTCTGTGTCCGCCAGGACGACGCGCGTACCGCTGCCGCCGCCATCGACACCTATCAGGTACTTGTGTGTGTAGGTTGAAGTAGTCATGTCCGCAAGCTTAACGGCACGACCGGCACGCCGCCACTCGGCCGAACGGGCTACGCGGCATGTAACGTCGCAAGACAACCAGCATATCGGGTCACCATCGGGCAACCCTCTGCCATGGGACAACTTCCATTGGGACTGGACGTTGTGCCTGTTGGTTATACCCATGCTTCCAGGGAGCCGCCGGATAGCGGTCTCGTCGCGCCGGAAACGGGCATGCTTGGCAAATCGCCCGGGAACCAGGCCGATCGGCCGACTATTCTCCCCTTGCCCTTGCGCCTATGCTGATCGAACGCCAACCTCGCACTCCCTGAATCCGACATGACAAACCCGAAGAAAGCCCACCCAGACGACAACACCGCCCCGCACCGTTGCGGCTGGGTAACAACCGAATCACTCGCCCGCTATCACGACGAGGAATGGGGCGTTGCGTCTCATGATGATCGCCACCTGTTCGAAATGCTCGTACTGGAAGGCGCGCAGGCCGGGCTGTCGTGGTTGACCATTTTGAACAAGCGAGAGGGTTACCGGGCTCTGTTCCACAACTTCGACATCGACCGGGTGGCCGCCTTCAGTGAAGACGACGCGGCCCGGTTGCTGCTCGACACCCGGATCATCCGCAATCGCGCGAAGATCTCTGCGGCCGTCGCTAACGCCCGCGCGGTGCAGCGCATCCAGGCGGAACACAGCTCGCTCGCGAATTTCGTGTGGTCGTTCGTCGGCAATACGCCCATTGACACCCCGCGGCCAACCTATGCAGAGGCGCCCGCCTCCAACGAAATCTCCGACGCCATGAGCCGCGCCCTCAAGAAATACGGCTGCAAGTTTGTCGGAACGACCATCTGCTACGCGTTCATGCAGGCAACCGGCATGGTCAACGACCACGAGTCCACCTGTTTCTGCCGGTTGCGCAACAGCACAGCCATCCCCAAGCGCGAATCGGCCAAGCGTCGAACAAATTAGGTACTTTGCTCTACGAATTTCCGATACGCGTATTGCGTTTTCGCAACATCTGCCGCGGTTTAAGCCCTCGTCAGGGAAAATCCCGACGATAGCCGTGCCTGCTTGGTGAATCATGCTCTGAAGCCTTTACTACAAAGCCTTTGAGGAGATTCTGCCCCTGTGCAAGAAGTCAGACATCATGTCAGAATTGCGGCCAACCGCACATAGCACTACTTTTTTACCGAAAAGAACCGCTATAAATACACTGTAAGCGGCTTTTTCCGGCGAGCCAGTTGCACTCCGAAGCAACTGCCTCTTCCTTCTGCTTACCAAAGCGTATTCAGACTCTGCGAACGATCGCGGCAAAGTAGACAGCCCGTAGAAATGACGCGGTTATGTGGTCGACCGCGCTATGACGACCGAGTCCGCGTCCGATACTGATAACGCTGTTGGATGAAAACCCATGAAGCACCGCGGTTGTCGGTGCAGGGGAGAACCCAAAATGAAAAACCTCCACTTTTTGACGCACCAGGAAATCTTCGATCGTGCCGTGCATCACCTGTTTGGCCAGGGCCACGCAGCGTTGTTGCCGCACGGCGGCGGTGCATATCGCGGCTATTGCGGCGGTTGTCCTGTCGGCAGCTTCATCAAGGCGCGCGACTACATGACCGCCATGGAAGGCGTGCCCATTCGCTTTGTCAGCAAAGGGCCGGAAACCGTGCCGGCATACATGGACGTCGGTGTGGCTGCGCTGAAGCGCGCGCTCTTGCGCTCGAACATCAACGTCTACGATCCAACAACCGTCGATCTGCTCAGTTGCCTGCAAAACGTGCACGACGTGTTCGGCAAGTGGGAATGGCGTGAACGCTTTGCCTCAATTGCCCGGCAGTTCAACTTGTCGGCGGATCGACTTAAGTCAGCAGCCTGAGCGGAACTGAGCGGAACTGAGCGGAACTGGGCAGGATTTTGGGAGGCTCCGCGGGGCACTTAGGTTGCTGAAACGATTCCCTCGCACTGACCCATGAACGAATCGTGTCCGCGCAGATATCGAACGAATAAATAAATACGCCGCATGCGAGCAACGCAATAGTCAAAGCAACGAGCAATGCCATGTTAACCGCGAGAGACATCTACGAACGCGTGAGCAACCATCTGCTTACCCAACGGGCTGTATCAGAAGATGAAAACGGTTCGTGCCGCCTCCGCAGCGGCAACGGCCGAAAGTGCGCTATCGGTTCGTTGATCGCCGACGAGTTGTATCGGCCGGAGATCGAGGGAGTTGGAATCTCGTACTACCGGCACGCAAAGGACGGCTCATTGTTGCGCGCGCTGTACGCGTCGGACGTTAATGCCTACGATCCGGACATCGTCGAGTTGCTGATCGAACTGGAAGAAGTTCACGACGATTCCAACGTGGACGAATGGCCCCAGCTTCTGGCGCGCGTGGGCGAACGGCACGCGTTTGTTTAGGCGCGAATACACGCAAATAAATACGAATAGAAGCGAATAGACGCCCGCCAGCTCAGGCGATGGTCCGCCAAGCCGCGACAAGAGCGAAAAATGAGGAAGATTCGCTCAGGCGTGCGTGAGCCAGGAATCCAAAAAAACCAGCCAGAGAATTCCAGCCAAGGCGACCCGGACAAGCTGAGCCGCGAGCCGAAGTAAAGCCACAACTAAAACCGGCAAATCAAACCAGACAAGCAAAACGGCGATGCAACCCTTGCGGGCGGCATCGCCGTTTTGCTTGGTGCAGCCTATCAATCAGGCTGCGACCGCCAAGACTTAGTGAAGCTTCTTGGGCAGCATCTGGCTGCGCAGACGCTTGCGCAGACGGCTGACTGCTGCCGCCTTCTTGCGCTTGCGTGCCGTCGTCGGCTTTTCATACGACTGACGTTCGCGAAGTTCGGCGATCAGGCCGTTCTTTTCGATGGTCCGGCGAAAGCGACGGATCGCAACGTCGAACGGCTCGTTTTCTTTCAAAACAATAGTGGTCATGGATGTCCTAAATCGCTGATACGTTTTTCTGACTGCGCGGCGAAGCGTACCGACTAAGGCAACGCCGCGCGCCGGCACTCCGATCGTCCACCCAACAACAGCGGACACGAGCAAAGCGGCCACGGAGGCCGGAAAAGAGAGAGGTGGGATTTCACCGCCGATCACGGCATGCGCAGTCTGTCGAAAACGAACAGCGCACTTCGGGCCGCCCGGCGTCGCTTAAAAATAGCTGCGCCATCGGGCAAAAATCTCGATTCGGGCGAGATGTTATCAGATCGTCGCCCCGTCGCCAACCCCGAAACACCTGTGTGCGGAGGTTTGCAGACGGGCAACCCCATGATGATGCGTGCTTTTTGCCGATTTCAGTCCGGATTGCTGGCTTCGTCGAGGAGTGCGACGTCTTCAGGCGTCAAAGTAATCCGGGTCGCGTGGGCCAGGGTTTCGAGCTGCTTGACCGATGTCGCGCTCGCGATCGGCGCCGTGACGCCCGGCCGCGCGATCAGCCACGCAAGCGCGACTGCCGCCGGCTCCGTGTCATAGCGGTCTGACACTTTAACCAGCGCTTTAACAATTCTCAAGCCCCGGTCGTTCAGGTAGCCCGACACTTTCGCGCCTCGGGCACTGTTCTCGGTATCGGCTTTGGATCTGTATTTTCCGCTCAGGAAACCGCTCGCCAGGCTGTAATAGGTCACAACCGACACCTTGTGCGCCTTGATTACCGGTTCCAGGTCATTCTCATAGCCGGCGCGATCATAAAGATTGTATTCAGGCTGAAGCACCTGATAACCCGCAATCCCCTCTTTCGCCGATATCTTCAGCGCCTCCTCCAGCC
Source organism: Caballeronia sordidicola (assembly GCF_000729995.1). Taxonomy (GTDB): domain Bacteria; phylum Pseudomonadota; class Gammaproteobacteria; order Burkholderiales; family Burkholderiaceae; genus Caballeronia; species Caballeronia sordidicola_A. The sequence continues at coordinate 161,907 of NZ_JNFG01000004.1, read as the reverse complement.
TTTCGCCGCTGTAATTGGACGCACCAATTACGCGCACTTTCCCTGCCGTAATCAGCTTTTGATACGCACCGAGCGTGTCGAGCAGGGGCGTTTTATCGTCGTCTCGATGGGAAAAATAGACGTCGATGTAATCCGTCTTCAGGCGTTTGAGCGAGTCGTTGACGGCAGCCTCGATATTCGCCGCCGACAGCCCCGTGCGCGTGCTCAGCAGGCCGACCTTGGTCGCCAGCACGATCTTGTCGCGCTTGCCGCTTTCCTTGAGCCACTTGCCGATGATCGTCTCCGACTCGCCGCCCTGGTGGCCGTCGACCCAGGCGGAATAGACGTCGGCGGTATCGATGAAATTAAGACCGTGGTCGACGAAGGCGTCGAGGATGGAGAACGACGTACGTTCGTCGGCGGTCCAGCCGAATACATTTCCGCCGAAAACGAGCGGCGCGACTTTGAGGTCTGACTTACCGATAGTGCGGTGCTGCATGGTTGCTCCCGGGCTGTTGTAGGCAAACGCGCGATACCTGAACGAAAAAGAATACCCGCGAATCCTGCTGCTCGCAGGCGACCGGTCATTCGCTATTCTCCCTACAAATCCTTACTCAAGTCCTCAAGTTTTTTTTTCATGGGCCGCTAACCCATGTAGGCGGCCGGCTACCACGCTCGGAACCGCCAAGCAACAGGACCGTGCAGTAGCCATAACAGCCCTTTAAGTTCTTTCAGGAGAAATCCAAATGATCGGTATCAATAGCAATATCAACTCGCTGGTTGCTCAGCAAAACCTGAACACCTCGCAAAGCGCGCTGTCGCAGGCCATCACGCGCCTGTCGTCCGGTAAGCGCATCAACAGCGCAGCAGACGATGCAGCTGGTCTCGCGATCTCGAACCGTATGCAAACGCAGATCAACGGCTTGAACCAAGGCGTTTCGAATGCGAACGACGGCGTTTCGATGATCCAGACGGCATCGAGCGGTCTCGCGCAGATCACGACGAGCCTGCAAACCATTCGTCAACTGGCAGTGCAGGCGTCGAGCGGCTCGCTCTCGTCAAGCGACCAGGCAGCACTGCAACAAGAAGTAGCGCAGCAAGTCGCTGAAGTGAACCGCGTGGCATCGCAAACGAACTACAACGGCAAGAACGTTCTGGACGGTTCTGCAGGTAACGTGAGCTTCCAGGTTGGCGCGAACGTCGGTCAGACGATCGACCTGAACCTGACGCAAAGCCTGTCGGCAGCTTCGCTCGGCGGCGGCACAGTGCAAAAGGGCAACACGCTGGGCACGATTACGGGTCTTGACTTGACATCGGCCGGTGGGATTCCCGCCGCGGGGGTAGCGGGCGCTATCACGTCGATCAACGTCTTGTCCGATGGCAACGGCGGCTACACCTTTACCGACCAGAACAACCAGGCCATCTCGACAGCGACGTCGAGCGCGTTGTTTGCCACGAATGCTAGCGGCCAACTCACGGTCAACAGCGCGGGGACTAACCCGCTGACTACAGCGAATGCTGTAACCGCGATCAGCGCTGATAACACCACTGCGTTGACCGCCGGCGAAACCCTTGGCACGATTTCGAACATCTCGATCGACCCGGCCACAGGAGCTGCATCGACCAGCGCCAGCGCTATCACGTCGATTACAGTGAAGTCGGACGGTAACTCAGGATTGCAGTTCTTTGATCAGAACGGCAATCAGCTCGCGAACACCAGCGCCGCTATAACGAGCAACTTCACCCTCACGGCGGCTGTTCCAGGCACGACGCCTGCGACGTTTGCGCTCATCGGCGGTAAAGCAGGCTCAACCCTTGGTACTCCGGGTGCAGCCGGTGGTACGGGCGTCGCCGGCGGCGTGCTGTCGACGGTTGCCAGCAACAATGCACCGCCGGCAATTTCGGCAGTCGACGTCAGCACGACGGCAGGCGCGAACGCTGCAATGGAATCGATCGACAACGCGCTCGCAACGGTCAACAACATCCAGGCAACCCTGGGTGCTGCTCAAAACCGTTTCACGTCGATCTCCTCGGCACAGCAATCGCAATCGACCGACTTGTCGGGCGCCCAGTCGCAAATCACGGACGCCGACTTCGCTGCAGAAACGGCCAACCTGAGCAAGGCGCAAGTGCTGCAACAAGCAGGTATCTCGGTGCTGGCGCAAGCCAACTCCAACCCGCAGCAAGTTCTGAAGCTTCTCCAGTAATAGCTTTTGCGGTAATGGCCCACGCGTAGCGCGGCGCATCGCACTACCGCGTTACGCGTGGGCCAAATGTGTTGCTTGGGGAGGCTTGCCTCCCCTACACGTTTTACAAACGTTTATCATTCAGGCTCAAAAGCAAAACCGACGTACGGAGCATCTCAATGTCGACGATTCCCAGCGCCTCCAGCACGGCCGCGGCCACAGCAGCAGCCACTTTAGCCGCCACCCAGGCAGCCGAAGCGTCCGCCGCACAATCCATCATCAGTGGTTCCACGGGCAATTCGTCGCTGGATGTCTCCTCGCTCGTCACGAGCCTCGTCAATGCGAAGGTGGCGGGTCAGACCGCCACGCTCACCGCGCAACAGACCAACGACACCACCCAACTTTCGGCCATCAGCGCGTTGCAGGCGGCACTATCCGCCTTGCAGGCCGGTATCGCCTCCCTATCCAACGGCACCGCCCTCGGCCAGTACACCGCGACCCCGAGCGGTACCGGACTGACGGCGACCGCCGGCAGCACTGCGTCAGCGGGCACTTATTCCGTTGCGGTCACGCAAATTGCCAGCTCGCAGACGCTTTCATCGGCCGCGTTCGGCAGCACGACGGCGCTCGGTACCGGCACGATGAACATCTCGGTCGGCAGCCAGTCGATGAGTCTCGCCATCACGTCGTCGAACGACACGGTGAGCGGCATTGCAAGCGCGATCAACTCGGCGTCGAATAACCCGGGTGTCAGTGCCTCGGTCATAACTGGCTCGGACGGCGCGCATCTGGTACTGCGCTCGACCGCCACGGGTGCATCGAATACGATCAATGTTTCAGTGAGCAACGTCGCGAGCGATGCTGGCCTGTCCAGCCTCGGCGTTACGTCCACTGCCGGCACCAGCGGGGCTCCATCGACATTCACGTCGGCGGTGAGCACGAGCGCGTGGACGCAAACCGCGGCCGCACAAGACGCCGCGTTCACGATCGACGGGACAGCAGCGACGAGTTCCACCAACTCGGTGACCACCGCACTCCAGGGCGTCACCCTGAACCTAACGGCTGCTGCTATTGGTACACCGGCCGGCACTGCGCAGACGCTGACTGTGGCACAGAACACCGCCTCAGCATCGACCGCGATCAACAGCTTCGTCACCCTCTATAACACCCTTGTCACCACGTACGGCCAGGTGGGCAACGACAACTCGCAGGCAGCGAGTTCGCAGGGCGGCGTGCTGGCCTCCAACCCGATGCTTGCCACCATCCAGAACACACTGGCGGAGATTGCCGGCAGCGGCGTGAAGAACGGCAGCTCCACAATCTCTCTTGGGGCGCTGGGGATCACGCTGCAGGGACAAGCCAGCGCGACGCAGCCGGCGGGCTCACTGGTAATCGATCCCACCAAGCTCGCCGCAGCGCTTCAAAGCAACCCGTCGGGGGTCGCGGCCCTGTTTAATTCGACCACCGGCGTGGCTGCGCAAATGACGACGAGCCTTAACTCGTGGCTAGGCACGGGCGGCTTGATCGCGAACAGCCAGAGTGCGGTGAACACGGACTTGGCGAGTGTCGCGAAGCAGCAAACCACCCTGACCGCCTACACGGCACAGTTGACCAGCCAGTACCAGGCGCAGTTCACGGCGCTCAATACACTGATGGCCACGATGAACAACAACTCGCAGTACCTGACGCAATTGTTCGGCGGCGCCGATAGCGCGGGTGCACTCGCAACAGGAGCGAGCAGCTAAGCTGCTAAGGTCCGCTGAGGATAAATCGACATGGAACAGAACAGCTTGATCGACCGCCTGCTCGAGTTGACGCTCGCGATCCAGCACGCAGCGGCCATGGCGGACTGGCAGGAAGCCGCGCGTCTGACTGAAGAGAGGACGCCGCTTTTCATGGAATTGACGCCGGAACAGGACGCCACGGCCATGGAAGTGATCAACCGGATCCAGGCAATCGATGTCGCCATTGCCGCGGACGCGAAGACGACGCAATCGGAATTGCAAGTCGAATACAGTTCGGCGATGAAGAAAGTCCAGGCTGCCAGCAAGTATCACCAGGCCGCCAAGTTCTGACCTGACGGCGCCTTATCCTGGTTCTACTGCAGCAGCAAAAATCCGCGCGCCTGGCGCTTTGGTCGCGTCAACACCCCGGGGCACCTGCGTGCTTCCGGGGTGTTTTCTTATGGGCTAACGCCCCAGCGTCAACACCAGATACAGCGCATAAAGCCCGCCGTTCACCAGCAGCGCCCACAGCACGACCCCACCCTTCTTCGCGTTGAAGCGCAGCCACGCGGCCGCCGCGAGCGTGATGAAAACGCCCGTCATCACCTCCACGCGTGGCTCCCACGGCGTCAGCATGATGCCGATACCCGGCAGCAGCGTGCCCTGGAACACCATTGCGCCAGTGATATTGCCGAACGCCAGCGTGTCCTTGCCGCGCCGCGCCCAGATGATGCTATTGACCTTCTCGGGCAGCTCGGTTGCGATCGGGATGATGATCAGCGATAGCAGCAACGCCGATATCCCCAGCACCTGCGAGACCCCTTCAACGCCGGCGATAAACCCCTTCGCACCGCCAACCAGCAGCACCGTGCCCAGAACCATCTGCAACACGATGGTCGCGAGCGAGGTAGGTAACCCGAAGCGCGAGATCAAGAGCCGCTCGGGCGCTTCAGTGCCATGACCTTTTTCGACAAGACCGGCGGACGCACGGAACGTCGACACCACATACGCGACATACACGCCGACCAGCCCCACGGCGAACAGCGCGCGCACTTGCCACGCGTGATGCGGCACGAACATGGCGCCGGCTGCAATCAGGAAAGCGCAGAGGAAGAAGTTGAGATCGCGCGTGAAACCGCTGTGTTCCGGCGCGACGATCCCCTTGAAACCGCGCATCTTGAGCACGGCGACGGCCATCAGGCAGGTGGACAAAGTGGCGAGCATCAAGGGTGCGCCGAGGATCGCGCCCACGCCGATTTCCTCGTTCACCGCGCGGCTGGCCGTGCCGCCCATCAACGCGATGATCGGCACGGTGGTTTCCGGCAGCGCCGTGCCGATAGCCGCGAACAGCGAACCGGTGACCCCCTCGGAGATACCGAGTTTTTCGCCGAGATGTTCGAGCGCGTTGGTGAAGAGTTCCGATGCCGCCAGGATCACCACGAGCATCAGCGCGAGTTGCACGAAAAGCAGCGTCATGCGGCACCTCGCGATGAAGCTGGCGAGAAGGTGACGCAATGGAAATGGCGGAACAGCGTATGGCCTGGGGCAGGCCTGGGGTGTTTTTGTTTTGGAGACACGATAATTTCACGGTCGGACGTCAGCGAACCAGGATGCAATCCCGCGCCGTCCGACCGTGAACGACAAGATGCACCCATGGTCTCGCCAAACCTGACCGGTCGAACGCGCCACGGCAGACAAGCCGAGTATGTTGACGCGTCCTCCTCCCATTGCGGAAGGAAGGCTACTCCCCAAAGACGGCCACGAGTTTAGCTTGGGTCCGTGGATTAGGCAACCGGCCGCGGGAATGTTCAAGAAACTGTCACTAACCCCATATGGATATCCCGAATCGGTCGTTGTAGCGGAAATAACGGTTCAGTAAGCTACGGCCACGGAGGCCCGTTGGGGACCCTGTTGGGGACCCCTTCGGTGACCTTTGGGTGCTCTGTCGTTGCGCTGACTTGTTGCATTGAAGCATCCGACGAAGCGCGCCGTACAATAAGCTGCAACCGCCAAACAAGAAACGTCTGACTGACTAACACTTTGCGACCAGGTTCGTAACGGGAGATCCCATGCGCTTCAGAATGCTCGCAGCCGCTGTACTGGCCATTGCGCCGGTGCTCGCGATCGCGAAACCGCTCACTGTGTGCACCGAGTCGAGCCCGGATGGCTTCGACGTCGTGCAATTCAATTCGCTGGTGACGACCAACGCATCGGCGGATGTGATCTTCAACACCCTCGTCTCCTACGATGAAGTCGCGAAAAAGGTCACGCCCGCGCTAGCCGAGAAATGGGATGTGAGCGCCGACGGCCTGACCTACACCTTTCATCTGCGGCCGAACGTGGCGTTCCAGACCACGGACTACTTCACGCCGTCGAGAAAACTAACTGCCGACGACGTAGTGTTCTCCTTTGACCGCATGCTCTCCGACAGCAACCCCTGGCACAAGGTAGCGGGCGCGAGTGGCTTCCCGCACGCGCAGTCAATGGGTCTCATCAAGCTGATCAAGTCCGTCTCCAAGGTCGATGACAACACCGTCAAGTTCGAACTCAACACACCGAACGCGACCTTCGTGCCCATCCTCACCATGGGCTTTGCATCGATCTATTCGGCCGAATACGCCGACCAGTTGCTCAAGGCCGGCCACGAAACCGACCTGAACGCGAAGCCCATCGGCACTGGTCCGTTCGTGCTGAAGAGCTACACGAAAGACGCCGTGATCCGTTACGACGTCAATCCGACGTACTGGGGACCAAAACCCAAAGTGGACCGGCTGATCTACGCCATCACGCCCGACGCCTCGGTGCGCGCGCAGAAGATCAAGGCAGGTGAATGCCAGATTGCGTTGTCGCCGAAACCGCAGGACGTGGTCGACGCGAAGAAGGACAGTTCGTTGAAAGTGGTCGAGACGCCGGCGTTCATGACGGCGTTCGTTGCGTTAAACACGCAGAAAAAGCCGCTCGATAACCCCAAGGTACGCGAGGCGTTGAACGTTGCCTTCGATCGTACGACGTACCTGAAGACGGTCTTCGAAAACACCGCCACGCCCGCTGTGAATCCGTACCCGCCGAACACGTGGAGCTATGACAAGCAGATCACGGCGTATCCGTATTCGGTCGATCGCGCGAAGAAGCTGCTCGCCGATGCCGGCTTTCCGAATGGCTTCGACACGACAATCTGGGTGCGTCCGAACGGCAGCGTGCTAAACCCGAATCCGAAGGTGGGCGCGGAGTTGCTGCAAGCGGATCTGGCGAAGATCGGCGTGAAGGCGCAGGTGAAGGTGATCGAATGGGGTGAGCTGATCAAGGAAGCGAAGCAGGGTCAGCACGACATGTTGTTCATGGGCTGGGCCGGTGACAACGGCGATCCGGATAACTATCTGTCGCCACTGTTCAGTTGCGCCGCAGTGCGTTCGGGCATCAACTTCGCGCGGTTCTGCGATCCGACGCTGGACCGCATGATCGATGAAGGCAAGGAAACCGCGGATTTAAGCAAGCGGACCAAGGCCTATACGGAAGCGCAGCAGATTATCCATGACCAGGCGCTGTGGATTCCGCTCGGTTATCCGACAGCAGCGGCGCTCACGCGCAGCAATGTCAGTGGATATCGTGTGAGCCCGTTCGGACGGCAAAACTTCGCGAACGTCGTGGTGCAGTAGTCACTGCGTTGGTTCACTGAAGAAGCCGGGCGTGCAAACGCCCGGCTTTTTTACTTTGGTGCGAACCGGATCACGCCGTCTTCGTTGTCGGTTTGGCGCACGAGTTCGCCTTGCAGCCAAAGCAGGTGCAAATGCGCCAGCGCTTCGCCGAGTGCGAACGTCATCTGATGCACATCGAGCGGGCGCTTGAACATGAGCGGGACGATGTCGGCGGCGCTTTGCGGTTTGAGCGCGCAAGCCTCGCGCACTTCCTGCAAACGCGCCGCGTGATGATCCCGAAGCTGCCCGATGCGCGTATGCATGCCGCGAAACGGCTTGCCATGCGAAGGAAGCACGAGTGTATCGGCAGGAAGGGACTCGTAGCGGCCCAACGAACCGAGGAATAGCGCGAGCGGATTCCCCTCCGGTTCAATAGCAAACACCGAGACGTTAGTCGATATGCGCGGCAGCACCATATCGCCGGAAATCAGCACCTTGGTCTCCGCGCAGAAGAACGCGCAATGTTCAGGGGAATGACCAAACCCGGTCACCACTTCCCACTCGCGGCCACCAATCTCCACCTTATCGTTATCGCGTAACCGGCGATAAACCGGCGGGATGGACGGCACGAGCTTCGGATAATACGTATCGCGCTTGCGCAGCGCTTCAAGCGAAGCCGGGTCCGTCATACCATGCCGCGCGAAGTGCCGTGCCGCCCGCTCGCCGCCCGCGTCGGAACCATCGCCGGCGGACATCACGCGGCCCATCGCGTACTCGCCGAGCGACATCCAGAGCCTGACCGGGTCCCATCGCTTCTTCTCGCCGCCGTTGCAGATCCAGTCCGCGAGACCGAGGTGGTCCGGGTGGCAATGCGTGACGAGCACGCGCAGCACCGGCAGGCCGTCCAGCAGCGTGTCGAAGGTGCGTTCCCAGTTCGCCCGGATGGTTTCGTCTGAAATACCGCAGTCGATAATGGTCCAGCCCGCCACGCCGTCAATCTCGTCGCGCATGACCCACAGGTTGATGTGGTCGAGCGCAAACGGCAGCGGCATGCGCACCCAGAACACGCCGGGCGTGACTTCCATCGAGTGGCCGCTCTCAGGAAGACGGTCTGCGAAAACGTAATCGAGTTGCTGTTCGAGCGGGTTCATGCGGGTCGGGTCTCCGGGTTGTCAGTTGTTGCATTGCCGCCAAGTTGACGCTAACGTTAACCTTCATTTTAACGTCGGCTTCAGAAAAGCGTTGGGAACCTTGTAATTTCAATGACAGACACGCGCTACACCATCACCGAACTGGCACGCGAATTCGAGGTCACGCCGCGCGCAATCCGGTTCTATGAGAACCAGGGCTTGCTCACGCCGGCACGCGTTGGCACGAACGGCATGCGCCGCGTGTATTCGGCGCGCGACCGCACACGGCTCAAGCTGACGCTGCGTGGCAAACGGCTTGGATTCACGTTGCTGGAGGTGAGCAGGCTGCTCGATCTCTACGATTCACCTACCGGGACGGCTGCACAATTGCATGCGTTCCTGGACACTATCGCGGCGCATCGCGCGGTGCTTACGCGGCAACTGGACGACCTGAACGCAACGCTCGCCGAACTCTCGGCCTACGAAACGCAAGGCCGTGCGCTGCTTTCAGCGAACGTTGAAAAACGCACGCGCAAGGCGGCGGTTTCGACTGTTCCGACGGAGACACGCGCGAAAGTGCCCTGAGCTTGCAACGGGCAAGAACGGCGGCTGTCGAGGAACAAAAACGTCCGGCGATACAATATCGGCCGGATTCGTCGGCCGGATTCGAAGTCGGGTTTGATGCTTATCACTAACGCAAAGACGTAATCAACGTAGCGCACGTAGCGCACTGAGCGCATGTCGGACGACACCACACGAAGTGCAGGGTCGAAATGAATCACTTTCCCAAGTTGCTGTCGTCGCAGATTGGCTTCGATGTCGCGGAAACGCTGCTCGAAGGCTTCGACCGTCACTATTGCGTGTTTCGCGATGCGGCCATCGCGGCGAAGGGGCTATTCGAGGCCGGCGACTGGCACGCGCTGCAGCGGCTGGCGCGCGAGCGCATCACGTCGTACGACGATCGGGTGGAAGAGTGCGTGATGCGTCTGGAAGACGAGTACGACGCCGAAAACATAGACGATGAAATCTGGCAGCAGATCAAGCTGCATTACATCGGCTTGCTGACGTCGCACCGGCAGCCCGAGTGCGCGGAGACTTTCTTCAACTCCGTGTGCTGCAAGATCCTGCATCGTTCGTACTTCAGCAACGACTTCATTTTCGTGCGGCCCGCTATTTCGACGGAGTACATCGAGAACGACGAGCCCGCGGCCAAGCCGACCTATCGGGCGTATTACCCGAGTAAAGACGGGCTCGCCGCGACATTCGAACGGATCGTGACGAACTTCCAGCTCGAGCCGCCGTTCGAGGATCTGCAGCGCGATGTTCAATGCCTGATGCGAGCCATTACCGAAGCGTTCGGCGAGTTCAAGGCTGCGCCTAATTTCCAGATTCATGTGCTGTCGTCGCTGTTCTTTCGCAACAAGGCGGCGTACATAGTGGGCCGGATCATCAATGGTGATCTGGTGATACCTTTCGTCGTGCCCGTGCGTCACGCGTCGCCCTGCCTGCTTGCGCTCGATACGGTCCTGCTGCAGCGCGAACAAGTGCTGATCATCTTCAGCTTCTCGCATTCGTATTTCCTCGTGGATATGGAAGTGCCGTCGGCGTATGTGCAGTTCCTGCGCTCGATCATGCCGGGCAAACCGAAGGCGGAAATCTATACATCGGTGGGCTTGCAGAAGCAGGGCAAGAACCTGTTTTATCGCGACTTGCTGCATCACCTCTCGCATTCCAGCGATAAATTCGTCATCGCGCCAGGCATCAAAGGGCTCGTGATGCTGGTGTTCACGCTGCCGTCTTTTCCGTACGTGTTCAAGCTGATCAAGGACACCTTTCCGCCGCCGAAGGAAACCACGCGCAAGAAGATCCAGGACAAGTATCAGCTCGTCAAACGTCATGACCGCCTTGGACGCATGGCCGACACGCTCGAGTATTCGAGCGTCGCGTTACCGTTGTCGCGCCTCGACGATGTGCTGCTGAAAGAGCTCACCAAAGAAGTCCCTTCGATGATCGAACACGAAGGCAATAACCTCGTGATCAGGCATTTGTACATCGAGCGCCGCATGACGCCGTTGAACCTGTATTTGCAGAACGGCACGCTGTCGGAAATCGAGCATGGCATCAAGGAATATGGCAACGCGATCAAGGAACTGATCCAGGCCAACATCTTCCCCGGCGACATGCTCTACAAGAATTTCGGCGTCACGCGCCATGGCCGCGTGGTGTTCTATGACTACGACGAGATCGAGTATCTGACCGACTGCAACGTGCGCCGGGTGCCGCAAGCGCGCAACGAGGAAGACGAGATGTCGGGCGAGCCGTGGTACACCGTCGGGCCGCATGACATCTTCCCCGAAACCTATGACACGTTCCTGCTCGGCGACCCGCGCGTGCGCAACGTATTCATGAAACATCACCCCGATTTTTTCGACCCCGCACTCTGGCAAAAGCACAAGGAACAGATCCTTAACGGCGAACTCGCCGACTTCTTCCCGTACGAACGCGGTATCCGTTTTTGCGTTCGTTATCCTGAGCGTTTTCTGGCCGGCGCACCCGCAGCACGCGCCGCATGAAACCTATCCGCACTGAATGCCATGTCCAATATCGACAACATCGACAACCCTGAAAGCCAAGACAACAACCCGCTCTCCCACCTATTCGATAACAACCTGAAGTGGGTCGATCGCAAGCTCTCGGAAGACGCCGAGTATTTCTCACGCCTCGCCGACCAGCAAGCGCCCGAATACCTGTGGATCGGATGCTCGGACTCGCGCGTGCCGGCTAACCAGATCATCGGCTTGCCGCCAGGCGAGGTGTTCGTGCACAGGAACATCGCGAACGTGGTCGTTCACTCGGACCTTAATTGCTTGTCCGTGATCCAGTTCGCGGTCGACCTGCTGAAGGTCAAGCACATCATGGTGGTCGGGCACTACGGCTGCTCCGGCGTGGGCGCGGCCCTCCTGGGCCGGCGCGTGGGCCTGGCCGATAACTGGTTGCGTCACGTGGAAGACGTGCGCGACAAGCACTCCGCGCTGCTCGAGGAATGGCCGATGGGCGTCGCGCGCAATCGCCGGCTGGTGGAGCTCAATACCATCGAACAGACGGTGAACGTGTGTCACACGACCATCCTGCGCGATGCGTGGGCGCGTGGCCAGGAGATCACGGTGCATGGCTGGACCTACGGCGTGCATGACGGCCGCGTGCGCAACCTGGGGATGATGATCGGCGGGTCGGAAGAAGTAGAACCGACCTATCGGCAATGCATCGCGGCGCTGGCGCGCGGTGGCGCGCATTCATCGGAGAACGATGTGCTGGCCTCCGATGCCGCCCGTCTCGGCGATATCCCGGCAATCGTGAAAGGTGTGATCAAGGAGCTGAAACATGACTGATTTCGTAACTGATCCGGTGGTGATCGTGTCGGCTGTGCGTACGCCGATGGCCGCTTTTCAAGGCGACTTCGCCACCGTGACAGCGCCGCAACTCGGTTCGGTGGCAATCCGCGCCGCGGTTGAACGCGCCGGCCTGAAGCCCGAGCAGATCGAGGAAGCCGTGATGGGTTGCGTGCTGCCCGCCGGTCTCGGTCAGGCGCCCGCGCGCCAAGCCGCGCTCGGCGCGGGCTTGCCGCTGTCCGTCGGCAGCACGACGGTCAACAAGATGTGCGGTTCCGGCATGCGCGCCGCCATGTTCGCGCACGATATGCTGCTGGCCGGGTCGGCGGACGTGATTGTCGCGGGCGGGATGGAGAGCATGACCAATGCGCCGTACTTGCTGCCCAAAGCGCGCGCCGGCATGCGCATGGGCCACGGCCAGGTGCTCGATCACATGTTCCTCGATGGCCTCGAAGACGCGTATGAAAAAGGCCGGTTGATGGGCGCGTTCGCCGAGCAATGCGCCGGGTCGTACAAGTTTTCGCGGGAAGCGCAGGACGCGTTTGCCGTTGAGTCGTTGCGTCGCGCGAAGCGGGCGAACGAAGACGGTTCGTTCGATTGGGAAATCGCGTCGGTGACGGTCGCAGGACGCAAGGGCGATACCGTTATCGATCACGACGAACAGCCGTTCAAGGCGGATATCGACAAGATTGCTACGCTCAAACCCGCGTTCGCAAAAGACGGCACGGTGACGGCGGCGAACGCATCGTCTATCTCCGACGGCGCCGCTGCGCTCGTGATGATGCGTGCATCCACGGCGAAGCGGCTCGGCGTCACGCCGCTCGCGCGAGTCGTCGGGCATAGCACCTTCGCGCAGGAACCGGCGTTGTTCACGACTGCGCCAGTAGGCGCGATCCGCAAGCTGCTCGACAAGAACGGCTGGCGCGCAAACGAAGTCGATCTCTTCGAGATCAACGAAGCGTTCGCCGTGGTCGCGATGGCTGCCATGCGGGAACACGACTTGCCTCACGACAAGGTCAACGTCAACGGCGGCGCGTGTGCACTGGGACATCCGATCGGTGCATCCGGCGCGCGGATTCTCGTGACGTTGATCGGCGCGTTGCGTCAGCGCGGATTGAAGCGGGGCGTGGCGAGCTTGTGCATCGGCGGTGGCGAAGCGACGGCGATGGGTATCGAACTGGTTTAGGGCAGCGTGCCGGAGAACATCATGAAAACCGTATTGATCGTGGGTGCATCGCGCGGGCTCGGCCACGAATTCGTGCGAGGATATTGCCGCGATGGCTGGCGCGTGCTCGCCACCGCTCGCAACGCGGAGTCACTGGAAGCACTTGACGCCATGGGTGCAAAAACCTTCTCGGTCGACACGACCCAACCCGAGCAGATCGCGACGCTCGGCAGGCAACTCGATGGCGAGAAGCTCGATGTCGCGATCATCGTGTCGGGTGTGTATGGTCCGCGAACCGAACACGTGGAAACCGTGCCCTCGGAAGATTTCGATCAGGTCATGCACACCAATGTCCGCGGCCCGATGCAATTGCTGCCCATCCTCCTGCCGCTCACCAACGCAGCGCATGGCGTGCTCGCGGTGGTATCGAGCAAGATGGGCGGTATTGCGGAGATGAACGGGACGGCGGGCTGGCTGTATCGGGTGAGCAAGGCCGCGGTGAATGCGGCGTTGAAGGCTGCATCGCTGGAAGCGCGCGGTTCGACTTGCATCGCTTTGCATCCGGGATGGGTGCGCACCGAGATGGGTGGCGCGTCGGCTGCGATCGAACCGGCGCACAGCATTTCCGGAATGCGCGCGGTGATCGCCGCGGCGGCGGCGAACCCTAAAAAATTCAATGGCTCGTTCATTCAGTATGACGGTACGCCGCTCGCGTGGTGAGTGCTGTGCGTTAGTACGGCTTCCGAAGTGAGCGTTTCAATCAAACGAAAAGGACATGAAGTGGCGTATCAAGTACATGGCGTGGCGTCTTCGGGGAATTGCTACAAGGTCCGGCTTGCGCTCGAACAACTGAGCCGGCCTTATGTCTGGCATGAAGTAGACATGATGAACGGCGCCACGCGCACCGATGCGTTTCGTCAGTTGAATCCGAACGGCAAGGTGCCGGTGCTGCAGATCGATGAGCACACGTGCCTCTTCGAATCGGACGCGATCCTGTATTACCTCGCCGAAGGTACGCCGCTGCTGCCGACCGACCGTCTTTCGCGGGCGCGCGTCCTGCAATGGATGTTCTTCGAGCAATACAGTCACGAACCCAACATCGCGGTTGCGCGCTTCATTCTTCAGTTCGCCAAACACCCTGACGATCCGCGCCTGCCCGAGAAAACCGCGGGTTCGTATCGCGCGCTCGACGTCATGGAAACGCATCTCGCGACGCGGACGTATTTCGTCGATGAGCAATACACCATCGCGGACATTGCGCTGTATGCGTACACCCATGTCGCCGACGAAGCCAACCTCGACCTCGGCCGGTATCCGGCCATTCGCGCATGGCTTGCACGCGTGAAGGCGCAGCCGCGACACATCGAGATGCCGGGCGTAGATGTATGAAGGGTATGAAGGCAGTCGGGGAATGCCCGTGCGGCGGTGCGTCGCCGGGATCGAACAACGCTGTTAAGCGTCCGCCTCAATACGTCGAATGTTGCGGACGCTTCATAGAAGGCGGTGCGCGAGCAGGCAACGCCATGGAACTGATGCGCTCACGCTATACCGCGTACGTGCTCGGCAATACGGCGTATTTGCGTGCGACCTGGGCCGAGAGCACCTGCCCCCGCGACCTGGAAACCTCCGCGGATCCCGCCACCCGCTGGCTCGGCTTGCAGATAAAACGCCACACGCCTGTTGACGCGGACCACGCCGAGGTCGAATTCGTCGCTCGATACAAGCTCGGCGGCCGCGCATTCCGCTTACATGAGACGAGCCGTTTCGAACGCGATGCCGCTGGGTTGTGGCGTTATGTTGACGGTGATCTCCGCGATTGAAACGTCATAGCGACGATTCGTGCTGCATCGCGGCAATAATTTCCTTAACGACTGCTTTCGCCCCGAATTTTGTCGCCCGCGCGGGTACTTTCTAATTGCGCCCATTCATTTTGTCCGGGTACTCTAGCTTTTCGCCAGTCACTGGCGAATGATATTAAGTTACTGTTTCATAAGCTAAATATCTGTCAGTGCAGCGGTGTTGCGTATTGAAGCCCATTGTCATGTCTATTCGGGACATGACTTGACGATCCGACTAGCGATACTGATTGACAGTACGAACGTCCGGATCGATGGATTGTGACAATAAGCTGGCTCGTGCTTTGGGAAATCAGCCGGGTCGAGAAGCGGGTGGAGTTTCGGGGATGGCATTTAGGCAAGTGTTGTCAGGTTGTGTAGTGGTGTGTGCGCTCGCGGCGGTGTCCGCCTCGGCGCTTGCAGAGCCGTTCCCGGGTGCGCAGCAGTATGCGAAGCTCGAGGCACCTGCCTTCGGCACGGTGCCGCAGTCATTCGACCCGTCGCTTCCCGTTGTTGAGTCAAACCTCAACGAGTCTGTTGTCGAAGTACCTTCAGGCGATGTCTCGCTTGAAACCACCATCTTCAAACCTGATGGCCCGGGTCCGTTCCCGATGGTCGTCTTCAATCACGGCAAGCTCCCTGGCAATGCGCATGACCAGGCGCGTGCGCGTCCGATCGCGTTTGCGCGTGAGTTCGTGCGTCATGGTTATGTGGTTGTCGTGCCGAATCGCCGTGGCTTTGCGGAATCGGGCGGGGAATATACTGGCAACGGTTGCGATGTCGAAGCCAATGGTTTTACGCAAGCGCGCGACGTGACGGCCACGTTGGCTTACATGGACAAACAGCCGTTTGTCGACAGCCAGCATGTGGTGGTGGCGGGCGCTTCGCATGGTGGGTTGGTGACCATGGCGTATGGCGCTCGCGACGCGCGTGAGGCGAACGGCGTGCGTGGCCTGATCAATTTCTCCGGTGGCCTGCGTCAGGACGAGTGTCCCGGCTGGCAGAAAAACCTGACGAGCGCGTTTGGTGAATACGGTGAGCATGTGAAGTTGCCGTCGTTGTGGATGTACGGCACTAACGACTCCGTGTGGCAGGGCAACTTGCCTGAGGAAATGTTCACGTCGTATAGCGCGCACGGTGCGAAGGCCGATATGGTGAATTTCGGCGCATATAAGAACGATGCGCATCGGCTGGTGGGGGATCGTGACGGTGTGGCGATCTGGTGGCCGCGCGTGAAGACGTTCCTCGAAGATGTTGGCATGCCGACGGATCGGCAATATCAGGTTTCGGATCCGCAGGCGCCCACGCCTACGGGTTATGCGACGGTGGATGCGGTAAAAGCCGTGCCGTTCCTCGATGAACACGGCCGTGAGGGTTACGAGAATTTTCTGCATCAATATTCGAGCCGCGCGTTCGCGGTGTCGGATTCGGGTGCGTGGTCGTGGGCGGAAGGGGGTGACGACCCCATGTCGGTGGCGTTGAACGGGTGCCAGAAGCAGAGCAGCGATCCATGCCGGTTGTATGCCGTTGACAACGCAGTGGTCTGGAATGATCGGAATGTTGCTCAGACGCAGACAGCCTCACGGTAGGTGCCTTTGAATCAGCCAAAGGCTGGTAGCTGGGGGGTGGTTCTGCCGGTGGCTGGTGTTGTGACGGGTTCTGGGGTTAGTGGTCGGGGTCAATGCCGGGTTGCTAGGTTCCTGCGTTAGCGGTCGGAGTCAATGCCGGGTTGCTGCTTTCGGCCTTAGTGGTCTGCATGAGTTGGCTATTTTCTTTATCACTATTAGCCACTGTGCGTGGCGGCACGTCATTTCTTTGTCCAAAGCGACAAAGAAACGAAGCAAAGAAAACGCTTTCAAAACGCGGGCTCATAAGTTGACCCAGCGTGCAGTTTCCGCGTTTTTGGCACCCCAAAAGCACGGTGCTCGCCAGAGCCACCGATGTGTGAAACCCTCCTTCTCCGAACACAGATACCCACACGCTTCGCCACCAGTGACTGAACCTGCCTAAGGTTCACCCCGCGCTATCCGCGAAAAACCACCCACCAAATTTGTTCGCATGCCGAACCACGTGGCCAACCCGCTTCAAAACGAGGCCGCACGATGGGTAAGGCCGTACCCCAAAATAGCTGCGCAGATCAAGCAACCAGCCGACCAAGCAATGAAGGACTAAAAGCGCGTCAGGCCGTGCGGGCTCTTGGGCAAGCGTGCTTGCCCAAGAGCGTACGGGGCGAAGCGTGTGCGTGTAAGAATTCGCGAGAAGGAGGGTTTCACACATCCGTCGTTCTGGCGAGCACCGTGCTTTTGGGGTGCCAAAAACTTGGAAACTGCACGCTAGGTCAACTTACGAGCCCGCGTTCTGAAAGCGTTTTCTTTGCTTCGTTTCTTTGTCGCTTTGGACAAAGAAATGACGCGCTGCCACGCGCAGTGGCTAATAGTGATAAAGAAAACATCCAACTCAAGCAGACCGCTAAGGCCGAAAGCAGCAACCCGGCAATGACTCAGACCGCTATCGCAGGAACCTAGCAACCCGGCAATGACCCCGACCGCTAACCGCAGGAACCCGACCCCGCCCCCGAGTGCGAACGAAAAACCCTTGACCGAGCGCCAGCGGAAAATAGCCCCTGAACCCCACCAACACCCTCCACGATAAGCGAAGTTAGCAGCGACGCCAAGCAATCGCCCAACGCGTCCCACGCCCGCCGGAGGTCCCCTGCTCTCCCAAAATCGAATCCCGCAGCGAAATTAGAGATAATTGGTGCTCAGCGAAACACCGAGTCGCGCACATCGAGAAACCCCCATGACCGATGCAATGAACCTGCAGCGCCTGAAAGTCATCGTCGACGGCTACGTAGCACGCGTCACGCTCAATCGCCCCGACGTCCGCAACGCCTTCGACGAAGCCACCATCGTCGAATTGACTGCTGCTTTCCGCGCACTCGCCGACGACAACGCCATCCGCGTCATCATCCTCGCCGCAAACGGCCCCGCATTCTGCGCAGGCGCCGACCTCAACTGGATGAAACGCATGGCGACCTACTCGGACGCAGAAAATCGCGCCGATGCCCTCGGCCTCGCCACGATGCTCAACACTATCTACGCCTGCAACAAACCCGTGATCGCGCAAGTCCAGGGCGACGCGTACGCAGGCGGCATGGGGCTCGTAGCCGTCGCGGACATTGCCATCAGCGCAGAATCAGCACACTTCTGCTTGTCCGAGGCCAAGCTCGGGCTGATGCCCGCCACCATCGCGCCCTACGTGATCCGGGCAATCGGCGCGCGCGCATCGCACCGATACTTCGTGACCGCCGAACGTTTCGATGCCGCTGAAGCCCTGCGCATCGGCCTCGTGCATCAGGTCGTTGCAGCCGATGCGTTGGGCGCCACCGTCGATGCAGTCGCAGCCGCAATCGTCGCCAATAGCCCGAACGCAGTGCGCGAGTGCAAACAACTGGTGGTCGATCTGGCGGATAAACCAATCGATGAATCGTTGATCTCGGACACCGCTGACCGTATCGCACGCATTCGCGCCTCGGATGAAGGGCGCGAAGGCGTGCGCAGTTTTCTGGAAAAGAGCAAGCCGTCGTGGCTCGCCTGAATGTGATCGGGAGCGTTGCCTGAGTGCTCGTGTGACCGCATGTCTCAGCGCATGAATGGCCGCTCCCCTGGAGTCGTTTTGAACCTGAACAACCAGCCAAAGCCTGCACCCGATGACTGGGTCGCACGCTCGCTACGCGCCGTATGGCACCCGTGTACGCAAATGAAACATCACGAGCGCACACCGCTCGTGCCCATCGCTCGCGGCAAGGGCGTGTGGCTCTACGACCACGACGGCCATCGCTATCTCGATGCCATCAGCTCGTGGTGGGTCAACCTCTTCGGCCACGCGAATCCTCACATCAATGCAGCGTTGAAAGATCAACTCGACACGCTCGAACACGCGATGCTCGCCGGTTGCACGCACGAGCCCGCCGTCCTGCTCGCCGAACGTCTGCACGCCCTGACGCAGCACACGCTCGGCCATGCATTCTTCGCCTCCGATGGCGCATCGGCAGTCGAAATCGCGTTGAAGATGAGCTTCCACTTCTGGCGCAACAGCGGCCACGCGGAGAAGCGCGAATTCGTCTGCCTCGCGAACAGCTATCACGGCGAGACCATCGGCGCGCTCGGCGTGACCGACGTCGCGTTGTTCAAGGACGCCTACGATCCGTTGATTCGACATGCGCACGTGGTGACATCGCCGGATGCCCGGCAGGCTCGCGAAGGTGAGACGGCACGTGATGTCGCACAACGCGCGCTCGCCGATATGAAAACGCTGTTCGACGCCAAAGCCTCGCAGCTTGCGGCCGTGATCGTGGAACCGCTTGTTCAATGCGCGGCCGGCATGGCGATGCACGATCCCTCATATTTGAAGGGCCTGCGCGCTTTGTGCGATGACTACGGTGTCCACCTCATCGCCGATGAAATCGCAGTCGGCTGTGGTCGCAGCGGCACGTTCTTCGCGTGCGAACAGGCTGCGATCTGGCCGGACTTCTTGTGTTTATCGAAGGGAATCAGCGGCGGGTATTTGCCGCTATCCATCGTGTTGACACGCGATGAAATCTACGCCGCGTTCTACGACGACGACATGACGCGTGGCTTCCTCCACTCTCATTCGTACACGGGCAATCCACTCGCATGCCGCGCCGCTTTGGCGACGCTCGACCTGTTCGAAAGCGCGAACGTGCTTGAAGAGAACCGTCGAAAATCGTCTGTGTTGCGCGCTGCGCTGAGCCCGCTTCAGGATCATCCGCAGGTCAGAAACCTGCGCGAACGCGGCACCATCTTCGCGTTCGATGCGATCATCGAAGATCCTGATCAAGCACGCTCATTCTCGCGGCGTTTCTTCGAAAAGGCCCTAAAACACGAGTTATTGTTGCGACCGATAGGCAAGACCGTCTACCTGATGCCGCCGTACATCCTCAGCGACGACGAACTCGCGCTGCTCGCCGAACGCACGCGCATTGTCTTCGACGCCACGTTATCGGAGGCCGCATGAGCAACACATCGCCCGCTCTTTTCGAGTCCCTGAAACAAGGTCTCGCCGATATCGAGCGCAACGGCTTGCGTCGTCGCCGACGAATTGTCGACAGCGCCTGCGCCGCTCACATGACGGTAGATGGACGCGAGATCATCGGCTTTGCGAGCAACGATTATCTCGGGCTCGCCGCGCATGAAACCCTGCGCGAAGCACTGGCGGAAGGCGCACGACAATACGGCGCGGGCAGCGGCGGATCGCATCTGCTCGGCGGCCATTCGCGCGCGCATGCGCAGCTTGAAGACGACCTTGCGGCGTTTTCCGGCGGTTTCGTCGACCAGGCGCGTGCGCTGTACTTCAGCACCGGCTACATGGCAAATCTCGCGACGCTGACTACGCTCGGCGCTGCGAGTAAGTCCGGCGGTCGCGACACGCTGATGTTCTGCGACGCGTTGAACCATGCATCGCTGATCGATGGCGCACGCCTGTCGCGAGCGGAGATTCGCATCTATCCTCACGCCGACGCCGAAGCGCTCGACGCCATGCTCGAAGCATCGGCGAATGAGAGCGGCACGAAGATCATCGTCACGGACTCCGTCTTCAGCATGGACGGCGATATCGCCCCGCTTGGCTCGCTGCTCGAGTTGGCGGAGCGTCACGGCGCATGGCTGGTTGTCGACGACGCGCACGGTTTCGGCGTGCTCGGTCCGCAAGGCCGCGGCGCGCTGGCCGACGCCGCGTTGCGCTCACCGCATCTTGTGTACGTCGGCACGTTGGGCAAGGCAGCGGGCGTGTCCGGCGCGTTCGTGATCGCGCATGAGACGGTGATCGAATGGTTCGTGCAACGCGCGCGGCCGTACATCTTTACGACGGCATCGGCGCCGGCCGTGGCGCACGCGGTATCGGCGAGTTTGAAGATTATCGGCGGACAGGAAGGCGACGCAAGACGCGCCCATCTCGCTACGTTGATCGACAGTACGCGCGCCATTTTGCAGCGCACGCGATGGTCACCGGTGGATTCGCATACAGCCGTTCAACCGTTGATTATCGGCGGCAATGAGGAGACGCTGAAGCTCGCCGCCGCGCTCGATGAATACAGCATGTGGGTGCCCGCAATCCGGCCGCCGACAGTTCCCGTTGGCACATCGCGCCTGCGCATTTCGCTCTCGGCGGCGCATAGCCACGACGACCTAGCCAAGCTCGACGATGCACTGCAAACCTTGAGCAATCGATCATGACAGGGCCACTCTCGCTCTTCGTCACCGGCACCGATACCGAGATCGGCAAGACGCTCGTATCGGCTGCTTTGCTGCATGGCTTCGCCGCACTCGGCCTGCGCGCCGCCGCGATGAAACCCATCGCGGCAGGCGCGTTTGAACTCGACGGCGAGTGGCACAACGAAGACGCCGATCAACTCGATGCCGCCGCTAACGTTGCGCTGCCGCCATCGATACGGACGCCGTTCCTGCTGAAGGAAGCTGCCGCGCCGCATATCGCGGCAGCACGCGAGAACGTATCGCTGGATATTGCGCGGATCGTGGATGCGCACAAGTTCGCCGTGCAGCAAGCGGACGTGGTCGTGGTGGAAGGCGTGGGCGGATTCCGCGTGCCGCTCACCGATGTCCACGATACCGCCGACCTCGCGTTCGCATTGAATCTTCCTGTCGTGCTCGTGGTCGGCATGCGGCTCGGCTGCATTAGCCATGCGTTGCTGAGCGCTGAGGCCATCGCGGCACGTGGGCTGCATCTGGCGGGCTGGGTGGCTAACCAGATCGATCCCGCCATGCTGTTTCCCGCTGAAAACATCGAAGCAATCCGGCTGCGGCTGGACAGTCAATACAACGCGCCGCTGCTCGGCACCATTCCCCGCCTCACGCCGCCGGACGCTCGCGCGGCAACGACTTATATCGATACCTCCCTGCTGCTGGACACGCTTCGTTCAGTTGGCGCGGGCCAATGATTCTTCGTTATATGAATAAGGATCCTCACATGACGCAACTGCAATCCACCGATCAGGCCGCTCAACCCGCCGCACCGCAAACGCTGGCTCGCTGGCGTGTCGCGGATATCGTCGCGCTCTACGACCTGCCGTTCAACGACTTGCTGTTTCGCGCGCAGGCTGTGCATCGTGAACACTTCGATGCCAACACCGTTCAGCTCTCCACGCTGCTGTCGATCAAGACCGGCGGTTGCCCGGAAGATTGCGCGTATTGCCCGCAGTCGTCGCATCACGACACAGGGTTGAAGGCCGAAAAACTGATGGCCGTCGATGAAGTCCTGAAGGCCGCCGAAATCGCCAAGGCGAACGGCGCGACGCGTTTCTGCATGGGCGCGGCATGGCGCAATCCGAAGGACCAGCATCTGGAACCGATCGCCGACATGATTCGCGGCGTGAAGGCAATGGGCCTCGAAACCTGCGTGACGCTAGGCATGCTGGAAGGGCATCAGGCGGCGCGCCTGCGCGACGCAGGGCTGGACTACTACAACCATAACCTCGATACATCGCCGGAGTTCTACGGCCAGATCATCTCGACGCGCACGTATCAGGATCGTCTGGATACGCTCGAACACGTCCGCGATGCCGGTATCAACGTGTGTTGCGGCGGGATTGTCGGCATGGGCGAATCGCGTCGCGAGCGCGCCGGGCTGATCACGCAACTGGCGAACATGGAGCCGTATCCGGAATCGGTGCCTATCAACAATCTTGTGCAGGTGGAAGGCACGCCGCTGACGGGCACCGCACCGCTCGATCCGTTTGAATTCGTGCGTACCATCGCGGTTGCGCGCATCACGATGCCCAAGGCGATGGTGCGGTTGTCGGCGGGACGCGAGCAAATGGATGAAGCGCTGCAGGCGCTGTGTTTCCTCGCCGGCGCGAACTCGATTTTCTACGGCGACCAGTTGCTGACGACGAGCAACCCGCAGGCTGAAGCCGACCGGAAATTGCTGGAGCGGTTGGGAATGCGCGCGGAGGCGTCGCAGCAGATGCAAGCAGCGCAAGCGTGTGACGTGAAGTGCGGGCACGCGCAGGTGCAGTGATCGACAGGTCGTTTGGTTTGCTGACTTGAAGCGCAGTTGATGTCCGGAATCCCCCGCGATCGTCAGATCCGGGGGATTTCTTCGATTGCGCTGACGACGTCACTCCGCAAGCGTGCGGGTCCCGTCAATGTTGTGCAGTTGGAACCGCGCCGGAGATTCCTCCATCGCATGGGTCCTCTTCAGGTTCTCAATGACCATGTCAAGGTTGCTGTAGTCAAACTGTGCACACCATCGCGCCATCTTGGCCAAGCTCCGAACAAAGTCGATGGGCTCATTTTCTTGCGTGAGCTTGCGCAGACAATCGACGAATTGCGGATGGAACAGGGTGGGCACGATGATTCGGTGCAAGCCTGTGCGCGAGAGCTCGGCATTCATGACGAGACGCGACACCCGCCCATTGCCGTCGACAAACGGATGAATTTCGGCGACTAGAAACATATAGAAAACAGCGCGGGCGAGTCCCTCCGGAACGCTCAGCGCAATGCGCGACCCTTCTTCGAAGGTCCCCCGAACCTGCGCTGGGTTCACGAACTGGGTCGTGCCGGCGTAGTTAGTCTGCGTTTTAATTTTTCCAGGGCTGGCCTCGGGCCGCGCATGAAGCATTTTTGCGTGCCACTCGAGCAACGCGGGCAGAAATTCTTCTCCCGATACTGGCGGACTATGGCGGTAAGGTGCTTCGATCGCCAACCGATACACACCGAGGACGTCGTGCGAGTCCTTTGGTCGCGTCGTCACGACCTTGTTGTTGATGACAATGTCGCGCGCTTCCTCAATGGAAAATTTGGTGCCTTCCACGTAGTTCGAAAAATACGATTCGATGAAGGCCCGATTATGCCGTGCAACACCATTCGGAACAGCGTCTGCGATGCGGGGCAGAGCAGCCCCACGGAGGTAGCCGGCAAGCAGGTTGAAGCGCTCGATACGGTCGCGATCGACTGGTTTTCCTTTCGATACAAGAATCCCTTCAGTCGTCTTCAGTTCGCCCTTCTCGTGCGTCCCAAGGAGTTCGCCAATCATTCCGCGCAAGGTTTCGAGCTCTTCCTTCATGCCAAGTGGCTCGGCCAGCGATGCAGCCTTGTCACGCAACTCGTTGAGGAACGCTTCTCCTGAGGCATTCAGTCGCTCGATAAGCCACTTCTCGACCTCCTCCTGACCTACGCGGCGCGGCGCCTTGCGGCCAAGATTTTCAAGCAGCATCCGCGGCTGGCTCGCCCAGTGCAGTCCACTTTGACTGAGAGGCATATCCCCTGGCAGCGGCCCAGGCCCTTCAACGAGCTGGAAAGCGAGCCCGGGCAATTCGAGCCTTTTGCGCACGAGGCTTGGGTGCGAGACCATCCAGACGTGGTCTTGCGGTTGGCCGTGGAAGGCGCTGACATGCGAAACGACACCTCCTGGAATGAGCATGCCGCCGATATCCACCCATTGCGCACGCACTCGCCGTTCTACTTCGGCCTGACCGCCCTCATTGCTGACATATACCCCTTTAAACACGCGGGTCAGCTTTCCACCCACTGCGCTGCGTTGCACCTTGCGTCGCGCGGCGGGACCTAGGCGCGACAGGAAAATGATGTCCTCTGTCGCGAGCCTGACGGCAGCGGCCTTCTTGATGATCGTGACGTTCATTGGAGCGGAAGCAGTTGTCGCGTAACGTCACATCTTACAGACCAAAGTCTCCATTTTGTCGTGTAGCGTCGCTTAAACCAGCTTATTTGTCGCGTAGCAGCGAAAAAACCAATTTTTTCCTTCTATCGAGCTCGCGGGAAAATGTCGCTTTCCAGCGAAGAAAGAGCCCACAATCTCGAAAAATGTCGCGTGACATCTCCAAAACTCGGTGTTTTGTCGTGCAGCATCAAAAGAATGAGAATTGTGCTTGATGCCGGTAGGCTCATGCTGCCCTGGTCATGGCAGCTACAAGGGGTTTGATGAAAATGACCTGCTTGCCGAGACAGAGCGATTCGCGCGGGCGCTGACCCCTTCACCAGCGCACACGTGAAGGAGCAGCAAGTCGTTGGAATTGCCCTACGCCCTCAATTCTTATCCACAATCACCTGATCAAACGTGCCGCCATCGGAGAAATGGGTTTGCTGCGCTTTCTGCCAGTTGCCGAAAACCTGCTCCACCGTGAACGTCTTGATCGGCTTGAATTCGCTGGCGTGTTTCGCGAGCACTTCGGCATTGCGCGGCCGCAGATGATGTTGCGCGATGATTTCCTGCGCCGCCGGTGTCCACAAATAATCCAGGTACGCCTGCGCTTCCTTGCGCGTCGCGCGCTTGTCCACGACCTTGGCAACCACCGCAACCGGCGGCTCGGCTAACAAACTCACCGACGGATACACTGCGTCGAAATCCTTGCCCGACGCGCCCGCATCCATCAACGCGACTTCGTTTTCAAACGTCACCAGCACGTCGCCAATACCGCGTTGCGTGAAGGTTGTCGTAGCGCCTCGGCCGCCCGTATCCAGCACCGGCACGTTCTTGAAAATGGCTTTCTCGAACGCTTGAGCCTGTTCATCGGTTGCGCCTTGCTGCTTCTTGTAGCCCCACGCCGCCAGATATGCATAACGCCCATTACCCGACGTCTTCGGATTCGCGATCACGACCTGCACGCCGGGACGCGCGAGATCACTCCAGTCCTTGATGTTTTTCGGGTTTCCATGACGCACCAGAAACACCATGGTGGTCGTATACGGCACCGCGTTATTCGGCAGAAGCGTGCGCCAGTTGGCCGGCACGAGGCCGCCGCGCTCGACCAGCAAGTCGATGTCGTTCGGCTGGTTCATCGTGACCACGTCGGCCTGCAGTCCCTGCATCACCGACAACGCCTGCGCACTCGACGCGCCATGCGACTGGCGCACGGAAAGCGTCTCGCCGGTCTTCTGCTTATAGTCGGCAATAAACGCGGTATCGATGTCCTTGTACAACTCGCGCGTGACGTCGTAAGAGACGTTGAGCAACGCCGTATCCGCGTGAGCAAATGAGGTGAACGTAACGAAACCCAGCGCCGCGATTGCTGCCCAATGC
The DNA here is from genome assembly GCF_000729995.1 of Caballeronia sordidicola. Classification (GTDB taxonomy): domain Bacteria; phylum Pseudomonadota; class Gammaproteobacteria; order Burkholderiales; family Burkholderiaceae; genus Caballeronia; species Caballeronia sordidicola_A. The sequence goes on along the minus strand of NZ_JNFG01000004.1, from coordinate 135,788 downwards.
TTCAAACCCGCCATACATCCCCCGATTATTCGAATAGTGAAATCCGCTGCGAAGCGGCGATTCTATCGAAAAGTCAGGAATGTAATGTATCGGACAACTCATCCATAGGCCGCCTGTTCGATGGGCTCGAATTGGTCGAATACGTCGGGTTGCTCCGCGAAATGCGCCGGGGCTGCGCAATGAATCAAGGTATCGACGAAATATTTTGCGCGCGGCCACGGGCCGAAACCCGATGCTGTGTTGATGTGCCCGGCGTCTCCCAGATTCACGAACGCGCTGCCAAGCTGACTCGCCAGGCGCATCGCCTGGTCGAAGGGCATCCACGGGTCGGTCATGCTCGCGATCAGTACCGATGGCACGCCAAGACGGCGCGGTTCGAACGCGCCGGCAAAACGGAATTTGTCCGGGCTGGCGGGCGCGACAAACAGCACGCCGGCAACGGCGTCGCCGGTCAGCCCCTGTGCAATCGCGTGCGCGGCCGCGAGGCAACCGAAACTATGCGCGGCAAGAATCACCGGGCCGCGGACGCTCGTCACGGTATCCGCGACGGATTGTGCCCACGCGTCCAGTTGAGGCGCGTCCCAGTCGTCCTGCTCGACGCGTCGAGATCTGGCAAATTGCCGCTCCAGCCACGTTTGCCAGTGCGCGCCTTCGCTGCCGTGCAGACCCGGTACGGTGACGAGCCGCGGCGGCCAGGCGGATGTACTGCATGAACTCATGTGAACCTCGCTGCCAGCTCGAAGCCGGCATGGTGAGGAACAATTCTGCTGCGTGCGCGCGTCGGCGCGAACCAAGTTTTCGTCATTTGGTTATCGGCGGCGATCGGGCCAAACAGGCGGCGTAGTCTCCCGCGTTACGTGTGCGAATCGGCAAAAACGCGGCGAAACCGTAAAATAGGCTTAATTTCGGACACAATTCAACGCTCAATCCGCGCGTTCTCCTTACCCCCGTGAACAAGAACCTTCGATGAAGATCATTCTCTACGAGCACCACGCCGAGGCCTCGCTCTGGCTTGACGATCTCGCCCGTGCGCTTCCCGGCGCCGATGTACGTCTGTGGCAACCCGGCGACAACGCTCCCGCGGACTACGCCGTCGTCTGGCGCGCGCCAGCCGAGTTGTTCGCAAACCGGCCGGATCTGAAGGCGGTGTTCAATCTGGGCGCGGGTGTCGATGCAATCCTGGAAATCGAACGGAAGCTTCCCGGCACGCTGCCGCCCAATGCGCTGCTCGTGCGCCTGGAAGATAGCGGCATGGGCCACCAGATGGTCGAATACGCGGCCCATACGGTGCTGCGCTACTTGCGCCGCCTGGACGAATACGATGCGCTCCAGCGTGAGCATCGTTGGCAAAAACTACCGCCCTATGCGCTGAAGGACTTCACGGTCGGCGTGCTGGGCATGGGCGTTCTCGGCGCACGGGTCGCGCAGGCGCTGACGGCGTTCGGCATGCCGGTGCGTGGTTTTAGCCGTACCAAGCGGGATGTTGAGGGCGTCAAGACTTTTGCCGGCGACGAACAGTTCGAGCCCTTCCTCGACGGCACGAGAGTGCTCATCAACCTGCTGCCGCATACGCCGGACACCGAAGGCATCCTGAACCGGCGCACGTTTGAACGGCTGGCGCCGGGCGCGTATCTCGTCAACCTCGCGCGCGGCGGGCATCTGGTCGACGACGATTTGCTCCACGCGATGCAATCCGGCCAGATCGCCGCCGCAACACTCGATGTATTCCACACCGAACCGTTGCCGGACAATCATCCGTTCTGGCGCACGCCGCGCCTCACGATCACGCCGCATATCGCCGCTGAAACGCTGCGCGAGGAAAGCACGGAGCAGGTCGCGAACAAGATCTTGGCGCTCGCGCGCGGCGAGCCGATATCCGGCATAGTCGATGTGAAACGCGGTTACTAAAACCGCAAGGACAAACACGCATTCCAAGGAGACAACCATGCTACCGGCCAAGGTAAAAATCGTCGAAGTGGGACCGCGCGACGGCCTGCAGAACGAGAAGGAATTCGTTGCGACCGAGGTGAAGATCGAACTGGTGAACCGGCTGGCAAACGCGGGTTTGCAGAACGTTGAATCGGCGTCGTTCGTCTCGCCAAAATGGGTGCCGCAAATGGCGGACGGCGCGGCCGTGATGGCGGGTATCGAGCGGCGTCAGGGCACGATTTACTCGGCGCTCACGCCGAATCTGCGCGGCTTCGAAGCGGCGCTGGATGCGAAGGTCGATGAGATCGTCATCTTCGGCGCGGCGAGCGAAGCGTTCTCGCAGAAGAATATCAACTGCAGTATTGCGGAGAGCATCGCGCGCTTCGAACCCGTCGCGAAGGCCGCGAAAGAAGCAGGACTGCGCGTGCGCGCCAGCATTTCGTGCGCGCTGGGATGCCCCTATCAAGGCGATGTGCCGATCGAAGCAGTGGTCGATGTCGTGCAGCGCATGAAGGCGCTCGGCTGCGATGAAATCGATATCGCCGACACCATCGGCGTGGGCACAGCGGGCCGCACGCGCGAGGTGATGGCGGCGGTATCGAAGGTGTTTCCACGCGAACGGCTCTCCGGCCATTTCCACGACACCTACGGTCAGGCCGTCGCGAATATCTACGCATCGCTGCAGGAAGGCATCGAGATTTTCCACGCCTCCGTGGCGGGACTCGGCGGCTGTCCATACGCGAAAGGGGCGACTGGCAACGTCGCGACCGAGGACGTGATCTTCCTGCTGAACGGGCTCGGTATTGAAACCGGCGTCGATCTCGATCAGCTCGTGGAGATTGGTGATTTCATTTCGCAGACGATCGGCAAGCCGAGCGCATCGCGAGTGGGACGTGCGCTGCTCGCGAAAAAACGCGACGGCGTGGCGCCCTGCGTTTGATGATCGGCTTATGACCCTGGAAAAAACACGATGAACGAAACACTCGACGCCCTGCCCGACTCCGCTCGCCGCGTCGCGCTTTTGCTGCAGGAACGCGGACACACCAAGTCTGTTGTGATGCTGCCTGAAACCGGCAAGACATCGGCTGAAGCAGCGGCCGGCCTTGGCTGTTCGGTCGCGCAAATCGCTAAATCGATTCTGTTTCGCCGCAAGAAAGACGACGCGCCCGTGCTCGTGATTGCCAGCGGCGTGAATCGTGTGGACGAGAAGAAAGTGGCTGAACGCGTAGGTGAGCTCGCGCGTGCCGACGCCAAGTTCGTCCGCGAGAAAACCGGCTACGCAATCGGCGGCGTGTGCCCGATCGGCCATGCCACTACGCCGCTGACGCTGATCGATGAAGACCTGCTCGCGCTTGACAGCCTTTGGGCCGCCGCCGGTCATCCGCACGCTGTGTTCAACCTGACGCCGCAGGAACTGGTCGCGCTGACCGGCGCACCGGTCGCCGATGTCGCGTTGCGCGAGACTGCGTGATGACCGAGGCCGTTGCATCGCCGTGTATCGATGTATGCAGGATGAATTCATCGACGGGGCTTTGCGACGGCTGTTTTCGCACCATCGATGAAATAGCGGGCTGGTCTTCCTTCGATGACGCGCAACGGGCGGCAGTTCTGACGCAAGCGCAGGCACGCCGGAAGGGGCCGCGTGTCGTGCATATCGGCGAACGCCTCACGGCAACGCTCGCTCTTCCGCCCGACTCCATCAAGTCGTTTGCCACGCTGGTGAACGATCACAACCCGCTGCATCACGACGATGCCTACGCCCAGACCAGCCGCTTCGGCTCGCTGATCGCGTCGGGCACGCAAGCCACAGCGCATTTGATGGCGATGCTCGCCACGCATTTTTCCACCTACGCCCAGCCGCTCGGCCTTGAGTTCGGCCTTAAGCTCGTGCGCGCGGTCAAGGCAAACGACGTGCTCGCGATGAGCTGGGAAGTCACCGAAGCACACTGGAAACCGAGCTTGAACGGCGATCTCGTGAAGCTGGACGGCCAGGCTCTGAACCAGCACGGCGAGATCGTGGTCAAGGCGAGTGCGACCATCGTCGTGATGCCGAAGGAGCGGAACGCATGATCGCGTTACCGGCGTCCATGCGGGTGTTCGAGCGTGGCTGGCTGTCGTCGAATAACGTGTTTTTCATCGATGAGACGCACGCCGCGCTGGTCGACTCCGGCTACGCCACTCACGCGCCGCAGACGCTGGCGCTCGTTCGCCAAGCGCTTGGCAATGAACGCACGCTCGATCTGATCGTGAACACGCATCTGCATTCGGACCATTGCGGCGGCAATGCGTTGCTGCAATCGACCTTCGTCTGCGAGACGCTGATTCCGCAAACGGAAGCCGACGCCGTGCGTGAATGGGACGAAGAGAAACTCACGTTCCACGCGACCGGGCAGACCTGCGAGCGTTTCGGTTTCACTGGCACGATTGCGCCAGGCGCGACGCTCCGGCTTGGCGGCCTCGACTGGTCGGTGCTAGGCGCGCCCGGTCACGATCCGCATTCGCTGATGTTGTACTGCGCCGAAGAACGGCTGCTGATCAGCGCCGACGCGCTGTGGGAAAACGGTTTCGGCGTGATCTTTCCCGAACTGGAAGGCGAAAGCGGCTTCGCGGAACAACGCGCGGTGCTCGACCTGATCGCCACACTGGACGTGCGGGCGGTGATTCCCGGCCATGGGGCGCCGTTCACGGATGTATCGAAGGCGTTGGACATCGCTTTCTCGCGAATCGATTATCTGCGTGCCGATCCCGTACGCAACGCGAAGAATGCGCTGAAGGTGCTGATCGTGTTCAAGCTGATGGAGTTGCGTTCGATGCCCGTCAGCGAGTTATTGCTGCTCGTCGATGAAGCCCGGGCCATGCGCGCCGCCGCTAACCTGCTCTCCGATGATCGTCCGGGATTAGTGCGCGAGTATCTCGCCGAACTGGCGGCAAGCGGCGTGCTGAGGATGGAAGGCGAGACAGTGAAGATCGGCTGAATTCGAAAGAATGACCGCAGACAGCCAAAAAGAAGCCGCTTGTCAGCTATCGATTTATCGTCGAACGGCCAAGCCCAAGCGGCGGAATTTTGTTGACGTGATCAGCGCCGACTGCATCGTAGCGCGCCTGTTTTTGGGACGCATCGGTGCTTTCCCTACAGACATATAACAGCGCCATGACCCGCACACGCTGCACCCTTATGCGGCCTCGGTTGCCTCGAAAAACGCGAGCATTTCGGCAAGCAATTCATCGGGTACTTCTTCCGGAATATAGTGGCCCGAAGGCAACGCTCGGCCGCTGACATCGCGTGCAACACGGCGCCATTCGACCAACGGCTCGAAGCATTGCTCGATCACGCCTTCCTGTCCCCACAACACCCGTAGCGGACACGCGAGCCGGTTGCCGCATTCGATATCCGCTCGATCGTGCTCGAGATCGATGCTCGCCGACGCCCTGTAGTCCTCGCACATGGCATGCACCGCGCCCGGCTGGCGCAACGCGTCGCGATAGGCCTGCAACGCGTGCGGCGCAAACGGCGCGAGACCCGCGTGGCGACTGCCCATCACACGCTCGACATACGCGTCCGGATGCGCGCCGATCAGCAATTCCGGCAGCGGCTCGGGCTGGATCAGGAAGAACCAATGAAAATAGGCCGTGGCGAAGGCGCGATCGGTGGCGTCGTACATGGCAAGCGTCGGCGCTATGTCGAGCAGCATGAGACGGTCGACAACCTGCGGAAAATCCAGCGCCATCCGGTGCGCCACCCGCGCGCCGCGATCATGTGCGCAGACCATGAAGCGATCGAACCCGAAGTGCCGCATGACCGCGACCTGATCGGCGGCCATCGCGCGTTTCGAATAGGGTGTGTGCTGCGCGTCGCTGGGCGGTTTCGCCGATGCGCCGTAACCGCGCAGGTCAGTCGCAATCACGGTGAAATGCTGCGCCAACGGCGCCGCCAGCCGATGCCAGATCTCATGTGTCTGCGGGTGGCCGTGAAGCAGCAGAAGCGGTGGCCCGTTACCGCCCTTCATGCCGAAAATACCGACACCCGCAGCATCGAAGGTGAACGGCTCGTAGTCTTCGAACGACATGGTGTGAATAATCAGCGTGGCGGGAAAAGCATTGTAGGCGTCCTCCGCGATACTAAACTGCTTGCCGACAGGCCCTTTCGTAGAAGCTGAAGACTTCTTCCAATTTCCCCGGCAATCGCGGATCGGAAGATTAGCCTATAATAGAACGGTCGTTCGCATGCGTGCATGCGCAGAGCTTCGCCCGAGTCCGGCCGCAGGCGCCAAGCGAGGTTATCGTGACTCCACGTCAGATGGGCGCGCGCGTATCGCCGGCTTTTCTCATTCAATCAGGAGACACGTTTCATGGCACTTCCCGCCGCTCTGCAACACCTCGCGCTGCCCGTCATCGCTTCGCCGATGTTCATCGTCAGCTATCCCGAGCTCGTGCTCGCGCAGTGCAAGGCGGGTATTGTCGGCTCGTTTCCTGCGTTGAACGCGCGGCCGGCCGAGTTGCTCGACGAATGGCTCACGCAGATCGGCGAGGGTATCGAGGCGCACAAGGCGGCGAATCCGGACGCGCCGGTCGGACCGGTTGCTGTGAACCAGATCGTGCACCACTCGAACGCGCGGCTTGAGGCGGACGTGCGGGTGTGCGTTGAGCATCGCGTGCCGATCTTCATCACGAGCCTGCGTGCGCCGGTCAAGGAGATGATCGACGCGGTGCACAGCTACGGCGGCATCGTGCTGCACGACGTGATCAATTTGCGACACGCGGAGAAGGCGCTGGAAGCGGGCGTCGACGGCCTGATCCTGGTTGCAGCCGGTGCCGGCGGACACGCAGGCATGACGTCACCGTTCGCGCTGGTAGGCGAAGTACGGCGCATTTTCGATGGCCCGATCGCGTTGTCCGGCGCCATTGCCAACGGCGGCTCGATTCTCGCCGCGCAAGCCATGGGTGCGGATTTCGCGTATATCGGCACGCGCTTTATTGCCACGCGCGAGGCGCATGCGCTGGAAGACTACAAGACCGCGATCGTGGGATCGAAGGCTGCCGACATCATCTATACGAACCTCTTCACCGGCGTGCACGGTAACTACATTCGCCAGAGCATTCTCAACGCCGGACTCGATCCGGATGCGCTGCCGGCATCGGATAAAGCAGCGATGAATTTCGGCGACTCGGCGATCAAAGCCAAAGCGTGGAAGGAAATCTGGGGCGCGGGACAAGGCGTCGGCCTGATGGACGACGTGCCGACGGTGGCGGAACTTGTGTCGCGACTCAAGCATGAATATGACGATGCAAAAACGCGGCTGGGTATTTCGCTATAAAGCGAGCGGGAGTTTTCGCCGAGCTCGTTAAATTGCTCGTCCGCGCTGACAATAAAAACGCCGCCTCGTGACTTAGGGCGGCGTTTTTGCGTTATTACCGGGAGCCCGCGCGTAACGCTCGCTCCACTGGCTCAGAACTTCGTGCGAATGCCAACGCCGTACGTATCGCCGCTCGACATGCTCGTGTACTTGTCGTTCAGGTACGCGGCATAGACGTCAGTGCGCTTCGACAGCGGATAGTCGTAGCCGAGCGCCCAGCTCTTGTGCGTCTGGTCGAGGCCGCCGTTGCTGCGCGAATACGCATACGAAGCCATCACCGAACCCACGCCAACCGGGATGGTCACGCCGCCCTGGCCCGTGTTCACGTGGAACGAACCCGGATCGATATCGTTGTGCGTGTACATGTACTGTGCGAAGAACTTGACGAACTTCATGTCGTACGACGCACCCAACTGGCCTACGCTCTGGCTCTTGTACCCTGCCACGAACGACGTCAGGTCGCCCGGCGTTGCGCTGAAATTCACGTACTGATACACGCCGGTCGCCGCAAACGGGCCGTGGAAATACAGGAATTGTGCACTGTATTTCTTCGCGCCATTTTGTCCGGCCTGGTTGCCGAAGCTGTACATCGCGCTACCCGACAAACCGCTGAAATCAGGCGTGGTGTACTGAAGGGAATTGTCCCAACCTGAATCGCCGACAACACCCTGGTCCGTCGTGTACGTCGGGAACGTGCTCTGACCGAGGAACACGTGATACACCATCGGCGAGAACGTGTACGAATCAATAAACGGGTTGAACAGAATCGTCGATACAAACAGCTGCGTGGTCAGCCGGCCAGTGGTGAACGTACCGTATGGCGACTCGATACCAACATAAGAGTTGCGCGCGAAAAATGTATCGCCCTGGAAGCGGCCGTAATTACCGTTCTGCGCCCGAAAGAAACTTTCCAACGTGAAGATCGCCTTATACCCGCCACCGAGATCTTCGCTGCCTTTCATGCCCCAGTACGACGTCGACATGCCACCGCCGCCGACGTTCCAGGCCGTTTGGCTGCCCGGGAATTTGGTGGCGCCCACCCATTCGTCGACCTGTCCGTACAACTGGACGCTCGATTGTGCTTGGGCGGAACTGGCGGCAAGCAAGCCGAACATGCCGGCAGTAACGGTGGCCTTGGCCGCGGCCTTAAGCACGCGGTTCACGGGTGGCTTCATGGACTCTCCTGTCGTATTAACGTTAAATCGGGATTCGGCGAGGGGTATTGCCTCGCTTTTTCGGACTGTTCTTATAAATGTCCGCTATGCATGCAAATGGCTTAGGGCGGGACCATCTTTACGGATCATTTTTCCGGACAAAAATAACTTTCCTTATGCTGTCTATAGCGGTTTGAATACATTGCGCGCGACGAACTTTTATCGGCCGATGTAACGCAGTGCGAAAAAGACGCTTGACTCAAGAGCCGGCCAGCCAGGCGATAGCCCGCGATGCTATATGCCACGGTGCACCCGGGCAATCTGCATTCCGGCAACAATAAAAATGCGATCAGAAACGCCAGCCGGACGCATTGTTAATGCGACTATTTTTGAGAGGAATGGACATGGGCTTCTGACGATGAAACTGTGGCGGGATAACGTCATTGCGACGCTAGCCATAGACGGGGGAATTGTTTTTTGTTTTGCACTCCACTCGATAGCAAATTGCGACCGGTCGAACCAATGGTTCGAACTAGTGGGTGAAGAACATCGCGGGGCTTACGAGGGACGGTGAGAGAGGTGCGGGATTTTTTGAAGGTCGGCGAAAACGCATTTCGCCCATTGCTACCCCACTTGCAGACTTGATGCACGCGGGTGCATCCGGGTGATTACGCGGCCGGTTGTACGCGCCGGATACTTCCCGCATCAATTCCGATAGGGAGAGTTCGCGGGCGAGCGCGGGGCATCGCCTTGGCGGCCTGCCGGACGCGAGCTACTGCGTTCCTCGTTATAACGCGCAATGTCGGCGCGGATTGATCCGCCAGTGGGCAATTGCGCCGCCTGCTCGGCACGCGGTCCGCCGCGCACTTCCGCGCTGATCGGCGTCAGGCCCGAACCCGCCGCAACACGTTGAAAACGGAACGGCTGACTACCACGCTCAAAGGCGTCCACTCGCATTGCATGCCGGTTCGCGGCCTTCCATTGCCCCTGAGCCTGACCCGCGTTGCGGTTGAACATCCCGCCGTTATTCCCGCCAGCGAAAGCCAGCGGCGCACACAACGTCGACGCCGCAACCAATCCGATGGCAGCGGCGAGGATCAAGCGAGCGATAGGTCGAAATCTGGTGAGCAACATGTCGATACTGCGAGTTGTCCGGCTCTGTTCGAGCGTGTTGGCGGAGTGAGCACCGTCAAACATCGCCGACCGGTCAATTGTCGGAGCACAAGGCCCGTGTTTCCAACACGCGCCTGCCGACCGGTCTGTCATTCAATTTATTGTGCCGCGCGACTGGAGTCGAGCCAAAAAGTGTTAGGTCTTCCTGAGGGTTGTAACACCATGTTACTTCACTGTTTTTTGGCTCTTTTCGAGATGCTCCACTGCGCTTCCGTCTTATCAAATCGGGCTTGATTTCCTGGCGCTGAAGAGGGGTCCCAAGTTGATCCATAGCGGCTTTGCACGTGCTTGCGCCGAGCCTTCAAAACTGGCGATTCATGCTATTTGGGAATTAATAGATCATTTAAATGAATTTGCATCTTGAATGGGTATGGGGCGAAAATGACGGTCGCGATGGTTTTCCCGCGTGTCCATTCGCCTTTTCAGGCACAAAATGTGATCGCCGGACGTCGTCATGCACTTTCATGAACATGCGAATTCCCGATGACCCGCCCCAAGTTTCTCCCCGATAACTTCACCCTTGCACTCGTAGGCACGGTGATCCTTGCCAGCCTGCTGCCTTGCCGCGGCGCGGCGGCGGTCGGCTTCAACTGGCTGACCAACATTGCGGTCGGACTGTTGTTTTTCCTTCACGGTGCGAAGCTCTCCCGCGAAGCGATAGTGTCGGGCATGACCCACTGGCGTCTGCACATCGTTGTACTGCTCAGCACTTTCGTGCTGTTTCCCTTGCTCGGCCTGGCGCTGAAACCCGTCCTCACGCCGCTCGTCACGCCCGCGCTGTACATGGGCATTCTGTTCCTGTGCACGCTGCCGTCCACCGTGCAGTCGTCTATCGCGTTCACCTCCATTGCCAAGGGCAATGTGCCGGCAGCGGTTTGCGCTGCCTCGGCGTCGAGCCTGCTCGGCATCTTCATCACGCCCGCGCTGGTCGGTCTCGTGGTGACGGACGGCAGCGGTCACGCCGGTTCCGCATGGCACACGGTCGGCAACATCGTGCTGCAATTGCTCGTGCCGTTTATTGCGGGGCAATTGCTGCGGCCCGTGATCATCAAATGGCTCGAGAAGAATCGAGGCATCCTGCGCTTCGTCGATCAAGGCTCGATCCTGCTGGTCGTGTACGTCGCGTTCAGCGAAGCGGTGAATGAGGGCATCTGGCACACCATTTCCCTTCAAACGCTCGGCGGACTGGTTGTAGTGAACGTAGTCCTGCTGGCGCTCGCGCTGGGAGTAACGGCGTTCGCCAGCAAGCGGCTGGGCTTCAACCGGGCAGATCAGATCACGATCATTTTTTGCGGATCGAAAAAGAGCCTCGCCTCGGGGATTCCAATGGCCAAGGTGATTTTTGCCTCGCATGCGGTTGGCGCGGTCGTTCTGCCGCTGATGCTTTTTCATCAGATCCAGCTGATGACATGCGCTGTACTCGCGCAACGCTGGGGTGCTCGCGACACTTCCGGTGAACAAGCGCCACAGCCAGAAGGCGCCCGCGCGCAAGTCCGTTAGGTCCAATTGGACCGGTAGTAAGCGCGGCGCCCACGCCGCCATCGGCACTAGTGCGAAATCACGTTGCATGACTGACTCCCCGACCCAACTTACCCAAGCATGAAGCCGCCCTGCGCGGCTTTTTTGCTATTTGGAGCTCATTCAGACGCTCTGTCGATTCGGCCTGAAGACCTATGACTTGATCCGGGGAGCCTGCAGCAAACGCATTTCGGTTCTTCGCAACCCCTATGCCGTTTGGCGGACTGGTGATCGGGCATGTGCCTTGCCACACTTGAGTCCAGAAGCTGTTACTGGCACCAGGCGACGGAGAACGACATGCCTGACTTCATCCACGCAAGCGGTTGGGAACGATCACCATGCAAGCAATGACTGGCGAGGCCGCGAGCGAGTCCATTCTCGGCTCGTTTTTGCGTGAACTCCGCTTCGAGCGCGGCTCGGACACTGATACCGCCCGCGCGCTCCATGCCTTGGTCGACGCCGGACTTGATCGGCTGCCACTCCCCGGTCATGGCGCGACGCTTGAGCGCTGGCGAATGCTCGCGGCGGTCGCGGCGTGCGATCTCGCACTGGTCAAGCTGTTCGAAGGCCATACGGACGCGCTCGCGATCATGGCCGAACTGGGCGTTGGTCGCGTCCCGGAAAGCGGTCAGGCGTGGGGAGTTTGGGCGGCAGAACCGCCGACGGCACGCCTCGCCGCGAAAGTTGTTTCGAACACAAGCAGCGTCACGTTGCACGGTACGAAGGCTTGGTGCTCCGGAGCGGCCTTCATTACCCATGCCCTCGTCACAGCCTGGAACGAGCGCGACGAGCCAATTCTCGTCGCAGTCGATCTCCGTCAGCCGGGCGTGCGCATCACGCGTGATGGCTGGATGGCTGTAGGCATGTCGGCGAGCGCGAGCGTGGACGTCCATTTCGATCACGCTAAAGCCACCCGCATCGGCGCGCCGCGCGCCTACCTGGAGCGAGCGGGCTTCTGGCACGGCGGCGGCGGAATCGCTGCTTGCTGGTTCGGGGCGGCGGCGGCGATCGGGGAATTCGTTAAACAAGATGCTGCGCGCCGCGCCGACCCGTACAAGCTCGCCCACCTCGGTGCTATTGACACAGCGCTCTCCGGCACGGCCAGCCTCCTGCGCGAGGCGGCCGCACGGATTGACCGCGAGCCGCAGGCCGACGCAATGCCCGATACCTTTCGAGTCCGCCTGGCGGCGGAACGGGCAGCGGTTGATGTCGTCGAGCGAGCCGGCCGTGCGCTGGGCGCCGGACCGCTCTGCCGTAATCGTCATTTCGCCAGTTTGATGGCCGATCTACCTGTCTTTATCCGGCAGAGTCACGCCGAACGCGATGAAGCCGTGCTTGCTGAACGACTTATCAAAGGGGAATGCGGCACATGGAACCTGTAGTAACGCACTCGGCAGGCGACCGTGCCATCCAGGGGAATGGCACGCCGGAAGCAATTTGGCAGAGCTCCGGGCGGCTTTCGAGCCTGCCCGAAGTCGATCCGGCGGTCCTCGTCCCGCCCGGCGCACGCGCCGTGATTGTTTCGCCGCATCCGGACGACGAGATCCTGGGCACGGGAGGCCTGCTTGCGCAACTATCGGATTTGGGTCGCAAGGTGCTGATCATCGCCGTGACGGACGGCACTGCGAGCCATCCTGGTTCGTCGGAATGGCCCACAGGGAGGCTGGCAGCAACCCGTCCGCAAGAAACGCGCGACGCGCTACAACGTCTGCACATGAAGCATGTCGCGCTGGTGCGCCTGCATCTTCCGGACGGCGGCGGAGAAACGTTCGAGCCGGAAGTGGCAGAAGCGCTGAGAGCGCATCTCGGACCGGGCGACATTGTGTTTGGGACCTGGCGTTTCGATGGCCATCCCGACCACGAGTCGGTCGGCCGGGCCGTGACCACTGTAGCTGGCGAGCTTGACCTGCCGTTCGTGGAAGTCCCAGTGTGGACCTGGCACTGGGCAACACCCGAGGATTCCCGCGTGCCCTGGAGCCGTGCCCGCCGCATCGTGCTGGATGCGGCCACGCTTGCCCGCAAGGTTCACGCGGTCCAGGCGTTTCGTAGCCAGATCGAAGCAGACGGGTCGACGGGTCGCGCGCCCATCCTGCCCGAGCATGTGCTCGAACGTCTCACCCGGCCCTATGAGGTCGTGCTGATATGACGATGGAACCGAAAACGCAGGAACCACCCGCGCAGGAACCGAACGCGCAGGACTATTTCGCCGGTCTCTATCAACGCAGCAACGACCCCTGGCTACTTCGCGATCGCTGGTACGAGCGGCGCAAGCGCGCGCTGACGCTGGCAGCCCTTCCCGACGAGCATTACCGTCGCGCGTATGAACCCGGCTGCGCGAACGGCGAACTGACAGTTGAGCTGGCGCCTCGATGCGAGTCGCTGCTCGCGGCGGATTTGAATCCGGTCGCGGTCAATCTTGCGCGCCAGCGAGTCGCGCATCTTCAAAACGTTAAGGTCGAGCAGCGCGCCATGCCCAACGATTGGCCGGAAGGCGAGTTCGACCTGATCGTAATCAGCGAGGTGGCGTATTACCTGAATGAAGCGCAGCTAGCCGGGCTCATTGCGAGGCTGACAGTTTCACTCGCCGGTGCCGGAACGCTGATCGCCTGTCATTGGCGGCAGCCAATCGAGGGATGGCCGCATTCGGGTGACCATGTACATCGAGAACTTCGCGCAAAACTCACGCTACCGCGGTTATCGTGCTATTGGGACGATGACATGGTGCTTGACGTATGGTCACCGAATGCGAAATCTACTCATCAACGAGAAGCGCGATAGTGCCTGCGAACGCCTGTTACTTTGAATTTTCCCGCTCCATTGACTAAACAATAAAGCTAACTGAAAGCCTTATCAACAAACAGCTTACGGGTTTTCTCCAAGATCCCTCGGGTAAGTTTTCGCGATGTTTTACTATACAATCGCCGAAATCGTGCGAATCTGATCTCGTTAGTAAACACATCACGTGCCTACAACGCGTCTGCGCCGATAACAACAAATCCACGCAAGCAGAGACGAGAAACCCGATGGCCACAACCATTCGCGATGTCGCGCGCGCCGCCAGTGTGTCGATCGGCACGGTATCGCGGGCGCTTAAAAACCAGCCGGGCCTGTCGGAAACTACGCGTGAACGCGTCGTGGAAGCGGCGCGACAACTTGGCTACGACGCCGCCCAGCTTCGCACCCGAATCCGACGGGTAACATTCCTGCTTCATCGCCAGCACAACAATTTCGCGGTCAGCCCGTTCTTTTCTCACGTGCTGCACGGTTTCGAAGAAGCCTGCCGCGAGCGGCGGCTGGTGCCGTCAGTACTGACAGCCGGCCCGACGCATGATCTCGCCCAGCAGATGCGCCTCCACGCACCGGACGCCGTTGCTGTCGCGGGATTTATCGAGCCGGAGCTGCTTGCGCATCTGCGCTCCATGAACCGGCCGGTTGTGCTGATCGATTTGCGCGCGCCCGGTTTTCGCTCGGTCAACGTCGACAACGCGCGCGGCGCCGCGCTCGCCATGCAGCACCTGTTCGCGCTCGGGCGCAAACGGATTGCGTTCATTGGCGGATCGCTGGCGCACTACAGCATCTCCCAACGGGCAATGGGATACCGGTTGGCGTATTTCGAAGCGGGATTACTCTTTAACCCAACGCTTGAAGTCACTACGCAGCCTGCTATTGACTCCGATCTGGCAGCCGCGGACGCCATGGAACGCCTGATCGCCCAAGCGCGCGCGCAATCTGCTCCGCTGCCCGACGCCGTTTTCGCCTATAACGATGCTGCGGCCCTCGCTGCCATGCGCGTCTGTCTCGCGCACGGTTTGCGGGTCCCGGAAGACATCGCGTTTGTCGGTTTCGACGATATTCCTGCCGCAGCCCAAAGCACGCCGCCGCTCACCACGGTCACGGTCGACAAGGAAGCACTGGGACGGCGCGGCGTGGAATTGCTGCTTGAAACCGCTCAAAGCCACGACGACGTGAATACCACCGACACGCTCGTGCCCGTGCACCTGATTCCTCGCGCGAGCTCGGCCACAACACGGACACAGACAACGGCATGAACTCAACCGCTCTGCACGTGGCGGGTTCGGCAGAACCGAACTTTCGCAGCCGCGATTTCCTCCTCGATCACGTTCGCCACACACTTGCGTTCTACGCGCGAACCGCCCGCGACGACTCGGGCGGTTTTTTTCATTTTTTCAAGGACGACGGCACGGTCTACGACCGCACCACGCGTCACCTTGTCAGCAGCACACGCTTCGTCTTCAATCACGCAATGGCCTTCCGCCATTTCGGTGGCCAGCAGCATCAGGACAACGCCCGTCACGCATTCGCGTTCCTGCGCAACGCGCATTGGGACGCGGTGAACGAAGGCTACGACTGGGAAATCGAATGGCGCGACGGCGCGAAACGCACGCTCGACGGCACGCGGCATTGCTACGGCCACGCGTTCGTCCTGCTGGCTTGCGCGCATGCGGCGATGGCGGGTATTGATGAAGCCAAACCCTTGATCGATGAAACCTTCCAGCTGATGGACAAGCATTTCTGGGACGCGAGCGCCGGTCTGTACGCAGACGAAGCCACGCCCGATTGGCAGTTGTCGCCGTATCGAGGGCAGAACGCCAACATGCACGCGACTGAAGCGCTGCTGGCCGCGTACGAGGCAACCGGCCATGTGCTGTACCTGGATCGCGCGGAGAAAATTGCCGGCAACATCACGTTGCGCCAGGCGCGCTTGAGCAACGGCCTGGTCTGGGAGCATTACCACCCTGACTGGTCGATCGACTGGCATTACAACGAATCCGACAGTTCCAACATCTTCCGCCCGTGGGGTTTCCAGCCGGGCCATCAGACCGAATGGGCCAAGCTGCTGCTGATTCTGGAGCGGCATCGCGCGTTGCCATGGCTTGCGCCGCGCGCCATCGAACTATTCGACGCCGGCTTCAACCGCGCGTGGGACGACCAGCACGGCGGCCTGTATTACGGCTTCGGCCCCGACAACTCGATTTGCGACCACGACAAATACTTCTGGGTGCAGGCCGAGACCTTCGCAACCGCGGCATTGCTCGGCAAGCGCATTGGTTTGGAGCGATTCTGGGATTGCTACGACGAACTCTGGCGTTATAGCTGGGCACATTTCGTCGATCACGAATATGGCGCGTGGTTCCGCATCCTGACCTGCGACAACCGCAAGTACGGCGACGAAAAGAGCCCCGCCGGCAAGACCGATTACCACACGATGGGCGCGTGCTACGAAGTGCTGAACGCAATAGGCGCAGCGGACGCGCCCCAACAAAGCCGCGAGACAGCGAAAGAAGCAAGCTAAAGAGACAAGCTAAACGGTGAGCACGATGACTTCCAATTCAACCTTCCCTCAATTCGTCTCGGCCGGCGACATCCTCACCGACCTGATCCGTACAGGACCGTCAGACTGGCTGTCGCGACCGGGCGGCGCCGGCTGGAACGTCGCACGCGCCGTCGCGCGTCTCGGTTTGCCGACGGCAAGTGCCGGTTCGCTCGGCACCGACAATTTCTCCGATGAACTCTGGGACGCGAGCGTCGCGGCCGGCCTCGACATGCGCTTCATGCAGCGCGTCGAGCGACCGCCGCTGCTGGCAATTGTCCATAAGACGCAGCCGCCGACCTATTACTTCATGGGCGAAAACGGCGCCGATCTTGCGTTTGATCCCGCCCTCTTGCCGTCCGGCTGGATGGACTCGGTGAAATGGGCGCACTTCGGCTGCATCAGCCTCGTGCGCCAGCCGCTTGGCGACACGCTCGCCCGTCTCGCCGCGCAATTGCGCGAGCACGGTGTGAAGATCAGCTTCGACCCGAATTATCGAAACCTGATGGAGCATGGCTACGAGCCGACCTTGCGCAAGATGGCCGCACTTGCCGACCTGATCAAAGTCTCCGACGAAGACCTGCAAAAGCTTTTCCCATCGATCCCGAATGAAGCCGACGCCATCGCCGAAATCCGCGCG
Organism: Caballeronia sordidicola; assembly: GCF_000729995.1. Taxonomy (GTDB): domain Bacteria; phylum Pseudomonadota; class Gammaproteobacteria; order Burkholderiales; family Burkholderiaceae; genus Caballeronia; species Caballeronia sordidicola_A. The sequence continues at coordinate 118,688 of NZ_JNFG01000004.1, read as the reverse complement.
ATGAATCCGCAAGCCTCCGTGCTAGTCACACGGGGATCGGCGGAAGCCACGCTGCATGTCGGCGATGAAAGCTGGCAAGCACGTCCGCCGAAAGTCGATGTCGCCGATACGGTCGGCGCCGGCGATGCTTCCATTGCCGGCTTGCTCTACAGCTTGATGGCACGCGCCGGAGGCTGGCCTGACCATCTGCGTTTTGCGCTCGCGGCGGGTGCGGCGGCGTGCCGGATGTCGGGGGCGCACTCGCCGTCGCTGGAAGAAGTCGAGGATTTGCTGGTCTGAAACCTGCGCCTGCGGGTCAATGAGAGACGGTCATACGCACGATAAATGCGCGTGCTAGCATCGTTTCAACCTTTGCCGGAGGCGCATCATGGAAGACACGATCTACACGAAAGGCATCTACACCGCCACGATCGGCGCTTACGCCGCAGATGGCGGCCAGTTTCGAGGCGCCGTGACGCTGGTGCGGGACGACGGCGAAGACGGCGAGGATTCCGAACCGAAACAGTACGACGTCGCGGCCACTTCGCTGTCCGAAGATGAGGCGCTGGAAGAAGCTCGCGCGCTCGCTCACCGGATCCTCGGCGAACTCGAACTGTGACTACAACGTCGGCGCGCAAAGCAAGCGCCGACGCCGTTGTCACCTCGCTTGAACGGGAGAACCACCATGTCTGAACAACTCTTCCTCTACGGCGTCTACTCCATCCACGTTCGACCCATCGAACTTCAAGGGACGCGGTGGGACGCCGAATACGAAATCCGTCACCACGAAAAAGCCGTGCAGTCGTGGAAAACCGTTGGCGGCGATAACGGCTTGTCGAGTCCCACTGACGCCATTGATGCTGCGCACGTGCAAGCCGTCGCCGACATTGAAGCCGGCGCAGGCATTCCCAAGCCGAAGACGTTCCCTTGATCCCAAGGGACTCAGGGTTTAACGACGCTAACTGTGCCCGTCTGCGGCTGCGAGGCGGCTGACGGCACCTTCTGCGCTTCCTGTTTATCAATCGATGCCGCGCGTTCGTGCCCCTCCCGCGACGTGGCGCGCGCAACATAATCCGACAACACACCTCCCGGCTCGATCAGCTTCGCCATATAGGCGATCTGCAGCGTGCTCGAGACGAGGATATCGGCGGCTGTAAAACGTTCGCCGAGCAGCCAAGGGCCATCTGCCAGCGTCGATTCAATCGCCTTTTCCACGCGGCCCAGATCGCCCCAGCCGAAACTCACGCTGTTGCCCGGTGCACCCGTCATTTTTTCGGCCATGGCCGGCTCAAGACAAGCGCCCGTGAAAAACATCCATTGGAGGAAACGGCCTCGCAGCGGATCATCAATCGGAACACCCAGCCCGGCTTGAGGGTATTTATCGGCGAGATAAAGCAGCACTGCGCCCGATTCCGCGACGCACACGCCGTCGTCATCCAGCGCGGGCAACTTCGACATTGGATTCACCGAGCAAAACGCTGGCTCATTCTGCTCGCCCGCCCGAATGTTCACGTAGGCGAACTCGTACGGCACGCGCAATTCTTCGAGCATCCATAACGCGCGAAACGCGCGCGTCTTCGGCCAGTAATAAAGCTTCATGGGTGGATTCCTCTTAGTGGCGCGGCATTGTCAGGGAGCGTCCAGATTACCCGCTCCTGAGCGTTTCGAGGCGCGGGTTAACCACACGTTAGCCATTCGGCAGGTGAATTTCCCTCACCCATCTCAATAAAGATCGATTTTGTTTCTGGTACGAGCGTTCGATCGCAAAGAACGCAAAAACCTTCCGGTTGTGTCGAGGAAGAATGGCGACATCCCCTCAATTCGCCAGATAAGAAGCCGGAGACTTTATTTATGAACGCGCGTGTGCCTTTTTCGGACAACCCTCCGCTAGCCAGCTACCAGCTCACCGATAACCTCAACGCCGAGCACGGCCGGATCTTCCTTACCGGGACGCAGGCATTGGTTCGGCTGGTGCTGATGCAACGCCAGCTCGATCGCGCCGGCGGGCTGAATACAGCGGGTTTTGTGAGCGGTTATCGTGGATCGCCGCTGGGTATGGTCGATCAGCAATTGTGGAAGGCGAAAAAACTCCTCGCGTCGCATGACGTGCGTTTTCTGCCCGCGATCAACGAGGAGCTCGGCGGCACGGCGGTGCTTGGCACGCAGCGGGTTGAGTCGGACCCCGAGCGGAGCGTGGAGGGCGTCTTTGCGATGTGGTACGGCAAGGGGCCGGGTGTGGATCGGGCCGGTGATGCGCTAAAGCACGGCAACGCGTTCGGATCGTCGCCGCACGGCGGCGTGCTGGTGGTGGCGGGCGACGATCACGGTTGCGTGTCGTCGTCCATGCCGCATCAGTCCGATCAGGCGATGATCGCCTGGCACATGCCGGTGGTGAACCCGTCGAACATCGCCGATATGCTCGAGTTCGGTCTCTACGGCTGGGCGTTGTCGCGTTTTTCGGGCGCCTGGGTGGGATACAAGGCGATATCGGAGACGGTGGAATCCGGGTCGACCGTGGACCTCGACGGGTTCCAGACCGTGTGGCCCGCGCCGGAGGGTTTCGTCGCGCCCGAAGGCGGTCTGCACAATCGCTGGCCCGACCTGCCGAGCTTGACGATTGAGGCGCGTCTTGCCGCGAAACTCGACGCCGTGCGGTATTTTTCTAAAACCCATTCCATCGATAAATGGATCGCGCCAAGTCGTCACGCGAACGTCGGTATCGTCACGTGCGGCAAGGCGCATCTCGACCTGATGGAGACGTTGCGCCGCCTGGATCTCACCGTCGATGACCTGGATGCCGCCGGTGTGCGTATCTATAAAGTGGGTCTATCGTTTCCGCTGGAAACCACGCGTCTCGATACCTTCGTGGAAGGTCTCTCTGAAGTCCTGGTGATCGAAGAAAAAGGCCCGGTGATCGAGCAGCAGATCAAGGACCATTTGTATAACCGGACACAAGGCTCGCGGCCGATCGTGGTCGGCAAGAACGCGCAAAACGGTGCAATGCTGCTGAGCGCGCTCGGTGAACTGCGCCCATCGCGCGTGTTGCCTGTGTTCGCGGACTGGCTCGCGCGGCACAAGCCTGCGCTGGATCGCCGCGATAAAGTCGTGGATCTCGTCGCGCCGCAAATCCTCTCGAACGCTGCCGATACCGTCAAACGCACGCCGTATTTTTGCTCGGGCTGTCCGCACAATACATCGACGAAAGTGCCTGAAGGATCGATCGCACAGGCTGGGATCGGCTGTCACTTCATGGCGTCGTGGATGGAGCGCGATACAACGGGCCTGATTCAAATGGGTGGCGAAGGTGTGGACTGGGCATCGCATTCCATGTTTACGAAAACGCCGCACGTCTTCCAGAATCTCGGCGATGGCACCTACTTTCACTCAGGAATCCTTGCTATTCGCCAGGCGGCTGCGGCAAAGACGAACATCACCTACAAGATCCTGTACAACGACGCCGTCGCGATGACCGGCGGCCAGCCCGTCGACGGCAGCATTTCCGTGCCGCAAATCGCGCGGCAGGTAGAAGCGGAAGGTATCGCGACGCTGGTAGTCGTCAGCGATGAACCCGAGAAATACGATGGTCATCACGATCAGTTTCCGAAGGGGACGACATACCATCATCGGCGCGAACTCGACGATGTCCAGCGGCGGTTGCGCGATATCAAGGGCGTGACCGTCCTCATCTACGATCAAACCTGCGCGGCGGAAAAACGCCGTCGCCGCAAAAAAGGCGAGTTTCCCGATCCGGACAAGCGCTTGTTCATTAACGAAGCCGTGTGCGAAGGCTGTGGCGATTGCGGCGTGCAGAGCAATTGTTTATCGGTGGAACCGGTGGAAACCGAACTCGGACGCAAGCGCCGCATCGACCAATCGTCGTGCAACAAGGACTACTCGTGCGTGAACGGTTTCTGCCCGAGCTTCGTCACGCTCGAAGGCGCGAAGCTTAAGAAAGCTGCGGGGAATGTATTTGATCCGGACGCGCTTGCTGCACGTGTCGATGCATTGCAGGAACCCAGGCTCGAACTCGATAACGCTCCGTACGACATTTTGATTACCGGCGTCGGCGGCACGGGCGTGGTGACGGTCGGTGCGCTGATCAGCATGGCCGCGCATCTGGAGGGCAAGAGCGCGTCCGTTCTCGACTTCATGGGCTTTGCGCAGAAAGGCGGCGCGGTGCTGTCGTTCGTGCGCTTCGCTTCCACCGATGCATTGCTGAACCAGGTTCGCATCGATACCCAACAAGCCGATGTATTGCTCGCCTGCGACATGGTCGTCGGTGCGAGCGCTGACGCGCTGCAAACGGTGCGGCATGGGCGTACGCGGATTGTCGTGAACACGCACGCAATTCCGAACGCGACGTTTGTACAGAACCCCGATGCGGACCTTCACGCCGGATCGCTGCTGGAAAAGATGCAGCACGCGGCGGGCGCAGAGCGCATGAACACGTGCGACGCGCAGGCTTTGGCGACGCGTTTTCTCGGCGATACCATCGGCGCGAATATTTTGATGCTGGGTTATGCGTGGCAGCTTGGATTGGTGCCCGTGTCGCATGCCGCGTTGATGCGCGCGATCGAGTTGAACAATGTCGCCGTGCCGATGAACAAGCTGGCGTTTGCTATCGGCCGACTGGCTGCAGCGGATATGGATGCGTTGGAATCGCTGCGCAAAGCCGCTGTTACGCCGCGGGTCGAGATGGCTGCGATGCCGTTGGACGTGTTGATCGCGGATCGTGAAGCACGGCTGCTGGCTTACGGCGGTTCGAGTTATGTGATGCGATATCGGGCCTTGGTTTCGACCGCTGCGGCATATCGTAACGATGCCGTGACGCGAGCGGTGGCGTCGACGTTTTATCGGCTGCTAGCGGTAAAGGACGAATACGAAGTCGCACGGCTCCACACCGATCCGGCATTCCGCGCTGCACTGGAAGCGCAGTTCGAAGGCACGGCGGGCCGGGATTTCGCGGTGAAATTTAATATGGCGCCGCCGGTTTTATCGAAGGCGAAAAACGGCGGTCAACCACGCAAGATGACGTTCGGGCAGTGGCTCTGGCCAGTGCTTGGGATGATGTCGAAAGTGCGCGGGTTGCGTGGCACGATCATCGATCCGTTCGGCAAATCGCTCGAACGAAAGATGGAACGTGAGCTTGCTGGAGACTATGAAATAACCATCCGACGCGCGCTTGAAGTGATGACGCCGGATAACGCTAGGGACATCGAAACGCTCGCGCTGCTGCACGAACGCATTCGCGGTTATGGACACGTGAAGCTGGCGAATCTGTCGATGGTAAAGCGGCGGGAGAGGGATCTGGGGGTGAAGCTGGGGATCGTTGCGGAGACAGGGCGATATGTAAAAGCGTCGCTCGATGAGGTGAAAGGCGCCGGGGCGTTGAGAGGCATTCCTGTCGTGGTGGCGAAATAACGACCGTAACCTGAGCAGTTGGATAACTGTTCAGCAGGCGATATCCCGCAGAAATAAAAAGGCCCGCGAGGAGCGAATTCGCGGGCCTTTTTCGTGATGTCCCGGAAATGGAAACGCCCCTACTCTTCCTCCTCCGCCATCCAGTCGATATCCCCACAAAGCACACACCGCTGCCCGCCCATTCTTGTCTCGACCGAAAGCGTCACACACGGCAACGCCTCGTTAATCGATAAATACGGCTTCGTCACATGCACCCTATCCGGGTCGCCCAGCGCCGCCCGGAAATACGGCCGCCGCAACCAGTTCGCGCCTTGGGCATCGATAAGCGGCAACAACCGCGCCTCATGCGCCGCGCGATCGGCCCTTAGCACGACGTTGCGCCCAGCCTGCCGGCCGTTGGCATCGAGGAGAAAACACCGCGCGGCGTTATCCAGCGCCAGGAAATTCCAGCACACTTCCTCGAGCGGTTCGCCCGCCGCCAGCCGCTCCGCCGCGCGCTCAAACGCTCGCATGTACGGCTGCAGCCGCGCCGCAACGCGCCGCTCCTTCGCCTCCGTCTGCAAGCGGAAACGCTCGGTCAATTCGCTCATCAACGTGTGTGCCTGCGGGGCATCGGCGAGACCAGGATTTGGCCGGCCGAAGAAAAAACCCTGCACGAAGTCCGCCCCGCTCGAGAGCGCCAACTGCGCCTCATGCTCGGTCTCCACGCCTTCGATTAGCACCAGCTTGCCCGCCTCGTGCAGCAGCGACACCACGCCGCACAGAATCGCTTCCATGTTGCGCCGATGCTTCAGGTGGCTCGTCCCATGCACGGAATGCGCCGAGTGCGCAGCATGCGACAACATCACGCGATCCAGCTTGACGATATCCGGATCGAGTTGCCAGATCCGTTCGATATTAGAGTGCCCCGCGCCGAAATCATCGAGCGCGATCAGGAAACCATGCTCGCGAAAATGCTGCACCGCGTCCGCGAGCGTTTCGATGTCGTCGGCGCGTTGCTCCAGCACCTCCAGCACCACGCGGCGCGGCTCGATCTGCAAGCGCTTGAGATTCGCCAGCAACGCGGCCATGTGATACGGCTCGGTCAACGCGGCCGGATGCACGTTGAGAAACAACCACTCGTTCTCCGTGCCGAGCACATTGAAATTCTCGAGATGCAGCGCCTGCGACAACCGGTCGACCTGCATCGCCTCGCCCACGCGCGCGGCCTGACCGAATACATCGAGCGGCGACACCGCGCGGTCCAGCGCGTCATGCGCACGCAGCAAACCTTCGTAGCCGACTGCCCGCATATGCGACAAGCTGAACACCGGCTGAAATGCGCTCGACAACGTCCACGCGCCGTGCTCGACCGAATACCGGTCGAAGCCCGACGTCACGCTCAGTTCAAATGTCCGCGGCGAGACCGGCTTCACCTTGTCAGGATTCGCTATAGCCATCGTGCCTTCCCGTTCCGGATGTCCGCATTCGACCTTGATTTCTGCGACCGGTCATAGTCGCGGTCATGGTCGATCAACGCAATCGATTGCGCTCGACGTCGCGCAACCGAAGCCCTCAATCCTGATTTCATACGATGCCCTCGTTATCTTCAAGCGGAATCTGCCCGTCCCGTGCCGCATCGATAAAGCAAGCTCCGTGCTCACGCAAGTCCCACTGTTTCCAGACCGACCGGCTGTATGTGCACCGCCGCGACACGCCGGGTTCACGGAGCAGCGTGCGAATGCACCAGTACGGTGCAACCTGCCTCGCCCCACTGTTTCCAAAAACACCGATTAAGGACGTCCACGCTAAACTTTGGACCTCCTTCGTTAAAAGGGAGCGTCGCTGCCGGCTTGCCGCGCCCCTGCCGGATCGCAAAAATCTATGGAAATCGTCTTCACCGTCTTGATCCTGATGCTGGCGGTCGCCCTGTCCGGATTCGTCACCAGTCTTTTGCCCAACGCGCTGCCTTTCACGTTGCCGCTGCCTCTTATCCAGATCGCGATCGGCGCGTGTCTCGCGTGGCCGGGATTTGGCCTGCACGTCACGTTCGATCCCGAGCTATTCATGATGCTCTTCATCCCGCCGCTTTTGTTCGCCGACGGATGGCGCATCCCCAAACGCGAATTTTTCATGCAGCGCCGCGCGATCCTGATGCTTGCGCTGGGCCTCGTATTCATGACCGTAGGCGCCCTCGGATGGTCCCTGCACTTCATGATCCCCACCATGCCGCTGCCGGTCGCATTCGCGCTCGCCGCGGTGTTATCGCCGACTGACGCCGTTGCGCTCAGCGGCATCGCCGGCAAGGGCCGCATTCCGGCGAACCTGATGCACATACTGGAAGGCGAGGCGTTGATGAACGATGCGTCCGGCCTGGTCGCGCTCAAATTCGCAATCGCGGCGGCGCTCACCGGCGTGTTTTCATTGCGCGACGCGGCGGTCAGTTTCGTTCTGATAGCGGTGGGCGGCCTGGCGATAGGCGCAGCAATCAGTTGGCTCGTGACATCCATTCCCGGGCGGCTCGTGAAGATGTCCGAAGACGATGATCCCGCCGCCGGCGTCGTTCTGACGCTGCTGATTCCGTTCGCGGCCTATCTCATTGCCGAGCGGTTCGGCTGCTCGGGGATTCTGGCGGCGGTGTCGGCAGGGATGATGATGAACTTCCAGAGCCTGCGCGAAGGCATCCCCACGGCAGCCCGAGTACGCATGACCAGCACGTGGACGATGATCGAATTCGTGTTCAACGGCATGGTGTTCATCCTGCTCGGGCTCCAGTTTCCGCACATTATCGGACGCGCGTTGATCGAAGCGCATCACGACGGGCTACAGCAGGTCGGCTTGCTGCTCGGTTATGTCGCCGCCGTCGTGATCGCGTTGTACGGCCTGCGTTTCGCGTGGGTCTGGGTGCTGCGCTGGGTCGCGAGCCGGGGCGCCGCGAAACACGGTGTGGCGAACGCGGTGCCGGGGGTGCGCACGGTCGCGATGACCACCATCGGCGGCGTGCGCGGCGCGGTCACGCTCGCGGGCGTCCTGTCCTTGCCCGAGGTGCTGCCGAATGGGTCGGACCTGCCCGGACGCGATCTCGCGGTTTTCATTGCATCGGCGACTATCCTGATGTCGCTGCTGATCGGCGTGGTCGGTTTGCCCTTGCTGCTGAACGGCCTGAAAAAACGCGGCGATCCACACGCGGCCGAAGAACGCATCGCGCGCCGGCATGCGGCGCAGGCCGCGATCCGCGCTATCGATACCGCCCAGGAAAATCTCAGCGAGCAGATGGACGAAGCCGCGTCGGCACGCTGCACGGATACGGCCGCGCGCGTGATGAGTTTGTACCGGCGGCGTCTTGAAGGGCTTGGCGAAGACGAGGAGCCGCGCCGGGCCGCCCGTCAAAGCGAGATGGTGGAGACGAAACTGAAAATGGCCGGGTTGAGGGCGGAGCGCTCGGAGTTGCTCAAGATGCGCACGCGGCAAGCGATCAACGATGAAACCTTGAACAAGCTGATGCGGGAAATCGATTTGTCGGAGACCGCGATTGTGAACCGGAAGAAAGGCAGTACCGCGTGAACCGTGTTTCCTGTTTGTCACTTCATGGCGATCCGCCATACCAGGGGCCGCGGCGTTCCGGGTTTGGACACAATGGGCGCGAACGAATCAACTACTGAATTTTTAAGAGTTTTCGTATTCGCTGCCGACGCCCAGCGTCGCATACTTCATCTCATGCGCAATCCATGACTGTGCATGATGTCGTTGTAACTCTCCGATCTTGTCCGCTCACAGCCTCCGGCTTTGAGCGGTTTTTTTTGGAGGTTTTTTCGGGATAACGAACGAGTTTAGGTTTGAACTCATGTCGTGCCGACTTGACGCTGCCGTCGCCCCCCTGCAAAGTGGGTTTAGGTTTTTTGGCAGAGCGTGTTCGCCGACTATTGGGCGTGGCCGATTCGTTGCATCGAGAAATGTCACGGGCGCAGGATCGCTTTGGGTGGTCCTGCTCGGAGGCCGCAAAACAAAGAAGCCCGCACGGGTTGCGCCGTGCGGGCTTCTTAACATCGAGTCAAAATACTGCGAAAATTAACCGTGGTGGAGGAGAGGAGGATCGAACTCCCGACCTTCGCATTGCGAACGCGACGCTCTCCCAGCTGAGCTACCCCCCCGACGCGTCTTGATTCTAGCACAGCCTCAAGACCGTCTGGCAAGGCCCCAAAGCCGTGCGCGGCGCATCTTATTTCGTCGGCGCACCCGCGAGAATCCAGCCAACAACGGTCTTGATATCCGCCCCGTCCATCGTTCGATGCGACGGCATGGGCAAGACACCCCACACGCCGCTGCCACCGTCCCTCACCTTGGTTTCAAGCCGCGCCTGCGCCTGCACATCACCTTTGTACTTCCCGGCGATCTGCTGGAACGACGGCCCAACCAGCTTGCGATCCACCGCGTGACATCCCATGCAGGCATTCTTCCCAGCGATGTTCATGGCATCGGTGGGAGAAAAAGCGGCGGGTGCGTCGGCTGCGAGCGCACCCTGGCCCGTCGCGGCCGTGATCGCCATTGCGAACACGGTCATGCAAAGCCACCGCTTCATTTCGCTGCGGGCGCAGGATTACCCGGATGCACATCGGAGTTCTTGACCGGCGCCTGCCCATCGAGCGGCTTCGAGCTGACCGACGAATCCGGTACCGCGCCGACGGTCGGATCGCTATCGATGGGAGTGACCACCGGTGTACTCGCGCCCGACGCAGCAGCGGCCGACAACGCCTGAGCATCTTCCGGCTTGATGTACTGGAATACCTTGACCACCTGTGCAACGCCCGGGACCTGCGCCGCCACATTCGCGCCGGCAGCACCTTCGTCGCGCGTGACCAGACCCATCAGATACACCGTGTCGCGCTCGCACACCACCTTGTAGAAGTTCGCCCGCATGTCCTTCTCGCCAACCATCGCACCCTTCACGCGGCTCTCGAGATAGGCGTCGTTACTCCGCGACGACAACGAACTCGCGCCCTGGATAGCCAGCTCATTCACAATGCTGTTCACATTGTTGATGCCGCGCACCACCTCTTCGGCCTTCTGCTTCCATTGAGCACTCGGCACTTCGCCGGTCAACAACACTCGCCGGTTGAACACGGTCACGCTGACATGCGCTTCGTCGGGCAGGCTTTCATTGATGCGCGACTTGGCCTTGACCTGGATCTCGCGGTCCTCGGTCTGCGCGCCGAGCGTGCGCCGGTCGGTCGCGACAAGCGTGCCGCCACCCACTGCACCACCTATAGCGCCAATAGCCACCAACGGGCACCCTTCCAGAGTCAGCACAACGCCTGACAACAGGCTCGCCAGCAGCGTGGCCCTGGCTAGCGCCGACCTGACGCGTGTCTTGTTCATCAACTCGTTCCCCTTAAGAATCATTCGTCGCCCAGCAGCATCGCGTCGATGCCATCGCACAAGCAGTGAATGGTTAACAGATGGACTTCCTGGATTCGCGCCGGCCGTTCGGACGGCACGCAGATATGGATGTCAGTGTCAGCGAGCACTTCGCTGATCACGCCGCCGCCCGCCCCCGTCATCGCGATCACGAACATCTCGCGCTCATGCGCGGCCTGGATCGCCGAGAGCAGGTTGACCGAGTTGCCCGACGTGGAGATGACGACCAACACGTCGCCGGCTTGTCCGAGCGAGCGGATCTGCTTCGAATAGATCTCTTCGAACGCCGAGTTGTTGCCGATGCCCGTGAGCGTCAGGACGTTGGCGTCCAGCGCAATGGCCGGCAAACCTGGCCGCTCGCGCTCGAAATGCCCAACCAACGCGGATGCGAGCCGCTGCGAGTTGGCCGCTGATCCACCGTTGCCGCACGTGAGAATGCGCGAGCCGTTGGCGAGCGCGCCGAACAGCACGTCAATGGCTGCGGCGACGGGGAAAGCAAGCGTGTCGAGTGCTTCACGATGGACTGCCGCGTTTTCGCGGAAATGTTGCTGGATACGTTCGACGGACATCGACTCTCGGTTATCGGCCGCGCCATGCGCGGTAGTTCATTGACGGGCTGCTTCGATGATTTGTTTCGACGGCTGGCTTCGACGACTTGCTGCTACGCTCTCCGACGCCGATGCTTCACCACTTCAATACTTGAGCTCCAGCGCCTCACGATCCGTTGTTCGCCGCAACGCGCTCGTGCGCAGCGGTCGAACGTAAGACCATCAGACCATAGGACCTCGATCAACCCGACGCGCAGGCTCCGCGCAGTTTACCGCACTCGCTGTCCGCGTCACTTAAGATGCGCGCATTTTCACGACGTATCGGCGCGAAAAGCATCGCGTAACCACACGATACGGCCCGCATCAAATGCGATCACGTCGAAGCGGCACACGGGCAACGCACCGCGCCACGTCATCAGGTAGTGCTGTGCCGCGAGCACCAGCCGCCGCTGTTTATGCGCACCTATACTCGCCGCCGCTGCCGCGAACTGGCGGCTGCGCCGCGCGCGTACTTCCACAAACACAAGTGCACGCTGACTGCCGATCTCACGCATCACGAGATCGATTTCGCCGCCGCGACAGGCGAAATTGCGTGCGACAAAACGCAGGCGCTGCCGCTGCAGATATTCAAGCGCGCGTTGCTCGAACGCGCTTCCGATTGTTTTCGACACCTCGTTCCCCAAAAAGTTGTCCCTCATCGCATGGCACAATGACGTCCTCCGCATGCCACCCGCCCTCATGACTCCACTCTCCGAATTGGCCGTTGGCCAGCAGTTTCCGGCTGGCGCGCTCTATATAGTCGCGACGCCGATCGGCAATGTCGCGGACATCACGGTGCGCGCGCTGCACGTGCTCGGACTAGTCGACCGAGTAGCTGCCGAGGACACCCGCAACACGTCGCAACTGCTCTCGCGCTACGGCATTTCGAAGCCGACCATCGCCGTGCACGAACACAACGAGCGCAGCGCTGCCGAGAACGTGATCGCGCATCTGCGCAATGGCGAGCGCATTGCGTGTGTGTCCGACGCAGGCACCCCGGGTATTTCCGACCCTGGCGCGAAACTGGTCGATGCCGTGCGCGAAGCGGGCTTTCCCGTTATCCCTTTGCCGGGCGCAAGCGCCCTCACCACCGCGCTCAGCGTAGCCGGCGCATGGGTTCACACGTTTTCGTTCATCGGCTTTCTTGCCACCAAACCGAAGCAGCGCGACACGCAATTGCAGTCGCTGCTCACACACACGCCCGCACTCGTGTTCTACGAAGCGCCGCACAGGATTGTGGAAACGGTGCAGGCGCTCGAGCGCGCGTTCGGTGGTGAGCGGCAATTGCTGATTGCTCGTGAGCTGACCAAGTTACATGAGAGCATCCATCGATGCACCCTGGCCGAAGGGCCAACGTGGCTATCCGGCGATGCAAACCGGCAACGCGGCGAGTTCGTTCTTGTAGTGGAAGGCGCGCCGCAGAAGGAGGCGGCGGACGACGCTCATGATGCGTTGCTCGCGACGTTACTGGAGGAATTGTCGGTGAGCAGCACTGCCAGACTTGCCGCAACGCTGACGGGCGCATCGCGCAACGCGCTTTACACAAGGGCGCTGGCAATGGAGAAAGAACGCGGAGAACAGGGCGAAAACGAGCATGAATGACGACCTGGAATAAGGCGGGCAAACGCGCCGCGCAATAAAAAACGGGCCGTAGAAACGGCCCGTTTTGTTGCGCAACAAGTTGACGATGATCAGTCGACTGAGTTGTTCGATGCCAGCGATTGATCTCGTACCGCCGCCCGCGCTTCCTGCGCCGACAAGCCCTCGATCTTTACCTTTCCGACGCCCGCGCCACGCATGCCCAGAATGGCAGCGGCCGCATAGGAAAGATCAATCACGCGGCCACGCGCGTACGGGCCGCGATCGTTGATCTTGACGACCACCGTCTTGTGATTCGATTCATTGGTCACACGAACCCACGAAGCCAGCGGCAGCGTGCGATGCGCTGCGGTGAGCGCGTGCATGTCGTAGCGTTCACCACTTGCCGTCTTGCGACCGTGGAAACCGCGACCATACCAAGAGGCGCGGCCCTGCTGCTCGAAGTCGCTGACGTCAGGCCCGGCAGTGATGGGCTCCGCGTTTGCGAGCGAGGATGTAACGGAAGAATTGCTGGCCGATGAAGGCAATGCATTCAGCTGTGAGTCGTACGCGAGTGGTGCTGCGACCCGCGTCGGACTGCGGTCCGGGTTTGCAATTGTCAGCTGCGAGCCGGTTTTCAGCGCGCTGGCCTGATCGCTGCCGCCTGGCGGCATGGCGCAACCCGTGAGGATTGCAAAGACCGAAAGACTCCCGAAACGTCGGGTTAGTCGTAAATTCATAGACGTGTAATCAACGGTTAGAGCCGCCTCTACATCCGACAAAATGCGGACGTGCATAGGCAGCTCAAGGCTTTCCGCGCAAAGGTACGCGCCGCTCGAAAAGTCGAACGGCGAGCCAGTGCTCGGGTGCGGCGTACCTCGCCGCAAATGCCCGGTTAGTTTTCACGTCTGGCGCAACCTGTCCCCGGCAGCCTGACCAGACCCCACATGCCGCCATCGAACGTGGATCACACGTTCTTGCGCGCTAAACTGCGCAGGAACGGCGGCGTAGGCCCCATCCAGCGTAACGGCAGCTAAGGCCGTTGGCAGGCGCATCGCACCTGGCTGGACAAGACGTGTACATCGGTTAAAACCGATGCTTGATTGCGATTTCGAAGCGATCTGCTCCGAACTGCGTACTTGATGACAATTGTAAAAACGCGCTACTCGTGTCTCTCATTGCCCATTGATGGCATGTTGAAACCATGCACAAGTGAACGGATTATACCCAAAAGCACAGGTGGACCGCCCGGAGACGAACAAAATGTTACTCATTTTCTCCGTTGGCGTAAAAATTGCAGAATCTGCCTGCTTTTTAGGCACATCTCGACCGTTTGGCTAACGCCTGGCGCGCTACCGCAGCGCTAGTTTTCGCCCGCTACAATGGACGTTTTTACACGTCCCGGTTGCCCACCCATGAAGGTCACCCTAATTCCCGTGACACCGTTTCAGCAAAATTGTTCGATCGTTGTGTGCGAGACAACGGGTCGCGCGGTTGTCGTCGATCCAGGCGGCGAAGTCGAGCGGATCATCAGCGCTGTTGGACAACTCGAGGTGACCGTCGACAAGGTGTTGCTCACGCACGGGCATCTGGATCACTGCGGCGGAGCAAAGGCGCTCGCCGATCACTTCAACGTGGAGATCCACGGACCGCACACTGAAGATGCTTTCTGGATCGACCAGTTGCCTGCTCAAAGCAAACGCTTCGGCTTCGGCGACGCGCAGGCCTTCACGCCCGACCGATGGCTGCAAGATGGCGACTCGGTTCAGTTTGGCGACGAGACCATGGAGGTCTATCACTGCCCCGGACATACGCCGGGCCATGTGATCTTCTTCAGCCGCGTGAATCGCGTGGCGTTGGTAGGCGACGTGCTGTTCGCGGGCTCTATCGGCCGTACCGATTTTCCGCGCGGCAATCATTCGGACCTCGTGCGCTCCGTCCAGGAAAAGCTTTGGCCACTGGGCGATGATGTTACGTTCGTACCCGGGCACGGTCCCACGTCCACGTTCGGGCACGAACGCCGCACCAACCCGTTTGTCGCCAACCGGAAGAGCGCATGAGCAACACCACCGCCATTCCTGAAATTTACGTCAGTACGGACGTCGAAGCTGATGGACCGATCCCCGGGCCGCACTCCATGCTGAGTTTTGCGTCGGCGGCCTATACGGAACACAAGGAGCTGATTGGCACGTTTTCAGCCAATCTCGAAACGCTCGAAGGTGCGGCGCCTCACCCGGTTCAGGCCGCCTGGTGGAAAACCCAGCCCGAGGCATGGGCCGCATGCCGGACCGACCTGCAGGAACCGTTGACTGCACTGCGCGCCTACGTGGAATGGGTCGAGGCATTGCCCGGTAAGCCGGTGTTCGTCGCCTATCCGGCGGGTTTCGACTTCACTTATATGTTCTGGTACATGATGCGTTTCGCTGAACGCTGTCCGTTCTCATGGTCCGCGCTCGACATCAAGACGCTCGCGTTCGCGCTGACCGATCTGCCGTACCGGAAGGCGATCAAACCGCGTTTGCCGAAACACTGGTTCGATGAACTCCCGCACACTCACGTCGCGCTCGATGACGCCGTTGAACAAGGTGCGCTTTTCTGCAACATGCTGGCCGAATTGCGGACTCAACGGACGCTGCTGGCGTCGCTAAAAGCGGCTGGCGAAACGCCCGGCGATACTGACATCGAAGGACAAAACGCGCAGTCTGGGCGTTGAGTTAGGCAATATTGCTCACACCGGGCGTTTGACATTGCGCTTCCTTTCTGCCCCCTCTACTATTGGACTTGGTAGCGACCGAAAGGAGGCGCAGTTGACTCTCGACACGTTTTCACAAAAAATCCTGCGACTTCTGCAACTGGACGCCCGCCGTTCGGTTCAGGAGATATCCGATCAGGTCGGGCTTTCGAGCACTCCGTGCTGGCGTCGTATCAAGGACATGGAGCAATCGGGCGTGATCCAGCGGTACACCGCGCTGCTCGATCGCGAAAAGCTTGGGCTACATGTCTGCGCGCTCGCTCATATTCATCTCACGCGTCACACAGAGGGCGGTGTCGAGCAATTCGAACGCGAGATCACCACGTGCCCGGAAGTCACCGAGTGCTACAGCACCACGGGCGAGGCCGATTACATCCTGAAAATTGTCGCGCCCGACATCAAGTCATACGACGCTTTTCTCCACGACCGCATCTTCAAGATTCCGGCAGTCGCGCAAGTCCGGACCAGTGTGGTCCTGCGAGAAATCAAATTCGATACGCAATTGCCGCTTTAAGATAGCTTTCAATTACATGAATGCGGGCGCTTTAATCAGGGCGCAAAGCAGGGCGCGAAACCGCAGCGGATTCTGTAATGGCAACGTGCGGCGTGTTTCTTACAGTTTGCGTAAACCGAATCTCGCGTGCACCGAGTTTTCGCTTGAGTGCCTCAAAATCGCCGGCTTCCAGACTGGCCAGCTGCTCATCAGTTAAGTCGGCGGGAAGTGTCACGTCGATATCGAATCCGCTGCTCAGATAATGCAGGTTCAATGCGTTGTACGTGAGACCGTGAGTTCCCAATACAGCGCTTATGGCATCACTGACCGCCGAACGCGTCGGCATTCTGCCCGGCTGAGGGTTGGCTTCGTCATTCTCCGGATCAACATGAATCAATGCATCCAGAACGTGGGTATTCGTCAACAACCGCCCTCGCGCCAATTCTGCAATGTAGTGGCCCTCCGAAACTGAAATGAGGGGATCGACGAGAATATGCGCGTCGACAATGGCGAGATCGCCCATTTTCCGCGTGCGCAAATCATGAACATCGAGAACACCGGGCGTGCTGCTCAACAGCATGCGCAACTTCTCGGTTTCGGCATGATCCAGCGCGCGATCAGACAAATCCTGCAGAGCATCCCATCCGAAAGTCCAACCCATTCGCGCAACCATAAAACCGACAATTGCGGCCGCGATAGGGTCCAGCAAACGCCAGCCGGCCATACTCCCCATAATGCCGATAGCGACGACCAGCGATGACGCCGCGTCAGACCGGGCGTGCCATGCATTGGCAATCAATAGTGCCGATCTCACGCGTTCGGCCGCGCGGAGCATATAGCGGAACAATAACTCCTTAGAAATCAGAACTATGGCTGCGACAACCAGTGCACTTGCGTGAACCTCCGGGATGTCTTGAAGATTGGTAATACGTTCACCTGCTCGCCATAACATCCCCACGCCGACAGCAATTAAAAGAGCACCGAGAAATAATGAAGCGACCGTTTCATAACGGCTGTGGCCGTAATTGTGATCGTCGTCAGGAGCAGCGGTGCTATGCCGATTGGCCAGCAGCACGATGAAGTCCGACACCAGGTCAGACAGTGAATGAATACCGTCGGCAATCAAGGCCTGGGAATGCGCAAACACACCGACGACGATCTGCGCCGCCATCAGCACAGAATTCACCGCGATACTCGCGAAGGTTGTTTTGCGGGCTACGTCCTGCTTTTCTGCGGCGCGCGCTGTTGATTGCGGCATGTCATCACTCGAAGTCATCGTTTGACGAATTTTACCAAGCCGCGCTTCCACTCACACGTTTAAAAACAAAAAACCCTATAAAAATCATCTATTTATCTGAACGCGACGTGTTCTCATGTCGCATCTTGAATATCGTCGCAATGCCGCGCAACCGAATGATTTCGACTGCTGGCAATCAGTCGGCCGCTGCACAGGCGCAAAAAAAGCCGCACCTTTTTAATGGTGCGGCTTTTTCAAACAATCGCCCTTTTACTTCTGGATCAGGAAGTTGTCGCGCTCCTGGCCTGCAATCCACTTCGGTGGCTTGCCACGGCCGGACCACGTGCTGCCGCTGTCCGGGTCACGATACTTCGGTGCAACGCCTGCACGCGGACGCGCAGCGTTTTTCAAATTCTTGCCGCCGCGACCGCCTGCCAATTCAGCGAGCGTGATCCCATAGTCGGCCATTTTCTGCTTGATTTCATTGAGAACTTCGGCATATTCCCGCGACTTCGCTTCTTCAATCTGTCGCTCGAGATTTTCGCGCTGCGCGAGAAGTTCCTTGTAAGACGTCATGATCTTTTCCTTGTGGTTTGCAGTGTACGAGTCGTTGCCCGTTCCGGTTATAACGTTAAGCCTCTCAATGAATCGCAGATTAACACAACTAGGATTGCGCGCACGCTTCTACGCTGTCGATTTAAATCAATTCAGTCGACGGGCGTTCGTAACAATTCGTGATATTTCGTGAATGCTACCGAAACTACGCATTCATCTTACTTACATCATTAAATTAACCCGGAAAATCTTTCATGAAATGAAAATAACCCGAAACATATCGGCCAAACCTTCCATTCCGTGCGAGTTTGCTCAAACGTCTTCATCGCCGTAACGCCATCTCGTAATTCGGCGACATAAAGACACGTATCGGGCGATCACGAGTTCAGACAATCACCTATGCCGTTCAATACAATCGATCAACGCAGCATTCAATTCTGCGCGGGTTTGTTTCGGTTTATCGAAGGTGAAACGATTGCGCGCTCCGGGAGTCCGCAGGTCGCAACCATATTTGTCTATCCCCATTAGTTCGAGATCAGCCGGTCGCGCGGGAGAATCGGAAAATAATTCCAGTAGTCGAAGTTCATTCTGCTCGGATAACGGTTCAAGTGGATCAAGCGCCGTTGCATCCAGCCAGCCCATTGCGCCAAAGCCGCCTATATAGCGCATCCGTTCGAGCGACATGATCCAGAACGTGAAGTCGCCCAATTCAAGATAACGGGCCGCTTCCGGGTGATATCTGAGATAACGGCGCGCCAGTTCATCGACGGATTCAGGTGGCGCCGGAGAAAACGAGCCGAGCATGGTAAGACGCTGCCCTTCGAGAATGGCATCGCTGGCCGTTTGGGTAATCAGGAATCCCGCGCGTGCGTCCAGTTGCAGATTGCGCGTGTGTTCGGCCAGATGGCTAATAAGGACCATTGGCACGTGACGGGAAGTTGGCGCGAAAGGTAATGCGGTGGGGTAAGGAAAACCGCGCGGCTCACGCGAATGCGTGGCAAGCGTGCCGTGCGGCACTTGATGCAGCAGATGCAACGGAGCATGCGACGGGATATTCAAAGCGGGACCTCACGAGAGAACTCACCAGCGGCCAGGCAGCGAACCCAATAAGAGCAGCGGGCTGCCTTTGCGATCTTAAAGCACTAAAACCAGGTCCGTCCGCAACCCGATAGAATTGAAAGCTTCGCCGGCCAACGAAAGACCGGCCGTGAGCACAAGAAGCCAACAAGAAAGCCGAGAGAGAGCAAACACCCGTGTCCGAATCTGTCTCAAGTGCCCGCGCCGTCGGGCACGACACCCCGAACGCCGCGCATCGGCGGCTTCCCGCGGCAAAACGCGAGCGGGCGCGCTACGCGACCATGGCCGTGTTTTTCATCGCCGGGATGCTGTACGCGTCCTGGGGCGTGCATGTACCCACCGTGCGTGACAAATTCCACCTGAGTCCCGGATCGCTGTCTATTGCGTTGCTGGCGGTCGCCGGCGGCTCGATTGTCGCCATGCTCACCAACGGTCCGTGGATCGCGCGCGTCGGCACTCGCCGCGCGTGCCTGGCCGGCGGTATCGGCATGACGATTGGCGGCGCGCTGATCCTCGTCGCACCGTTCTACTGGCTGCTGCTGGTCGTCCTGGCGCTGTTCGGCTTCAGCATGGCCACGCTCGATGTCGCGATGAACGCGGAAGCCAGCGCCGTTGAAGAAGCGCTCGAGCGGCCCATCATGTCGTCGCTGCACGGCATGTTCAGCGTCGGCGGGATGGCCGGTGCGGCCGCTGGCGGCGCGCTGCTCGCGCATGGCATGGCGCCGGAGGTGCATCTCGCTCTGGCGTCGGTGGTGAGCGTGATCGTGCTCCTGGTGTCCATGCCCGCCGTCCTGCCGCACGTCCCTCACGCAGACCATGCGCATGGCGGGTCGTCATCGAATCGCTGGCGCTCCCGAGCGTTGTGGGCGCTCGGCGGCATGGCGTTGGTCGCGTTGATCGCTGAAGGGGCCATGTACGACTGGGCAACGGTCTACATGCGTGACGTGGTGCTCGCCACGCCTGCGCTCTCCAGCACGGCCTACGCGGCCTTCACCGGTGGCATGGCGGCGGGACGTTTCGGTGGCGATGCGGTCCGCGCCCGCTTCGGCGCGCCGCAACTCATCTTCGCGAGCGCGGCGCTGGCATTTATCGGCATGGTGGCGGCGCTGTTGTTTCCACACGCGGTCATCACGCTCGCGGGTTTCACGCTCATGGGGCTCGGACTCGCGAACATGATGCCGGTGTTGTTCGCCGCAGCGGCGCGTGTGGAGGGCGTGAGCCCGGCAGAAGGGCTCGCGCATGTCGCAGGCCTCGCTTACTTCGGCTTGCTGCTCGGGCCGGTGCTGATAGGCGGTGTGGCGCAGGTGAGCACGTTGCCGATCGGGTTATCGGTGGTCGCGGCTTGCGCAGCGCTGATCGCGCTCGTGGGACCGAGAATCATGAAACAGTTGAAGCTGTGAACGGACAGCGCCGCGGTCACCGGATTGCAACGGGCTAACCGACCACAGACACCAACCATGCAACAGGCATTGGCCACTTACTATTAGCCAAATAGCCGCGCAAAAAAAACGCGCTGACCGAAATCAGCGCGTTTTTTTAAGAATGAAAATCATCGAAGGCGGCCACAGTCGAAACATCACGACTCTGACCGCCTGCGGCAATTACATCTTGACTACGTCCAGCAGCGTCTTCTTGCCTGCCTTGTAGTTGTACAGCGAGATCACGCCGTGCTTCAGGTCGCCCTTCGAGTCGAAGGTCGTTTCGCCGATCACACCCTTGTAATCCGTATTCGGCATTGCTGCCAGAATCTTCGCCGGATCGGTGGAATTGGCGCGCTTCATAGCATCGACAATGATGTACACCGCGTCATACGTGAACGGAGCGTAGATCTGGATCGGCTGGCCAAAACGCTTCTGGAACTTGGCCGAGAATTCCGCCCCGCCCGCCATCTTTTCGAGCGCCATACCGGCTTCCGAGCAGACGATATTGTCGGTTGCATCGCCAGCCAGTTGCGACAACTGGTCGGTACAAACACCGTCGCCAGCCAGTACCTTGGCACGCAGGCCGAGTTGCTTGGCTTGCTTGGCGAACGGGCCGCCGGTTGCGTCCATGCCGCCGAACATCACAGCGTCAGGATTTTCGCCCTTGATCTTCGTCAGAATTGCGCGGAAGTCGACAGCCTTGTCGTTGGTCGCATCATGCGACATCACGTTCATGCCGAGCGACTTGGCAGTCTTTTCGAACTCGTTCGCGAGACCCTGGCCGTAAGCGGTCGAGTCATCGACAATCGCGACGCTCTTCAGCTTCAGCTCCTTGGAGGCATAGTTAGCCAGTGCCGGACCTTGTTGTGCATCGGTTGCCACAACGCGATACGTCGTCTTGAAGCCTTGCTGCGTGTACACCGGGTTCGTTGCCGACGGCGAAATCTGCACGATGCCTGCATCGCTATAGATCTTCGATGCCGGGATCGAGGTGCCCGAGTTCAAATGGCCAACCACGGCAACGACTTTGTCGTCGACGAGCTTTTGCGCCACTTGAGTAGCTGTACGCGGGTCAGCTGCGTCATCTTGCGGATCGAGTTGAAGCGTGATCTTCTGGCCGCCGATCGTCAGACCCTTGGCATTGATTTCTTCAACTGCGAGGCGCGCGCCGTTTTCGTTGTCCTTGCCCAGGTGGGCAATACCACCGGTCAACGGTGCAACGTGACCGATCTTGACGGTTTCGTCGGCCGTAGCGGTTGTTGCCATCGAGGCGAACATTAGCGCTGCAGCGCTGATAGGCAACAGTTTGTGAAGCTTGGTGTTCATGTAAGTCTCCAGTTTCGGTCCCAAAAACAACGGTGTCGCCCTGTGCTCCGTTTCATCACGTTTCGCTCAGCCCCGTGGACGACCACGCCGGATGCATCGTCATGCACTTGGCTCGTACTTCCGCAGGCCGTTTATGACGACCAGCATCCGCACTGCGCGCAAGTGTAGGGTTATCAAATTAATTTGGGGAAGTTTTTTAGGATAGTGGTGCGACTACCAATAAGAGATGTGTTGAGAAGCGCTTGAAAGTGTGCTGGTGCAGTGCGCAAAGGTCCTGTACATGCGGTTCTTCAGCAGATTGACACGTTTGCGCAAGTGGTCGTTCGCGGCGTTCTAGAGGCGGCACTTTAGTTTTACCCGGCCGTGCCGTTATTGTTCGGTCCGTTTGTTTCAAGTCAATTTCGTGGGTTAAGAACTCGGGTAAGCATTGGGGTTAGCACTCGGGTTAGCACTCGGGTAGCACTATTAACTAGTCACCGCTTCAAAGCCTCACGCCGTGCTCCATGACGACGGTGGAACGGCTCAGAAATATCGCTGAAAACCCTCTGCCGCGCGCGTTGCCTACAGCTGCTTTACAGCGCGCGCCCTTGCCAGCAAGGCGCATCGAATGGTGGCACACTGTCCGGCCGCGGTTCCCACCCTTATCGTCCCCTATCATTTCGCCCCACTTATTCAGGCATCAGCCAGGAGCTTCATCATGACCGTGACATCCCGCTGGATCGACATTCCTGCAGACGGCGACACCTTCCAGGGCTATCTCGCGTTGCCCAAAGGCGGCAAAGGCCCGGGTGTCGTCATCATCCAGGAAATCTTCGGCGTGAACTCGCACATCCGCGCCGTGGCCGACCAGTACGCGGCCGATGGTTACGTCGCGCTCGCCCCCGACATTTTCTGGCGCGTCCAGCCGCGCGTGGAACTCGGCTACGACGGCGCCGACCGCGAAAAGGCGATGGAAATCTACGGCAAGCTCGACGCATCGAAAGCAGTCGACGATGTCACCACAACCGCCGCCGCGCTGCGCGCTTTGCCGGAAGTCACGGGCAAGATCGCGGCCGTCGGTTATTGCCTTGGCGGCCGGCTGGCCTATTTGTCCGCTGCGCAAGGTGCATTCGATATCGCCGTGGCCTACTACGGCGGCGGCATCCAGAACGAGCTCGACCAGGCCGACAAGATCAAGGTGCCGATGCAATTTCACTACGGCGCACTCGATGCCCACATTCCGTCCACCGCGATCGACTCGGTCAAGCAGCGCTTCGCGGGCAAGGACGCTCAGGTCCACGTGTATCCGGGCGCCGATCACGGCTTCAATTGCACGGATCGCGCATCGTACAATCAAGCGGCGTCGGCACTGGCGCACGGCCGCACACTGACGTTCCTCGGCGAGCATTCGTAACTCGGCGCGCTGTTCCGCGGACTGCACGGTTGGCCGCCTGAGAAGACGGGACACAACCGCATCAAAGGAGGGAGAACCTTGCAGTCCGAGTATCTCGACTACGACGCGATCGGCCTGGCCGAGCTCGTGCGCAGCGGCCAGGTCAGCGCGCGGGAATTGATCGATACGGCAATCGCGCGCGCCGAAGCCGTTAATCCGGCGCTCAACGCCATTGTCCTGAAGGACTATCAGGCGGCTCGCAACCGCGCGAGCCGTGGCGGACGCGATGGCTCCGCCACCCTGGGCCAAGGTCCGCTCGCGGGCGTTCCCTACCTCATCAAGGACCTGGGTGCGCCGGTCGCGGGTTTGCGGATGTCCATGGGTTGCCGCCATTTCCAGCATTTCACGCCCACTGAAGACTCGCTGATCGTCGCGCGATCGAAGCAGGCCGGGCTCAACATTTTCGGCAAGACCAACACGCCTGAGATCGGCCAGATGCCGTACACCGAACCCGAGTTGTTCGGCCCGGCGCGCAACCCGTGGGGACTCGACTACACCCCGGGCGGTTCCAGCGGAGGCGCAGCGGCGGCGGTCGCGGGCGGTGTCGTCCCACTTGCGCACGCGGCGGATGGCGGCGGCTCGATCCGCATCCCGGCGTCGTGTTGCGGGCTCTTCGGCTACAAGCCATCCAACAGTGTCCAACCGCAGCCGCTGCCCGCTCCCGGCGATCTGGCGGTGGATCATGCCGTGTCGCGCAGTGTCCGCGATAGCGCCCTGCTGCTCGACCTCACATCGTCCGGGCATTCGAACGCCTTCTTCCGGGCTGTCGGCGAACCGTGCGGGCCGTTGCGCATCGGCTATATGGAAGAGCCGCAGCTTGCGGGGGCGATATCGGCGGATGTAAAAGCCGCTCTCGACGATGCCGCCAGGCTCGCTGAATCACTGGGTCATCGTGTAGAGCCAACGTCTTTCGGGCTCGACTTCGACGTCCTCGCCCATGCGTTCCTGGTGATGTGGTCGGTGCTGGCCAAAGAGATCGTGCTGCACGCCGATCGCATCAGCGGCCAGAAGCCGAAGCGCGCTGATTTCGAAATTGCATCGTGGGCGATGGCGCATATTGGCCGCAAGATCGGCGAACGCGATCTGCCGGCCGCACTGGAAACCCAGCGTCAGTTCAAGGCGAAGATGGCTACGTTGATGACGCGATATGACGTGCTGTTGACGCCCACGCTTGCTGCCGCACCGGTCAGGATTGGAGCGAAGCAGCCGACCCAGTTCGAGCGTTTCCAGATGCGCGTGCTTTCGGCGATTCCCATTGAGCCGTTGTTGAAGCGGATGTTGTCGATTTCTTCCAAGAAGGCATTTGACTGGGCCGGTTGCACGGAGCTTTTCAACTTCACCGGTCAGCCGGCGATGTCCGTGCCGCTGTACTGGAACGCCCGCGGCATGCCGATCGGCGTGCAGTTCGCGGGGCGGATCAACGACGATGCCACGTTGTTCCGGCTGGCAGCGCAGCTGGAGGCCGCAAGGCCGTGGTTCGCCCGCCGCCCGGCATTGATGGCGGCGAGATGAAGCGTTTTTGCCCAACCCGCATCAGTGCAACCTAGCCCGCCCGTTTGGAAAACCGGTAATGCGCGATGCCCCATTCGTTGCCGCCGGCGTAACCGAACAACTCCGCCACGGCCATATAAAACATGCGCCAGCGCTGAAACCAGATGCCGGCGTTGTCCGCGCCATACGTCTGGATCAGCATCGGCATCAATTCGTTACGCGCCGCGTCCAGATTCGCCAGCCAGTGATTGGCCGTCTTCTCATAATGCGTGCCGCTCACCCACCATTGACGGTCAATGGTGAGATCGTCCTGGAAATGCAGGAGCAGCGCCTCCGATGGCATCGTCCCGCCCGTGAAAAAGTACTTCGACATCCAGTCGCTGCCATCCTTCACTTCGAAGTGATACGCCAGCGTTCGATGCGCGAACACATGCACAAAAAGCTTGCCGTCCTCGCGCATCCAGCCAGAAATCTTCTTCAGCAACAGCCGATAGTTCTTCATGTGCTCGAACATCTCGATCGACAACACGCGGTCGAATCCATCGCCGAGCAATGCCGGATCGAATTGATGATCGACAATATTCCCCGTCACCACGCTCAAATTCGTGATGCCGCGCTCGGCCGCCTCGCTCTCTATAAACTCGCGCTGCCCCCGCGAATTCGATAAAGCCACGATCTGCGAACGCGGATAATTTTCCGCCAGCCACAACGAGAGCGAACCCCAGCCGCAACCGAGATCGAGAATGCGCTGGCCATCGGTGAGATGCGCACGGACGGCGTATTCCTCGAGCATGGCGCGCTCGGCCTGATCAAGCGTTTCCGTTCCCGTCCGATACAAGCAGCACGAATACTTCAGGTGCTCGCCCAAATGGCCATGGAAAAACGCTGCCGGCATCTCGTAGTGCTGCGTGTTCGCGGCTTGCGTTTCGATCGCTATCGGGCTTGCGCGCAGTTCATCGACCAGACGATTGAAGCGCTTCGAACGCGCTTCGCCGTCGTCGATGCCCTCATCTCGCAGACGCTGCTTCATCAGCCAGCGCATCCCGAAGCGCACGAGCGAGTCAGGAACGCGGCCGCGCTCGCACCAGTCGATCAGCCAGTTCTCCGTCGGCACTTCTTTTTCTTGTGGTTCTGACATAACCGCTTGCGATGGCAGATCGCTCATGTGGAAACTCCTCGCTATTATTATTTAAGGGTGACGCGGCGGCCATGGAATCAATGCGCTGGTCGTACGCATGTAGTCGGCATAGCCCGCGCGTTTTTTAGCCGATTCTGCTTCAACCATGGGTACGCCCGAGACTTTCATCAGCAGCCACGCCATCAGCACGGGCGGCAACAGCATGGCGAAAATCCATGCGCCTACGCCGATTGCAAGCGGGATGTACGCGACCCAATGCACGCACTCGAAGAAGTAGTTCGGGTGCCGTGAATAACGCCACAAGCCCGCGCGGCAGACGTTGCCGTGATTCGACGGGTCCGCCTTGAACACGCGCAACTGATGGTCGGCGAGCGTTTCGCCCGCAATCGAGATCACCCAGATCACCGCCGCGAGCGCGACCCAGGCGGCGCCCGGCGGCGTTGCGCGATAGGCCGGCACGAAAAACGCGAGCGATAACAACATCGAAATCACGACTTGCATCTGGAAGAACCAGAACATTTTCCTGTTGGCGTCAGCGCCCCATTGCTCGCGGAACTTGTGATACCGCGGATCTTCGGCGTGACCTGCATTGCGTTTCCACAGATGCACACCCAGTCGCATGCCCCAGATGAACCCGCCAATTCCCACGACGACCCGCGTGTGCAGATCGCCCTCGGCGAGTACTGCGACCAGCACCGCGATCAGGCCAAGCGACATCGCCCAGATGGGATCGACCATCCCGGCATTCTTCGATTTAACCTGCCATGCCCAAACCGCTGCGAAAACAACGATGAGCGCGATAAAAGCGATAACGGCAACGGTGAGCGGCGGCATGAGATCCTCGATGTCGATTTATTGTTCGTTGAATATCGGTGGCATCGACTGGAGAGCGATTGCGATTACGACTTGGGCTAATTACGCACATTGTCCTCCGACGGATGCGCGGATTCGAAGTAGCAAAAGCGAGATTGAAGTAAACCAGATGTCGACGTTCAGAGCGAACGTGAGCAGAGGACATTCCTGACGATGACCGCGATCGCAGGAACGGCGCGTCTTGCGGCGCCCTGTTCCCGATCAACAGGCGTGGAAGTGAAAGCCGAAGCCCCTACTCGCCGCGCCGTTCATTCCGACATAGAACTGCTAAACGAGGGCCGGCAATCCTTCCACCAGCAGGAACGCAATCAGCACGCCGAGCAGCGCGCCAAATACGCGTAGTGTGTTTTTCCGGAATTGCGTCGCGCACGGCACAGCCCCGAGAAAGAGAATGCCGGCAAGCGCCATCGGGATAATCAGGATGAAGTCGCCGATCGTGAAGTATGTGGTCATACCCGTCTCCCATCATTCGTGCTCAGCGTTCACCTGGCTGCGTGAGACGTCGCACTGTCGATTCGAGTATAGGCCGTTGTTTAAACTTTATTTGTGCCGCTTTCCGCAAACGTTAGCGAACGATTAAAGAAACGCCATACAGGGCGTGGCTTTCAGGTCAGATGTTTTAAGTGGATACGTAAAAACCCTTGTTCATCGATATTTACAAAGGTCTTTCATTACGTTCTTCCGTGTATCTAAGCGATCAGGCATTCGCGCAATGCTCCAGCCGGCGCAAGTATTCTGCGCCGCCCAAACCGATTAACAGCAGCACGAAAACGAAGCTGCTTACGCCCGGCCAGCCGGCGATAGTCCAGAAGTGCCCACCCCAGGAACCGAGCACGCTGGAGCCGATGTAGTACGCCAGCAGATACAGCGCCGCCGCCTGGCCTTTCGGCCCTTTGGCCAACCAGCCGATCCAGCCGCTTGCGACCGAATGCCCCGCGAAAAACCCGAACGTCATGCACGCGATGCCGGCAATCACCACGGGCAGCGAACTCGACAACGTCAACGCCACGCCAAAAATCATCAGCAGGAGCGCGGCGATCAGGACGCGGCCGCGGCCGAATATATCGGCCATTTTTCCGGACCACGGCGATGCCACCACGCCCGTCAGATACACCACGAATATCGCGCCAATCTCCGTCTGGTTGAGATTGAACGGCGCTGCGATCAACCGATATCCGACGTAGTTATAAAGCGTCACGAAGCTGCCCATGAGCACGAAACCCATCAAGATCACGCATCGCAGGCCGCGATTTTTCAGATGCCCAGCCAGCGCAATCCGGTGATGACTAAAGGCCATTCCGGCGCGCGGCACGAAACGTCGCGATGGTGGCAGGAGCGCGCGAAACGCCAGCGTGGCGAGCAGCCCAAGCACCCCGATTCCGCCGATAGCCACACGCCACGAGAAAAAGTCCGCGAGAATTCCGCTGATCACCCGCCCAGCCATTCCGCCGATTGCCGTGCCGCCGACGTAGAGTCCCATCGCGAGGCCGAGGCCGTCGGGATGCACTTCCTCGGCAAGATAGGCCATGGCGACGGCCGGCACGCCACCCAGCGCGAGTCCTTCGAGCGCACGCACGAACAACAACGCGTGCCAGCTCGGCAGAAACGCCACGATGATCGTCAGCAGCGCAGAAACCGTCAGCGACAACGTCATCAATCGATGCCGGCTCCAGCCCTCTGAAAGAAAGCCGGCGATAAAAATCGCGATGGCAAGCGAAGCCGTCGTCACCGATACCGACAGCGCACTTTCCGCCGGACTCACGCCAAACGTCTTGGTGAACTCCGGAAGGAGCGGCTGCAAACAGTAGAGCAGCGAGAAGGTGGCGTAGCCTGCAAATAGCAAGGCAATCGCCGCGTGCCAATAAGCACGCGATCCGCGTTCGAGGTACGGCAAGGAATCGGGGCTATGCGAGGAAGACGAAGCTGACCGGGACGACGCCGGCGATGAAGTCACAAGTGGATCTCCGGTGGCGAAGGCCCTAACCATACCTTGATCGTCAGGGTTTTGCCGGACATCGGGCCGGAAGCTTCACGCAGCGTTCCACGCCGGGCGCTTTCAATCAACTTTCGAAAAATAGTTGGATTGCGCATACGTTGTTTCGATGCGATGCAAGTTTTCGCCCCACGGGAATTGTTGCGCTAAAGTAGAACATCGTTTCGGCCGAAATCATCGGTACAGGACTGCAGTTTGCAGGCATTCGAGGAATTCACGCGCGGCACTTTAGTTTCGTGCACAGGGCCTCACGCTCCTGTGCTTCATGCAGAACCGACCGGCACGCGCACTGTTTTGCCGGCACACCTCGGGGAGTCATCATGCAAATTGGTTCAATCGTTCGCTCCGTCCATATTGCTGTGCCACAAGGCGCACGCGGGATCGTCATGCGGATTCTCGGCGACATGGCGATGGTCGCCTGGTACGCCGATGAACCCGGCACGTCGGAGCTGCTAAACACGGAACCGTTCTTCCTCGAAGATCTGATCGACACCGGCGAACTCGTCCGCCCGTCCAACGCGCTCATACATTAAGGAATTAGCGCGTTTCAGAACGTTGTTTCGCTGTATCCGCGCATCGCTGATGCTTCCCCCCGCGATGCGCGTCACAATGCAGGGATGAACTCGAACCATTCCGATGCATCGCGCGCGCCCGCAGACAGCCTTTCTCTCTCCGGCGACGACGCTAATCTCCCGCCTCCGCCTTTCGCCGATCTCACGCCCGAGCGTGTGCTCGATGCGCTCGACAGCGTCCTGATACCGCTTGGCGAACGCACCGACGGCGGCATGCTCGCGCTCAACAGCTATGAGAACCGTGTGTACCAGGTCGGCATGGAAGACGGGCCGCCGATGGTCGCGAAGTTCTACCGGCCGCTGCGTTGGTCCGACGACGCCATTCTCGAAGAGCACGCTTTCGTTTCGACCCTTTATGAGCGCGAGATTCCGGCGGTGCCGGCTCGCGTGCTGAATGGCGCGTCGCTCCATACGTTTGAAGGTTTCCGGTTTTCCATCTTCGAACGACGCGGAGGACGTGCGCCGGATATCGACCGGCCGGAGACGCTGGAATGGCTTGGGCGGTTTATCGGCCGGATTCACGCGGTCGGGCAGATCAAGCCGTACGTGGAACGCCCAGCGCTCGATATTCAGACCTTTGGATACGAACCGCGCGAGTTTTTGCTGACGCACGGATTTGTGCCGAAGGACGTGCGGGAAGCGTATGAAACCGTAGTGAAGATGGCGCTGGAAGGTGTCGAGCGATGCTACGAACGCGCCGGCGATATCAAAAGCATCCGGCTGCACGGCGATTGTCATCCAAGCAACGTGTTGTGGACGGATGCGGGTCCGCATTTCGTCGATTTCGACGATAGCCGCATGGCGCCCGCTATCCAGGATTTGTGGCTGTTGCTGCCGGGCGATCGCCCGGAGGCGTCGCGTGCGCTAGGTGATTTGCTGGCGGGATACGAAGATTTCTGCGATTTCGAGCCGCGCGAGCTGCATCTGGTCGAAGCGCTGCGCACGCTGCGGTTGATTCACTATGCGGCCTGGCTGGCGCGTCGCTGGAATGATCCGGCGTTTCCCGCCGCGTTTCCGTGGTTCAACACGCAGCGTTATTGGGAAGACCGGATTCTGGAGTTGCGCGAGCAGGTCGGCGCAATGGAAGAAGGGCCGCTCTGGCCGGTTTGACGGTTTTTTCGGCGATCGTTCGCCGATGTCTTTTTGGCGCGGCCAGTGCCTCCCTCCTGCTCCGGCCGCGTCACACGACTATTGAAGATTTGCAATGTTCGTGTAATGATAACAATTCTCATTTGAAAGCTTGACTCCGCCGATGTGCTTATTGGCGGCTTGTCAGCCGTATCGGTGAGAAATCCATCCGCAGCATCCCCTTATTCGCTATGCCCTCTGGAGAGACGCGTGAACGCGCCTGAAACCTTTGAACCCGCGTCCAACGTGACCTCGATGCCGTACGCGCCGCGAGGCGGCCGCCTTATCGACGACGCTGAACAGTTCGCACGGAAACAGCGCTCGCGCCGCGCAACCTTCATCAAATGGCTACGCAAGGTGCATGGCTGGGTCGGTTTGTGGGGCGCCGTGCTGGGGTTACTGTTCGGGACGACGGGATTTCTGCTGAATCATCGCGCCGGTCCGCTGAAGATTTCGAGCGGAGAACCGCAGGTTTCCCAGATGCAAATGGCCGTGCCCGAGCATGGCCTCAAGTCACCGATGGAACTCGGCAAGTGGCTCAAGCAGGAACTCCAGCTTGACGGGAATATCGGCCGGCCGAAACGTGAGTCCGCGCACGCGGTGGGCTGGGGCGATCAGAAGACCATGCAGCCGGAATTGTGGACGGTGGCGGTGGCGTCGCCGGGCGGGTCGGTATCGGCGGAATACTGGGTGGGGAACGGGTTTGTATCGGTGAAACGCACCGAGAACAGCTTTCTCTCGACCATGAGCAATTTGCACAAAGGCGTGGGGTTGAGCGTGGGCTGGGTGCTGCTCATCGATACGCTGGCGGGCAGCATTATTCTGCTGTCGCTGACGGGCGTGTTGCTGTGGACCGAGTTGAATAAACGCAAGACGGTGGGCGCGGTGATTGTGATGGTATCGATTGTCGCGATGGTTTGTATGGGGTTGATGTGAGGGCGCCGCCGTCTGCGTTTGCTGCGGTTTAAACAACAAACCCCGCGACAAAAAGCGGGGTTTGTTTTTTTGATTTTGCACATCTTACGCGGCACGTGGATTAAACCGCTTTCCGATCCACAAAAGCAAACAAAACGAAACGATCTCAGTCCACGCAGCATGTACCATCAAGGCTTCAATCGTCGCCCAACTATTTCGCATCACTAATTTTTACAATTGCTCATGGCCAACCACCACATCCTCATCTGCCTGCCCACCTACAGCGAAGAAGTCCACGTCAATTTCGCCTTTTCGCTAATGGACCTCACACGCGCATTAACGGATTCGGGATCAAGCTACGAAATGTTGCACGTTGCGTCCTCGCAAATCGTTCGAGCGCGAAACTTCTTCGCCAACTATTTCCTGGACCATCCCAAATTCACGCACCTGCTTTTCCTCGATACCGACATGAAGTTTCCCGCCGAAGCCGTCATCAAGCTTCTGGCCGCTAACAAAACGCTCACGGGCCTCGCCTATCCGTTCAGACGTTTCAATCTGGATCGTTCGATAGCTCCCGCCGATTCCGGTCTCACCATGCGTCAATGGCTGGAAAAGCATGCCGACTACACGTTCGCACCCGTTACGAATGCGGACGGAGATATGGATTTCGTGAATGGATTTGCCGAAGCACGGCATATTGGCACCGGCGTTTTCCTGGCGCAACGCGAAGCGTTCGAGGTAACGAAACCTTTTACGGAGTGCTACTCGCCGCCGAAACAATATGCATCGATGATACCCAGCGGCAAGTTCTACGGCTTCTTCGAAACCATCGAAGAAGACGGCGTCTATCTGGGCGAAGACGTGTCGTTCTGCATGCGTGCGCGCCAGGCAGGAATATCGATTTGGGCACTGATTGACCAGACCGTGGTTCATTACGGAGCATCGGAGGTATCCGGTCAATACCTCCAGTCCATGCGACTCAACGGCAAAGTGACTTGAGAACAACGTGCCGCGCTTATCGTCCAAGCGCGGCGACACCAAATACCCACCCTAAATCCCGCAAATCTCCCCGGTCCCTTCAAGCTCCCGCGCCGCCTTCGCGCCTTCAACCTGAAGAATCGTCGGCAACGAAACCCCGTTCTTCGCCGCCGTCACTTCAGCAAGAATCGAAACGGCAATCTCCGGCGGCGTCCGGCTACCGATATAAATCCCCACCGGCCCATGCAGGCGCGACAACTCGGCATCGGAGAGATCGAACTCTTTCAGCCTTTCCCTGCGCGCCGCGTTGTTCTTCCGCGACCCCAACGCGCCGACATAAAACGCCGGCGTCTTCAACGCTTCCATCAACGCTAGATCGTCGAGCTTCGGATCATGCGTCAATGCAATCACCGCGCAACGCTCATCGAGTTTCATTTCCATCACGGTATCGTCGGGCATGGTGCGCACAATCTTCGTGCCCGGCACATCCCACTCGTCGGTGTACTCCTCACGTGGATCGCAGACCGTCACGTGGTAATCCAGCCCGACCGCGATACTGCATAAATACCGCGACAACTGCCCCGCGCCGATCACAAGCATCCGATACCGCGGCCCGTGAATGGTCGACAACGTGGTTTCATCGAACGTCACGCCATCCGTTGCTTGCGCTGGCTCTAACTTGACCGCGCCATTGGCCATATCGAGCGTGCGTGTCACCAGCTGGCCGGCGAGAACGGCATCGCATAACTCAGCAATACCGCTCTTCATCGACAACGGTTCAAGCACCAGTTGAATCGTCCCGCCGCAAGGCAGTCCGAACCGATGTGCCTCTTCCGCCGAGATTCCATATTTCACGCTCTCGGGCTTGGTCTGCTCAATGCCGCGTTGCCTGACGCGCTCGATCAAGTCGTCTTCAATGCAGCCGCCCGACACCGATCCCATCACCGCGCCGTCATCGCGCACGGCGAGCATCGCGCCTTCTGGCCGGGGCGACGAACCCCACGTCTTAACTACAGTCACCAGCAACACGCGATGCCCCCGTTCGAGCCATCGCGCGCTGTTTCTCAGGACTTCGAGATCCACGCTGTCCATGATCTTTTCCTCTTCTTCTCTACACCTTCACCGTCCGCCGAGTCGGGCTCCGCCTCGGGTTCATCGCCCTGCGTCAACTGCGCACTGAAGCGCTTGAAAAATTCCCCGGCAATCTTTCTGGCCGCGCCGTCCACCAGCCGCGAGCCGATCTGCGCAAGCTTGCCGCCCACTTGCGCGTTCGCCGTGTAAGTCAACGTGGTCGAATCCGCATTGTCGCCCGGTTCCAGGTTCACCTTCGCCTGCCCCTTGCCGAAACCGGCCGTCCCGCCTTGCCCCTCGAACACGATGGTGTACGTGTGCGGCGCGTCGATGTCCACCAAATTCATGCGCCCCTTGAATTTCGCTTTTACGGGTCCGACCGACGCCGTCATTGCCACCGCATACGCGTTCTCGCCATCGGCTTCTATGCTTTCGCAACCCGGAATGCACGCGCGCAAGATTTCAGTATCGTTCAACGCTTCCCAAGCGACATTCTGCGGCACGGGCAGATGATGCGTTTCGGTCAGTTCCATGACGTGTCTCCGGCTGATTTCCGGTCCGATCGACGCGTCACCGCCGCCAGCTCCCGGCCGACAGCGTTCAGGCTGTCGAGGTTGTGAGCCGCAAGCATCGCATCGACATGCGGCAGGATCGCCCGCACGCCCCGCGCGCGCGGGGTGAAATCGGCGTATCGAAGCAACGGATTAAGCCACACCAGCCGATGCGCAAAGCGCCTCAGGCGCAGCATTTCGGTTTCGAGGACATCGATTGCTTCGTGATCGAGCCCGTCAGTGACGAACAAAACCGTTGCACGTCCGTTGAGCACCCGCCGCGCCCAGCGCCGGTTGAATTCGGCCAGCGCCGCGCCGATCCGCGTTCCGCCCGACCAGTCGACCACCTGATCGGAGATCGCGGCAATCGCTACGTCAGGATCGCGTTCGCGTAATGCCCGCGTGGCGTTGGTCAGGCGCGTGCCAAACAGGAAAACCTGCAGGCGTTCGCGCGACTGCAGCAAGGCATGACAGAAGTAAAGCACAGCCCGGGAATACGCGCTCATCGACCCGGAAATGTCGAGCAGCAGGACAAGCGGCGGGCGGCGCTCGACCACTTTCTTGTATTTCCACGTGGTCCAGTCGCCGCCCGAGCGCACGGCGCTACGGGCGCTGGCGCGCAAATCGGCATGCGTGCCGTGCGATGCCGTTTTTAAGCGCCGGGTCGGCTCCGTGGCTAGCGGCATTCTATGCGAACGAATTTGATGTCGAAGCGCGCGCCATTCATCGGACGTAAGGGTGTCGAAATCGCGATGGCTCAGACGCTCCTGCGCGCTGAACGTGATGCGCGCGTGGAGATGTTCAACCGTGTCCGGCTGATTGTTCTCCTGCTTCAATGCAGCCGCGCGTGCGGCGAGGGCATCGGCGAGACGATTGTTACGCTTGGGCGGCGGCACGCCGTTCGTCACCTTCGGCAGCAATAACGCGCGCAATTTCCCTTCCCAATCGGGATCGCGCCAGAAAAGATCGAAGGCCTGATGGAAGAGGTCGCGCTCGTCGGGCGCATGAACAAGCAGCGCGGCGAGCGCGGCGCGGACATCATCGCGGCGGGTTATGTCGATCCAGCGCAGCGCTTCGAGCGCATCAACGCTGTGCGCCGGCGACATCGCGAGGCCTGCGCCGCGCAAGAGCCGCACAAAATGCACGACGTTGTGAGCAAGCGTTGGCGTCGACATGATCGCTCAGGCCGGCGCGGCGAGGCACTGGGCGATCTCGGCCGCGTCCACGCGTGCTAGGTCGTCCTGGTACTTCAGCAGTACGCCCAATGTGTCCTGCACCGATTGCGGATCGAGTTCACTGACAGAAAGCGCCGCCAGCGCACGACACCAGTCGATGGTTTCCGCCACGCCCGGCGCCTTGAACAAGTCGAGCGTCCTCAGCCGATGCACAAACGCCACCGCTCGCGCCTGCAAGTCCGCGCCTGCTTCGGGCGCGCGTGCAGCCACAATCTGCAGTTCCACATCGCGGGCGGGATAGCCGATCCATTGATATAAACAGCGTCGTTTGAGCGCATCGTGGACCTCGCGGGTGCGATTCGATGTCATCACGACCAGCGGCGGCCGCTCGGCGCGCACAGTTCCGTACTCGGGAATCGATACCTGGAAATCCGACAGCAACTCGAGCAGGAAAGCTTCGAACGGTTCATCGGCGCGATCGATTTCATCGATGAGTAAAACGCGTTGAGCGCCTGGATTCGAGGGGTCAGGCATAAGTGCTTGCAGCAACGGGCGCTTGAGGAGGAACTCGCTTTTGTAGAGCGAATCGTTCGAGGGTTGTTCACCTGCTGCCTCGGCAAGCCGCAGCGCCATGATCTGGCGCGGATAGTCCCATTCGTAGAGCGCGCTGGCGGTGTCGAGTCCTTCATAGCATTGCAGCCGCAGCATTTGCGTGCCGAGCATGCCGGCGGCCGCTTTTGCCAGTTCAGTCTTGCCGACGCCCGGTTCACCTTCCAGAAATAGCGGGCGCTGCATTTTTAACGCCAGGAAAAGCCCCGTTGCGAGTTCGCGGCTGGCGAAGTATTGCTGCCCGCTCAGCGCGGCGAGGGTTTCGTCGATCGAGGCTGGGTCCATAAGGTTCCTGGGACTGGTTGAGTCAGAGTTTGTTTCGCTCGCGCCGGGAGAACCCCAGCCCGTTCATCGGCGCGAGCAAAAAACCGGGGCGAACGAAAAGCTAAAACGCATTGGCCCTATCGACCGCCCTTCCGGCAAGTATCGGGATCAAATGCGCCCGATACTCGGCACTCGCGTGCATATCCTCGTTGAGCGTATCGGCGGAAATCGACGTGCTACGCGCCGCCGCAACCGAGAACTCCTTCGATAACGCATCCTCAAGCGCCGACGCCCGAAACACGCTCGCTGCCGCGCCCGTGATCGCCACTCGCACGCCGCCTGCATGCTTCGCAACAAACACACCAACCAAAGCAAAGTGCGACGCAGGATTGCGAAACTTCTCGTACCCCGCCCGCTCGGCAATCGGAAATTCAACCGATGTAATCAGTTCATCCGGCTCCAAAGCCGTCTCATACATGCCAAGGAAAAAGTCATCGGCGGTAATACGCCTTCTATCCGTCACGATAGTCGCGTTCAACGCCAACACCGCCGCCGGATAACACGCCGCCGGGTCATCGTTGGCAAGCGATCCGCCGATCGTCCCGCGCTCCCGAACCTGCCGGTCGCCAATATGACCGGCAAGGTCCGCCAACCCCGGCAGCGCACGCTGCACCTCCGGGTTCGCGGCAACTTGCGCATGACACACCGCACCGCCAATAGTCACCTTGTCACCCGTCACGGTGATGTCCTTCATCGTGCCAATGCGCGTCACATCCACCAGCGCCGACGGCTGCGCGAGCCGCAAGCGCATGGTCGGCAGCAAGCTCTGGCCGCCGGAGAGATATTTGGCGTCCTCGTTCTGCTTGAGAAACGCCACCGCTGCGTCGGACTTGTCGGGCCGTTGATAATCGAATGAGTACATGTCGAAGTCCTCTTAAGCGGGAGTCGAAGCGCCGCGAGCGGCCGAAGCATCGGCTGCTGCATGCATGGCAGCCCATACGCGATGCGGCGTGGCAGGCATCTGCAGATCGGTCACACCGAGCGGCGAAAGCGCGTCGATGATCGCGTTGATCACCGCCGGTGGCGATCCAATCGCGCCCGCTTCGCCGCAGCCCTTCACGCCTAGCGGGTTATGCACGCACGGCGTGCCTTTCGACGTTTCCACATCGAAGTTCGGTAGATCGGACGCGTGCGGCATCGCGTAATCCATGAACGAACCCGACATCAACTGGCCGCTCTCGTTGTCGTACACGGCGCGTTCCAGCATCGCCTGACCAATGCCCTGCCCAATCCCTCCATGCACCTGGCCTTCGACGATCATCGGATTGATGATGTTGCCGAAATCATCGACGGCGGTGAACTTCTGGATGCGCGTTTCGCCGGTGTCCTGATCAACCTCCACTTCGCACAAATACGCGCCAGACGGATACGTGAAGTTGCTCGGATCGTAGAACGCGTTTTCGT
Organism: Caballeronia sordidicola; assembly: GCF_000729995.1. Lineage (GTDB taxonomy): Bacteria > Pseudomonadota > Gammaproteobacteria > Burkholderiales > Burkholderiaceae > Caballeronia > Caballeronia sordidicola_A. Next base: position 81,214 of record NZ_JNFG01000004.1, on the reverse strand, counting down.
TGAGGCCCGGTTCGAGTTTGTCGAGCGGGAAGTTGTGCGGCACATACGCCGCCAGCGATACCTCCGCGAACGCCTTCGTCCGATCGGTCCCCGCCACGCGGAAAATTCCGTCCTTGAACTCAATATCTTCCGCCGATGCCTCCAGCAAATGCGCAGCGATTTTCTTGGCTTTGTCCTCGATCTTGTCGAGCGCCTTCATGATCGCCGAGCCGCCGACCGCAATCGACCGCGAGCCGTACGTGCCCATGCCGAACGGAATCCGCCCGGTGTCGCCGTGGACGATCTCGATGTTGTCCATCGATACCCCCAGCCGGTCCGCCACCACTTGCGCGAAGGTGGTTTCGTGCCCTTGGCCGTGGCTGTGCGAGCCGGTGAACACGGTGACCGACCCCGTGGGATGTACACGGACTTCGCCAGCTTCGAACAAGCCCGCCCGCGCGCCCAACGCACCCGCCAGATTCGATGGCGCCAACCCGCACGCCTCGATGTAGCAGGAATATCCAAGCCCGCGCAGCTTGCCGTTTTTCTTCGATTCCTCGCGCCGCGCCGGGAACCCTGCCACATCGGCAAGTTCCATCGCGCGGTCGAGCAACGCCGAGTAATCGCCGGAATCGTAGGTCAGGCCAACCGGCGTGGTGTACGGCCACGATCGGATGAAATTTCGCCGCCTCAATTCAGCAGGATCGATGTTCATCTCGCGCGCCGCCGTTTCCACGATACGTTCAAGCACGTACGTGGCTTCCGGACGCCCCGCGCCGCGATAGGCATCCACTGGAACCGTATTCGTGAAAACAGCCTTTACCTCGGCGTAGATCGCGGGCGTAGCGTACTGGCCGGCGAGCAGCGTGGCGTACAAGATGGTCGGGATCGCGGACGCGAACGTCGACAAATACGCGCCCATGTTCGCCGTCGTGTGAACGCGAAGACCGAGGAACTTGCCGTCGGCGTCGATCGCGAGTTCGGCTTTAGTGACGTGATCGCGGCCGTGGGCATCGGAGAGGAATGCTTCCGAGCGCTCGCACGTCCATTTGATCGGCCGCCGGACTTTCTTCGACGCCCACGTCAACGCCACATCTTCCGCGTAGAGGTAGATCTTCGAGCCGAAGCCGCCGCCCACATCGGGCGCGATGATCCTTAGTTTCGACTCAGGCAGAGACAACACGAACGCCGCCATCAACAAACGCTCGACGTGCGGATTCTGATTCGCGACGTAGACGGTGTAGCTGTCGTCGGACTTCGAATAGCTCGCGTTCACGGCGCGCGGTTCGATCGCGTTCGGCACCAGGCGCTGGTTCACGATATCCAGCGTGGTCACGTGCGCGGCTTTGGCGAAAGCGGCGTCGGTGGCCGCTTTATCGCCGTGGCCCCAGATGTAGCAGAGGTTGTTCGGCGCTTCATCGTGGACCTGAGGCTGGCCGGGGTCGGCGGCGGTGGCGGTATCGACGACGGCCGGCAGCACGTCGTAGTCCACTTCGATCAACTCGATCGCGTCCTTCGCTTGCTTCACCGATTCCGCAACGATCAACGCCACCTGATCGCCCACGTGCCGCACTTTCGTATGCGCAATCACGGGGTGCGGCGGTTCGTTCATCGGCTTGCCGTCGATGTTGTGGATCAGCCATCCGCACGGCAATCCGCCGACGCTTTCGCCGGCCATGTCCGCGCCGGTGAAGATCGCGACGACGCCGGGGGCTTCTTTCGCTGCGGTAATGTCGATACTGCGGATCGTCGCGTGCGCGTAGGGTGAGCGCAGGAAGACGGCGAAGGTTTGGCGGGGAAGGACGACGTCATCGGTGTATTGGCCGTTGCCCGTCAGGAAGCGATAGTCTTCCTTGCGTCTAACGGCGGCGCCGATCATGCGGTGGGTATCGGGTGTTTCAGGGGCGTTCATCGCGGACTCCTGTTCAGGCGCGAATCTTCATCGGAAAGGTGAGTGCGGCTTCGTTGCAGCTTCAGTTGAAGCGCGGGCGGCGGCTCAGGGCGAGGCCTTCATGGCTTGCGCGCCCTGCACTATGGCTTTCACGATGTTGTGATACCCCGTACATCGACAGAGATTGCCGTCAAGTTGTTCGCGGACATCGGCTTCGGTGAGATCGGGCTTTTGCGCGGCGAGGGAGGTCGCGCTCATCACCATGCCGGGCGTACAGAAGCCGCACTGCAGGCCATGGCACTCCTTGAACGCCGCTTGCATGGGATGGAGTTCACCGTCCTTCGCCATCCCTTCGATAGTCGTCACCGACGACCCGTCGGCCTGCACGGCAAGGATGTTGCACGACTTGATCGCGCGGCCATCCAGGTGGACCGTGCATGCGCCGCACTGGGCGGTGTCGCAGCCTATGTGCGTGCCCGTGAGACACAACTCCTCACGGAGAAACTGGACTAGGAGGATGTGGGGTTCGACGGTGGCGGTAACGGCTTTGCCGTTGACCGTCAGACTGATGCTGAGCGCCATGCTTCTGTCTCCTTCGGGGGATATACAGCCGAAGCTCACTCATCGCTTTTGTTTCACTGGCCTTGCGGACTTCACGAGTGTGAGTGTCTGGCTGGGTTCGTGTTTATTTGTTGTAGCACTTAGTAAAGCACAAAACGAAAACCGTCGCTATTGGGCTAAAGGCGGGTGGGGACAGAGGGTTGCGGGGGCGCGTCTCGCGGAAAGCGGTCGTAAAAACGCCGCCTCGATGGGCGGCGTAAGGCTTAAGCGGCTGGGTTCAACCTCCGCGTGTCACTCCACCCCGCGCCCCAGTTTCGAATGCCAGCGCGAATAGCCGAAATAGATCGCCAGCCCGATTGCGAGCCACACCACGAATGCAATCCACGTCACCGCTTTCAGATTCAGCATCAGGAACAGGCAAGCCAGAACCGCCAGCACCGGCACGACGGGCACGCCTGGGCAACGAAACGCACGCGGCAGGTCAGGATGCGTACGACGCAAAATCAGCACGGCGATAGACACCATCGAAAACGCGGCCAGCGTGCCGATATTGATCAGTTCCGCCAGCACGTTGAGCGGCACGAGCGCACCGATCAGCCCGAAGAACAGACCCACCAGCCACGTCGTAAAGAACGGCGTGCCGAATTTCGGATGCACGGTCGACAGACGCGCGGGCAGCAAGCCATCGCGGGACATCGCGTAGATGATGCGTGTCTGACCGTAGCTCATCACCAGAATCACGGTCAGCATGCCGAGCACCGCGCCCAAATCGATGAAACCCGCCACCCACCTCTGCCCCACGACCTGCAACGCGTACGACACGGGATGCGAGACATTGGCGAACTGCGCCGCCGGAACAATACCCGTCACCACGGCGGCCACCGCCACGTAAAGCACGGCGCAAACCGCCAGCGACGAAATAATGCCGATCGGCAAGTCACGCTTCGGATTCTTCACTTCTTCCGCCGCCGACGACACCGAGTCGAAGCCGATAAACGCAAAGAACATCACAGCCGCCGCACCGAACACGCCGTTCCAGCCATTCGGCATGAACGGATGCCAGTTCGCGGGCGTGACGTGAAACACGCCGACGCCGATCACCATCAGCACGACCGCGACCTTGATCGCGACCATCACGTTGTTCACGCGCGCCGACTCCTTGATACCGATCGACAGCAGCGACGTGATCGCCATCATGACGAGAAACGCGGGCAGGTTGAACAGCGTGAAATGTCCTGGCACGGCACCGGGCGCCGCTGTCAGCGCCACGGGCAACGAAATGCCGAAGCCCGACAGCAGCGACTGCAGATACCCCGACCAGCCGACCGACACCGCGGAGGTCGCCAACCCGTATTCCAGCATCAGGTCCCAGCCGATAACCCACGCGGCGAGTTCGCCGAGCGTGGCATACGAATACGTGTAGATGGATCCAGCGACGGGAATGGTCGATGCAAACTCCGCGTACGCGAGCGCCGCGAGCGCGCACGCAATGGCCGCGAGAATAAACGACACCATCAACGCCGGACCGGCTTGAACCGCGCCCGTCCCGGTGAGCACGAAAATACCCGTGCCGATAATCGCGCCGACGCCCAGAAACGTCAGATCGAGCGCCCCCAACGTTTTTTTGAGTCCGGCGCGTTGCGCGCCGGCGAGCATGTGCTCGATGCTTTTCTTGCGGAACAGGGACATGAACGGGTGACTCCTCAAACCTCGAGCGCGGAGCGCTAAATCGATTGGAAAACCCGCGATTTTATCGGAATGAGGAAGTTAAGCGTCGCAAAACGTTGCACACAATGGAATTTTGACTTCCCGGTGTCAGCGAATTTTTTCCAGAAACGTTCGAAAATTGTGTATCAGGACTAATTTGAGATCAGATCGGCTTTCGCAAACCGCATCAGTAGTAAAAGCCGCTTTTTAGGGCATCTTGTCGCAACGTTGAATTGCATGACGCGATTGGTTGATGGAACCGCCATATGAAAAAACCGAAGCACAAGGGCTTCGGTTTTTGTTTTCCAGCACGCGGGCAAGGTACCAAGGTCGCAAGCGAAGCTCAGCCGACGAAGGCCTTTTCCACAACGTAATGTCCCGGATGATTGTTGCTGCCTTCCTGGAAGCCCATTTCATCGAGGAGCTGACGCGTGTCGCGCAGCATATGCGGACTGCCGCAAAGCATGACGCGGTCGTTTTCCACGGAGAAGGGCGCCACGTCCAGGTCTGCGAACAGCTTCTTCGTTTCGATCAGGTCCGTGATCCGGCCGCGATTGGCAAACTCTTCGCGGGTAACCGTCGGGTAATACACCAGCTTTTCCTGGATCAACTCGCCCAGATGCTCGTGCGCCGGAAGGTGCTCGGTAATGAAGTCCTTGTACGCGAGTTCATCGACGAAACGGCAGGTGTGCGTGAGCACGATCTTGTCGAAACGATCGTAGACATCCGGGTCCTTGATGATCGACATGAAGGGCGCCAGGCCCGTACCCGTCGACAGCAGCCACAGCGTCTTGCCGGGCAAGAGGTTGTCGGCGATCAGCGTACCCACCGGCTTCTTGCCGATCAACACCGGGTCACCCACCTTCAAATGCTGAAGACGCGATGTCAGCGGACCGTCCTGCACCTTGATGCTGAGAAATTCGAGGTGCTCTTCGTAATTCGCGCTCGCCAAGCTGTAAGCGCGCAGCAGCGGCTTGCCATCGACTTCGAGGCCGACCATGGTGAACTGGCCGTTTTCGAAACGGAACGCGGAGTCGCGCGTGCAAGTGAAGCTGAACAGCGTATCGGTCCAGTGGTGGACGCTTAGAACGGTTTGCGGATTAAGGTTGCTCATGGCTTCATGGATAGTGCGGAATCAGGGCGGCGCAGTAGTGCGTTCCGGCGGCCGTTGTTTGATCAACTTGGGCTCGATTCCGGCGACAACACCTCGAAGGCGCGACGAAAGCAATGCGTGATGCTAAAGCGGAATTTCCGGCGATATGCGAGAACCAGGTCGAGCGCTGCGAAGACCCGCGCGTTCGGAGCGAATGTTCCGCATTCCCCGCTTGCCTCACGCGTAAACGCCTATTTTACCGCACACGCGATTTCCGGGTTCAAGGCGCGTTTTTTTAACGCGCGGCACTGGAATGGTCGACCTGTATGCGCAATTTGCAGGCTGGATCGTCGGGACAACGTCGCGCGAAGCGTGCAAAATCTCTTGCGAACTGGGACAACGAAGTCGATCGCGGACGAAGCAAGCATTCCGGAGTCCGCATGATAGCAACCCGTGCGGGCAGCAAGGCAAAAGCCCTGCTGCCGTCAGGCTGGTTTCGGCGAGGTGAAATGAGACTCGGCGCTGATATTCCGTTGGCATTCTTGGCAATACAGCCAACGCAGAGCCGGTCGTCAGTATCGAAGCAACATTGCGGCTTCGATCAGGAGTCAAGGGAACGCAGCCCGTGTAGCGCCCCTTTATGCCCGTCAGCGCAATTCAGATCCGCTGATCCGTCGAAGGCTTTTCCCACAGGTTGATCCCGCCTTCCGTCGCGTGCTGATCGATTTCGGCAAGTTCTTCCTTCGAAAACTCCAGGTTTTTCAACGCACCGACGTTCTCCGTCACTTGCTCGGGACGGCTCGCGCCGATCAGCACCGACGTCACGCGCCCACCGCGCAATGCCCACGCCAATGCCATTTGCGCGAGGCTTTGGCCACGCCGCTGCGCGAGTTCGTTGAGCTTGCGCACATGATCGATATTCTTCTCGCTCAAATGCTCCTGCTTCAGCGACCCGCCGCCCGGCTTGTTGACGCGCGCATCGGCCGGAATGCCGTTCAGGTATTTGCCCGTCAGCAGCCCCTGCGCCAGCGGCGTGAACGCGATACTGCCCGCGCCCACATCGTCGAGCGTATCGAGCAAATCTTCCTCGATCCACCGGTTCAGCATGTTGTAGGACGGCTGATGAATCAGCAGCGGCACTTTATGCTCGGCCAGCAGCTTCGCCATCTCGCGCGTCTTGGCCGACGAATACGACGAAATGCCCACGTACAGCGCCTTGCCTGAATGCACGGCGGTCGCGAGCGCACCAGCGGTTTCTTCGAGCGGCGTATCGGCATCGAAACGATGCGAATAGAAGATATCGACGTAATCCAGGCCCATGCGCTGCAGACTCTGATCAAGAGACGCCAGCACGTATTTCCGCGATCCGCCGCCCTGGCCATACGGCCCCGGCCACATGTCCCAGCCCGCCTTCGACGAAATCAGCAATTCGTCACGATACGGCCGGAAATCGTCCTTGAACAAACGCCCGAAATTCGTCTCCGCGCTGCCGTACGGCGGCCCGTAGTTGTTCGCGAGATCGAAGTGCGTAATGCCGAGATCGAACGCGGTGCGCAGGATGTCGCGCTGCGTGGAGATCGGCGTGGTGTCGCCGAAGTTGTGCCAAAGACCCAGCGACAACGCCGGCAACTTCAGGCCGCTCTTGCCGCAGGTGCGGTAAGTCATCTCTGAATAGCGTTCGGAAGCTGCTTCGTAAGCCATGACGAAATCCTCGAATTGGTGAAGGGACAAAGGGGGGTGCAAACACAGGCAAGCAACAATCGCGCGGGACATGTCGTCTGACGTGCACCAAGTCCGCCATGGTAGCGAATCGCGCGAACTCGTGTCGGGCTTGACCCGAAGAACATCAAGGCTATCCCGATATTCGGGACACGGCCAAATGGCCAACAGGGGAACGATTAGGGGGCGGACCCGGCCAAACCCTGTTCATTCGAACGAGGAGAAATTTCATGGACCCGCTGGACAAACTACGCCCTGTCTACAATTTCTTGCTGACAGCAGGTGTCACATACGGCTTCGACATCCTGATGGCCATATTGATTCTACTGGTCGGCTGGTGGGTGTCGAACCGCGTGGCGAACGCGGTGAAACGCGCGCTCGGCCGCACGAACGCGGACGCCACGTTCACGCCCGTCATGGCGAGCCTGGTGCAATGGGCGATCCGCGTGGTTGCCATTGTTGCAGCGCTGGGCAAGTTCGGCGTCGCGGCGGCCAGCATCCTGACCGTGCTCGGCGCGGCCGGTCTGGCTATCGGCCTCGCATTGCAGGGCACGTTGCAGAACATTGCAGCGGGCATGATGCTGTTGCTGCTGCGGCCGTTCAAGGTGGGCGACTACATTGAAGGGGCCGGGGCGACTGCTGGAACCGTCAACGAAATTGGCTTGTTCAGCACTCGTCTGACGAAAAGCGACGGCGTCATCATGTTCGTACCAAACAGCACGATCTGGGCGAACCCGGTCACCAACTTCACGGCCAACGACCGGCGGCGCGTGGTGCTGAATGTGATCATCCCTGATGATCACAATATTGAAGAGTCGCTGGCTTCGCTGCATCGGATTGTGGATACCGATCCGCGCATCATCATCGACGACAAGACCAAACCGTGGATCGCCGTCTCCGATTACACCGATACCGGCGTGAAACTGAACGTCGCCGTCTGGACAAAGCGGACCGATTACGCGAACGTGCAGGCCGATTTGCTGCGCCAGATCAAGCCGGGCATCAAGCCAGCCCCGCAGCCACCCGCACCTGGCACTGACGCGGCGCTGGACGCTTCGGCCAAGGCCCAATAAGCTTGGCGTCCGCACATTGAAGAGATTTTCATGACCAAGGCGATTTCCATTGCACTGATCGTAGGCGGCGTCGTGCTGCTGTATTTTGGTGGCCAGTCGTTCCATTCATTGGGCAACGACGTCTCGCGGTTCTTCACCGGCGCGCCGACGAACAAGACAATCTGGTTGATCGCGGCAGGCGCGGTCGCCATGTTGGCCGGATTGATCGGCCTGGCGATCCCGGGCAAGCGCTGACGCGTTCAGGCGCATGCTTCAAATAAGCGGCACGTCTTCCATAGATGCCGACCGTGTTCCCGGCAACGGCAAGTTGCTGGCGCCGCGATAGGTGTAGACCAGCGAGAATTTCACCTGATCGGTGAGATTCTTGCCGGCCGAATGCAGCGTGTTGCAGTGGAAAAACACTACGTCGCCAGCATTCAGTTTCGGCGATACCGCGCTGCGAATCAGCACTTCGTTCTCGGGCAGGTCGGAACGGAAGAACTTGGCTTTATCGAAACGTTCGGACGTGAACGGCAGCTTGTGCGACATCGGCACGAACCACAACGCGCCGTTTTCGACCGTCTCGTTACCCAGCGCCACCCACGCCGACACCAGGTCATCCCGCTCGAAATTCCAATAGCGCACGTCGCGATGCCAGCCGGTCAGGCTGCCGTAAGCCGGATGTTTCGTCATCACGCAGTTGTGATGCGCGCGCGAAAGCGTCGGCGCTTCGCCGAAATACACCTCCATCCAGCCACGCACATCGGGCGACGTGGCCCAGGCGGCGAACCGCGGATCGCGCCCGTATGCGTCGAGCAAGCGTCGCACGGTCTGCCCCCCGGGCGCGTCTTTCGAATTCGGCGCGCCGGGATATTGCAGGTCGGCTTCGAACTCGACGGGCGCCGCAGCTTCTACTAACTGCCGCCGCGCAAGGTCGCGCATGGCTTCGCAGCGTTCCGGCGTGACAAGACCCGGCAACACCACGTAGCCGTTCTCACGCAACGCGCGGACTTGTTCCAACTTCGATTGATTCGGCATATCGACTCACAGGGAAAGCATCTGGCCGGCAGGCTTGATCAGACTGTAGACAAGCCGGCTAATTAGGGCGAATACATCGATTGTAAATCGCCCGGGCCGCCCAGCGCTCCGTCCTGCGAGTTTCGGCCGTCGAACAATTGCTCGCACATCCGTGCGGGAAAATGCCGACTTCCGGCAGTAACATTTCTTCTATAACCTGCCGTCGTGCATTGAGAGAGCCCATCGAAAATCGCTTTCGATGAAAATCTATTAAATAAGTGCGCGCTTCAGGCTCGCAACTTTTATTGTGTTCAATCGATCAAACTGTTGAACGCTTTTTTTGATCCGACTAATGTCGGGTTGCAGCCATTGCGAACCCGAGCCTGTGAAATCCATGAATATTCGTTTCACGAATCGTCTTACCCGTGCCGCCGTCCGCGCTGCACGTCCAGCCGGACGCAGCGTTGTTCGGGCCCTACGCCATCATTCCGCGCGCACTCAATTGCTCGCAGGACAATTCAGGAATACCCACCCCGTCGATGGTATTCGCTCCTGGTTTCACGGATTTTTTTCGAATCTGCGATTAAGGGCAGCATCGCGACAGGCCGCATTTAAAGCGCTATTGCGAAAACCAACGCAATTACGTGCGCCCGTGGCTAAATTGAAATTGGCGCCTGGTGTGATTAATACGACGAGCCGTCGTCCGCGCAGGCTTTCGACCAGCGACGGATGGTTTGCGTTTGCTGTCCGCTGATTATTTTTGAAGACGCAATGCCTTGGTCTGAACTCGGTTGTCCTCACGCGTGCGCCGATTTGCCGCTGTGAGTGCGGGGCGAAGCGGAGTTTCCCCCCCGGTGGCAAGATCGACGTCCAACTGCGCCATGATTAAAAAAGCCCGCTGAGCGCAACGCTCAGCGGGCTTTTTTACATACTCAAACCAGACCTTCAGGCCGTTTCAACAACCGGTTCCGTTCCGGCGGCTTCCGCCAGCAGCAGTGCCTTGTCCGTGGCTTCCCACGAGAATTCCGGCTCTTCACGGCCAAAGTGGCCATACGCAGCCGACTTCTCATAGATAGGACGCAGCAGATCGAGCATCTGGATGATGCCCTTCGGACGCAGGTCAAAATGCTCGAGCACGAGTTCCTGGATCCTTTCATCCGACACGCGGCCCGTGCCGAACGTGTTGACCATAACCGAAGTCGGGCGCGCCACGCCGATTGCGTAGGACACCTGGATCAGGCATCGCGAAGCCAACCCTGCCGCGACAATGTTCTTCGCGACGTAGCGGCCTGCATACGCTGCGGAGCGATCGACCTTCGACGGGTCCTTGCCCGAGAACGCGCCGCCGCCATGAGGCGCCGCGCCGCCGTATGTATCGACGATGATCTTGCGACCCGTCAGTCCGCAATCACCTTGCGGACCGCCGATCACGAAACGTCCGGTCGGATTCACCAGGAACTTGATATCGCCCTTGATCAACTCGGCCGGCAAAACCGGCTTGATGATCTCTTCGATCACGGCTTCACGGAGCGCCTTCAGTTCGATGTCCGGTGCATGTTGCGTGGACAGCACGACGGTGTCGATGCTATGCGCCTTGCCGTTCACATAACGCACGGTCACCTGGGACTTCGCGTCCGGACGCAGCCAGTTAAGGCGACCGTCGCGACGCAGATTCGCCTGACGCTCGACCAGTCGGTGTGCCAAGTGAATGGGCAGCGGCATCAGTTCGGGCGTTTCGTCGCATGCGTAGCCGAACATCAGCCCTTGGTCGCCGGCGCCCTGATCGAGGTTGTCGTCATGAGCGGCGTCCACGCCTTGCGCGATATCGCGCGACTGTTTGTCATACGCGACGAGCACCGCGCAACCGCGATAGTCGATGCCGTATTCCGTGTTGTCGTAACCGATACGCTTGATGGTGTCACGCGCGACCTGGATGTAGTCGACGTTCGCCTGCGTGGTGATTTCACCCGCCAGAACGACCAGACCCGTGTTGCAAAGGGTTTCGGCCGCGACGCGCGAATACTTGTCCTGCGCCAGGATGGCGTCGAGGATGGCGTCGGAGATCTGGTCGGCTACCTTGTCCGGGTGGCCTTCGGAGACGGATTCAGAGGTAAAGAAGTAATTGTTTGACACGCTTCAGACTCCATTTGAGTACGGGTAAGTTGCTCACGTAGCCGACTTCGTCTGGAGTCTGAAGCGGCGACGCTTTAGCGGAAAACATGGTCCAGAAAGCGCCGTTAAGCGCCATCCGGCTTCGCCCCGCAAGTTGTCCATTAACTCGGCGAAGGTTTTATTATAGCGGTTTCTCACTTTTGTCACAGAGCCGAACGTTTGCTGCCCATCCAGAATTACCTTCACCTGCGTCATGCCCGGAACGCTCCCCGGCAAAATCGAAACCCCGCCACACGGACCCACGGGAGCGTCACATGTTAGGTCGCATTGGCGTCGCGCTGGCGGTGGGCTTCCTGAAGCTGCTCGCCCTCATTCCCTACGGCATCACCGCCCGTTTCGGCGACGGTCTCGGCTGGCTGCTTTATCAAGTCCCGAGCCACAGGAAACGGATCGTGCATATCAATCTCCGCCTGTGTTTTCCCGAGTGGACGCCCGAGCGCCGGGAAGAAGTCGCCCAGAAGCACTTCCGGCACGCGATCCGCAGTTACGTGGAGCGCAGCGTGCAATGGTTCGGCTCGGCGGAGAAACTCACCAAGCTGATCCAGGTGGACAGTGAAGTCGATCTCCTCGATCCCGACATGCCGCCCACGTTGCTGCTCGGCTTCCACTTCGTCGCGATCGAGGCGGCTTCAGTGTGGATCAACTACTCGCTGCACCGTACGTGTGGTTCGCTGTATCAGCCGATGTCGAACAAAGCGCTCGACGACATAGCCAAGAAGCAGCGGGGCCGTTTCGACGCCGAAATGGCGAGCCGCGCTGACAGCGCACGCATCGTGCTGCGCTGGCTGCGGGACCGCAAGCCGGTCATGCTCGGCGCCGACATGGACTACGGCATGCGCAACTCCACCTTCGTGCCGTTCTTCGGCGTGCAAGCATGCACGTTGACGGCGGTCGGCCGCCTGGCCAAAACCGGGCACGCGCAAATCATGCCGTTCGTGGGCGAAGTGCTGCCGAACTACAAGGGTTACCGGCTGCGGGTCTTCAAGCCCTGGGACAACTACCCGACCGGCGACGACGCAGCCGACGCCCGCCGCATGAACGCCTTCCTCGAAGACCAGGTCCGCTTGATGCCCGAACAGTATTACTGGGTGCACAAGCGCTTCAAGACGCGCCCGCCAGGCGAGCCGGGCTTTTATTAACCGGCGTGTACCAGTGTCCGGGAAACAACGGGAGATTGCTGCACAAGATCGGGCTCATCCCCCATTCGGTCTAGTGCGTGCCCTTGCTGCGCGTCACTTACAATAGCGGCATGAAACTCGAATTCACCAAAATGCAAGGCGCGGGCAACGACTTTGTCGTGCTCGACGGCTACTCCAAACCGCTCTCGCTGAACGGAGCCCAGGTGCGCGCGCTCGCGGACCGGCACTTCGGCGTCGGCGCGGATCAGTTGCTGCTGGTCGAAAAACCAGACATTGAAGACGTTGATTTCAAATACCGCATCTTCAATTGCGACGGCGGCGAAGTAGAGCATTGCGGCAACGGCGCGCGCTGCTTCGTGAAGTTCGTGCGCGACCGGGGCCTTACCAGCAAGACGAGCATCCGGGTACAGGTACATCACGGCGTGATCGTACCGACCATGCAGGAGAACGGCGACGTAGTGGTGGACATGGGGCGGCCGGAGTTCGAACCAGCTTTGGTGCCCTTCGACGCCGCAGGTTTGCAAGGCCGCACTGAAGGCGCCGACACGCTGTGGCCGCTCGACGTGCATGGCGAAGCGCGCTGGATTTCCGTTGTATCCATGGGTAATCCGCACGCCATACAGATCGTGGCCGACGTGGAAAACTCACCGGTGCTGGCAGAGGGCCCGGTGATCGAACATCACGCGCGCTTTCCAAACCGGGTCAACGCGGGCTTCATGCAGATCGTGAACCGCGGTGCGGTAAAGCTGCGCGTTTTCGAACGTGGTGCGGGCGAAACGCTGGCGTGTGGTACCGGCGCATGTGCGGCGGTCGCGGCGGGTATCCGGCGTGGTCTGCTCGACTCGCCGGTGCAGGTCCAGACCCACGGCGGCATGCTGACCATCGCCTGGGATGGCGCGCACAACGCCGCGGCCCCGCTCTTCATGGCCGGCCCCGCCACCACCGTATTCGAAGGCCAGATCGAGCTTGATTCCAAACTCGCTCACGCCGACTGACCGCCAGGAACCACGATGCTGCCCGATACCATGAACGAACGCGAAGTCGCCGATTACCTGATCGCCAATCCTGATTTCTTTGCCGAGCACGCCGAGTTGCTCGGTGCGATCCGGCTGTCCAATCCGCATGGCAAGTCCGCGGTGTCGCTGCAGGAGCGCCAGATGCAAATGCTCCGCGACAAGAACAAGCAGATCGAGCGCCGGTTGGCCGAGCTCCTGCGGTATGGACATGAGAACGACAGCATTGCCGCGAAGTTTCATCGATGGACAATTCGGGTCATGTCCGAGCGCGATCCGCATGCGCTGCCGAAAACCATTCCCGCTGGCCTGTGTGAAATCTTCGAGGTGCCGCAAGCCGCGCTGCGGGTGTGGGATGTCGCGGAACCGTATGCGCAAGCCGAATTCGCGCGGACCACGAGCGAGGAAGTCCGCTCCTTCACGAGTGGCCTGACCACAGCGTATTGCGGGCCGAACACCGGCTTTGAGGCGGCCCAATGGCTGACATCGGCGAGTTCGGTCTCGGTGGCATCGGCGACAACGGATGGTGTCGTCGATACCGCCAACACCACTGAATCCATCGCGCTGCTCGCGCTGCGTGATCCGTCGGCCGGCCCCGAAGCGCCCGCGTTTGGTTTGCTGGTCATGGGTTCGCCCGATCCGCGCCGGTTCCACGAAGGCATGGCCACCGACTTCCTTACACAGATCGGCACGCTCGCAAGCGCCGCGCTCAGCCGCTTGCTGCCCCACTGATATGACCGACAATCCGGTAGCCGCCTATCTGTCGATGCTCGAGCACGAGCGGCGATTATCGGACCATACGTTGCGCGGTTATACGCACGAACTCGACGAGCTGAAGAAGCTGGCCAATGGACGGGCGCTGGAATCGCTGACCGCCACGGACATGCGCGGCGCTGTGGCGCGTGCTCACGGCGGCGGGTTGTCGGCGCGCTCCATTGCACATCGGTTATCGGCATGGCGGGCGTTTTATCGGTGGCTTGCCGAGCAGGTTGAAATGCAAGCCAATCCGGTCGCGACCGTGCGCGCGCCGAAACGCGCGAAGTCCTTGCCCAAGGCGCTTTCCGTCGACGACGCCAACGCGCTGATGGAAGCGCCCCAGGCCGATACGCCTGAGGCGCTGCGGGACCACGCCATACTCGAACTGTTCTATTCGTCCGGCTTACGGCTCGCCGAACTGGTCGGGCTGGACGTGCATTTCGTGCAATCCGAAGGATATTTTTCGGCCGGCTGGCTCGACCTCGCCAGCACCGAAGTCAATGTGCTCGGCAAGGGAAACCGGCGGCGGTCGGTGCCCGTGGGCAGCAAGGCGATCACCGCGTTGCGCGCGTGGATTGAGGTGCGCGGGCAATTCGTGAAAGATGATCCGCACGCGTTGTTTTTGTCCGTGCGCGGCAACCGGATGTCGCCGAATGTGGTGCGTGACCGCGTGAAACGCATGGCTTTGCTGGCCGGCGTGCCGTCGAATGTGCATCCGCACGTCTTGCGGCATTCGTTCGCCACACACGTGCTGCAATCCAGCGGCGACCTCCGGGCTGTGCAGGAACTGCTCGGCCACGCCAGTATCGCGGCCACGCAGGTTTATACGTCGCTCGATTTCCAGCATCTGGCTCGCGTCTACGACCAGACACATCCACGCGCAAAAAAACGCGACTAGGCCGGCATGCGCGTAAGCAACGAGATGCGGGCGTGTCGCTGCGCGCAAAAACGTGGCCGACTCACCGTGAAACCGGCGTAACGGCCGAACCGCCCTAACCGCCCTACCGCCAAATTCTCTCGCTGCGAATAGAAACAGAAACAGAACACGGATCAAAACCTCTCCAACGTGCACTTCTCTGTCCCAGTTTGCGCTTTCACCGAAGACCCTCATGAACACCATCACGCTGAAACCGGCGAAAGAAAAATCGCTGGCGCGCCGCCATCCGTGGGTCTATTCGAACGCGATCGAACACGTGGAAGGCAAACCCGCGCCGGGTGCAACCGTGCTGATCCGCGCCCACGATGGCCGATTCATGGCGCGCGCATCGTACAGCCCGGTTTCGCAGATTCGCGCCCGTGTCTGGAGTTTCGATGAAAGCGAGCCCATCGATCACGCGTTTTTTAAGCGACGCGTACAACGCGCGATCGCGCACCGGCAAACGATGGTGCGCGACACCGGCGCCACGCGGCTGATTTTCGGCGAGGCGGACGGGCTGCCGGGCTTGATCGTCGATTACTACATCGCAGACGATGAAAGCCAGCGTGGCCAGTTGGTCTGCCAGTTCATGGCGACGGGCGTGGAACACTGGAAAGAGGCGATCGTGAAGGCGTTGATTGGCGCGACCGGCTGCCCGAACGTCTATGAGCGCTCGGACGTGTCGATCCGGCAGAAGGAAGGGCTCGAACAGATCACCGGCGTGCTCGCCGGCGATCCGCCCCCGGCAACGCTGATTGCGAAGGAAGGCGGGGTGCGGTACCACATCGACGTCGAACGGGGTCATAAAACGGGCTTTTATGTCGATCAACGTGACAATCGCTCGCTTGTCCGCGAATACGCGGGCGACCGGGACGTTCTCAACTGCTTCTGCTACACCGGCGGTTTTTCGCTGGCGGCGTTGAAAGGCGGTGCAAAACGCGTGGTATCGATCGACTCCTCCGGCGACGCGCTGGCCCTCGCCCAGCAAAACGTCACAGCGAACGGTTTCGATCCGCAACGCGCAGAGTGGCTCGACGCCGACGCGTTCAAGACCTTGCGCCGCTTGCATGAGGAAGGCGAGCGCTTCGACCTGATCGTGCTCGATCCGCCCAAGTTCGCGCCTTCGCGGGAACATGTGGACCGCGCCGCGCGTGCGTACAAGGACATTAACCTGACCGGCTTCAAACTGTTGCGCCCGGGCGGCCTGCTGTTCACCTATTCGTGCTCCGGCGCCATTGACGCCGATCTGTTCCAGAAGATCGTGGCAGGCGCCGCGGCCGACGCGAAAGTTGACGCGCGTATCCTGAAGCGCCTTGGCGCAGGCGTCGATCACCCGCTTTTAACCGCGTTTCCCGAAGGGGAATACCTGAAAGGCCTATTGTTGCAAATCGCGTGATCGCCCATAGTTGAACGCTTCGGACAGCGCGCGTTGAGGGGAGCACAGAGCGTCCGCTTGACAAATATGTTTCAATAATCGACCGACCGCATGTTTTAAGGCGTAGCGCAGGCTCTCAGATCACGCCCGCCGCCGAAAAACATGCCGCACGATCCTTCGACTTTAAAGAACAGGGCGACCACCATGATTCCCGTTACCATCCTGACCGGCTTTTTAGGCAGCGGCAAAACCACGTTGCTCAAGCGCATCCTGAACGACAAGCACGGCATGAAGATCGCCGTGATCGAGAACGAGTTCGGCGAAGAAAATATTGACAACGAGATCCTCGTCCAGGAAACGAACGAGCAGATCATCCAGATGAGCAACGGCTGCATCTGCTGCACGATCCGCGGCGACCTCGCGCGGGCGCTCGAAGATCTCGCCGAGCGCAAGAAGGCCGGCACGCTGAACTTCGACCGCGTAGTGATCGAGACAACCGGGCTCGCGAATCCTGGCCCGGTCGCTCAGACGTTCTTCATGGACAACAGCATCGCCGACGAATTCCTGCTCGACGCAATCATCACGCTGGTCGATGCAAAGCACGCCAACCATCAGCTAGACGAGCATGAAGTCGTCCAGCGCCAGGTGGGTTTCGCGGACCGTCTGTTCATCACGAAATCCGATCTGGTCGACGCTGCCGCGCTCGACGCGCTCAAGCACCGGCTGGTTCACATGAACCCGCGCGCCGCGATCAAAGTGGTGAATTTCGGTGAAGCGGACATCAAGGAAATCTTCGACCTGCGCGGCTTCAACCTGAACTCGAAGCTCGAAATCGATCCGGATTTCCTGGCGGAAGACGATCACGCGCACGACCATGCCGAGCACGATCATGCGCACGACGACGATCACGACCACGCCACCTGCGGCCACGATCACAGCCACGACCATGAGCATGGCCACGCGAATCACCATCACGCGCATCACGACGACAAAATCAAGTCGTTTGTATTCCGCAGCGACCGCGCCTTCGATCCGAACCGGCTCGAAGATTTCCTCGGCGGCATCCTGCAGATCTACGGCGAACGCCTGCTGCGCTACAAGGGCGTGCTGTATATGAAGGGTGTCGATCGCAAGGTCGTGTTCCAGGGTGTGCATCAGATGATGGGCAGCGATCTTGCCGCGAAATGGCAACCGATCGAAAAGAAGAACAGCAAGATGGTGTTCATTGGCATTGAGCTGCCGCAGGATTTGATCATCGACGGACTGACCGCCTGCCTGGTCTGATCGAAGAAGCGGAATACGCTGAAGCGCGAAAGTAACCGAAGTAACCGGCGAACGCGAAGCCTTCACACGAAGGCTTCGCGCCGCCGCTCGATCCAAAACCTCCATTCTCGGCACAGTTCTCGCTATTTCTCTCCTGTAGCGCAACCATTGCGGCGCTTCAGCGAAGCTAAAATCGCTGCGCCTTTAGGGGCCGCTGCTTTTTTTGCGATGAGCGTCGTTGCAATATGTGTTCACGCACGCCAAGAACCATCGCTTTTTAAACGTCAGCGCGTTATATTTTTGAGATAACGAACGAATCGCGCCGGCGTTTTGCTCAGGTGTAGTACGCATTTGCGATTCAGTTACAATACAGCCCCACTGGAGAAGCCGGTACGCCGCCAAGCCTTGACTGCAAAGCCCGGCGCGAGGGCTTGCTGAAAAGACGCTAAAAAAGGCTCCCGCCGGCGCCGCGAGCAACGTTTCACCGTTATATTGCAAACCCGGCAAGAGAGTGGAAGTGACGAGTAAGGTGTTGTTCCGAACATCGGGCACCGGTCGAATCGCTTGAAAATCAGTACAGATGAATCGGTCTAGATGAATCCGGCCCCGCGTGGCGCCGTCCAGCGCCCGAGAGTCGCAGCCCGTTTAGCGTAGTAAGTGCATGCAGTAATTGTTGGCGAGTATCGCTGGAGTGAGGGTAACCGAACGACAGCGGCGGCGAGCGCGGCGAGCGACCGCGAAGATGGCGAACGACATCGCCCCACATTGAAGAAGCAAGCCAGATGACGACGAAACGATTGTTGACCGAAGACGAAATCCTGAAGATGGCCGACAAGGATTACATGAACGAGGATCAACTCGCGTTCTTCAGGATCCGACTGGAACAGCTGCAGACCGACATTCTCAAGAATGCGGGCCAGACGACGGAAAACCTGCGGGAAACCGTCATCGTTCCGGACCCGGCTGATCGCGCGACGATCGAGGAAGAGCACGCGCTCGAACTGCGCACGCGCGACCGCGAACGCAAGCTGCTGAAGAAAGTTCAGCAATCGCTGGCGCGTATCGAGTCGGGCGATTACGGCTGGTGCGAGGAAACAGGCGAGCCGATCGGCATTCCGCGCCTGATCGCGCGCCCGACGGCGACGCTCTCGCTCGAAGCGCAGGAACGACGCGAACTGCGCCAGAAGCTGTTCGGGGACTGATCGGCCGGTCGAGCATACGCTGCGGCCTGGGCCGCGGCGGGAAACTTGCCGGCTGGGATTTGTATCGAAGAGATTGGAAAGCGCTTGAAAACACGCTTGAAACACAAAAGGCACACGAAAAATCGTGTGCCTTTTTGTTTTTGTGCCCCGTTTTTTCGGCTGATAAGGCTTATTCCATAAGGCTGGCACGTCCAAAACGCCATCCCGCACAAGATGCCGCAAGACGCGCCTTGATAAACTCCGCAGCGCCCTAAAATGAACTGGACGCGCTCTCGTAGCGCGGACGTGGCCAGGGTCCGGTCGAGCGCAACCTTGCAGCGCGTCCGGGCTCCTCACGCTCCCCAAGGATTCCCCGGCGGCGCGGCGGCATACCGGTCAACCGGCTGCCGCGCCCACTCCGCTTTCATAGGAATGCACATGGAACAATTTCACGGCACGACTATCGTCTCCGTAAGACTCGGCGACAAGGTCGCCCTCGGTGGCGACGGCCAGGTCACCCTCGGCAATATCGTGATGAAAGGCGGCGCGAAGAAAGTGCGCCGCATCTATGGCGGCAAGGTCCTGGTCGGTTTCGCGGGGGGCACAGCCGACGCGTTTTCACTCCTCGACCGCTTCGAAGCCAAGCTGGAAAAACACCAGGGCAACCTGACACGCGCCGCCGTCGAGCTTGCGAAAGACTGGCGCACGGACCGCATGCTGCGCCGTCTGGAAGCCATGCTGATTGCCGCCGACGCCCAAACCACGCTCGTCATCACGGGTAACGGCGACGTACTCGATCCGGAAAACGGCATTTGCGCGATCGGTTCGGGCGGTGCGTACGCGCAGGCCGCAGCACAAGCGCTCGCCGAAAACACCGAACTCTCGCCGCGCGATATCGTCGAAAAGGCACTGACAATCGCGGGCGACATGTGCATTTATACGAATCACAATCGCGTCATCGAGACGATCGAGTAACACGGCTTTCGCGTATTCGCGAGCACAGGACAAGGACCAACGATGACAACCATGACTCCCGCCGAGATCGTCTCGGAACTCGATAAACACATCATCGGCCAGGGCCGCGCGAAAAAAGCGGTCGCTGTCGCGCTGCGCAACCGGTGGCGGCGTCAGCAGGTCGCCGAACCGCTGCGCCAGGAAATCACCCCGAAGAACATCCTGATGATCGGACCGACCGGCGTCGGCAAGACGGAAATCGCGCGGCGTCTGGCGAAGCTTGCCGACGCGCCGTTCATCAAGATTGAAGCAACGAAGTTCACCGAAGTCGGCTACGTCGGTCGCGATGTGGACAGCATCGTGCGCGACCTGATCGAAATTTCGGTCAAGCAGACGCGCGAAAGCGAGATGCGCAAAGTGCGTTCGCGCGCCATCGATCGCGCCGAGGATCGGATCCTGGACATTCTGCTGCCGAGCGCGCGGCCGGCGGCAGGTTTCGGCACGGCCGAGTTGCAGGACGACAGCGCGAACAGCACGCGCCAGACGTTCCGCAAGCGCCTGCGCGAAGGTCTGCTCGACGACAAGGAAGTGGAGATCGACATTGAAGGGCCGCAGCCAAGCATGGACATCATGGGGCCGCCGGGCATGGAGGAAATGACCGACCAGATCCGCTCCATGTTCGCGAATATCGGCGGCGGCAAGAAGACGCACCGCAAGGTGAAGGTCAAGGACGCGCTGAAGCTGCTCACCGACGAAGAAGCCGGCAAGCTGCTGAATGACGAAGAGGTCAAGACGAAGGCTATTCAGAACGTCGAGCAGAATGGCATCGTGTTCCTGGACGAGATCGACAAGATCGCGTCGCGCAGTGAGACGGGTGGCGCGGAAGTATCGCGGGCCGGTGTGCAGCGCGACCTGCTGCCGCTTGTGGAAGGCACCACCATCAATACGAAATACGGGATGATCAAGACCGACCACATCCTGTTTATCGCCAGCGGTGCGTTCCATCTGGCCAAGCCGAGCGACCTGATCCCCGAACTGCAAGGGCGTTTTCCGATTCGCGTCGAACTGGATTCGCTGTCCGTTGAGGATTTCGAATCCATTCTGAATACGACCGACGCCAGTCTTGTGAAGCAGTACACGGCGTTGTTGGCAACGGAAGACGTCGAACTGGCTTTCAGCACGGACGGTATTCGCCGGATGGCAGAGATTGCGTTTTCAGTGAATGAGAAGACGGAGAATATCGGTGCGCGGCGGCTTTATACCGTGATCGAAAAGTTGCTCGAAGAAGTGTCGTTTGCGGCGGGCAATCACACGGGTCATCCGGTGAAAATTGACGCCGCTTATGTCGATAAAGCGTTGAACGATGTAGCCGAAGACGAAGATTTGTCGCGCTACGTGCTGTAACGCGATTCGAGTCAAAAAAGGGCGGTTCACGGTTTCAGCAAATGACTGAAATCGTGAACCGCCCTTTTACGTTCTACATAACGTTTATTGCCGCACGGGTTTCTTCGCCAGCTTGCGCTGCAGTGTCCGCCGATGCATGTTCAATGCTCGCGCCGTAGCCGAAATATTGTTGCCGTTCTCGGCAAGCACGCGCTGAATATGCTCCCACTCCAGGCGCGCAACAGATAACAACGCCGGGTGCTCGATCGCTTCTTCGGCCGTCTGCTCGCTGGCCTCCTCCTGCAGCGCGGACAGGATTGTCTCGACGTTTGCCGGCTTCGCCAGATAATTATCGGCGCCGTCCTTCACGGCCTGAACCGCCGTCGCGATGCTCGCATAACCCGTTAGCACGAGAATTCGCGCATCAGGTTGAAGATCGCGCAAGGGCGCGACGAGCGTCAATCCTGAATCGTGGCCGAGGTGCAGATCGACAGTGATCTGGCCGAACTTCTGCGTGTTCGCCAATCGCAACGCCGTGGCGGCGTCGTGCGCCTGATGCGGCGTATAGCCGCGGCGCGTCAGTCCGCGCGCGAGGATGCCCGAGAAGACCTCATCGTCGTCGATGACCAAAAAATTTGTATCGCTCATGCTCTTTTCTCCGTAGTGACGGAAGCGGCGACCCCGCCGCGGCCCGTCCGTGCTGCTTTTTCCCGCGATTCGGGGGCGCTTGTGTCGGTGAGACGCAGGATGGCGTGCGTACCGTGCGGACTGGCTGGCGTGAGTTCGATCGACCCGCCAAGCCGCGTTGCCGCTGAGAATGCCAGATACAAGCCGACACCGTGGCCGCCTTGCGTACTGTCGACGGGCATCGCGCCGAGCGAACCCCGCAATGCCGCCGGAATCCCGGGGCCTTGATCGCGGACATCGAATTGAATCACGGGCTCGCCAAGATGCCGGTTTGCCGACGTCATCAGCGTCACCGAATCGCTGCTGGCCCGCGCAGCATTATCCAGCAGAATAGTCAGTATTTGCCCTACCGCGACGGGATCGCTGAGAAACAGCCCCGCGCGCTTGTGCTCCTCCGCTTCATTTTCCGACTCATTTCCTGACTCAATCAACTCGAAACGCACGTGCGGATGGCGCAGCCGCCATTGTTCGACAAACCCATGCAGCCAGTCATCCAGCGGTTGCCGCGGCGCGGGTACGGTCGCGCGACTGCGCAGGCGCGCGAGCGCGGACGTGCACAGCGTCATTTGCTGCTCGAGGAGTTCGATATCGGCGGAATAAGGGGCGAGATGTGGGTCGTGACGGGCGGAATCGCGTAACTCCTCGCTCAGCATCGCGATGGTCGACAGCGGCGTGCCAATTTCGTGCGCGACCGTTGCCGCCTGGACACCCAGCGCCACGGCGCGCTCGTCGCGCAGAAGCCGCTCCTGGGCATCGGCCAGCGCAAAATCCCGCGCTCGCAGCGCCCGCGACATCCGCGCCACGAACCAGCCGATCAACCCCACGCTGACCATGAAGTTCACCCACAGCCCAATGCGGAAATATTCGAACAAATTCAGCGGATCTTCTATGTTCAGCGGCACGTAGCTGACCGTCAGCAACGAATAACAGACGACCGCGAACAACGCGAGCCAGGCCATCAGCCGCCACGGCAGCACGGCGGAAGCAATTGCCAGCGACGGCAGGTACAGCGTGACAAAAGGATTCGTCGCGCCGCCGCTCAGGAACAGCAAGGCGGACAACGCACCGAGATCGACCCAAAGCTGCCCGAACAACTCCAGATTCGTTTCAGGCTGCGCGCGCGCAACGCGTACCCATGTCAACGCGTTGAACAATACCTCGAGCGCGACAACGGTCAGCATGGCCGCTAGCGGGAGATGCGCACCATAGAACGTCTGTACGACAGCGATCGTCCCCAATTGACCGATGATCGCCAGACTGCGAAGCCAAAACAGGTGACCGAGATTGACGCGGCCGGTGTTCGTTATTCGATGCATCGCGGTGAATTTCACCTCAAATTTCAGATTAGTCTAATGGTTGGATATAGCCGCTTGCCGCACCATCTAGCGTTGTCTCGTACAGGGCGGCCAGGCCGCATACACAAAATGACTAACAGCCCATCCTCCCGCCCCAATCAGCTTCTCAGCGAAGCGCCGCAAACCGGCGCCGTTCAAGACACCATTATCCCGCGCGCGCTGAACGCATTCATTGACAACGCTCGCAGCGCGAACGCGCAAGGCAATCAGGTCGAGCGCGCCGTTTGGCTGCAGGCCGCCATGATGTTGCAATCCGATCAGCCGGAGACGGGCCTCGACCTGGTCGACTCCATGCTGAAACAAAACCGCATTGGCGATGGAATTCAGCTCGCGGCTCAACTTGTCGATCGTCATCCGCAGCACGCGCTTGCGCTCTGGCATCTCGGTTATGCGCTCCAGCTCGCCAACCGTCACACGGACGCCATTCCCTTCTACGAACGCGCCCACGCAATCAATCCGGCCGTCCCGACCCTGCGCAACAACCTGGCGGTCGCGTACGAACTCACTGGCAGCGAAGATAAAGCACTGACCATGCTGGAAGAAGCCGTCGCCGCGAATGCCGACGATATCGAAGCGTGGACGAATCTGACGCGCGTGTATCCGCGCCGCCTGCAACTTGAGCATGCGCTGGCGGCCGGCAAGCGCGCGGTTGAGATCAATCCGTCGAATGCGCTCGCGTTGTCGAACTACAGTCTCGCGCTGAAAGAAGCGCAGCGCTGGCCGGAGGCCACTGAAGCAGCGAAGACCGCCGCCGACATCGCGCCCGGAATGGCACGTCTTCCGTTCAATCTCTCCATTCTCGATCTCGTGCAGGGCAATTACGCGCGCGGCTGGGCCAATTTTGAAACACGCTGGAACGGTTCAAGCGAACTGCGCAACTCACACCCCAACTTCGCCATGCCACGATGGAACGGCGAATCTCTGCGCGACAAGACCTTGTTGCTGTGGGGCGAGCAAGGTTTCGGCGACGCGCTGCAGTTCTCGCGTTTCCTCCCGATGCTCGCGAAAAAGGTTCACGCGCAGGGCGGCACGCTGATATGGGTCGCCTTTAAGGCAGTGCATCCGCTGATGGCGCGTATGGCGCCGAAAGGAGTCGAGTGCCTGCCGCACGACGCACCGCTGCCCGCGTTCGACTTCCATTTCCCGTTGCTAAGCCTGCCGCTGCACTTCGGGATCGATGCGGACACTATTCCGGCGAAGCGCGCGTATCTTTCCGCCGATGCCGACCTCGCCGCCGACTGGCGCACTGAGTTCGCCGCCGACAAACGCTTGCGCGTAGGCCTTGTATGGAGCGGCAGCGAAGGCCATCAGCGCAACATGTTCCGCAGCGTGGGCATCGAGCGGTATGCGAAAGCGTTCAGCGGGATCGAGAATGTGGCGTTCTTCTCGCTGCAGAAGGATGCGTCGGGCGCGGTATCCACGGCTCGGGACGGTGGCTTCGAGATCGCGGATCGCACCGGCAAGTTTGAAACGTTCGACGACACGGCAGCGTTCATCGACTCACTTGATCTCGTTATTACCGTTTGCACGAGCGTGGCGCATCTGGCGGCGGCGCTCGGCAAGCCGACCTGGATTCTCCTCGACACCAATCCGCACTGGGTCTGGCAACTGGAGCGCACTGACAGCCCGTGGTATCCGACCGCGACGCTTTACAGGCAGGAAGAATTTTCGAAGTGGGAGCCGGTGATGGACGACGTCGCACGTGATTTGGCTGCGCTAGCGGCAACACATACGGGCGCGGCGCCCCGCAAGCGAGTGAAGAAAGCGGCTGTGTAAGCGCCAAGAGGGTTTCAAGTCAGCAGAAAGCGGCGATTCGGCAACGAATCGCCGCTTTTTTGCGTGCGCGATTGCTCCACTTGGGCCACTGCGCCGACACGAAAACCACGTGCTCACACATCCCTGCAACTCAGCAGCGAACGCGTCATTCACATGTTTATGCTACGTTGCGTTTCTTCACGCAAACAATCCGGGCAGAGACACGTCATGCGCGGATTCAAGCGCTCGGCCGGCAAAGCCGGAAACGCTCCGCACCAGCATTGCGCATCGCCGGATTGCTGGGCACAGCGGAAAAACGCTCCGCACAAGGCGCAGCGTTGAGGAGCGGGGTCGGTTGAACTCATGATTGGGGCAAGCCTTTTGAAAACGCAGCACACAGTCACGAGCCGCATTGCGCGCGACGCGGCCGTTGCCGAAGCGCCACGTTTCGACCCGCCCACGAATGCCCGATCGCATTATTATTTCACGCGCCAACCCCATACTGGCGCGACCAGAGGCTAACTTTCACCCGTCGCCGGAATGCTATCGGAAACGCATGATGCAGCGCGTCAGTCCTGTACAATTCCGCCTGTTTAAACTGCTCCTCGCCTTATCGCCGCCATGTCCGAGCTTCCCGACCTTACGCAGATCGCGCCGACCCTGAAAGCCGAAATCCTGGCCGAGGCGTTGCCCTATATTCGCCAGTATCACGGCAAGACGATCGTGATCAAATACGGCGGCAATGCCATGACCGAGGAGCGCCTGAAACAGGGCTTCGCGCGCGACGTGATCCTGCTGAAACTGGTCGGTATCAATCCGGTGATCGTGCACGGCGGCGGTCCGCAGATCGACCAGGCGCTCAAGAAGATCGGCAAGCAGGGCACGTTTATCCAGGGCATGCGCGTCACCGACGAAGAAACCATGGAAGTCGTGGAATGGGTGCTCGGCGGCGAAGTGCAGCAGGACATCGTCACGCTGATCAATCATTTCGGCGGCCATGCGGTCGGTCTCACCGGCAAGGACGGCGGCCTGATCCACGCCCGCAAGTTAATGATGCCGGATCGCGATAATCCGGGCGAATTCATCGATATCGGGCAGGTGGGTGAAGTCGAAGCTATCAATCCGGCCGTCGTGAAGGCGCTGCAAGACGACGCGTTTATTCCGGTCATTTCGCCAATCGGCTTCGGTGAAGACGGTCTGTCTTACAACATCAACGCCGATCTGGTCGCGGGCAAGCTCGCCGTGGTGCTGAACGCCGAGAAGCTCGTGATGATGACGAACATCCCAGGGGTGATGGACAAGGAAGGCAATCTGCTGACCGATCTCTCGGCACGCGAGATTGACGCGCTGTTTGCCGACGGCACCATTTCCGGCGGCATGTTGCCGAAGATTTCATCGGCGCTTGATGCTGCGAAGAGCGGCGTGCGCTCGGTGCATATTATCGATGGGCGAATCGAGCATTCGGTGCTGCTCGAGATCCTGACCGAACAGCCGTTCGGGACAATGATCCGTTCGCATTGAACGTGGAATCTGCCGGCGCTCGAATTGAGCTTTTGCGTTCATCCCGACGCCGGTTGAATGCGCACAAGCGCCCCGTCTGGTTATTCGATCTCGACAACACGCTGCATCACGCGTCGCATGCGATTTTCCCCGCGATCAATCGCGGGATGACGCAATACATCATCGACCGGTTGGGTGTGGATGTCGACGAAGCCAACCGGTTGCGGACCGGCTATACGCAGCGATACGGCGCCACCCTCCTCGGGTTGGTGCGCCATCATCCCGTCGATGCCGCCGACTTCCTGCATGTCGTGCATACCTTCGCCGATCTCGGATCCATGGTCCGTGCCGAACGCGGTCTCGCGCGAATGATCCGCGGGCTTCCGGGGCGGAAAATCGTGTTGACCAACGGGCCGTCGATTTATGCCCACGCAGTGCTCGACGAACTGGGTATCGCCAAGCTGTTTGAACGCGTGATTGCTATCGAGGATATGCAGGATCGAAGCGGTTATTGGCGCGCGAAGCCCGATGCAGGCATGCTTCGACGCGCGATGCGACGCGCTCATGTGCCACTTTCCGATGCCGTTCTTGTTGAAGACACGCGCGGGCATCTGAAAAGCTATAAGCGTTTGGGAATTCGCACGGTGTGGATCACGGGGCATCTGCCGTCGGTTTTAAATGCCAGCGGAGCGAAGTCGCTTCGGTCACCGACTAGCAGCCGGCCCCATTACGTCGATCTCAAGATCCGGTCTTTGAAAGGCTTGCGCGGTCTCGGCTAGACCCAATCGCGCGCAATCAACCCGAAGCGCAAAAGTAGTACGGACTTCAAACGTCATCGCCTGTCTCGGTGCTCCGGGCCACCCCGTAGCTCCCTTTCCCGTTTTTCCGATATACTTCACCGCTATCCTGATTTGTTTCAACGCGCCGATTTGCTGACTCGATTGCGGGCGCGCGAACCCTGACCCGGTTCACTATAAATGCGGCTAAAGAGGTTGTCAGCCGCGCCGCTTGGGTCTCTGCAGCGCATCGCCGACGCCGTTTAGCCGCCCTGTTTTCTCTAGGCGGAATGAATGGAATCAATCGGCATCGTCACTCCCCAAACACTGCATTTCACTGAACCGCTGCGCATGCAAAATGGCAGCTTGCTCGGTGACTACGATCTCGTCGTCGAAACCTACGGCACGCTCAATGCCGCCCGCTCGAACGCCGTGCTGGTCTGCCATGCGCTGAACGCCTCGCATCACGTCGCGGGCGTTTATGCCGATGACCCCAAGAACGTCGGCTGGTGGGACAACATGGTGGGACCGGGCAAGCCGCTCGATACCAGCCGTTTTTTTGTCATCGGCATCAATAACCTCGGCTCGTGTTTCGGCTCGACCGGCCCCATGAGCGTGAACGCCGCCACCGGCAAACCCTACGGCGCGAGTTTCCCCGTTGTCACGGTTGAAGACTGGGTCCACGCGCAGGCTCGCGTAGCGGATCTATACGGTATCGAGCGCTTCGCCGCGGTCATGGGCGGCAGCCTCGGCGGCATGCAGGCTTTGGCCTGGAGCATGATGTATCCGGATCGCGTGGCGCATTGCATTGTGGTGGCATCGACGCCGAAACTCTCCGCGCAAAACATTGCGTTCAACGAAGTCGCACGCTCCGCCATCCTGTCCGATCCTGATTTCCACGGCGGCGATTATTACGCGCACAACATCAAGCCGCGTCGTGGCTTGCGGGTCGCGCGCATGATCGGGCACATCACATATCTGTCGGACGACGACATGGCCGCCAAGTTCGGCCGCGCGTTGCGTCGGGCGGAAGGCGCTGTGGATGCGTACAACTTCAACTTCGATGTCGAGTTCGAAGTGGAGTCGTATCTGCGATATCAAGGCGATAAATTCGCCGAATACTTCGATGCCAACACGTATCTGCTGATCACGCGCGCGCTGGATTATTTCGATCCCGCCAAGGCGTTCGACGGCGACCTGACCAAGTCGCTCGCCCACACCACTGCGAAATACCTGATCGCAAGCTTCTCGACAGATTGGCGCTTTGCACCCGCGCGCTCGCGCGAACTGGTGAAATCGCTGCTCGATCACAAACGCACGGTGAGCTACGCCGAAATCGATGCGCCACATGGCCACGATGCCTTCCTGCTCGACGACGCCCGTTATCACAACCTGATGCGCGCCTATTACGAACGCATTGCCGCCGAGGTGGGCGCATGAACCAAATCACGCTGGACTCTCTCTCTTTGCGCTCGGACTTTCGGGCAATCGCGCGCTGGGTTGAACCGAACTCATCGGTGCTCGATCTGGGTTGCGGCGATGGGTCGCTGCTCTCGCTGCTCGCCGAAGAACTCGATGTGATGGGCTATGGCATTGAAATCAACGACGCCGGCGTGCTTGCGTGCGCCCAGAAAGGCGTGAACGTCATCCAGCAGAACCTGGAAGACGGTTTGCGCCTGTTCGAAGACAGCAGTTTCGACTTCGCGATCCTGTCGCAGACGCTGCAAACGATCCATCAAACCGCCGCGATACTGCGTGAAACGGTGCGGGTCGGGCGCGAATGCATCGTGTCGTTTCCTAACTTCGGTTACTGGCGGCATCGGCTGACCGTGTTGCAGGGACGCATGCCGGTGTCGAAAACGCTGCCGTATCAATGGCATAACACGCCGAACGTGCGCGTTCTCACCATTCGGGATTTCGAGGCGCTGGCGCCGGAAGTGGGTATCGAGATCCTCGATCGCGCGGTGCTGCACGGTGGGCAGTCCATCCGTTGGGGGGCGAACTGGCGTGGTAGCCTTGCGGTCTATCGCGTAAAGCGAAGCTGAACTGAGCTTGCCGGTTCGTCGCTCGCGCACCGCTTACTGCTTCGAATCGACCCTATGTCCAACTCGCCACACGAGGCGCCCGCTCTTTCCGCTCACGAAGACCACCCCGGCTGGCGCGCGTTTCTCAACAAACGCATGTTGATTTGCGTGTTTATCGGCTTCACGTCGGGGCTGCCGCTCTTCACGCTCGTCTATCTGGTCCAGGCGTGGTTACGGACCGAAGGCGTGAACCTCAAAGAGATCGGCCTGTTTGCGCTGATCCAGTTTCCTTACACCTGGAAATTCATCTGGGCACCGCTGATGGACCGCTACGTGCCGCGCCTGCCAGGCTGGCGCCCCGGGCGGCGACGCGGCTGGATGCTCGTCACGCAGTTGCTTGTGGCCGTCGCGATTGGTGCGCTTGGATTTACATCGCCGAAAGACCAGATCTGGACCGTCGCCGCGCTGACCGCGCTTGTCGCGTTTTTCGGCGCGAGCCAGGACATTGCAATCGATGCTTACCGCCGCGAACTCCTCGCCGATACCGAGCAAGGACTCGGCAACGCCGTCTTCGTCAACGCGTACAAGATTGCGGCGCTTATCCCCGGCTCGCTTGGGTTGATTCTCGCCGATCACCTGCCGTGGACCACTGTCTTCATCGTCACGGCGGCGTTCATGCTGCCGGGCATGGTGCTGACGCTCGTGGTCAAAGAACCTGAAATACACGGCACGCCACCCAAGAATCTACGCGATGCCATCATCCAGCCGTTTCGCGAATTCATCGCCCGGGATGGCTGGCGAACGGCGCTGCTGATCCTCGGTTTCATCTTCCTGTACAAGCTCGGCGACACGATGGCGACCACGCTCTCCACGTCGTTTTTCCTCGATATCGGCTTCAACAAGACACAGATCGGCGTCATCGCAAAGACCGTCGCGTTCTGGGCGAGCCTGGCGGGCGGCATCGTCGGCGGCGTGTGGTTGGTGAAGATCGGTATTTCGCGCGGGCTCTGGATCTTTGGTGTGCTGCAGATCGTTTCCACGCTCGGCTTTGCGTGGCTTGCGAAAATCGGGCCGTCGCCCTTGGCGCTGGCCGCACTCTACGGGTTCGAAACCTTCGCCACCGGCCTCACCATGGCCGCGTTCGTGGCTTACATAGCGAGCACGACCGATCCGCGATATACCGCCACGCAATTCGCGCTCTTTACGAGCCTCGCGTCGGTACCACGGACGCTGGCGTCGGCATCGAGTGGCTTTGTGGTCGCGCAAACCGGCTGGTTCGAGTACTTCATGATCTGCGCGGCGCTGTCTATTCCGGGCATGTTACTGTTGCCGAAAATCGCGCCCTGGAGACCTGTCCGATGAAGGTGCACGCCTTGATCCGCGTCGCCGCTTGCGCCGTCGTGCTACATGCTGGCCTGAGCTTCGCGGCATCTGGGGCGTCCGATGCTGAGCCGGCTGCTGCAGCCAATGCACAACCACCCTATTCCACAGCCAGCGACCAGATCCGGTTCGGCAATGCGGCGTTGTTCCGCAACCTGATTTCATCGGCGACATTGGAACAGCAGTCCGCCGACGAATACGCTCAAATCCTTCGCGAAGCGCGGCGCACGAAGCATCTTCTCGGCGACGACAATCCGCTCGTGAAGCGTGCACGCGAAATTGCCAATCGCGAGATTCCGTTTGCGCTGAAGTGGAATGACCGCTCGAAGAACTGGAAGTGGGAAGTCAATGTCGTGCGTTCGGACGAGATCCGCATGTATTGTCTGCCGGGCGGCAAGATTGTGATTTATAGCGGATTGATCGACCGGTTGGGTCTCAACGATAACGAACTCGGCATGATGATCGGCCATGAGATTGCGCATGCGTTGCGCGAACATGCGCGTGACCGGCTGGGACGTCAGCAGGCGGCGCAATTAAGCACCGGAACGATTCCGCCGTTATTCGGTTTCGCCGATATCAGCTCGACCCCGCTGGGAATCGGCGAGCAGTTGCTGGCCATGCGATATACGCCCGCCGATGAAACCGAAGCCGATGTGATCGGTAGCGAGATTGCATCGCGTGCGGGTTACGATCCGCGCGCCGCCATCACGTTATGGAAGAAGATTGATGCGCGTACGCGGCGCACGCCGAACGGTTTTATCTGGATGCATCCGTATGACGCTGCGCGCGTACACGACCTGATGAAACGCTTGCCCGACATGATGCCGTTGTACGCAAAAGCGATCGGGAAAACGGTGGACCAGTTGCCCAATTACGCGGGAATGGGCCGGTTCAAGAAGCCGCGGCTTTAGATTTTCCACTCGTAGTCAATGATCAGCGGCGCATGGTCGCTGAACTTGATATCGCGGAAAACGGAAGTCGCCGCCGCCGTGTCCGCCACGCCCTTCGTCGCGATCTGGTAATCGATCCGCCACCCTACGTTCTTCGCGTAAGCCTGGCCGCGATTGCTCCACCACGTATATTGCTCAGGCCGCTGGTCCAGCGTTCTGAAGACATCCACGTAAGCTTTTTCATCGAAGAGTTGTGTGAGCCACGCACGTTCTTCCGGCAGGCAACCGGAGTTCTTCTGGTTGCTCTTCCAGTTCTTGATGTCGATTTCCTTGTGTACGATATTCACATCGCCACACAAGATCACTTCGCGCTTTTTCGCCAGCTTCTCCAGATGCGGCATGAACTCGTCCATGAACCGATATTTGGCCTGCTGCCGTTCTTCGCCGCTGGAGCCCGACGGCACATACACCGATATCACCGATAAATCCCCAAAGCGCGCCTCCACATAACGCCCTTCCGGATCGAATTCCTCGCTGCCAAAACCGATGATCACTTCATCCGGTTCGTGCTTCGTATAAAGCCCCGCGCCGGAATAACCCTTTTTTACAGCGTGCTGGAAGTAACCCTGAAAACCGTGCGGTGCGAGAAATTCCGGCGTGAGATCGTCTTGCGAACACTTGATCTCCTGCACACAGACAACGTCAGCATCCTGC
Organism: Caballeronia sordidicola; assembly: GCF_000729995.1. Lineage (GTDB taxonomy): Bacteria > Pseudomonadota > Gammaproteobacteria > Burkholderiales > Burkholderiaceae > Caballeronia > Caballeronia sordidicola_A. Next base: position 48,962 of record NZ_JNFG01000004.1, on the reverse strand, counting down.
TCGCCAAACCAGTCGAAGAAACCCTTCTTGGCGGCCGACCGAATGCCGTTCAAATTAGCGGTGATGACACGAAACATGAAGCATCCTTGTATGTTGGTGAACTACTCGACCTTGATCCCTTTCAGCGACTCTTTCGCCGGCGGATATTCGAGCTTCAAACCCTGCAGCGTGCGCACCATCAATTCCCCGATCATCACGTTGCGGTGCGTCTTTGAATCGGCGGGAATCACGTACCAGGGCGCAATATCCGTCGATGTCGCGCCAAGCGCGTCTTCATAAGCCTTGCAATACTCGTCCCAGAGTTTGCGGGCATCGAGATCCGATGGGTCAAACTTCCAGTGCTTCTCGGGATTATCAATACGCGCCTGCAAACGCGCCTTCTGCTCGTCCTTCGATATATGCAGAAAGCACTTCACGATCGTCGTGCCGTTTTCGGCAAGCATCGCTTCGAAGTCGCGAATCTGCCGGTATCGGCGTTCCCACGCTTCTTGATCTATCTGTTTCAGCACGCGCGGCACGAGCACGTCTTCATACTGGCTGCGATTGAAAATGGCGAACTCGCCTGCCGCCGGCACTTGCGAATGAACGCGCCAGAGAAAATCATGCGCGGCTTCGGTTTCGGAAGGCGCCTTGAACGGCACGACACGCAAACCCAGTGGATCGACTTCGTGGAAGACACCGCGAACCGTGCCGTCCTTGCCGCTCGTATCCATGCCTTGAAGGATCAGCAGAATGCGATGCGAGCGTTGTGCGTGGAGTTTTTCCTGCAAGCCATCGAGTGCTGAGCTCAACTCGCTCAACCGCTCGCGATCCGCGTCTTTCGCGCCGGACGAAAACGGCTTCGACGCAGTATCGATGGAAGCCAGATCAAACGGCTCGATCTTCTTGCCGTCGAAATACGGCACGCGATAATCGTCCAGCTCAGGTTTTTTAGCCACGCGTGCGGTTCTCGGTTGATCTCGGTTGATAAAAGAAAGGGTTGCTGCCAGACAAAACCCGACAGCAACCCGCGAATAGTCCAGCCGTCAACTCAAGAGGATAGTTTCTTCTTCAAAAGCTCGTTGACCTGCTGCGGATTCGCCTTGCCCTTGGTCGCTTTCATCGCCTGGCCGATCAGCGCGTTGAACGCCTTTTCCTTACCTGAACGATACTCATCGACGGACTTCTGATTCGCGGCCATCACCTCATCGATGATCGCTTCCAGCGCGCCCGTATCCGAAATCTGCTTCAACCCCTTCGCTTCAATAATGCGGTCGGCGGCGGTGTCGTCGGTGGCTTTCTCTTCCCAGATCGCCTGGAAAATATCCTTGGCGATCTTGTTGGAGATCGTGCCGTCGGCCACGCGCTGAATCACGAGCCCGAGTTGCGCGGGAGAAACCGGCGAGTCCGCAATATCCAGCGAATCGCGGTTCAGTTGCGACGATACTTCGCCCATCAGCCAGTTGGCCGCGAGCTTCGCATGCGTCGGCCCGACTACGCCAACAACGCTTTCAAAATACGCCGACATCCCCTTCGACGACGTCAGCCCCGCCGCGTCATACGGCGTCAAACCGTATTGCTCGACGAAACGCGTTTGCATCGCTTCAGGCAACTCCGGCAATTCGCTGCGAACCCGCGCGATCCACGCTTCATCGATGACTAAAGGCATCAGGTCGGGATCGGGAAAATAGCGGTAATCGTGCGAGTCTTCCTTGGTGCGCATCGACCGCGTTTCGCGCTTGTCGGGATCGTAGAGACGCGTTTCCTGCACCACCTTCCCGCCGTCTTCTATCAACTCGATCTGCCGCCGCACTTCGTACTGAATGGCCTCTTCAAGGAAACGAAACGAGTTCAGGTTCTTGATCTCGGCACGCGTACCGAATTCGGCTTGCCCGACCGGGCGCACGGAGACGTTCGCGTCGCAACGGAATGAGCCTTCCTGCATGTTGCCGTCGCAGATACCAAGCCATTGCACGAGACTGTGCAGGCTCTTGGCGTAAGCGACTGCTTCGGCGGCGCTGCGCATTTCAGGTTCCGTCACAATCTCGAGCAACGGCGTGCCTGCGCGATTCAAGTCGATACCCGTCATACCAGCGAAGTCTTCGTGCAGCGACTTGCCTGCATCTTCTTCCAGATGGGCACGCGTCAGGTTGACGGTTTTTTCGTATGCGGCGGCACCCGTTTTTTCGTTGGCCGGCACCTGGATCGTGACGCTGCCGCCCTGCACGACCGGAATCTCAAACTGGCTGATCTGATAGCCCTTCGGCAAATCGGGATAGAAATAATTCTTTCGCGCGAAAATGCTGCGCGGCGCAATGGTCGAGCCGACCGCAAGACCAAGACGAATCGCACGCTCCACAGCGCCGCGGTTCATCACGGGCAACGAGCCCGGCAATGCCAGATCCACCGGACAAGCCTGCGTGTTCGGTTCAGCGCCGAACTGCGTGGGCGCGCCCGAAAAAATCTTGGAGACGGTCGACAGCTGCGCGTGCGTCTCCAGTCCTATAACTACTTCCCATTGCGTACCCATACTCATACTCCTGCCGGTGATTGCACGTGCCAGTCCGTCGCGCGCTGGAAAGCGTCGGCGACCTGCAGCAATCGGGCTTCGTTGAAATAGTTGCCAATGATTTGCAAGCCGACCGGCCGCGTGGAATGCGCGCTGCCGGCAGCGCCAAAACCGCACGGCACGCTCATGCCCGGCAAGCCGGCAAGACTGATCGAGAGCGTGTAGATATCGGCGAGATACATCTGGACGGGATCGTCGGCTTTTTCACCGAGATTCCATGCCACCGATGGCGCCACAGGTCCCATGATCACATCGCAGTGATTGAATGCTTCCTGGAAATCCTGCGCGATGATGCGGCGGATTTTCTGCGCCTGCAGGTAATACGCGTCGTAATAACCGTGCGACAGCACGTACGCGCCCACCAGTATCCGGCGCTTTACTTCCGGCCCGAAACCTTCGGCACGCGACTTCTTGTACATATCGAGAAGGTCGGTGTATTCAGCCGCGCGATGCCCGTAGCGCACGCCATCGAAACGCGACAGGTTCGACGAAGCTTCCGCCGGCGCGATGATGTAATACACCGGAATGGACAGCTCGGTCTTCGGCAGCGACACCTCGACCAGCGTTGCACCGAGCGCTTCGTATTGCTTCAGGGCGACGTCAATGGCGGCACGCACTTCAGCGCTCAAGCCTTCGCCGAAGAACTCTTTCGGCAAGCCGATGCGCAAGCCGGCGAGCGGTTTGGCCACGTCCGTACCGGACCAGTTCTGGCCGATATAGCGCGTGTAATCTTCGTCCTCGCGCTGGAGGCTGGTTGAATCGCGCGGATCGAACGACGCAATGGCGTTGAGCAACAGCGCGCAATCCGACGCGCTGCGGGCCATGGGTCCGCCCTGATCGAGCGACGACGCGAACGCGATCATGCCGTAACGCGAAACGCGCCCGTACGTCGGCTTGATTCCGGTAATGCCGGTGAACGACGCCGGTTGGCGAATCGAGCCGCCGGTGTCAGTGCCGGTGGCAGCCGGCGCCAAGCGTGCGGCGACCGCCGCAGCCGAGCCGCCCGATGAGCCACCCGGAACGGCTTTCCGATCCCAGGGGTTCTTGACCGGGCCGAAGTACGAATTCTCGTTGGACGAACCCATCGCGAATTCGTCCATGTTGGTCTTGCCGAGCGTGACCACGCCTGCGTTCTTGAGGCGCTCCACAACGGTAGCGTCGAACGGGCTCGCGTAATTGGCGAGCATTTTCGAACCGGCCGTGGAGGTCCAGCCGCGCGTGACAAACACGTCTTTATGCGCGATCGGAAGGCCGGTCAGCACACCTGCTTCGCCCTTGGCAATCAGCGCATCCGCTGCTTTCGCCTGCTCGAGCGTGAGTTCAGGGTCGACGCTGATGAACGCGTTGAGATCCTTCGCTGCGTCGATGCGCTGCAAAAAAATCTGCGCGAGTTCGACGGCGGAGAGAGTCTTTGCGTCGAGTGCCGCGCGCAGTTCGGTCAAGCTTTTTTGATGCATTGCGTTCTTCCTGATGGGCGCCGGATGCCCGATATCGGGTCCCGCGCGCCTTTTTGTTTTCGTGCTTTTCGTACGTATATTGCAGTGCCTCAATTACATTGCCTCGGAGGCGCAACTCAAAGCACGACGTTCATTCGATCACTTTAGGCACGAGATACAACCCATCGCGCACGGCGGGCGCGGGCCGTTGGAACTCTTCGCGGTTTACATGCTCTGTAACAACGTCATTTCGCAAACGCAGCTCGGCTTTCTCGATCTGTTCGATCGGATGAGCAAGCGGTTCGATACCCGTGGTATCCACCGCCTGCATTTGCTCGACGAGACCGAAGAAGTCGTTCAGCCGCGCCAGCGTGGGTTCGGCTTCTTGCTCGGGCAATTCGAGCCGTGCGAGGTGTGCAATGCGTTTTACATCGGTCAGGGTCAGAGACATTCGATCACCGGTTTTTTTCGACTTACACGCTGATAAACAGCGCGACTGCAAGAGCATCTAGAAGAGAGACCCCAATTCGAGATAAAGGAGCCCTTAAAAGCAGGCTTGACGGTGGCAAAATGTACCGCCCTTTTCCTACGAACACCCCAAAATTATAAGGTATCATTACGCGTTCGACCCAAATCCGGATCGACTTACCAGCGGCCCGTTCTTAGTTTCAGATTTTTAAGAAAAGTGCACGCCTGGTTCGCTTGCATCCTCCGGTAGATTTCTCCGCAGTCTTGCAATTTGCGTGGCCAAGAATGGGTCCCGCTGCAGGCTGTCATTTTTTTCCGCTGCCGTCCTTTGGCGCTCGAAGCGAGGCACGGCTCCCAGCGAGACAGGATTTTGAATGTTCGGTTTTTTGCGCAGCTACTTTTCAAACGATCTGGCGATTGATCTCGGCACCGCCAACACGCTGATCTACATGCGGGGCAAGGGCATCGTCCTTGACGAGCCATCGGTGGTTTCCATCCGCCAGGAAGGCGGTCCGAATGGCAAGAAAACCATTCAGGCCGTCGGCCGCGAAGCGAAGCAGATGCTCGGCAAGGTGCCGGGCAACATTGAAGCTATCCGGCCCATGAAGGACGGCGTGATCGCCGACTTCACGGTCACGGAACAGATGATCAAGCAGTTCATCAAGACTGCGCACGAATCGCGTATGTTCTCGCCTTCGCCGCGCATCATCATCTGCGTGCCGTGCGGTTCGACCCAGGTCGAACGCCGCGCGATCAAGGAAGCTGCACACGGCGCCGGTGCGTCGCAGGTGTACCTGATCGAAGAACCCATGGCTGCGGCCATCGGCGCCGGGTTGCCGGTGTCCGAGGCAACGGGCTCCATGGTCGTCGACATCGGCGGCGGCACGACCGAAGTGGGCGTCATTTCGCTCGGCGGTATCGTGTACAAGGGTTCCGTGCGCGTGGGCGGCGACAAGTTCGACGAAGCCATCGTCAATTACATCCGTCGCAATTACGGCATGTTGATCGGCGAGCAGACGGCGGAAGCCATCAAGAAGGAAATCGGTTCGGCTTTCCCGGGCTCCGAAGTCAAGGAGATGGAAGTCAAGGGCCGTAATCTTTCGGAAGGCATTCCGCGCAGCTTCACCATTTCGAGCAATGAAATTCTCGAAGCACTGACCGATCCGCTGAACCAGATCGTGTCGTCGGTGAAGATTGCGCTGGAACAGACGCCGCCGGAACTGGGCGCCGACATTGCCGAGCGCGGCATGATGCTGACCGGCGGTGGCGCGTTGCTGCGCGATCTCGACCGGTTGCTGGCTGAAGAGACCGGCTTGCCGGTGCTTGTTGCTGAAGATCCGCTGACGTGCGTCGTACGCGGTTCGGGCATGGCGCTCGAACGCATGGACAAGCTCGGCAGCATCTTCTCCTACGAGTAAGCCTTGACGCCTTTCATCAAGGCGCCAACAGCACGCACTCGCTCAAGGCAACAACGGCGACGTGCGCGAAGTATGCGACTTGCGCAATGGTTCACGTGGTCCGGCTTGATCCGGGCCGCGGCGAACAGCGCTGGGCAGGGCCGCGCCCCCACGCGGACCCGCAGCATCGAACCAACCGATCACGCCCTCGGCGCCGACCATGGAATACAGTCCGCCGCCACTATTTAAGCAAGGTCCATCCGCTCTCGCGCGATTGATCTTCTTCGTGGTGCTTGCCCTCGCCCTGCTGATCTCTGACGCCCGCTTCAACACGCTCGAGATCGTGCGCGGCGTGCTGGGAGCGGGTTTGTATCCGCTGCAGCGCGCGGCGCTCGTACCGCGCGATATTTTCATGGGTGCGGCCGACCTGGCCGTCACCAGCGCCACCCTGCGCACTGAGAACGGCAAGCTGAAAGAAAAGAACCTCGAGTTGTCGGTGAAAGCAGGTGACGCGACCCAGCTCACCGCCGAGAACGCGCATCTTCGCTCGCTGCTCGAGCTCGGCTCGCGGGCCAGTACGAAAACCACACCGGTCGAAGTCCAGTACGACACCCGCGATCCCTTCACGCAGAAAGTCGTGATCGGCAAGGGTTCGCAGCAAGGTATCCAGAACGGCGCGCCGGTGGTGAACGAAGACGGCGTCATCGGACAGGTCACGCGTGTGTTTCCGCTGCAATCGGAAGTCACGCTGCTCTCCGACAAAGACGAGGCCGTGCCCGTGCAGATCGTACGGACCGGATTGCGCAGCGTGATCTACGGCACGCCGAAGGGCGACACGCTCGATCTGCGTTTCGTGCCCATCAGCGCCGACGTACAAACCGGCGACGAACTCGTGACCAGTGGTCTGGACGGCATTTACCCGCCGGGATTGCCGGTGGCGAAAGTGGTTCGCGTCGATAAACAAGCGGATACCGCATTCGCCCGCGTAGTCTGCCTGCCGGTCGCACCGGTCCGCGGTGCGCGCCAGTTGCTTGTGCTGCACTACGAGATCAACCAGCCGCCAAATCCGGAAGAAGCCGAGGAAGCGGCCGCGGCCAAGGAAGCGAAGGACAACAAGGGCAAGAAGGGCAAGGCGGCGCCGGCGAAAAGCGCCAGCGCGGCCGCCCCTGCGGCTGCCGCTGCGGCGAGTACGCCCGCCGCGAAAAAACCTGAACCGCCGGCGGCAGTGAAGAAAACCGAACCCGCCGCCGTGAAGAAAGCTGAAAAATCCGAGCACGCCAGGAAAGCTGAACCTGTCCGCAAGCCCGCGCCCGGAGTAGCACCATGAACCGTCCGCAATACATCCTGCAGCCGGTCAATCCGTACTTCATTACGTTCAGTCTGGCGGCAGCGTTCCTGTTGAACCTGATGCCTTGGGGCAGAACCTTCGGCATCCCGGATTTCGTCGCGGTCGTGCTGCTGTTCTGGAACGTCCATCAGCCACGCCGCGTGGGCATGGGTATCGCGTTCATGCTGGGCATGCTCATGGACGTTCACAATGCCAGTCTGCTCGGTGAGCACGCGCTCGCGTATACGCTGTTGTCGTATGGCGCCATCACGATCCACAGGCGCGTATTGTGGATGTCTCTGCCGGTGCAAACGTTCGTGGTCGCGCCTTTGCTGATCGGCGCGCAGATCGTGCCGTTCGTGATCCGCCTGCTGACGGGCGCGGCTTTTCCCGGCTGGGGTTATCTGATCGACGGGTTCGTGGAGGCTATCTTGTGGCCGGTCGCAAGTTTCCTGCTGCTGATTCCGCAGCGCCGCGCCACCGATCCCGACGACACGCGGCCAATCTGAGTTGACTAACAAGTTAACTAAGCGCCTGCTGCAACCGCTGCACGCCACACACGCGGTCCCCGCGAACATTGCATGACCGAATTTCAGAACGCCGAACAACAGTTATCGAAGTTTCGCCTGCGTGTGGCTGCCGCCGGCCTGTTCGTGTTCGTCTGTTTCGGGCTGATCGGCGTGCGCTTCCTGTATCTGCAGGTCTGGCATTTCAGCAAATACTCGCTGCAGGCCGATGAAAACCGCATCTCGGTCGCGCCCATCGTGCCGAACCGCGGCATCATCACCGACCGCAACGGCGTGGTGCTGGCGAAGAATTATTCGGCTTATACGCTGGAAATCACGCCATCGAAGATCAACACCACGCTCGACGATGAAATCGACCGCATCGCGACGGTGATTCCCGTCGATCAGCGCGACCGGCGGCGTTTTAAAAAGCTGCTGGAGGACTCGAAGAATTTCGAGAGCCTGCCGATTCGCACCCGCTTAACCGACGAAGAAGTCGCCCGTTTCACCGCACAGCGGTTCCGCTTTCCGGGCGTGGAAGTGCGCGCGCGGCTGTTCCGGCAATACCCGCTCGGACCCACGGCGGCACATGTGATCGGCTATATCGGGCGGATTTCGCAGCGCGATCAGGAACGTATCGACGAAGCGAGCGACCAGAACGACGCCGACACCGATCACTACGATCCCCGTGTGGACGCGAACAACTACAAGGGCACGGACTACATCGGCAAGATTGGTGTGGAACAGAGCTACGAAACCGAGCTGCATGGCCTGACCGGCTTCGAGGAAGTGGAAGTCACTGCCGGTGGCCGGCCCGTGCGCACGTTGTCGCGCACGCAGGCTACGCCGGGGAATAACCTGGTGTTGTCGCTGGATATCGCGTTGCAGCAGGTCGCCGAGCAGGCGTTCGCGGGCAAGCGCGGTGCGCTGGTCGCTATCGAACCGGCGACGGGCGATGTACTCGCGTTCGTATCGGCACCCAGTTTCGACCCGAATTCCTTCGTCGATGGCATCGACCAGCAGACCTGGGATTCGCTCAACAATTCGCCCGATCATCCGCTGCTGAACCGCCCGCTGCACGGCACCTATCCGCCTGGTTCCACCTACAAGCCGTTCATGGCGCTGGCCGCACTGACGCTGCACAAGCGCACAACCAGCTGGGGTTTCCAGGACCCGGGTTCGTACACGTTCGGCGGTCACACCTTCCGCAACGACGTGCGCGCAGGTCAGGGCTGGGTCGACATGAACCGCGCGATCGTGGTGTCCAACGACACCTATTTCTACATGCTGGCGCACGATCTCGGCGTGAACGCGATGGCCGGTTTCATGAAACCGTGGGGATTCGGCCAGATCACGGGTATCGATATAAACGGCGAAGCGCGCGGCATTCTTCCGTCCACCGAGTGGAAAAAGAAAGCGTATCGGAAGCCGGAACAGCAGCGCTGGTATGAAGGCGAGACGATCAGCCTGGGTATTGGGCAGGGTTATAACTCGTTCACGATCCTGCAACTCGCGCACGCCACGGCGACGCTCGCGAACGACGGTGTGGTCATGAAGCCGCACTTGGTCAAGGAAGTCGAGAATCCGATCAGCAAGGCGGTCCGCGTCACCGTACGCGATCCGAGCGACAAAATTGCGGTCAAGCAGGCGGATGTCGACTTCATCAAGCGTGCCATGGAAGGCGTGGTGACTACTGGTACGGGCGCCAAGATCTTCCGCGGCGCGCCCTATCAAGCGGCCGGCAAAACCGGGACGGCGCAGGTTTATTCGCTGCAAGGCGCGAATTATTCGCACAGCGCGATCGCGGAACGTCTGCGCGATCACGCGTTGTTTATTGCGTTCGCGCCGGCTGACCATCCGACTATCGCGGTTGCGTTGATCGTGGAAAACGGCGGCTGGGGTGCGGAATCGGCGGGCCCGATCGCTCGGAAAGTGCTCGATTATTATCTCGTCGACCGGTTGAAACCGGGCGCGGAAGCGGCGGCTGTAGCGGCAGCGGCATCAGCGACGGAAGATGCGAATGCACCGGTGATTGGCGGCGCGCAAAGCCCGTTGGACGCGGCGCTGCCAGCCTCGGTGGCGGGTGCGTCGCCGGCGTTCAAGCCACTGGCAGCGTCCGGTCCGGCGGCGGCAAGTGCGAGCGCTGGCGCGGCGGCGTCTGATTCGGCGGCGGCAACGGCTGCGGCTGCGTCTGCGTCTGCGCCTGCGAGCAGTGGGCCAGCAGCGGCATCGAGTGTGCCGGCTGCATCGGCCGTTCCTGTCGCGCCGAGCATGCTGCGCGCGCTCGAAGCGCCGCGCGTGCCGGTCGCGCCTATCATCACCGAAGCGCGCGAAACAGCGCGCCCGGCGACCGAAACGAAAACTTCGGCCACGGCCAACGCGAAAGAAACAACCCGCACCGCCGAGGTCCGCAAGGCGCCGGCAGCACCCACGCCCCCGCCGCGACCGAAAGAACCGGCGCCGACCGCCGCGATCCCGCGCAACACCGGCAAAAGCGCCATCCAGACGTTGACGCCGTCTGGCGGCATCGACGAGTAAAGGAGAATCGCCATGCAAGCGCTGCAATTCGACAAGCGCGTCTGGCTCGAACGCGCGAAGCGCATGTTCGCGGGCTTCGATAAACCGCTCGCGCTGATTGTGTTCCTGCTGCTGTGCGTGGGCATCGTGACGCTGTACAGCGCGAGCCTCGATGTCCCCGGCCGCGTAGAAGATCAGTTGCGTAACATCATGCTGACGTTCGGGCTGATGTGGATTCTCGCCAACGTGCCGCCGCCCACGCTGATGCGTTTCGCCGTGCCGCTTTACACCATCGGCATGGCGCTGCTGATCGCGGTCGCCACCTTCGGGCTGACACGCAAAGGCGCGAAACGCTGGCTGAACGTGGGCGTGGTGATCCAGCCCTCGGAGATCATGAAGATTGCGATGCCACTCATGCTCGCTTGGTATTTCCAGCGGCGCGAGGGCGGCATCCGATGGTGGGATTACATCGTCGGCTTCATCATCCTGATCCTGCCGGTCGCGATCATCGCCAAGCAGCCGGACCTCGGCACCGCCGTGCTCGTGTTCGCGGCCGGCCTCTTCGTGATCTATTTCGCGGGCTTGAGTTTCAAGCTGATCGTGCCGGTGCTCGTGGCGGCTGTGCTCATGGTCGCGAGTATCGGCGTATTCCAGGAGCGCATTTGCCAGCCGGAAGTGAACTGGCCGCTGATGCACGATTACCAGAAGCATCGCATCTGCACGCTGCTGGATCCAACCTCCGATCCGCTCGGCAAAGGCTTTCACACTATTCAGGCCGTCATTGCGATCGGCTCGGGCGGGACCTTCGGAAAAGGCTGGCTAAAGGGTACGCAGTCGCATCTGGAGTTCATCCCTGAAAAACATACCGACTTCATTTTCGCGGTGTTTTCGGAGGAGTTCGGGCTCGCGGGCGGGCTTGTGCTGCTATTCCTTTACATGGCGTTGATCGCGCGAGGGCTGTTTATCGCGGCGGCCGGGGCGACGCTGTTCGGACGCCTGCTGGCCGGATCGCTGACCATGGCGTTCTTTACTTACGCGTTCGTGAATATTGGGATGGTGAGCGGGATCTTGCCGGTGGTCGGCGTGCCATTGCCGTTCATGAGTTACGGTGGAACCGCGCTGACAACGCTCGGCGTTGCGGTGGGGCTGATCATGAGCGTGTCACGGCAAAAGCGGCTGATGAAGAGCTAGCGTTTTTCCTAAGCGATCCGGTGCTTATGCTTAAGTAAAGCCCACGATGAATTGATCCATCATCGTGGGCTTTTGTTTTATTGCGGCTGTTCGTGTGCGAGTTCCGCGCTGAGTTGCTGGAACTTCAGCTTCGCCGCAGGATCGCCCTGGGCCGCCGCCGCCGCGTAATAGGCGCGCGCCACGTTGATGTTCTTCTTAACGCCATCGCCACCGCGCTCGTAAAACGATCCGGCCACGTATTGCGCGGTCATGTCTCCGCCTTCGGCCGCCTTCTTGTACCAGACGAACGCTTGAGCGTTGTCGCGCGGCGTGCCGCGGCCATCGAGGAACTGGTTCGCCAGCGCGAGCTCCGCCAACACATGGCCCTGGTTCGCCGCCCGCAAGAACCAGCGATGTGCCTCGGCCGGATCACGATCGACAAACTCGCCATCGTCGTACATCTTGCCGTACACGTATTGCGCTTGTGTCATGTTGGCGTCGGCGGCTTTGCGCAGCCACTTCTTGCCTTCGTCCACGTCGGCCGCGCCGCCTTCGCCGTTCACGAGCATCATCGCGTAATTGAATTCGGCGAGACGGCTGCCGTTCTTCGCGGCACGCAGAAACTCCGAGCGCGCGACGCTGAGATTGCCCGCGTTGTAATCGGCGACAGCGTTTTGCGTCGCCTTGTCACTGCCCTTGACCGTCTGTGCGCTTACCGCACTGCACGCCATCAACAACGCTACGGATACTGATATTGCGCCCAATATTCCGGGTTTCATGCCCTTGCCTCCTGCAACGCCTGTCGCGTTGCTTTTAACAGCCAGCCCACATCGGCCGATAACGCGATTGCCTTCACACCCGCTTCTGCATATGACCGAGCACTCGCGACATCGAGCGCAAAAATGCCGCTCGCGATGCCTGCTTGTTTCGCAGTATCGATAATTTTCGTGATAGCCGCCTGGACGTCCGGATGTTTCGTATCACCAAGATGACCGAGACTCGCGGCCAGATCGGCGGGGCCGATGAACAGGCAATCGACGCCCGGCGTAGCCGCGATCGCTTCCACGTTTGCTAACGACTGCTCGGATTCAATCTGGACGATCGTCGATATCTGTGCGTTCGCCGAATTCACGTAATCACGCCGGATTCCGTACGCCGCTGCGCGCACGGCACTGGCGGCGCCGCGCAGGCCATCGCGGGCATCGGCGTTCGGATACTGCGTGAGGCGCACAACATGCGCCGCCTCTTCCGCCGTTTCCACGTTCGGGAACATCAGGGTGCGCGCGCCCGCGTCGAGCACGCGCTTGACCAGCCAGCCTTCATGCGCCGGCACGCGGACGATCGGTTCGGTCGGCAAGTGCGCGGCGGCGATCGCACGAAGTTGCGCGACGACGTCATGACTGTCGTTCGGGGAATGCTCCATGTCGATACACAGCCAGTCGAAACCGGCATGTGCCACGGCTTCGGCCACGTCCGCACTGCCGAGCGACAGCCACAGGCCGTACAAGGTGCCGGACTCGGTGAACCGCTGTTTGAGGAGGTTGGTGTAGGTGCTCATCGCGTGGTCCCTGGTAGATCAGGCGCGGCGGGATGGCTGGCAGGCATGTCTCGCTCCAATTGGCTATGTCGCTGGAATGCGCCGCAACAAAACGTGCGGCTTGTCCAAAGATCATACCGTGACAAAAGAGTGCTGACAGGAGCCCGCTTTGAAGAGCTGTGAAGCGTCAGACGCCTTCGACGTCCGCCCAGCAATTCGGCGTTTCGTAGAGACGCACGCGCTTCAACTTCAGATCGACGCCGTAATGGTCGTTGTAGACCTCGGAGAGAATCCGGAACGCCTCGGCGGCAAGGTTTTCAACGGTAGGAATGCGGTCGAGCACGACGGTCTTGTGGTCGGCCATCTTCTCGAGAAAGCTGCGCACGACTTCGTCGCGTGCATAGACGATAAACGCGTGGTCCCACTTGTTGACGAGATGTTCCATGGCCAGCGCTTTGACGTCGGCGAAGTCCATTACCATGCCGCGATCCGGCGCGCCTTCCGTTTCGACGATTTCGCCTTGCAGCGTGATTTCCAGCACATACCGATGACCGTGCAGGTTACGGCACTGGCTGCGGTGATCGGGGATGCGGTGGCCCGCATCGAATTCGAGTTTTCGGGTGATCGTCTGCACGTCTGCTCAGCTTGGGTGATTCGCGTTAGGGGATGTTCAGGTACTTGTGCGTCTGCATGGACAGGCGCCATTGCGGATGCCGCTTGCACCAGTCGATAGCGAGCTTCGTATTGATGTCGCGCGACGGGCCGTCCATGGGTTGCACGAGGAAATACTCGAAGTCGAGCTTGGCGTAATCGGCCAGCGGCTGGTTGTCTTGCGGCACGACGACCTTCAACTCGTTGCCCTTCGTCACCACCAGCGGCGCGCCGGCTTTCGGGCTCACGCAAATCCAGTCGATACTGTCCAGCACCGGCAGTGACCCGTTCGTTTCAATCGCCATTTCAAAGCCGGCCGCATGCAGGGCATCGACGAAAGGCGGGTCGATCTGAAGCATTGGCTCACCGCCTGTGCAGACCACGAACTTATGCGCTTCGCCTTCCGGCCATTGCAATGAAATCATGGCGACAAGATCAGCCGGCGTTTTGTATTTGCCGCCGTTCTCGCCATCGGTGCCGACGAAATCCGTATCGCAAAACTGGCACACGGCGTCCGCGCGATCTTCCTCGCGACCCGACCAGAGATTGCAGCCGGCGAAGCGGCAAAACACAGCCGGACGGCCGGCGTTTGCGCCTTCGCCCTGCAACGTGTAGAAAATTTCCTTTACTGCGTACGTCATGATCAGACCGGTTCAGTGGTGACTTGCTCACCCGACTTGTAGGCTTCGTAGCCGCGCTTGCGCAGCTTGCACGCCGGGCATTGGCCGCAACCAAAACCCCACTCATGCAGCTCGGCGCGCTCGCCGACATAACACGTGTGCGTCTCGACGCGGATCAGTTCCACCAGCGCCTCTCCGCCTAGCTTCTCGGCCAGGCGCCACGTGTCGGCTTTATCGAGCCACATGAGCGGTGTCTCGAGCAGGAAGCGGCTGTCCATGCCGAGATTGAGGGCGACTTGCAGCGCCTTCATGGTGTCATCGCGGCAATCGGGATAGCCCGAGAAATCCGTCTCGCACATACCACCGACGAGCACCTTCAGACCTCGCCTGTACGCGATGGCGGCGGCGATCGTCATGAACATGAGATTGCGGCCGGGCACGAAGGTGTTGGGCAAACCGTTCGCGCTGGCTTCTATTTCGATCTCGCGTGTCATGGCGGTGTCGCTGATTGCGCCGAGCACGGACAGATCGATCATGTGATCTTCGCCGAGCCGTTCCGCCCACTGCGGAAATTGCTGTTTCACCGATTCCCGGAAGCCTTCCCGGCACTCGAGTTCCACGCGATGGCGCTGGCCATAGTCGAAGCCGAGCGTCTCGACGGTCGTAAAGCGATCGAGCGCCCAGGCGAGGCATGTGGCCGAATCCTGGCCGCCGGAAAACAGCACCAGTGCGCTGTCTTTAGCGTCTGTCCGAGTCACCGTGAAACTCCAATGGAGAAGAGGGATACGCGATTTGGCTAACGTTCAGAAGCGGCCGCTGCGCGCGTTCTATCTTAGCCAAGTCTTTGAAGAACCAAGGATTTTATCACGAAGGCGGGTGTTCGCTCTTGGTGCGGCTTGACTCGGCGGGAAGGTGTCCGCAGACGGCTCGGCGCTTTCAAGGCTGGCAGTCCGCTCGCGGGCGCGTAGGCAGCAACCCCGAAGGAAACCCAATTGAAAATGCCCGGAAACCTTGCGGTTTCCGGGCATTTTTGCAACTGTGGTGGCCTGGGACGGAATCGAACCATCGACACGCGGATTTTCAATCCGCTGCTCTACCAACTGAGCTACCGGGCCACGAAGAACGAAAGTATATCAAAGGGGATTATGTCGCTCAAGTGCTTTTTGGCACCTTTTTACTGAAACGATCCTGGAATCCCCGCCAGTCATGCCTCGCTCTTGTTCTTGCCCAGATCCACACCAAGCTGCTTGAGCTTGCGATACAAGTGCGTGCGCTCTAGTCCCGTCTTCTCCGCCACCCGCGTCATGCTGCCGTTCTCGCGCGCCAGGTGATACTCGAAGTACGCGCGCTCGAAGGCATCGCGGGCATCGCGTAACGGGATGTCGAAGGAGATGGACGCCGTCGCGCCTGCCGGACCTGCCGCTGCCCCTAGAGCAGTTGAATCTCCACCACCGAGACTCAGCGACGAAGCCACCGGCAACGCAGCGGAAGCCGGCACCGTCGAACCACTCGGCGGCAACGCCGGTCGGATCGCCGCATTTGCGATCGGCGCGGCCGCCGTGCCGCGCGCAAGACCTTGCTCGACAGCCTTGAGCAACTTTTGCAACGCGATCGGCTTCTCGAGGAAGTTGAGCGCACCAATCTTCGTGGCCTCAACCGCCGTATCGATAGTCGCATGGCCCGACATCATGATCACCGGCATGGTCAGCTTGCCCTGCGCCGCCCACTCTTTCAGCAGCGTCACGCCGTCGGTATCGGGCATCCAGATGTCCAGCAGCACGAGATCCGGCGCCTGCCGCAACCGATACTCCCGCGCATGCTGCGCATTCTCCGCCGTCTCCACCACGTGACCTTCGTCGCTCAGGATCTCCGAGAGCAATTCCCGGATACCCATTTCGTCGTCTACCACCAGGATGGTTGCCATTTACGCTGCCCTTGTCTGCACTAATGCTTTTGTCGTTCCGTGGCTCGCCGCCGAGGGCGGTGTCGCGCCCGGTTCAGCGGAATCTTCCGCGAGTTGCAGGAACAGAATTGAGATCTGCGCGCCTTCGATCACGTCAGGTGTCTTCGAACGATTGCGGATGTCGATGCGCGCGCCATGCTCGTCGACGATCTTCTTTACCGTTGCAAGACCCAGACCCGTGCCCTTCGCCTTCGTTGTCACATAAGGCTCGAATGCGCGCGAGAGAATTCGCGCGGGAAAACCAGAACCGTTATCCGATACCGTCAACCGCACCGCCACGCGGGCATGTCCGGAGGCATCGGGGTCGCCATATTCTACTGTCTTCGTTTCAAGCAGCACGCGCGGTTCGGCGACATCGGCCACCGCATCCTGCGCGTTCTGCAAAAGATTGTGAATGACCTGCCGAAGCTGCGTGGCATCGCCGCGAATCACCGGCAATTTTGTCAGATCCACAGTGATATGACTCTTGCGCTCTTCAATGCCATACAACGTCAGCACTTCGGCCACGAGATCATTGAGCTGCAGGTTGCCCAGGACGGCTGGCGGCGTACGCGCGTATTCGCGGAAGTCGTCGACCATCTGCTTCATCGCCTGGACCTGGTTCACGATGGTGGTTGCACCGCGCTTGAGCACTTCGGCGTCGGCGGGAGCAAGCTTGTCAGTGAGCTTCATCTGCAACCGTTCCGCCGATAGCTGAATCGGTGTGAGCGGATTCTTGATCTCGTGCGCCAACCGCCGCGCCACTTCGCCCCATGCAACCGAACGCTGTGCCGAGATGACGTCGGAGATGTCGTCGAATACGACTACGTAGCCAGTCGTTTCGGCGTCGTCGGTATCGCTTTCGGTCAGGGTCAACAACTGCGTACCGCGTACCAACAAGGTCAACGGTTCAGTCTCGCCGGGCACCGGAACGGCGAGTTGCTGTTGCCAGTGACCACGGTCCCCAATAGGCCGGCCGCTGCCGCTTGCCGCTGCATCGCGATCAGCAAATGCCTTTCGCACCATCGCGCCAAACTCGGACAACACGCCGATCTGCTCAAGCGGCAGGTTAAGCGATGCATTGAACGGCTGCCGGAAGATGCGCTCGGCGCCGCGATTCGCCGTGGTCAGGCGGAACTGCCGGTCGAACACGAACACGCCCGCGGTCAGGTTCGCGAGAATGCTCTCGAGATACGCCTTCGAATGTTCGAGTGCGATCCGGTTGTTCTCAACCGCCGCACGCGCCTCGGACAATTGCCGCGTCATTGCGTTGAACGACTGCGTGAGGAAACCAAGTTCATCACGCGATTTCACTTCACGCTTGGGCGTGTAATCGCCCTCGGCAACTTCCTTCGTGCCTTGCGCGAGCAGGAACAACGGCCGCGCGAGCTGATTGCCGAGCGCGAGCGCAAGCATCATTGCGATGAAGGTGGCGAGGAACAACGCCAGCGTCAGCGTGCCGATATACATCTTGCGCAAGCCCGTGCGCCCGAGCGCCTTCTCCTGATACTCGCGATACGCGCGCTGCACGGCGTCGGCATTGCGAGCGAGTCCGGTACTGACCGGCTGTTCGATCTGCAGGAACCGCTCTGTTGGCTGCAGTTCAGTGGTCGAACTGTCGGGGATCTTCACGATCACCCGTAACCTCAATGCGCCCTTTGCACCGGTCTGACTTGCATCGCCATCGACCTCACCTTCAATCGCTCCGTACGGCCTGCCGCGCGCCTGATTCAGTTGCAGGGGAGTGGGCAAGTCGTCGGGCACGAGCGCCGCGAAATTACTCGATGCCTGCGCCACCACGCGCACATCGGGCGCGGTACCGGAACCGCTTCTCGCCGGTTCGACGATGGTCGCATCCTGCACATTGAACTGATCACGCAAGCGCAACAGCGTCAGCGTGAGGCTGGTCGGATCGGCGCTGGCGAGCTGGTCGCCCATCAGGCGGCCCTTGTTCTGCAGATCGGATAGCGATGCATCGAGCATTCCGCGCCCGAGATTCAGCCCGGACGTGAGTGCGGTTTCCACGTTCACGTCGAACCATGATTCGATACTGCGTGACACAAACTGATACGACACCACGTAGATAATGCCGCCCGGAACCACGCCCACGAGCGCAAAGATAAACGCGAGTTTCGCGAGCAGCCGCGTGCCGAACTTGCCCTGCCGTACCCTGGTAATGATGATCGCCACCAGCCCGATGACGATCAGGATGAGCACAACCGCCACCGCAAGATTCGCGGCATAGAGCCACTGATAATAGCGGTCGAAGAACTCGGTGTTCGCACTGGCAAGCGCCAGCATGACCAGCAGCAGGATGGCCGTGAGCGCGACCGTTGTCACGAGCACGCGAACCACGAGGCCTGTTATGTTCGTGCGGCGCAGCGGCCGGCGGCGTAGTTTATTTAGCACTGGTCGCCGCCGTAAAAGTAAAACGCTTCCACTCGGAAGAGAGATTCCAGTCGCGGTTGTTCACCGCGTCGATCTGGAACGGCTTGGGCATCAGGGCAATGTCGAGTTGCATGCGCACCGACGCGTTATACGTCTCGCCGGGCTTGACCTGGTTACGATCGATCACATGCCACGACGTCACGTGCTTGATGACAGCAAGCGCCTCCTCGAGCGTGGCGAAACCCAGCTGCAAGCCGCCCGTGGAGACACGATATTCGCGTGTCAGCGGTTGAAACGACAGTCGGATGCTTTGCGACACGTTCACCGGTTCTTCGTCGAACCAATACCAGCGCGGCCGCGACAAATTGAAATCGGTGGTGAAATACAAAGGCACGCCCTTGTTCACGGCGTCTTCAAGGCTGCTGTTGAGATCGAAGTCGAAACGGGCGTCGATACTCCAGCCCGACCCATCCGCCTGCAACGACGCGCGCTGCACAGCGATGGGATCGGCCTGCGCGGCCGAAACGGGCATGAACGACAGCGCGAGGCTCAGCAACATGGCCAGCACGGCCAGGCCGGCAGGCGCGAGCCGCAGCGGGAAAAAGCGTTTGATCGTCACCGTTTCTGAAAGCGCGCGTAGAAGAATCCGTCATGGTCCGCAAAGGCTTCCGCGTCCCGCGTCGATGTTGAACGGGTACGTTGCGCCTCGCCTGAATTGTCCGTCAGCGAGTTCGTGACCGGGTCCGGTGATACTGGCAAACCAACCGCGCCGGTGCGGCTGGCTGTCGGCAATAATTGCCCCGGCGCGTCCAATCGTACCGCATCTTCGTGAACCTCTCCAAACCACTGCGCCTGCAACTCGCCCTCTTCGGGGAAGATCGAGCACGTAACGTAAAGCAACTCGCCGCCGCTCGCGACCAGCGGCCAGAGCGCGGAGAGAATGCGGCGCTGCTCTTCGACCAGGGCGCCGATATCGGACGGACGGCGCAACCAGCGAATGTCCGGATGACGCCGCACGATCCCCGATGCCGAACACGGTACGTCGGCGAGAACGCGATCGAACGGATCGCCGTCCGACCAGCCCGACGGTTCGCCGGCATCGCCTACGCGAATTTCCGCCTGCAAGTTCAGGCGCTGCAGGTTCTCGCCGATACGCCGTGCGCGCCCCGGATCGCTTTCCACCGCGATCAACTCGACGTTCGCCAGTTCCAGCACGTGGCCCGTCTTGCCACCGGGCGCGGCGCATGCGTCGAGCACACGCATGCCATCGCGCGCGTTCAGCAACTGCGCGGCGAGTTGCGCGCCGGCGTCCTGAACCGAGACGACACCATCGGCGAAACCGGGAATCTTGTCGACGGTCATTGCCGTCTTGAGGCGCACGGCGTGAATGCCCACTGCTTCGGCTTCTATGTGCTCGGCCTCGAGGACCTCGAGATATTGCGCGACACTCATCCGTCGTGCGTTGACGCGCAACGTGAGCGGGCCTTGCCGATTACCGGCTTCGAGGATGTTTTCCCATTCGTCAGGCTGAGCGCGCTTGACCGCGTCGATCCACCACGCGGGATAGTTGAAACGTGCAACGGGGTTGCTTTGAACCTCGGCCAGCATCGCATCACGTTCACGCAGGAATGAGCGCAGCACCGCGTTGACCAGCCCCTTCGCAAACGCGAATTCGCGCCTCGCGGCGATCACGTTGACGGCTTGATCGACAACGGTGAAGGGCGTATACGCGGCGTGCGCTTCGTCATCGACCAGCAGCGCGAACGCGCAGGCCATCACATTCGATACATGCGGTGGCGGCGCCTTGCGCACCAGTTTCGCGAGCAGCGCGTCGGCTACGGCGAGACGCCTCAACGTGCGGTACGCAATATCCTGTGTCGCCCCACGCGATACCGCCACGTGCGTTGCCGCAATGACCGTTTGCAAAGCTGCGGGCAGCGCGGAACCGGCGCGCACCGCGCCGACCGCTTGCGCGGCGGCATCGAGCGCGAACGCCAGTGAGTCGGGAGCAAGCTGAAGCGTAGCGAGACGGGCGTCGGACGACGCTCGGCTGCTATCCGCTAATGAAACGGCGCGGCGTCGGGAAGGCTTTTCGATCATGTCGGGGCGAAGGCGTTCGAGCCGGCCAATGCCGGTCCGCACAAACGAACATTGTAACTTGCGAGGGGTTTGGGCCGAGATTGGGGCCCGGATGCTGGTCGAACGGACGGGATTCTAGACTGATCGTTGTTTTTAAAAGACCCATCGCCGCTTGCGCGGCGATGGGTCCATCACTGCGGCCTTAGACAGGCGTCATCACTCCATCCGCCCGGTTCGCGCCATCTCCATCAGGCGCGCGACGCGCTCCTCGGTCGCCGGGTGCGTGGAAAAGAGCTTGGAGATTCCGCCGCCCGCCAGCGGGTTCATGATCATCATCTGCGCGGTGGCGGGATGCTGCTCGGCCGTCGGGAACGGTACGCCCGCGGCATACGCATGGATTTTCTCGAGCGCGCTGGCGAGCGCTTGCGGATCGCCGGAAATCTGCGCGCCGCCGCGATCAGCTTCGAATTCCCGCGCCCGAGATATCGCCATCTGGATCAGCGCACCCGCCAGCGGCGCCAGCATGGCAACAGCAATACTGGCGATCGGATTTGAGCGCCGGCCGTCGGAATCCCTGCCGCCAAAGAACATGGCGAAGTTGGCCAGCGCCGAGATCGCTCCGGCCATGGTCGCCGAAACCGTCGAGATCAGGATGTCGCGGTGCTTCACGTGCGCCAATTCATGCGCCATCACGCCGCGCAACTCGCGCTCGGACAACACCCGCAAGATGCCGGTCGTCGCCGCAACAGCCGCGTGTTCCGGATTACGCCCGGTTGCAAACGCGTTGGGCGCGTTTTCGTCGATGAGATACACCTTCGGCATCGGCAACTGCGCCCGCGTGGCAAGCTCGCGAACCATCCGATAAAACTGCGGCGCGCTGGCTTCGTCCACTTCCTGTGCGTTGTACATCTTCAGCACGAGCTTGTCGGAGAACCAGTACGAGAAGAAATTCATAGCGAGGGCGACGATCAACGCAAGCATCATCCCCTTGCTGCCGCCGATCATTCCTCCGATCACGACAAAAAGGGCCGTGATCGCTGCCATCAGCATCGCCGTTTTGACCCAGTTGAACATGTCTTGAACTCCTCACCCAATATCAATGCGCGTTAAGCGCGAGCGGCCGAAACGGCCTTTTTTGCCTGACCAAACAATCGTTCAACGATTCATCAGCCCAGATTGTAAGCAAAATGTTAGATAAGGGCATCTCAGAAAAATTCAATCACCTGTGCGAAGTCGCCAGCTTGATGCCCAATCCGACGAACGCGCTGCCCACCACCTTGTCCAGCCATAGCTTGACGCTCGGCTTGCCGGAGAAGCGTTGCGTCACGCTACCCGCGATCCACGCCACAAAGGTGTTCCAGAACGTGCTGACCAGCACGAACACCAAACCGAGCGCGAGGAAGGCAAGCGTCTTGTGTGTGCTGTCGACAGCAACGAATTGCGGGATGAACGAGACAAAAAACAGCACCACTTTCGGGTTCAGCACATTGGTGACGAAGCCTTGCGTGAAGAGTTGCTGCAGCGATTTCGGCGCTGCGCGAACCCGGGTCGCTTCTGCTTCGCTCTGCTTGTCGCTGGTTTTCGCGGCTGCCGGCTTCGCGAAAATCAGCCGCACGCCAAGATAGATCAGATAAATCGCGCCTGCGAACTTGACGATAGTGAATGCCGTCACCGATGCCGCCAGCAACGCCGTCAACCCGAATGCGCAGGCCAGCGTATGCACGATGCAGCCGAGCGCGATGCCCAGCGCCGACACCACGCCCGCGCCCCGTCCTTGCGCAACGCTTCGGCCGACGATGTACGCCGTATCCGGCCCCGGCGTCACGCTCAGCAACATGACGGCGACGATAAATAGCGTGAAACCGGTGATTCCAAGCATTGCGAGACCTTTGTTTTTTGGCTGGCTTCAGCCGTCGCAGCGACGGCGCGGGAAATACGCAAACGCCGCTCTATGCACCCGGCGCGACTTCCCGAAGTTCGAATCGTTGCCCTTTAACAATAGGCGATCCGGCAAGAAATTCGCGCACTGGGAGCCGTTTGCCGCCGGGCTTTTGCAACTGCGTGAGACGCAAGCCGCCCTGACCGCAGGCGACCACGACACCCTCCGCACCGCTTTCGACAATTACGCCGGCCTCGGCATTACCCGTCAGTTCCACTGGCTCGGCGGCCCAGATCTTCACGACCACGCCATCGAGCGCACCGTACGCGCCGGGAAACGGATCGAAGGCACGAATCTGACGAGCAAGCATGCTCGCCGGACGACGCCAGTCGAGCGCTGCTTCATGCTTGGCAATCTTCTCAGCGTATGTCGCGCCGTCCTGCGGTTGTGGCGCGGCGGGCAAGGCGCCGTCGCGCTCGAGATCCCGCAACGCTTCGACGATCAGTTCAGCCCCGAGTTGGGCCATCCGGTCGTGCAGCGTTGCAGTGGTGTCGGCGGACGTGATCGCGATATGACCTTTGACGATCATCGCGCCGGTGTCGAGTCCTGCATCCATCTGCATCAACGTGATGCCAGTCTCGGCGTCACCAGCCTCAAGCGCACGATGAATAGGTGCGGCACCTCGCCAGCGCGGCAGCAGTGAGCCATGGATATTGATCGCGCCCAGCGGCGCAATGTCGAGCACTTCCTGCGGCAGGATCAGCCCGTACGCCGCAACCACCATGACGTCGTGCGGCGTGGCCTTCAGAAGTTCGATAGCAGCGGCCGCTTCCTCGGGATACTTGCCGTTGCGCCGCAATGAGGTCGGCTGCGCTACGGCCAAGCCGTGCTCGACTGCAAAGCGTTTCACCGGCCCCGCGGCCAGTTTCATTCCACGCCCGGCGGGACGGTCCGGCTGCGTCAATACGAGCGGCACATGAAAACCCGCCGCGTGAATAGCAGCCAGCGCGGCAGCGGCAAACTCGGGTGTTCCAGCAAATACGACACGCAGCGATTGAGTCATCGATTCAGCAACCTGCAAATTCCATCATCCGTCTTAGTGATTCGACACGTCACAGCGCCTTTTCGAGCTTTCTCATCTTGCCGCGGATCCGCGTCTGCTTGAGCGACGACAGGTATTCGACAAACACGCGCCCCATCAAGTGATCCATCTCATGCTGGATGCACACGGCGAGCAACTCGTCGCAGTCGATTTCGAACGTCTCGCCCTTCCCGTTCAGCGCGCGCACGCGCACCTTTTCCGGCCGCTCGACGAAGTCGTAGATGCCCGGCACCGACAAGCAGCCTTCCTCGTGATCCTTCTTCTCGTCGCTCGACCAGACGATCTCCGGATTGATGAAGACCTGGAGCTGGTCGTGCGTGTCCGAGGTGTCGATCACGATCAGGCGTTCATGCACGTCCACCTGGGTCGCGGCAAGGCCGACGCCAGGCGCCGCGTACATGGTTTCAGCCATGTCGGCGACGAGCTTGCGAATCCGGTCGTTGACGACCTCTACGGGCTTCGCGACCTTGTGCAGTCGCTTGTCCGGGTACTTGAGTATGTTGAGCAGAGCCATGATTCAGATTATCGACGCACGCCGCAGCGCGCGAAAGTCGGCCATTCGGCCAGGTTGTAAAAGAGTGCCGGTATCGGGAAGATGATTGGGCCGAAACGCAGCGCTTCAACGTCGTTTTAGCGCCGCTCGTGGGCGGCAACGCGTTGTCCGAACAGCCGGAAACCGGGCCGCTCGACAATCCTTTCTTATTTCGGGATATGAAAATTTTAACATGACGCCTTTCCTGTTGCCGACGCCCGACGCCAAGCCCTGTCTGAGAGAAACCGAATTGCAGGACGTTTCAGCCTGGCTGCGGCTAGCGAATGCGAGCGGTTTGCCGCCCATTGCGCTGCGCGCATTGCTTGCCGAATTCGGCGGGCCGCAAGCCGTGTTGAACCAGTCATTCGACGCGCTCGCGGTCATCGCCGGAGAGAAAGCCGCACGTGCCGTTCTTGGCCCACCGTCACGCTCCGAACTCGGCTCATTTGACGAATGCCTCGCGTGCACGCTTGAGTGGGCGTCGGCTCCGGGCAACAAGATCGTCACGCTTGCGGATTCAGCGTACCCGCCGGCACTCCTGACCATGCCAGATCCGCCACCGTTGCTATATATAAAGGGGCGGTTGGATCTGCTGCAGACCCGGGCAGTTGCTATTGTCGGCAGCCGGAGCGCGACGCCGCAAGGCATCGACGACGCTCGCCGCTTCGCTCAAGCACTTTCGGAGGCCGGCTTGGTGATTGTGTCGGGGCTCGCGTTGGGGATAGATGGCGCGGCGCATCGCGGTGGGCTAAGCGGTCCAGGCGGCACGATTGCGGTTATCGGAACGGGCGCGGATCTCGTCTATCCGCCGCTGCATCACTCGCTGGCGCACGAAATTGCGTTAAGCGGCACGATCGTGTCGGAATGGCCGCTCGGTACGCCGGCCCGGCCGGCAAACTTTCCGCAGCGTAACCGGTTGATCGCGGGGCTGGCGAGTGGCGTGCTGATCGTCGAAGCGGCCACTCGCTCGGGTTCTTTGATTACCGCCCGCCTCGCCAACGAAATGGGGCGCGATGTTTTCGCGATTCCCGGATCGATCCACGCGCCGCTGTCGCGCGGGTGTCATCGGATGATCAAGCAGGGGGCGAAGCTTGCGGAAACGCCCGAAGATATTCTCGAAGAGTTTGGTATTGCGGTTCAAAGCGAGGCGGTGGCGGCTCCCGTTTCCAAGCCGCGAAGGCGTGCAAAAACACGTCCAACGGAGGACGCCGGCACCGAACCGGCTACCAGCGAATTCGCGCTGGAGCTACAGGACGCGTCGGGCTTACGTTCCATCGTTCGCGGCAAGCCGGCGAGTGCATCCTGGGCGTCCGCATCGCTAAAACCTGCCAACCCCGAAGCCGAACGCCTGCTCGATGCACTCGGGCACTCGCCTGCGACGCTTGAAATTCTCGCAGAACGGACCGAAATGGATGGCGCAACGTTGCAAAGCCTGTTGCTCCAGCTCGAATTGTCGGGGCGGATTGGGGCATTGCCGGGAGGACGCTTTACCCGGCTTGAACGCTGATTTTTCGACGCCATGCTACATTCGCGACAAAATCCGCTCCCTGCACTGCCAACAAATTACTGACGAAAAGGACTGCAACGAACCATGCCCGCGCTGAATCTCGACACCGACGCCGATCAGATTGCCGAGCGCCTGGCCAGCGCCGGCACGCTGCTCGTCGCCTGCCTGTGCGCCGAATGGTGCGGGACGTGCCGCGATTATCGCGAGGGTTTCAACCTGCTTGCCGATGCCCATCCGGATATCTGCTTTGCATGGATTGACATCGAAAACCAGGCGGATCGCTTCGATGACCTCGATGTGGAAAATTTTCCGACCGTCTTGATCGAAGACGCCGTGACAACCCGGTTTTTTGGAACGGTGCTGCCGCAAACGTCGATTGTTGCGCGCATGTTGACCGACCTCAGCGCGTTGCCGGGCGTGGTGGGTGCGCCGAAGATCCGGCCCGCCCTGGTCGCCGCTTGAGTCGAATCCATCCGGCAAGAACATCATGCGCAACAATGCACGCCCGTAAGCTGAAACGGCTTTCGCGCTTGCATCACAAAGCAACCACATTCACCGTTCGGCACCCCGCGTTTCACCAAATGCCAGACCGCGCGCCGCACGCCATATGCTATAAAGCGGACGTTAACGGGCCCGAACCGCGGTGGCGCAAGCCCCCGAAACCCGGCCTCATGCCAGTCCCTAACTAGAATCGAGTCATGTCCAAAGCCCTGATCATTGCTGAAAAGCCTTCTGTCGCGAACGACATCGCGCGCGCTTTGGGCGGCTTCACCAAGCATGACGAATATTACGAAAGCGAAGACTACGTGCTGTCGTCGGCTGTCGGCCACTTGCTCGAAATTGCCGCGCCGGAGGAGTACGAGGTCAAGCGCGGCAAGTGGAGCTTCGCCAATTTGCCCGTCATCCCGCCGCATTTCGATCTGAATCCGATCGCCAAGAGCGAATCGCGGTTGAAAGTGCTGACCAAGCTGCTCAAACGCAAGGACGTCGATCGCCTGATCAACGCCTGTGACGCGGGGCGCGAAGGCGAGCTGATTTTTCGCCTGATAGCGCAACACGCAAAAGCCAAGCAGCCGGTGCAGCGCCTCTGGCTCCAGTCGATGACCGCCGGCTCCATCCGCGACGGATTTGCTCATCTGCGCAGCGACGCCGACATGCAGCCGCTCGCGGACGCCGCCCGTTGCCGCTCCGAAGCCGACTGGCTCGTGGGCATCAACGGTACGCGCGCGATGACCGCGTTCAACAGCAAGGGCGGCGGTTTCTTCCTGACGACTGTTGGCCGGGTTCAGACGCCAACGTTGTCTATTGTCGTGGAGCGCGAGGAAAAGATCCGTCGTTTCGTGCCGCGCGATTATTGGGAAGTGCGTGCGGAATTTATCGCTGCGAAGGGCATGTACGAAGGCCGGTGGTTTGACCCGAAATTCAAGCGCGTCGAGGGCGATCCAGAGCAGCGCGATTCGCGGCTGTGGGCGTTGCCGGCTGCTGAAACCATTGTCGCGGCCTGCCGTGGCAAGACCGGTACGGTCACGGAAGAAGCGAAGCCGTCCACGCAAATGTCTCCCTTGCTGTTCGACCTGACCAGCTTGCAGCGCGAGGCCAACGGCCGCTTTGGCTTTTCGGCCAAGAACACGCTCGGCCTTGCTCAGGCGCTGTATGAAAAGCACAAGGTCCTGACCTACCCGCGTACTGACGCCCGCGCTCTGCCCGAGGATTACATCCCGACGGTGAAAGACACGCTCGCGATGCTCAAGGAGAGCAACAACTACTTGCCGCACGCGAAGCAGGTGTTGGACAAGGGCTGGGTGAAGCCGAACAAGCGCATCTTCGATAACTCGAAGATCAGCGATCACTTCGCCATCATCCCGACCCTGCAGGCGCCGAAAGCGTTGTCCGAGCCGGAGCAGAAGCTCTACGACCTGGTCGTGAAGCGTTTCCTCGCGGTGTTTTTCCCGGCGGCCGAGTATCTCGTCACCACGCGGATCACCGAAGTTTCCGGTCATCATTTCAAGACCGAAGGCAAGGTACTTGTCGAACCCGGTTGGCTGCAGGTGTACGGCAAGGAAGTGGGCGGCGAAGACGCCAATCTCGTGCAGGTTCAGAAGGACGAGAAGGTCGATGTCGAGAAGGTCGCGGCGATCGGCCTCGTGACAAAACCGCCGGCGCGCTACAACGAAGCGTCGTTGCTCTCGGCCATGGAAGGTGCAGGCAAGCTCATTGAAGACGAGGAATTGCGCGAGGCGATGGCCGCAAAGGGCCTGGGCACGCCGGCTACGCGCGCGGCGGTCATCGAAGGGCTGCTGGGTGAAAAGTACATGGTGCGCGAAGGCCGTGAGCTGATTCCGACGGCGAAGGCGTTCCAGTTGATGACCTTGCTGCGCGGTCTCGGCGTCGAGGAGTTGACGGCGCCCGAACTGACCGGCGAGTGGGAGCACAAGCTCTCGCAGATGGAACGCGGCAAGCTCCCGCGCGACGAGTTCATGCAGGAAATCGCGCGCATGACACAGACCATCGTGAAGCGCGCGAAGGAATACGACTCGGACACCATCCCCGGCGATTATTCAACGCTCGAAACACCGTGCCCGAATTGCGGCAGCCAGATTAAAGAGAACTATCGGCGATTCGCTTGTACGAAGTGCGAATTCTCGATGTCGAAGATTCCTGGCGGACGGCAGTTCGAAATTCCCGAAGTCGAGCAGTTGATCAAGGACAAGACTATCGGACCGCTGTCGGGTTTTCGCAGCAAGATGGGCCGGCCGTTCTCTGCGATCCTGAAGCTTTCCTTCGATGACGAAATCAAGAACTGGAAGCTCGAGTTCGACTTCGGTCAGGATTCAGGCGGCGAAGACGGCGAACCGGTGGATTTCTCGGAGCAAACGCCGGTTGGCGCGTGTCCGAAGTGCCAGTCGCGGGTGTACGAGCACGGCATGAGTTATGTCTGCGAGAACTCGGTGGCGAATCCGAAGACCTGCGATTTCCGTTCGGGCAAGGTGATCCTGCAGCAGGAAATGACACGCGAGCAGATGACGAAGCTGCTTGAGGAAGGCCGCACGGACTTGCTGACGGGTTTCAAGTCGTCGCGCACAGGCCGGAACTTCAAGGCATTCCTGGTTAAGCAGCCGGACGGCAAGATCGGCTTCGAGTTCGAGAAGAAAGAGCCGAAGCCCGGTGCGAAACCGGCCGTCAAGCGCGGCGCGGCGGCAGCTACCGAAGCGGAAGATGAAGGTGACGGCGATGTCGCCGTGGCTGCCAAGAAAACAACCGTGAAGCCTGCGGCGAAGAAGGCGCCTGCGAAGAAAGTCGCGGCCAAGAAGGCGCCGGCTCGCAAGGCGGGTTAGTTTTCAGTTTTCGAGGCCGGTTGAACAGGCACGGCAGTATAAAAAAAGCCCGCGAATCATTCGCGGGCTTTTTTTCGCTCATCAACGCTTAACCACTGGGGAAGTCTCACCACAGCGGCCCCCTCAGAACGGCGAGGGCATGGCCGGCGTCGCACGCGAGCGCGACTTCGCAGGCTTGCTACCGAGCTTGTTGTCATCGGCGGGAGACACGTCGGCTTCGAATCGTGCACCGCCTTCCGCTTCCGCATAAGCTGCGTGCGCGACCAGCGGCTCGGAATTGCGTTCGTCAATTGCCGGCGCTCCCGGCTTCACGAACCCGTCCTTCACCCACTGCTCGCTAAGCTGATGATTCGGCGTCTGGCTGAAATGCTCGACCAGGTGATCGATGAACGTGCGCACCTTTGCGGGCAAATGGCGCCGGCTCGGATACGCGACGTTGATTTCCACCTCCGGCAACTGGTAGTCGCTCAGCAGGCGCACGAGCTTGCCGCGTGTGGTGTCGTTGCCGATCAGGTAACTAGGCAGGATGGCGATGCCCATGCCGAGCAGCGCGAACTGGCGCAGCATCTCGGTATTGTTCGCGACGATCACGTTCGTCGGCCGCACGCGCACTTCGCCTTCCGGGCCGGTGAACACGCGCTCATCGCCGAAATATTCGGACGGCAAACTCAGCGACGGATGCTCGGACAGGTCTTCCGGCCGCGTCGGCACGCCGTGCTTTTCCAGATACCCGGGCGTGGCGCATACGGTGAGGCAACCCGTCGTGAGGCGTCGCGTGACAATGCTCGCGCTGCGCATCTGGCGCGCGATCACAATGCCCACGTCGAAGCCCTCTTCCACCAGATCGACTTGCCGGTCGACCAGCGTGACGTCCGGCACAACTTTGGGATACCGCTCCGTATAGGTCTGCAGCACGGGCGCGAGGTTGTGCAGGCCAAACACAACGGGTGCGACAATTCGTAGCGATCCAACCGGCTCGTGGTTACGTGCAACCACCATTTGTTCGACGTCCTCGAGCTCGTCGAGGATCTGACGGGCGCGTTCCAGGTACACCTGGCCGGACTCGGTCAGCGACAGGCTGCGCGTGGTGCGGTTGAGCAAGCGCGTGCCCAGGCGCCCTTCCAGGTCAGCAATATGACGTGTTGCCACTGCATTCGAGATATCCATCGCGCCGGCCGCGCGGGCAAAACTGCCGAGATCCGCCACACGGACGAATACTTTCATCGACTGCAAATGATCCATGAGACAACTCCTGCTGCTAGACAGCCTCTTTTAATTCCAGAAGCAATTCGGAATTATCCTAGGACTCCCGTTTTCGTGCAGAAGTTGCCTTAAATGTGACTTTTTCTGACAAAAGATTTCCGCTTAGCCATTCGGCAAGGTGAAACACGGCACATTGTTGCGAAATTCGGAACGATGTCGCTATGGAAATTCCACCCACACAATTCTGAATAGCTGGCTGAAGCAATTTTGACGCAGTACGGCGAGAAATGCATAAGGGCCACTAATGCGGCCCTTATTTCATCGATTATGTCGACTTCTGTCACTAATCGCGCTTAACTAGCTTTAACAAAAAGTCAGGCCGAGACCCTCTTTCCGATCGCGGCTTTCGTCTCTGCAAGTTCGGCCGGCAGTCCTTGGGCGAGTTTCGTGAATAACTCATCGTGTAGTTCGAGCTCAGCCCGCCATGCCGAGTCCTGCACGGAGATAACGCGTTCGAATTGCTCGCGGGTGAAATCGAGTGCGCCCCAGTCGATATCCTCAAAGCGCGGCGAAAGCCCGAACGCATGTTCCTCGCCCTTAGCGGTGCCTTCGATACGGCCGATCATCCAGCTAAGCACGCGCATGTTGTCGCCGAACCCCGGCCACACGAACTTGCCGTCGCCGTCCTTGCGGAACCAGTTCACGCAGAAAAACTTCGGCAGTTTGGCGTCGAGTCGCTCCAGCCGTTCGCCCACTTTCAGCCAGTGGTCGAAATAGTCGCTCATGTTGTAGCCGCAGAACGGCAACATCGCGAACGGGTCGCGCCTGACCACGCCCTGCTGGCCGGCCGCGGCGGCGGTGGTTTCCGAGCCCATGGTCGCGGCCATGTAGACGCCCTCGTTCCAGTTGCGCGCTTCCGTGACGAGCGGCACGGTGTCGGAGCGGCGGCCGCCGAAGATAAACGCATCGATCGCAACGCCGGCCGGATTCTCCCAATCAGCATCGATAGACGGGCATTGCGCGGCGGGCGCCGTGAAGCGTGCGTTTGGGTGTGCCGCCTTCTTGCCCGACTCGGGCGTCCAGTCGTTGCCCTGCCAGTCGATCAGGTGCGCCGGCGGCGTGTCCGTCATGCCTTCCCACCAGACGTCGCCGTCGTCGGTGAGCGCCACGTTTGTGAAGATCACGTTTTCCTTGAGCGTCGCCATGGCGTTGAAGTTGGTCTTCTCGCTTGTGCCCGGCGCCACGCCGAAGTAGCCCGCTTCGGGGTTGATCGCGTAGAGCCGGCCGTCGCGGCCTGGCTTGATCCAGGCGATGTCATCGCCGATCGTGGAGATTTTCCAGCCCGCCATGTCTTGCGGCGGAATCAGCATGGCGAAGTTGGTCTTGCCGCACGCCGACGGAAACGCCGCCGCGACATGATATTTGCGCCCTTCCGGCGACGTCACGCCGAGAATCAGCATGTGTTCGGCGAGCCAGCCTTCGTCGCGTCCCATCGTCGATGCAATCCGCAGCGCGAAACATTTCTTGCCGAGCAGCGCGTTGCCGCCATAACCCGAACCAAAGCTCCAGATCTCGCGGCTCTCCGGAAAATGGACGATGTATTTCGTATCGTTGCATGGCCAGGGAACGTCCTTCTGCCCCTGTTGCAAAGGCGCGCCAACCGAATGCACGCAGGGCACGAACTGGCCGCCGGCGCCCAGCACGTCGTACACCGCGCGTCCCATGCGCGTCATGATGCGCATGTTGGTGACCACGTATGGGCTGTCGGTCAATTCCACGCCAATGTGTGCGATCGGCGAGCCGAGCGGACCCATCGAAAATGGGACGACGAACATCGTGCGGCCGCTCATGCAGCCGTCGAAGAGACCGTCCAGCGTGAGACGCATTTCAGCAGGATCGATCCAGTTGTTTGTCGGACCTGCTTGCTCCGGGCGCGCCGAGCAGATGAACGTGCGATCTTCCACCCGCGCGACGTCGGACGGATCCGAGCAGGCAAGGTAGGAATTAGGCCGTTTGGCGGGATTGAGGCGTTTGAGCGTGCCGGCATCGACCATGAGTTGTGACAGGCGGTCGTATTCTTCCTTCGATCCATCGCACCATTCGATCCGGTCCGGCTTCGTCAGCGCGGCGACCTGCTGCACCCACTCGATGAGTTTCTGGTTCTTCACGTAAGCCGGTACGTCACAGTCGGCGGCCACGTTTTGATCTACTACTGCGGGCTGGTTCATCGAGCACACTCCGTTCTTGGAAGAGAAAACGGTTTGCAACCCGCCGGCGCTGCTCGCGAGAGGCGCATTTCGAGTCGCCGGTTTGCCTGCACGGAGAAATTCACGTGGCAGACGGCGACACAAAAACAAGGCATGCGTCGGGGAGTTGTCTGGTCTGGTAGCGACTGCCGTCCTGAAATCGCGGCTTGCGTCGGCACGGAACAAACTGTTAAAAAGGGATAGGAATTGTCTCCGTCGTTTGCCGGTTTCCGGCTTTAGTGACACGTGAATGGCTAAACTGCCCTATTCCGCATTCGAATTCTTTCAAACACCCATCCGGCGACCGGTAAATTCGCCGGGCTACACCAGCAGCTTAACGCGACGCGATGCCCGTATTTCGACAAATTTATACGTAATTACCCGATTTATCCGTAGTTACCCGAACTTACCACGTCGATTCCTGTCCATCCTCGAATTTCCGCAGCACGTTTGATGCCTATCAAAAGCCAATCCATGCCAATCAAAATTGCCATCCTGGACGACTATCAAGACGCCGTTCGCAAGCTCGATTGCTTCAGTCTGCTCGCCGATCACGAGGTGAAAGTATTCAATAACACGGTGCGCGGACTCGGACAGTTGGCTAGCAGACTGTCGGAAGTAGAAGCGCTCGTCTTGATCCGCGAGCGCACCCGGATCAGCTCGCAACTGCTCGACAAACTGCCGCGGCTGCGCATGATCAGCCAGACCGGCAAAGCGGGCGGCCATATTGAAGTTGACGCCTGTACCGAGCGCGGAATCGCCGTGCTCGAAGGCACCGGTTCGCCAATCGCCCCGGCCGAGCTGACCTGGGCGCTGATCATGGCCGCGCAACGCCGGATTCCGCAGTACGTCGCGAACCTGAAGCAGGGTGCGTGGCAGCAGTCCGGTCTGAAGACCTCCGCGCTGCCGCCGAATTTCGGCTTGGGCCAAGTGCTTCGAGGCCAGACGCTCGGGATCTGGGGATATGGAAAAATTGGCCAATTGCTCGCCGGTTACGGCAAGGCGTTTGGCATGAAAGTGGTGGTCTGGGGCCGGGAGCACTCGCAGGCTGCCGCGCGGGCGGACGGTGTGGATGTCGCCGAGAGCCGGGAAGCGCTGTTCGAACAGAGCGACGTGCTCTCGTTGCATCTGCGGCTGAACGACGAAACGCGCGGCATTGTCACGGCCGCCGACCTGATGCGCATGAAGCCCACCGCGCTGTTTGTGAATACCAGCCGCGCCGAATTGCTCGAAGAAAACGCGCTGCTCAATGCGCTGCATCACAACCGGCCGGGGATGGTTGCCATCGATGTATTCGAGAGCGAGCCGATCCTGCAGGGTTATAGCCTGCTGCGCATGGAGAACGTCATTTGTACGCCGCACATCGGGTACGTGGAGAGGGAGAGTTACGAGCTCTACTTCACGGCGGCGTTCAAGAACATCCTCGCCTTCGATGCCGGCGATACATCGAGTGTCGCCAATCCGGAAGCGCTGGTGGGCGGACGCCGGCGATAGTCAAGTTAGTCAGATGGTGGAAATGTCCGTGGACGGCTCACATCGGACGGGGAAGTTGACCGAGTTCGCGATAAAGCAGAACTTGTGCGCTTCCTCGTGCAAACGGCCGGCCAGCTTCACGTCACCGCCCGCGCCAATTGTCACTTGCGGGCGCAGGACGACGTCGGTGAAGCGGCCGCTTCCTTGTTTCGATTCCTCCATCGTGCCAATGGGGTCATCCACGTAACCCGTGACCGCGATGCCATTCACCGCGCAAAGGTGCAGGTACCAGAGCATGTGGCACGACGACAGCGACG
This sequence comes from Caballeronia sordidicola, assembly GCF_000729995.1. Classification (GTDB taxonomy): domain Bacteria; phylum Pseudomonadota; class Gammaproteobacteria; order Burkholderiales; family Burkholderiaceae; genus Caballeronia; species Caballeronia sordidicola_A. Next base: position 14,782 of record NZ_JNFG01000004.1, on the reverse strand, counting down.
CGACGAACAACTCCTCCGGGTTGTGGCGCGTGGCGTCGCCGCGAAACGCCGGATCGCTCGATGCCTCGATGGCCGGTTTGTTCGCTGCACGCACCAGATGATCGCGGGAGTAGGCGTCGTAGCGTGACGTGCCGGAGCCCTGATCGCCGGTCCAGACGACTTGCAGCGTGTATGTGTGGTGTTTGGTCATCGGTTCGATACTCCTTTTAGAGATGCGCCGCTGCGCCGAGCAGGTCGGGCAAACGGGTCAGGAATTGCTCGCCGTCGGCACGGCCCAGGTCGTACGCGGGCCGCATCAGCGACGGACTCGTGTAATCCCATGCCGAAATGGGCACCTTGCGGGATGGCTGCACATAAACGCGACGCTGGTCGCGGTTCGCGCCGTGCTCCACGACAAACATCTGCGGCCGCGGATACACGCGCGTCACCATCACGAGAACCAGTCCCGGCGATGCATCCAGCGCGCCGACCGGCACATTGTCGACCATGCCGCCATCGAGCACCGGGCGGCCGTGCCGGTGCATCACCGGCGTGAATGGCGGCGTACACGACGATTGCAGGATCAGGTCGGCGAGATCATCGACGCTCGCGCACTCTTGCGCCTTCACGAATTCGGGATGGAAGCCGAGGGACTGACCGAGCGTGGGATGCAGCTTCTTGCGCACGTACTTTTCGATGTTATAGGCGATCAACCCTGCAGCCACGGCGCTTCGTGCGCCTAGCCAACGCGGTAAATGCGATACGCCGATACGAATCTCCGGCGCGTCTTGCAGCGATGCAAACTCGGCGCCGTAGATATCGAGTAGTGCCTGCCGGTAGATCCGATAGTGAGGAAACACCGATTCGCTGCGCAACAAATTGCCCCAATACGCGTTCTTCGGGTTGTCGCGCAGCACGTGCGCGTAGTAGTCCATTACCCACTCGGAGCGGTTCATGTACAGCATGCAGGCCGTGGCCGCGCCGGCCGAGATGCTGGTAATCACGCGCGGGCGCAGCTTGAGTTCCGGCTGGACGACGTCCCAGAAACCGGCTTGCCACCAGCAGCGGTTGCCGCCGCCGGCGAATACGACTTGATCGAACATAGGTTTTTTATGTGAGAAGCATGACCGTGGTGGTCGCGTGAGCAGCGAGTGCGCCGGTTTCGTCGTGGACTTCGATTTCGCCGAAGATCAGGTTGCGGCCGCGGCGCAGGATATTGGCCGTGACCAGGACATCACCGGCTTTTACCGGGCGCAGGAAGCTTGTTGTTAACGAGACGGTGGTCATCGGCTGGAAACCGCCTAGCACGTGTGCGATCGCGACGATCATGGCGGTGTCAGCGGCGGCCATGAAAACCTGGCCGCAGATCACGCCGCCCACGTGGCGGAGTTTGTCCGCGTTTGGCAGGCGCAGGGTAACGCTGGTATCGGAGGAGCTTTCCGGCTTCAGGCCCAGGTCGCGGATCCACGGCGCGAAGGTGGTGTCGAGCAAAGCGCGGATAGCGGATTCGTCCATGGATTTGGTTTGGTGACGTTGGTCTCGTGGCTACTTTCGTGCGTTTGCCGGGGCCGCAACGAGTGCGTGTTTCATGCGTCCGTCATGATAACGGCTCGTGACAATTGCCCGAAGCGAGGCTATTTTGGGATGATCGATGCGCGCCCGTACGAGGTGCGGCAAGGCTTTCAGGCGTCTGCGAGACGGTTTTTTCAGGTTTTGCGTTGCGGACAGTTGCGCAATCGGCGAAAACGTCGCTATAATTCGGATTCAGTTTTTCGGGGCGTTAGCTCAGCTGGTAGAGCAGCGGACTCTTAATCCGTAGGTCGACAGTTCGAATCTGTCACGCCCCACCAAGACACGTAAGGCTCCCAGAGGATCGGGAGCCTTTTTCGTTTTGGTCGGGGTAACGCCGGGGTTACATTCACGAAAAATATCTTGCTCAAAATTACTCCGTCAATTTCCGCAAACACTGGCCAACGATGCGGTTCCGACCTTGCATCGGCACCGTGATCGATGCGAGCTATCTGCGAACGTTGACGCGTGACTTGGCCTTTTGGGCGAATAGGCATCTGCTGATTTATGAGATATCTGCTTCGTATTAACTTTCGACCCTCATGCGAGCGCGAACGTTTCGCGCTCAGAACGCGAAACCAACAGGGGTCGAAGTGGTGGAATTGAAGGGCGGTAAAAGTAAGTTTAATCGAGCGTCGGATTGGGTTATTGGCGTCATTGGCGCAGCGGTGGTCGCGGCTACTGTGATGGGGATAGCAACCCGCAGTACCGACGATCCGCCACACACTCCCACGATACAAACATCTGAAGCAGAACCCGCATATAACAATGCAGTTTCACGCGCTAGTGTAGTAGCGGCGGCGTCTGTTGCTGAACAAGCGGCGGCGTCCGTTGTTGGAGAAACCCCGCTAACTGCTGCGCAATTGAAGGCTTCAGCAGAACTAGAAGCCTCGTTAGAAGCTGGCTGCCGTAAGGATGGGCACTGCTGGGGCAAGCGACATCAATCGCAAGCGAACATTGCTTGCGCACCGTTGCTAGAGCGAGCGGCGAGATATGGCGCACAGTGGACGACTAATGATTCATCCCCGATGTTTTCGCGCTTCGATTGGACGGACGAAACACATAAGACAATTTCGTATTTCGGTCGGAACATAGAATTGTTGCAGCAGTATGGTGGTTACTTAGGTGCCGTGTACCGTTGTGATTATGACCCGGTGAAAGACAAGGTTGTAACGGTCTACCTCGGACACGATTATTGAATAATTCTGCCAGAAACAAACGGAGCCCCGCAATTCGGGGCTTTTTCATTACTGCGCTCGAAGGCGGGGACACCAACAAAGTGCCATGCGATAGCTTAGTAACGGCGATTTCAACGTTAGGATCCTGTTCATCAAGTAAATGCTATGCGGAGCGGAAACTGGTCCTCCAAAGTCGAGCCGAGCCGTAAAGAGAGAAAAAGACCGTATAAGCAACAACGCGACCCGTCAGACGATCAGGCGCGTGAGGTCCAAGTCGACACGGCAGAGGAGTGAGCGAAGCACCTGCCAATGGCACGCACCATGGGACGACGCATATGTGCCGGCTACCCGAAACACTAAACGCTCTGCGATGGATCGCAGTCCTGCTCGTATCTCGCGCACACCAAAGAAAGGCGATTGCGTCGCCGGTATGCGCGAGGTCGCACGTACGATGCCTCCAGGCTCGTGGCAACCTACGTTCGTCGTAACGGTCGAGGTCAAGTTGCCGCCGAACGTTACACCGCAAGGCGCCTTGTGCCGTTTAACGGTAAATAAGCGCCACAGAGGGCAGAACATGTCTATCGAGCCAATTTGCATTGCGAATCGGCATTGCCGATGCTTGCGGCAAAGTCGAGATCCGAGCCTGACCCGACTGTTTGGTCATTCATCGGTAGAGCCGGATAGTAATGACGAAGCCTAGGGAATAAGACAATCTCAAGGAGGAAGCGTGAGCAGCATCCGCACTTTTGTTGATTTGCAAGTTACAACTCCCATCCGCATGTTCGCAGAGCAGTTGCAGATCGCGACTCCGCACACATTCAATGCTCTTCAGAGACTCGTCACGACGATGGCGGAGACCGTAAAGAATGCGAACAAAAAAACGTTTTTTGGAAGAGACAAAGGCGTCGAATCGTACTCGCGGTTCCTGGCTTCGCTCAAATCGACTGTTCAGGCGATGGTTATTGATGGCATTGTCGGCGAGGCGACACCCACCGACGAGGTACTGCACAAACTCGAAGAAAAATTAGTGAAGTTTGCAATGGCGTTTCCCAATTGGAAGGACGCGTATAGCTTTGCCGGAATGTTTCTCGGCGAACATCGCGCGGATGCAATCGCGACGGTCGAGCGATTGCGCTCCATGCCCTAGCGCATGACTTGGCCCGATGTCGATAGCCAATGCTTACTTGCAAATATGTGCCGGGCAGTTTGTGACGTTGACCCTGACATTTTGTCGCTTGTTCCACACACCTACGGGCGCATGGCGGAGTAAACCATGTTGAACGAAGCACGCCCGCCGTGCCCCTTTTGCTCAGGCCGGCGGCTGCCTGCTCGGCCCGCACGTCAGTCGATGGACGACACCGGCGTTAGCAGTTCCGCTTGGGCAGTGATGCGACCCGTTGGGACTACGCCTCGCTGATTGATGTCATCCGCAGACGGCCTAAATGCCCACGTTTCGTTTCCCCTTCAACACGACTGCAGAATAGATGGTGGATCTACGCAAGCGAAAACCACCGGAGTGCGCTCCTTTCAAGAAATGCTACGAATCCTTCGCCAATCTTCATCTGCACGTGCCGGCGCGTCGGCCTCGAGTTGCTGGTGATGACTTGTGCGCATTGCTGCCGAGCAGAGGGCGATGGCTTGGAGACTCATCTTGCGCTGGCGAAAGACGACGTTTCTCGTTTCGAGGTGCGCGGCTAACCGCCTGGCCGCGCATGACAACAAAGTGACCACGGCACGATCCTCAAAATTACCTCTCAAGTTGATAGGAATTATGCCGTTATCGAAGCAGTAGTTCCTTGATTCGCGCCGCTCGGCTGCCGTCCGCTTTGCACAAGACAGATAATCAGCAGCGGCTAAAACAACAGGTCCACTGGACCTCGAACAAGGCGTAATCGCGTTGAGAGGCGTTTCAGTCGCTCGGCATCTGCCCGAAAGAGAAAAGCAAAAAATGGCGATCATTGATTTAGTGAAGTGGAGCGGCAGTCCCAATCTACTTGCGTGGAAATATCCTTCTGAAGAACTGTCGACGTGGACGCAACTCGTCGTCAATGAGTCGCAGGAAGCTTATCTCGTGCGCGGTGGTGTGTACGAAGGTCCGTTCGGCGCAGGCCGGCACACACTCAGTACGGAAAACTTGCCGCTGCTGCGCACGCTGATCGGCATCCCGTTCGGCGGCAAGTCGCCGTTCACCGCCGAGGTCTGGTACGTCAACCGGGTTACCAACCTGGATGTCCGGTGGGGCACGCCCGACTCGATCCAGCTGCAAGATCCCAAATATGGCGTCATGGTCCCCGTGCGCGCATTCGGCCAGTACGGTGTGCGCATTGTCGATCCAAAGAAGTTCCTCCTCAAGCTCGTAGGCACGCTGTCGGGCTTCGACTCGACGACGCTGGCCGAATACTTTCGCGGTGTCTTCATCACGCGGATTAAAACCGAGATCGCAAATGCGATCTCGCGTGCCGGCGTGTCCGTGCTGGAGATAAATACGCAACTCGAGGCGCTGTCAGACGCGCTCAAGCTGTCGTTGTCGGTTGAGATGGCCGAGTACGGCGTCGGCCTGGCTCAGTTCAACATCCATTCGATCAACGTGCCGGAGGACGATCCGGCGGTGAAGACGCTCAAGGCCGCGCTGGCCAAGCGCGCGGAAATGGGAATCATCGGTTTTACCTATCAGCAAGAACGCAGCTTCGACGTGATGGAAACGGCCGCTGGCAACGAGGGCTCGGCGGGTACCTTGATGGGTGCGGGGATCGGAGTGGGAGCGGGACTTGGAATTGGCCCTGCGATCGGGCAAGGCTTCGCGCAGATGTCGCAACAGGTACAGCCCTCGGCGCCCCCTCCGCCTCCGCCGTCCGCGTCCGCGGCGACAACTACGAGCGTCGCCGCTCCGCGCCTGGGTTCGGCCGAGCGAATCCGCCTGCTCAAGGAGCTCGCTGAACTCAAAGCGGCCGGCATTCTCACTGATGACGAAATCAACACCGAAAAACAAAAAATCCTGGCCTCCTGAGCGACCGACACCATGAATATCCGAACTCATCTCGCGATGGCGGCAGTCGTCGTCGTGCTGGCAGCGCTTGGCGTTCTCTATTTCGTTCTCCCCGTCGATACGTGGACGGTCGACACATGGCTCTGCGCCGTGGCCGTCGCGTTGGCGCTGGGCGCGATGGTGCACCTTCCCTACGCGCCAATCGCATCGGGCAAGACGCAGTCAGGGCGGCTCGCCATCGTCGGGCCGATGGGCGCCACGCTTCTGTTGACCGTGCTTCTGGCCACCGCTGCGTTGTCAGCCAGCGTTCTGCGTCATACGGGGCTCTCGTGGGCGTTGCTGATCGCATGCGCCGCGGTCTTCATCGTGGGAACGTTGCTCGCGAACGTCACCGGGAATGTCGTAGACCGAATCCAGGCCACGGAGCAAAAGGATGGCCGCTACACAGCGTGGGCCGCCTCGTTGGTCAGCGTTTCCCACTCTATGACCGATACGACTCTCAAGACCCATTGCACGCAAATGGCGGAAGAGTTGCGCTACGCACCTTCGGCTCGCGCGTCCGATGCCGTGGTCGAGGCAAGTCAGGTCGCATCGGCACTGACGATCCTGCAGCAAAAGGCTTCGGCCGGCAGCAACGACGAGATTGCCAGGGAGCTCAATCATCTTCGCCGAATGATCGCGTTGCATGCGTCGGCTTTGGCCGCGCTGCGCTCGCATGCATAGGTCGGGTCGGCTGGTCCGTGAAACGCCGGACAGCAAATAATTCGAACAAACAAAGCACGAGTCGGGAGCAACGATGGAAAGCGGAGAGTTGAAGCTGCTATGCAGCGGGTGTGGCGCGAGTCTTGAATACTCGGCCGGCGCAAGGGCGCTAAAGTGCGTCTACTGCGCTGCCGTGACTGAGATCCCGAGAGCGAGTGAGGATGAGATCGACGCGACACCCGATCACATTGTCACGCTAGTGGTAACGCGCAACCAGTTGGAGGACGCAGTATTCCAACACCTGGCCGAAGGAAAATATACGCCGGACAACTTGCTCGAGCACGCAACGTTCACGAAAGTCGAACAGTTCTTCGTGCCGGCTTATGCGTTCACCGGTAAATACGAAGCAAATTGGACGGCGAGCTTCGGCTATAACCGCACTGAGCACTACACGGACTTCGTCAAGGACAGCCGCGGCAACAGCCAGGCAGTCAGCCGCACGCGAACTGTGACCGACTGGCGTCCGGTGAACGGCTCGGACAGCGGCGGATTCAGCGTGCTCACGTATGGCGGCAGCCGTTTTCTGGATGCCTCGCTCGACCTGACAACCCGCCTTGTCGAACGTTGCCAGATGAAGGGTGACCTTGCCGACTACAGCGCATCGTTCACCAGCGGTTTTGAGGTAGAAGCCTACAGCCAGCGTCCTAACGAGGCCTATGGAAATCGCGGGGAAGCACTCGTAAACGCGATCATCGATCAAGGCGTCAAACAGCACGCCCAGGGCGATTCGCAAAAAGACTGGCACTGGACAGCATCGACGAAAAAAAACGCTTCGCGTGTCCTCATTCCTGTCTGTCACATCGTGTACGAATATCAGGGCAAAGCTTACAACGTTTGGACAGACGGTACATCGACGGCAAACCTGGTCGCCGATGCGGGACCTGAAGACCATGGCCGCAGGCGCGCCGTGCGTTATGGCTTCATTCCTGCGCTGGCCGGAATGGCGGCGTTCGCCGGCGTGGCCGCGACCACGAACGGACAGCTCAGCGCCTTGCCCGAAGTGCCGCTCATGTGGGCCGGGCTGATCGGTTCAATCGCTTATGGCGTGCTGCGCCGGCACTCGATCCTTTCCTACTCTCTGAAGCTCCGGCACGCCATCCTCGCGCAACGCAAAATGGCGGCAACGAACACCGCGAACGTTGATGAAGCCGAGCGCGGTCGCCTGATGGAATCCTGCAAGCGGCCGGACCGCCCGTGGCTGGCGGGAACGATGAAGGACTCCGTGATCCTGCCGCTCGCATCGGTCGCAGCGCTCGCGTTCGTACTGACGCCGCGACTGCACGAGCAGGTACGGATGCACGCGCAGCAGTTGGAAGCGACGGCGACGTTGGCGCCAGCCGTGGAAACACCGGTGCCGGTCGCCGATAACCCTGCTCCGCCGGAAACGCTCGCTCAGGCCCCGGCGACGCAACCTGTCACGACAGCATCGCCGGAACCACAACAAGCCGTCGCAGCCGTCGCAGCCGTCGAAGCCAGTGTTGCGCCGCCGCCGGCGCCCCCTGTGCAAGTGCCCGCTCAGATCGCCGATACCTTGGCAAACACCGCGACGCCGGCCCAGGTATCGCCGATAGCGCACGCCCAGGTTTCCGTCCCAGTGCCGGTTGTCGATGTCCTCAGCGCTGCCGCGCAGAACGACTGGTCATCCGTCGATATCGCCGCGGACCGTCTCCGCCGCACCGATTTAGCGAGTGCGGCGCCACGCGACCGGGCGACCGCGCGGGCGGCCAATATCGAGGGCAAGGCGGCTTTGGGGGTCTCCAATTACTTCGGTGCAGTCGATGCATTCCGTCGCGGTGTAGCTGCCGACCCAGCGGACATCGAGATTCAAAACAATCTGGGCTTTGCCTATGAGGAAGCGGGACGCCAGCAGGAAGCGATCGATGTCGTGACGGACGTTTTGACCCGCAGTCCGAGGCGCTCATCGGCATGGGCCAATCTTGCGAGCAGTCTGGCCGAGAGCGGCCACCTGCCCGAGGCGGAGGCGGCGTTAAGCATCGCAGTCCACTACACCTCGAATCGGGACCGGAGCCTCGCATTTCTGCAGGAGCAGGCTGCGGGTGGCCGTTCCGACGCCATCAAGCAAGTCAGCATGCAGGTGTCGCAACGCGCGCTGGACATTCCGATCGCTATGGCCAACACCGCCAAGATCAGCACCGCGACGCTCGTACCGCCGCCCACGCCTGCATTGGCATCTCGCGAAGCCCCGTCGAAGGGCGACCAAGCGTACGTCCGCAGCATCAATCAACAACTCGAACAGCAGTTGAAGGACTTGGGCACCTCCAAATGAGCACCATCTTCCTGAATCGTAAATCGACCTGGACTCTCGCCTTGGCGGTGTCGCTCGCCGGGTGCGCCAATCCGGACGGCAGTGGCCCGTCCAACGCCGCGACGCAGGGCGCAGTAGGCGCGGGGGTGGGCGCTCTGGCTGGTTTCGTGTTGTGCAAGGCGGCCCACGGTTCCGACGTCACGTGTCGAAATGCCGCCGTGCTAGTTGGTGCGGCCGGCGCATTCGTCGGCTGGCGCCACGGAAAGGAACAGGATCTCGCGCAAGCACGGGTGTTGGAGCAGTCGTTGCACACATCGGGTGTTCCTGTTGTGACCGATACCGCTCCGCTCAGCCGTCAGGACGACGGCGGCGCTAGCCAGACCGTGACCGCCTGGAAGGGCACGACAGTCGGATTGCCGAAGACCATGCTGGCGAGCCGAAGTCCTGACTTGCGCAAGAGTGTCGAACTGAGCGGTCAATTGGCGGCGTCGCGAGCAGAGCCGTGTCGCGTGCTGGTTTCGGTACCAAACTCAGATCGGGCGACGGTCATGGCCTGGCTCAACGATGGCATGCACGCGCCGGGAACCTTGGCAAAACAGACGCCGATCGTGTCGATGGTCCCCGCAAAGCCTGGCAGTATCCCGTTCCTGCGCGTTGAACCGGTCGACCAGCAGCAGTTTGCGAACGGCGCTGCGGCGTAGCTGCGGGTTCTGACGTGACGCGAGGCAATCGTTTGAGACCTGTAGATGCCGTCGGCGGCTAGCGCGATAGAAGGCATGGAGGGTGTCCCGCATTTTGTGTGATCGGGTTTTTGTTTAACCCTGCGATATCCGGTCTTCGAACCGGATGGCGACGCGGTCTGGCGCCGCCTTCCAGTCTCTGATCGGCATCGGTCATTTCTTGCTGATGTTGTTCAGCGCCAGGTAAAACAGCTTCATTGCGGCGTCGTCAGTCGGAAACGAACTGCGCGTTTTGATGACTCTGCGCAGACTCATGTTGATCGATTCGATCGCGTTGGTTCTCCGGTGTCGACAGTTCGAATCTGTCGCGCTGCACTATGCATTTAAGCGGGTTTGCAAGCTTTTTTAGCTTGCAAACCCTTTTTCATTTTGGCTTTCGTTTATCGCCTGAGAAGTTCAAAAACACCCCTCGTCAAACCACCGCATCCCCCTCATCGATACTAAACCGCACCCTCCCTGCATCGATAAACACTCGCAACTGCCGGTACTTCGCCAAATATCGAATCCCGACGATCGCCGCAGCAAACCCCGCCGCCGCGGCAACACCAAGTGCCCAACGCGGGCCGAAGGTATCGGCGACCCAACCTACAACCGGCGCACCCAAAGGCGTGCCACCCAACGCAATCGCCAGAAAGATCGCCATCACGCGTCCGCGCATGGCGGGCTCGGTGGACAGCTGCATCGTGCTGTTTGTCGTCGTGGTGATGGTCTGCGCGGACACGCCGATAACCACGAGCGCAAGACCAAAGAACCCATAGCTCGGCGCGATCGCCGCCAGCGCACAACCGCCCCCGAAGACCGCGGTACTAGCGAACAGCACACCAATCCGCGGCTTCGCTCGCCTTGCGGCAAGCAGCGCACCCGCGATCGTCCCGATGGCCATAATCGATGTCAGGAGTCCGTATTGACTTGCTCCGGCATGAAAGACGGTGACGGACATCGTGGAGATGAAGATCGGGAAGTTCAGCCCGAACGTGCCGATCAGAAACAGCATGAGCAGCACCGCTTTCAGATCGGGCCGCTTCCAGACATATCGGAACCCTTCGGCCAGGCTCCCCCGCGCGCGGACGGCCCGCTTGCTCGGATGAAATTCGCCAACACGAAGAAACCCCAACGAGCAGAGCACCGCGACAAACGATGCCGAGTTGATCAGGAACACCCACCCTGTTCCCACCGATGCAATCAGCACACCGGCAATGGCGGGACCAATCATTCGCGCAGCATTGAACGATGTGGAGTTCAGCGCCACGGCATTGGACAGGTCGGTTTCACCGACCAGATCGGCGACGAACGTTTGACGCGCGGGGGCATCGAACGCACTGACGCTGCCGAGCAAAAACGCGAACGCGTACACGTGCCACAACTGGACCCATCCGGCGACCGTGAGTATCCCCAGCCCAAGCGCGAGCGTTCCCAAAGCCGCCTGGGTGCCGATCAGGAGCTTGCGGCGATCGAGATGATCGGCCGCAAAACCGGTGAAGGGCAGCAAGAGAAGATGCGGGCCAAACTGGAGCGCCATGACCACGCCGACCGCGGTCGCATTGTGGTGAGTCAGTTGCGTAAGCACGAGCCAATCCTGGGCCGTGCGCTGCATCCACGTTCCAATATTGGACACGATCGCGCCACCGGCCCAGACCCGGTAGTTGAAGCTGTTCAGCGAGCGGAAGGTGCCCTTCACCGAACCGCTCCCGAGGCCGCTATCTCCGCGCTGAAATACTTCACGCGCGCGTGCTCCCGAGGAGGTCGATGATCTCCCGGCACGTGCCGGTCTCGCCCAGCCTTGGGAAGATCCGCGTGATGCTGTTGGTGTGGGCATCGGCATTCATGTCGGTCATGGCATCGGTGGCCAATGTCACGTTGAACCCGAGCTCGTGCGCATAACGTGCGGTCGACTCGACACCAACGCTGGTTGCCACCCCGGCAATAACGACATGGGTGACACCGAGCTTCTTCAGATGTTCATCGAGACCGGTATTCGTGAACGCGCCCCACGTCCGCTTCGTGACGATGTGATCTTCCGGCTGCTGCTTCAACTCAGAGACAAGATCGGCCCAATCGGCGGGAAGCCCGGCAAGGTTTCGAGCCTGCTCCGACCGGCCCGGCGCGCCGCCGGCGACGTTGACTAGCACGACGGGCAATCCGTGGCTGCGGAAGGCGTCAAGCAACTCGACGGCGTGTTTGACGACTTCATTGACGGGGTGCGCGGTGGGAAGCGCAACAATGCCCTTCTGCAAATCGATGATTACAAGAGCCGTCTTCGGGTCGAGCGTGGTAATTGTCATGGTGTTTTCCTTCTTGCGAGTTGGACTGCGACGGGCCCTGAATCAGGCGCGGCAAAGGGAATACATGAGCCGATGGCACTGCTTCTGCCAAGTGAGCTTGGGTGACTCAGGAATCGACGAGCCGGTTCAGCAGCGCCACCGTGGTCGCAAATTCCTCCTGCTCCGCGGGCGTGAGCCTGGTTCGGATGGCACGGAACAACCAGTCTTCCCGAGCTGCACGGGTCGCCTTGATCCATTCGCGGCAAGTGTCGGTGAGGGACAAAATGGTTTGACGGCCATCGGCGGGATCCGGTGCGCCTGTGACGAACCCGGCCGCCTCGAGAACGGACACGGTGGCGCCCATGGATTGCGGGCGGACACCTTCGGCGCGCGCGAGCGTGGTGACGGTCGCGGGCCCCTCTCGCTCCAGACGGCCAAGGGCTGACATCTGGGACAAAGTGAACTCTCCCAGATTCGCCTCTTCGCGCAACCGCCGCTTCAGCTTGCCAAGCACCACGCGCAATTCCGCCGCGACGGCGTGCGCATGCGCGACTTCGGGATCGGTATGTTGCGTTTTCTCGTTCGTGTTCATGTCCGCACCTTAGCAGATACAAAGGCAAACTACCAAGTTAAACTTCACATTTGGGTAGCGGAGCACCCCTGTGTGGGGCCACGATTCAAACGGCCAGATAATCGCGATATGAGCGCAAGCGAGTGCATCGACACGATGCCCCGGCCTGGGATGCTGTAAACGGCAACCGGGAGTGAAACGTGGGGCAGCTGGAAGATTCGAGCGAATGGCTGTCGCCTGCGGAGCAAGCGATCCGCGTGCCGATAGCGTCGCGCTCCATGCTCGGCGATGGAAAATGGCGTTATCAGCGTGAATCGTCCGAGTGCGCCAATATGCATCCGATCTATGAAATGACAGCGAAAGACTTGGCGGCGCTAAATCGAGCTTACCAATAACAATGTGCCTGTCAAAGTTAATGCATTAACTTTGCGCAATTCTTGTCTTTCACGATAAAAATACCCCAAAAATCTTCCCGAAAGCATTCCCGATTTATGGTCGGTAATGGAAAATTGCTCAAGCAGGATTATTCGCCGTAAGCATCTGTTTTTCGGATGTGTGCAAGGTCCTATTGGGACCAAGGACCTGCGTTCACAGTCTTACGTCGCGCGTGCCGGCCTTTTTGCACGCGTTGTTTCCGTTTTTTTCAATTACTAACAACCACGTTTACCCCAATACGGGAAAATCACCAATCGAAAACATCGTTTAACGAGGAGACCGAATGCACGCCATTCCACTCAACTATAACGATCATGTTTTGGTGCCCCTTGCAGCGGGCGAGCGCGGCAGTTTTGCGTCAATGGTTATTGTCACCAAACCGAATGGCGCGCGCTGGGCATCAGGTGTGTTGGGCCATTTCGCCCAAGCGGACGACGCCTGCCGGTTTGCCATCGCATATGGAAAAGCAGAGGTCGACGGACGGAGGCGTCCGCGAGCCCTGAAGTCTCCTGCCGAAACTGAACCGGGGACGAACCGCATTGCTCCCCCGGGCGCACCCACCCTTGCGCCATGAAGTTTCGTCACCTATTTCTTCATTGCCCACTGCGCATCGCAAGTGGGCTTTTTTTTGGCAACGCATCAATGCATTAATGCCTGTGGTGCATCCAGCTCATGTGGTGCGTATCGAGCCACTCGCGCATACGTAGCCATCCGCTGCCGTCTTCCGGGTGCTCGCGTCGATAGCGCCGGCCCAATATGGCAGCAATAACTATCAGGACCGCAAGGCCCACCACAAAACCGATCATCGACTCAGTCATGGCCGCCTCCTAAATCCGTCGCAACCTGCTTATATTTTAGGTCACGCATTTTGAAATGCGAATCTTGCGGCGTGTAGGCGCTGTCTTTGCTGGACGAGCTTTAGAGCTTGCCTTTCGTATACCGTCGAACTGCGCAAAAAAGCCCAGACAGCGAAGCTGGGCAAGTCCACCGGGATTAAACCCGTTGGAGGAGGTCGGGAGGCGGTCTTTTATAGATGTTGCGCGTAAGCATTCTGCTCGGTCAGCCTACGCTGCCAAGCGACCCACACTCGGTTAGCCGCCGGCTTCATCTCATACCACCTGATAATTAATCTGATTAATGCCCCATGTACACCGAATGCACGTTGTCACCGAATGACGATTGGACAGCGGCCCCGGAATCCGACGACCCGTTAGCCACGCCACCGTAGTTGCCGGCGCCTCCATTTTGGGCCGCCACGCGTGCTTCTGCGGCTTGAATGTTGGCTGGGTAGTCGTAGTCGTTCGCCGTTGCCGGGTTGTAGCCCGCCTTCTCAATCTGGATCAATTGCGCCCTCACTTCAGCACGGGTCAATGGTTGTTCGCTTGATTGAGCAAACGACATGGCCGGCACGGCGAGCACTGCGGCAACTACAACGGCTTGAATGAGCGATTTCATGATACTTACCTCCGAATCTTGTTTTGTCGCGAACAACCTTGTTCGCGTTCTATGAGTCAAGTGTAGGTAAGCCGTTTCTGAAAATTAAGTGCGATGCGCGCAAGAGATTATTGTTGTTTTAGGTAAAAACCCTAGGATTGTCCTGAACAGATTCCCGACTTCGGGCTGCCTGTAATTTTCCGAAACGAATAGGCGACGAGCGACACAATTCCAGCCGAACCATGACCCGGTTCTATCTCTCCAATCCACAACAGGGAGAAAAATCATGGTCAGGCTCTTTCTCGTTGTAGGACTTGCGATCGGCCTTTCGGGATGCATCGTCGCGCCGCCTTATGGATATGCGCCGGCGCCGGGATATGGATACGCCTATGCGCCCGCGTATTACGCGGCGCCGACGGTTGGTGTGGGGATCGGGTTTGGTGGTGGGGGCTGCTGTTGGCGGGGGAGGTGATAGGTTTGAAAACAGGCTTTCCGCGTGCGAGCGCCCCCCCGTTGCCGGCGAGCATGACCGAGGCGCGTCGCGGTACGCAAGGGGTTTGTATAGGGCCTGTCGGAACGGGCGCCAATGAAACCGCCCTTT
>NZ_JNFG01000003.1 GCF_000729995.1 Caballeronia sordidicola | reverse complement strand
AGGACAGCAGAATATTTGCGCGTGGACTGGAAGACCAGGGTGCGCTGACGGTTAAATGGGGCAGTGGTCCGGTTGAACAATGCCGGATTGCTTATACGCTGCCGAAGAAAGATGCGAAGGCTTATAACCCCGGGTATTTGTCGCTGCAGTCGCATTGCGTGCCGGGAAGTGAAATGGCGGCGAGTGCGAACAACGCAGCGACGCCGGCGACCGTTGCACGATAGAGCCTGGTCGGGCTGACGTTTGAACAAATGAGCGAAATAGTGTGACTCGAATCATTTCCCAAAGCTGTTGAATTCGCACGGCTGTCCCGCATATCTGCGTGAGACAGCGCCCGCAGCGGATCGGCGAATGCAAACCCAAGCTTCACCATTTCATACCGGCAAGCATCCTCTCGGACATTGTTTCCGGTTAAGCTCCTTATCGTACTTCCATCTTCAGTCGAGACTGCCATTCAAACGGGCAGGGCAGCTTCATGGCGCAACCAATCGGCAAAGCCGGTCACGGTGCTGACGTCGCGATACGCTTCCGGCACGTCCAGCCAGTATCCGAATGGTCCGCTGATCTCGACGTCCGAGATCCTCACCAAATCACCCTCGATCAACTCATCAGCAATCATGTTCAGATCCACAACGGCAAGCCCTACGCCGCGTCGCGCCGCGTGGATTGCCTGTTGCAGATTCGAAAATTCAATACCATTCTCGGCGTAACGCGGCGGCAGTCCCGCTTTCGCCAGCCAGTCCGGCCAGAGGTTAAGACGCACGTCCTCATGCAGCACGTGAAGCGCCGGCAATCGATCCAGCAAGGTCTCGACCGGCATCCCGGTGAACGACGCCGATCCCACGAGCGCGTGCCGTTCCACCATCAGCAGTTCGGACCACCCATGCGCCGCCGCGTCGCGCCCGAAGCGCACGCTGCAATGACACTCGTCGCTTTCCTGCGTACGAATAGACAGGTCGACGTCCGGCAACTGCTCCGCCAGCCCGCCTAGCCGAGACGAAAACCACTGCGTGGCGAAGGTGGGCGGCAGCGACACAATCAAACGCTTGCGTTCGACGGTTCCCGTTAGGTGACGTGTTCCGCGCTCGATCACGTCAAATGCCTCTGTCACCGATGGCATCAGCAATACACCTGCCTGTGTCAAGCGGATCCCTTTGTGGTCGCGCTCGAAAAGCTTCACGCCGAGTGACTCTTCCAGTAGCCTGATCTGTCGGCTTACAGCTCCTTGTGTGACACACAACGCTCGCGCCGCGCGATTGAAACTCAAATGACGCGCCGTTTCTTCGAAGAAACGCAACGCAATCAACGATGGAAGATGTCGCATAGTGATTCCTGACCGCCCAACCTTCTCGGTTTTCTGTGTGGCCGAGTAAACGTGCCTCCTCCGCGAACCAGAATGGCTCCTGTCCCGCGTTCGATCAAATTACCTTGGTTCCCGGTGCGAAACAATAGCCCGTTCGGTTGACGCTGAAACAAAACGAATTCTCATATCGGGCATCAGGAAATATGAGGGAGCGTGTTGGGAAAGGCGGGACATAGGCCATCCGGCTAGTAGTTGGGGGCTCTCGAATCGCCTATGCTGGATACATCTTGGATATGGAGGCCGCATGACCGTACGTAATCTCGACGCACTGTTTAACCCGAAGTCGATTGCCGTGATCGGGGCGTCGCTGCGTGCGGGCAGCATCGGTGAAATGGTGTGGTCGCGGCTAAGCGCTGCCAACTTCGCGGGCCCTGTCTGGCCGGTGAATCCGAAGCATCATCAGTTGAATGGGGCCGCGGTGTTCGCGCGCATCGACGACTTGCCGGATATACCGACCGTGGCGGTGTTGTGCACGCCACCACCCACGTGGCCCGCGATCGTCAGCCAACTGGGAGCGCGTGGCACGCGGGCGGTGGTCATAATCGGGCAGGCGGGGCAGGCAGGCGAACCGGAGGGCCGCGACTGGACGCGCCGTACGCTTGCGGCTGCACGGCCGTTTTTGCTGCGTGTGGTCGGCCCGGCGAGTGTCGGCGTGATGACCCCGGCTGTGGGCGCGGTGCTGGGGGCGCCGTCATGCGCCATTGCGGCGGGCGGGGTGGCGTGGGTATCGGCGTCGAATGCGCTGACCAACGGTGTGATGGGCTGGGCGAACGCACGTGGCCTGGGTTTTTCGCGGGTGGTCGCGCTGGGCGACGAGGCTGACGTCGACGTGGGGGATATCCTGGATTTCCTCGCAAGCGACTCACGGACGCGCGCGATCCTGATGGCCATCGAATCGGTGCGGATGGCGCGCAAATTCATGTCGGCGGCGCGGGCGGCCGCGCGCAACAAACCCGTGCTGGTTTTACGCACAGGCCACGATGATCCTTTCGATGCGCTGTACAGCGCCGCTTTCCGGCGTGCCGGCCTGGTACGGGTGGACTCGCTCGACGACCTGCTCGACGAAATCGAAACCCTCGGGGTGGGCCGCGTAGCCGCAAGCGACCGGGCGACCGTCATCACCAGCGATCGCGGCGTGGCCGCGCTCGCTGCCGACGCGTTCGCCGCAGCCGGCGACGCGCTCGCGCTCTGGCCCGAGGCCGCGCGCGCGTCGGTCGCCGCCGTGCTGCCCCACGCGCGTCTGGAGAACCCGCTACAACTCGGAGACACCGCCACTGCGGCGGACTTTGGAGCGGCGCTCGAAGCGCTGGCGCCGCATCGCGAGACCGGGACGGCGTTCGTGGTCCACGCGCCAACGCACACCGCGCCGGTCGCGGAAGTCGCGCGCGTGCTGATCGAGCAGCAAAGTCACGCGTATCGCGGTTTGCTGACTTGCTTTCTCGGCTGCGTGGATCGGGCCACGCGTGACGCCTTGCACGCCCACGGCATTCCCGTCCACACCACGCCTCAACGCCTGGCACGAGGTTTCGCACGGCTGGTGGATTATCGTCAGGGCCGCGAGATGTTGATGCAGACGCCCGATGGGCCGCGCCCTCAGACCCTGGTCGCACTGGACAGCGCGCAGGCCCAGGTCATGGCAGCATTGACGGCGGGCGTTGCGGAACTGGACGGCGAGCGGGCGTCGCGGGTGCTGGCGCAGTTTGGCGTTGTGGTCAAGGCGGGGTCGGCAGGCCCGCGCAGCGTCGATGCCATCGAAATCGATGTCCGCTTGCTGAATCATCGTGTGTTCGGACCGGTGTTTGAGTTCAAGGCTGTTGGCGCGCTCGGTTTGCCGGACGCAATGCACGAATTTGCATTTCCACCGCTCAACCCGGTGTTGGCGCGAGACCTCGTGATGCGTTCGCCGAGGGCACGCGAACTCCCTGCGGAGAATTTGCTGGCGGCGTTAACGGCCTTGTCGCAGGCTGTCTGCGAGATCGAGCAGATTGTCGCGTTGCGGCTGACGGTGCGCGTGACCCGTCAGGCGGTCGTCGTGTATGAACCCCATCTGACGCTGGCCGCGCATCGCACGCCGCTCGCCATCCAACCGTATCCGCGGCAACTGGAGGAAACGCTCGACTGGAACAGCTTGCTTATCACCGTGCGGCCGATCCGTCCCGACGACGAAGCCGCCCACAGCGCTTTCGTTGCTGCGATGACGCCGGACGATCTGCGTCTGCGTTTCTTCAGTTCCGTGCGCAGTTTCGATCACTCGCAACTCGCCCGGATGACGCAGATCGACTATGACCGCGAGATGGCGTTTATCGCCGTCACGGGTGAACACGACGCTATCGAGACGTTGGGGGTGGCGCGCGCCATTGCCGATCCGGATAACGAGACGGCCGAGTTCGCGGTCGCGGTGCGCTCGGATCAGAAGGGCAAGCGGCTGGGATTCTTGCTGTTGACTCGGATCATCGCGTATTGCCGCGCGCGCGGGACACGCTGGCTGGTGGGCGAGGCGTTGCGCGAGAACACCGGCATGATCGCACTCGCGCGCCGTTTGGGATTTGAGATAACGGCCACGGAGGATCCGGGCGTGACCGGTTTCAGGATGCGGCTGGCTGAAGGAGAGGCAGAAGCCGGCGCGCTGCCGTCATGAAGGCTGAGAAGGTCGTGCAGGCGAGAAGCGCTGGCATCCGGCCGCCGTGGTGAGCGGCCAGAATGTGTGCTGCGAGATGCTTGCCCGCGAGGCGCTGCTCTTTGAATCAAGCCGGCAGCTTTGCGAGCGCTTCGTCGACTTGTGCACGAGATACCGCCAACTCGTCCAGCCACGCATCGGCATAGGTGTTGCCGGTTTCACGCTCCAGACGCGCGATCGTCGCCGCGCAGCGCGTAGTGTCCTTGGGCGTGGCAATAAATGCTTTAACCGACGCGCCCGACGTGAACGCTTCGAACAGCGGAACGCGAATGTCGTCCGGCAGCGCGCGAGTGGTCCATTGATACGGTTTGCCGTTGAACGACAACTGCGGCGGCAGCACGCGCTCTTTCTTCGCTGCGGGAATCAGGCCGAAATTGCGCGCGGCATCGGCGATCTGGTCGGCCGTAAAGAGTTCGTCCGCACCAATGTCGAACTGCTTGATAAACGTTTCGATCGACTGCATCGCGGCCGCGCGGTCGTCGCGCTTTTGCTGCGCGTGGGCGACAATATCGCGCAGTTCGTCCGCTTCCTCGCTCGTGATCGTGAAGCTGGACTGCTTTTGCTGAAGTTCGGAGAAGCGCTGAAATTCGGGATCGGAAAGGAGTTTCGCCATTGCCTTGCGTAGAAAAGACGCGAAACGTCGCTGGGAGCGACGATCCGCTTTTTTGAGAGGGTCGCCATTCTAACGCGTCGCGGGGATCTGGAACCTGGCGAATCCGCGCACCGGAACTTCCCAACGAATCGACCTGAAACTTTCCGCCTGATCTCCCAATAAAATTGCTCGCCGAAGTTACCCAACGAAGTTACTCATCGAATTAGCCCGCCGAAGTTACCCCGCCGAAGCCACCCACCCCTAAGCCGCGCTCGAACCCTGCGAATCACTGAACTCCACGTCCGGTTCGCGAAACATTGAAAGCGCCGCCGCCGCTTCACCAAGCAGCGCACTGACCTCGTTAATGGAGGGCGCCACGTATTCGTCGATACGCCTGAGATACGGGCACGTCAATGTCGCAATCGCCTGGCCCGATGGCCCAAGCAGCGGAAAACTCACGTCCATCACGCCGAAGGTCTGCTGACTCTCCTTATGCAGAAAACCGTCCGCGCGAATCTGGGCGTACGCATTTTCCAGCGCAAGCGGATCAAGCGCGGACTCACCCTTTACACGCGTGTGCTCGGCCAGCATGTGCGCGCGTTGTTCCGCGCTCTGGAACGCGAGGATCACGCGGCCCGAACCGGTATCGATCAACCCGACTCGCGCGCCGAGCCGCACCGAAATCCCCCATGTTCCCGGCCCGTCGACCTGCGCGATCACCAGCAGATTGCCCCGGTCATAGGCGGCGAGATGACACGACTGCTCCGCACGATCGGCGAAACGCTGCATGACCGGCAAGGCTTCCGCGATCAGGCGGTTCATCGGCGGATGCCGGTGCGCGAGCGCATACAACTTCAGGCTCAGCGAATAACGGTCGCCCGCGGGCGAGCGCACCACGTACTGCCGCGCGACCAGCCGCTCGAGCATCCGGTACATCTCGCTTGCGTTGCGCCCGAGCGATTTCGTGATCTCGGCGCGCGTGAGTCCATCCTTTTGCTCAGCGAGCAGCTCGAGGATATCGAGACCTTTATCCAGCGCGGGCGCGCGGTACCGGTCCGCGTCGGTGGGATCGTCTGCCTGCATGATGGCCTTCAGTTAAGTCGCTTAAAAACAAGATGCTAAGGGAAAACACGGACCGCCCAGCGGCGCAGTTAGCTTGACTTCGACTTGTCCGCATATGAATAATACGTTCACTGATAAATGATTGTACTGATGCAAACCCGCGGCATTACCCATATGACCGCCGAATGCCATCCGTTCCAAGGACGTTTCTGTGCAGCAAACCCCTCACAAATCCACCGACGCCCGGCTCATTCTTCAAAGTCCGCAGGACAATTGCCTGATTGCCGGCGCGCGCCTGCAAGTTGGGGAGCGTGTGGAAATTGAGGGGGAGTTCGTCACGTTGGCAAAGACCATCGACCTTGGGCACAAAGTCGCTCGCCTCGCGTTGCGGACAGACGAAAAGGTGCTTCGATATGGCGCGATCATTGGCCATGTGACGTCGGACGTTCAGCCCGGTGAACATCTGCATACACACAATCTCGAGAGCGACTATCTCCCGACCTATACCCACGACGCCGGCCATGCGTTCGTGGATCACCGGGACCGCTAAGCCAATGACTGCTACCACCACTCCGCCGCTTCAAGGATTCCTGCGTGCCGATGGGCGCAAGGGCATCCGCAACGTAATCGCAGTTGCGTATCTCGTCGAATGCGCGCATCACGTGGCGAGGGAAATCGTCACGCGATTTCGTCCGGCGTTCGACGCCTTCGACGACCCCGCTGCTGATCGCGAACCGCCCGTGCACCTGATCGGCTTCCCGGGCTGCTACCCGAACGGCTATGCCGAAAAGATGATGGAGCGATTGACCACGCACCCGAACGTGGGCGCGGTCCTGTTCGTCTCGCTCGGCTGCGAGAGCATGAACAAGCACTACCTGGTCGACGCCGTGCGCGCGAGTGGCCGCCCGGCCGAGGTGCTGACGATCCAGGAAAAAGGCGGGACGCGCAGCACGATCCAGAATGGCATGGACTGGATTCGCGACGTTCGTGCGACGCTCGCGCAGCAACCGAAAGTGCCGATGGCGCTCGACGAATTGATCGTCGGCACGATTTGCGGGGGCTCGGACGGCACCAGCGGCATTACGGCAAATCCCGCTGTGGGCCGCGCCTTCGATGCGTTGATCGACGCCGGCGCTGCGTGCATTTTCGAGGAAACCGGCGAACTGGTCGGCTGCGAATTTCACATGGAAAGCCGGGCGGCGCGGCCGGAACTGGGCCGTGAAATTGTCGCGTGCGTGGACAAGGCCGCGCGCTATTACTCGATCATGGGACACGGTTCGTTTGCGGTGGGCAATGCGGATGGCGGCCTTACCACGCAGGAAGAAAAGTCACTCGGCGCGTATGCGAAAAGCGGTGCATCGCCCATTGTGGGGATCGTCAAGCCCGGTGACATTCCGCCCGTCGGAGGGTTGTATCTGCTCGATGTCGTTCCCGATGGCGAACCGCGTTTCGGCTTTCCGAACATTAGCGACAACGCGGAAATCGGCGAGCTGATTGCTTGTGGAGCGCACGTGATCCTGTTCACGACCGGACGTGGTTCGGTGGTCGGTTCGGCCATTTCGCCCGTTATCAAGGTGTGCGCTAATCCGGCGACCTATCGAAATCTTTCCGGCGACATGGACGTGGATGCGGGCCGCATTCTGGAAGGCCGTGCCACGCTGGACGAAGTTGGCCGCGAAGTATTCGATGCCACCGTGAGCGTGGCGGCCGGCACCGCGTCCAAGTCGGAATCGCTGGGCCATCAGGAATTCATCCTGACCTACAAGACTTTTGATCCGGTCGGTCCGGCGTGCTTGCCGGCGAGCGCCGCGCCGCGGCATGCGGTATCGATTACGTCGATTTGAGCCTTACTTTGAGCCCAAGTTTGAGCACGACAACAAGTCCAACGCAATGAACCCAATGACCGGAAATCCCGTTGTGAAAAAGCGCAAAGTGGGCAAGACCTCGCTGGAAGTCACAGCGTTGTCGTTGGGCAGTGCGCCGCTTGGCGGCCTGTATCACGAGCTTTCCGAGGCAGACGCGCAGGCGACCGTGGACGCGGCGTGGCAAAGCGGTATCCGTTTCTTCGATACCGCTCCGCACTACGGTCACACGAAAGCCGAACACCGGATAGGCGACGCGTTGCGCCAATACCCGCGCGAAGATTACGTGTTGTCGACCAAGGTTGGCCGGCGCTTTGTCCCTCGCACCACGCCGTACGACGGCAACGAAGGCTGGTCGGATCCGCTGCCGTTCCAGGCAATCTACGACTACACCTACGACGGCATTCTGCGATCGTTCGAAGACAGTCAGCAACGCATGGGTATCGTCGATATCGACATCGTGCTGATCCACGATATCGGCCGCGTCACGCACGGCGAAAACAATGCGCGTTACTGGTGGCAACTGACGGACGAAGGCGGTTTCCGGGCGCTGGATGAACTGCGTACATCGCGGGGCGTAAAAGCGGTTGGGCTCGGTGTGAACGAAGGGGCTGCAATCCAGGAGGCGATGGCGGAATTCAACATCGATTGCGCGTTGCTGGCGGGACGCTATACCTTGTTGGAGCAGGCGGTACTTGATGACTTGCTGCCGGAATGCGAGAAGCGCGGCGTCAGCATCCTGTTGGGCGGTGCGTTCAATTCGGGCATTCTCGCCCGGGGACTGACGTCCGATACAGCGCCAAAACCGGACAATCTAAAGTTCAATTACGGCGATGCACCGCCGTCGATTATCGAACGCGTCGATGCGCTGGAACGGATCTGCCGTGCGCATGGTGTCGCGTTGTCGAGCGCAGCGCTGCAGTTTCCTTATGCGCATAAAGTTGTGGCCACGGTCCTCATGGGCGCACGAAATCCAGCGGAAGTGCGTTTGAACGCGGCTTCGTTCGCTGATCCGCTGCCTGACGCTTTATGGGAAGCGTTGCGAGCGGCCGGTTTGTTGCATCGTGACGCGCCTGTGCCACGCATGGATCAAGCAGGCATTGATCAAACAGGCATCGATCACACCGACGCAGGAAAACCATGAGCGATGAACGGATCGATGCGCATCAGCATTTCTGGGACCCATCGCGTGGTGACTATGGCTGGTTGACGCCCGAGTTGCAGACCTTGTACCGCGTTTTCGGTCCCGCTGATCTGAAGCCTCTTCGTGACGCAACTCACGTTGCGCGCACCGTGGTCGTCCAGGCCGCGCCGACGGTCGATGAAACGCGCTATCTACTCGATCTCGCTCGCAAGGACGTGTCTATCGCCGGCATTGTTGGCTGGGTTCCGCTTGATGCGCCGAATAGTGTCGAGTTGATCGACGAACTGGCGCGTGAACCTAAACTCAAGGGCGTGCGCCCGATGCTGCAGGATCTGCCCGACGACCGCTGGATCGAAAATCCCGCTCTGGCTCCGGCAATTCACGCGCTGATAAAAAACGATCTAGCTTTCGATGCATTGATTTTTTCGCGCCATGTGCCTTCGTTGAAGGTGTTCGCCGCGCGTTTTCCTCAGCTGCGAATCGTCGTCGATCATGGTGCGAAGCCGCAAATCAGGGATGGTCACGCGACATGGCAAAGCTGGGCGGACGGCATCGCTGAATTGGCCGCGCTGCCACAACGGCTGGTTTGCAAACTATCGGGTCTGGCGACGGAAGCCGCGCCCGCTTGGTCTGTGGCAACGCTCAAGCCCTATGTTGATCATCTTCTCGACTGTTTTGGGCATGAGCGGCTGATGTGGGGCAGCGACTGGCCGGTGCTGAACCTGAACGGCGACTATGCACAGTGGTTTGACGCAGCGCGGCAATTGACGGCGCATCTTGATGTGTCCGCGCAGCAGGCAATCTTCGGCGACAGCGCCCGCGAGTTTTACCGGCTGTAAAAGTTGAAAAATACGCATGAAGAATGAGCGTGGTATACCCGGAATTGCTCAACTGCAATTGCAACGAAAGCAGAGAATGGTAAAAAGATTGGCAAGATTGCTAACCCAGCTGTCCGGCATACCGTGCTCTGGAATGCTGGCGAGTGCGGCCATATAGCGTTGGAGAGGCGCGCAACCTGCAGTCCAGGGCAAAGACCACAAGCGAAGCGCGACGGCGGGATCAGAAGGAAAGCGTGAAGCTATCGTTGTAACCTGCGTCGTAGCCCGCATCCGATGAATCATCGTTCACGGCCGGCCCGAAGATTTGACCGAAAGCGATCGAAAGTAAGCTCGAGCGATCTGACCTATAAAAACGACCGCTCAAACTGAACATCTCGAAACCGAATCAAAACCTGAAAACTGAAGGATCACTCACGATGAAACTGCTGCGCTATGGGCCGAAGGGTCAGGAAAAACCGGGTTTGCTGGATCAGAATGGCAAGATTCGCGATTTGTCGAAGGTAGTCGACGACATCTCTGGCGCGGCGCTATCCGACGCTACGCTCGCGAAATTGCGCGCGCTCGATCCGGCCTCGCTGCCTGAAGTGCCGGGCGAACCGCGCATTGGCCCGTGCGTTGGAACCGTGGGGAAGTTTGTCTGTATCGGATTGAACTACGCCGATCACGCAGCCGAATCGAACCTGCCCGTGCCGACAGAACCGGTGCTTTTCGGCAAGTGGACAAGCGCCATTTGCGGTCCGAACGACGACGTCGAAATTCCGCGCAATTCGAAGAAAACGGACTGGGAAGTCGAGCTCGGCGTGGTGATCGGCAAGGAAGCGAAGTACGTCAGCGAAGCGGACGCGCTGGATTATGTCGCCGGATATTGCGTGATCAATGACGTCTCCGAACGTGAATGGCAACTCGAGCACGGTACGCAATGGGACAAGGGCAAGGGTTTCGATACCTTCGGCCCGATCGGTCCGTGGCTGGTCACGAAAGACGAGATCGCCGATCCGCAGCAACTCGATATGTGGCTCGAAGTGGATGGACATCGTTATCAGAACGGCAGCACGAAGACGATGGTGTTCGGCGTGGCGGCGCTGGTGTCGTATTTGTCGAAGGTGATGAGCCTGCAACCCGGCGACGTCATTTCCACCGGCACGCCGCCGGGCGTGGGCATGGGCGTAAAGCCGTCACCCGTCTACCTGAAGGCTGGGCAGACGATGCGGCTCGGAATCCAGGGCCTGGGCGAGCAGCAGCAACGCACGGTCGACGCGAAGTAAGCCCTTCTAAGCAAGCCGCTTATTGCGGCGCTACCAGGCAACCAGAAGACTCGCGAGCAAATTAACGCCGAGCTGTTAAGCCGAAAAAAAGGTCGTTCCAACGTCAGTTGGATCGACCTTTTTTACATGACGGCAGCTTCAAGGCAGCTGGACTGCCCGAAAGCGTCAACCATGTCCCCGGTCCAAACACTTCGGCCGGAGGGATGATTCGTTGTCGTCATTCGAGCCGCCGACGGTCCAACGAACGTGGTGGCTTCACCCCAAAAACGCGAATGCTTTCACCGCGTTAACCTTTAAGCGCATAAAGCCGGGTCCCGACATTGCCGTCGCAGAATCACCGCAAAACCACCCCATCGACGAACGCATAAAAAGTCCCGCAAACCAACACCCTCAGCCCACTCACTCGTTAAACACCGGCTCAAGTTCCGCAGCCATTTCGCTGATCCGATGAATGGTTCCCTGCGCGACCGCCACGAGCCTTTCGGCGCCGCCATCGGTGACATACACGTCGCATTGGCAGGTCGCCTGCGTCATGCCGGCGTAGATCACGCGCGCACGCGCCATCAACGTGCCGGAGACCGCCGGCCGCAAATAATTGATCTTGTATTCGCTCGTGACCACTTTCGGTCCCAGACGCAATGCGCCGGCGAAGGTCAACGCGTTATCGACGAGATAACTCACTACGCCGCCGTGCACGAAACCGTGTTGTTGCCGGAGTTCGTCGCGGATGGTCAAACATAGCGTGAGACTCGAGGAGTCGACCTGCATGAGCTTTGTACCCAGCAAGGCGCTAAACGGCTGCGCATTCAATGCGCCCCGTGCGATATCGACAATTTCGGCCATTCGGACACTCCTACACTTGGTTTCGGTCCAGTCAGCGTGAGTCCCACAATCCGCACCGGGGCAGGCGCCTTCGTCGCGGTCCTGCACAAGACTGTAGGTAGCGCATGGTCACTCCGCAAGGACGATCTCAAAATCGCGGACAAATTACCGGGTTTGCACGGACTTTCTCAGTGATTTGAAACGAAAACGCGCAAAGCGTCCGACATCGCGCTGAATTCTCCAGCCGCAATAAAAAACGCCTCGCGGCTTGGCGAGGCGTTAAATGCCGGAGGGCGACGGGCGTCGAGCGCCAGGCGTCAAATGTCAGGGCAACGCGGCGTAGGCGGTGGCAAGGTGATAAGGCGTGGTCGACGGCAATTCCGGGCGCATGACCACGCCTTCTGCCGACTGGCTCTCGATCCACCCTTGCGGTCGAAGAAAGCGCGCGGCAAAACGCGCGATCTGCGCAGGTAATTGCGCGCGCACAGACTTGTCCGCATGCGTTGCAAGAGCACGCAGATATTCGGTCTGAGCCCAGATGCGCTGCGTCGAATCGATCACGCCGCCCTGGTCGTTCAGGGACGCCGCTACGCCGCCGGTCACCGGATCGACCCCGTGCTGCTGCACGAAATCGAATCCGCGGACTAGCGCCCGATTCAGGCCCGCTGCATCGAAAGCCGGGTGCCGGCTGGCCTCGACGAGAAACAGCCACTCGAACTGGTGCCCCGGCTCCAGCCAGTTATTGGCGCTGCCGATTGTCAATTCGGCGATACAGCCCGTTTCCTCGTGCACGAAAGCCAGCGCGAACGCTGCCGCAAGCTTTTCCAGCCTGTGATCGAAGATCGGATCCGCGGTCGCTTCACGCGCGGCGAGCCACGCCTCGGTCAGATGCATCAGCGGGTTTTGCAGCGGCGGCCCGAGGACGGCGGAAAATTCTTCCGTCATCGCGGAACTGAACAAACCGCCAACGCCACTGCGCATCCGCCGCTCAATCACCACCGACGTTTCTTCGAGCACCGCCAGCGCTTCCTTCGCGGCGGCCGCGCCGGCCCGTTTCGCATATTCCGCGCACGCGAAAATCACGAACGCATGCGTATACAGGTCCTTGTGGCGCTCGTGCGGCGCGCCGTTTGCGTCGACGCTATAGAACCAACCGCCGTTTTCCGTGTCGTGAAAATAGGTCCGAAGCGAAGTGAACAGCGTATCGGCGTGATCGATATCGCCTGCCTGGGAGAACACAAATAGTTGCCGCGCGCAGGCCATGGCGCGATATCGCTGCGGCGGCAAGGGCGTGCGGCCGTCCTCGGCGACGGCCTCGAACGCCAGCCGCAAGGCCGCGTTGAAGCCGGGTCCACGCCAGATCGGCAGGACAACACGTTTATAGTGCGCACGAAGGGCGGCGGCGGTCGGGGGCGTTGCGGCGGTCGGATCTGGGTCGTGCATACGGCTTTATCGATGTTGGTTGCGCGCGGCGGCGTACGTGGAATTACGCGGAACGTGTCCGTGCGCCACCCGATGCGGGGCACCAAGGATAAATCAAAACACCCGCGCTCCGGCACAACGGTTGTTTATCTGTGCTGCGCCGGGCGGCATCTTTTGCGCGAGCCCCGCGCCATCATCCCATCACACAACACCTATAAGGAGCAAATCCACTCATGTTAAGCAATGTAGAACTCATTTGCCGGCTGGTTCTGGCCGCGGCGCTCGGCAGCGTGATCGGTTTCGAGCGCGAACGGCTGTCATGGGCTGCCGGGCTGCGCACGCATATGCTGGTCTGCGTCGGTTCGACGCTGATCATGATGGTGTCGGCATTCGGTTTCTTCGATGTCCTCGGCCGCGACCACGTCGTGCTCGATCCGTCGCGGATCGCGGCACAGGTCGTGTCAGGAATCGGTTTTCTCGGCGCGGGCTCAATCCTGTTGCGCGGCGAGATCGTCCGCGGCCTCACGACGGCGGCGAGTCTTTGGTCCGTCGCGGCGATCGGGCTTGCGGTCGGCGGCGGCATGTACACGGCGTCCATCGCCGCAACCATTATCATTCTGATCATCCTCGCTGGCATCAAGCCGCTGGAGCGGCGTTTCATTTCCGTGAAGCAGCGTCGACAGTTGACCTTGCTCGTCGATCGCGGGACGCTGAATTTTCATGCGTTGCATGAGGCGCTGGGGGTGGGCAGCGTGCGCGTGAAGCAGTTCGTGGTGCAGCAAAGCGACGATTCCCCCGAGCTCGATGAGGTGCAGATCTCGCTTTCGCGGGTATCGTCGAATGAATACGAGGCGATCTGCACGCGGCTGCGCGCGCTGGAAACCGTGCGGGAATTCAAGGAAGAGGGTGCGGCTTGAGACCGCGCGCGTCCGTAGCCCGGGCGCGCAAGCGTGCGACAATGCGGCCTCGAAAACCCATGCAGCCGTTTTTTTTGTTGCGAGGCGCCGAGCCGGACCGCTTCATCGGGCGTGTTTTTAACCGCCCGGGTCGCGTCTGGCCGCGCTGTCAATCATCGACTTATGCCAGATTCCGCCGTAAATCCCGCTCTGCAGGTTGCTGATGCCGCTGGTTCGCATCGTACCGACGCTGTTTCCGCTTCCACTGGTAAATCTACGTCTGCTGGCCGCCTGGCTGAATCGGATGCCGATGCCAAGCTCGCCCGCGCCGCACGCTCGGCGCAACGTCTCGCGTTGCTGAGCCGGGCGCCCTACGGCGCGCCCACGCTCGATCTGTTCGCCGAAGACGCTGAGCGCGCCACGCTCCAGGCGTTGAATACCGATATCCGTCAATCTTCGTTGCCCGGCTTCGAGTTGCCCGAGGTTTTCATGGCGGCCGTGCCGGGCGAGGACGGATCGTTCGGCGTGGTGCGGGCGTGGCGCAGCGGGCCGTTATCGGAGGACGGGGCGGGCGTGTCGAGCGTTGCTGTGTCGCGCGATGATGCGGCGGCGACGCAAACGGATAGCCAGACGGCCGATGCTGCAACGCTGGAACTCATGTTCGACGATGTTCTCGCTCCTCATGAAGTGGTTGCCGGGCCGGTCCAGCCCGAACCGCTGGACGACGGCGCGCAGGAGGTTCCGGTCGTGACGGCGTTGGGTGAAGGGAACGCGCAGGGTCCGAACAAACGCGCGTCTGCAGCGCGCGCCAGAGGCGCTGCCCGGAATGTGTCGACAACTCAGCCGTCGCCGGCCGCGGCGACGCCAGAAGGTGAGACGGTGAAAGGTAAAGGAGGGCGGACCGATGCCGACACTCAAGTCCTGACCGGTTCACCGGACGCATCGAGCATGCCGAGTACGCCGAACGCATCGAACGCTCCAAGCGCACCGAATGCATCGAGCAAATCGAACGCATCGGGCGCATCGAAGGCCCCAAGCACACCGAACGCCGCTGGCGCCGCTACGAAGCCAGTCACATCCGGGTCCCCGCGCGACGCCGCACGAGCGCCAGCAAGCTCCCATCGCGTTCAGCCGCAATCCCTCGCGGCAGCCTTAATCGACGATGACCGCCGGACGCGCACTAGCGCCTCAAGCGCCCCTCAACCGTCTTCCCGCGAAACGTCAGAACTCGATACCGCCCGCGCGACCGCGTACGCTGACACGATCGACGCGTTGTATGCCGTGATCGCGGACCAGCGCGGCGCGGCGGCGGTCTTGTCGCGGCGGGTGAAAACGGTCTTGATGATCGTGATCTGCGGGTTGATCGTGACGGTTACGGCGGCTGTGGCGCAGGCCATCGCGCTGGCTCGGCTGGCGCGCGAAAACACAGCGCAGCAGCAGCGCATCGAGCAATTGATGCTGACCCAGCAGGCCACGCTGGCGTCTTTCTTCGATACCGACTCCGACACCATCGAGGTTCCGAACCGGGCCAATGCGAACGCATCCGCTGCTAATAGGAGTCAGGACTCCGAGTCGCATAGCCGTGCCGCGAAGCGGGCTCAGAGCAAATCGCATTGATATCGAAACGCGCGTGGACAAAGCGCACCGCAAGCTAAAAGAGGCCTCGTCCGCGCACCGATCCCCATCACTCGACGAATTCGATAATCGTATTACCGGCGGCTTCGGGAGCAACGGCAACGCCGCGAGCCGTTTCGCCATGCACGACGCCGTTTTCCGACAGGATGCGTTCTACAGCGCCCAAGTCGCGAACGCGTATCTGCAGCGCGAATCCGTGGGGCTTGTCCGTGTAGCTCACCGGCAAACCGACGCAAGCAAAACGTTCGAGTGCCTGTGATCGCGTCAAAGCCACTACGCGTCCACAACCCGTGTCAGCTTCA
Organism: Caballeronia sordidicola; assembly: GCF_000729995.1. GTDB lineage: Bacteria > Pseudomonadota > Gammaproteobacteria > Burkholderiales > Burkholderiaceae > Caballeronia > Caballeronia sordidicola_A. The sequence goes on along the minus strand of NZ_JNFG01000003.1, from coordinate 235,731 downwards.
ACATGCCCGTCGATCCACGACGTGTTCTCGGCCCCGAACAGCTTCGCCCAACGTGCTTCAAGCACCCCGGGTTCCTCTGCGACATAAATGACTTCATTGACTGCATTCGCGCCGTTCGGATGATCTTGCCAATCCTTCCTCCAGATGAACTCAGGCCGATGTTGTTGGCATAGGAAGTTGGATGCATCGCCCAGATCAGGGTCCATCACCATGCCGAGCGAGACGACCGCTTCATCGGGCGTGCCGTCTGCCTTGATCAGCTTGCGCCGGAAGTCCACGCGCTGCTGTACGGGCAGCCCGGTCGCTTTGACGGCTGCAAAGTCGCCTTCGATATTCTTGCTGTGAAGAGCGAGCAGTCCAAGGCCTTCGGAGCGCTCGAGGAACTGGCCTAGCGTTCGTCCGTAGCAGAAGCCATCGACGGCATTCGTGCCGAACTTCGACGCATCATCGATACCAATCAGTTCGATGAAGTTATTCTCGAACATCATCAGCGTCAGTACCGAACCCCAGGGGTGATAGGAGAGAGGACTGGGCGAGAACCCGAGCTTGATGTAACGCTCGACGGCCGCCGGATGATTCCTGACAGAAACCACCGGATGATCGATACCCAGGCGATGCTGATGCGGCGGAATCATTTGGTTATCCTAGCTATTGGAGGAGGAGGCGGATGGAGCGGTGATCGCGGCATACGTGCCGGAGACTGCCTTGATGATCTTCGCGGGAACGCCTGCTGCCACCATACCCGCGGGAATCGACGTACGCACAACGCTGCCCGCCGCAATCACCGCGCCTTCGCCTATCTCGATGTTGCCAAGAATGATCGCGTGAGCGGCAAGCGTTGCGCCGCGCCGGACCTTCGGGTGCCGGTCTCCGGCTTCGGCAAACGTGCTTCCGAGCGTAACGCCGTGCCACATGCTGACCTCGTCTTCAACGACCGCGGTCTCGCCAATCACAATGCCCATTGCGTGATCGACAAACAGGCCCTTACCGATCCGGGCTGCCGGATGGATGTCGACGTTATAAGACTTCGCGCACCAGTTCTGCAGAAGAACGGCGAACGTCATTTCACCGGCAAGCCAGTGAGCGTGCGCGATGCGATGAGACTGAATGGCGTGAATCCCTCGAAACGATAAAAACGCGGTCAGCGCGTTGGGGCAAGCCGGGTTGGACGAGGCGATCTTGTGAACATCGGCGGCGGCGCTTGCGTCGCTACCGGACTGCTTGATGACAGCGCTGAATTCGCTCGCCATGTCGGGCAGGGTTGCGTCCGAGCGCATCACGTCGGCGGCAAGCAACGCAGCTAACGCCTCTCCGAATGTTTCGTGCTGCAGGACGCAAGCGTCGAAGTAACGCTGCATGGCGGGTCGGGCTTGCGCTTCGTGCTCGGCTTCTGCGCGGATGGTTTGCCAAAGCGTAGCGGGATCGATGTTGATCAAGGTCTGTCTCCTGTCACGACAGTGTCCACCGCGAAAATTGAACGAGTGATGCCCGGCATGGGCAAAATTGTTCTAAAAATTAGATGCTGAGCGATTGGGTTTCACGCGCATCGCGCTTACCGAAACGCCTGCATTTGCGACGTCATCAACTGCAGCATCTTGTTCGATGCAACCGACAACTTCCGTCCCACACGCGTAACAAGATGCGCCTCGGCTTTCATCAGGATCGGATGATCGATCTCGATGGCGAGAAGCGTACCCGCCTCCACTTCCGTGGTCACGGCGAACGCGGGCAGCACAACCAGGCCGAGTCCTGACATCGCGAACTGCTTCAGTAGGCCGATAGAATTCGTCGTGACAACTGGCTCGAGGCGAATCTTCTCCGCAAACTCGACTGCCTGAAGCATCTGGCGAGTGCCATAGGTGGGATGGGTCGCTGCAATCGGGTAGGTGGCCAGCTCTTGCACGCTCATGGATTTCGTTTTGCTCCCGCGCAGGAAGTTCGGTTTGACAATCGCCATCATCGGTTGGCGCTTGATCGCGCGAGAAACAATTTTTGGATCGCCCGGCGGGTTGTAGACCAGCCCGATCTCACCCTCGTCTTCGGAGATCCGCCGCATGACGTCGTTCGTGCTGCCAAGGTCCAGATTGAGCTTGATGCCGGGATATTGCTTGCAGAAATGCTGGATGGGACCGGCAAGGACATCGGAAACAAAACCTTCGCCCAGGATCACGTTGACGTTCCCGGTTCGCAGGCCGCGTAGCTCCTGCAGCCGCGAAATCAGGTCGTCTTTATGCGCGAGTTGTTCGCGGAAATATTCGATCAGGTACTGGCCGGCTTCCGTCGGCTTGACGCCGCGGGCGTGCCGCTCGATCAGCGCAACGTCCAGTTCCGTTTCCAGCAAGCCGATTTGCCGGCTGACCGCGGACGGCGCGACATCGAGCCAGTCAGCGGCGGCGCGGATGGTCCCGCAACGAACGGCTTCGAAAAAATAGACGATTCTGCTTTCAGTCAGGTTGTCGGCCATTGCGCAGGGTTCCCGATGGTTTCAACAGTCGTAGCGTTCTAATAATTAGAACATTCTCAATATTGGCGCTGATTGATTATAGGGGCTCGCCGGTCGAAGATGACAACTCCAAAACACGCTCGTCGACCGGTAGATCCGCTCTATCTGATCGACGGCGTATTCGCTACGGAGTGGATTTATGAAGACGGTCGGGGTCATCGGACTCGGAAACATGGGGCGCGGAATGGCCCTTTCGCTCAAGCGCGGCGGCTACACCGTGCTCGGTTTCGACGCGGCAGAAGGCGTTGCAGGCAAGCTCGACGCAGAGGGCGTGTCTGAGCGCGCGTCCATTGCCGACATCACGCGCGATTCGGACGTCCTCATTCTTTCGCTGCCTACATCGGCGATTGTGGAAGAGGTGGTTCTGGGACCCAACGGCGTAGCGGCAAGCGCCAAACCTGGCCTGATCGTGGTCGATACCACCACGGCCGAGCCCAACAGCACGCGCAAAGTGGCGGCAGCGCTGGCTGAAGTGAACGTGGGATTTGTCGATGGCCCCGTCAGCGGCGGTCCGAAGGGCGCGGCGACCGCGACCATGACCATGGTGTTGGGCGGTTCAGACGGAGACGTCGCGGCTGTCGAGCCGATCCTCGCCGTCATGAGCGCGAAGCGGGTGCATGTGGGGCCTGTCGGTGCGGGACACGTGACGAAGATCATCAACAACCTGCTAACGGGCGTGCACCTGCTTGCAACTAGCGAGGCGGTTCGTGCAGCGAAAGCGGCCGGTGTCGATCCCGAGAAACTGGTTGAAGCGCTCAACGGCGGCTCCGGGCGTAACAGTGCGACGCTCACGAACTACCCCACGTGGATTTTCACCGACAAGTTTGATTCCGGCTTCACGATGAAGCTGATGCGCAAGGACGTACGCCTCGCAATGGACCTGCTGCGCAGCCAGCACATCGACGCACCCATTGCCGAGGAAGCGGGGCGGTTGTGGGCAGAAAGCGCCCAATCGATTAGCGATGCTGAAGACTTCAATCGCATCGTTCAGTTTATCGAACAGAAATAAGACATGGAGCCAGATATGGAAAACAACGCGGCAGAAAACTTGTTGGCCGCCTTTGCGCATTTCTTCCCGAACGCCAGGACGATTGGTTCGTTTGTCGGCGGCGAGTTGGTCGAAGGCACGGGCGAGCTGATCCAGTTATACGACGCAGCGACGGGCAAGCCGAGCCTCGCGTACAAGGACGGCGGCGCGGCAGTGGTTGAACTCGCCGCCGATGCGGCGCAGCGCGCTCAGAAACAATGGTGGGCATTGACGCATGCTGCGCGTGGACGCGTCATGTTCGAGATCGCGCGTGAGTTGCGCAAGGACGCGGAGAGCATTGCCCGTCTCGAGTCACTCGGCTCGGGCAAGCCGATTCGTGACTGCCGCGGCGAAGTGGCGAAAGTCGCCGAGATGTTCGAGTACTACGGCGGCTGGGCGGACAAATTTTACGGCGATGTCATTCCCGTTCCGACCTCGCACCTGAACTACACGCGTCGCGAACCGGCTGGAACGGTCCTGCAGATTACGCCCTGGAACGCACCGGTCTTCACGTGCGGATGGCAGGTCGCACCGGCCATCTCGATGGGCAACGCCGTCTTGCTGAAGCCATCGGAACTGACACCGTTCACGTCGCTGGTAGTGGGACTGCTTGCCGAGAAGGCGGGCGCGCCGAAGGGCCTCATCAACGTCCTTGCAGGCCTTGGCCAGACCGTTGCGCAAGCAGCCATCGCGCATAAGGTCGTGAAGAAGGTCGTGTTCGTCGGCTCTCCTGCAACCGGTGTGCGCATTGCCGAAGCCGCCGCCAAACGCGTGCTTCCTTGCGTGCTGGAACTCGGTGGCAAGTCCGCCAACATCATCTTCGCCGATGCCGATCTCAAGCGCGCCGCACTGACCGCCCAGGCCGCGATCTTCGCTGGTGCGGGCCAGAGTTGCGTCGCGGGTTCGCGCCTGCTCGTGCAGCGTTCGATCTATGACGAGTTCGTCGGCATGATTGCGACGGGTGCAAAAAAGATCAGGGTAGGCACCCCACTCGATGACGCAACCGAAGTCGGTCCCATCAACAATCGCACGCAGTATGACCACATCATGAAGATGATCGCGAGCGGGGTTCAGGCTGGCGCCACGCTCGCGGCCGGATCGGTTGAGAGGTCCTCAGGTGGCTACTTCGTGTCACCCACTGTGTTGTCGAACGTGACGAACGAGATGGACGTAGCGCGTACCGAAATCTTCGGTCCGGTTGTCGCTGCAATTCCCTTCGATACCGAGGAAGAAGCCCTTAACATCGCGAATGACACCGAGTTTGGTTTGGCCGGTGCAGTGTGGACGAACGATGTGGGCCGGGCTCATCGGGTGGCGGGGCAGGTCAACGCGGGAACGTTCTGGGTCAATGGCTATAAGACCATCAACGTAGCGTCCCCGTTCGGCGGTTATGGCTTGAGCGGGTACGGACGATCCAGTGGGGTTGAAGCGTTGTACGAGTACACGCAGACCAAGAGCGTCTGGGTGGAAACCGCTAGAGATCCGGCCACGACGTTCGGCTATTTGTAGAGCAACGTGTCCTCTCGCCGCTAATGAAACGCAAGAGGACAACAGGGAGATAACAATGGACAGTACGTTGGCCGCGCAGCAACGGGGTAGTGGTGGCGGTAGTGGATTAAGGAGCGCAAAGCTGTTTCTTTATGCGGCGATCATCCTGTTGATCGCCGAGTTCATCGGCTCGTTTACGTTCAAGGTCGGGCCGGGGAAAGTCGTCTTGCTGCCGATGATCTGGGCGCTGCTGCTGGGCGCCGCCTTGGGGTTGGCGAGTGAGCGATGGAGCGGCGCTGCCCGGCTTGATGTGAAGACGCAGTTCCTGGCCGCGGCCATCTTGCAGCCTGCGCTTTTGCTGTTCGTCGCCAAGCTGGGACTGTTGGTCGGCGGTGCGTTGCCGAAGCTCGCAGCCGCCGGCTGGGCGTTGGCTTTTCAGGAGTTGGGGCATTTTGTCGGCACGATTCTGCTGGGACTTCCGCTTGCGTTGCTGCTCGGTATCAAAAGGGAAGCGATCGGTGCGACGTTCTCGGTCGGGCGTGAGCCGAGTCTTGCCATCATCGGCGAGAAGTACGGCATGGACTCCCCAGAAGGGCGTGGGGTGCTGGCTGAATACCTCACGGGTACCGTATTCGGCGCAGTTTTTATCGCGATCCTGGCCGGCTTCGTGGCGAGCCTAAATATTTTTCATCCTCTGGCGCTTGCGATGGGTTCAGGCGTGGGCTCGGGCAGCATGATGGCTGCCGCTTCCGGCGCTATCGCCGCGCAGCAGACGCCTGAAATGGCGAAGACGGTCCTCACATTCGCTGCCGCCAGCAACCTCATCACGACGACGATCGGCACGTATTTCACGCTGTTTATTTCGCTGCCGATGGCCGTGTGGGGATATCGCCTGCTCGAGCCTTTGATCGGGCGGACGAGCAAGGCTTCGGATGCATCGGAAGCGATTGAAAAGTCCCGTCCGAAGCTGGGCGACATCGAAACGGCCGCGCCTCAATTGGGCTATCGCGGCAAGCTGCTCGCATGGGGCGTCACTGCCGTGTTCGCGCTGGGCTGTGACTGGATCACCCACGGCACCACGCCACTCATGGGACTTCCGGGCATGCTGATCATGGTGCTCGCAACGATTGTCGGCGATGCCATCTACACGGTGACCGGGCGCAAGATTCCAGCGGTCTGCTGGGTGTCGATCGTTGCGATGTTCATGACCTCGCCGCTGTGCCCCTGGGCATCGCAGATATCGACGTATAGCGCGCAGAACGATTTCCTCGGCATCACAACACCTATGCTGACGTTCGCAGGGTTGTCCATCGCCAAGGATATTCCGGCGTTTCGTCGGCTCGGCTGGCGGATCGTGCTGGTGTCGTTCGTGGCGAATGCCGGGACGTTTCTAGGCGCGACGCTCGTGGCTCAGATTTTCCACGTGTAGGACGATGGTGTTTCGATAGCGCCAGCATTCCTGTGGCGACGCTTCGGTGCGCTTTTTAATCGTCGCCCTCAGCGCCTCAGACCTATCACTATGTTTGAGGATGGGGCTTCGCCCCGACTAAAACTTGTGAGTCACGCCAATACGCAAACCCAGTTGGTTGCCGTTATCGGGTGTGCCTTGCGCGTTTGAGGCAAAAGCGGTTGCCCCTAGATCGGGGGCGCCCACCATGACGCGGGAAAATCCGCTCAGACCGGTGGTCTTGGTGTATCCCGCCAGCGCGTACGCTTCAGTGCGTTTCGAGAGCACATAGAATCCAGACAGGTTGAACTGAAAGGCGTTGCCAGTCAGGTCGCGGCTGACCCGGGTGTAAGCACCGCCAGCGTAAAACCTGGCCGCCGGCGTTGCGTAGTAATCGAGCCCGGCCTCAACCGTGCGCACGACCTGATCCGGCCGTGCTGCGCAGGTGGAAAAACAGAGTGTGTTTGCTGCGGTACCTCGGGTATCCGTATAGGCCAGATGCACCGTCGCAGGACCAAGAACATATTGCCCATCCACGACGGCGACTCCGGTCAGCCGCTTGCCATCTACATCATTGATGCGTAGATAGGTCGCCCCCAAAGCAAGGGGCCCGCTGCTGTAGTTACCGCCGGCGTTGAGTATGCGCATGGCCGCACTATTGCCCGCGATTCCACCGAAGCCATATTGCGCTGCGAAGGTAAATCCGTTCAGACTAGGGGTCTGGTATTTGATGGCGTTATTGACCCGGTCGGCCAGGCGATCCACCCAGTGTGAAAGACCGGTGTAGTCGTTGGCACGGGAGGCTACATTGGCATGGTACGAAGCAAGATCTGCATCAAGCGTGTATTGACGTCCTATGGTTAGCGTTCCTAATCGGTTTTGCAGGCCAAAAAAAATCTGCCGACCGAAGAGCAGGCCACCCTGCGTGCTGGCGCCGTTGTTCAGGGCGAAGCCGCTCTCTGCCGTAAATAGGGTTTTGAGGCCGCCACCCAGATCCTCAGCCCCCCGTATGCCCCATCGATTGCCGTAGAGCGTGCCTGAGTCAACGCGTACTACGCCACTATTTTCGGTACCGGAATGATTGGCATAGTCCACACCTATGTCCAGAGTTCCGTATAACTGGACGCTCGATTGCGCATGGGCCGTGCCGCAAATCAGAACACTGGCTACGCCCGTTGTTAAGAATTTCTTCATTATGCTGGGTTGATTTGCGTGGTTCATGGGGATTACTTGACCCCTGTAAGCCGGGTCTCGTCATGCTTTGATTCGTTCCACTTTCCCGACCAGAACGATGTACGACAGCGCTCCCAGCAGCGCCACGCAGGCCACATACATGATGGCCGGTGCAAAATTGCTGCCGCTAGCCAGGTAGCCGATGGCGAGCGGTGTCGAGACAGCGGCCAGATTGCCGACAAAATTAAATACGCCGCCAGTGAGACCCAACATGTTTTCGGGGGCCAGCGACGTCACCAGTGACCATGTGATGGATGCGAAGCCGTTGCCGAAAAACGCGACGACCATGAAGAAAATGACCCATCCGTTCGAGTCGGTGTAGTTGGCGCCAATGATGCAGGTCGATATCAGCAGGCCGGAGATGATCGGGAGTTTACGGGCAAAGCCGACGCTGGCGCCTTTGCGGATCAGCCAGTCAGAAAACAGACCCGCACTGATGACGCCGCAAAAAGCGGCGAGAAATGGCAGCGAGGTCAGGAATCCTGACTTGATGAAGTCCATGCCGCGATACTTGACCAGATACGTCGGAAACCAGGTGAGGAAGAACCACAGCGTGGAACCGACGGCATACTGGCCGAGATAAATTCCCCACAGCTTGCGCCTGCTCAATACGACTCGAAGCCCTCCCGCGTTGAACCCTGGCGCATGGATTGGATTCTTGTGCCCGAGGTCGACCAGACCGCCGCCCGCGCTGATCAGTTCTATTTCCGCCCGATTGGTGCCTTTGAAGTGCCGTGGTTCCCGATACACCGCATACCAGACTGCGGCCCATACGATGCCCGCCGCGCCAGTGCCGATGAAGACGACGTGCCAGCCGTATCGATGCTGCAACCAGGCCAGCACGGGCGTGAGGAATGCCAGACCGACAAATTGGCCGGACGTATAGATTCCGATTGCCGAGGCGCGTTCGCGTTCGGGGAACCAGGTCGTGACGACGCGGCTGTTGATGGGGTAAGCCGGGGCTTCCAGCGCGCCTACCGCGAGTCGCAAGCCGAATAACCCCGCAACACTGCCGACAAAACCCATGGTCACCGTTGCCAGTGACCAGGAGGCAAGGGCCAGCGCATACAGAAAGCGCGGTGGCACGCGGTCCACTAGCCAGCCGCCGGGGATCTGCATGGCGGCGTAGGTCCAGCCGAAAGCCGAGAAAATCCAGCCTGCCTGGACGGAACTGATGGAGAGTTCGCGCATCAGTTCGGGTGCCACAATCGACAGATTGCTGCGGTCCAGATAGTTAATTACCACGGTGACGAACAATAACATCGCAATCAGCCAGCGCTTGCGGCTTGCTGGCTGGTGGGAAATTCGCGCAGTCTTCTCCCGACCTGGAGCGGATGTATCTTGCTTGTTATCCTGCGTCGTGTCGCTCATTTACGTCTCCTTCTAATTTTTATGTGATTAAGTCAATTAACAGTCGTTAATATTGAGATACGATCGCCCCTGTTCAAACGACGTTTGCGCAATTGAACGATACTTTCATCCTTACGAAGGCAGATTAGATTGCAAAAGCCATGCCGTAATTGCGATGCAATGTTGCACTCTGTCCAATGTCTGTGACGCCCGTGCCATATACGATTGGCGGCAAAGCCGAGATACGCCATTCCGGTGCGCCGAGCTGTGCTTCGCGCCTTGTCTGACTCTTAAGTCGTCGGGTTGATTAAAGTGCATTTCATGCGAACGACTTGAACGCACTTTATTTCAAGTGATTTGATTTGTCGATATAAGGTGCGTAGTGCCGCAATGTGGGAAATTGAGTGATGGCTATCCTGTTAATGCCCCTCCGATTATTTTGAGATAATGCTCCGTGGATTTATTTTGAGATAATGGGCTTGCCTGCTGATAAGGGCGTTGTTGCGTAAATTGGGCGTGAAGACATAGCTTCTCCCGGATCTTAAATTCAAGCGATGCGAATGGGCTGAGACGCGCCAACGCCCCCCTCATGCCTCACCGCGTTTCAGACCGTCGGCGTGTTCGATCAACAACCGGCGCAGCAGCACGACTTGATTAACAGCATCCGCTTCAAGCAACGAGAGACCGTGTTTGGGAAAGACCTCCTGGGTATTGATGCCAGTGCTGCTCCGGTCACTCCCAATCCGCGCCTCGATGCCCTTGCCGACACGCTCGACCCATGCTGCAAGGTCCCGATTCGGCGCGGTGCCCGCACGGCCAAAACGAGCCCGGGTCGCCGTGCCCGCCACACGTCGCAACAGGGCGAGAGCGGTTGAGCCAGTCCGGTCGTCGTTGCTCGTATCGAGCTTTTCCAGCCTTAGTCGAGCCAACACCTCTTCCGCGTTATTGCTCGCCAACCCCGCTGCACGACGTAGCCGTTCCAGTTCGATCTCGCTGTCTTCGCCACGCCGCAGCGACGCGCCAAGATAACCAAGGTTCGCGGACACCGCCTTCGCCAAGCGGTCGCTGAAGCGGCTGGGCTCGCGGCTTGGCCAGAGAAGAAAGGTCGCGAGCAACGCAATCACGCAGCCGAACACATTGTTCTCCAAGCGAGTCACGGCGTAGGCAAGCTCGGCGCCCCCAGGCGCTGCAAAGTCGGCGACCAGCACAAACGCCGGCGTGATGAAGAGCACGAACAAGCTATAGCTGACGGGCCGCAAGGCCATCGTCGCGCAGACCAGCGGGAACACCACCAGCGAGATCGCTATTGGCGAATGAACGACCAGCCCAATGGCCGCCGCCAGCAATCCGCCGACAATGCTCCCCGCCGCACGTTCGATGCTGCGCGGCCAGCTCGTCGCAATCGACGGCTGCAGGATCAGGAGTGTTGCCATCGTTGCCCAATACCCGAAGGGCAGATGCAGCAGCCTGACGGTCAGAAAAGCCGCCGTTGCGGCAACACCGACGCGAGCGGCATGGCGTGCGCCTATCGATTGCGTCGATGCATTCGCCTTCAAGGTTTCCACACCACGCTTCAAGGTCGTGAGCGCAGCGGACCACACGCTTGCGCGTCGCCGAGCCGGGGACTCGAGCTCGCTGAAGTCGACATCGAAACTCAGTGACACGGTCTCGCCCAACGCAATCTCTAGCTGGCGAGCGAGCGCCTGCAACCGGTCGCGCAGCGCCGTGAGCGGCTCCCAGGGCTTATCGGCAATGGAGCGTGCTAGCCGCGCCAGGACTTCGGCGAACGCCTCGAGCACGCGCACCGCGCGCGGCAGGTTGGGCAGGCGATGGTGGCCGCGCTCGCAGGCATCGGTGACAGCGATCAGGTACGCGAAAATCCGCTCGCTGTCGGCGAGCGCGAGCATCAGCATGTCGTACGTGTCCTGCCGATCCGTCTTCGATGACGGCACGCGGGCGAGCGCCTTGCGCGCCAATTCGATGTCACTGCGCGCCTTGCCCCGAAAGCGCGAAGCGTGCGAGGCCCATTCGCCGAAGCCCGCGCTGTCTCGCTTGAGCAGCCGTGCGCCGTCGCTCGCGATGGCCGCGAGGCTCGCATACGCCGATCGCATGGCCGTGCGGCTTGCGCCGAACGGGTGAATCCGCCACACGGTGAAGCTGAGCGCCGTCGCGAACAGGCAGCCCACGAAGTAGAGCGCGAGGAAACGCAATTCCCCGCGCGATCCATGGATGGGTTTGTCCACCATCACCACGCAGGCGGTGGCAGCAAGAATGGCGACCTGGGCGGACGCCGCGCCCCACGCGCGCGCGAGCGCGCCGAGAGATGAAAACACCAACACGGCGACGGCCGCGGCCACGATGCCCACGCCGGACGCATACGCGGTCAGTCCGCCACAAATGGTCGACAGCACTGCGAAGCCCGCCATGGACGCGAATCGCATGCGGTTTGAGCTGGCGGCATCGGCGAGACAGGTCCAGAACGCGCCGATGGCGGCCCACGAGAACTCGGGCATGTGCAACAGGTTGCCGAGAAGCAGCATGGCAGTCGATGCGAACGCGGCCCGCAGCCCTTCGGACAAGTCAGCCTGGCTCAACGCGAACGAAACCATCCAGACGGGCCGATGGCGCGTAATGGAATCGAGCATTCGGGAGAACGCTTTAGTGCGGCGGCTTGCCGCTTGTCGTGACTGCCGGTGAAAGTTGCGAAGGCGGAACATGGCCTGGCTTATCAAGTGGTGGATGCCGGTAATCGGGTGGCTACAGCATGACGTGCGTGATCGCTGCTATCCGATCGAGCGTCCTGGACGCTGGTTCGGTGGTGCGAGGTGGTTGCGGGCTAATTTTCGAAGCACAAAAATCGGATCCAAAAAAGTTGATGTGAATCCAGCCAAAAATGTCGGATGCCCGATGTTTTTCGGGCTCACAGTTTCTCACTGTGTTCCGGATAGCGCCGCGGAGCTCGTAATCCTGTAATTCCTACTGATTTCAGACGGATCAATGACCTTCGCATGTGGCAGAAACGCAATTATGTAGAAAAACTACACAAGAAATGTTGCATTGCACTAGGAATCAGCTAGTGAAAACCCTATAATGGCTTCTAAGGGATAACCCTTGACCACCTACCTGGAGTTTGACATGAGCTACCTCTTCGCATTGCTGCAAAAATTCGCATCGTTGTTTGAATCGCCGCATCTTCCGCTGGATTCAGACTACTCGTACCAAGCGCGTCAACAAGAAGCAGAGCGCATTCGCAAGTCGCGCGGCACGATCATGGGCATTCGTCTGTGAGCTGTAAGGAAGGCAGGCTGGACTGTTGGAAAAACTGAAGTGTTGTCGGTTTGTGCTTGACAAGGTTTTTTCGTAGTGCGGTCCGTCTGCTTTCGTTGTTGTGGATTATGTAGTTTTTCTAGCTTGATAGTTTCACCGATCGCCATATTTGTCCTTACGGACTGCACGGCCATCAGGTCGCTTTTGCGCGACATTCCTGTCCGCGCCGCTCGGCGCATGCCTCCCAGATCACCTCCCCGTTTTGCTCTCCCGGCGCTCGCCTCGGCCAATTCTCGATCTCATATTTTCATTGCTTACACGCCGCTGGGCGAAATAGTGCCAGCTTGCTACGTCAGACAGGCGTAAAGGCGAATGAAATCAGCGGTTTGCAAAAATCCGATGCCGCTGGGACGCGCTGAAAGCGATGATACGAACACTTACAACCGCTCACGTCGTGCAACCTTACGCCCCGCTAAAGTGGTTTCAACGACGCGGCGCCTGACGGCACATCAAGCAACGGCATTTCGTTCCGGCCGACCGCGCGTTCTGAAACAAAATCAAGCTGAAAAGGGAGAATAGTCATGAACACTTCACGCTCAATCCTGGCTGCGCTGCTGACTGGTGGCGCGCTCTTGACCGCAACAACCGCGTTCGCGCAAGTCGATAACGGGATGATCCACGGACCCGTGCCCGAGCAAGCTTATGCGCAACCGCACATGGTGCAGGCCGCCGTGGTGATCAACCTCGGCTGGCATGGCGACCGCTATTGGGACGGCCACCGCTACTGGCAGCGCGACGAATGGATGCGTCACCACCCGCATGATCATGGTCCGTCGCACGCGTATCACCACGATGACCACGGTCCGGATCACCACGGCTAATCGCCGGTCACAGGGCCTCGTCGTAAAAACCGGCTTCCCGCAAGGGAAGCCGGTTTTTTTTGCTCAGTGCTTTCGACGGAGCGCGCCGGGCGATCAGCTTCAAATCAAAGGCCAATAGGCCATTTGCTGCACCGCGCGATTGAAGGCGCTGCGCTATCCTTGGTGGCGGCCTTGAGAGCCGCATCGGACGGCTTCGATGTGTCCCGCAAGGACCCGAACAGGCTGTCGAACCGAAGCTCGGAATTTAAGCATTGCGGGGAAAATTTGAATCAGATCACTATCGGCGTGGTGGGCAGCGGCTTGATGGGCGTCGGCATTGCGACGCAAGCGGCGCTGCATGGCTATCCGACCATCGTTCACGACATAGACACCGCGCGGCTGGCATCGGTGCATGGCAAAGCAGAAGCGATCCTCGACGAATTGATCGACGCCTGCGTCTTCAATGCGGACGATAAACAGGGCGTACTCGCGCGTATTGAAACTACAGACCGACTCGAGCGCGTGGCCACGGCGGGTTTCATCGTGGAAGCCATTCCGGAAGTGCTCGAACTGAAGAACCGTACCTACCGGGCGCTTGAACCGCTGTTGCACAAGGACGCTATTTTCGCGAGCAACACGAGCGGCTTTCCGCCGGATCTGCTCGCGCAAGTGCTGCAAAACAAGGCGCGTTTTGTGATCGCGCATTTCTGGAATCCGCCGCACACCATTCCGCTGGTTGAGGTCGTTCCGGGTACTGAAACCGATCCGGATGTCACGCGCCGCACGGCTGAACTGATGACGGCGATTGGCATGGAACCGGTTGTGCTGACGAAGGCGATTCCAGGTTTTGTCGGTAACCGGCTGCAGTTCGCCGTGTTGCGCGAAGCGCTCGCCATTGTGCGTTCGGGCGCAGCGACGCCCGAGGTAGTCGACACGGTGATGAAGGCGTCACTCGGGCGGCGCTATGGCATGGTCGGGCCGTTGGAAAGCGCGGATCTTGGCGGGCTGGATACGTTGCTGGATATCGGCTCGCACCTGATGCCGGAGCTCGCCAAGGACGAAGACGTGTTGCAACTGATGCGTGACCATGTGCAGAAAGGGCGGGTGGGCGTGCGCAGCGGGCAAGGGTTTTACGAATGGGACAGCGCGCACCATTCGCGAGTCAAACAAGGGCGCAAGCGCCTGATTCACCACACTGCAAAGAAGACTGGACAGCACTCATGAGCGACAGCAACGCAGACCATTTCTACCATCCCGACGAGGGCCACCGGTTACGCCACGATCCGTTCAAGGCGATCGTCGCGCCGCGGGTGATCGGCTGGATTTCGAGCTGCGATCCGGACGGCCACGTGAACCTCGCGCCGTACAGTTTTTTCGGTGCGTTCGCTTCGTTCCCGCACATCATCGGATTCTCGAGCGAGGGCTTCAAGGACAGCATCGCGAATATCGAAACGACCGGTGAATTCGTGTGGAATCTGGCGAGCAAGCCGCTTGCCGAGAAGATGAACCGGACGTCCGCGACCGTACCCCACGAAATCGATGAATTCGAGCTGGCGGGACTCACCAAAGCGTCTGGCGTGAACGTGGCCGTGCCGCATGTGGCGGAATCGCCGGCCGCGCTCGAATGCAAGTTGTTGCAGATCGTGCGGCTGAAATCGCTGGACGGAACCCCGATGAACAACTGGCTTGCGCTTGGGCAAGTGGTTGGCGTGCATATCCGGCGGGAGTTCCTGAAGGACGGTCTCTTCGATACAGCCGCCGCGCAGCCCATCATGCGTGCGGGGTATCGCGGGGACTACGCCGGTATCGGCGAAATGTTCGAGATGATCAGGCCGGGTTAGTGATCGTCCGAGGCGCGGCGTTGATTCCGAGCGAGGCCGTCTGGATCATCCGCCGCGCCCCCGCCCGAGATCAAAGCCGGAACACGCTCACCGCACGGCTCAACTGTTCGGCTTGCTCAAGCAAGCCGGCGGTCGATTGTTCAGCTTCTCCCACCAGCGCCGCATTCTGCTGAGTCGCTTCGCCGATCTGCGCCACGGCAAGGTTCACCTGCTCGATGCCGCTCGATTGTTCACGCGACGCCACGCTGATCTCGCCAATGATCGCGTTCACCCGCGCGACGCGCTCCACGATCCCGTTCATCGTGCCGCGGGCTTCTTCGGCGATCCGGTAACCATCGGCGACCCGGCCGACCGATACCGCGATCAGCGCCTCGATCTCCTTCACTGCCGCGGCGCTGCGCTGAGCCAGTGCGCGCACTTCCGACGCCACCACAGCAAAGCCCCTGCCATGCTCGCCGGCTCGCGCGGCTTCCACGGCCGCGTTCAATGCGAGGATGTTGGTCTGGAACGCGATGCTTTCGATCACCGACGTGATGTCTGAAATCTTGCGCGCAGACGCGTCAATTTCGCCCATTGTTGCAACGACCCGGCCGACCGCTTCGCCACCGGCGCGCGCTGCATCGGACGCCGATGCCACGAGCTGATCCGCCTGCGCCGTGTTGGCCGCGTTTTGTTGCACGGTGGACGTGATCTGCTCCATGCTCGCCGCCGTTTCTTCGAGACTGCTGGCTTGAGTCGCGATGCGCAGCGAGATGTCGCTGCTGCCCGCCGCCATCCGTCCTGTGCCGTCCGACATATCCGCCGACGCGCTGCGCACCTGCGTCACGATGCGCGCCAGCCCGGTCGCAATCCCATCGATGGCAATCATCAGCCGGCCGATATCGTCCTCCCGAGTGGTCGCGAGCCGCACGCTCAGATCGCCTGCCGCGATGCGTTCGGAGGCTTGCGTCAGGTCCGCGAGCGGCCGGCCCACCAGCCTGGCGACCGCGATGAGCAGCACGGCCACGAACGCGGCGATCACGATCAGCCCGATCAGCAGGAAGCGGTTGCGCGTGGCGCGCACGCCCGCGAGCAATTCGTCCCGATACGCAATTCCGCCAATCAGCCATTGCCATTCCGGCACCGTGCGAAACACGATCTCCTTCGCTCCGCCGTGCACCTTGGGATCGGCGGCGTCGGGAATCTCGGGGGCATCGAAGGAAAGACGGCCTTCTTTCGCGTCGAGCATCTGCTTGAACGGAGCGATGCGTTCATCGGCGAGCGGGGCGGTCGTACCGCCCAATCCCGGATGCACGAGGAACTTGCCGCGATTCGGCCCGTTCGAGGCATCGATGACGAAGAAGTAACCGTTCTGGCCGATCGTCAGGTCGCGGATGTTCTGCTGCAACGTTGCAACTTCCGGCGTGACGTCCACGCCGACAAACAATGCGCCGATCACGCGCCCCGACGAATCGGTGACGGGCTTGTACTCGGTGATGTACTGCTTGCCGAAGAGCGTTGCCATGCCGATAAAGCGTTTTCCGGCCAGCATAAGCGTGTACGCCGGGCCTTTCCGGTCGAGCAGCGTACCGATCGCGCGTGCGCCGTCCTGCTTTTTCAGCGATGTCGTCACGCGCACGAAATCGTCGCCGGTGCGCGCAAACACGGTCGCGATTGCGCCGCTGCGTTCGAGGAACTGGTCGGGAATCGAGAAATCGAGGTTCATCGGCTTGTCGCCGGCCTTGAATGTGGGTGTTGCCAAGCCACCGATATCCACCTTCTGCGTTTCATCGAGCGCGAACTCCGTGGGCAGGAAGCTCGAAAACAGCGTCATGTAGCGCTCGACTTCGGCGCTGACGGCCTTGTCGTAGAGACGGATCATCGTGCCGATCGCGCGGTTGTCGTCGTCCATGCGTTCGAGCGCCTGCGCGTCGATTTGCTGACCGGCCAGATGCGTGACCGCGATGGTAAACCCGGCTACGACCGTGGCCGCGAGTGCACAAGCGAGGATGGCGAATTTCGCGCCGACACTTGCCCGGCGGATGTTGAATAGAGACATGGATGAACCGGATAAGCGAAATGGTGGGAATATGAATGGTTAACGGCGTCGGCTCGTGGTTCTTGACCGCCCCGGTTCCACCGGGTCCTGTTCACAAGCGCTGCAAAGCAGCCAAATCCCGACATCGTCCATCCGGCCACATTCCTGGAATATGATGAGCCGGACGGAAAAAGCCTCCGCAACCCGGACGACACACCGTCCAAAACTCAAATAAGCCCCAAAAAACTTTACGAATCGACGGTCCACTTGCTCTGGCGCGACATGTAAAAAAACGCCAAAATTGGCTCCACACTCCCCGCAAAGCCATGCCCTACAAGGCTCCGGCTTTCCATCTGCCAAAAATGGCAAATCGGAGTGTCGTATTTCCACATGTGACTGTCGGAAATAGTCGGCAACCCGCACTTTTTTCTGGCAACTATGTATGCAGAGCGCGGACGCACGTCCGCCAACCAGGAGAGCGTTCGATGAATTCCCACAAGGTCGTGGTCGAAAACCTGTGCAAGGTGTTCGGCACGAGCCCGAAGCAGGCGATCGACATGCTTGCCGGCGGCGCAACGAAGGAAGAAGTTTTCGCCCGCACCGGACAGATTGTCGGCGTCCACAACGTGTCCTTCGAAGTGAAGGAAGGCGAGATTTTCGTGCTGATGGGCTTGTCGGGTTCAGGCAAATCGACACTGATCCGCCTCATCAACCGGCTGGTCGAACCGACCGCCGGCAAGGTGCTGATCGATGGCCGCGATGTGGCGTCCGTGCCGCGTTCCGAACTCACGTCGCTGCGCCGCAAGGACATGAGCATGGTGTTCCAGTCGTTCGCGCTGATGCCGCAACGCACGGTGTTGTCGAATGCCGCGTTCGGGCTCGAAGTAGCGGGCATCGGGCGCAAGGAACGCGAGAAACGCGCGATGGCCGTGCTGGAGCAAGTGGGTCTTGCGCCGTTCGCGCAGAAGCTGCCGGCGCAGTTGTCGGGCGGCATGCAGCAGCGCGTGGGCCTGGCGCGGGCGCTGGCCGTGAATCCATCGCTGATGATCATGGACGAGGCGTTCTCCGCGCTTGACCCGCTCAAACGCAAGGAAATGCAGAACGTGCTGCTTGATCTGCAACGCGAACAGCAGCGCACGATCATGTTCGTGTCGCACGATCTGGAGGAAGCGCTGCGCATTGGTACGCGTATCGCGATCATGGAAGGCGGCAAGGTGGTGCAGATCGGCACGCCGCAGGAAATCATCTCGAACCCCGCCGATGACTACGTGCGGGCGTTCTTCGAAGGAATCGACACCAGCCGTTACCTGACCGCCGGCGACCTGATGCAGACGGACGTGGTGCCGTTGATGAAGCACGGTTCGCAGATCGACGCATCGAGCGTCTCGCAGGCGCTCAACGGCAGCGCCGACTACGCGTTCGTGATGGACCATGAGCGCAAGATTCGCGGTTTCGTGTGCCGCGATGCGATCGGGCAGGCGTCCCCGGAAATCAATCTTATCGAATGTATCCAGCGCACCACGCCGCTTGACGTTGTCGTCAGCCGGGTGGTCAACAGCCGCGCGCCGTTGCCGGTGGTCGAGGCGGACGGATCGTATTGTGGTTCGGTCAACAAGACGAATGTTCTCAAGGCTCTGACTCGGCATCGAGGTTCCCATGTCTGAAATTATCCCGCTCGGTACGTGGGTCGATCACGGTGTCAAATACCTGCTCGACCACGATGCAAACACCTTCGACGCAATCGGTAGAGTCATCGAGAGCTTCGCGGCGCTGATCGAACACGGCCTGCAGTCCATTCCGATGTGGCTGATGATGGCGATCTTCGTCGGCATCGGCTTGTGGCGCGTCGGCTGGCGGTTTGCGCTATTCACGTTGCTGTCGTTGCTGCTGATCTATGCCACGGGCTTCTGGGACGAGATGGTGATCACGCTCGGCCTCACGCTGTCCGCCACCCTGATCAGTTTGCTGCTCGGCATTCCGCTCGGCATCTGGACGGCGAAGAGCAAGACCATCGAGACGATCGTGCGTCCGGTGCTCGACCTGATGCAGACCATGCCCGCGTTCGTGTACCTGATTCCGGCTGCCATGCTGTTCGGTCTTGGCCGCGTCCCGGGGATCCTGTCGACGGTTATCTTCGCCATGCCGCCTGCTGTGCGCCTGACGTCGCTGGGTATCAAGCATGTGAATCGGGAGATCGTGGAGGCGGGTCAGGCATTCGGCTGCACGCCGTGGCAATTGCTTTACAAGGTGCAGTTTCCGAACGCGTTGCCGTCCATCATGACCGGCGTCAACCAGACCATCATGATGGCGCTGTCGATGGTGATCATCGCTTCGATGGTCGGCGCCGGCGGTCTGGGCAACGACGTGCTGGCGAGTATTCAGCGGCTGGATATCGGGCTGGGGTTTGAGAGCGGTTTGTCGGTGGTGCTGCTCGCGATCATTCTTGACCGTATTACGGAAAGCTTTGGCCGGTCGCCGGGTATGGCGCGGGCACCGTTGTTGTCGGGACTTCGCAGCGTGATGCGCGTGCGCCGCGCACCGGCTGCGCAGCAAAGCTGAGCAGGAAAATAAGCAATCAGGCAGCGAAGTCGAAATAAAGCCAGGCCAGGGCCCTAAGGATAAAAACCCGATGAAACGCGACGCGATGGTGCCGGACAGGATTCACCCTCCTGAGAATTCACCGTTATCGAAGCTTGCGCACTTCGGGTTCCTGACGCTGCCTAATTTTTCGATGATCGCGTTCACCAGCGCGATCGAAGTGTTGCGCATGGCGAACTACGTCGGCCGGGCCGAGCACTACACGTGGTCGGTGATCACCCCGGACGGCGAACCGGCGCGCGCGAGCAACGGCATTACCGTGAAGCCGACGAAAACACTGGCTGAAGCGGGCATGCCCGACGTGCTGATCGTCTGCGCGGGCTGGCATGTGCGTGATTACGTGGATGACAGGGTGATTGCGTTGCTTCAGCACGTCGCGGCGCAAGGTGTGCCGCTTGGCGGCGTGTGCACGGGCGCGTATGCGTTGCTCGCGGCGAACTTGCTGGATGGGTATCGATGCACGGTGCACTGGGAGGACATGTCGCCGTTGCACAAGCGTTTCCCCGACGTGCGATTCGCCGATGAACTCTTTGTGATCGACCGCGATCGCGTGACCTGCACGGGCGGGACCGCGCCGCTTGACCTGATGCTGAACCTGGTTGGCCAGCGGCTTGGGCAGGCCCATGCGGCGCAGGTGTCCGAGCAATTCATCGTGGAGCGGATTCGCGGCACGACCGATTACCAGCACATTCCTGTTGATGCGCGTGTGGGTTTTTCGAGGGCTGAGTTGATCGAGGTGGTGCGGTTGATGGAGGCGAACATTGAAGAGCCGTTGTCGCTTGAAGAGCTCGCGCGGCTGGTGAAGCTTTCGCAGCGCCACTTGCAGCGCATGTTCAAGATGTTCCTGAGTGTTTCGCCGACGCATTATTACCTCACGCTGCGGCTGCGGCGAGCGCGTGAGTTGCTGCGTAATACCGATGCATCGATCTCACGTGTGACGGCCGTGTGCGGCTTTCATTCGCCGTGTCACTTTAGCAAGGCATACCGCGCGCAGTTTGGCCACGCGCCGAGTATTGAGCGCAGGCAGTCGGCTTAGTGATCTTTTAGTGATCCATTTTTAGACGTGGTGCGCTCATTGGGGCGCGGCATCGTCGTGTCTGGTGGTTTCCAAAATAGGGAGAAAACATGAAACTTCACGGAATCGCGTCATCGTGCGCGCTGGCTGTCTTGCTGAATCTCACGATGTCCGGCGGCGCGTTTGCGGCTGATCCGGCCACGTGCCAGAACGTCCGTTTCGCCGATGTGGGCTGGACCGATATTGCCGCGACCACGGGTCTGGCGACCACCGTGCTGCAGGGCCTCGGATACAAGCCGACGAAGACCATCGCCTCGGTGCCCATCACGTTTGCCGGTATCAAGAACAAGCAGATCGACGTATTCCTGGGTTACTGGTCGCCGACGATGGACCCCATTGTCGATCCGTTCCAGAAGGCGGGCCAAGTCAAGGTATTGCCGGCGCCTAACCTGACGGGCGCGAAATACACGTTGGCGGTGCCGGACTACGCGTATAACGGCGGCCTGAAATCATTCGCCGATATTGCCAAGAACTACGACAAGCTTGACGGCAAGATCTACGGCATCGAGCCGGGTAATGACGGTAACGCGTTGATCAAGAAGATGATCGATTCAAATCAGTATGGGCTTGGCAAGTTCAAGATGGTCGAGTCGAGCGAGGCCGGCATGCTGGTGGAAGTGGGCCGTGCGATTCGCGAGAAGAAGTGGATTGTGTTCCTGGGTTGGGAACCGCATCCGATGAACGTGACAATGAAAATTGACTACCTGAGTGGCGGCGACGATGTGTTCGGGCCGAACTATGGTGAGGCCAAGGTGCTGACGGTAACGCCGCCGGATTATGCTGCGCGCTGCCCCAATGTGGCGAAGCTGGTCGATAACCTGCGGTTTTCGACGGACATCGAGAATCACGTGATGACGCCGATCATGAACAAGACCGATCCGAATGTCGCTGCGAAGCAGTGGCTGAAGGCGAATCCGGCCGTGCTGGATAAGTGGCTGGCGGGGGTGAAGACGTTTGACGGCAAGGATGGGTTGCCGGCTGTGAAGGCGTATGTAGCGGCGCAGTAAAGTTTGTTCGCGCCGGTGGACCAAAAGGGGTCTGCCGGCGCGGGTGACAAAGGTCTAGATAGCCTGGGCTCGCCCCGGAAAAGTCTCATCGAAATCCGCCGCAAGGTCGAGCGTCGCGGCGCTCGCGGCATCGTCGGGTGTTGCCGTGCCACGCTGCTCGCGATACATCATCGGTGGAAGCCCGAACTGCTTCCTGAACTCCCGCCCTAGATGCGACGCATCGGAAAAGCCGCAACTCGACGCAATGTCCGCCACCGTCTTGTCGGAACTCGTCAGCAACCAGGCCGCCGTGCGCAACCTGACCTGCTTCGCGTAGGCCTGCGGAGCCTTGCCGGTCTCCGCCTTGAACAAACGCTCCAGCTGCCGCGTCGATAAATCCAGCTTGTGCGCTAGCTCATCGAGCGTCAACGAACGCCCCACGTGCTGTTCCATCAGCAGGATTGCCCGCTTCACTTTCGGATGCGTGGCAGGCGCAAGCCCCGGCGGATGCGGCTGCGGCGCATTGCCCTTCTGCATGTCGTCCACCAGCAAGATGCGCAACGCCTTTTGTACCGTGGCGGCCTCGAAATGGCGCAGAAGGATTGCCGCGGCAACATCAATGGAAGCCCTTCCGCCCGAGCACGTAATGCGACGATGATCCATCACGAACAAACGGTCTGCGACCAGCATCTCCTCATTCACACCTGGAAAACGCTCGACGAAATCCCAGTAGTGGAACCAGCTCACACAGATGCGGTAACCATCCAGCACACCCGCCCGCATCAGGGAAAACACACCCGTGCAAATGCCGACAAGCGTCGCATCCGTGGTCGCGGCACGGCGGATGAATTGCAGCGTGGCATCGCTCGCGCCCGCGCCGGAATGCAGCAAGCCGCCCACAACCACCACGTAGTCGAAGGGCTCAGCTTTCTCGAAGGTTTCCCAAGGCGTGATCTGGATGCCGCAACTCGCGCGCACCGGCGCAAGCGTTTCCCCGATCACGCTCCACGAGCAGCGCACCGGCTTGCTGAAGTCGCCTTCATCGGCCGACAGGCGCAATAAATCGACGAAGCCGGAAAACGCCGTCAGCGTGAAATTCGGCAGCAACACAATGCCAAAACGGATGCGTTGTTTGGACGCCGTGTCGGGCGATTGAGGGGGAAGAGCGTCAGCGGGATTCATGCGCTTGCCAAAGATGTGCAGCCGTCATTCGGGCCATAGGTGATGGGCGACATGGCGACCCGGTAATCAATCAGCATATCACCGTCATTAACCGGTTTGAAATACCGGGATCTACGCGGGGATCTTACGCTGTGGGTTTGATAAGCCTTGCACGTGGTGCAGAACCGAAAACGGCTTGCCCTGATCAGGGCAAGCCGTCTCCGATAGCCAGCTGTCTGCCGGCTATTTCTAAAAGCATCAAGGCTGATTTAGTACGAGCTTGATATTGACCTGCTGGCCCAATTAATGAGCTGCGTGGTCGACGTGCTTGGCCTTCGTGTAATGGTGATGATGATGCGGCTTTGCATACGACACAGCCGGCGCAGCAACAGCCGCAACGATAAAGATCGCGAGGACTTTCTTCAGAACATTATTCATGGGGCAAACCTGATGGGC
Source organism: Caballeronia sordidicola (assembly GCF_000729995.1). Taxonomy (GTDB): domain Bacteria; phylum Pseudomonadota; class Gammaproteobacteria; order Burkholderiales; family Burkholderiaceae; genus Caballeronia; species Caballeronia sordidicola_A. The sequence goes on along the minus strand of NZ_JNFG01000003.1, from coordinate 212,422 downwards.
GAGAGTTTAATGACTGGTTGATTCGAGCGCATTCCAAAATGCCAACAGAGTTTATCTCAGCGCTTCTTCAACCCGGAAAGGGTAAATAAGCCTGACGCTCAAAGTGTTGTATACCGCCGACACGTAATTTTTGCGTCGATTTTCCAGCTGTTGATTTCAGTCTCTTTTTCTGCCCGATTTGTCTCGCCACCCCTCTTACCAAAATAGAAATAACGTTATGCCGCGCTTAACTGCCCGAACCGCTAGCCGTCACCGGGGCTCCCGGACCGCTCGGGGTTGCGGTTCCCATGCCGGCTTTGCTACCTGTTGACGATGTCGCGGTGTGCTTCATCTTCTTGTGCTGCGACATGCCGGGATTTGCCGTCGTTCCCGCCGACTGATTGGTCGTCTGAGCGTTATCACCAGCCTGTAAGCCAGTGCTCGAGCTCGGCGGGTTGTTTTGGGCGAAGGCTGTGCTGGAGATGCAAAGTACGGCGCCGATCGCGTATGCCATTGAAAAGTGCTTCATGCCGGATTTCCTTTATTTAAAACAGGCGACGAGACGCCCATAGGTTGTCGAAAGCGGGCAAGCGGACGCTCGCTAGCTTGCTCGACAATCTATTCAGCATGTGACGTGCCACCACCACGGCGCAGGGCCGCCCGGGCCACTATCTGCCAGTTTTCGACGCCGATCATCGCTAAAGCGCCTTGCCATCCTCCCGTGTTGCCGTACTGACGCCGCCATCCCACGTGCATGCCGTTTTTGTTCTATCAGCGGAAATTGGCGTGGGGTGCAATGGCTACCTAGTGAAATCCCATGCAGTCCACCAACAAGGCACCCCATGAACGTTAGCGTTTTCGATCTGTTCAAGATCGGCATCGGACCGTCAAGTTCGCATACGGTCGGCCCGATGATCGCTGCGTGCCGCTTCGCATCGCATATCGAGGACGCCAACCTGCTCGCGTTCGTGCGCCGTGTGCGGGTGGATTTGTTCGGCTCGCTGGGTGCAACCGGCAAGGGTCATGGGACCGATAAAGCCGTGCTGCTTGGACTCGAAGGCAATCTCCCCGACTCGATCGATCCGGATGCGATCGAACCGCGTCTGCGGGAGATCCGCGAGTGCAAGAGCTTGAACCTGCTCGGCAAGCAGGCGGTTAAATTCGACGAGCGCGAGCACATTGGTTTCTTTCGCAAGCTGATGCCGGGCGCGCCGGGGTCAAGCGTTGTGCATCCGAACGGCATGCGCTTCCAGGCCTTCGATGAAAACGGCCAGCTCGTAGTCGAAAAAGAGTACTACTCGGTCGGCGGCGGTTTCGTGATCAATAGTGAGGGCACGCGCGTGAACGGCGTGCAAGCGAGCGGTGGAGTGCCGCATCCGTTCCGCACTGGCGACGACCTGATGCGCGTATGCCGCGAGACAGGTTTATCGATTGCAGAGATCACGATGCTTAACGAATCCGCATCGCGCCCGGAGCGTGAAGTGCGCGACGGCCTGCTCGCCATCTGGCGCGTGATGGCCGCGTCCGTGGAGCGCGGCTGCAAGGTACGCGGCGAATTGCCCGGCCCGATGCACGTGAAGCGTCGTGCAGCCGATCTCTCCGCTCAGTTGCGCAAGCATTCGGAAGAGTCGTTGCGCGATCCGCTCTCCATGCTCGACTGGGTCAACCTCTACGCGATGGCCGTGAACGAGGAGAACGCCGCGGGTGGCCGCGTGGTGACCGCACCCACGAACGGCGCGGCCGGCGTGATCCCCGCAGTGCTGCATTACTACGTGAAGTTCATGCATAACTCGACCGACGAGGGCATTGTCACGTTCCTGCTGACCGCGGCGGCTATCGGGATCATCTACAAGGAAACGGCGTCTATCTCTGGTGCCGAGGTCGGCTGCCAGGGCGAAGTGGGCGTGGCGTGCTCGATGGCCGCGGCAGCGCTCGCCGCCGTCATGGGCGGCACGCCGACGCAGGTCGAGAACGCCGCCGAGATCGGCATGGAACACAACCTCGGCATGACCTGCGACCCCGTTGGCGGGCTCGTGCAGATCCCGTGCATAGAACGCAATGCGATGGGCGCGATCAAGGCGCTCAACGCGGCGCGCATGGCCATGAAGGGCGACGGTACGCACTATGTGTCGCTCGACAACGTGATCAAGACCATGCGCGAAACCGGCGCGGACATGAAGACGAAATACAAGGAGACGTCACGCGGCGGGTTGGCCGTGAACGTCATCGAGTGCTGATTTCAGGTTTGGCAACCGCGTTTGCAACATCAACAAGTTTAAGGAAACACCATGAGCCGCTATTCGATCTTCAGCCTGTTGCGCAACGGCATGTCGTATCACGAGAACTGGGAACGCCAGTGGAAAAGCCCGGAGCCCAAGCAGGAATACGATGTGGTGATCGTCGGCGGCGGCGGGCACGGTCTCGCGACCGCCTACTACCTTGCCAAGGAACATGGCGTGCGCAACGTCGCCGTGCTCGAGAAGGGCTGGATCGGTGGCGGTAATACGGCGCGCAATACGACTATCGTGCGGTCGAATTATCTGTGGGACGAATCGGCTGCGCTGTACGAAAAGGCGATGCAGTTGTGGGAAGGGCTTTCGCAAGACCTGAACTATAACGTTATGTTCAGCCAGCGCGGCGTGATGAATCTCGCACATACGTTGCAAGACGTTCGGGATACTGAACGTCGGGTGAACGCGAACCGCCTGAATGGTGTCGATGCCGAATTCCTCACACCTGAGCAGATCAAGCAGATCGAGCCGACCATCAACCTGAATAGCCGCTATCCGGTGCTCGGTGCGTCCATCCAGCGGCGTGGTGGTGTTGCTCGTCATGACGCCGTGGCATGGGGTTTTGCGCGCGGTGCGGATCAGGCAGGCGTGGATATCGTGCAGAACTGCCAGGTGACAGGTATTCGCCGTAACGGCAGCCAGGTGATCGGCGTGGATACCACCAAGGGTTTCATCAAGGCCAAGAAGGTCGCGGTCGTGGCTGCCGGCAATACCTCTTCGCTTGCCGACATGGCCGGCATCCGGCTTCCGTTGGAAAGCCATCCGCTGCAAGCGCTTGTGTCCGAACCGATCAAGCCGGTGGTCAATACAGTGGTGATGTCGAACGCGGTGCACGCGTATATCAGCCAGTCCGACAAGGGCGATCTCGTGATCGGCGCCGGTGTCGATCAGTACACGGGTTTTGGTCAGCGCGGCAGTTTTCACATCATTGAAGGGACGCTGGAGGCGATCGTCGAGATGTTCCCGGTGTTCTCGCGCGTGCGCATGAATCGTCAGTGGGGCGGGATTGTGGATGTGTCGCCGGATGCGTGCCCGATCATCAGCAAGACCGACGTGAAAGGCCTGTACTTCAATTGCGGCTGGGGCACGGGTGGCTTCAAGGCGACGCCGGGTTCGGGCTGGGCCTATGCGCACACCATCGCGCACGACGAGCCTCACGCGTTGAACGCGCCGTTCTCCATCGACCGTTTCTACACGGGTCACCTGATCGACGAGCACGGCGCTGCGGCCGTCGCCCATTAGTTCGCCCACTAACCGAGGCAACCAAGGTTGCATGGGACCAGAGTAAGTGCTTTGCGCCAACTCTGGTCGACCGCATCGAGATTGCATGGGACCAGAGTAAGGCGCTAAAGCGCCAACTCTGGTCGACACAGGAGATAAGACATGTTGCTGATTGAATGCCCCTGGTGCGGGCCACGCGCCGAAAGCGAATTCTCGTGCGGCGGCGAAGCCGATATCGCCCGTCCGCTCGACACCGAAAAGCTCACCGACAAAGAATGGGGCGACTACCTGTTCATGCGCAAGAACCCGCGCGGCGTGCATCGTGAGCAATGGATGCACGCGCAAGGTTGCCGCCGCTGGTTCATGGCGCAACGCGACACCGTGAGTTACGCATTCCAGGGCTATGAAACGTTCGCCCGGCCGCTCGCCGTGATGGAACAGAAAGAAGAAGGACAATCCAAATGAGCCAGAAAGACCGACTCGCCACGGGCGGGCGCATCAATCGCGCCATCGCGCTCACGTTCACGTTCAACGGCAAGACGTATCAGGGCCATCAGGGCGATACGCTCGCCTCGGCGTTGCTCGCGAACGGCGTGCATTTCGTGGCGCGTAGCTGGAAGTATCACCGGCCGCGCGGCATTGTGACGGCCGATGTGGCCGAACCGAATGCAGTGGTTCAACTTGAAACCGGCGCTTATACGGTGCCCAATGCACGCGCCACCGAGATCGAGTTGTATCAGGGGTTGGTGGCGACCAGCGTGAATGCCAAGCCGAGTATCGAGAACGATCGCATGGCGGTGAACCAGAAGATCGCCCGGTTTATTCCGGCGGGCTTCTACTACAAGACCTTCATGTGGCCGCGCAAGTTCTGGCCGAAATACGAAGAAGTGATCCGCGATGCGGCGGGTTTGGGCAAGGCGCCCGAACACGTGGATGCGGACCGCTACGACAAGTGCTTCTCGCATTGCGACGTGCTCGTGGTTGGCGCCGGTCCTTCGGGTCTCGCGGCGGCGCATGCCGCCGGCTTGTCGGGTGCACGCGTGATTCTCGTCGATGACCAGCCTGAACTCGGCGGTTCGCTGCTGTCGTATCGCACGGAAATCGATGGTGCACCCGGCTTGAAGTGGGCGCAAAAAATTGAAGCTGAACTGCGCAAGATGCCGGATGTGAAGATCCTGTCCCGCAGCACCGCGTTCGGTTATCAGGATCACAACCTCGTCACGATCACGCAGCGTTTGACCGAGCATTTGCCGGTATCGATGCGCAAGGGTACGCGGGAACTGCTGTGGAAAGTGCGCGCCAAGCGGGTGATTCTTGCCACGGGTGCGCAGGAACGGCCGATTGTGTTCGGCAACAACGATCTGCCGGGCGTGATGCTGGCGTCGGCGGTGTCGTCGTATTTGCATCGCTATGCTGTTCTGCCGGGACGCAATGCAGTGGTGTTCACAAACAACGACAGCGGCTATCAATGCGCGCTTGATCTGAAAGCGGCAGGCGCGCAGGTCACGGTAGTTGACCCGCGTCTTGCCAACGACAAGGGTGCATTGCAGGCCCAAGCGAAACGCTACGGCGTGAAAGTCCTGAATGGATCGGTCATCACGGTGGCGCATGGCAAATTGCGCGTGGCGTCGGTTGAGGTCAGCGCCTATTCGAACGGTACGGTTGGCGCGAAGCAAGCCGACCTGTCTTGCGACCTGCTCGCTGTGTCCGGCGGCTGGAGCCCGATCCTGCACCTGTTCGCGCAGTCCGGCGGCAAGGCGCACTGGCATGACGAAAAACTCTGCTTCGTACCCGGTAAAGCGATGCAGGCCGAGAGCAGCGTAGGCGCGTGCGGCGGTGAGTTCACGCTCGCCCGTGCGATCCGTTTCGCGGTCGATGCCGGCGTGGACGCTGCGCGTGCCGCGGGTTTGATCGTGGCGCGTCCGACGCCTGTGCAAGTGGCGGAAGTCAGCGAGGCGCCGGTCATGCCGTTGTGGCTCGTCGGCGGCCGTGAGCTGGCGACACGGGGTCCTAAACAATTTATCGATTACCAGAATGACGTATCTGCCGCCGATATTTTCCTGGCCGCACGTGAAGGTTTCGAATCGGTCGAGCACGTGAAGCGCTACACGGCGATGGGCTTCGGCACGGATCAGGGGAAGCTCGGCAACATCAACGGCATGGCGATTCTTGCTCAGGCGCTGAACAAGACGATCCCCGAAACCGGCACCACAACCTTCCGTCCGAACTACACGCCGGTCACGTTCGGCACGTTCGCCGGCCGCGAGCTTGGCGAGTTCCTCGATCCGGTCCGCAAGACCGCGGTGCACGAATGGCACGTGGAAAACGGTGCAGAGTTCGAGGACGTCGGCAACTGGAAACGTCCTTGGTACTTCCCGAAGAATGGTGAAGACATGCACGCGGCCGTTGCGCGCGAGTCGCTGGCAACGCGCACGAGCGTTGGCATTCTCGATGCATCGACGCTCGGCAAGATCGACATCCAGGGTCCCGATGCCGCGAAGTTGCTCAACTGGGTGTACACGAACCCATGGAGCAAGCTGGAAGTGGGCAAGTGCCGCTACGGCCTGATGCTCGACGAAAACGGCATGATCTTCGATGACGGCGTGACCGTGCGCCTCGCCGACCAGCACTACATGATGACGACCACCACCGGCGGCGCGGCGCGCGTGCTGACGTGGCTCGAGCGCTGGCTGCAAACCGAGTGGCCCGACATGCGGGTGCGGTTGGCATCGGTGACGGATCATTGGGCGACCTTCGCCGTGGTGGGCCCGAACAGCCGCAAGGTCTTGCAAAAGGTCTGCCGTGATATCGACTTCGCGAACGCCGCGTTCCCGTTCATGAGTTATCGCGAAGGGACCGTGGCGGGCGCTGCGTCGCGTGTGATGCGGATCAGCTTCTCCGGCGAACTTGCTTACGAAGTCAACGTGCCGGCGAACGTCGGGCGTGCGGTATGGGAGGCGCTGATGGCCGCTGGCGCCGAGTTCGACATCACGCCGTACGGCACGGAAACCATGCACGTGCTGCGGGCGGAGAAGGGCTACATCATCGTCGGGCAGGATACAGATGGCTCGATGACACCGTACGACCTCGGCATGGGCGGACTGGTCGCTAAGTCGAAGGACTTCCTTGGCAAGCGCTCGCTGACGCGCTCGGATACGGCGAAGGCCGGGCGCAAGCAACTCGTCGGCTTGCTGGCCGAAGATGCGTCGTTTGTGATTCCCGAAGGCTCGCAGATCGTGCCGGGTCCGTTCACGGGTGATACGGCGCCCATGCTCGGTCACGTCACATCCAGCTATTTCAGCCCTATTTTGAAGCGCTCGATCGCGATGGCCGTCATCAAGGGTGGTCTCGACAAGATCGGCGAGTCGGTGATGATCCCGCTCGCAGGCGGTAAACAGATGCCGGCAAAAATCACCAGCTCGGTGTTCTACGACAGCGAAGGAGCACGTCAACATGTGGAATGAAAACAGAAGCAACCAGACGGTCGTGGATCGCGCAATCGGGCAGGGCGTATGGCAGGAGTCGCCGCTCGTAGGTGTGGATGGTCTGCTGAAAAAACATCAGGCGAGCGCATCGAAGGCGTTTCGTCTCGTCGAGCGGCCGTTCCTCGAACTGGTCAACGTGCGTGGGGATCTGCGCGACGCCGCGTTTGTTGCGGCGGTGGAAAGCGTGATTGGTTGCAAGCCACCCGAGAAGGCGAATACGACGGCAACGGGCAATGGCTACGACCTGATGTGGCTCGGCCCGGACGAGTGGCTCGTGCGTTCGACGGCTGCGCATTCCGCGACGCAGCCTGCGCCAATGGAGGCCAGATTACGCGAGGCGTTCAAGGGATTGTTCGCGGCCGCCGTCGATATCGGCAGCGGTTACACCGTGCTCGAAATCAGCGGTACGCGTACGCGTGATATACTCGCGCGCGGTTGTCCGCTCGATCTGCATCCGGGTTTGTTCGGCGTTGGCCAATGCGCGCAGAGCCACTACTTCAAGGCCTCCGTCACGGTGCTACCGACCGGTGACGACAGCTTCGACCTCGTGATCCGCCGCAGTTTTGCGGACTACTTCGTGAAGATGATGCTCGATGCGGCCGAGCCGCTGATGTCGTGAAACCCTACGAACCACTCGGAACATTAAGCCCGGGCGGCGGAGGCTGGCGCATCGTTGTCGATGAGCTCGTGGTGCCGACGCGTATCGGCCTGCATCCTCAGGAATATCTGGCGCCGCAGCCTGTTGCCATAGATGCGAGCCTGCACTATCGAGGTGTGCCGGCCGAGGAGAACGCGCACGAGCTGATTGATTACGAGTCCTGGTGCGCCCGGGTGTCGGACCATCTGGAGAGCAAGCCGCATACGCGCTTGCTTGAAACGCTGGCGGTGGAAATAGCTGCGCTATCGTTCACCCAATGGCCCGCACTCGATGCGCTGACGTTGCTGCTGTACAAACCGAAGATTCGCGAAGGCACGCGACGCGTGGGCGTCGAACTCGATTGGCATCGCGCGGATTTCGACGCTTGGCGTGCGTCGGCCGCTTTACATGCGGCGGCAGTGGGCTGAAACGGCCATGACGTCGACGCGCGTTCAAACCGCCGGACTTTCGCAGCTTGCGTGCGAGCAGCATGATCCTCATGCGGCGCTCGCGTTGCTCGATCGCAGCCTTGCGCTCGGGCATCGGCGGATTGCGTTGATCCGTTATCTGCATGCCCAGTATCTCGGTGCGCCGCTCGAGCCGCGTCATCATGAGTATGTTCACAAGGTGGCAGAACGCTTGAGCACCGAGACGATCGCGCGCATAGCGATGGCCGCGCGTGCGCGGTTCGAGAGTTGATTTAGCGCGCAGCCTGAATGCCGAACGAACGCCGCACAACCATCAACGACGAAGCCAGCACACACCCGCACGACACTGCGACGGACAACGCGGCACCCACCACGCCGAAGGCGACACAGAGTGCCGAAAGCAGCGAGAGCGAGGCGGCGACCTCCATGGTCGAGAGGATGAGGAACGATCTCTTGCTGATTGAGAACACCATCAGAGAGGTGATCCGGCAGGCGAACATAAGCGCGGCGCCCGTGAAGATCAGCAAGAGAAACAACCATTGAATCGAGGGTGCGCCAAGACTCGCCGTGGGGAATAGCCTTATTTTGTAGGCGCAGAGCGTCGCCAGGGCGAGCAAGGCAAACGCTGACGCGCCAAGCGCGAAGCCCAACGAAACAGAAAGGCGTTTCGCCGACGTTAAAAACCATCCCCGCATGCGCGAATGGACGACAAGCGCGAGCGCTTGCCCTAGATTGAACGCGAGGTTATGCACGCTTTTCGCCCCGCGATACAGCGCGGCCCCTGCAGGCCCGAGAAGCATCACCGCGATGATGACATCGAGGTGTTTCGCTCCCGAGAAGATCGCATTCGAATACCAGCTGCTGATCAGTTCCTTGCCGCCAAGTTTAGCCAGTTGCGGGATTGCGGCTAATCCGGAAGTGCTGCGCTGACTGACTTTATCGCGTCGGCGTAAAACCAGATAAGTGCCTAGCAGCATGGCCCCGTACGAACCCTCGATCATCAGCAGCAGGTCGGGAAGATACGGCGACCAGGACGCATTCCTGGCGACAAGCCAGACCACCGCGCAACGGCTGAGCGCGGACACCGTTGAGACCGCGCATATTGCACCATTGCCGCCATTGAGACGCAAATAGCCGAGCGCAAAATGGGACATCGCGTATCCCACCGGAGCCGTCACGAGTGCGGGCAAAAGATGCGGCATCGCAATGGCACCGTAACGCGACAGAATGCTTGTCGCCACGATAAAAAACAGCGTGGAACCGGTCGCACTGAGCGCATCCAGGAACAGCAAGCTCGAGAAGCGATCACTAATTTTTGCGACGCTATAAAGCCGTGCGGATCCGAAGTTGAACACATCTATCGACACGAAGAACAACGCCAGCAGCGCGTACGAACGGCCTAGCCACGCGGCATCGAGATATCTCAGCGCGAACACGACCGCGAAGAAGTTGCTGATGGCGGGCAGCGCGGAGCCGAGCGTGACGTACACCAGATCCTTACGCATGAAGATGAGCCCGGGCGAGCGCCGCGCAATACGCGCGATAGCGCGATTGCAACGCCGAGTAGCCAAAGGGTCGCGTCGCCTCGCGATCAGTTTCAGCGCGCGTAGCCAGCAGCGTCCTGTCGCGGGCCAGTGTTTCGATGCGCGTTGCCAACGCGATGACATCGCCCGCAGGCACCATGCTTGTCTCGCACAACACTTCAGAAATGCCCCCGACGTTTGACGCAATGACCGGCGTGCCGGCAGCCATTGCTTCCAGCATGGCGCGCGGCATACCTTCCTGATAAGAGGGCAGCACGAACAAGTCATGTTGCGCGACATGAGCGGCTACGCTGTCCGCATCGATAAGCCCCAGGAAACGTACGTTATCGGAGACCCCGAGCCTCGCCGCCTGCGCTTCGAACTCAGTGCGCCGCGCGCCGTCGCCGATCAAGGTCAGAGAACAATCGACGGCTCGACGACGTAGCTCTGCCATGGCCTCAAGCAGGACCAGATGGCCTTTGCTGTGGTTGTGCATCATGGCGGTGTTGATGATTCGCAGGTGCCCATCGGGCGCCGCAGTGCGCACGCCGGATGTCTGAAATAATGAGTCGCGAAGATGGACATCGCTGAAACCGAACATCTTGTCCGGGCTCTGCGCGGGGTAGCGAATTTGCAAATAGTCGCGCGTGACGTAGCGAACGGTGACCGCACGCCTTGCCGCAAGGCGCGTGGTCCAGCGATGAACGAATCCCGCAATCGAACGCAATGGATGCTTCGATGCCGCCGCGCTGAAATAATCGGCGGGATCGGCGACCACTTCAACCGAGAAGCGCTTGCCGCTTATCAGGCACAGCAGTAGGGCAAGTGACGCGATATTGCCGGGGAACCGGATCAGCACAATCGATGCCGCCGAGATTTCACGGTAAAGCCGAATCAGCAAACGCGGCAAGCTCTTGACGAGTCCCGACGCGCCGCGGTTAGCACCCAGGTCTACGAAGGAAACCCGTTCACCCACGACGCTTTCTCCAATCGCTTCAGCGGCAGGAAACGAACGTGCGACGATGACGACGTCGTCGAAGCTTTCAGAAAAACGCGCGCCAAAACGTGCATAGCCCATATGTGGGCTGATGATCTGACTGCCTACGCGGCGGAAGTTACCGTCCATGATCAGCGTGATCGAACGCTCGCAGTTCATGTTTGATGGCCTCCACAAAAGACTGATGACTGTGCTGCGCACTGCGCTCGACACGCGACCAGTACTGCTCCTCATCGAGCACAATGGATTGCACTGCATCAGCGACAGCTTGCGGGTCGAAGTCGCTCGCATGAAACGCGAAGTCATCCAGGCCAAGATCGGCGAACGCGGCACGGCCTTTGCGCTCATAGGCCAGATGCACGCTTGGCACGCCGGCCAGAATGCTCTCCAGGCTCCCGTGCAGCCGCACTGAGACGACTATTGCGTTGCCCTCGGCAAGCACGTCCTTGAGCAGCACCGCGTCGTTCACACCGAGATGCTCGCGATAGAACACGTCGTCGCTATTGCCGCGGCCGCGCGCCTGGACGGCCAGCTTTGCATCGGGAAGAAGCGCCATGAGCGCGCGGATGCGTTGCAGATAAGCATCGCGATACGGCTTACCCTGCAGGTCGCGAAAGACCAGGTAGACCTGCGGTGCGACAGCGGCGGGGCGTCTTAGCGTACCCTCCATCGCTTCCCTGGCAATTTCCAGGACTACGAGGTCGCCTGTTCGGGTTGCACCGGGGTGTGCGAGTTCGGTCACGCTCTTGTCGTCGCGCAGGAAAATACGTTCGACATGGCGGCGCACCAGCGAAGCCAGCATTTTGCCGGGACGCGTATCGAACGGTCCCACGCTTTGAGGGAAATAAATTCGGAGGCTACGGCCGCCGATGCTAGACATGAAAATCTGGCTACCATGCGCAATGAACGACTTCCAGCCTTCTGACTTGCTCGATGCGCGCAGGTAGCCGCCGCCCACGCCAAAATAGACACTCCGGCGGCGTGAGAATGCGTTGCGAATCCTGGACCACAAGAACTCGCCCAGAGATACCAGCTTGATACTCGGGTCGTTCAGATAGCCTGCGAATGAAGCCTTGTCCAGACACACCACCGTGATTGTCCGGGTCACGCCCGCAGCGCGGATCGCCTTCAGGCTCAGTTTGACCAGCAGTCCGTCGCCGCTGTTGTGCGAGCTATAGGCGTGCAGCAGATAGTACTCAGGGGCGTTCATAGCAACTCATCAGGGTGTTGAGGAAACGATCAATCTGAAACGTACTTTCGAAGACGTGACGTGCGTTTGTGCCCATGCGCCGGCACTCATCCAGCGTCAGCCGGTTGAGGTTGTCGGCCAGGCAATGGCCACTCAGTTCGCGGAGGATGACGCCGTTGTAACCATGGATGACCTGCTCAGGCAACGAGCTTTCTCCGGATACAACAATGACCTTTCCCGCCCGCATGGCTTCAATAGGGACGAGCGCAAGCCCTTCCCAGCGCGAGGGCACCACGACCACATCCATCTCCTGCATCGCGCGCCGGATACCTGCGGCGTTGAGCCAGCCGTGATACGTAATGCGGGTGTCGTCACTTGCGTTGTTGTTAGCGTCGATTCCGCCGCGCACCGCCGCGCCGTATGCATGAAGCTCGAGGCTTGCATCAAGCAACGGTAATGCTTCAAGAACCACATCAAAGCCTTTTTGATAATCAAGGCGTCCGAAATATCCCACTTTGATCGAATTGGTTTCACCTCTTTGCTTCGGGGCATAGACATATTCGTCGGAAGCAATGCCGGTATAGATGAACTCGATCTTCTCAGCCGGAATCCGATATCTGCGCGCGGCGCGCAGTTCGTCAAACGACATGCAGAGAATCTGGTCGCAGCGTCGCGCGAGCATGCGTTCGACGAGACCATACCCCCACTTGGCCGGTGTCGTCACGTCCGTCTTGAGGAACGACCATGCATGTGGCGTATAGATGATCCTGACGCCCGCATGGTTTCTCATCCGCACATACATGCCTGGAAACGAACTATGGCAGTGGACAACATTGGCATACAACGACGCTATGCAGCGTTGCAGGCGTCGCGAGATCGACCAGAATCTGGCAGGGTTGCGGCTCGATCGATAATGGACTATGTCCACGCCCTCGATATGCAAACCATCCTCTAATTTTCCCAAGTCGCAAAGAAGCGTTACGTGGTGGCCAAGATCACGTTGCTTGATAGCCAGCGTCTGCACATAAGTTGCAATGCCGCCGGTCCACGTTTCAACTACATGAACGATTTTCATGACATGCGCCCTCCGAAGGCGACGGTGTCTTGGCCTCGCTCGGAGAACCTCAACACCAAGGCCATCGGCAGCGCGAACAAGACGATCCAGCGCACGACGTAATAAGCGATGACGTTGGAATCAAACAGAAAGAACAGGAATGGCAGCGGCATCAGGACTATTTTCATCGGCAGCCATTTTCGGTGACGCGAGTCGCTTAACGCGTTGACAGCGACTAACAACAATGCAGGAAATACGAAGGCAAGCACGTAGCCGATCAAGCCGAAGTTCGCCAGAAATTCACCGGGCATGCCGAACAAAAGCGTGGTTTCGTCACCGCCGGATGACTGGACGTCGCTCACAATGTCGCTTTTTTCCTGAGCGAATGTGGCGGGACGGTCATCCCATATCGCTTTCGGCACGATCGAGGCGGTGGCTCCCGCGAAGCTTCGTCCCATAGGCAAATCGTAGGAGGTCTTCATCACCGTTTCGATTGTTTGCGCTTGTACGTCGAAGCGTGAAAGATCGCGAAACAGGAAGAAGCTGACCGGGCCCATGCTGAGTTCGAGCGCGCGTTGATCCGCGAATCGTTCGGTCAGTTCACCCAGGTCGGAATAATCGACGCCAAACTTCAACGGCATCAGGGCCAATGCGATTACCGCCAGCAAAACGGCCGAGGTTTTCGCCGCACGGCGGCTAACGGGTGCGATCAGGAAGTGATAGAGCAATGCTGCAAACAGGTAGACGAATATGATGCCCTGGCGATTTCCGAACACACCTGAAGACAACCAGCCGAGTACACCCAACTGGGCGAATGCGAATACTGTCATCAGCTTGCTGCAGCGCGGGCGCAGCGTCAGGCATACAAAGATCCAGAGCGGCGCAGTGTTCGCGAGCGCCTGGACCATGCCGAGGCCGCCGAGCGGGTCGTAGTCGGTGACGGAGTTTTGAAGTCTTTCGTCGTAGAGCTCGACAATATTTGCGTAACCCCCGAGCTTCACATAGATGAGCACGATGGCGGCAACCGAAGCCAGAGCGAAAAAGTACACCAGTCCCGTGACGCCTGTCTGCCCATAGGCGATGGGATCAATCGGCGCCAGACGACGCTGCGCGACGTCCAGCGAGAGCTTCAGAAACCAGACCCCGGCAATGCTGAGCAAGAACCACAGCATGACCGCCGTACTGTCTTGCGGGAGCAGATTGAGATAGATCTCGTCGCCGGCGGCGAGTTGCCAGGCGGGAAGGACACAGAAGGTCGCGAGCAGGAAGAGCTTGAACAGACGCAGCAATTCATTGCGCGGACGGATCGCGAGAATGCTCACAGCCAGAATGGCCGCCAGTATGGCGGTCACGCCGGTGATCTTGCCGAGAAACAGCGCGGCGACCGCAATCAGGATGCCGCCCGCCGCGAGCAGAAGCATGGGTACGGAAGCCTGTTCGCGGCGTTGTATCAGGCTGGCGGTCATTTTTTCGACCCCTTTCCCTTGCCCGGCGCGTCGTACTCATATGCCACATAGCGGTATTGACCGTACTTGGAGCCGTAACGCAAACCCTTGGAGTCGAGGCCATTGAAGATCACGCCTTTGACAGCTACGTTTGCCTGTTCGAGTTGCTTCGTCGTTTCAAGCAGTTCGCCGATAGTCGTGCGCTTGAAACGCCCGACCAGGAATACCGTCGCGCAATGGGCGGCAATGTTGGCGGTATCCGAGACGGCGAGGACCGGTGGTGTATCGACGATCACCAGGTCATATCGTTCGCTCAACTGGTCCAAGAGGCGCGCCATGCGCTCGCTCTGCACAAGGTCGGCGGAGTTCGGCGGCAAGACGCCCGTGCCGATGAAGTCGAGTCCGGCGGTTACGTCGCGATGAACCACGTCGTCTATGGTCGCGGTGTCTATCAGCAGATCGGACAGGCCGGACGTGCGTTGCTTGCCGAAGTACTGGTTAAGGTAGCCCTTGCGCAAGTCTGCATCGACCAGCAGGACACGCTTGCCGGCGGCAGCGAGTACGGCCGCGAGGTTCGCGGATACAAAAGACTTGCCGATGGATGCCGTGGGCCCGGTGATTACCACGCGATTGTTCGCGGCTCCGAGCATCCCGAACTGCAACGCGGTGCGGAAACTGCGCAGGCTTTCGATGGGCGCGTCGGTTGGCCCCGATACCGCCAGCAGATGCACGCCCGGAAGACGTGCATGAATAGCCTTGGCGTGTGTCAGTTGCGCGGGAGAGAACGGTACCGTGCCATACACTTTCATGCCGGTGTGTTGCTCGATCTCGTGCGCGTTGGTCACGCCGCCAAACAGACCATCGCGAACAAATGCGGCGACCACACCCAGCATCAGGCCGATGATTGCCGCCAGGGCGAGGACCATTGCCTTACGCGGTTTGACAGGTTCTTCGGGGATATTGGCAAAGTCGATCTGACGGACGGTCCCGACCTTGCCCGCCTTCACCAGCTTCAGGCGCTCGACGTTATTCACGACGTTGACGTAGTTATCGCTATCGACCTGAAGATCGCGCATGAGCCGCAACGAATTCTGTTCGAGGTTGGGCAATGTCTTCATGCGGGTCGATACGCTGCTGCTTTTTGCGCTCACAGCGTCAATCTGCTTGTCGAGTGCGCGCAATGCCGGATGACCAGGCGCAAAGCGTGTCAACAACTCAGCCTTCTGCTGTTTCAGCGCGAGTAACGCGGTCTCTGATGCGACGCTTTCCTGCAGATATGCCGTGCCTTCCTGACTCAAATTAAAGGTGCCGCTCTTGTTGCGAAGTGCGTTGTAGCTATCCTCGGCGGCGCTCAGCTTCGCCTTGAGGCGCGGCATCTCGCCTTCGAGGTAGGAGAGGGAGCTTTGTGCTTCCGCCGACCTGCGTTCGACGTTCTGCGTCACGTATTCCTGCCCGATCTGATTCAGGATGGTTGCTGTCAGCGATGCATCGGTCCCACGGAGCGTGGCGCCAATGATCCCGCTTTGCTTCCCTTTAGGCGTGATGTTCAGATCTTGCTGCAGGCTCGACACCGTCTTGGGTTGCGAGTTGCGCACGAGAATGAATTGCGCGCCGGGCTTGGCGTGAAGTTCGGTGACGAGCAGGCGGAACGTGCCGACGTCCTGCGTAACCTGCAAAGGAACACCAACGTGACCACGGATCGGCTGCGCGAGATCAGGGTTGTCGAGCTGGAAACTACCGTCGTTCAGCACGGTCAGCGTGATCGTTTCACCTTCGATCGACTTGGGGACATCGAAGGTTGCGATCTGCAGCGACTCCGCACCCCATACGTAACCTCCCTTGCCGAAAAGTCCCGGATTGGAGAGGTGTTTGTTGCGGCTGGCAATCCATGAACCGATGACCGGAAAATACTTCGGTTTAGTATCGATATAGAGTTGCAGCGAATCCACCGCCTTCCCGACCACCATGCGCGAGCGCAGTATTTCAAGTTCCGCTGCAGCCTGCGTCTTGACGTCGAACAGAGACGATGCGTCGCCCAACAGGCTGCTTGCGTTCATACCGTTGTCTTCGACCTGGATCAGCATGTCGGCTTCGTACACGGGCGGTGTGATGACCGCGTACGCCACGCCGATGGCGAGGGTAATAGCGGTGACTACGCCAATGACGCGACGGTTCGCGAGCAGCACATCCAGATAGCGAACGAGGTCGAGTTCCTCGACAGGTGACAACGCGACCGTGGTTTTCGTGTTTTCTTGTTTCATCAGAATTACTCTTTATTCGGTTCTTGTAGCGCCCGAATCGGGGGCAGCCAACTGTTGACGCTCAGCTCGATCAAATGGAGCGCGTGTTCAAAGGAAGCGCGAGGTTGGCGATACGGATCCGGGATGTCGGTCCCTTCGTGCTCTCCGAGACAAAACACCTTTCCCGCCGACGTTGGATAACGCCGATACACCTCTTGTTTCTGCTGCCGGTCCATCACCAGGATCAGGTCCGCATGGGTCACCAGCGCCGAGTTGACTTGCTGGCCCCGGTGCGCCGAGATATTCAGTCCTGCTTCGGACATCAATGCGATCGAGGTGGGATCGGCGGGCTCGCCGATCATTGCTTCGAGGCCGGCGGAGCGAACCGTCATGCCGGGCAACGCGCGCAACAGCAGTGCTTCGGCCATTGGGCTTCGACAGATATTGCCGATGCACAATACGAGGATGGTTTTCATGCCAGCGACGCTTTGGTTAGATTCGCGGCGGCCATCATTTCGCTACCACTGCTGCCGTGAGGCCGGCGTTGACCGCGGGCATCAACAGGCTGAGGATGCGGCTGAAACGCACGAGGTTGCCGCTATCGACGTAGACCACATCGCGTGGCTCCAGATCGAACTGATTGGCGAGGACCATCGAGACGGGTGATTTCGCATCGAGATGGAAGACCAGCGGCTCGTCACTGATCGAGCCGCGGATCACATACACCTGCCCCGGGTCCGATGAGTTCGCGGTGACGCTGCCCGCTTGCGCAAGCGCGTCGGCAAGCGTCAGTTTGCCGTTTCGCATGGGCACCGCAGTCGACGGCTTGTTCACTTCACCCATGACGAAGACCCCGCTTTCATCGCGTGCCGGAACGCGCAGGACGTCACCGCTCCGGAGCACGATGTCCGACGGGTTCTGCCCGCGCTCGAGCAACTGGGACAGGTTGATCGAATGCGAAACGCCGTCGCGCACGAGCACCATCCTGCTTTGATCGGCGGTCGCGCTGAAACCGCCTGCGCGGCTGATGGCTTCGTAAAGTCCCATCGGGATGTCGTTGATTGACTGAGCTCCCGGCGTATGAATTTCGCCGTCCACGTACACTTGTGCTGCGCGATAAGAAGCCACGCGAAGCGTCACCTGCGGCTCGAAAAACGATTTGGTGAGCGCCTTCGCCAATACGGCTTGAGCATCCTCGGCGCGCATTCCGGCCACATGGACTCGTCCCGCATACGGGAACATCACGTTGCCCTGCTGGTCGATGACGAAACCTGCGACCGGATCCGCTGCACGTGTGACCGTCTGCGATGGTCCAGATTGCGCGGCAGCCAGCTCGGGATGATCCCAAACGGTGATATTCAGAACGTCGCCCGGGCCAAGCACATAGGGCGTTGGCGCGGTGATCAGCGATGCGGAGGACGATGAGACGGTCCGCGCGGCTTCGCGCATTTGCCTGAGCAACGTCACGTCGATTTCGCTGATTGGAACGGCTGGTTCTTGCTGCTCCGTTTTCTCACCGGTCTGGAAGGCCGTTCCAACATCGTTCCCGTGAATGTTCAGACCGGGCGCCAGTGCGCAACCGGACAACACGGTGCCGGTAACGCCCGCGGCAAGCAGACGGCGCAAGCCCGTGTGGGGTTGGGTAATTGATGATTTCATTAGGGCCTTCCTTGATTGATTGAGGTGTGGCTCGCGATCCTTGTTCGTTGAAGGCGCCAGCGCTTGAATACGAATTTCTTGGCGGCCGTCAGTAAGCATTGCTGTGCTTCAGCCCTTTCATGACAGTCGCGATCACGATGCGCATGTCGAGCGCGAACGACCAGTTGCGCAGGTAGTACAGATCGTGGTCCACGCGGCCCTGCATTTTTTCGATGCCGTCGGTTTCACCGCGGAAGCCGTTGACTTGCGCCCAGCCGGTAATCCCGGGCTTGATGCGATAGCGATGGATGTAGTCATCGACGACCGTTTGATACAGCGCGTCATGTTCGATCGCATGAGGTCTTGGACCGACCACCGACATATCGCCGATCAGCACGTTGAAGAATTGCGGCAGCTCATCGAGGCTGGTCCGACGGAGAAAAGCCCCGACCCGAGTCACGCGGGGATCGTTGCGGATTGCTTGCTTGAGCACCCCGGTCTCCAAAGCGTGTACGGTCATCGAACGGAACTTGAAGATCCGGAAGACATCACCGTCGGCGCCTTTGCGGCGTTGGGTGAATAACACCGGTCCGCGCGAGGAGAGCTTCACCGCGAGGGCAATCACGAGCATCAGCGGCGCCACCGCGAGGAGGGCAAGTGCAGCGAATGCGCGGTCGAAGATGTCCTTCTTGGCGAGCGCCAGCGGCGACAGCGGCGATGCAACCAGGTTGATCGCGGGCACACCGAGCAGATCGATAACTCCGCCGTCGAACAGGGCGAGGCTGCGTACGTCGGGGAAGAAGCGGATGTTGATGAGGTCGTTCCTGAACTCATCCACCAGCGCAGCAATTCGCGGCTCTTCCGATAACGCCAGCGCGAGCCAGAGTTCACGAACGTTTTCCGAGCGGACACGCTGTACGAACGCTTGCGTTGAGGCATAACGTGGAACAGCTGCATCCGACATTCCACATGTTGCGTGAAGATCGAGCGTCATGACTGGGCGAAAGGCCGAATCAGGTGCTGCTTGCATCTTGCGCATCAAGGCATCGCATTGCTCGCGAGTTCCGGCAATCGCAACGCGGCGCAGATTCAAACGGGCATGGCGGGTCCGACTCAGAACGATGTGCGCAATCAGCCGTGACGTTATCAACGCAACAGCGGTGGCAACGGTCCAGTATCCGAACCAGAGACGCGATACGAGATCGACGCGGTGGATCGAGAACATCACGAGCACCGTGCAGATCTGGGTGGCGAGCCAAGCGAACAGGATCTGTCCGGCAAACGAGGAAAGCGATCGCGCAGGCCGTGACTGATATACGCCGACAGCAGCTAACAACGCGAGCGAGATCGCCGCTGAAAACGCAGTAGTCGACGCCGCGACTGCGGTTGCCGATGCTGCCGGCGTGAGGCTACCGCTGCGGATAGTCCAGCCGAGCGCGGCGCCACCGAGGATCAGCGCGACATCCAGCAGACGGGCGATCAGTCCGCCCAGGGTCAGCATGATCGATTCCAATCGAACCGGCGGCGCATGCCAATTTCGTCGAAGGAGAACACGATCGACCTCGTCACCAGAGCCAGGCTGGCGCAAAGCCTTTCGCGCCTGCGGTTTCGCCCTGTATTTTTGAAAGTCATTGTGATCAATTTAAGTTGAGTGAATAATTGAATTAACGGGTTTTCGATTACTTTCGGAATAGGCTTATGGATGTCAAATTGATCTGAATTGAAATTCAGTTAATCGGGCAAAAAATGAGCGCGATACGAATGCAGTCAGTGAGCGCGTGTAAGTCGGCGAAAGCCCAATCTAACTAATCGGGCCCGGTTGGCCGATACCAATGGAGCAGCTTCGCCGTGCTGTCGAGCGATGCTATTGTCCCTGCGCGGCGGCTGCATGCTGATCGGATGAGTCTTAAATGAATAACATGCACTCTTAAAACATCGCGGTTATGACGTGCAAAATTTAACTCGGCAAGATACCTCGAGATGCGTGCTCGATAAAATATAGAGTTGGCTGAAGACTTATAAAATTAAAATCGCCATAATCCTAATAGTCGCTCGCAAGACGAATGGCGTTATAAATTGCAACGGACAGTCAATGAATGACGCAAAACAAAAAAAGGCATCGCGGCCGCTAAGCCGGGATGCCCCAGGATTCAAACTGAATTGCAATAAGCGCTGCTAATCAGATCGCGGCGATTGTCTCCGCGTGACGCGCCCTGGCTCCATGCGCGACGAAATACGGCGTATCAACACGAGCGAGCGGCTCACGTCCCCGTATCTTGTCCGCGATTTTTTCGGCCAGCATGATGGTCGGCGCATTGAGGTTGCCGGTCACGATTAGCGGCATGATCGACGCATCCACCACGCGCAGCGACTCGAGCCCGTGCACTCGGCCTTCGCTATCAACCACGGCCATGTCGTCATAACCCATCTTGCACGAGCATGAAGGATGAAAAGCTGTCTCCGCACGTTGCCTCACGAACGCATCGAGTTGATCGTCGGTCGTGAGGTCGGCGCCCGGATGCAGTTCACGTCCCCGATATTTCTTAAGCGCCGGCTGATGCATGATCTCGCGCGTAATGCGGATCGCGTCACGGAATTCACGCCAGTCTAGCGGGTCCGACATGTAGTTGAACAGGATGCTCGGGTGGGCGTTCGGATCGCGTGACTTCAGCTTGATGCGGCCGCGGCTTGGCGATCGCATGGAACCCACGTGCGCCTGGAAGCCGTGCATCTTGATCGGGTTCGAGCCGTTGTAATTGATCGCAACCGGAAGGAAATGGTATTGGATGTTGGGCCAAAGGTCGTCGTCGCGCGTACGGATAAAACCGCCCGCCTCGAACTGATTGCTCGCACCAATGCCCGTGCCGTTCAACATCCATTCGAGCCCGATCTGCGGCTGGTTCCACCACTGCAGCGCAGGATAAAGCGACACGGGCTCAAGGCACTCGTATTGCATGTACATCTCCAGATGGTCCTGGAGATTCTCACCCACGCCGGGCAGGTCATGCACTAAAGGCACGTCAAGTTCCCGCAGCCACGTCGACCGGCCCACGCCCGAACGCTGCAGTAATTGCGGCGATGCAATCGCGCCGCTGCATACCAGTACCTCGCGGCACACATGCGCGGTGACACGTTCGCCGCCATGCAAATACGCCACGCCGATCGCTTTTTTCCCGGCAAACAAGACCTGATCCGTGACGGCATGTGTGACGATCGTGAGATTCGGCCGGCCCTTCGCCCGGTCGAGATATCCGCGTGCGGTACTCGAGCGACGGCCCTTCGGCGTCACAGTCCGGTCCATTGGGCCGAAACCTTCCTGGCTGTAACCGTTGAGATCATCGGTGCGGGGATAGCCCGCCTGCACGCCCGCTTCGACCATCGCGGCGAACAATGGATTGTTGCCGGGTTTCGAGGTCGTCACGTGTACCGGACCATCGCCGCCGTGATAAGGGTTCGGCCCTGCATCGCGGGTTTCCGCTTTGCGAAAATACGGCAGGCAATCGGAATAGGTCCAGTTTTCAAGGCCTTTCCGCTCAGCCCAGCCGTCGTAGTCCAGCGCATTGCCGCGGATGTAGCACATGCCGTTGATCAGCGACGACCCGCCCAGTCCCTTGCCGCGTCCGCATTCCATGCGACGGTTATTCATGTGCGGTTCGGGATCCGTTTCGTAGGCCCAGTTATAGCGCCGTCCTTGCAGCGGGAACGCCAGCGCGGCGGGCATCTGCGTGCGGAAGTCGAAGCGATAGTCCGGACCGCCCGCTTCAAGCAGCAGCACGGTCACGTCAGGGTCTTCGGTGAGACGGGAGGCGAGCACGTTGCCTGCCGAACCTGCGCCCACGACGATGTAGTCGAACTCGTTCGCGCTCATCGCGTCGCTCCTTAGAATACGGGTTGGTAGGGACCCAGCTCGACCTGCACGGACTTGATGCTCGTGTAGTGCTCAAGCGTGGTAATGCCGTTTTCGCGGCCGACGCCCGACTGCTTGTATCCACCCACGGGCATTTCAGCGGGCGATTCGCCCCACGTATTGATCCAGCAGATGCCGGCTTGCAGGGCGTGAATCACGCGATGCGCACGGGACAGATTCTCCGTGACCACGCCTGCGGCGAGGCCGTATTCGGTGGCGTTGGAACGTTCAATTACTTCGGTTTCGTCATCAAACACGAGGATGCTCATGACAGGGCCGAAAATCTCTTCGCGCACGATCCGCATATCGTCGCGGCAATCAGTGAAGACGGTCGGCTCGACGTATTGCCCTTGAGCGAATGCATCATGCGTGATCCGCGATCCACCGGCGATCAGTCGCGCACCTTCTTGCTTACCGCTTTCAATAAAGCCCAGGACCTTATGCAATTGTGCTGCGCTGACGAGCGGGCCGAAGTTGGTGTTGGCGTCCGTTGGCGAGCCCACGCGAATGCGCTTTACACGCTCCAGCACGAGCGCTTCGAAGCGCTCGTACACCGGTCGCTGGACGAACACACGCGTGCCGTTCGTGCAGACCTGGCCGGAACTGAAGAAGTTGGCGCTCATCGCGATGTCGGCGGCGCGTTCGAGATTGGCGTCCTCGAAAATGACGAGCGGGGATTTGCCGCCCAGTTCCATCGTCACTTCTTTCAGCGATGAACCGCCGGCCATCGACATTACTTTCTTGCCCGTCTCGACACCGCCCGTAAACGAGATCTTCGCGATGTCCGGGTGCGCGGCAAGCAACGCGCCGACACGACCATCACCCTGCACGACGTTGAACACGCCCGCGGGGACGCCGGCTTCGGAATAGATCTCAGCGAGCTTCAACGTGCTGAGCGGCGTGATTTCGCTGGGCTTGAAGATCATCGCGTTGCCGGCGGCGAGCGCAGGCGCGGACTTCCAGCAGGCGATCTGGATCGGATAATTCCACGCGCCAATGCCCGCGCACACGCCAAGCGGTTCGCGCCGCGTATAGACGAACGAGCTTGGCCGCAACGGTATCTGCTGGCCTTCTATGGCCGTTGCAAGCCCGGCGTAGTATTCGATGACATCGGCGCCGGTGACAATATCCACGGCTCGCGTTTCGGCAATCGGCTTGCCGGTATCGCGGGTTTCGAGCGCTGCGAGTTCGTCGTTGCGTTCGCGCAGAATATCCACCGCGCGACGCAGGATGCGCGAGCGTTGCATTGCGGTCATGCCGGCCCATTCGCGCTGCCCTTCGCGAGCGGAGCGCACGGCGCGATCGATATCCGCTGCGCTGGCTTGTTGCACGCTGGCCAGCGTTTCACCCGTGGCCGGGTCGAGCGTGTCAAAGGTTTCGCCGCTGGTGGCGTCGACGTAAGCGCCGCCGATGTACAAGCGCTGCAATTCGAAAACGGGCATGGCGTAGTCCTTTAAGTGAGGGTCCGGCCGCGTGTGTCGAGCACGAGGTCGATGTAATCATTGGCCAGGCGCATGGCCGCTTTCGTGTCGAACGGCTCGCCCGACAGCGCGCCGCGCAACCACAGGCCGTCGATCAATGCGGCCAGTCCGCTTGCGGCGCGTCGGGCAGCGGCACGGGGCAGCGCCTTGGAAAAATCGGCGCACAAATTGGAATACAGGCGGCGCGTATTGACGTTCTGCAGGCGCCGCAATTGCGGTTTGTGCATGCTCTCCGACCAGAACGCAAGCCACGTTTTCATCACCGGATTGCTGACTTGCGCGGCATCGAAGTTCGCCGCCACCACCGCGCGCAAGCGCGCGCGGGGTTCGTCCTTCGCGACCCGGCGCCTGCGCGATGTCGCGTTCCACAGGTCTCGAAGCACATGGCGCATGGTGGCTTCGAGCAGGCTGTCCTTGTCGCCGAAATAATGACTGACGATACCCGTGGAAATGCTCGCGCGCTGCGCGACCGACGCCAGCGTCGTGCCGGCAAGACCGGCATGGTCGATGGTCAGCAGCGTGGCGTCGATCAACTGCGCCCGGCGGATTTCGCGCATTCCGAGCTTGGGCATGGGTTTTACGGGGTTTATATACGTGGCGTTGAGAAAACCAGGATTGAATGCTAGGTATTTTATATTGATTGGTCAATCAATATAAAACCGCGATGTCGGATTCTGCCAAACCCATGTCGCGTTCGATGCGCGTCGGTGGTGCGCCACAGGACTACGCTCGTTAGGCGGTGCATGGCGCTGATCGCCGTGCGGATCGTCCACGAGACAAGGAGACAGGCAATGAGCAGTAATCGCGGCGTTGTGTACTTGGGGCAGGGCAAGGTTGAAGTGCAAACCATCGACTATCCGAAGATGGTTGATCCACGCGGCCGGCAGATCGGCCACGGTGTAATTCTCAAGGTCGTCACGACCAATATTTGCGGGTCAGACCAGCATATGGTGCGCGGTCGCACGACCGCCCAGGTCGGCCTGGTGCTCGGACACGAGATCACTGGCGAGGTGATTGAGATTGGGCGCGACGTGGAGACGCTTCAAATTGGCGATCTGGTTTCCGTGCCGTTCAACGTGGCATGCGGCCGTTGTCCGACTTGCAAGTCGCAGAACACGGGCGTGTGCCTGAACGTCAATCCGTCGCGACCGGGCGGTGCCTATGGTTACGTGGATATGGGCGGCTGGATTGGCGGCCAGGCGGAATACGTGATGGTCCCGTACGCCGACTTCAATCTCCTGAAGTTTCCCGACCGCGACCAGGCGATGTCGAAGATCCGCGATCTCACGTGCCTCTCCGACATCCTGCCTACGGGCTATCACGGCGCCGTGATGGCGGGTGTGAAGCCGGGTTCGACCGTGTACATAGCGGGCGCGGGTCCGGTCGGAATGGCCGCGGCGGCGTCCGCTCGTTTGCTGGGCGCGGCTTGCACGATTGTCGGCGACATGAACGAAGAGCGACTCGCGCACGCGCGCAAGGTCGGCTTCGAGACTGTGGATTTATCGAAGGACGCAACGCTCAGTGAGCAGATTGCGGCCATTCTCGGCACACCGGAAGTGGATTGCGCAGTCGATTGCGTCGGCTTCGAAGCGCATGGTCACGGCAGCAGTGGAAGCCATCAGGAAGCGCCTGCCACGGTGCTGAATTCGCTGATGGAAATCACGCGGGTAGCGGGCGCAATCGGGATTCCGGGCCTCTATGTCACCGACGATCCAGGCGCCGCCGACGCAGCCGCGAAGAAGGGTGCACTGAGCATTCGCTTCGGCCTGGGCTGGGCGAAGTCGCATTCGTTCTTCACCGGGCAGACGCCGGTCGTGAAGTACAACCAGAACCTGATGCAAGCCATCTTGTGGGATCGCCTGCCGATTGCGGATATTGTTAACGTCTCAGTGGTGACGCTCGATCAGGCGCCGGATGGGTATCGGCAATTCGATGGCGGTGCGCCGCGCAAGTTCGTGATCGACCCGCACGGGATGTTGAAGGCGGCTTAAGTGTCCATGCTCAAGGCGCCGCTCTAGCTGGAGTTGAAGCTTAAGCGGCGTTTTGAGCAATTGCCAACGAAGGAGTGGCAACGACTGCGAGCGGTGGCAACTGGCGCCGGCGTTCCCGCGTGGGCGCCGTGCCGAATGAATCACGGTAGCTCTTGCTGAAATGGCAGGCCGATTGAAAGCCGCAAGCCATCGTGATATGCATGATCGACATGTCGGTCTGCAGCAGCAACTCACGGGCGCGGCGCAGCCGCAGCGTCAGATAGTAATGCGTCGGCGTCATGCCAAGGTGCTCGCGGAACAGCCGCTGCAATTGCCGCTGCGACATCCCCGCCAGCCGTGCGAGCTCTTCGCGCGACAACGGCTCCTCGATGTTGTTCTCCATCAGCGAAATCACTTCGAACAGCGACTTGTTCGCCGAGCCCAGCCGCGCGACCAGCGGCATGCGTTGCTGAGCGCTGGTATCGCGAACGTGCTCCACGATGAAC
The DNA here is from genome assembly GCF_000729995.1 of Caballeronia sordidicola. Lineage (GTDB taxonomy): Bacteria > Pseudomonadota > Gammaproteobacteria > Burkholderiales > Burkholderiaceae > Caballeronia > Caballeronia sordidicola_A. The sequence continues at coordinate 186,431 of NZ_JNFG01000003.1, read as the reverse complement.
TGTTCCGCAATCTGCGTGACCTTCGCCGATCCCACGCGCGTGGCGATCAGGTTCAACATCATGTCGAGCGGCGCGACGCCGCCCGTGCACGTCACGCGGTCCCGGTCGATCACGAATAGCTCTTTGAGAAAGCGTGTTTCCGGGAATTCCTCTTTCAACGCCGACATGTTTTCCCAATGAATCGCGCACGCATAACCCGCGAGCAAACCGGCGCGCGCAAGGGCATAGGTGCCGGTGCAGAGACTGCCGAGCACACTGCCGAGCCGGGCAAAACGGCGCAGCGCGGCCAGATGTGCGGGCGTGGTTTCGCGTTGGACGTCGATGCCGCCGACCACGAACACAATGTCCGGTTGCCCCACGCACTCGACTGGTCCGGTATCGACGGAGAGGCCATTGCTTGCTGCCACGGGACCACCGTCCGGGCTCACGATCGACCACGTGTAAAGCTTCTGCCCGGTCAGATAGTTCGCCATGCGCAGCACTTCGATGGCGTTGGTGAACGCGATCATCGTGAAATTAGGCAGCGGCATGAACGCGAAATGCGCGAGCGACGCGGTTCGGTCGGGGGACATGGAGGAGGGAATCCTTCGAATCTAAGGTGTGGCTATGTCGTGGGGACACGACTATGGACATTTTGTAGATCTTTGCAACATGCATGCCATCAGGCTAAACCCTATTGCCGCTGAAGCTTACGGTGGCGTAAGCGCTTGTAGACGCACCGCGAAGGGGATCGAGACCTAGTTGAGCACCGCACGGGAGCGGAAATTGTCCGCTGCGGTGCAGCATGAAAAGCGCGCGCCAGAGCGGCGCTTCGCGACTTGTGTAAAACGGACGTGAATGTCGGAAAAGGCCAAGAACACGTCTAAATTCATAAATTGGCGCGTGGGGTGAAAGTCAAGAATAGACGCATCGGAAAGCGGTTCTCAGCGTGGTTTCGAGTGTCTTTGCAGGTTGGCTCTCGAAGCAAACCGTCTTTCAAAAAACGACTTGTCCCCGAACCCACGGATGCTTCAATGTCAAATTCCCCGACTCGCCCCGCCGCCCCGTTCTTCGACGAACCGCTTGCCACCCGCGACGCGCCAGTGCGCAGCGCCATCCTGAAAGAGCTGGAACGCCAGCAGTCGCAGATCGAACTGATTGCGTCGGAGAATATTGTCTCGCGCGCCGTTCTTGAGGCGCAGGGTTCGGTGCTGACGAACAAATATGCGGAAGGTTATCCGGGCAAGCGTTATTACGGCGGCTGCGAATTCGTCGATGAAATCGAAACCCTTGCGATCGATCGCGTGAAGCAGATTTTCAACGCAAAGTTCGCCAACGTGCAGCCGCATTCCGGCGCGCAAGCGAATGGCGCCGTGATGCTCGCGCTGACGAAACCGGGCGACACCGTGCTCGGCATGTCGCTCGATGCAGGCGGCCACCTGACGCACGGCGCCAAGCCGGCGATGTCCGGCAAGTGGTTCAACGCGGTCCAGTACGGCGTGAACCGCGAGACGATGTTGATCGATTACGAGCAGATCGAAGAACTCGCAATGCAGCACAAGCCGACGTTGCTGATTGCGGGTTTCTCGGCTTATCCGCGCGAACTGGACTTTGCGCGGTTGCGTGCGATTGCGGATAAGGCCGGTTCGAAGCTGATGGTTGACATGGCGCACATTGCCGGCGTGATCGCTGCAGGGCGCCATCAAAACCCGGTCGAGCATGCGCATGTGGTGACGTCCACCACGCACAAGACACTGCGCGGCCCGCGCGGCGGTTTTGTACTGACCAATGACGAAGACATCGCCAAGAAGATCAATTCAGCAGTGTTCCCGGGCCTCCAGGGCGGTCCGCTGATGCATGTAATCGCAGCCAAGGCCGTCGCCTTCGGCGAGGCGCTGCAGCCCGGTTTCAAGACGTACATCGATAACGTGCTGGCCAACGCGAAGGCGCTCGGCGAAGTGCTGAAGGCTGGCGGCGTCGATCTGGTGACCGGCGGTACGGACAACCACTTGCTGCTCGTCGATCTGCGTCCGAAGGGCTTGAAGGGCAATCAGGTCGAGCATGCGCTGGAACGCGCGGGCATCACCTGCAACAAGAACGGCATACCGTTCGATCCGGAAAAGCCCACGGTTACCTCAGGCGTGCGCCTCGGCACGCCGGCCGGCACCACGCGTGGTTTTGGCGTGGCAGAGTTTCGCGATATCGGCCGACTGATCGTGGAAGTGTTCGACGCGCTGCGCGACCACCCCGAAGGTCACGCTGACACCGAACACCGCGTGCGCCGCGAAATCTTCGCGCTGTGCGAACGCTTCCCCATTTATTGAATTTTTTGATTACGCCCTCCTTTTCCGGAGCAAGAGATGAGCACACTTCACGACAGCAGCATCATCATCGACGGCCTGAACATTTCGAAGTTCGAGCCGTCGGTATTCGAAGACATGAGAAAGGGCGGCGTAACCGCGGTGAATTGCACCGTTTCGGTCTGGGAGAGCTTCCAGAAGACGGTCGACAACATTGCTGAAATGCGCCAGATGATCCGCGAGCACAGCGACATCCTCACGCTCGTGCGCACGACAGACGACATTCGCCGCGCAAAGAAAGAGAACAAGACGGGCATCATTTTCGGTTTCCAGAACGCGCACGCGTTCGAGGACAACCTGGGTTACATCGAAACATTCAAGCAGCTTGGCGTGAACGTCGTGCAGCTTTGCTACAACACGCAGAACCTCGTGGGCACCGGTTGCTACGAGCGCGATGGCGGTCTCTCGGGTTTTGGTCGCGAAGTGATTCAGGAAATGAATCGCGTGGGCATCATGGTTGACTTGTCGCACGTGGGCGGAACGACCTCTTCAGAAGCTATCGCCTTCTCGAAGAAGCCGGTGTGTTATTCGCATTGCTGCCCGTCCGGCCTGAAAGAACATCCGCGCAACAAGAGCGATGAACAGCTTAAGGAAATTGTCGACGCAGGCGGTTTTGTCGGCGTGACCATGTTCGCGCCGTTCCTCAAGCGCGGTGCGGATGCGACGGTCGAAGACTATCTCGAGGCCATTGAATACGTGGTCGACCTGATCGGCGAAGACAACGTGGGCATTGGCACGGACTTCACGCAAGGCTACAGCACGGAATTCTTCGACTGGATCACGCATGACAAGGGCCGCTATCGTCAACTGACGAACTTCGGCAAGGTCGTGAATCCCGAAGGTATCCGAACGATTGGTGAGTTCCCGAACCTGACCGCCGCGATGGAACGCGCCGGCTGGAGCGAGTCGCGCATCAAGAAGATCATGGGCGAGAACTGGGTGCGCGTGTTCGACAGCGTCTGGAACGTCTGAACCGGCTCACCCAATAAAAAGGAACCCACCCGATGCAACCGCAACTGCCTATTGACGTTGATCCGGAAACCGGCGTCTGGACGACCGACTCGCTGCCCATGCTGTATGTGCCGCGCCACTTCTTCACGAACAACCATCTGGCCGTTGAAGAAGCGCTCGGCCGCGATGTGTATGCGAAGAGCCTTTATACCGCGGGCCACAAGTCGGCGTATCACTGGTGCGATAAAGAAGCCAAGCAACACGGCATCAGCGGCATGGCCGTGTTCGAACATTACCTGAAGCGCTTGTCGCAACGCGGCTGGGGTTTGTTCTCGATCGAGAAAAGCGATCCGGCGGCTTCAACTGCAACCGTGCATCTGCGTAACTCGTCCTTCGTGCTGGCGCAGCCGGGCAAGGAAGGCAAGCTTTGCTACATGTTCGCAGGCTGGTTCTCTGGCGCGATGGACTGGGTCAACGACACCGCACCGGAAGGCACAAAGAAAGGCCCGAAGTCGTTTTCGGTCGAGACCCAATGCGCGGCCGAAGGCCATTCGCATTGCGTGTTCGAAGTGACGCCGCTGGCAGCGTGAACGAGTAATAAAGCAGCGTAGTACATAGATAAATCCGAGGTCGACCGCGATGCGTTACCCCAACCTTTTCAAGCCTCTTACGCTGAACAAGCTGACTTTGCGCAATCGCATTGTCAGCACCGCGCATGCGGAGGTCTACGCGGAACCGGGCGGTTTGCCCGGTGACCGGTATATCCGTTATTACGAGGAAAAGGCCAAGGGCGGTGTGGGATTGGCCGTATGCGGCGGCTCGAGCCCGGTGTCCATCGATAGTCCGCAAGGATGGTGGAAGTCGGTGAATCTTGCGACCGACAAAGTCATCGATCCGCTCTCGCGCCTGGCCGAAGCCATGCACAAGCACGGCGCGAAGATCATGATCCAGGCGACGCACATGGGCCGTCGAACCGCGTATCACGGCGAGCACTGGCCGCATCTGATGTCGCCGTCCGGCGTGCGTGAACCGGTGCATCGCGGCAACGCGAAGATCATTGAAGTGGAAGAAATCAAGCGCATCATTTCCGACTTCGCAGCGGCCGCGAAGCGCGTGAAAGAGGCGGGCATGGATGGCGTCGAGATATCGGCGGCGCACCAGCATTTGATCGACCAGTTCTGGAGTCCGCGCACGAATTTTCGTACCGATGAATGGGGCGGCTCGCTCGAAAACCGCCTTCGCTTCGGCAACGAAGTGCTCAAGGCCGTGCGTGAAGCGGTAGGTCCGGACTTCTGCGTCGGCCTGCGCATGTGCGGCGATGAATTTCACGAAGATGGCCTCGATCACACGCAGTTGAAAGAGATCGCACAGTCGATGTCGGAGTCGGGCCTGATCGACTACATCGGCGTGATTGGTTCCGGTGCGGACACGCACAACACCCTCGCAAACTGCATGCCGCCGATGGCGCTGCCGCCCGAGCCGTTCGTGCATCTCGCGGCTGGCATCAAGTCGGTGGTCAAGCTCCCGGTGATGCACGCACAAAGTATTCGCGATGCAGGGCAAGCCGAGCGCTTGCTGGAGTCCGGCATGATCGATCTGGTCGGCATGACGCGGGCGCAGATCGCCGATCCGCACATGGTCATCAAGATTCGCGATGGCCGCGAAGACGAGATCAAGCAGTGCGTGGGCGCGAATTATTGTATTGACCGGCAGTACAACGGTCTCGATGTGCTGTGCGTGCAGAACGCGGCGACATCACGTGAAGAGACCATGCCGCACGTGATCGAAAAATCGCGTGGACCGAAGCGCAAGGTCGTCGTCGTGGGCGCGGGTCCTGCGGGGCTCGAAGCTGCACGCGTGGCGAAATCGCGGGGACATGACGTCGTATTGTTCGAGAAGAACGATTATGTCGGCGGCCAGATCATGCTGGCGGCCAAGGCGCCGCAGCGCGAGCAGATGGCGGGCATCGTGCGCTGGTTCGACATGGAAACGAAGCGCCTTGGTGTGGATCGGCGGCTGGGTGTGGCAGCCGATGACAAGATGATCATGGCGGAGAAGCCGGACATCGTCGTGCTGGCAACGGGCGGGTCGTCGTTTACGCAGCAGGTGCCGGCGTGGGGCGTGGCTGATGGTCTCGCCGTGAGTTCGTGGGACATTCTCTCTGGCAAGGTCGAGCCGGGCAAGAACGTGCTGGTCTATGACGGCGTCAGCACGCATGCAGGCGCGGGCGTAGCGGACTTCATCGCGAGCCGGGGTGGCAATGTCGAGATCGTGACGCCGGATGTGAAAGTGTCCGACGATGTGGGCGGCACGACCTTCCCGATTTTCTATCGACGTCTGTACGCGCAAGGCGTGATCTCGACACCGAACTACTGGCTCGACAAAGTGTACGAGGAAGACGGCAAGAAGATCGCCGTGATCCGCAACGAGTACACGGAGGAACAGGAAGAGCGCGCGGTCGATCAGGTGGTGATCGAGAACGGCATTACGCCGAACGACGAACTCTACTGGAAGCTGAAACCGGAGTCGTTGAATCGCGGCCAGATCGATGTGCACAAGCTGTTCGCGTCCGAACCGCAACCATCGTTGAGTGAAGAACTGGGCAACGGCCGCTTCCTGCTCTTCCGCGTAGGCGACTGCATCTCCATGCACAACATTCACGGCGCGATCTACGACGCGCTGCGCCTCGTCAAGGACTTCTGATAATGAGCCCGGTGTTTGTCATTACCGCGTTGTTGTGGTTGTCGGTGGCGGGTCTGGCATTCGCACTGTTCAAGCGTGCCGCGTATTGGCGCGAGGGTCGGGCGACGGCTGCGGGTGCATACGGCTGGGGCAATTTGCTGTCGATCCCCAAGCGCTATTTCGTCGATCTGCATCATGTGGTCGCACGCGATCCGTACATCGCGAAGACCCACGTGGCCACCGCAGGCGGCGCGATTGCCGCCATGGCGCTGGTGTTCCTCAACTACGGGCTGGCTATCTATTCGCCCTGGCTCGACAAGCTGATCTTCCTCGCGGCGCTCGTGATGCTGGTGGGTGCGGTGTTCGTGTGGCGTCGGCGGCACGGCGCGAAGGCGGTGCCGGCGCGGTTGTCCCGTGGGCCGTGGGACAGCCTGCCGTTGCTGCTGGGGTCGTTCGCACTCGGGCTGGTATTGTTCATCGTGTTGCCCGCAGCAGCCATGTCTGGCGCATTGGCGATCATCGTTGCGTTGCTGATTGCCGTGGGTGCTTTTACGATGACCTTTGGCGCAGCCCGCGGTGGTCCGATGAAACACGCGCTCGCTGGCTTGCTGCATCTCGCGTTTCATCCGCGGCAAGAGCGCTTCACCGGACGTAGCCACGAGCATGACGTCGTGCCGCCTACTGCGCTCAAGATGCCCGTGCTCGATGCAAAGGAATATGGCGTCGGCAAGCCGGTGGAGTTTCGTTGGAATCAATTGCTGAGCTTCGATGCCTGCGTGCAATGCGGCAAGTGCGAAGCGGCATGTCCGGCATTCGCTGCGGGACAGCCGCTGAATCCGAAGAAGCTGATTCAGGATCTGGTGACGGGTATGGTCGGCGGCACGGACGCCGCGTATGCAGGCAGCCCGACGCCTGGCATCCCGCTCGGCAAGCATTCAGGGGCGCCGTCGAAGCCGCTGATTTCCACGATGATCGAAGCAGATACGATCTGGTCATGCACCACGTGCCGAGCATGCGTTCAGGAGTGCCCGATGCTGATCGAGCACGTGGACGCCATCGTGGATATGCGGCGTAACCAGACGCTGGTCGAAGGCATCGTGCCGGGCAAGGGTCCTGAAACGTTGGCGAACTTGCGCGAGACCGGCAGCGCGAACGGCTTCGATATCGGCGCGCGTTACGACTGGGCCGTGGATCTGCAAGTGCAGGTCGCGCAGCCGGGACGTCCGGTCGATGTGCTGCTCATTGCAGGCGAAGGTGCGTTCGATATGCGCTACCAGCGCTCGTTACGCGCGCTGGTAAAAGTGCTGAACAAAGCAGGCGTGGACTATGCAGTGCTTGGCGGCGTGGAGACGGATACAGGCGACACCGCCCGTCGTCTCGGCGATGAAGCCACGTTCCAGCAACTGGCGACGCAACTCATCGCGACCCTTTCGAAGTATTCGTTCAAGAAGATCGTCACCGCCGATCCGCACGTGATGCATAGCCTGCGCAACGAATATCGCGCGCTGGGCGGTCTGTATGAAGTGCAGCACCATACGTCGTTGATTGCGGAACTCGTCGCGAACGGCAAGCTCACGCCCGCCGCTGAAAGCGCGCTTGCCGCGGGCAAGACCGTCACGTATCACGACCCGTGCTATCTCGGCCGCTATAACGGCGAGACGGAAGCGCCACGCAAGCTTCTCAAATCGATCGGAATCAAGGTCGTTGAGATGGAACGCAACGGCATGCGCGGCCGATGCTGCGGCGGTGGCGGCGGAGCGCCGCTCACGGACATCCCCGGCAAGCAGCGTATCCCGGACATCCGTATCAACGACGCCCGCTCGATCAACGCGGAGATCGTCGCGGTCGGATGCCCGAACTGCACGGCAATGCTGGAAGGTGTAGTAGGTACTCGCCCGGAAGTGCTGGATGTGGCTGAACTCGTTGCAGCGGCGCTGGAGTAAGCAATGCACACCATCAAACGAATTGATCCGCGCCGGCCGTTTTCTGTCACGACAGAAGGGCTCAAGCGCATTACGCTGGGGTTTGTCGGCGTGGCGGGAGACGTCAATGCTGCTGCGCTGAGCGGGCATCGTGAACAAGCAAAGGCGCGGCGTACGATGGCCACGGCGCAGCGCTCATTGCTCGTGGCTGCACACAGCGACCGTGGTTCGCTGGATGACCACGCGCGGCAAACGCTTGCTGCCGCCGCGTTACTGGCGGACTCGACAACGCAGGTCGTGTTGCTTGTCCTGGGCGAATTGAAGGACGATGCGGCTGCGTTGGGCGCGGACAAGGTGATCGAGATGCCGGCATTCGACCGTCGCGCATTCGTACCTGATGCCGCGTTGGACGCGCTCGCCGCGTGTGTCGCGGCTTATTCGCCCGCGCATGTTTTCATCCCCGATAACGCGACCGGCGACGGCGATCTCGGACGCCGATACGCTGCCCAAGCGAAGGCATCGGTGGCGGCGCATGTGGTCGAAATCGACGCCGCGCACGTGTCGGTTTACACACAAGCGCACAAGGCGTTTTCCGTGCGTTCGCTTCCCGATGTGATCCTGCTGGCCCCGAATGCCGTTGACGCAAGGCTGCCTTTCGTTGGCGCAGGCGAGCGGGTCGAGGCGGAGCAGTTCGCCGTTGCAGGCCTTCAAAACGCGAGTCCATACAAAGATCTAGGCATCGAAGAAATCGATGCCGCCCAAGTGGCGCTGGAAGAAGCCGATTTCATCGTGTCGGCGGGGAATGGCGTGACTGATATCCCGGCGTTCGAGCGTCTCGCCAGCACCGTGGGCGCCGCAATTGGCGCAAGCCGGGTAGCCGTCGACGATGGCAAGTTCCCGCGCGACAAGCAGATCGGGGCAACGGGCAAGACGGTCGATGCGAGCATCTACATCGCGTTCGGTATCTCCGGCGCGGTGCAGCACTTGCAGGGCATCAAGGATTGCCGTCACGTTATCGCGGTGAACCTGGACGCGAGCGCGCCAATCGCGAAACGCGCGAACCTGACGATCATCGGCGATGCGCAGGAGACGATCGCGGCGTTGACCGACGCCGCCGCTGCAGCACGTCGCGCGCGTGCCAACCCGGGCTCGCTAACAACGTCCGGAGGCAACGCCTCGAGCTCGGCAAAGCTGGAAGGAGCGCTCGCATGAGTAATGCATCGACCACGAAGCACGTAAGCAAGATCGCCGTCCTGGTCTCGGTCGGACGTCATCCGGTGAGCGGAACTGCGCGCTACAGCCGCAACGACGCTGCCGCGCTGACGCTGGCAACGCGGCTCGCGGCCCAACACCAGGCGACGCTTGACGTGTTGCACGCAGGCGAGCCAACCAATCCCGCATTGCGCGAATATCTCGCGTTGGGCGCGGCAAAGGTGGAAGTGTTGGCGGTAGCCGTTGGCGACGAAATTGCGCCAGCGCTAACCGCACGCTTGAAGGGCTACGACCTTGTGCTGACCGGCACGCGCGCGGAAGGCACGGAAGACAGCGGCATGCTGCCTTATAAACTTGCCGACGCATTGGGCTTCGCGCTGCTTGCATCGGCGGTGGACGTAGAGATTGAAGCAGACGTTGAAGCGGCAAGCATCGCCGTCCGACAATTCCTGCCGAAAGGTTTGCGTCGCCGCGTGCGGGCAAGCTTGCCCGCCGTTGTCGCGGTGCATCCCATGGCCAACGCCACGCCGCGTTACGCGTACGCAAAACTGCGTGAAGGCACGATCGAACCGGTGCTGGTGAGCGCCGCCAACGCATCGGAGAGCCTGCGCTGGTCGATCAAGCCCGCGACGGCAAAACCCGTGCGGCTGGCGGCGGCCGAAAAGCGTTCGGGTCATGCGCGCATGCTCTCGGCCACGACGACGGAAAGCCGCGGCGGCAGCGTCGTAATTGAAGGGACTTCCGTCGAAAAAGCACAAGTGATCCTGGCCTATTTGCGCGAGCATCAACTCGTCGATTACTGATTTGCGACACGAAAATTCCCGCACATTCAAGGTCGGGCGGGGCACCAAAACACGGAGTACACGATGAAAGTTTCCGCAGACGTTCGCGCAATGATCGAACGCCGCAAGAAGGGTCACACGCTCGAAGCGCCGTTCTACGCAAGCGAGGAAATCCACGCGCTCGACATGGACGCGATCTTCCGGCGGCACTGGATCCAGGTCGCGGTCGAACCGGACGTGCCGGAAGCGGGCGACTACATGACGGTGGAACTCGGCAACGACTCCATCCTCATCGTACGCGACGACGACATGCAGATCCGCGCGTTCCATAACGTCTGCCGGCATCGCGGTGCGCGCCTGTGCAGCTCCGAAAAGGGCTCGCTTGGCAATATCGTGTGCCCGTATCACAGCTGGACCTACAACCTGAACGGCGACCTGATGTTCGCCGAGCATATGGGCGAGCAGTTCGACAAGTGCAAGCACAGCCTCAAGAAGGTCCACCTCGAAAATCTCGCGGGGCTGATCTTCATCTGCCTCGCTGAAACGCCACCGGCTGACTTCGCTGTATTGCGCGCTTCGATGGAACCGTATTTGAAGCCGCATGGCCTGGCCGACTGCAAGGTGGCCGCCGCTATCGACATCATCGAAAAGGGCAACTGGAAGCTCACGATGGAGAACAATCGCGAGTGCTATCACTGCGTCGCGAACCATCCGGAACTGACCATCTCGCTGTACGAATATGGCTTCGGTTATCAGCGTTCTGCCGACAACGAAGAAGCGATGGCAGCCTTCGACAAGACCGTTGAAGAACGCACGAAACAATGGGAAGCCATGAACCTGCCGTCGAAGGAAATCGACCGGCTGGCTGACCTTGTCAGTGGTTTTCGCACACAACGTTTGCCGCTCGATCGCAGTGGCGAGTCGCAGACGATGGACGCCAAGGTGGCATCGAAGAAATTGCTTGGTGGTTTCCAGCAAGCCGATCTTGGTGGCCTGTCGTTCTGGACGCAACCGAATTCGTGGCATCACTTCATGAGCGATCATATTGTGAGTTTCTCTGTGATTCCGCTGTCGGCCGGCGAGACGCTGGTTCGCACTAAATGGCTCGTACACAAGGACGCGAAGGAAGGCATCGACTACAACGTCGACAACCTGACCGCCGTCTGGCGCGCGACCAATGATCAGGACCGTGCGCTGGTGGAATTCTCGCAACTGGGCGTGACGAGCAGCGCGTATGAACCGGGTCCCTATTCGCCGTTCACGGAAGGCCTCGTGGAGAAATTCTGCGAGTGGTATGTCGGTCGGCTCGACGACTACGCGAACACGCCGGATGAAGCAAGCGTCAGCGATCACGGCGAGAAAGTCGTGTCGTTCAAGCGCTAACCGGCGGCTAACCAACAAACAACGTCGCCCACAAAGCTACAGCGGAGAAACAGATGATGCGCGATCAGGCGACGTTCGAGCCTGCCCCGAACCGAGTGACCCAGCCCGAGTTCTGGGGCACGCTTCCCGCCCGTTGGGACAGCGACACTGACGAAACGCTCGTCTGCTGTCACGTTCGTCAGGAAACGCACGACGTTAAGAGTTTCTTCTTTCGTGCGCCGGGTGAACGGACCTTCGTTTTTGAACCGGGTCAGTTCATCACGCTGGAGTTGGAGATAGACGGCGAGTCGATCAATCGCTGCTATACGATCTCCTCGCCGCCTACGCGTCCTCACACAATTTCCATCACAGTGAAGCGCGTGCCGGGCGGCAAGGTGTCGAACTGGCTGCACGACAATCTGCTGGTGGGCGGCAAGGTTCGCGTGCTCGGACCCGCCGGCGAATTCACCTGCGCGCGGCATCCGGCGCGCAAATTCCTGTTTTTATCGGCGGGATCCGGCGTGACGCCGTTGATGTCCATGAGCCGTGCGCATCACGAACTCGGCGAGGATCGCGATATCGTATTCGTGCACAGCGCACGCACGCCCGACGACATCATCTTCGCGCGCGAGCTCGATCTGATTGCGTCGAACCAGACGAATTTCCGCACGGCGTTCGTGTGCGAAAGAGTTGGCGCGCGGACGAACTGGCCCGGCGTAACAGGCTTCCTTACACTCCCGTTGCTCAAGCTTGTCGCACCAGATTTTCTGGAGCGGGAAATCTTTACCTGTGGTCCGGCGCCGTACATGAAAGCGGTGCGCGATCTGCTCGCGGAAGGCGGTTTCGACACGACGCATTATCACGAGGAAAGCTTCTCCTTCGAGACGATCGCCGAAGTCGCAGCGCAATTGACGACTGCGCACGTGGCGGATGCCTTGCGGTCCACCGAAACTTTTAGCGAAATGCGGGAGAGCGCGATCGGCTTTGATCCGGCGCCCGCACCCTCGCCTGTCGAGACCACCTTCAAGGTAAGTTTTGCCAAGAGCAATCGCGAGATCGAGTGCGGCAGCGCGCAGCATGTGCTGGACGCGGCCAAGAAATCGGGCGTGCGCTTGCCGGCATCGTGTACGCAAGGCATGTGCGGCACCTGCAAGGTCAAGCTGCTCTCCGGCGAAGTCGACATGAAGCATAACGGCGGCATTCGTCAGCGCGAGATCGATCAGGGCATGGTTCTGTTGTGTTGCAGCAAGCCGCTGACGGACCTTGTCGTCGATAAGTAGGGTATTCATCAGGACCGGCGGTACAGCCGGACAAAATGAGGTCGCATCCAGACAACTGGGTGTCGAAAATTAACCAGTCGGCGCTTTTCTGGCCGGTGATTCTTAAGCCTCAATGGTGAGGACCGCAAAGGGGAGTACGACAATGAGACTGATCAAGAAACTGCTTGTTTTAAGCACCTTAAGTGCTGCGCTGGCTGCAACCAGCGCGGGTGTGATTGCCGCCGATGCGAAGCCGACCATCAAGATCGGCTACGTGGAAGGTTGGGACGACAGCGTGGCGACGTCGAACGTGGCGGCTCAGATCATCGAGAAGAAACTGGGTTATCCCGTGCAACTCGTACCGGTCGCTGCCGGCGTGATGTGGCAGGGTGTGGCGCGCGGTGACCTCGACGCTACTTTGTCGGCGTGGCTGCCGGTCACGCACGGTGCGTACTGGGAAAACTTCAAGTCGAAGGTCGTCGATCTCGGCACCAACTTCCCTGACGCGAAGATCGGCCTGATCGTGCCGGAAGATGCGGACGTGACGAGCCTGACGGATCTCGAAGCGAAGAAGGCGGAGTTCGGCGGGCGGATTGTCGGTATCGATGCCGGTGCCGGCGTGATGTCGAAGACGAGCGAAGCGATCAAGGCATACGGTCTTGACTACACGTTGATGCCGAGTTCAGGCAGTGCGATGACGGCGGAGCTGGCACGTTCGGAAAATGCGAAGAAGCCGATCATTGTGACCGGCTGGAAACCGCACTGGATGTTCGCGAAGTACAAGCTGAAATTCCTGGAAGATCCGAAGAAGGTGTTCGGTGAAGCGGAGCATGTGGACAGCGTGGTGAATCCGGAACTCGAAAAGAAGGCGCCTACCGTGGTCGCTTTCCTGAAGAAGTTCCAATGGAAACCGGGCGAGATCGACAGCGTGATGCTGGCTACCACGAACGGCGCGAAGCCGGCCGCTGCTGCGGACGCGTGGGTGAGCGCACATGGCGACCGTGTGTCGAGCTGGACTGCTAACTAAAGTCTGGCTTTAGCTTCAACGAAACAACGCCGCTGAAAAGCGGCGTTGTTCGTTTTAGAGCCTGATTTCGAAGGCTGAATCTGAAAGGCCGATTACAGCACCACCGTCCGGTCGCCGTTGATAAAGACGCGCCGTTCAATGAACGCCTTCACCGCGCGCGCAAGCGTGATGCATTCGACATCGCGCCCCGTCGCGAGCAAGCGTTCCGGTTTGTACGAGTGATCCACGCGCTCGACCACTTGTTCGATGATCGGACCTTCATCCAGATCATCGGTCACGAAATGCGCCGTAGCACCAATCAGCTTCACGCCACGCGTATGCGCCTGGTGATACGGCTTCGCACCTTTGAAACCGGGCAGGAACGAATGATGGATGTTGATCGCGCGTGCGGCCAGTTTCCGGCTCGTCTCTCCTGACAGGATCTGCATGTAGCGCGCGAGAATCATCAACTCCGCACCGGACGACTCGAACAAATCGAGCAGGCGTGCTTCCTGTTGTGGTTTGGTATCGGCGGTAACCGGAAGGTGACGGAAGGGCAGGCCGTGCTGCACGGCAAGCGGTTCCAGTTCACGATGGTTAGATCCGATTCCGACAATGTCCATCTTCAGTTCACCCATGCGCCAGCGGAACAACAGGTCGGCCAGGCAGTGTTCAAGCTTCGACACCATGATGAGAACCTTCGGCCGCGCAGCCACGTTGTGTATCGCCCACGTCATCGAGAAACGTTCGGCGATCGGCGTGAATTCCTGCTGCAACGCGGCGATCTGCAGCGTTTCATCGTGATCCACTCCGTGGAAAACACAGCGTACGAAGAAGCGCTGGCTGAGGTCGTCGTCGAAGACGGTGAGTTCATCGACGTAACACTGATGCCGGTCGAGGAAGCCGACCACGGCGGCGACCTGTCCCGCGGCGCTGGGACAAGCGACCGTCAGCACGAGTTGATGGGAAAGGGTGTCAATGACGTTGCTACCAGCCATGCGGTTCTCCACTATGCAAATGGCGGCGCCGCGAACGCGGCGCGCATGCATTGCAGTAGAACAAATTGCATGGGACGGCGGCTAGAAGCTAAACGCCGTGACGCTGGTATCGGAGCGTCAGGCGGGTTTCAGGGTCTCAGGCGACCACGCCGCAATCAGCCAGCAGCCAGTCGCGAAACGCACCGACGGCCGCGGTTTGAGCGCGCGGCGCGTTCAGAAGATATCCGCTGTCCGTCGTCACCGGGATGTCGAACAATTCGATCAGTTGTCCGCTCGCGACGAGTTCATCCACCAGCGGCGCCCAGCCGAGCGCCACGCCCTGGCCCATGATGGCCGCGTGCGCGACGAAACCATAACTAGTGAATGTAATCCCGCGATGCGCGGGGGGCGCCTCCAGCCCATGCGCCGCGAACCAGCCATGCCACGATAGCCACCGTTCCGGGTTCGTGGGTTCAAGATGAAGCAGCGGCAGACCAACAAGATCTGAAGGACGGCTGGGTCTACCATGCCGCGCGAAAAACGCCGGGCTGCACACCGGCGTGACTTGCTCGGGAAATAGCTTAACCGTGCCGCGACCGGCCCAGTCTGTCTCCGCCTGACCAAAACCGATCACGATATCCGCATGATCGTGATCGGCGGCGAATACATCTTGCGCCGTGGTGATCCTTACATCGACGTCAGGCATCAGCGCCTTGAATTGCGACAGGCGCGGCATCAGCCAATACGTCGCGAAGCCGAAGTCAGTCAGGAGATTGAGCGAACGCTGCGCGGGCGTTGCGTGGCGGGCGCGAATGTCGTTGGTCGCCACGCGGATGGTGTCGAGACTCTGGCGCACCGCTTCGAACAGGCGCACGCCGTCCTCGGTCAGCGTCACGCCCCGGTGGCCGCGCTCGAACAGCGCCGCGCCGAGGGTTTCCTCGAGCTGCACCACGCGCTGGCTGACCGCCGGCTGCGTGGAGCCCAGTTCTCGGGCGGCAGCGGTGAAGCTGGCGAGACGCGCGGCGGACTCGAACATCGACAGCGCCTGCATGGGCGGCAAACGATCCTGTCTCGGCATAAGTCCCCCTTATGTGCTCATAACGTTTTGCTCTCTTCACAGCCGCTCAGTGAACGGCAATAGTGATGCACGACCGAGCCGTTCTGCGTGCGTTTGCTTTGTGCTGCGCCACCTTCCTGATTCTATTCGAGCCCCGCTCCGATGCTTAAACGCAAACCGAATATCCTTATTCTGATGGCTGATCAAATGACGCCGTTCGCGTTGTCCGCGTATGGCCATCACGTGACGAAGACGCCGAACATGGACGCGCTCGCGGCCCGGGGCGTGGTCTTCGATTCGGCGTATTGCGCGAGTCCGCTCTGCGCGCCGTCGCGCTTTTCGTTCTTGTCGGGCAAGCTGCCCTCGGCCATAGGCGCCTACGATAACGCCGCCGAATTTCCCTCGCAAACATTAACGTTCGCCCATTACCTGCGCGCGGAGGGGTATCGCACGATTCTCTCGGGGAAGATGCACTTTTGCGGTCCGGATCAATTGCATGGTTTCGAGGAGCGCCTGACCACCGACATCTACCCGGCGGATTTCGGCTGGACGCCGGACTGGGACGACTTCGAGACACGGCCGAGCTGGTATCACAACATGAGTTCCGTGATCGATGCCGGGCCGTGCGTGCGCACGAACCAACTCGATTTCGACGATGAAGTGACCTACACCACGCGCCAGAAGTTGTTCGACATAGCGCGTGAGCGGCAAGCCGGGAAAGACGAGCGGCCGTTTTGCGTGGTGGCGTCGCTCACGCATCCGCACGATCCTTACGCGATTCCGCAGAAATACTGGGACATGTACCGCGACGAAGACATTCGAATGCCTGCGTACCGCGACACGCTGGATGCTGCCGATCCGCATTCGAAGCGCCTGCGTTACGTGTGCGAGACGGACAAGACGCCGCCGACCGACCAGCAGATCCGCAACGCACGCCATGCGTATTACGGCGCGATTTCTTACGTCGATGCGCAATTCGGCGCGATCCTCGAAGCGCTCGATCAGGCGGGACTGGCCGATGACACCATCGTGATCGTGACATCCGATCATGGAGAGATGCTTGGCGAACGTGGTCTCTGGTACAAGATGACGTTCTTCGAAGGCGGCTGCCGCGTGCCCCTGATCGTGCACGCGCCGCGACAATTCAAGGCGGCACATGTGAGCGCTTCTGTCTCGCATCTCGACTTGCTACCGACGCTCGTGGAACTGGGCCGTGGCACGCCGCGACCCGCATGGCCCGATACGCTCGATGGCCGAAGCCTCGTGCCGCATCTGCGCGGCGAGCCGCACGCACACGATGAAGCCATCGGCGAGTACCTGGCCGAAGGCGCGATAGCACCGATCGTGATGCTGCGGCGCGGCGACTTCAAGTTCATCCATACGCCGTCGGACCCCGACCAGCTCTTCAACGTCGCAGATGATCCACTCGAACGCACCAACCTTGCGACGTTGCCGGAACACGCGGCGAGGGTCGCGGCGTTGCGCGAGGAAATTGCTGCGCGTTGGGACCTCGTTGCTTTGCGTGCCGAAGTCGTGCAAAGCCAGCGACGCCGGCAATTTCACTTCGAAGCCACCACGCAGGGCAGGATTGAATCATGGGACTGGCAACCGTCGGAAGACGCCAGCCAACGTTATATGCGCAATCACATTGACCTCGACACGCTTGAAGCCATGGCGCGTTTTCCCGCTGTCACGCGCTAAAGCCACGCTGATGCACCAAAACCAAAACCACATCACCCACAGGAAGCCAACATGAAAAAGCCCTTTAAACACGCGCTATTCTGCATTGCGGCACTCTGCGCATCCATCGGTTCGGTAGTCGCTGCCGAGCCCCAAAGCTGCCTGCAGGTGAAGATGGCGGACCCGGGCTGGACTGACATTGACGCGACCAACGCCATGGCCGGTGTCGTGCTGAAGGCGCTCGGTTATAAGCAGAGCGTTTCGAACCTTTCAGTGCCAATTACGTATCAGGGCTTGAAGAAAGGCCAAGTCGACGCATTCCTCGGTAACTGGATGCCCGCGCAAGGGCCGCTGGTCAAGCAGTTCGTCGATGAGAAGTCGATTGACGTGGTGCACCCGAACCTGACGAACGCGAAGTTCACGCTGGCCGTGCCGGACTACGTGGCGGCTGCCGGTGTTCACACGTTTGCCGACCTGCAGAAGAACCTGGACAAGTTCGACGGCAAGATCTATGGCATTGAACCGGGCGCACCCGCGAATCAGAACATCAAGAAGATGATCGATGAGAAGGCCTTCGGACTGAATGGCTGGAAGCTGGTGGAGTCGAGTGAGACCGGCATGCTGACGCAAGTCGAACGCTCGGTGCGTGACAAGAAGTGGATCGTCTTCCTTGCTTGGGAGCCGCATCTGATGAACACGAAGTTCCATCTCACCTACCTCGATGGCGGCGATAAATACTTCGGCCCGAACTTCGGCGGCGCGACGGTCAACACGGTTTCGCGGGCGGGTTACGCGGGCGAATGCCCGAACGTGGGACGGCTTTTCAAGCAGATGACATTCAACGTCGACCTGGAGAACGGCATCATCACCGACGTCCTTCAAAACAAGACCAACGTGGATACCGCTGCTGCAGCGGCGCTTAAACGCAACCCCGATCTCGTGAAGGGTTGGCTTGACGGCGTTACCACGAGTACGGGCGGAAATGCGTGGCAGGCCGTGCAAACAGCGCTTGGTTCCAAATAACAACAGTGCGTCGCACCTGGACAGGTTTACGTCGCAAAAGGTCGAGCCCCACTAAATATGGCCTCTTACTTTTGCAAGGCTGGTGGATGCGCCTGAAGCTCAGTCTCAGTGCATGCACCCGCATCCCATGCGTCAGATCACTGTAGTACGCCGGTCTCTGCAATAAAAATTCGAGCGAGAAGCGCTGCGCGATATCAATCCATCGCCGGAGCAGCGCGGACCTCGCTTGGTCCAACGAAACGTGCAAGCGGGTATCAGGGAGAATCAACGATGAAGAAGCGAAATGCCGTAAAGCTGGCGGCCCTCGCATTGGGCGCAGGCGCCGTCTGCGCACCTGCTTTGGTTCAAGCGCAAAGCAGCGTAACGCTGTACGGTATCCTCGACGCCGGTATTACCTACGTCAACAACACGGGTGGCTCGCATGTCGTCAAGTTCGACGACGGCATCTCTTACGGTAACCGGTTCGGCCTTAAGGGCACGGAAGACCTGGGCGGTGGATTGAAGGCAATCTTCGTGCTCGAGAACGGCTTCCACCTCGGCAACGGCACGTTCGCCCAAGGTGGTGCGGAATTCGGCCGGCAGGCCTATGTGGGCTTGCAGAACCAGTGGGGCACGATCTCGGCGGGTAACCAGCTCGACCTGACGAACGAGTTCATGGAGGGTTACAACATCTCTTCGTTCGGCAGCGGCTACGCGATCCACCAGGGCGACTTCGACCGCATGAACGGCGACCGCTTGCCGAACTCGATCAAATACATGTCGCCCGATATCAGCGGCCTGACGTTCGGCGGCTTGTATTCGTTCGGCAATGTTGCGGGTGATTTCCACGAGAAGAGCGCATACAGCTTGGGCGCGCACTACGCGCACGGCGACTTCACGATCGGCACGGCGGTCACGCGCCTGAACAATCCGAACGGTATCTATGCATTCGACCCGTACGCGATGATCGGCACGAAGACCTTCCTGGGTCAGACCGTTGCAACGGTGAACCCGACTACGGGCGCGGTAACCGACTTGTTCAGCAGCACCGCGTTCAACGTCGACAGCCAGATGACTTACGGCATTGGGTCATCGTATGCACTCGGCAACCTGACGCTGTTGGGCAATTACACCTACACCACGATCAAGGGCTTCGGACAGTCGTCGCACATGCACGTGGGTGAAGGAGGTGCGCAATATAACTTCACGCCTGCGTTGATCCTGTACGGCGGTTACCAGTTCACGGCGTTTGAAGGGCACAAGTGGAACATGGGCTCGCTCGGGCTGCATTACCTGTTGTCCAAGCGTACCGACGTCTATGTGTCGGGCGACTACCTCAAGGCATCGAGTGGCGTGAACGCGGTGATCGGCTATAGCTTTACGCCGTCGACGTCGAGCACCCAAAGCGATGTTCGCATTGGTATCCGGCATTCGTTCTAAGCGTTATCTGTTTGTTTCAGCTGGTCGCGACGGTTTCCCCAACGGGCGCCGTCGCGCGTGGCGAACTGCGGTCCTGGCGCGGGCTTGAGCCGAAGCGCGTGCGGTAGGTGCGTGAAAAGTGCGAGGGTGATTCGAAGCCGCATGCCACGCAGACGGTGGTAATGGACATATCGGTTTGTTGTAGTAATTCGCGGGCGCGTGCAAGGCGCAGTCCGAGATAGAAGTGGGTGGGTGTGTCTTTCATTGCCGAGCAGAACAGGCGTTCAAGCTGACGCCGCGTCACGCCGATTTCCTCTGCCAGTGCATCTGGCGACAGGGGTTCCTCCATGTGTTGTTCCATCACGCCGATCACCTGGATCAGCTTGCGATTGTGGATGCCGTAGCGTGCTGCGATCTGCATGCGCTGGTGGTCCGAGCGTTGCCGGATGCGGCCGAGTACAAATTGCTCGGAGACCTGCGCGGCGAGTTCGGCGCCGTGGCGGCGGCCGATCAGGTCGAGCATGAGGTCGATGGAGGCGGTGCCGCCGGCGCAGGTGATGCGTCGCGCGTCGATTTCGAATAGCTCCTGGCTGACCGTCAGCGACGGATAACGCTCCTGGAACGCCGATGCTGCTTCCCAATGCAATGTCACGCGCTCGTGCTTGAGGAGGCCTGCTTCGGCCAGTACGAAACTTCCTGTATCGATACCCCCTAGCGTTGCGCCTTTGCGATCCATCCGCCGGAGCCAGTCGGCCATTTCGCGTGTGTAGCGGCTTAGCGGGTTGAAGCCTGCCACGACGATAACGTTGGTGGCTTCGTCGACGTCGGCCAGGGCGCTTTCTGCGTTGAGCGAGATGCCATTGCTGGCGCAGACGGGGCCGCCGTCGAGGCTCAGGATGTGCCAGCGGTAGAGTGCACCCCGAAAGCGGTTGGCGACGCGTAGCGGCTCGATTGCCGACATGAAGCCGATGGACGAAAACTCGGGCAGCAGGAGGAAGTGGAAGTCTTCGGTGGCGGGCATTACACGGTGATGGGCGATTTGCAATCGGACTAGCAAGCTAACAAGCGGAAATTGCGGGCGCAATGGGGCCAAATCCTAGGTTTTCCGTTCGCACTTGGTTTGGGGGTTGGGGGGCTGGTTGGTCGGTCGGGGTAGTGGTCGGGGTTGATGCCGGGGTGCCAGGTTCCTGCGTTAGCGGTCGGAGTCAGTGCCGGGTTGGTGCTTTCGGCCTTAGCGGTCTGCTTGAGTTGGCTATTTTCTTTATCACTATTAGCCACTGTGCGTGGCGGCACGTCATTTCTTTGTCCAAAGCGACAAAGAAACGAAGCAAAGAAAACGCTTTCAAAACGCGGGCTCGTAAGTTGACCCAGCGTGCAGTTTCTACGTTTTTGGCACCCCAAAAGCACGGTGCTCGCCAGAACGGAGGATGTGTGAAACCCTCCTTCTCCGAACACGGATACCCACACGCTTCGCCACCAGTGACTGAACCTGCCCAAGGGGCACCCCGCGCTATCCGCGTAAAACCATCTGCCAAGTAAGTACGGGTAACGGACCTCGTAGGCAACCCTCCCTGAAACGAGGCCGCGAAGATGCGCGAGACCGTACCTAACGAATGTAACCCCGCCGACCACGCTGACCACGCTGACCAAGCAGCTAACCCATGAAGACCTGTAGCGGTAAATACGCGTGAGTCGGTGCGGGTTTCCTTGGCAAGCGTGCTTGCCCGAGAGCGTGCGGGGCGAAGCGTGTGCGTGTAAGAATTCGCGAGAAGGAGGGGTTCACACATCCGTGGTTCTGGCGAGCACCGTGCTTTTGGGGTGCCAAAAACGTGGAGACTGCACGCTAGGTCAACTTACGAGCCCGCGTTTTGAAAGCGCTTTCTTTGCTTCGTTTCTTTGTCGCTTTGGACAAAGAAATGACGTGCCGCCACGCACAGTGGCTAATGGCGATAAAGAAAAAAGCCAACTCTCGCAGACCGCTAGGCCAGAAAGCAGCAACCCGGCAATGACCCTGACCGCTAACGCAGGAACCTAGCAACCCGGCAATGACTCCGACCGCTAACCCTAGAACCTAGCAACCCGGCATCAACCCCAACCGCTAACCCTAAAAACCCCCCACAAACCCAAACCCCAAGTGCGAACGACCCTCCCGGCGGGCCCTTACATCATGGCCTGATTAATAATTCCAAACTGCTTAACGTCCGGATCGGCGGGAGGAAAGGGCGCTACCGAACCCTTCGGTCCATTCAGTACCATCCTGACCACCGTATCCACCCTCGGCAATCCCAACCCGTCCAGCCACTCGGTCAACCCACTATCCCCCGGGGTATCGATACGAACAAACACCCCCTCGTTCAACGCCAGCCAATGGCTGATCAACGCCTTCGCACGGCTCGAATCTGGCGCATCCGGCGCCACCACCGGCCCAATCGCAAAGCCACGCCCAAAACGCCTGAACAAAGCAAATCCCAGCAACTCGCCATCGTGATCCAGTGCAATGCCATCCGCACTCTCAAGCAACGCCGGCAATACCTCACCCCGATCCAGGCCGCACGCCCGCGAAGCCAGCTCGATCAACTGAGGCGTGTCGTTGGACCCCAGCGGCCGCAACCGCTCACCCGGCGGCAACGACACCAACGGCGGTTGAAACGCCGCTCCCTGATGCTGGTCCAACGTGCCAACAGCCCGGAAACCCAACTTCTCATACAACGGCTGTCCAGCAGGCGTCGCGTGCAAAAACGTAACGCGCCCACCCAGCCGCTCAAGCACCAGTTCCATCAGCCGCTTGCCGATTCCCCGGCCCTGCCATGCCGGCGACACAATCACCATCCCCAACGACGCACGCTCAGCCCCGTAAGTCCAGTACAACGCCGTGCCAATCACCCCTTCCGCCACCTCGGCGACAAACCCCGCGCCCGCCTGCACCACGAAACGCCAGTCGTCCGCCCGATGCGGCCACTTCAGTTCAACGGTCAATGCATGCGCCGCAGCAATATCGTCGCCGGTAAAGGCTCTATAGGTAATTTGTTCGGTAACTCGTTCGTTGACTTGCTCGGACACGCCGACCTCCCTCGATGGCTTTGACTTCAGCCGCTCAGCAACCCCTCTTCAGGCCTGCTTTAATCAAGCTCAAATCAAGCTCAGGTTTCACGCCGCCACTCTCGCATCCCACAACGAACGTGACTAGGACGATCTTTTCATGAAACGACCCCGAAGCCGGGTCGCACCCACTTCGCACCCACTTCGATGCAAAACGGCATGTCGGCGCCCTTATAACGCGTGTGATCTGCTGAGCCGCTATTTTTGTCGGCGATAAATGCTGCGCGCCTGGCCCTACGATTTCATAAGGTCGCGCAGCATCCGCGGCCGCTTCCGGCACCGCTACTCAAAGGACCTTCATATGGATAGCTTCGATCCCGCCGCCGTCGCCGTACGCAGCGGCCATTTCATCGGCGGCGAATATGTGGATGAAGGCGCACGCCGCATCGAGGTCGCGCGCCCGTCGGACGGCGTGGTGTATGCATCGGTACCGCTCGCGGATGCCGACATGATCGAGCGCGCGGTCGAGAACGCATGGCAGGCATTCCGCACGAGCGGCTGGCGAACCATGCCGCCGCGCGAACGCGCCCGGATCCTGCGCCGTTTCGCCGATCTGATCGTTGCCGACGTTGATACCCTCGGCCCCCTGGAGGCGCTCGGTTCAACCCGTCCGATTCGCGATGCAACCGCCTGGGACGTGCCGTTCACAGCCGAAGGCATCCGCTTCTACGCGGAGTTCGCCGACAAGATCGGCGGCGACGTGGTGGCCACTGATCACGACCACCTGGGCATGACGATCGCCGAACCGTATGGCGTGATCGGCGCTATCGCTCCATGGAATTTTCCGTTGGTGATGGCATCGTGGAAGATCGCGCCGGCGCTCGCGGCCGGCAATGCCGTCGTCCTGAAGCCCTCCGAAATGACGCCGTTCTCGGTGCTGCGCCTCGCCGAACTCGCCATCCGCGCCGGCATTCCGGCGGGCATTTTCAACGTCGTGCAAGGCGATGGCCGTACGACCGGTGACGCGCTCGTGCGTCATCCGAAGATCTCCAAGGTCACGTTCACCGGTTCCACGCGCACCGGTGCGGCCATCATGGCCGCGTGCGCCGAAACGGGCACCAAGCCGGTCACACTGGAGCTGGGCGGCAAAAGCCCGCAAATCGTTTTCGCCGATGCCCCGCGTCTTGACGCTGTCGCGCGCCGGATTGCCGGGGCCATTTCGGGTAATGCAGGTCAGGTGTGTGTCGCAGGTTCGCGGCTGCTGGTCGAGCGTTCGCTCGCGGAACCGCTGGCCGATCGCATCCAGGCGGTCTTCAGCGAACTGAAAGCAGGCGCGACCTGGACACCCGGCACAACGCTTTCGCCGATCATCTCGGAACCGCAGGCGGCGCGTATCGAAGCGATTGTCGGGCGCACGCTCGCCGGCGGCGCGACCCTGCATTGCGGCGGCCAGCGAGCCGATGGCGGCGGTTCCGGCTCGTTTTATGCGCCAACGCTACTGAGCGGCGTGACCCAGCAATCGGAAGCGGTTCGCGAGGAAGTATTTGGGCCGGTGCTGACCCTGCAGACCTTTGATACGGAAGAAGAAGCGCTCGCGCTCGCGCAGCACCCCGACTATGGTCTCGCCGCCGGCGTGCATACGGCCGACCTGGGCCGTGCGCTGCGGCTGGTCCGCGGCCTGGAAGCCGGCACGGTATGGGTTAATCGCTACGGCAGGACGTCCGACTTCATGATCCCGACCGGCGGTTACAAACGCTCGGGCATCGGCAAGGACCTCGGCCGCCAGGCTTACGAAGCGAACCTTCGCTTCAAGAGTGTGCTGATCGATTTGCGTGAGTAGATCCGTGGGCCCGAGCCCGCCCGGGCATGCGAAAGGAAGGGCAAACCCTGAGGCTGCGAAGGGGCCTGAACCCCAACCGCAGACTGTGCTACGGACACCCCAAAAAACGCATGTTTTATGTTTTTGAATTGCGCGAATCAGGGACATCTTTGTTTTTGCGCTGATTAAATCTCATACAGGAATGCGCTTTCCTGTTTTCGCCACTGAACCCCTCGCGGGTTCATACCAACGATAGGACTATCACCATGATCGAATTCGAACCGAAGTACATCACCTTCGATTGCTACGGCACTCTGACCAAATTCCGCCTCGCCGACATGACGCGCGAAATGTACGGCGACGTGCTGAGCGCCCCCGACATGGACAAGCTGATCGCCTTCTTCTCGGGGTATCGCCGCGATGAAGTGCTCGGCGCATGGAAGCCGTATCGCGATGTGATCGTGAACGCGTTCAAACGGGCCTGCAAACGCATGAACGTCGAATTCGATGAAGCCAAGGCGGAAACCTTCTACACCGCCGTGCCCACCTGGGGTCCGCACCCGGACGTGCCGGAAGGCCTCTCGCGGCTCGCGAAGAAGTACAAGCTGGTGATCCTGTCGAATGCGTCGAACAACCAGATCCAGAGCAACGTCGACAAGCTCGGCGCGCCGTTCCATGCTGTGTTCACAGCCGAGCAGGCGCAGTCGTACAAGCCGCGCATGCAGGGCTTCGAGTACATGTTCGACCAGTTGAACTGCAACCCGGAAGACGTGCTGCATGTGTCGTCGAGCCTGCGCTACGACCTGATGACCGCACACGACATGGGCGTGAAGCACAAGGCGTTCGTCAAGCGCGGCCATGAACCGTCGACGCCGTACTACGACTACACCGAAGTCGACGACATCCCGCATCTCGCCTCGCTGCTCGGCCTGTAATCCACCCGACTGTAAGCCACCCTTTAAGCCGCCCTATGAAGCTCGACTCCTACTGGCTAGACACCGCACCGCCGCTGCTTTCAACGAGCGATGGTCCGGTCGATGGTCATGTCGATGTGGCCGTGATCGGGGCGGGCTTCACGGGTTTGTCTGCGGCGCTGGCGCTGGGTAAGCGCGGCGCATCGGTGGCGGTGCTGGACGCGGGGCGAATCGGCGGCGGTGCGTCGGGGCGCAACGGCGGTCAGGTCAATACCGGCGTCGCGCAGGACTTCGCTGCGCTGGTCGAGCAGCTTGGCGTGGAGAAGGCGCGCGGTTGCTATCGGGCGTATGCGGCTGCGGTCGATACCGTCGAACGCTTGATCCGCGAAGAGCAGATCGATTGCGATTACCTTGCGTCGGGCAAGCTGAAGCTCGCGTCCAAGCCACATCATCTCGCGCATCTCGAGAAGACGGCGGAAGTGATCCGGCGTGAAGTCGATGCCGATATCGAGATCATCAGCCGCGACCGGATCTCGACCGAAGTGCAGTCGGACAGCTTTTTCGGCGGCCTGCTGCAGCGGCATGGCGGCCAGATGCACATGGGCAAGTTCACCGTCGGTCTGGCGGACGCCGCCGCACGCCACGGTGCGAAGCTCTACGAGAACGCGCCCGTGACGTCGATAGAAAAGGTTGCTGATCGAGGCTATAGGGTTGTGTCGGAGCGTGGAGAAGTCCGGGCGAAGCAGGTGCTGATCGCGACCGGACCGTCGCGGCAAGGGCCGTTCGGCTGGTACCGGCGACGCTTGGCACCGGTGGGTTCTTTCATCGTGGTGACGGAGCCTTTGCCTCCGGGACTGGTGCACGAAGTGTTTCCGAATCTTCGCGCATACACGACCTCGCGCCTGATGCACAACTATTTCCGCATCACGCCCGATTCGCGTTTGCTCTACGGTGGCCGCGCACGCTTCACGGCGTCCGAGCAGCCCTCGGATGCGAAGAGCGGACGCATCCTGCAGGACGGCCTCGCGGCGATGTTCCCGGCGCTGGCGCAGGCGCGTATCGACTATTGCTGGGGTGGTCTCGTCGATATCACCGCGGACCGGCTGCCGCGTGCGGGCCAGCATGAAGGCATCTATTTTTCGATGGGTTACAGCGGCCACGGCACGCAGATGTCCACGCACATGGGGCAGGTCATGGCCGATGTCATCGACGGCCGCGAGAACGCGAATCCGTGGCGTGAATTCGAGTGGCCCGCGATTCCTGGCCACACGGGCAAGCCCTGGTTTCTGCCGCTTGTCGGCACGTACTACCGCATCAAGGACGTGTTTTATTGACTTGCACCAAAGCTTGAATAAACCAAAACCAACCCCAGCCACCCTCGCGGAGAAGTCTCAATGAAACAAGAAAATCTGCAACACGCCGATGCCCCAGCCGGGACTGAAGTGACCGAACTCGAGCGCCTGACGCGCCGGGGCGCGTCACGGCGCGAGGTGCTGCGCGCGCTGACCGCGGCCGGCATGGCATCGCTCACCGGAGCAGGGTTGCTCACCGCGAGCGGCGCTGCGTTCGCCCAGGCGAAGCCGAAGCAGGGCGGGAAGATCCGCGTGGCGACGCAGTCCGCATCCGCCGCGGATACGCTGGATCCGGCAAAGGGCGCGCTCGGCACGGACTATGTGCGTGCATTCATGGTCTACAGCGGGCTGACCGAACTGGATTCGCATCTGGGCGCGAAGATGGCGCTGGCGGAATCGCTCGAAACAAAAGACGCGACTGTGTGGGTCGTGAAGCTGCGTAGCGGCGTGCAATTCCACGACGGCAAAGCGCTTACGCCCGCCGACGTGATCTATTCGCTGATGCGCCATAAGGACCCGGCAACGGCATCGAAGGCCAAGACGCTCGCCGACCAGATCAAGGAAGCGAAAGCCACGGGCCCGAATGAAGTCACCATCACGCTGGAAGGCGCGAATGCCGATTTGCCGGTGATCCTGGCGACCTCGCACTTTCTCATCATCAAGGACGGCACGACCGACTTCAAGACGGCTGTTGGCACCGGTCCCTTCAAGGTCAAGGACTTCTCGCCGGGCGTGCGCACCGTCGTCGTAAAGAACGAGAAGTACTGGAAGCCGGGCATGCCGCATCTGGACGAAGTCGAGCTGATTGGCATTGGCGACGAATCCGCGCGCGTGAATGCGTTGCTTTCCGGCGACGTGCAACTGATCAACGCGATCAGCCCGCGCTCGACGGGCCGCATCAAGGGCACGCCGGGTTTCACCGTGCTGGAGACGAAGACGGGCCAGTACACGGACCTGATTGTTCGCGACGACGGCGGGATTTCCGGCAACGACGATTTTCGTCGGGGTATGTTCTATCTCATGGACCGCGAGCAGATTCGCCGCGCCGTGTTCCAGGGTTTCGGCGCGATCGGCAACGACCAGCCGATCGATCCGACCAACAAGTACTACATGCACGGTATTCCCCAACGTCCCTACGATCCGGAGAAGGCCAAGTTCTACTTCCAGAAGGCGAAAGTGGGCAGCACGCCCGTGCAGATCTTTGCATCGCCGGCGGCCGACGGCTCGGTCGAAATGGCTGTGTTGCTGCAGCAGGCCGCGCCCGCGGCGGGTTTGAACCTGCAGGTCACGCGTGTGCCCGCTGACGGCTACTGGTCGAACCACTGGATGAAACATCCGCTGGGCTTCGGCAATATCAATGCGCGCCCAAGCGCCGACGTGCTGTTCACCCAGTTCTTCAAGTCGGACGCGCCATGGAACGAAGCGAACTGGAAGAGCCCGAAGTTCGACCAGATGCTGCTGGCGGCGCGCGGCGAACCGGATGACGCCAAGCGCAAGCAGATCTACGGCGACATGCAGGTGCTGGTGCACGAGAACGGCGGTGTCGGTATTCCAATGTTCCAGAGTTCGCTCGACGGTTACACGACCAAGCTCAAGGGCCTGGGTTCGATTCCGCTGGCCGGCCTGATGGGCTTCATGTTCGCGGAGCATGTCTGGCTGGAAAGCTGAAGCGGGTCCAGCTGGGCCCTTGAATCAGGCAGTAAAAGCACGCCGCCCGCGCGGGGCGTGCCGTTTCAACCCCGGAGGCGGATTATGAAAGCACACGCGTCACGACTTATTGCTGCTCGCCTGGGCCTCGCACTGCTCACGCTGCTGATTGTCTCGGCAGTGGTGTTTGGCATTACGGGCCTGCTCCCCGGCGACGCCGCGCAGCAGGCGCTCGGGCAGGCCGCCACGCCCGAAGCGGTGGCAGCGCTACGCCACCAGTTCGGGCTCGACCAGCCGGCCTTGCAGCGCTACTTCGAGTGGCTCTACCTGGTCGTCACCGGCAACTTCGGTACCTCGTTGTCGAATAGCTTGCCGGTCAGTCAACTGATCGCCACGCGCTTACCGAACTCGCTCGTACTGGCCGGATTGACGGCGATGGTGTCCGTGCCGGTCGCACTGTTCATCGGCATCTCGTCGGCCATGTTTCGCGGCTCGCTGCTCGATCGCGTGCTCAACGTGCTGACGTTATCCACCGTCGCGGTGCCCGAGTTCCTGATCGCGACCATCGCCGTGCTGGTGTTCGCCGTGAAGCTGCGCTGGCTGCCCGCGTTGTCGTATTTATCCGAGGTGTCGTCGTTCGGCGGCCTGTTGCGGATCTACGCGATGCCCGTCATGACGCTGTGCTGCGTGCTCGTCGCCCAGATGGCACGCATGACCCGCGCCGCCGTGCTCGACCAGCTCAATGCATCGTATGTCGAGATGGCGATCCTGAAGGGCGCGTCTCCCATGCGCGTGGTCCTGCGCCACGTGTTGCCGAACACCATTGGCCCCATCGCGAATGCAGTGGCGCTGAGCCTGTCGTATCTGTTCGGCGGCGTGGTGATCGTCGAATCGATCTTCAATTATCCGGGCCTCGCCAGCCTCATGGTCGACGCCGTCACGAACCGCGACATGCCGCTCGTGCAGGGCTGCGTCATGGTGTTCTGCGCGGCTTACCTGCTGCTCGTGCTGATAGCAGATCTTGCTCAAATCGTATCCAACCCGAGGCTGCGTCAACGATGAACCGACCCGCCAACTCCTCCATTCACCATCCCGGCAATGAGCTCTACGACATGGGCCTCGATGAAATCGTCAATGAACCGGCCGTGCCGGAGCCTGAGCTTGTCGGGCCGAAACCGGGCCTGCTGAAGCGGCTGCACCGGCGCTTCTCTGTACTTGGTTTGATCGGCCTCGTGCTGGTCGTATTCTGGATGACCATTGCGGTCATCGGCCCATGGATCGCGCCTTACAAAAGCGGGGCGCTGTCGTCCGTCGATGTATTCGCCGGTTCAAGCCATGCGTTCCTGCTAGGCACCGACTATCTCGGCCGCGACATGCTGAGCCGGATTCTCTACGGCACGCGCTATACGGTCGGGCTGGCATTGGCCGCGGCGTTGATGGCGAGTCTCATCGGCACGTGCTTCGGCTTGATCGCCGCCGTGTCGGGCCGCTGGGTCGATGAAATCCTGAGCCGCCTGTTCGACGCGTTGATCTCCATTCCGAGCAAGGTGCTCGCGCTGGTCGTGATCGCCGCGTTTGGTTCGTCGATTCCCATGCTGATGGGGGTTGCCGCGCTCGCCTACATTCCCGGCGCGTTCCGCATCTCGCGTTCGCTCGCGGTCAACCTGATGACGCTCGAATACGTGCAGGTCGCTCGGGCTCGCGGCGAACGGCTGTTCTACATCGCGCGCGTGGAAGTGCTGCCCAACATGATCCATCCGATGCTCGCCGACTTCGGCCTGCGCTTCGTCTTCATCGTGTTGCTGCTTAGCGGCCTGAGCTTTCTCGGCCTCGGCGTGCAGCCGCCCAATGCCGACTGGGGCTCGCTCGTGCGCGAGAACATCGGCGGGCTGTCTGAAGGGGCGCCTGCCGTCATGATGCCGGCCATCGCGATCGCGACGCTGACTATCGGCGTGAATCTGCTGATCGATAACCTGCGCCGTCGTGGCGGCCGCGGGCAAGGAGCTGCGCAATGACTGCCCACACAATCGACATGATTCAAGTGAAGGGCTTGCGTGTAGTGGCAGGCGCCGCACCCGATCCGGTGACGGAGATCGTCAAGGGCGTCGACTTTTCGGTGAAAAAAGGCGAAGTGCTGGCGCTGATCGGTGAGTCGGGATCGGGCAAGACGACCATCGCGCTGGCGCTGCTGGGATACGCGCGGCAAGGGTGTTCCATCAGCGGCGGGTCGGTGCGCATCGGCGAGACGGAAGTGCTTGAACTCGACCAGCAAGGTCGCCGGGCACTGCGTGCGCGGACCGTGGCGTATGTGGCGCAAAGCGCATCCTCCGGGTTTAATCCGGCGCGCACGATCATCGATCAGGTCACGGAACCCGCGCTGCTGCATCGGCTCATGACGAAGGATGCGGCACGTCGCAAGGCGATCGAGTTGTTTCGTGCGCTGGCGTTGCCGGAAGCGGAGACGATCGGCGAGCGTTATCCGCACCAGGTCTCGGGCGGGCAGTTGCAGCGCCTGATGGCGGCGATGGCGCTGATTACCGATCCAGCGGTAGTGGTGTTCGACGAGCCGACGACCGCGCTCGATGTGACCACGCAAATTGAAGTGCTTGCGGCGTTCAAGAAGGTGATTCGCGAGCTGGGCACGACCGCTATCTACGTGTCGCATGATCTCGCGGTGGTCGCGCAAATGGCGGACCGGATTGTCGTGCTGAACGGCGGCCGGGTGAAAGAAAATGGTCTGGTGGCGCAAGTGCTCGACGCCCCCGTCGATGCCTACACGCAGCAATTACTCGCAGCCACGCGGCGGCCGGAACCGGTGTTGTCGGTGCAGACGGCAGCGCAGAAACTCGCGCCGCCCTTGCTTGAAATCCGCGGGCTGGCGGCGGGTTATGGCCGTATCGACCGGTATGGTGCGCCGGCCGTGCGTGTGCTCGACGACGTGAGTCTTTCCATTCCACGTGGAAGTACGCTGGGTGTTATCGGAGAATCGGGTTCAGGCAAGACGACGCTGGCTCGCGTGGTAGCGGGTCTGGTCGACCGGGCACGCGGCGAGGTTTTCTTCGATGGCAAGCCGCTCCCGGCTCAGCTATCGAAGCGGACTCCTGATCAATACCGGCAGATCCAGATCGTGTTCCAGAACGCCGATACCGCGTTGAACCCAAGCCATACCATTGCCGATATCCTCAGCAGGCCGCTCGCTTTTTATCATCATCTGCGCGGGTCGGCGGCACGCAAGCGGACGATGGAACTGCTCGATCTGGTCAAGCTGCCGGCATCGATTGCACAGCGCACCCCGGGCGGTTTGTCGGGCGGCCAGAAGCAGCGCGTCAACCTGGCGCGTGCGCTTGCAGCGGACCCCGCGCTGATCCTCTGCGACGAAGTGACGTCCGCGCTCGACACCGTGGTCGGTGCGGCGATTCTCGATCTGCTCGCGGAACTGCGACGCGAGTTGGGTGTGTCGTACATGTTCATCAGCCACGACATCTCAACGGTGCGTTCGATCTGCGACGAAGTGATCGTGCTGTACGCGGGGCATCGCGTGGAGGCGGGCGAGCGCGACGTGCTCGCGGCGCCGCCCTATCACCCTTACACAGGCTTGCTGGTCGACTCCGTGCCGGAGCTGAAACCCGGCTGGCTCGACGCACGCCGCCTGATCGGCATCGCCGCATTGCCGCAGATGGGCGAAAGCGCTGACATAGCCGAGCTGTGCAGCTTCAGGGCGCGTTGTCCGGTTCGTATCGACGGTAAATGCAACGCCACGCCGCCTGCCATGAAGAAGCTGCCTTCGGGCGCGGAAATTCTTTGCCACCATTCAACGGCCGAGCTGAGCCGGCTGCAAACCATCGAGGTGGCTGAAGCATGAGCGGACGGTTCGTGCGGCTGGCGGAAATGGAGCGCAAGACGTTTGTGATTACTGTCGATGGCGTGGCGCGGCAGGCAGCAGAGGGCGACACGCTGATGGTCGCGTTGCTGACCGGCACGAGGACCTTGCGCGACTCCGAATTTGGCGACGGCAGGCGCGCGGGTTTCTGCCTGATGGGCGCATGCCAGGACTGCTGGGTCTGGACCGCTGACGGCGACCGGTTGCGTGCATGTACAACGCCGGCGGTAGAGGGGATGTCGATCGTGACGCAACTGGCTACAGCCGGGGAGGGTGTATGGCCGCGCGGGTAATCGTGATCGGCACAGGGCCGGCAGGCGTGCGGGCAGCCGAGGCGCTGGTCGAAGCAGGTCTGCGGCCTACAGTGATAGATGAAGGGCGGCGAGACGGCGGGCAGATTTATCGACGCCAGCCGGAAGGGTTCACGCGCTCTTATGACACGCTCTATGGCACTGAAAGTGCGCGCGCGGCGGCCCTCCATCAGAGCTTCGACTCGCTCAAGAGCCGTATCGACTACCTGCCTGAAACGCTGGTCTGGAACATCGCGGCGAACGCCGTGCATCTTGTCAGCGGAACGTCCTACCGTACACTCGAATTCGATTCGCTGATCATTTGCAGCGGCGCTACGGACCGGCTGATGCCGGTCAAAGGCTGGCAGTACGCGGGCACGTATAGCCTGGGCGGGGCGCAAGTCGCGTTGAAGTCGCAGGGGTGCTCGATTGGTTCGCGAGTCGTGCTGATGGGCACCGGGCCGCTGCTTTATCTTGTCGCTGCGCAGTATGTGAAAGCGGGCGCGGCAGTGTCCGCTGTCTTCGATACTTCCACGCTCTTACAACGGCTCAGCGCGTTGCCTAAGCTGCTCGCCATTCCAGCAGCACTGAAGAAAGGCATCGCTTTGATGGGAGTGCTGAGGAAAGCGCGGGTGCGGGTGTATCGCGGCGTGCGGCCGCTGGAAATAAGCGGCTCACCGGAGCACGGCGTGACCCACGTTGAGGTCGCGCTGCAAAGCGGCATGCCCATGAAGGTGGCCTGCGACGCTGTCGCGCTGGGTTATCACTTGCGGCCTGAAACGCAGCTTGCCGATCTGGCCGGCTGCGAATTTTCTTTCGATGAAGCCGCGCAGCAATGGCTTCCCGCCACCGATGAAGATGGCCGCAGCAGCGTCAAAGGCGTCTATCTGGCGGGCGATGGTGCACGTATTCGCGGCGCTGATGCCGCCGAACGATCGGGCCGTCTCGCCGCGCTCGCTGCAATGCAGGATGATGGCCTGAAAGTCGAAGGCCTGGCGGCCTTGCGGGAACAACTGAAGGTCTTCAGCCGCTTCGCGGCCGGCTTGCGTGCGGCCTTTCCATGGCCGGCCCGGTTCGCGGGCATGCTGCCAGACGAGACTATCGTGTGTCGGTGCGAAGCCATTACGGCCGGTGAATTACGTCGCGTGGTGCGCGAAACGGGCGCGCAGGAAGCCAATCGTGCCAAGGCGTTTTCACGCGTGGGCATGGGCCGGTGCCAAGGGCGCTTTTGCGCTCACGCCGGAGCGGAAGTGATCGCGGCCGCGGCATCCGTCCCGCTGGCTTCCGTCGGACGGCTGCGTGGGCAAGCACCCGTCAAGCCGTTGCCGGTGGCGTTGGTCGAGGAAGAGGGGGCAATCGAATGACCACGTCACAACAAGCCGCTCATCAAGCCGATCGCCGAGCCGATGTAATCGTGATCGGCGGCGGCATCATGGGCACGACCACTGCGTTCTTCCTGCGACGCCGCAACCCCGCTTGTTCAGTGATCCTGCTCGAGCGCGGCCTGACCGGCCAGCAAGCGAGCGGCGTCAACTTCGGCGGTATCCGCAGGCAAGGCCGCGCGCTGCCGCAACTTGCGATGGCGAATCGCGCGCTCAACACGTGGCAGCGTTCGAAGGAACTGCTGGGCGAGGACGTCGAATTCTTGCCGTCGAGTCATACCCGGGTCTGTTATCACGCCCACGATGCGGATACCTTCGACCGCTACGCCGCCGATGCCCGCGCCTACGGTCTCGAACTGGAAGTGCTGCACGGCAAGGCCATGTTCGACCGCTTCCCTTTTCTTGGCCGTGAAGTGCTGGCCGCTTCCATCTCGCCGCTCGATGGTCATGCCAACCCGCGCCTCGCCGCGCCGGCCTTCGGCCGGGCGGCGGCGCGTCTTGGCGCGCAGGTGGTGGAGAACACGGAGATCGCGCATGTGGAAAAGGACGGCGATGGTTTTCGCGTGGAGACTGCGGCAGGCGTCGTGTATCGCGCGGCGCAGCTCGTGATTTGTGCGGGCGCGTGGGCAAGCCGGCTCACTGAGCAGTTCGGCGAGCCGGTGCCGCTGCGCGCAAGCGGACCACAAATGTCGGTCACCGAACCGGTGCCTTATGTCTTCAAGTCATCGATCGGCGTGTTCACATCGATCAAGCAGGAGGGCATCTACTTCCGCCAGATTCCGCGCGGCAACATCATCATAGGTGGCGGGCCGCCCGGTCCCGCCGATGCCGTGACGCGACGCGCGTCCGTGCTGCCGATCAACACCGTGCGCCAGGTTGCGCAACTGCGCCGCCTGGTCCCGTCGATGGCTCCGCTGCACGTGATCCGGGTCTGGAGCGGTGTGGAAGGCTACCTGCCCGACAGCGAGCCCGTGATCGGCCGCAGCTCGACTACCGACGGTCTGTTTTATGCGTTCGGCTTCAGCGGCTCGGGGTTTCAGATTGGCCCGGGCGTGGGCGAGACGCTGGCCGAGCTGATCGATACCGGCAGTACACCGATTCCGCTCGAGCCGTTTTCGATCAGCCGGTTCGCGGCGTTTGCGGCTGCGTTTGCGTCTGCCTCGCAAGCTCAACCAGTGGTGGCGGCGTCATGAAACAAGCGATGCCGCTGACCGAGGCACGGGCGTTCATCGAGGCACACTTCGATGAACCCGTCACGCTTGCACAACTTGCCGAGCTGTCGGCGCTTAGCGTGTCGCGATTCGCGACTGCGTTCCGGCAGCAATTTGGTTCTTCACCGTACCGCTATTTATGCGGGCTGCGGATCGAACGTGCGCAAGCGTTGTTGCTGGCGGGCGTGCCGGGATCGGTGGTGGCGGCTGAAGTCGGGTTCTTCGACCAGAGCCATTTCGCCCGGCATTTCAAGCGCTTCTGCGGCATGACGCCGAGCATGTATTTGAAGCGCTCGCGCGCTCGTTGTTCATTGCCGGCGAGCGCTGCGTTGTTGCGCGGTGCTGGCAATGGAATTGAGTCGGCAGACCAGCGAACGCTTGCCTGCTCAGTCAGCGAATTAGTCAGCGATTCGGCCTGACCTTTCTCCACGAGCTTCGCCTCGTTCGGATGCGAAGCATGGGATTCACACCCTAAGCTATACCCCTCTCTCCCCGTAAGCGCGTCCTTCCACAGCCCTTACGCTATTATTCCGCAGACCAAAGCCCTGGTTCATCGACTCGCCTCATCGCTTCCTGGTGAGGTTTGATCGTGCGTCCGAAGATCGGGCCGCCGATGAACCGATGGACCACCATGTAGCAATTCAATACGGGGATTGACCGATGCAACCCATGCGAGTGTCAGAAAAATGGTTTCACCGAGCGCTATGGTTGATCGCTTTTGCGTTTGCGGGTTTCCTGATTGGCCTGGGTGGACTGGTTGTCGGGAATTTACCCGGTGTCGAGGCGCCGCCTACGCTGGACTCGCTGATCGATCCGAGCGCCAACGCCGCGATCGAAACATCGATTAAACAAGCGCAAAGCAATGCCCGCGATGGCGAGACCGCCGAGGAGTCCGCGCGGCTCAAACTGCAGGCCGCGACGGCCGAATATACGAGCGTGCACGACACATTCTCGAACTGGCTTGCCACCCGCACGGCGACCGAGCAGGCCGATCAAAACAAGGAGCTTGTCAGCCGTACGCATTCGCTTGAGACGCTCAATGACAACGTCCGTACCGCACAAAAAGCGCTGGACCAGATAGAGCAAACCAACGCACAGAACCGGCAATTGCTGGTGAAGGAACGGGCGGCAGAAGTGGCGCTTCGTACCCAGGCCGAAGAAAAACTCGATACGCTTCAGCGCGGCATCGACATGAAGAATTTCCTCATCCGGCTGGCGATCACTTTGCCTTTGCTGGTGATTGGCGGATGGTTGTTTGCGAAGCATCGCAAGAACCGCTATTGGCCCTTTGTGTGGGGCTTCATATTTTTCGCGCTGTTTGCGTTTTTCGTCGAACTGGTTCCGTACCTTCCCGACTACGGCGGTTATGTCCGGTACATCGTAGGCGTGATCGTGACGATCCTGGTCGGGCGTTATTCCATCAATGCCTTGCAACGCTACCTGCAAAATCAGAAATCCGCGGAGACGTTACCCGATGACCAGCGTCGCCAGGCGTTGAGTTATGACGTTGCTCAAAGCCGCTTTGCGAAGGGAATCTGTCCGGGATGTGAACGCAAGGCCGACCTGAGCAATCCGAAACTCGACTTCTGCATGCACTGCGGCATCAGCTTGTTTGACGCATGCGCCTTCTGCGAAACGCGGAAGAACGCGTTTGCACATTATTGTCCATCGTGTGGGAAAGAGGCGGTTGCGGTTAAGTAGCCGTGAGTCCGTTCGGGCAAGCGCGTAGCCTCGTGAAACGCCGAGCCAGTGTTTTTGCAACGTGGTCGAACACGAAGGCCATATTGCAAAGGTGCAATAGCTCGGCCACTGCCTTGCACCTTCGCAGACCACTCCGTTAGTGCGCGTTACGAGCCGTATCGACCCAGCCGTCGAACTGCGTTTTGTTCGCGGCCAGCCACTGGTCGGCCAGTGTCGCGACGACTGTGGTTGCGCCATTACCCTTGCTGATCGCAAGCTCCCATGACGACCATGTCTCCGATGGAAAACGGATCTGCTCGACGAGTTTCTTCACGACCGGATTGGCCGCGATAAATTGCTTGTTCGCGACCGCACCGTAGTTCCAGGATGCCATCGCCATACGGCACGGATTGGCTCCGCCCGCACACCCTTCGACACCATTCACGAGCGCCGAGCCGTGGTTCGGCACGTTCGGCGGTAATGCGTCGGTGGGCGTTGGCAGCCACACGACGTCTTTACCTGGAACCAGCACGTTGACTGTCCATGACGGACTCCACGCGTAAAAGAACGCTGGCTTGCCTTCCTTGACGCGAGTCACGACGTCCGCCATCAGCGCCTCGTATTTGCCGCTCACCGGATGCACAGTCTGGCGAAGTCCGAATTTGTCCAACTGATAATTGACGACGTCGCCGCAACTCCAGCCCGGATCGCAGCTGATTAGTTGCGCCTTGTTATCGTCACCGAACAGCGCGGCAATCTTCGGGTCCTTCATCTG
Organism: Caballeronia sordidicola; assembly: GCF_000729995.1. Taxonomy (GTDB): domain Bacteria; phylum Pseudomonadota; class Gammaproteobacteria; order Burkholderiales; family Burkholderiaceae; genus Caballeronia; species Caballeronia sordidicola_A. The sequence continues at coordinate 148,792 of NZ_JNFG01000003.1, read as the reverse complement.
GTCGAGACTGGTGATGTGGTGCGCCAACGCGGTTTTCTTGTCGATCAGATAGCCGTTGATACCGCCGCCAATGATCTCGCCGCCGCCGACCATTTCGGCCTGGTTCTGGACCACACGAAAATCAGGTTCGCTCTGCGGAAAGTTGACGTCGGTCTCCATGTCGACATCACCTTGCGCGACCGCCTGGAAGAACAGCACGGTCCCCATCGTGCTCAGATTCACCTCGTAGCCCAGCGATGTGAGTGCCTTCTTCACAATCTGTACGGCGACGTAATTCGCGCCCAGGCTGTCGGTCTGGGCATAGTGAATCGTCTTGCCCGCGCCTGGCTGCGCTGGCGGGGATGCGGCCATTGCAGGCGTTGCCAATGCTGTCATTGCCAGGCACGTCCCGACTGTTGCCGCTCGCATCATTGCTTTCATGAACGTTGTCTCCCGATATGGTATTGAGATTTGGGTGGTCTACCGCTGCAGCGGGTCATCGGAGTGGTGACCGGTTTCGCCGTCGTGCAGATGCGATATAAGGTACTTGACACTAAAAAATGCGTCTTCCATCGAAAGGAAGGACGGTGGCGCCAAGATGGCCTACCGTTCAGCGTATGGTGTCGGCGTTGCGGCTTCGCCGCGGGCAGTGGCGCGAAGATGCGTCGAGCGCGGCGGCTCGGACGTTCCACATCATTGGCTGGGGTGAGTCGGGTAGCCGCAGTGACGTGCGATCATGAAGGCAGCGTTGCTGCGTAGTCTGGAGCGTGCATCCGGTGGCTTTGCACAAGGGGCGGGATGCACCCGATTGCATTCTTTTTCCCGACATCACCCCGAAGCGTTCTTCAATCCCACTCGGGCACGCTGTCAGGCATGCTTTTCACGACCTTCGTGACGATATAAGTAAAGTAGCGTTCGATGCCTATTTCACCTATCAGCAGGGACTCGATGAAGCGCTGATAGTGGTAGATATCGCGTGACACCACATGCAGCACATAATCCACGCCGCCGCCCGTTGCATAGCACTGCACGACTTCCGGCGCGGCCAGCATCACCTCTTCGAAACGCCGCATATCTCTCTCCGTATGCCGCGCTAGCGTCACCTCCACCACGATCCGGCTCGCGTTGACGGTCCCGACCCAGTCGAGCTCCGCACGATAACCCTTGATGACGCCGCTTTCCTCGAGCTTGCGCACCCGTTCCCAGGTGGGTGAAATGGAGAGGTTCACCTCTTCGGCAAGCTTTGATTTGGTGATGCGGCCATCGCGAGCAAGAACGCGCAGGATGGCGATGTCGTAGCGGTCGAGCTTGATCACGGTGAGGCGGCCACCGGGCATGCGCGCTCTTCGCTGCGATCGCTCGGCAATGCAGTTATGTCCGCCCGATCAGGGTTTGCCACTAACGCGATCTGAACACACGCGCGCTGATCCGCGCTCATTTGGCGAAACAGGACGACCTTCTCAAGAGGCATGGCCGAAGCAAGCGCCGACAGGTAGCTTGCTTCGTAATCAGAACGTATGTTGGCGATCAAAGCGATCGGGTCAGACATGAAAACTCCAACGGCATGCAGGTGAAGTTCGAATTCAAAGTGACCAGCCCATGCAAAGCCGTCGCGTGCGAGCGCTGTCAAGCGGCGTTCAGATCAAGCCGGTCCGAATCACCACCGCCAGCACGTCCTGCTGATCAAGCGCTCGCCTTTTCGGCCTCCATCTCCGCCATGTCCTGGAAGCGATCAGCAATGCGCGGATGAGCGCGCCCGCCGTCCGCCGCACCGATCGCGATCAGGATCTCGTCGGGGCCGGGAGCATCCGCCACCTGGAACGTTGCCGTGATGAAGTGCGATCGCTTGCCCGTTTCGGACTTATGGATCATAGGGACAGACAGGAGCGCGCCTGGGGCTGAGCGCGTGTTGGTGAAGCTGAGAAAAGCAGTGCCGTTGACCGCCTCGCGGAACATATTGCCAAAGCGAAGCGTATGGATCAGTGCCGAGCCGTGCTCGATCTCACCGTTGACACCGACAGTCGCTGCCTTGCCATACGCCTCGACGCGATCGGCCGGCATGATGGCCACAAGCCGGCGTGTCATCTCGGCGCCAAGCACCGGAGCCAGTCGCAGGATCTCCGGCCGGAGGTCTTCCACGAAGCCCTGACCTGCCCACGGGTTGCGAACAATGGCTGCAACCACCACCGTCGTAATGGGCCGCTCTGCTGCCCGGCCACCCTCAATGACGGTCTCTTCAATAAACGTCGCGATCTTGCGAATCCCAGTTTCCATTTGCGCACTCCATTGGCCAGCGTGGTTAGGTTCGTCCTATACCGAATGCTAACGATGGGAACCGGGTGCGTCCTCCGCGTCTTCGGCGGATGAATCTTTTATTTTTTGCTACGTTATGTCGTATATTGAAATAAGACTTTTGGATGCTTTGATATGCCAGATCAATTGTCGCGGATCATGTCGCTGCGTGATGTCGCGAGCCAAATCAACTCGGACGGCGACCTCGATACGCTGCTGCGGGACCTGATCCAGGCGGCATGCAGACACGGCTCGTGGGACCTGGGCTCGATCATGACCGTGGACCTGGCGCACGGTTACGCGCTGGTCACCGCGCGTCATGAGACCAATGCGATGCTGCGCCGCCCGCTGGGAGATCGCTGGGAACTGGCGACCAGTCCCGCGCTGGTTGCCTTGCAGCGCTTCGAGCCTGTGTACATCCGCGACGCGCGTGAGTCCGTTGAATTCCCTGGTTATCGGCTTGAAGCCCATGAGCGTGGTTATTGCACCGTGCTGATCTATCCCATGGCGAGCGTCGATGTAGAGGGGCGGCCCATGGTGATGTCCGTGACGTCGCGCAAAGTGGTGGATGTATCCGCGGATGACCTCGCGTTCATGGGGATCATCGTGCATCTGGGCGCGATTGCGATTGAACGTGCGCATCGTCATCGCGCGCAGATTGCTGCGGCCGAGCAATTGCGCCGCGTGCTCGGCGCTCAGGGTTCGCTGTTGCAGGAAGTGCTTGCTGGCGGGTCCATAGAATCCCTCACGGCCATGCTCGGCGATCTTCTCAATGCCCCTGTGCTCATTCTGGATTTCTTCGCAAGCAGCCTGCTTGCGTCCGCGTCGCCGGTGCCGGGCGTTCATGACGACGACGCGTGGCGCCTCACGCTCGAGGGCGCGACGGGTCGCCAGATTCTTGGTGAGGTCCGGGACGCTGTGACCACGCGGCGCGCGGAGACGATCACCCTGCATCTTGGCGACAAGCTCTCGCTCGACGCCCGCATAGAACCGCTCATGGTCGACGACGAAGCGGTCGGCGCGTTACTGACCTTCGACAAGTCCGACCCGAATGATCTGCAGAAACTCCTCATCGAAAGTGCGAAGTTTGCGTTGAGCGTGCAGTTGATGCGCAGCGTCATACGCTTTCGCTTCGAGACCCGAACGCTGACCGAATTGTTCTTCGAGATCGTCGAACGGCGCTGGCGCGACGAGCAGGATATGCTGCGCCGCGCCCGACGTCTCGGGCTGTCGCTCGCGTCGCCCATGCGCATGCTCGTGACTGATTTTCCGGATCGGTCGGACGGGTCCGCCGATCTTTCTGTCGATGCCCATCGCGCAGTCGCGCAGCTCGCGGCGCAGCTGCATGTTGCGGTGCACATCGTGACAGTCGGCGGGGCGCTGGTGTGTCTCGTGCCGCAGGAAGAGGGCATGGAACTGGACCGCGTCGCACGACTGGCGCAGCGCGTCTCCGAGACCTTGTTCCGGTCGTTCGGCAGTGAACCCATCGTAGTCGTTGGCGATACGTGTGAAGGTCTCGAATCGATCGCCAAGGAATGGGAGCGCTGCTGGCGCATGATCCGGGTCGCCCGCACGTTCGGCAGACGGGGCGCAATGACTGTTCCCGACTTCGGGCCGTTGCCCATGCTTATAGGCGCCGCCGACTCAGCCGACGTGCGCAGCTTTATCGACGGCGCCATAGGCCGGGTAGTGGAACACGACAAGAAGCACAAGTCGGCTTACCTCGAGACCCTGGCCGCGTATGTTCGCTCGGGCTGTCGCAGTCAGCATTGCGCCGATGCGATGGACCTTCACGTGACCACGCTGCGGTATCGCCTCTCGCGGATCTCTGACCTGTTCGGCATCCAGGTCGAAACGCCGGAGCAGCGTTTCGCGATCGAGCTTGCGTTGCAACTGCACAGCCTGGTCGATAGCACCATACCGTCCGCGAAGCACTCGAAGCCGATACCTCGAATGAGAGGTTAATCAGGCTCGGATGTCCTCCGATCCAGCGGAAGAAATCGTTTTTTGCATGGCTTAACTTAGACCTCAACGTAACGACGTTCGAGGTGAAGTGCATGCAAGCCGAAGTTTCAGACAAACCTGTCGCCGTCGATCCGGTGGCCTTGCGCCGAGCGTTCGGCACCTTCGTGACAGGGGTGACGGTCATCACCACCCGCGACGCCGAAGGCCGTCCGCGAGGGATGACGGCAAACTCGTTCACGTCGGTGTCGCTCGATCCGCCGCTTCTGCTCGTATGCGTAGGAAAGGGTGCTTCGAGCTTTCCTGTCTTCCAGGATACCGATCACTTCGCCGTCAATCTGCTGCACGAAGCGCAGACCGACGTCTCCAATCTGTTCGCCTCCAAATCCGCCGATAAATTCGCCGCCGTCAGTCACGACGGCGTGCACACCGGCGCCCCGGTCCTGACCGAATGCCTGACGTGGTTCGACTGCACGGTTCATGACCGGGTCGATGCCGGGGACCACACGATTCTCATCGGCCGCGTCCAGGCCTTTGGAACGAGCCCTTCAGCACCGCTGGGCTTTTGCCGCGGCCGCTATGCGCAGGTCAAGAATCCGTTGCCGCCCGGCTGGCTTTCATCGCACAACATGATGGTCGGCTATCTCATCGCGGCAGAAGGGTCGCTGCTATTGGCCGGCGATGGCAAGAACGGCTGGACGCTGCCAAGCGCTCCGCACCGGCTCGTCAATGGCCGGCTTCCTATTGCAGGAGGCGACGATCTGGAATTGCTGCCCGACGATACGTTCCTCTATTCCGTCTTCGACGCCGCCGGCAGCGATTCTGGTTACCTGATCTATCGCGCCCGGCTGGCGCTGCCGCGTGCGGCTTGCGAGATCCCCCAGAACTTCCGTTTCTTCCCGCTCGACCAGCTTCCGTACGACGACATTCCAACGATGGAAATACGCGGAATGCTGCGGCGCTTTGTGACCGAGAGCGCAGGCGGACGGTTCGGCATCTACATGGATTCACACGATGGTGGCCGTGTCGCGATGGTGAGCGCAGCGCAGCCACACACCACACATGCAGCATTTGCAACCCTGAATCTGGAAAGGACACGATGAAAACGACAGTCGAAAGTTTGCAAGGGTCGAGACAAAATCTATTCATCCATGGAGAGTTCACGCCTCCACGCAGCGGCCAGTATGTACCGAGTTATGACCCCACGACGGCGCAGCCCTGGTACGAGTTTGCGCAGGCGAATGCCGAGGACGTGGATGCCGCTGTACGTTCAGCGCAAGCGGCGCTGAAGAACCCGGCGTGGCGGCGGATCACGCAAACCGATCGCGGCAAACTGGTGCGCCGTCTCGCTGATCTCGTTCTCGCGAACGCTGACGAACTGGCGCTGATCGAATGCCGCGACAACGGCAAGCTCATCAAGGAAATGCGTGCGCAAATGCGGGCGATCCCTGATTCGTATCTCTACTTTGCCGGCATGGCCGACAAGCTTCAAGGCGACACGATTCCCGTCAACAAGCTCGACACGCTGAACTTCAATTTGCGTGAACCGATTGGCGTGGTGGGGATGATCATCCCGTGGAATTCGCCACTGATGATGCTCACAGGCACGCTCGCGCCGTGTCTGGCGATAGGCAATACGGTGGTGGTGAAGCCCTCGGAACACGCGACGGCTTCGACGCTCGCGCTGGCTGAACTGGCGATACAAGCGGGCTTTCCGCCGGGCGTGTTCAACGTGGTCACCGGCGACGGCGCGACCACCGGCGACGCGCTCACGCGCCATCCCGGCATTTCCAAATTTGTGTTCACCGGCAGCACGGTGACCGGTCGCAAGATTGCCGGCAACGCGGCGGAAAATCTCGTCCCCTGCCAGATGGAATTGGGAGGTAAGTCGCCCCACGTCGTGTTCTCGGATGTCGACGTGGAACGGGCGGTGAACGGTGTTGTGTCGGGCATCTTCGCGGCGGCCGGGCAGACCTGTGTGGCGGGTTCGCGCTGCTTCGTCGAGGCACCGGTGTATGAGCGCTTTGTTGAGGCGCTGGTTGAGCGTACGCGTCGTGTCAAGGTCGGACACCCAATGGCCGACGACACGGATATCGGGCCGCTCGCGCTCGCCAGTCAGCTCGACAAGGTAATGGGTTACGTCGCGTCCGGTGTGCACGAAGGCGCGAAGATCGCAGTAGGCGGCGGCCAGCCGAAAGACTCGGCGCTATCACGTGGCTGGTACTTCGAGCCGACCGTGATGACGCAGGCTCGCAACGAGATGCGCTTCATGCAGGAGGAGATTTTTGGACCGGTCGTGGGCGTGGTTCCATTCAACACGGAAGAGGAACTCATCGCACTTGCCAACGATACCGAATACGGCTTGGCCGCAGGCATCTGGACCCAGAACATCGACCGCGCGCTGCGCTTTGCACGCGACATTGAGGCGGGCACGGTCTGGGTCAACACCTATCGCTCGGCGGCCTATATGTCTGCGAACGGCGGCACCAAGCGAAGCGGTTACGGCCGTCGCGGCGGCTTCGAAGTGATGCGCGAGTTCTCGCGTCTGAAGAACGTCGTGATCGATTACTCGGGCGCCATGCAGGACCCGTTCGTGATTCGTTTGCGCTAAGCCACGCGCCTTGCCAAAAAAACCAAATCAAGAGACCCATTATGAAATTTGCCATCTCGATCAGCATGGAGCGGTTTTCGCCGACGGATTCAATGTCGACTGCCATGTCCAATATGCTTGCGCTCGCCCGCATAGCCGATGAAGGCGGGTTCGAGACGCTCTGGACCGCCGAGCATCACACCATCGAATGCACCGTGTCGCCTAATCCGTTCACTATCCTGACGTGGCTGTCCCAGCACACGCAGCGCATCAGGCTCGGGACGGCGACGCTGGTCGCGCCATATTGGTCGCCGATCCGGCTCGCAGGCGAAGCCGCCATGTGCGATCACCTGACCGGTGGACGCCTCGAATTCGGGATTGCGCGCGGTGCGTATCAGTACGAGTTCGATCGCATGGCCGGCGGCATTCCTCAGCAGGAGGGCGTAGGGTATATGAAGGAGCTCGTGCCGGCCGTGCAGAAGCTCTGGGCAGGGGACTACGCCCATGACGGACACTACTGGAAGTTTCCGCTTGCCACCTCCGTGCCCAAGCCATTGCAGCAACCCCATCCGCCTATCTGGGTCGCCACGCGGGACCCCGGCAGTTTCGACTGGGCAGTGGGAATTGGCGCGAACATCTTGTCTACCCCGCTGTCCTCACCGCCGGCTGAGGTCGCCGTGCTCGGCGAGAAATTTCGCAAGGCGGTCGCCGACCATCCCGAACGTGCACGCCCGCGCTTCATGATGCAGCGTCGCACATGCGTCTACGATCGCCCTGATGACTGGCAAACCGTTGTGCGCCACAGCGTGGACTATGGCCGCACCTTCGAGAACCTGATGCAGAATATTGGCACCGTTACGGATGGTTTCCCTGAGCCCGTGCCTTACGAGACCGTGGCGAATCGTGCCAACTACGACCCGGCCAACATTCGCGATAACCTGATGTTCGGCACGCCGGACGAAGTGATCAGGAAGCTGCAGATCTACGAGGATCAGGGCGTCGATCAATACTGTCTGGGCCTCTCGTTCAATCTGCCGTTCGAGCTGCAGGTCAAGACGTTGCGACTCTTTATCGATGAAGTGATGCCGCACTTTGCCGCCCGCGATTCTGCCAGCGAACGGCAATCGCAAGGCGAGCGGAAGGCTGTTGCAGCCGCGGGGTACTGAGCAATGGACGCCGCCAGGACTTCAACGACGCAAACGGCGAGTGACCGCACGTTCAGCGGCCGTGGCGTGGTGCTGAATTATCGGCTTCAGGGTGAGGGTTCGCGGTCGCTGGTTTGCATCCACGGCGTGGGTTCGAGTCTCGAAGCGTGGGAAGGCGTCGCAGCAAAACTTGGCGACACCTTCCGCATCCTGACGCTGGATCTGCGTGGTCATGGACGCTCATCGCTGATCAAGGGCCGCTATGAAATCGATGATTTCGTCGGGGACGTGCTGGCTCTCGCTGATCATGTCGGCTTCGAACAATTCGACCTCGCCGGCTTCTCGCTCGGCGGCCTGATTGCGCAGCGGCTGGCGCTCACGCATAGGACGCGCCTGAGGAAGCTCGTGTTGCTGGCCACCGTCGCGGGACGTACGCCCGAGGAGCGTGAGCGGGTCGCAGCGAGGCTTGCTGCACTGCAAGCCGGCGACCGGGGCTCCCACTACGATGCGTCGTTGTCGCGCTGGCTGACCGAAGGGTTTCAGGAGCGCAATCCCGAGCTGGTCGAGCGCATGCGTCAGCGCAATGCCGAGAACGATCCCGACTGCTACGCGTCCGCTTATCGCGTGCTGGCGCAAACGGACTTCGGTGGTCTTATCGATCAGATCAGCGTACCGACCCTGATCGCAACCGGAGAGGAAGACCAGGGTTCCAATCCGCGCATGGCGCACTTCATGCACGAGCGCATTCCCGGCTCGCAACTCGAGATCCTCCCCGGCCTGCGGCATTCGATCCTGATCGAGGCGCCGGATCTTGTCGCGACGCTGATGCGCCGCTTTCTGGCGGGTGATGATCAGGAGACGGGCCGATGATTGTCGAAGAGCGGATCTATCGGATCAGGAACGGCCGCATGGGCCGTTATCTTCAGCTTGTGCGGGAGGAGGGGTTGGCCATCCAGCAGCCCATCCTCGGCGATCTCGTGGGATATTTCACTACCGATATCGGTCCGCTCAGCCAGGTGATTCATTGGTGGGCTTATGCAGACCTTCAGGACCGGGCGCGCCGCCGTCAGCAACTGGCGAATGATTCAAGATGGCAGGCTTTCCTGCCCAGGCTGTCAGAGAACATCGAGCAGGCGGAAAACAGGATTCTCGTGCCGACGGACTTTTCACCGTTGCAGCATCTGTCCTGTTCCGCCGGCTCTCATGAGGAGAAGAGGCTATGACCGAGCGCTTGAAGATCGAGCACTTGTACAAGGTGTTCACGGACAAGCCGGAGAGAGCGCTGGCGATGCTGAACGCCGGGAAAAACAAGTCGGAGGTGCAGGAGACGCTGGGTCAGGTAGTGGGGCTCGACGACGTTTCCTTGAGCGTGCCGTCGGGTTCGATGTACATGATCATGGGACTCTCGGGTTCGGGCAAGTCCACGCTTGCACGCTGTATCAATCGGCTCAACGAACCGAGCGCCGGAAAGATCCTGCTGGACGGCGAGGACATCTGCACGCTCGATGAAACCGGATTGCGCGAGGTCCGGCGCAATCGCATCTCCATGGTGTTCCAGCATTTCGCGTTGCTGCCCAATAGAAGGGTGATCGAAAACGTCGAGTTCGGATTGAAGCTGCGCGGCATGTCGGCGCCGGAGCGACGCAAGCGCGCCGAGGAAGTGCTGAGCGTGGTCGGCCTCGCGCGTTGGGCTTATCACCTTCCGCATGAACTGAGCGGCGGCATGCGTCAGCGCGTGGGCCTGGCGCGTGCGCTCGCAACCGATGCGGACATCCTCATCATGGACGAAGCGTTCAGCGCGCTGGACCCGCTGATCCGCACCGAGATGCAGGATGAGTTGCTGCGTCTGCAGCGCACGTTGAGCAAGACGATTTTGTTCATCACGCACGACTTCCAGGAGGCGCTCAAGCTCGGTTCGCGCATCGCGATCATGTCGGAGGGGCGACTCGTGCGCGAAGGCACGCCGCAGTCCATCGTGCTTGAACCCGGCAGCGATTACGTCGCTGCATTCACGCGTGAAGTGGACCGTGGACGGCTGTTCGATGCAGGGTCGGTGATGACCTCGCTTGTGCCCATCCTGCGCGGCCCCGATGGGATCGTGCTGGGCGATGCTTCCGGCGAACCGGGACCGGGCTTCATGCTCGACGCCGATGAACGCATCCTTGGCGCCGTGACGGCGTCCGGGATCGAACTGGCGCGCGGCGGCTCGATGCCCCGGCCGGAAGCGCGCTTCACCTGCGTACCCGCCGATACCAAGCTCGTCGATGTCGCCGGCAGTTATCGCGCCGGCGGAACGATCGGCGTCATAGACGAAACCGGCCGGCTGATAGGCCGTCTGGAAGCCGGGCAGATTCTTGCCGGCATTGGCGCGCCTAACGCCACGGGAGTACGCCATGTTAATTAAAGCCGATGATCTCGCAGGCCTGCCGGTCGGCGAATGGATCCAGCACGGTGTGCAATGGATCGCGCTTAACTTGCGGCCGTTCTTCCTCCTCATCAAATGGCCCGTTGAACGGCTGTTGAACTTCAACGACAGTGTGCTTCACGCGATCCCGTTCCCGGTCATGCTGTTGTTGATGTTCCTGCTCGCGTGGCGCTTGGCGAGCCTCGGGGTCGCTGCGTTTACCCTGGTGGGACTGATTGTTATCGCGATGCTGGGCGTCTGGGATCAAGCCATCACAACGCTCTCGCTGATCGCAACCGCCATTGTGTTCTGCGCGGTGATCGGCATTCCAATCGGCATCTGGTGTGCGCGCAGCGACCGGGTCTGGCGGATCGTCCGGCCGGTGCTGGACATCATGCAGACCACGCCGACGTTTGTGTATCTCGTGCCCGTGGTGATGCTCTTTGGCGTCGGCACGGTACCGGGCGAGGTCGCGGTCGTCATCACGGCCATGCCGCCGCTGATACGCTTTACGCACCTCGGGATTCGCATGGTCGACCATGAGATCGTGGAGGCGGGTCTCGCGTTCGGTGCGGACAAGCGCCAGCTCCTGTGGGAGGTTCAGTTGCCGTTGGCCATCCCGACGATCCTCGGCGGCCTCAACCAGACCGTGCTCACCGCCATGGTGATGTCGGTCGTGATCGCAATGATCGGTGCAGAAGGTCTGGGGCTGGTGGTGCTTCAGGGGTTGGGACGTCTCGATGTCGGCCAGGCGGGCATTGGTGGTATCGCCATCGTGCTGCTCGCGATGATGCTCGATCGGATCACCCAGAAGCTGGCCCAGTCGAAGGGTGGAACCAGGAGCGCGCTTCTGCCGGTGCTGGCGAGATTCATCCGCGGTGGACGACTCCCCAGGGGCACGCCGACAGACACGGCCCACGATGCTGAAAAGGCCCTGCGATGACGGTCAGTGAACCTAAGCAAGCGTCTGGTTTGAAAACCAGGCGATCGAACGATCACGAAAGAGGAGCATTGATGAGAGCATTTGTCCGGGCAGCCGCCGCACTCGCTGCCGTCGCAGTTGTCGGCCTGATATCGATCAACGCGGTTGCTGCCACGCCGGCGCTGCCGGGAGACGGCAAGATAATTCGCTACGCACAGGGCGACAGCCTCGGTGGCAACTACGTCGCGGCCCAGATCGTGATGAAAGCGATGAAAGCGCTGGGCTACGACGTGAAGATGAGCACGATGAACACCACGCTGTTCTTCCAGGCAGCGTCGCAGGGCGACGAGGATATCGCGACCGATGTAAATTTCCCCCAGCGCGAGCCAGGTTTTCGGGCCGTTGAAAAGCAGGCGCAAATAGTCGGCAGCGGCATGATTGTAGGCGGCGGCATCAACGGCTATGTCATCGACAGGAAGACGGCGCTCGCGTACAACATTACCAGTCTGGACCAAATGAAGGATCCCAAGATAGCGGGGCTTTTCGGCAGCGATGGCAAGGCGGAACTGATCAGTTGCGACCCGGGCTGGAGTTGCGGTGACGTGGTGGATTACCAACTGGATAAATTCGGCCTCAAGCAAACCGTCCACGCGGTGCGCGGTAAGTACGAGGCATTGATGGTCGATGCGGTGACGCGCGTGAAGAGCGGCAAGCCCGCGTTTTTCTACGCATGGAGTCCCTCATGGGCCACGAACGCGCTGGTTCCAGGAAAGGACGTGGTATGGCTGCCTACGCCCGCGGATGCCATGCCGCCCAACGTGCCCAACAAGGCCACAGCGCTATTGAAGGGCGTTGAAGGCTGTGCTGGCGGTGCTGACCCGTGCCGCATGGCGATGTCGTCATGGAACTTCGATTCCGTGGCGAACAAGGAATTCATCGCCGCCAATCCCGCCATCAAGACGCTGATTGAACAGATCAAATTCCCGGTCGCGACATGGTCACAGTGGGAGTATGCGATCAGCAAAAATGGCGGGTCTTCGCCGCTGATTACGAAGCTGGCCGATGAATGGGTTGGAAGCAACAAGCCGCAATTTGACCAGTGGGTTGCAACCGCGAGCAAGGCGCGATGACACGGCAGTGTCGATGCCGTCTGGTGCGTGGTTCAGGACGGCAGGCGGCGTTCAAGCGATCACGCGAAACAGCCAATAGAGCCCTGCGGCCAACGCAATGGACGCCGGCAGCGTCAGCACCCAAGCCAGCACCAGGCTTCGCAAGGTGTTCCATTGAAGGCCCGATCCATTCGCTGCCATCGTGCCCGCAACGCCCGATGTCAGTATGTGCGTAGTCGATACCGGCAGTCCGTATAGATCCGCGGCTCCGATGGTCAGCATGGCGACCACCTCTGCCGATGCGCCCTGGCCATAGGTCAAGTGCTGCTTGCCGATTTTTTCCCCGACCGTCACGACAATCCGCTTCCAGCCGACCATTGTGCCGAGCCCCAGTGCAATGGCGACCGCGACCTTGACCCAGGTCGGGATGAATTTGGTCGCATGATTAAGCTGCAGATTGTAGGCGTCGATAATGGCCAGATCATCAGCCGTGAAAGTGGGCAGCTTGGATTTCTCCATCAGACGAATGGCTTCCGACACCAGATACATGCTGTTGCGTACATTGTCGACCAGGCTGGGCGGCACGGTACTCATCGATCCGGCTGCTGTGATCTGCTGGGCCACGGTGTCGGTAAGTTGTTTTACCGCCGGCAGAGTTGCGTCTGTCATTTGACGGGTTCGCACATAAGTTTCCACGTCAGCACGAGGGTGTGCAGACGCGGGCAGGCCGGCGGCGTACCTGTCGAACACGGCCGAGGCCTGATGGGCGACATTCACGAAGGTCTGCGTTTGCTCGGGCGTGACTGCTTTGTTCAGGGCATAGGCTGTCGGCACCGTGCCTATGAGGATCAGCATGATCAGGCCCATGCCCTTTTGCCCATCGTTCGATCCATGGGCAAAAGAGACACCCGTGCAGGTGAGGATCAGCAGGCTGCGAATCCAGAATGGCGGCGGTTTATTGCCGACCGGTTCAGCGTAGAGCGCGGGAACACGTACCACGGCCTTGAGTATCAACAAGAGCAGGCCGGCGAGCAAGAAGCCGACGATCGGCGAAAACAGGAGTGATTTGCCGACACCGACGGCCTGTGCCCAGTCGACCCCGGTAGTACCTGAGGGGCCGCGCATCAGTTGATTCATCAGACCGACGCCGATGATCGAACCAATCAGCGTGTGTGAGCTGGAGGAGGGTAGTCCGAGGTACCAGGTTGCCAGATTCCAGACGATCGCCGCGATCAGCAACGCAAATACCATGGCGAAACCGGCGTGCCCACCCACCTGCAAAATCAGCTCGACGGGGAGCAACTGGACAATGCCGAACGCCACCGCGCCGCTGGAGACCAGTACGCCCGCAAAATTCCATCCACCCGACCAGAGCACGGCGAGATTCGGCGTTAGAGAGTGAGTGTAGATAACGGTCGCTACGGCGTTCGCAGTGTCGTGAAAGCCATTGACGAACTCGAAGCCAAGCGCAATCAGCAACGCGAAGCCAAGCAGGACGTAGGGGAATGCCGAGCTTTGTTTGACCGGTTCGAGGTCTATTACCAGATGGACTGCGACGTAGGCGACGCCTACCGCGATGATCAGCAGGAAGATTGCCAGGCCGGTGCTTCGGGTACGCGCACTGACTGCACTTGTCTGAGGAAACATGAGATCAGGCATGATCATTTCCTGTGACTGCGGCTTGCCATCGTACAACTAGCCTTTATTGCAAACAGTGAAGGATTTGTGGCGTTTATATTTCGGATACCTTTCCATTGTGTTTAACATGTTGCTACTAACATGGCTGTGTCCCTTAAGGAAATCGTTCGCTGCGCGGTAGAATTCGAGTGAATACTCGCTTTTTACCAGGTCGCATCGTGACGAAAATCAGACGTCAATCATTAAAGCCGCGAAAGATTCCGCAGCAGTCCCGTGCCGAACAAACCGTCGCCACGATCCTGGAGGCAGCGGCCCGCGTGCTCGAAACGAAAGGAATGGACGGGATGAATACCAATCTCGTCGCGCAGCGCGCGGGCGTCGGCGTCGGTTCCCTGTATCAATACTTTCCTAACAAGGACGCGATCATTGTTGCCCTTTGCAAGCGGGAAGGGGCCGTGTTTTTTGCAGAGGCTGAAGGCGCATTGAGCGAGCCCACGGGTCAGAGGGCATTGGAGCACCTGATTACCGTCTCGGTCCGTCAGCAACTGCGTCGTCCTGCGCTTGCACGCGCGCTCGATTTCGAAGAAAACCGTCCCGCCATTGCCAGCGAACTGGCGACATCGAAGACCGCTTTTCGCGAAGTGATTCGACAGATCCTGGCCCGTGAGGATATTCCACCGCAGCCAAACATGGAGACCACGACCGACGACCTCGTCGTTGTGCTTCGCGCCATCGTGGATGCAGCTGGAGAGCGCGGGGAATCGGATCGAAAGGATCTGGAAAGGCGCGTCAGCCGTGCCTTATTCGGATACCTGGGGATCGTGGATCGTCAGCCCGAAAAGTCACGAGCCCGGAAATAGGCGTCTTCCCGGACAGCGCGGTAAATGCGAGCAATCGTTCATATCAGTGGTGTGGCAGACGCGTAAACCCCCGCCGTTACTGGGCCACGCGCCAAGGAAAGTGTGCTGTCCAATGCGAGTTTAAAAATCGAGCAATTACTCGCAAAATGGACGCCGTGGAGCGTCGCACGATCGGCACAACCGCATAGGGGCCGATCGGTGACCACTCCCTCTAAAGCGCATTTCAACCTGTCTGCGAGATCGACCATGAATCTTCATAAAGAAGCAAAACTGAATCACCTGAGCTTTCCCACTACCAACGTAGCCGAGACGGCTGCATTTTTCGAGAAATACCTCGGCTGCGAGATCGTCGCCGCTGGGGAGAGCTGCCTGCTCAAACGGAATGGCTTTGACATCGTTCTGGATCACGTCGCGGAAGACGTGCCGGCGTGGCCCAAAAATTTCCACTTCGGCCTGGAGGTCGACAGCCTCGATGACGTCCATATTCTCTATAAGGAATTCATGGAGGGCGGCGTTCGCATGGAAACAGAGGTATTTAACAACTCGCGTGGCTCGCGGTTCTTTTGCCGCTCACCGGGTGGCGTCCTGATCGAGGTCAACACTCGAGCAGATATGCAGAAGCAGGATGAATGGCAAAAGCTGTTTTAAAGAAACACGCGAATGGCATACGAAACGTATGCCTCCATCAAGTGATGGTTCAACGCCCCCGCGTTGGCACGGAAGCAGTAACCGCAAGAGCGATGGCGCCGATGCCTTCAGTCGTAGGAGAAGACGCTGCCGAACTTGTCCATGCGTTCGAGCGCCATGCCAGAGCCGCGCACGACGCACGTCAGGGGCGCTTCAGCGACGAGCACCGGCAGGCCGGTTTCCTCGGCAAGCAGACGGTCGAGGTCACGTAGCAGTGCACCGCCGCCCGCGAGCATGATGCCGCGCTCGGCGATGTCGGCGCCAAGTTCAGGCGGCGTGTTTTCGAGCGCGATCTTGACCGCTGAAATGATCTGGTTCAGCGGGTCGGAGAGGGCTTCGAGGATCTCATTGCTGGATACCGTGAAGCTACGCGGTATACCTTCGGACATGTTACGGCCCCTCACGTCCATTTCCCTGACTTCGGAGCCAGGGAAAGCCGAACCGATTTCTTTCTTGATGGCTTCGGCGGTCTGCTCACCGATCAGCATGCCGTAATTGCGACGGATATAGTTGACGATCGCGTCGTCGAATTTGTCGCCGCCGACGCGCACGGAACCTTTGTACACGATACCGCCGAGTGAAATGACCCCTACCTCGGTGGTGCCGCCGCCGATGTCGACCACCATCGAGCCGGTCGCCTCGGACACGGGCAGGCCGGCACCGGTTGCGGCCGCCATGGGTTCTTCGATCAGGTAGACCTGCGACGCGCCGGCGCTATGCGCGGCTTCCTTGATCGCACGCCGTTCGACCTGAGTGGATCCGCACGGCACGCAGACAACGATCCGCGGCGATGGCGCGAACATGCGGTGCTCGTGCGCCATCCGGATGAAGTGTTTGATCATCTGCTCGGTAATGCTGAAGTCGGCGATCACACCGTCCTTCATCGGGCGTATGGCTTCAATGTTGCCGGGCACCTTGCCGAGCATCTGCTTGGCTTCCTTGCCCACGGCCAGAATGGTTTTCTTGCCATTCGGGCCGCCTTCCTGACGAATCGACACGACCGAAGGTTCGTCGAGGACGATACCCTTGCCGCGCATGTAAATCAGCGTATTCGAGGTGCCGAGATCGATGGCCAGGTCGTTGGAAAAATAACTGCGTAGAAAACCGAACATTCAAAATCCTGTGTTGCGTGACGCCAGGCGCTTGGCCCGACCACGTGCGACCAGGCTGCGGTCGAAAGCGGGAAGAGTAACAGCTTCGGGGAAACGGAGCCGCAGCGGTGCACGCAGACCGTCAGGCCGGTCACATAAGCGCTGTTGAACGGGAGCGGAAGTTGTGCTCCGTCGCCGGCTTCGGTCAGGGCTTTGCATCTTCCGGCTTCCAGCCCATGGCCGCGGCAAGGCGGCTTTGTACTGGGACGAGCTGGTCATCCGTAGTCGCCACCAGCCACAGACGTGCGCGCTCCGCGATCTGGCGGTTGTGGTCCTTCAATGGACCCATCGCACTAGCGGCCTTCCAGACCACGGGGCCAATTTTGCTCTTCCTGCCCGACACCGCGCCGACCAGCAGGCAGTAAGGTCCCAGCGGAAGCGATACAAACGGAAGACCCGGACTGACTCGCACGCGCCAGTCGATGAAGGGCGCCTCGCTGATCAGCAGCGGCGTGGGCAAGCCGTAAAGCACACTGAAATCGTACAGCGCCAGTTGCTCCCGCATGCCGGTGTAGATACGCCGGATGTCTTCGACAACCGCCGCACGGATCTCGTCGTCAAACATGGCCTCTTGCTCATAGCGGGCCAATGCCTCGCGAGCTTCCTGTTGATAGGCGCTGAACAGGCCGAGTTCCACGCAATCCTGCACTGCGCGCTGAACCTCCGCGACAGAGCCGGCTTCCTCCGGTGTGCCTAATTGCGCAGCCCGCAAGAACCGGGCAAGGCCCGCGTCCTGGATCGCAGGACCCTCCACGGATGCATCGTCCTGAGCGTCCTTGTCGAGAGGCACATAGACATATTTTTCGGCTGCGAAATGCGATTTTTTGCCTTCATCAAACTTGATTTCGCCATCGATGTAGTCGAGATAGCGAGTCCCAATCCGGCCATGCTCCCAAATCCAGTTCTTCAGGAGCGGACGTAGCGGGTGTAGTCGGTCGTGATCGGCCATTGAAACCTCCAGGTGCCTCAGTATAGTTCCAAGCCGACTGCTCCACTTCAGCCGGAGAGACGTGGGGCGCCGTATTTCCCTTTGTATGCAGGAAGATCCAATATTTGCGATATTGATTTGGCATCTGCGAATATCGTGGCATACACTATTTTTTGCTATGCGATCTTCAAGCATGGCTGACCCACGAAGTCACCATTGCGCGGACTTTCGTGCACCCCTTTTGCACGTGTCTGCCAACACCGAGCGAAACATCACTGCTTGGTGAAGCGTTTCGCCATGCATTAGCTGGCCTGCGCTTGGGCTTTCCCGCCTCACTTCTCGAACAGACGACCGCGTCGACGGTCCCCCGTTTCACTATCGCCGGGTCCGCAGAAGGCGGTGGTCCGGGCATAACTGTGTCTGTATTAGTTTCAGTTTTCCGAATGGCGAGCCTGATTGAGTCTGGCAATAAGAACCCTTGCGCCTCGGAACTCAAGTACCTGACTCGGGGACAAGGAGATGATCATGAAGATCAAGCATTTGAGCATTTTGTCAGCAACCGCCGTTGTACTTGTCTCGCTAAGTGGCGCCGCGCAGGCCGGCGGGCTTTGTTCGAACGCAACGCTAAAGGGAGCGTATGGGTTTAGCGCCCAGGGTGAAGTTCTTGGATGGCTGGAGGGAACTACGCTGCACCCGTTCACCACCCCGTCCATCCTGAATGACGTCGCCATCGTGACGTTTGATGGCTCAGGTCGGTTTACACGAACCGACTTCGGGAATATGAACGGGGTCCCGAAAGGTGGGCAGACTGCATTCAATCCGAATCAGAGTGGCACCTACAAGGTGAACGACGATTGCACCGGTACCATGCAAATCACGTATACCGCCGGCCCCGTGCCGGCCGGCGTCGTGCTTGACCTGGAAATGGTGGTCGCTGACGACGGGACGCTCGTCAAAGCGATTATCGCCACGGAGACCGTCCCGTCCGCCGGGCCGGCCGCCGACGGCAAATCGTGTTCGAATTGCGAGGTAGCTGTGCAAGTGAGCTTTGAGGGGAAAAAGGTGCTGATCTACGGCTTCCGCTAATCGAGTCGCGGATCGGTTCACGCTTGCTCACCATGGCGTTTTGCATGAGGGGAACTGAGCCCGAGCTTGGGCGCAGTTCCTCGGCCCTTTAAAGCCTGCGCGTTTTGCGTGATGATTGTGTCGCGTTTCCTATCTATCGCGGCACGGAGGCCGCTGTGCTCCTGATGCTGGCGGACCCCGACGGCACCAACATGATCATGGCTATCCAAAGAGGCCGGCGTCGATCGGCATGATCGTGAGCGTAAATACCCCATAACGAACGGGAATTTTGATCCCAGCCAAAGAGGGTGGGGTATCGGTCGTTGTGGCCGGCGAGCAGACGGCGTCTATCAAGGGAGTCGCTGAGGCCCTTGCGTTCTTCAGGGATGTCCCAAAGAAACGAATTTTTTAAACGCTAAAGCATTCGAGTTTCCGGAAGCGACATCGACAGGTAATGAATGATTGTTTCGACGGCCTGCTCAACTGACACGTTAGCAGTGTCGACTATCAGATGCTCTGAGTGCCATGGATCGTATTGACGTTCAAGCACGCTTTTCCATGTCGGCAACGTGTGGCCCGGGATGTCGGCCCGTCTGCCCTCGACTCTCTGACGGTGCGTCGTTGTATCGGAACAAATCAGCTCGATCTCGAAGACCTGCACACCTGCTTCGAGCGCCACATTTCTCCAGGCGCTACGCGTTACATGCAACGAATTGACGGAGTCCGCGACAACGGTCAACCCAAGCCGCAAATTGTCGCTCGCAACAGCATATCCAGCGAGATAGCCGGCAGGTCCGATATCCGCCTGAGCGCTCCCTGACGCGATGAATGCTTGCTCCAACGTATCGATACGCAGATAAACCGCCGCGAGTTTGCGAGCGAGCGTTTGCGCTATTGTTGTCTTTCCGGTTCCCGGTAGTCCACCGAAGGCAATCAACATTTTCGATGCTCCTTGTGTATCGGAGATTGTCGCAGGATTCCTGCGGCGACCTTCAGAGCGCCAAAGGTGCCCGCCTGAACGATGACGTCAGCGCTGCATGGATCGCCGGGCATGGGCTGGGTGATTGAGTGCCTTTCAGTAACGTTATGTACTTGCGACCAGCAGTTCCTCCGCATTGTTTGGCGGGCGCAGACCATCTGTCCTGTCCACGAAATAGCGCTGGGTAAGATCGGCCGCCGAGACGTGCCGTGCTTCTCTAAAGCCCGCTTCGCGGGCCATTGCCTGAATCTCCGACGGCGTGAAGAAGCTGAGGAACGGCGTCCCGCTTGCTCGCGCTCCCTTCTCTGCCATCTCGAGCCCGGGACGTATCTCGGGGTCTGCCATCTCCAGCGGGAGCAGGAATGTCATGGCGAGCGTCGATCCCGGGGCGAAGGCCGCGACCTGACGCAGCGCGGCCGCGTTCGCCTCCTTGGAGAGATACATGCTGACGCCCGTGGAGACCACGATGGCAGGCGTGCTGTCATCGAAGCCGGCTGTCACTAGCTCATCTCGCCAGGCCTCTCCCGCCTCGAAATCGACAGGCACGAATCGCAGCCAGTCCGGGATGCCGAAGCCGAGCTCGATCAGACGCTGACGTTTCCATGCCTGAGGACCAGGCTGGTCGACCTCGAACACCCGGAGGCGGGAAGCGATCTCCGGCCTCCGTTGCGCGAAGCTGTCGAGGCCGGCGCCGAGGATGACATACTGCCTGAGCCCGTGGCCGGCCTGTTCCACCACCAGGTCCTCAATGAAGCGCGCACGAGCCACGATTGAGGCGCGAAAGGGCCGCGTGAACTGCGGGTCCATGTCCCCGCGGCTGCGCCAATCCTTGTCCGGCGCCAGCAGCTTCAGGCCGATTTCGTCTTCAAGTACATGCGGCGTTGCGTCGGCCTCGACATGCAGAGCGCGCCACAAGGCGACTCGCGCAGCTGTGCTGTCTGGCGCTGCATCTGGCGTGTCGTTCATGATTTTCAATCCTGTTTTTTCGTGTTCGTGGTCGTGTTCGTCTGAAGCCGCGGGCTGCGCGTTATCGATCGGACCTTGACGCTGCCATTTAGACGCAACGAGCAATCATGAAGAAAACTGGGCACAGAGCGCGGCCAGATCGCGCCGCACCCAGGCTGCATCGGCTTCGAATTTCTCAGTCGACATACCCGGTTGCCGGAACAACGTGAATGCGACCTCGGCTCCGGCACCATTTTGAAATACGCGCATCGGCACATAGATTTTCTCGCCGCTGCTCAGGCGAACGTAATGGTCCATCACGCCAAACTGATTGTGAGCGGTAAATCGAATGCTCACGCTTCCCTCCGGGCCGTGAGCTTTCCAGTGATCGTCGCACTCTTCGAGCGTCGAATCTGCCAGTCCTGACGCCCAGGTTTGGAATGCCTCAGGACGCCAAATCGCGTTGTACAGGTCTTGCCAATCGCGATCGATGGAGACGCTTATTGTTAATACATGCAGCATCGATTCACTCCTCGAAACAGGCCTCGAATCTACAATCCAAGCCATGACAAACCACCTACGCAGCCGCCCACTCGGAGAGCTTGGCGACGGTATTCATGTTGCGAGCGGTTCCAGTTCCGGCGGCCGGGATTTTCAGCTTTGAACGGGCTATTCCGTCTTTGTAGTGCACGTAGATCTCACGTGTCCCGAGTGCGATTTCTTCTGTTTGCTGGCCGCTCACACTATCGAGCAAGTCTGCAGGAGGCGGTGCGTCGAGGAAGATTGCGACGGTTCGATCCGGCGCCGCTGAGCTGAAGGTATTGTTGGCAAGAACCGCGGCTAGCTCAGCGCCTGTCCGGACTAGGACGCCTACCGGCTTTCCCGCATAAGTCTCAAGGCAACGCTCCAGTTTCGCTTTCACGGATTTCTCCGAAAGCTTGCTGTCGAACACAACATTGCCGCTGGCGATATACGTGCGCACGTTGGAAAAACCAACGGAGGCGCACATTGCGCGAAGTTCAGACATGGGGAGCTTGCCGGTGCCGCCAACATTCACGGCCCGCAAGAGAGCGGCGTAGGTAGTCATCCACGCATTCTATTGCCATTTCAATCTGCGTGGCTCTGCTCAGACCTGCCCAGACGTACGCAAAGCATTGCCGCCACCGCCAACGCCGCCGCAGCCGTCTCCAACGATCCCGAGAACGAATGATGCGGTGCGTACATCGCATTGGCGACAAGCGGTCCCACGATCTGCCCGATGCCAAAGCATGCGGTCATCACGGCGAGAATGCTCATGCGCATCGTGTGCGCTACCCGGCGGGCTGCGAGCATCGAAATAGTGGTGGTGCCCATGAATGTACCGCCTACGATCAACGCGCTGCCGAGGAATCCAACCGCGTTCGGCGACACGACCGGCAAGAGGACGCCTACCGCTTGCAGCGCGAGATTCAGGAACAGCGCGCGTCGCGTACCAAGGCGCATATGGATTGCATGCCAGATGAAACACGACGGAACCGCGCCCAGCCCGAACAACGCCCAGACTTGGATCGGATCGATTGAACCAAGCGCGTTCCGGACAAAAAACGGCAGATAGGTCGCGGTGATGATGTAGCCGAAGCCCGCCAGCCCGTAAAGCGCAATCAGCCGCCCCGCATCGAGCGCGGGGAAGGACTCATGTCCGTGCAAGCTTGCACGCGTGCCGGGAGCGTCAACCGGGCGTGCATCGAGACTCGGCAGCGCAATTGCACCGAGGATCAATGCGCCTGCTGCCAATACCCACCAAAGCCCGGCGCTATGCAGATCGAATGCACGTCCCGCGATCAGCATTTCCGACGACAGCACAATGCCCATGCCGACACCCGCATAAAGCAAGGGGGCGCCGTGCGTGTGGCCGCGATGTTGCAGCAGCCAGAGCGAAGCCGCCACCATGGTGACCGCGCTGACGGCGCCCGTGATGCCGCGCATCGCGATGATCAACCAGGGCGCACTCAACAGCGCCGTCACCCCGAGACAAACCACAATGCCCGCGAGCGCGAGCATGCACAGCCTGCGCGAGTGTCGCGGATGCACTGCAGCAATCAGCAGCGCTCCGGCCAGATAACCCGCATAGTTCGCCGATGCGGCGAGCGTGCCCTGGTGCACGGTCAGCACGGCATCGCTGACCATGACGGGGTAGATGCCCGTGAACGCAAAACGTCCGAAGCCCATTCCGACTGCCATGACGAGAGCGGCAACCAGCGCCGCCATGCCTTGGCCTGCAGTCGATGAAACCTGGCGAATCGTGCTCATGATGATTTTCTCCTTGCTGCGCGATTCTTCGACATAAATGGCGCAAGCGCTTCGCGCAGCGCGTTGAAAGCCGCCGTCTCGTATCCGTTTCGATGGATGAGGCACGTATCCACCTTCGCCACGACATGCGTGCGCAACGCCGGCGGTTCGCGCAGCAACTCGAGCACGCTGCGCGGCACGAGCGATACGCAGCCGCCCGCCGCGACGCACGCCAGCATGGTGTGATACGACCCGACTTCCTGGATGTCGAGCGGCGACCTGTCCTGACCAAGCCATTCTTCAGCGAGCACGCGGTAGCTGCAGCCGTCTGCGAACGCAGCAAGCGAACGCACGGTGATGTCCGCGCCCCGGCGGACGGCGGCATGTCCCGGCGGCAGCACGAGCAGGATTTCCTCGCGAAACACGGGTTCAGCGTGAAGTCCAACTGCCTCGAGATCCGATGCCGACGCCATCTCGCCGCACGGCGGCAGCGCCGCGAACGCGCAATCGACCAGACCGTTGCGAACCTGTTCGATCAGTTGCCGCGAGGGCGCAGTCGTTATCCTGAGCTGGACGTCGGGGTACTGGACGTGCAGGGCTGAAAGCGGTCCCGGAAGACGCGCCGCAGCCGTGCTTTCCATGCTGCCAATTCGCAGCGTGCCCGAGGGCGCTTGCGGGCTTAGCGCTTGCCGTGCTTCGTCGGCCAGCGCGAGCATGCGGTTGGCGTAGCCGAGAAAACGTTCGCCTTCCGTGCTCAACGTAAGGCGATTGCCGTCGCGCCGAAACAGTGCCACCCCCAGTTCCTCCTCGAGCTGCTGGATTCGCGTGGTCACGTTCGACTGCACGCGGCCGAGCCGCTTGGCCGCCCGGGTCACGCTGAGTTCGGCGGCGACGACGCGAAAAATGTCGAGACTGGTGTGGTCCATAAAAATCTCAATTTGAGAACGATATAAACATCATATTCCTAAATTGAGATAATATGCAAGCGGTCTACTCCTTTTGCGATGGTGACCCGGATCGACGCCCATGCGCCCGGCCATCGCCCAACGCCAGATAGAACGATCGAGGCCCTCATGAATCAAGCAACCAGTTCATTTATGCCGCCGGACGGCCATGTCCAGAGGCTCAGTTATGCCGAACGCAACGCGCCATATTGGCGGCGCAATCTTTTTGTCTGCGTATTCGGGTCTTTTACGACGCTGCTTAGTCTCAGCATGTTGCTGCCGTTCCTGCCGCTGTATGTACAGCAGTTGGGCGTGAGTTCTCCGGCGGCGGTCGTGCAGTGGTCGGGTGTCGCATTCGGCGCCACGTTCTTTGGCACCGCGATTACAGCGCCGCTTTGGGGACGCCTGGCGGACCGTTATGGCCGCAAGCCCATGTTGATCCGCGCGGCGCTCGGCATGGCCATCGTGATGTCGATGATCGGCCTCGCGCATAACCTGACCGAGCTTGTCGTATTGCGGCTGATCGCGGGGTTAATCGGCGGATACGCCTCGGCATCGATCGTCATGGTCGGCACGCAAGCGCCTCGCGAGCGCGCCGGATGGGCACTGGGCGTGCTGTCGACGGGTGCGCTCGCAGGCAATCTCGTGGGACCGCTGGTGGGCGGTTTCCTGCCGACCTACGTCGGTATTCGCGGCACCTTCTTCGTAGGCGGTGCGATCATCGCCGTGGCTGCGCTGCTGACCATCGTGCTTGTGCGCGAAGACTTCGATCGTGCGACCGACGTGAAGAAGCGTGTCGATACTGGCGCGGCTTTGCCTCCGGTCATGAACCGGCGGGTGATCCTCGCGCTGCTGGTGACAGCCATGATGGTGTTGCTCGCCAACATGTCGATCGAGCCGATCATCACGGTTTATATCGGGCAACTCGGCGTGCCGCATGACCATGTCGCGCGCATGGCCGGGATCGTGATGGCGGCATCGGCGTTCGGCAGCATGTTGACGGCCGCGCGGTTTGGCGCGCTGGCCGATCGCATTGGCAGCTCGAAGGTCATCATCGGGTGTTTGATCGCGACCGGCGTGGTGCTGGTGCCGCAGGCGTTCGTCACCGACTGGTGGCAGTTGGCCATTCTGCGCGGCTTGATGGGCATGACGCTCGCGGGACTGCTTCCATCGATAGCCAAGGAGATCCGGCACGCGGTCGCCGATCACAACTCCGGCAAGACGCTCGGCTATTTGCAGTCCGCCCAGTTCAGCGGGCAGGTGATAGGCCCGTTAATCGGTGGGCTGATCGGCGCGCATGTCGGCTTGCGCGCGGTGTTTTTTGTGACGTCGTCGTTGCTGCTCGTATGTGCCGGGTTAAATCGGTGGGCGAGCGTTAAGCCGGTGAGGTGAGCAGGTCGTCCCTGGCCGAAGCCTCAATAGGATCGTTGCTTGATTCCCCAACGATCCTCGTTGTAGGTGACCGGCGCGCGCCCCTCGATGGGCTCGGTGGGTGACTGCTTTGACAACGCTATGTGTGAAAATTTTTTCGCCACGCGCGAATGTGAGCTATTGGCACGCTCAACTTTTCTGCCTATCCAGCGTAACCGAACGCCTGCGAAATTCACTGGGCGGCACACCCATGTGTTGGGCGAAAAAACGGGTGAAGTGGCTGTGTTCTTCGAACCCCAACTCTTCTGCCACGTCGGATAGCGGTTTGTCGCTTGCCCCAAGCAACTGGATCGCATGTGACATACGGACCCAATCGATATAGTGTTGCGGTGAAATGCCCATGCATAGGCGGAATTGCTGAAAAAATCTCGACCTGGATAGCCCGACCTGAGCGGCCACCTGTGCGACGGTGGGATTGGTTACCGAGGCGTGCTTGATGAAATCCAGCGCTTTTCGGATGCGAAAGTCGATGGGTCTGCCTGACGATATGATCCCGGCCGTCAGCGCAGGATCGGCAAAGTCCCGACCGAGCGCCGTCACCAGATCTTCAAGAATGTGCATGCAACCGTCGTCCTGGGCGACCAGGTGGTTGGTGATCGCGGCAGCGATGCGATCCACGTGGTGCCGAACGTCCGGCGTGACGACCACCGCAGCCTTCGGGAAGATGCTCGCCGTCCCGCCTTCAGCAAGTTTCAATTGCTGGCGCAGCCAGGGCGCTTCAATGACGAGAGAAAGGATCAGGGATGGCTCGCCATCACTGCTGCTTTTCGAGTGTTCGAGCCAGGGATTCAGGCAAATTGCCCGTTCGGTTGTAAGCGCGCATTCGTCCGCGCCGATGCGGAAATTGCAGTTGCTTCCGCCAAGCTTGAAAAGAAACTGGTACTGGGAGTGAGCGTGAGCAACAAGCGGACGGCTTATGAAGTTTACGGTTGCTCGCCCGAAGCTTCCTTGCAGAATCCACACAGGCTTTTCGCCATCAATTGGTACTGTTGTCATGCTCGTTACATTAATCAAATGTGCTAAGTGTCGTCAATCGGTAGAAACACGTTCGGGCATGCCGTTTGACCGAGCGCCTATTCTTGTCTTAGGGAGGGGCAGTGAAAGCCTCCGGAATGGCTGCATTTAGAAAAAATCGACTTTGAATAATTTGTTTTATTGACAACAATTTCCAGGCGGGAGAGGAAGTCGGGATCTTTTTTTCATTGCTGCAGGGTGGAGACGTTAGGGGTATTGTCCTGGGCCTGCCAGCCGCCGCCGAGCGCCTTGTAGAGCGCGACGAGCGCAAGCGCGGTATCCCGATCGATCTGCGCCAATTTATCGTCGGCAGCATACAGCGAGCGTTCGGCGTCGAGCACGGAGAGGAAGTCATTGAGACCTTGCCGATAGAGCCGTGTTGCGATGCTCACGGCTTCCCGGTCGGCTGTTACCTCCGCGGCAAGTCGCTCATGGCGCACCTGGGATTGCGCATAAGACACAAGTGCCGTCTCGACATCCCGGAGC
The DNA here is from genome assembly GCF_000729995.1 of Caballeronia sordidicola. Lineage (GTDB taxonomy): Bacteria > Pseudomonadota > Gammaproteobacteria > Burkholderiales > Burkholderiaceae > Caballeronia > Caballeronia sordidicola_A. The sequence goes on along the minus strand of NZ_JNFG01000003.1, from coordinate 121,993 downwards.
GCACCGAGAACCGTCCGCTGGTACGCAGCGGCGGCTTGATCGGTCCGCGCCTGTTCCGCGCGCATCGCGAAGCGAACCTTGCCGGCATCGAATATCAGCCAGTTGATGCTCGGGCCGATCGAGAAATAGCGGCTCGGCGCAGTGAGAAATGTCGAGGCGTTCAGGCTCTCCAGACCCGCAGCGCCGGTTAGCGAGAAGTGAGGATAAAGATCTGCCTGAGCGACGCCGATACGGGCGTTCGCGGCGGCAATCCGGCGTTCTGCCGCGCGAATATCCGGCCGGCGTCGCAGGAGATCGGACGGAAGGCCCACGGGCACGTCCGCGACTGCCAAAGGAATCGCTTGCGGGGTATCCAGCTGGGCAAGCAATTGCTCCGGCGGATGACCGGTCAGCGCGCCGATTCGATAAATGGACGCGCGCTCATTCGCCTCGAACGTTGGGATGGCAGCCTCGGTATCGGAGACTTGCGCTTGCGCACGCAGCACGTCGAGACGCGAGGCGAGCCCAGCGTCGAATTGCGACCGGGTCAGCGACAGCGAATCCTTCTGGATGGCAAGATTGCTGCGCGCGACCGCGAGTTGTCGCTGCACGCCGCGCAATTCGATGTAGTTGCGTGCGACCTCCGCGAGCAGTGTCAACTCGACGTCCCCGAGGTCTGCCACCGTGGCCTGATAGGACGCCTCGGCCGCTTCTACGCCGCGCCGCGTGCCGCCGAACACGTCGATCTCCCACGATGCGTCGAATCCGGCCTGCCAGAGATTGCCGGTGGCGCCCGGACCGAGACCGCCGGGCGGTACGCCGATCGGCACATTGGCGCTGCCGTGGGTCCGGTCATATTCGGCGCCGGCTTCGGCGCTTGGGTATTGATCGGCGCCGGCAATGCCCCGCAAAGCCCGCGCTTCGCGTACACGCGCTTCGGCAATGGCCACGTCGGGTGCTGAACGCAGCGCGTCTGCCATGAGCGCGTTGAGCGTAGCGTCATCGAACCCTTCCCACCAGGTGTCATTCGACGTATTCGACGTTTGTGGTCTTGTCGCCTCACTCGTTGCCGAGCCGATATGTTCTGTAAAACTCGCCGGCATGACCGGCTTCTGCGACACGTAGTCGGGCCCCACGGTGCAAGCCGTGAGGAGTCCCGCCGATGCAGCGATGCTAGCGGTGAGACTGGCGATACGCCGTAGACGGCCAGGATGAACGCTAGCCGGCCGCGACGCTAGTTTCGAAAGCCGAGCCACGCCGGGCGCTCCCTGATGAAGATTTCTGTTTCGACCGACATCCCTGGCGAGATCCATTCAAGTGCTTCCCCGGGGTTGTCGAGTTCGATTTTCACCGGCACCCGCTGCACCACCTTCACAAAATTGCCCGTTGCGTTCTCTGGCGGCAGAAGCGCGAAGCGCGAGCCGGTCCCGCGCTGGATGCTGTCGACGTGGCCGCGAAGCCGCAAGTCCGGAAACGCGTCGACGAATATCGCGACTGACTGGCCCGGTCTTACGTGGGTGAGTTCGGTCTCCTTGTAGTTAGCAATCACAAAGAGCTTGTCCGGCACGATCGACAAGAGCGTTTGCCCAGGCTGCACAAAGTTACCCTGCTCGACGCTCTTGTTCGCGACGCTGCCGGACTCGGTTGCGTAGATCCTGGTGTACGAGAGGTTGAGCGTCGCTTGCGCGAGCATGGCTTGAGCCTGAGCGACCGAAGCCTCGGCGGTTTTCACCTGGGCGCGTGCAAGCGTCGCCTGCGCCTGTAATGCATCGACCTTGACCTGGGCCGCAGTCACGGAAGCCCGCGTCCCGTCAGCGGCCGCTTTGCCCTCATCGACGCGCTCCGATGACACGGCGCGCACATCGGAGACGGATTGCAGCCGCGCCAGATTGGCGACGGCAAGTTTCGCATTGGCGCGGGCGACGTCAAGTTCTGCCTTTTGCTGGCCGATGTTGGCATCGGCCACCGCGACCTGATTGCGCGCCTCCTCCAGCTTGCCAATGGCCGCCGCGACGTTAGCGCGCGCCAAATCTACCTGAGTGACGTAGTCGCGCGGGTCGAGTTCGACGAGGAGATCGCCACTAGCCACCTTGCTGTTGTCGTTGACATGAAGGGTCTGCACATAAGCCGGGACCTTGGGGATGACCGAAACCAGATGCGCGTCGACATAGGCGTCGTCCGTCTGCTTCTCGTACAGATTCGGCACCAGGAAATACGCGGCGATTGCCAATAGGACGATCAGCACGAGAATGCCGAGGATCATCCACCGTCGATTGTCAGGCTGCGGAGGAGCCGGAGGTGTAATCACGGGCGGCGGTGTGGCTGCTGGTTTTTGAACCGGCGGCGCTTCGCTCATCGCAGCCCCCGGTCGCGCGGATCAATGGGCGTTGGAACTGACATTGTTTGCATGGCCGCGTTCCTTATTTTTTGACCACCGGGGTGGGCGGAATGATTGGGACGAGGCACAGCGCGACGACGCCGACGACCGCCATGAACGCGAAAGCGTCCGCGTAGCTCAGTGTGGCAGCCTGGTGTGCGCCTGCTTCGGCGAGAACGCGTACTGCTGCGCGTTGGCTCTCGACCGGAGAATAGCCGCCGCGCGCGACCAGCGTTGCGCTTACCGACGCGAGCAAATCTTGCGTTAGCGGATTGTTGTGCCGAAGGTGTTCAAACAGCCGTGATGAATGAAGCGTCTCGCGATGCCCGATCAGAATGGTCAGCAGTGCGACCCCGAGCGAAGCGCCGAACTGCCGGAAGGTCATGTAAAGGGAGACGCCGTCGAGGAGCTTGTTTTGCTCGATCCTCGCCACGGTGCCACTGCCGACTGCCGGCAACAGCGGGGACAGGCAGCACGCGTAAAGGATGAGCGGAACGACATAGTAGTAGCCAGGTGTGTCCGTCGTCAGCAGGCGATTGAAGAGGATCATCGACGCGATCAGCATGAGCAGGGCGATCACGATGGTCTTGCGCTGGCCGATTCTTGCGATCACACCGACCATGAGCGGCCGGATGGCGGCTGCGGTCAACGCGTAGACGCATATGATCTGCCCGGCCTGAGTCGCGCTATAGGTATGGGTTGAAAGATTGCGCAGAAACTCGGGCAGAACAAACAGGCTGCCCGACAGGATCATACCCGTGAAGACACCAATCAACGCGGATGACAACACGTAACGGTCACGCAGCAGACCGAGCCAAAGGAGCGGCGTTCGATTCGCTGGACTCGCCTGCCAGACGATGAACAGAAGCAGAGCCGCACCGCCTGTCCAGGCTAGTACGCGAATATGAAGGGATCCGAACCAGTCGTCGATTTCACCGCGATTGAGGATGATCTGAAGCGAAATCAGCGCGGTGGCGAGGAGGACAATGCCGAGCCAGTCAGAGCTGACTACGCGTTCGGAGGCGGGAGGCGGGAGCGTCGGGAAGTAGCGGGCCAGCAGCCATATGGCGGCGAACGCATACAACAGATTGGGGAGGAAGATCAGGCGCCAGTTGAAATGATCCGTGATATAGCCGCTGACCAGAAGCCCGGCTGCGCTCGACAGATAGAGGAGCGTGGAAGCCTTCATCAGCGACGGGCTGCGCTGGGGTTTGGGCATCAGCACGTAGATGCTGGCGCGCCACCATACGACCAGACCGGCCCCGGCCAACCCCTGGACGGCGCGCCAGATCAGCATCGAATCGAGATTCGGGGATATCGCACATCCCATCGATGCGAGCGCGAACACGCCAATTGTCGCGAGCAGGAAGCGCTTGTAGCCATAGTGTCCGGCCATCCAGATCGAAATGGGTACGCCGAGAAACAGCGAGCAGCTATAGACCGTCAGCAGCCAGCTCGCCTCGTCTGCCGACACGCCCAACGTGCCGGTCAGATCCGCCAACACCAGGTTCATGCTGTCGAACGTATAGAACTCCATGCCGGTGGCGAGGCCAAGGCCGATTAGCAGCAGGCGCGTATGCGCGGGCGGGAGCGTGATCGGGGCTGCGGGCGGAGGCGTCACCGTTATGCCCGAAGTAGTCGTTGCCCTGCTTGCAAGACCCGATCGGGGACGTTCGGCGCGTGATTGCTCATGAGCGCTTGTCCGGCAAGTTCGCCGAGGCGACGCGTGCCGTATCGCCTGCATTGCGGCCAGGCAGCGAGCCGAACATGTGCTGGGTACATTTCGATTGTTGCCAGGCGGTGTGAAAGCCGCTTCCCGCAAGCATCTGCTTGGCCACCGGGATGATCTGCTCTCCAGCGAGAATGCCGAGCAGGGAAAAGACATAGGCTTTCATCGGCTTGACTCCATGATGTTGCGTCCGCGACCGTCAGTGGGCGAACACGATTGAACGGGACGGCGTATGAGGCGCCACCCCGACAGCGAGTTGAACGAGTCAGCAGAATCAGCGGCCACCGGAGAGGGGGCAACGAACGCGCTGCGCATGACCGCCAGTCCGGAGTACGTGGTTCAAGCATGAACGAAAAGTAGAAACTATGGAACGTGGCCGCTAAGAAATAACGTAGATAGTTTCGAACCACATTGCCAGCAGTTCGATTTCCAGACAACTTAAATGTTCTGAGACGTTGAATTCGGATGCGAATGACGGTATCGCATGCTCGAAATTCTCTCATTCGGCTGGCTAAAAGATCTGAATCATTCTGAACCGGTCGGGGCGCGGCGTAGAAAAATCGGATCATTCGGTAAACCACAGGACGTGCAGCCCATCCGGTTAGGCCGCAATGGACTGATACTGCATCCGTTTTCCGGCCGCAGAGGCCCGGCCCTGGAGGCTATTTCTGCATCCACGTAATTCGGGAGATTCACCGTTGGTTCAACGCCGCATTGCGTCGCGAAAGGTCATCGCAACCCCGTGCCTCACGTTTGCCCGGCTTGATGCGGCCGCTGCTTTCGCGCCGGCGTCAGGTAATCCGGCCAATACCTCGCCCGCTGCAGGGCAATGAAACGATTAACCCGACGGGATTCCAGGTGCTGCCCGGAAGGTGCATACCCATCCTGTCGGACTTTGATAGGAACTGTAAATCATGCATTGGATTGTTTTCTGCACCGATAAGCCTGGTGCCTTGGCCATTCGCGAAGCCAACACCCCGAAGCATCGCGCGTATCTGCAGAGCGGGCCGATCACGCTTGTCACATCCGGTCCATTGATGGACGACGCCGGCGAGAACAAGATCGGCAGCTTCTTTCTGGTGGAAGCGCAGACACGCGAGGAAGTCGAGACTTTCAATCGAAATGACCCGCTCTTCGCGGCTCAGCTCTGGGGCGAAATCAGAATTCACCGCTTTCATCGCAAGGTGGGCTGAACGGGTGGCACGTTCGAGCGCGGTGAGTCTTTCGAATTAATCGGACTCAGCGGTAAATGTGTGGGCTTTCTGGTTATGGCGTGCGGACGACAGGCACGTAGGCTTTAGCTTGAGACGAGTCGCGCAGTAAGGCCACGCGACAACAAAGAGGAGACAAGTGTGAAATTGGATATTCCGTTTCGATTGATGAGGAAGGCCGCGATTGCATCGCTTTGCTCGCTGTGCTTCGCCGGTGTACGGAGCGCCAACGCGGCCGACCCGGCATCCGTGCCGGAGGCGGTCGTGCCAGTCGAGACGTATTCGGTGAGCCTGGCTCAGGCGATGAAGCTGATCGAATCCGGCACCGCTGAGGCTCGTGCGCATCATCTTGCGCTGAGCTTCGCCGTGGTGGATCCGGGCGGCCATCTGATCGCGGCTGTGCGCATGGACGGCGCGCCTTTTGCGAGTCTCGACTTCGCGCGCGGCAAAGCCTTCGCCTCTGTCGCGCTTGGCGGACAGTCAGGGACAACACTGGAGCAACGTTTCAGGGATGATCCGTCGGAGTACAGCAACGTGTCCAGCGCCGGTTATTACGCGCCGTTCCTGCCTGGACGGGGCGTGCAGCCGATCTTTTCCGGCGGACACCTGCTCGGCGCGCTGGGCGCTGGCGGGGCGCCTTCTGACATAGACGAACGGGTCGTCAAGAGCGCGATCGAATCGATTGGTGCGTCGACCACGCGATGAATCGGGCCAGTACATCTAAAATAGATCAGGAATGCAAATGAAAATAGAGACGCAGCAGGATATCGAATCACTCGTCACAGAAGGCGGGGCGCAGCAGTGTGGCGCGACGACGCTGGATGCAACGGCCCGCTGCCGTCGCACGATGCTCAAGCTCGGCTTCGGCGCGTTGGCCGCAGGCACGTTCGGATTGCCGCGCGCCGTCCGTGCGCAAAGCGCGGCTACGCCGGGGCAGGCCGGTGGACTGGTATCGCCGGACGGCGCGCTCGTCAGGCTCGTGCCTTCGGAGGAGACGGTACGGGTGGGCCAGATGGAGCCGGACACGCCGGTCGCCGCTGCCGTCAAATCAGGCGACACCGTGTGGTACGACGGTACGTGGACCAACTGGGGCAATGAAGCGAAGTACGGCATGACGTTCAAGGAGCGCGAGCCGATCCGCAAGAAGTATCCGAATGGCGCGTTCTCGTTGATTGGCCCGGTCGTGGTGGAGGGCGCCGAAGCGGGCGACCTGATCGAATGCCGGATGCTGAGCATGCGCCCGATCGATTGGGGCTGGAATTCCGCGCCTCCAGGCGTTGGCGCGCTGCCGCACGATTTCAAGCCCTACCTGCGCTACCTGAAGTTCGACAAGGAGCGCACATCGGCCGCGTATGTGCCCGGCGTCAACATTCCGTTGAAGCCATTTCAGGCGTATATCGGCACGCAGCCGCCGGGCGACAAGCCGGTGAGCGCGAACTTCGCCGGCAAATACGGCGGCAATCTCGATTGTGCTGTGCTCGGTGTCGGCACATCGATCTTTCTGCCTGTCCAGATGGCGGGCGGCCGCGTCTGGACGGGCGGCTCGATGGGCGCGTCGGGCGAAGGCAACGTGGATCAGACCTCGATCGAGACGGCCTTCGAAGAAATGCGCATTCAATACGTGCTGCACAAGCGCGCGGCACTGAGCGTTCCGATGGCGGAAACGCCGGACCACTGGATCGGCTTCGGCTTTGCGGACTCGCTCGACAACTCGTTAGTGGCGTGTCTGCGGCAGATGATCGGCTGGCTCTCCGTGGCGACCGGCATTGCGCCCGAGGACTGCTACGGCATTTTCAGTGTGGCGGGGAGTTTTCGCGTCACGCAATACGCAAACCAGACCGGGACGGTGTACGCGACGATTCCCCCGAAGGGCATCCATTGCATGCTGCCGAAGAACATTTTTTCGGCGGCCCTGCAACAGCGTATCTCGACGTTCACGCGAACCTGATCGGGTTGATTCAGGACTGGAGGCGGCCGATGCTGGCACGCCGCCGACGGTCCAGCGCGGCTCGCGCGCTGTGCGCGTGAGCTGCAAGGAGATGATTTGATGAATGCGAAAGACAAGCAAGCCGTGAGCGGCGGGGACCCTCGGCAGGCGCAAGGCTCGGGCTGGTTGTGGGCTCTGCTCGTGTGTTTTCTGGTGATCGTTCTTGACGGTTTCAACACCACCTCGATTTCGTTCGTTGTACCAAAGTTATCGCATGATTGGGGGTTCGCGCCGGCCCGCTTTACGCCGGTCTTCGTGGCGACCAACATTGGCGCGGCCATCGGCTTCATGATTAGCGGGCCGCTTGGCGCAAGATTCGGAAACCGGCTCATCGGGCTGGCGAGTGTCGTGCTGTTCGGCGGAAGCACCCTCGCGACGATGTTCGCGGCTGACATCGCCGGCCTGTCCGCGCTGCGGCTTGTCGCAGCGATTGGCCTGGGCGGCGCACTGCCGATCGCCATTACCGCGTCGGCCGGCATCATCGGGCCGAAACACAAGGTGGCGGCGTCTCTCCTGGTGACGACCGGCATGTCGGTGGGTGCGGTGATCGGCGGGGTGACGGGTGGCCCGCTGATGAGCGAGTTCGGCTGGCAGTCCATCTTCGTCGTGGGCGGTGTGTTGCCGTTCGGCCTGGTGCCGGTGTTTTTCAGGATTTTGCCGGACGAGCGTCATGCGAACGTCAGCGGCGCAGCCCAGCAGACGACCAACCCCTTCAAGGTGCTGTTCAAAGAAGGGCTCGGCGTTTATACGTGCCTGCTGTGGGCATTTTCCTTCCTGATTTTTACCGATGTCTATGCGCTGCTTTTCTGGCTGCCTACGCTGATGCCCGCTTTCGGCTTTGCACCGGACCATGCATCGGTTGGCATGGCGGCTTTTAGCGTCGGTGGATTGGCCGGCAACATCCTGATGACGGTCGCCGTTGCGATGATGACGATCGCCGGCACGCTCCGATTGAAGTCGGCGCTGGTGCTCGGCGGTGTGCTCATGATCCTGAGCCTCGGCGTGCTTAGCCAGATTGCTGTAACGCCGGGCACGACGCTGCTGCTCATCGCTGTGATCGGGGCGGGTCTCGTCAACGGCATCATGGGCCAGACCGCGCTGGCGGTTTCCTTCTACCCCCCTGAAATACGCGCGACCGGCGTGGGGTGGGGGCATGCGGTCGGGCGCGTCGGTTCCTTCGTCGGCCCTGCGATTGGCGGTGCATTGCTGTCGTTAGGGTGGCCCGCACGCGAGATCGTCCTCACTGCCGTACTGCCCGCAGCGGCTGCGATCCTTGTACTCGGTGCGCTGGCGTTGGCCGGTCGCAGAACGGCCCGAGGTTTCGGCAGTACCGCGGTGGCAGAGCGCTAAGCCATCTGCCGCCATTCAGCGCCCGCTGGCCCGTTGCCAGCGGCAGCAGGGGCAGTCACTGTCTGCTGGGCCTTGTTACGCCCAGCAGCATGCAGGCTCGCCAATTCAAGCTTCAAATTCTCGCTGTTACTTCACGGATAGACCTCGATCATGAAAATCATCGCTTACGCCGAAGCCGGCCGTATCGCGCTCGGCGTTGTCACCAGCCCGACGCACTTCCTGGCCGTTGCCGACATCGCGCCGCATCTGCCCGCCAGCCTGATTGCGATTCTCGAGCAGGAGGATGGCCTGGCCCGACTCCAGCAGGCAGTCCAGGGCCGCCAGGGCGACCGGGTGCTAGCCGACGTCACACTCAAGCCGTTCCTCGACCGGCCGAATGCAATGTGGGCACTCGCGCTGAACTTCAAAAGCCATATTGCGGAGACTGGACTGCAAACCTCGATGGAGTTCCCGCACCTGTTCATGCGTACGGCTGCGTCGTATGTGGGCGCGGACGAAGCGATCGTCGCCCCGCCGGAAGCGATCGCGCGTGCCTTCGACTATGAAGGCGAACTGGGCGTCGTGATCGGCAAGCCTGGCCGCTTCATCCCGGTGGAGCGGGCGATGGAGCACGTAGTGGGTTACACGTGCATCAACGAAGGGTCGGTGCGCGAGTATCAGATGCACAATCGCCAGTTCGGTCTCGGCAAGAACTTCGAAGCATCCGGCTCCTATGGGCCATGGCTGATGACGGGAGATGAGTTTGGCGAGCCCGCGACGCACTCGGTCCTCACGCGCGTCAACGGTGTCGTGCGCCAACGTGCGCCGCTGGATGACATGCTGCTGGATGTGGCAAAGGTGGTCAGCTATCTGAGCCAGGGTTACCGCTTGCGGCCAGGGGATTTCATCGCGATGGGCACGCCCGGCGCGCTGAAACCGCAACCCGCTGACCAGGAAGGCCAGGATCTCAGCCGTCAATATGGGCCATTTCCGACGCCCGGCCTCGTTCACATGCGACCTGGCGACTGTGTCGAGGTCGAGATCGAAGGACTCGGCGTGCTACGCAACACGGTGACCGCCGATACGTCCTACACGGCGTGACCGCCGTAGCAACATGGCGCCGTTGCTGTTGAAGCCCGCGTGTCGCCGCGTGTCGCCGCGTGTCGCCGCGTCTAGCGGTGCGACGGCAAGGACGCGAACGTGCGGCCCAAACAGGCTTTACATAACCCGACGCGAGGAGACATGCCAATGACTGGAACAGCTTCCGAACGAGGCGTGGCGGGCCCGGCAGCATGGGCCGCGCTGGTCGCCGGGGTCCTGCTGTGCGCTGCGGTGGGTGCACGCGCCGCTGATCTGAAAGCACGTGTCGGAGAACTAACGACGCAACGCTGCGCGGCCTGTCACGGTGTCGACGGAAACAGCACGGTCGGCACCTATCCGCGCCTTGCCGGCCAGTATCCGGAGTATCTTTACAAGCAGCTCACGCAGTTCAAGGGCGGCCCTGGTATGCCGCCGTTGCGGCACAGCGAAATCATGCAGGCAATGGTGAAAGACCTCTCGACGGACGAGATGAAAGCGCTCGCGGCCTTCTATGCGGCGCAGAAGCCTGCGCAGGGTTCCGCTGCAGACGCAGCACTCGTCGATGCTGGCAAGCTGGTCTATACACACGGTGGCGCGAACGGTGCACCAGCGTGTATTTCATGTCACCGTGCAGCGGGAGGCGGTATCGAGCCTGACTTCCCGCGCATCACGGGTCAGCATGAGGAGTACGTCAAAACGCAACTCCACGCCTGGAAGAGCGGCGAGCGCGGCGGCAAGGGAAAGCTGATGAGCCTGATCGTTCCGCTGTTGAGCGACGACGAGATTGTCGCTGTTTCCGCGTATGTGGCAGCGCTGAAGCAGTGAATATATGGACGATCTGGCAAGCCCCTGCTCCTTTTGATCAGGTGTCCTTTCAGTGTTGGCCGTATAGTAAGTCTAACGATAAGCACACGTGCTGAATGGGTAGTCAGAGAATGCCTACGGACCACCGCGACTCTTTTGCATCTCGTCAGGGTTCGATGCTTTGATCACGACAGAACGGCTTGTTGGGGGAGATGACCCAACTGCACGGAATAGACCAGCGGGTCGCGCCCGGAATCGGCGACGGCCATGCGGCAACCAGTCAGTTACATCAGGAGGAGAGGCATGCGCTATTTTGAACGCGAAGGAATCCGTTTCGCTTACGAAGAATCGGGTCCAGCGGGTGCGCCAGTGGTGGTTTTCAGCCACGGTTTCTTGATGGACGGGGAGATGTTTCAGCCGAACATCGCGGAACTCAGCGATGCGTTCCGGTGCATTGTCTGGGATCAACGGGGGTTTGGTGCAACCGGTCCGACCACCAGGGCGTTTAGCTATTGGGACTCGGCAAGGGACCTGATTGCGCTGCTCGACCATCTGGAAATCGCTTCGGCATCGCTTGTTGGCATGTCACAGGGCGGCTTCCTGTCGATGCGGGCCGCGCTGCTCGAACCCGATCGATTCCGGGCGCTCGTACTGATATCGACACGAAGTGATATCGACGGCGAGGAGGTTCAAAAATCGTTCGAAGATATCAAGGCAGAGTGGGCCCGAAACGGCGCCACTCACTTGGCTCAGGATCTATCAGTGTTCCTGCTCGGTGTTGATTGCAAGGCGTCGCCCGCATGGATCGAAAAATGGATGCGGCTTGGCGCCGAGCACTTCGAACATCCAGTGAATGCACTGATTTCGAGGGATGACATTACGTCACGCCTTCACGAAATCACGCACTCGACCCTTGTTTTTCACGGCAGCGATGATATTGCCATCAACCCGCTCTGCGGCGAATCGATCGCCGCCGGATTGCCGAACTGCAAAGGCTTCGTCCTCGTCGACAAAGCGGGGCATACCCCAAACCTGACTCACGCCGAGTTGGTCAATCCAGCGCTGCGGGATTTCCTGATGCGCTACGCGCGTTAGTGGCGTCTCCCAGTGCGGCTGCAGAGTCCGCAGGCGCGGACTCAAGGCATGTCTTAGGTCCACGATAGACACACGAAGGACTGGTCTGACGTCGGAACCGTGCGTGTCGGCGGCACGGCGAAGGCTCGTATTAACGTACCCGGCACGCGTGGAATAGGGATTCGGGCGACCCAGCGAAGAACTTGCGACCGTTGCTTATCGAATCATTATGATTAGTATTGCGAATCGAATAGGTCGTGAGACCGTGCGATTGGCGAAATAATGGAGACCAGGAATGTACAAGAAGATTATTGCTGTCTTAGCCGTTTCTCTCGTGATGGGCGAAGCGCACGCGCAATCGAGTGTCACCTTGAGCGGGATCATCGATGGCGGCATCAGTTTCACCAATGGCGTGGGTGCAAATGACAAGAATCAGTGGGCATACGGTCAGGCGAATCTGATCGTCAGCCGGCTGATCTTCTCCGGGGTGGAGGATCTGGGCGGCGGGATGGCGACACTGTTCAGACTTGAGTCGGGTTTTCTGTCGGGTTCCGGGAAGAGTACCAACTCGGGCCAGCCGACCACGGCGGGCAGTTTCCTGTTCGACCGTGGCGCATGGGTGGGATTGAGAAAGGATGACTTCGGGACAATCTCGTTTGGGCGCCACTACACCCCATTCATCGAAGTACTCTATCGCACGGATGCCAGTGGCTTTGAGAACTTCGGCTCAGTGGCAAACACGGTCTTTCAAACCCGCACCGGCTTCAACGGTTTTCAATATACATGGGCCAATAGCTCGGTCAAGTATCAGACGCCGACGATCTACGGTCTTAGTGCCAGCGTGTTAAACAGCTTTGGCGGGACCGCGGGTGATTTTCAGAACCAACGGGAGGTGTCGGCTGCGCTGTACTACGCGCTGGGTCCCGTATCCGCGAGCGCCGGTTATATCTCCGCCAACGACCCGACCGGGTTGACCGATCAAACGGTGGCGCGGGCCTATACCGTATTCCTCGCTTATACGGGCAGCGTGTTCAAGGCCAGTCTGAACTTCCAGAACTTCAGGGATCCCGCAACCGGAAGCAGCCAGGACTACTATTCGGTCGGTGGCCGCTACGACATCACTCCGTCATTCAGGCTTGTTTCGGACTACACATACTTGTCCGACAGGGTGAACAGCGAGCGCAACGGCGCTTTCTTCAAACTGGGTGTTCACTACCTGCTGTCGAAGTCTACGGATCTGTACACGGAAGCGGGACTGTCCAGAAACAACGCTCAAGGTACGCTTGGTATCTCAAGCACTTCGCCAGCTAGCGCCGGCATCAACCAGCGCTCCGTCGTTGCCGGGATGATTCACTTCTTTTGATCGCGAGGCATGCCGGTGCGGCTCCTGCGCCGACCGGCCGCTTGGCGTCACACGTTTCAGTCGGTGTGAGAGCAAATTGTCGTCATTCATTGCGCACTCTGTGGAGAAGCGTTAGCGAGAATTGGCCTCTCAAATATCGGTGCTTTATCTTCGTCGTGACGCTGTGCTACTTCGCGGTCGCGTGAATTTCCGCGATGTATCCCCCGGGGAACTGGACGATGGCAGATTCTCTCTGGTCCGCCGTGAAAGGCTGCACGAGAATCGAAACACCAGCGGCTTGCGCCTTTTTCATGGTGTCATCGAAATCCTTCACTTCATACCCGGTCATCTCGTGCCCGTAGGGGTACGGCAGATGGCCGTCGGTCACGAAGACGGTCATGTTCCCGAAGCCCGATGTCAGCCGAACGAGCCGGAAGGTATCGTTCGGCCGCCCGATTTCGACGCCCGGCGCGCGGCGGTTATCGGAGAGGACCTTCCCGTTCGAGAACGCGACCCAGTTCTTGATGAGTGCATTAGCGCGTCCCGGCGAAACGTACACTCTGTTCTCCGGAACGGTCTCGAGCGGCCCGTAGTTCGGAGCCTGCGTGTGCCAGTAGAGCTGCATGTGCACGCCGCCCGGCCACGAGATGACTGCATCGCGCCCGATTGGGTCCGGGAACGTATCGACCACGACATCGGCGCCGTGAGCCTTCGCCGACTTCATTGCACCGTCCATGTCCGTGACGAGGTAGCCGGTACGCTCGTCACCAAAAGGATACGGAATCGGCGTCTTGAAGCCGAACACCGAAATAGTGCCTACCGGCGTGAAGACCAGTTGAGACATCGTCTGGCTAGGCGTCGGTGTCACCTGAAAGACGCCCTGCGGCGATTTGTGGCCGCCGAACGTGGCGACGAAGCTGTCCGTGAACTTGTCGAAGTCCTCCGGTGCCACGTACACGTGAGTGGTGTCGTATTGCGTCCCAACAGAGAAGGACGCCGACTGCGGAGTGCCGAGGTTTGCCTTTGCGAAAGAAACCGACGGGGCAGTTGCAACGAGGCTGAAAGCAAGGGCAACGGCGACACCGAGAGATTGAACGGTACGCATGAGTGAGTTTCCTGTTCTGTTTTTCTAGACGCGAGGGCGTCGCTCACCGCTGGCCAGATAGGTGACCATTACGAAGGCGGCAATCAGCCCGAGGTGCTCGAAGAAGCTGTTCAACGCCATGAAGCGCGCCACACCTTCCAGACGCCAGAAGTTGTTCGCCACCAGCATCGCCACCACCGTCAACGCAGCCAGCCCTCCCGCTCCGAGCCACGTGAACCTGTTGAAGATAACGCACAGGGAGCCGGCTATTTCCACGAGAATTGCGAAGGCAGCCCAGAGCCATCCCGGGTGGAGGCCGACGTGCACCTGCTCAGCGACCGCAGCATCGAAATGCAACAACTTGGTGACGCCGCCAACGAGGTACGCTGAGACGAGACAGATGCGGAGCAGTGGCAGCAGTGGCAGCAGTGGCATTAACCACGGTTGACGCAGTAGCGTCGCGACCCAGGATGGACTGTCCATCATGGCCCCCTCTCTAGACAGCCCAGCACGCGCATCCCAGCGCTCCCCAAAAGGCCTTGTAGTCAGATGTCGGCGCATTGCCGAGCCAAGCGCGTACATGGTCGTGTCCGTGTACCCCACAAGCGCGCGCGCAGTCACATGCAGTGGACGCAACCTGCTGCAGTGGAGCACCGGAGGCGTCGTCCTGCTTCCAGGCGGCAAACCCGCCATACCTTCGCACCGGCGACCAGTCTGGCATCGCGGGAGGCGGCGGACTGTCGTCCAGGGCGGCGAATTCACCGGTCGCATACACCACCTTGCCGCCTACCACCGTGAGCAAAGACGAAGCGCCAGCGATGTCGTCCTCGGCGCAGGCAAAGAAGTCGCGGTCAGGGACGATAAGGTCCGCGAGCTGACCCACTGCAATCTGCCCTTTCTTGCCGACTTCATTCGAGAACCAGGTGACGTTCTCGGTCCACATGCGCAGGGCCGTCTCACGGTCAAGACAGTTGCGCCGGGGATAAATGCGCATGCCGCCGACCGTCTTGCCGGTCACCAACCACGAGAGGGAGACCCACGGGTTGTAGGACGCCACACGAGTTGCGTCGGTCCCTGCTGACGTATGAATCCCTCTCTCGAGCATTCGCGCAACAGGTGGCGTTCCCTCAGCTGCCTTCTCACCGTATCGCTCAACAAAATACTCGCCCTGGTACGCCATTCGATGCTGGACCGCAATGCCTCCACCGAGAGCAGCGATGCGGTCCATCGACTTTTCTGTAATCGTTTCCGCGTGGTCGAAGAACCAGTTCAGCCCGGCAAGGGGTGTATCGCGGTTTACCTTTTCGAACACATCGAGCGCACGACTGATGGTCTCGTCGTACGTCGCATGCATGCGCCACGGCCAGCGATTCTCCACGAGCACGCGGATGACCCCTTCGAGGTCGCCCTCCATTTCCGGAGGCATGTCCGGGCGCGCCACCCTGAAGTCCTCGAAGTCTGCCGCAGAGAACGCGAGCATCTCGCCTGCGCCGTTGTGCCGGAAGTAGTCGCTCCCGTCCTTATACTTCGAGGTCTTCGTCCAGTTGAGGAAGTCATCCTTCTCACCCTTGGGCTTTTGCGTAAACAGATTGTAGGCGAGCCTGATGGTCAGCAGTCCCTCAGCCTCAAGCTTCTGAATGACCTCATAGTCGTCCGGGAAGTTCTGGAAACCGCCACCCGCGTCAATGGCTCCGGTGACGCCCAATCTATTAAGCTCGCGCATGAAATGCCGCGTCGAGTTCAGTTGATATTCGGGCGGAAGCTTGGGGCCCTTCGCCAACGTCGCATAGAGGATGGCCGCGTTGGGCTTCGCCAGGAGCAACCCTGTCGGATTGCCCGCACTATCGCGCACAATCTCACCCCCGGGAGGCTCAGGAGTGTCTTTCGTGTAGCCGACCACCCGCAGCGCCGCAGCGTTCAGCAGCGCGCGGTCGTAGAGGTGCAGCATGAAAACCGGCGTGTCTGGTGCTGCAGCGTTCAACTCCTCAATGGTCGGCAAGCGACGTTCGTCGAACTGGTGCTCCGTGAATCCACCGACGACACGTACCCATTGAGGTGGCGGCGTGATGGCAACCTGCGCCTTGAGCATCTCCATGGCGCTCGCCAGTGAGCGCACACCATCCCACCGCAGTTCCATGTTGAAGTTCAGCCCGCCACGGATGATGTGGAGATGGTTGTCGATTAGCCCTGGAAGCGCTGAGCGTCCCTTCAGGTCGACCGTGCGCGTGCTAACGGACTTGAGCTGACTTATCTCGCTGTCGCCGCCGACGGCAATGAATTTGCCGTCCCTCGTAGCAACCGCAGTGGCAGCTGGCTTCGATTTATCTAGTGTCGTAAACCGGCCATTAAAAAGAATCAGGTCCGGCGCATCTTGATGAGAGCTCATGAACGCTTCTCCTCGGACGTTACCTCCGCCATGGGCCGAGGACTTCCGGAGTTCCGGCCAGGCAAAGACCCAAACAGGTGTTGGTCGCAATGCTCCTCCTTCCAGGCCAAACGAAAGTTGGCACCGGAAAGCATCTTTTTTGCAACCGGGAAAATTTGCTCGCCCGCGAGTATGCCTAGAAGGCCCACCAAGGCGACAACAGGAGGGGCTGGCGACGTCACGCCAATCAAGCTATAGACCACGCCTACAAGGATTCCAGCCAGAAGCGAAAGCACATAAGCTTTCATCGACCAACCCTCCTCTGGTACACCGAAAGCAACCACTCGCGACGACGATGACAAGCCGAAAAAAGAAGTACCTGCACTGATGCGACGACCGATGACCGGGCGTCAAAGGACGCCCGCCCGGATAGCGCATGCAACTCTCCGGGAAATACACACACCGACCGAAAAATGTAAGCAGAACCCGGCGACCTGCGGACCGAAACTATTTCGGTATCCTAGCAGCTTAGGACTTTCAATCTCCAAAGAAAAGGGTCTTGTTGGCATCGACCCCATACAAAAAACCCTGATATCACTATCGACAACTTCACATCCGGGCAATGTGGGCTATGCTAATTTTAGACCACGAGACGCCATTGCTCATGTCCTGTTTTTCCAGCGAGAAACACGTCGTTCGTGGAGTCACTAGAGCAACGCGAGAGCGCGCCTGGCGCTCAAGTCTGGAGCGACGTTTTGTCGAAACCTCATACGAAGAGAGGACATCATGAGCCAAGAGAAACTGGAGGTACTTACTCCCACCAACAGCCAGATCATTTTCATCGACCAGCAGCCTCAGATGGCTTTTGGCGTCCAGTCAATCGACCGGCAAGTACTGAAGAACAACGTCGTCGGACTGGCGAAGGCGGCGAAGGCTTTCAACATCCCGACGACTATAA
Organism: Caballeronia sordidicola; assembly: GCF_000729995.1. GTDB lineage: Bacteria > Pseudomonadota > Gammaproteobacteria > Burkholderiales > Burkholderiaceae > Caballeronia > Caballeronia sordidicola_A. The sequence continues at coordinate 104,674 of NZ_JNFG01000003.1, read as the reverse complement.
CGACGGTCGAAAGCGAAAGCTTCTCCGGCTTCACGTACCCGGAACTGCTCGACGTGTTCCCCGACCAGCCCACTCTCGAGCGAACCTCGATGAACTCGTGGGACGACCAGAAGGTTCGTGACGCACTCAAGAAGAACGGTCGGAACAAGGTCGTCGTGTCCGGCCTGTGGACGGAGGTCTGCAACACCACCTTCGCGCTCTGCGCGATGCTCGAAGGCGGCTACGAGATCTACATGGTCGCCGATGCATCTGGCGGCACGTCGAAAGACGCTCATGACTTCGCAATGCAGCGAATGGTCCAGGCCGGCGCCGTCCCGGTCACGTGGCAACAGGTCCTGCTCGAGTGGCAGCGCGACTGGGCGCGCAGAGAAACGTACGACGCGGTGATGGAAATCGTGAGGGAGCATTCGGGTGCATACGGAATGGGCGTCGACTACGCCTACACGAGGGTTCATAACGCCCCCCAGCGTACCGAGACAAAGCACGAATCGCTCGCTCCAGTCCCGGCGAAGACCTGACGTAACTACGCACGCTGAGCAGTTGAGATGCGAGGCCCGCACCAGAATAATCATTCTGGTGCGGGCCTTTCGCCCAATGTCAAAATCATCAAGCACGCTGATACGCGAGTCCGAGGAATTTCTACCGATGAAGCCTTATATTCTTTCGCTCCTTGGCGGCATTCTCGCCGGGGCGATATACAGTCTTATTCGTGTTCGCTCGCCGGCACCGCCCATGGTTGCTCTGGTGGGATTGCTGGGGATAGTTATCGGGACTCAAATCATTCCGACGGGGCGCCAGCTTCTGGCGAGCAATACGCTTGCGTTTCCAAAAACGGAGGCGGTGCAGACGCACACTACGCACCCGCTCAAATCGAACAACACCAAACTGATTTCGCGAGCACCCGCCAACGTCTCACCGAATTGAATGCCGCCAGGCTGCCTCGGCGTTGTTGCCGGGCCCCGTGTCCTTCACGAATGTCTCGACGCTCAAAAACAGGTTCTTAACTAGGGGTTGTCCGCGAGCCGCGCACGGCAGCTCCTCAAGCCTGCCTTGCCGTTAAAAGCTTGATGCCCAGGCCGAAAAAAACCAAACCGCTGCAACGCTTGAGGGCTTCAATCCACCGGCTTGTGCCAAGCCCGTCATGGATACGGCGCACCCCGAACGAGTAGACGGTGTGAACCAGCGCTACGGTGCAAGCGATGGTCAGGTACATCACGATGAACTGCGTGGGCAGCGGTTGGTCATGCACGATGAATTGCGGCATGAACGCAGAAAGGAAGATCAACGTCTTGGGGTTGCTTCCCGACACCAATAACGCTTCCCGAAAAATTTTGCGCTTGTCGAGAGCGTGGGTGGGCGTTGCGTTGACCGATGCGGCCGCTTTAGGCTTCCCGCTTCTCAACTGCTTTACGCCCAGGACCATGAGATAAACCGCTCCCAGGATCTTCATGGCGAGAAACAATGGCGGCATGGCTGCAAGCACCGCGCCCACGCCCAGCGCCACCAGCATCACCACGACCAACTGAGCCAGCAGATTCCCGGCGATGGTCGCAGCGGTGCCGTGGCAGCCGAATCGAACCGTGTTGCGGATGACGAGCAGCACGTTGGGTCCTGGCGAAATGGTGGTGACCAGATACGCTATGGCGAAAAGAAACCAGGTGTGAAAGGACATTCGCGGGCTCGCTGAAGCGTTTCGGATGGGGACGACCATGACGAATAATGCCATCGAACAAAAGGCGGCATCAATGGGTGAACGGGTGCGGCCATCGACTAGTCTCATCCAGCGGTTCGTTGAACTGCGCGCTCATATGCCGATGACATAGACTAATTCGCGAAGATAACCTCGGACGAAGCCATGGATCAGCAGCCACCCAAGAGTCGACTCGACGGATCCACCAGTGCGAGCGAAAACCAATCCCCTACCGCGCTGCCTGCATAAAACTGCGGACCTTGTTTTCGTCGACGGGATTCCACCATACGCCCCCGACCTTCAATGAACTGGCGACAATCACACCGTCAACCACCGACAGGATTTCCGCGATGTTGCGCTCCGTGCAACCGCTGCCGACGAGCAGCGGCAACGTGGTCGCATTCCTGATCTGCCGCAAATAGTCGCTACTGGCCGCATCGCCCGTGCGTTGGCCCGTCGCGATGATCGCATCGGCATCGAAGAACTCGACGTCGCGTACCAGCTCTTCCAGCGACCGGTCCGATACGATTGCATGCGCGCCATGCTTGACGTGGGCATCGGCGAAAACGCGGATGCCGTCGGCGCGCAGCTTTGCCCGGTAGCGCAACGCAAGCGCCGCCGCGCCTTCTATCAGACCTTCGTTCGCGACATACGCATTAGCCCACTGATTCACGCGCACGAACGCCGCGCCGCTTGCGGCCGCGATTGCAAGCGCGGGAAGCGCCGCGTTTGCAAGTACGTTGATGCCAATCGGCAAGCCGGTTTCCCGGGCAATTCTATCGGCGGCAACAGACATGAACGCCGATGTCTCCGGACCGATATCGTCCGGCTTCGAAAACGGCACGTCGCCGTGATTCTCGACGATCAGTCCGTCGACGCCGCCTTTCGCATAGGCCACGGCATCGGCGAGTGCGGCGCTATACATCGCCTCGCTCGATGCGCCTTGATACCGTGGCGAACCGGGAAACGCCGGGCAGTGGATCACACCGATCACCACGCCGCGCGGACGTCCAAAAATCTGTTCGACGCAATCGGTGCGTCCGCGCCCAACGCCAGAAGAAGTGTTCATATCGATTGAATTCAGGTTAGAGAGTGGAATAGCGCGAACAATTCTGCGCGGCTGGGGAAAGCGGCCTGCGTACCCTTCCTTGCGACAGCGAACGCGGCGGCGGTTTGCGCACGCTGCAACGCAGACGTCATGGCTATGCCCTGCGCAAGTGCCGCGAGGAGGGCACCGCAGAAAGCGTCGCCGGCACCCACGGTGTCGATGGCGTTGGCCGTCTTTGCCGGTATCAGCACCAAGTGCTCGTGGCTGCACCAGAGGACACCCTCGGAACCCAGCGTGACGATGACATCGCCTGCGCCCGATGCCCGCAGCGAACGTGCAGCGTCCTCGGGGTTCTCCAGCCGGGTCAGCGTCGCGGCCTCTACGCGATTGACCACGAGAACGTCGACGTGGTTCAGCAACGGGCGGCAATCGAAGCAAACGGGTCCGGGGTTGAGCAAGGCACGACGTTCGCCCACATGCGCGTGACGCAAGATCTCGGCTGTGATGGCTTCGCCCAGGTTGCCCTGCATGGCTATCCAGTCGCCGCTGCGGGTTGCATCGAGTACCGCGCCCGGCGAGGGCACATAGCGAGCCGCTGCATCGTTGCGAGTCACGATCGTATTCTCGCCTCGCTGGTCGACCGTCACGATTGAGATATCCGTCATGCACGGCAAGCGCTTGACATGACGGGCATCGATACCTTCTTCCACGAGCCGGGCCAGGAAACGATCGCCATCGGCGTCGTCACCGAGCGCAGCAAACAACTGCACCTGGGCGCCCGCGCGTTGTGCCATCACCGCCTGATTCGCACCCTTGCCGCCGAAGTCGTGCAACGTATCGATAGCAAGCGAAGTCTCACCGGCAAGCGGCAAGTGATCGACCCGAAACACCTGGTCGATTGCCGCATTGCCGATAACGCAAACGCGCGCTTCATTCGCGTTCATTTTTCATCCGAGGTCAACCAGTCGAGACAGTTCGTCCATAGCCGCGCGTTGCCTTCCCAGGCGGAGAACTCCGGTGGCAACCAGTGACTTGACATATCGCTGGTCCACGCAAGCGTGCGTCCGCGGCCGTGTGTCCCGGCGACTAACAAAGGGTGGCCCGTTTCGGGCACCGTCGCGATCAGTGTCGCCCCCGCTTTCAACTGCACTTCGTTATAACCCAGCAAGTGAGGCCACTGCGTTCCAAGCCCCTCGACTACCGGGTGCGAAGCAACCACGCTCGCGGTGAATCCTTCCGGGACCTCAACACGATCGTCGTAAGGCAGGCAGGTGACCGGCAACACATCCTCGACCGGCGTGTTGCGGAACCGCGCACTGCCGTTGATGCCCTGGAAGCTCAGATACCCGCCGATCATCATCAGCCCGCGTCCGGCCTCGACGTACTCTCGCAGCAGCTTGAGACGGTTCGGTGTGCGCTGGCTCCTGACCCACGTATCAGGATGCAGCAGCAACGTATTCGCGCCGATGTCCGAGAGAATGATCGCGTCATAAGCAAGCAATCCGTCGAGCGTGGAGGGGAAGGCTTCCTGCGCTTCGTGGCTCGGCATGTGCGTGATCGCATAGTCACTGTCCTTGAAGATATCCAGGAAGATCGTGGCGCCGTTTTGATAGGTCACGGTTGGAAACTGGTCGAAGCCCTTGATGTGCGTCGACATGCTCGTCCAGCTCTCTCCGGCGAGCAAAACAGATTTGGTCATGCATGTGCTCCTTAAGCGCGCGGCGGACCGTGTCGGCGGCACGCGGCGCAAGGTGGAACCGGTTCACATAGTGTGGTGCGAACTGCCGTTATCTGCCCGAGAAAACTCTCGCCGGGTTCGCAATCATCATTGTTTCAATCTGTTCGTTCGTCACGCCATGACGTCGCAGACGAGGCACGAAATACTTGAGGATGTAGCCGTAACCGTGGCCGCCAAAACGCGTCAGCATGATCTTCATGAACACGTCCTGCGACATGAGGATCCTGTCAATAAATCCGGCATCGATCAACGCCTTGATCGCCCGGGCATTCTCTTCATCAGAGGGCGATTGCGCGTTCTCGTCGGCGTAAAAATACTCCATGCCGATCATGTCGTACTCGAGCCAGGCGCCGCGTTCGGCGAGTGAATGCTGGTACTCCACGTCCATGTGACTCGGGTTCATGTGGCACAGCACGGTGTGGTTCAGGTCGGCGCCTTCTTGCGCCACGATATCGAGCACGCGATGCCCGTGCCGGACCCAGCCGGGCAGATGCACGGACAAAGGCACATGCGTTGCCGCACTCGCTCGCGCGGCCGCGCGCAGCGACTTTTCCTCGTTGGCCGTGAACGCTGCCGAGACGCCGATCTCGCCGATCATTCCGGCGACCACGTCGGGCTTTTCAGCAGCGCCGCCAACATCGGCAATCAGTTGAGCGGCCAGTTCATCGACAGACTTGTGTTTCACGTAATCCGGATGCGAGGGTTCGAGATAAAAACCCGTCGACATCACAATGTTCAGGCCGGTGCGGCGTGAGATCCGTTGCAGCGCGGCGGGGTCTCGTCCAATGCCGAGATTGGTCGGATCGATCACCGTATTGCCGCCCAGTTCGCGAAAGCGCATCAGTTCTTCAACGGCTACGTCGGCGTCGAACAGCTGGCAGTTGTCGCGGTTCATCAGCGGATTCATCCGCAGCGCACCCAGAATGCCGATATGAACCTTCTGCTCACCGATGAACCGGTCGCTGCAGCAACTGGGCGGCACCCATTTCCCCGATGCATCCAGCAGGATGTGTTCATGCATCAGCGTGACCCCCATCTGCGCGATGGGGAGTGGCCCTAGCACGGTCATTACGTGGCCGCTGCCGATGCCGATTGGCAACGGCGCGTCGCGGCGGAAGATCGAACTCATCGCTTAGCCTTTCTTGCGCCGTTGCGCCGAGAAGATGCGCGTATTGAGCCATATCGCAAGCAGCATGATCGCGCCCTGGATGATCTGCGTATAGAACGGCGAGACGTTGATCAGGATCAGCCCGTTGCCGAGCACTGCGATGGTCAGCGCTCCCAGCAAGGTGCCGAGAATGGTGCCCCTGCCGCCAAAGAGATCGGTACTGCCGAGCACAACCGCAGCGATCACGGCAAGTTCAAAACCTACACCCTGATTCGACGACCCGCTGCCGAGCCGCGCCGTTGTGATAAGTCCGGCGAGACCCGCTGCTGCGCCGCTGAGGACATAGACTTTCAGGGTGACGGCGCGCACGTTGACACCCGCGCGCCGCACGCCTTCCGAGTTCGTACCTATGCCGGTGACATAGCGCCCGAACCGCGTATGCCGCAGCGTGACCCATCCCGCGAGCAGCGTGACGATCGCGATGACCGCGGGCGTTGGCACGCCGAGCAAACGGCCGCGGCCGAGTTCGACGAACCAGCCGTCGTTTTCGATCGGCACTGAAAATCCCTGTGTGATCAGCAACGCGATACCGCGCACGACCGACAGTGTCCCCAATGTCACGATGAACGCAGGCATTCCCGCAAACGCGATGAAGTAGCCGTTGATGGCGCCGATCAGCGCACCCAGCGAGAGGCCACCGAGCAGCACCACGATGCCCGGCGCGCCGGCGCGCAACGCGATGGCCGAGAGCGCGCCCACCAGTGCGAGCGTGGAGCCGATCGACAAGTCGATACCGCCCGTCGTGATGACGAGCGTCATGGTCGTGGCGACGATCAGCAGCGGCGCGCTTTGACGGAGCACGTTGAGCAGGTTGCCGGCGGTGAGAAATGTGTGCGTCGTGAGCGTAAAGGCGAGGGCGCAGACAATGAAGAATGCTGCGATGCTCGCTACGCCTGCATTGCGGCCGAGCAAGTGCCTGAGCGACAGGCGCGGCGCCTTGGACTTGTTGTCGTGCATGGCGAGTTCCATGTCAATCCTCCGCAAGCGCGCGTGCCGAGCGAGCGCTGAACTTGTGACCCACGATCAGATCGACGATCTCCTCCAGATTCGTCTCGCCGATCTTCCGGTCCGCGACGTTCTGCCCTTCGTACATCACGCTGATGCGATCGCACACCAGGAACAGGTCCTGCAGGCGGTGGCTGATCAGGATCACGCTGACACCGCGCTCGCTGATCGTGCGCACGAGTTCCAGCACCGCTTCGACTTCGGCCACGGCCAGCGCGGCCGTGGGTTCATCCATGATCAACACTTTCGGATCGAACGATACGGCCCGCGAAATCGCGATGGCCTGACGCTGGCCGCCCGACAGGTTTTCCACATCCAGCTTCGTGCTCGGGATGCGGATACCGAGGTTGTTCAGCATGTCGCGCGCGTCGTGATGCATCTTGCGATGATCGAGCACCTGCACACCGCAGATGCGGCGCATGGGCTCGCGGCCGAGGAACAGGTTGCCGGCGACATCGACCGTATTGCACAGCGACAAATCCTGATAAACCATTTCGATGTGATGCGCGCGAGCATCGCCCGGGTCGGAGAAACTGACCCGCTTGCCGTCTATTTCGATGCTGCCGCTGTCCGGTATCACCGCACCCGACAGCACCTTCGAGACGGTCGACTTGCCCGCGCCGTTGTCGCCAACGAGCCCGAGCACTTCACCGGGCATCACGTGCAGGTCAACGCCGCGCAACGACTGCACGGCGCCATAACTCTTGGCGATGTTCTGCATGCGAACGCGCGGCGTTGCCGCATCGGTTTGCATATTGATCCTCCGAGGAAGCCGAAGCGGACCTGGTTGAAGGGCTTACTTGACGGGCTTACTTGAAGATGGCCCGGTATTTACCGACGTTCGCCTTGGTCACGATCGTCACCGGTACCGAGATGTTTTTCTGGACCGGCTGCTTGTTGATGAGCTTCATCGCGGCATTCAGGGCGGCGTGGCCTTCGCCTTCCGGGTCCTGCTGAACCACTGCTGTCACGAAGCCGGCATCAATGCCCTTGATGGCCTGGGCGCTCAAGTCCCAACCGACAATCTTCACGCGGCCGGTGGCGTCCTGTGCCGATGTTGCCGCAACGAGACCGATCAATGCAGGCTCACCGGTTGCATAGACAATCTGCAAATTCGGATTGGCGGAAATCAGGTTTTCGGCGGCGGTTTGCGCTTGATCCTGAACGTTTTGCCCATCGACGGTAGAGACTATCTTTGCGCCCGGCACCGTCGCGATGCCCGCCTTGAAGCCATCGAGGCGCACGTTCTGGATGAACGAATTCAGCGCACCGACCACGCCAATGTTCGCGTTACCGCCAAGATTTGTCTTGATGTAATTCGCCGTGTACTTGCCGATGTCTTCGCCGACTTTCTTGTTGTCCACGCCGACTTGCACTGAGTTGTCACCGTCGACGATAGCGTCGATGGTCACCACCGGAATGCCGGCTTTCTTGGCTTCCGTGATGGCGGGCTTGATGCCGTTCACATCGATGGCGACCACGAGAATGGCATCGACCTTTTGCTGGATATAGGTTTCGATCGCGTTGTTCTGCGCGCTCGGGTCGTTGTTCGAGTTGAAGATGGCAAGCTCGACGCCCGCGGCTTTTGCAGCTGCCTGGGCTCCCTGGTCCATCTGCGTGAAAAACAGCGCCTCCTGGTTGATCTGCACCATGGCGATCTTTTTGCCTGCCGCCACCGCACTGCCCGCAATGGAAAGCAACGTAGCGCTCAACAAGACGGCGGTCATACGGCGGAAATTCACTGCTGCGCTCATTGGAATCCCTTTCCTGGTTGATCCGGACGTGGCTCGCGCGCTCCATGAGCGCCCCGCGGCCGGTGGTTAAAGAAGGACTTCATGGGCGCAACCGACATTGCGCCGTTCGCTTGTAAACCGGTTTATAAAAATTAATCCGCGAGTATTGGACTGTCAACTGTTTCAAAAAAAGATAAGGGTAAGTACGGAGATAGGCGAAGGCTAATCGGCGCGCGGCGGACCGACTGATGCGCGTTCGATCAACTCGACCGGCAGGCGGCGCACGGTGGGCGACGACGTGGCTTTGCCGGTGAGCATCGCGACCAGCAGGGCGACGCCGGTCCGGCCCAGCTCGGCGGCCGACTGGCGCACCGTGGTGATCGGCGGCATCAGGAGGCTGGCGAATTCCATGTCATCGAAGCCGACGATCGACATGTAGCCGGGCACGTCCAGCGCGCGTTCGCGCAAGGCGTCGAGCACGCCGACCGCGATGTAGTCGCTGGTGGCGAACAGCGCGGTGGGCGGTTGCGCGCACGCGATCAGGTCGGCACCCGCGGCGCGCCCGAAGCGGCGGTCGTAGGCGCCGTAACGTACAAGGTTGGTATCGAAGGGGACTTGTGCTTCGGCCAGCGCCCGGCGGTAGCCTTCCAGCCGTTCCTGCACGGTGAACAGCGTTTCGGGACCGGTCACGTGCGCGATCCGCCGATGCCCCGCGTCAAGCAAATGGCGAGTCGCCAGATAGCTCCCTTCCACATTGTCGACGAACACCTTGGGCACGTCGGTACCCGGCACGTCCTCGTCGACCAGCACGATATTGGCGCGCTCGCCAATCAGGCTGCGCAGCGAGCCGTCGTCCGGGCGATTGGTCGCGAAGATCAGGCCGTCGAGGTGGCGGGTATCGAGCCAGCGCAGATAAAGCGCCTCACGCTCGAGCTTGTTGCGCGTGATGCAGAGCGCGAGGCCATAGCCGCTTTCGGAGGCGGCTTCCTCCACGGCATCCGCGAGCTCCGCGAAGAACGGGTTAGCGACTTCGGGCATGGCCAGGCCAATGGTTTCGCTGCTACCGATGCTCAGGCGCCGGGCCAGACTGTTCTGGCGATAGTTGAGCGCGACGACGGCGTCGTCCACGCGCTTGGCCGTCTCGGGCGGCAGCGCGAGGCTACCGTTCAGGTAGCGCGAAACGGTTGCCTTCGACACATCCGCCAGTTCGGCGACATCGCGAATCGTGGGTACTTTTGCCACTTGAGGAGTCCCCGCTGGAGTGGAGCGTAGTGTAACGCGGGGGATTTTGTTGAAGGGGGCAGGGAGCTTGATCGAGTGTCGGGAAACCGAGTGAACAACGTCGAAGGGTTACTGCACCGGTTAGCTACATCCGGTAGTTGACTGAAGATTGCGTTTTTTTGCTGCGCAATTCCACTGCACAACGGCGGTATGATTTACGGGCAGCCGATCACGGAACAATTGAGGAGGATACCTTCATATGCGACCCGACATGATTCCAGGGGCCACTTTTCCCGACTATGATCTGTCCGATCACACCGGCAAACACCGGAGGCTCTCAGACCTGCAAGGGCAGAACCCCATGGTTCTGGTCCTGAGCCGCGGAGGTTTCTGCCCCAAGGACCGCCGCCAGCACGAAGGGCTTGTTCAATTGCATCGTGAGCTCGAGGTCGGCTATTGCCGGCTGGTCACGATCAGTACCGACAACATCACCGAGACCAATGAATTCCGCAGCGGACTGGGCGCCCACTGGCCCTTCCTGTCGGACCCGCGGCGTACCGTACAGAAGGACCTCGACATCGCGGAATACACCGACCCGGGCCACAATCCGATGATTCCCTACACGATCGTCCTCGAACCAGGTCTCGTCATCTATCAGATCTACAACGGCTACTGGTTCTTCGGCCGTCCCACTATGGAAGAGCTGCGCCAGGACCTACGTGCTGTGACGAAGAAATGCCGTCCGGACTGGGACATCACGGCGCCCGAACTCAAGGCGGCATGGCAGCAAGGCCGAAAGGAACTCTTCTACCCGTACGGAAGGACGTACGCTCAAACGATCGGTGAACAGGATTAGCAGGGGCATGGCGGTAATCGCGGACATCGGTATAGGGGAGCGTGTCGGCGAGCGCGCAGACTACTCCGCTTGACCGTTGGATATTCTCGGGTATGTGGGCTCGTTCTGAATTTTTGCCCGCGCCCGAACAAACACCGGAACTCGATCATCGGTCTCTAGCAGCGGCGCACGGACGTAAGAATGCTCCCTTCCGGCCCGCCAAAAAGCGTCTCGGACACAAAGTGCCGGCGTTGACTACACGATTCGTCGAGTACGCACGAATGCAGAATTCGCACCTTCGTGTCCGGAGGCGCGTCCAGTTTCATTCCGTGTGAACACCCCCGTTTCACTGACTTACAGGATTCGCCAGCGCCCCACTCACCTGACTCGCAGCACTAGCCGCTTCCACCGGATGCCGCGGATCGTGCAACGTGCTGTCCGACCATCCGCCGCCCAGGTCGCCAATCAGCGTAGCGGCATCGAGCAATCTCGACTGCTGCACGTTCAACGCGGTTTGCTGATTGTTCAACTGGGTCGCTTGGGCGGTCGCCACGGTGGTGTAGTCCACGGTGCCGGCCTGATACTCGTTGAAGGCAATTTCGGCGCCGCGGTTTGCATCGCGCACGGCGGCATCGAGCGCGTCGGACTGCTCGGCCAGGATCCGCAAGCCGGACAAATCATTCTCGACATCTTCAAACGCGGTCAGCACGGTGCCGCGGTAATTCGCGACAGCCGCCTGATAAGCCGCCTTGGCCGCAGCGACTTCGCCGCTTCGCTCGCCGCCGTCGAACAGCGTTTCAGTGGCGCTGCCGCCGAGTGACCAGACGTAGTTGGCAACCCGCAGCAATCCGCCCAATGGCGACTGCGTAAAGCCGTCCAGTGCGGACAACGACACCGTCGGGTAATACGCCGCGACCGCGACCCCGATCGCTGCATTCTGGGACGCCATCTGGCGTTCGGCCGTCGCGATATCGGGCCGGCGCTGCAGCAGGGTCGAAGGAACGCCAACCGGAATGGCCGGCAACGTGGGCATCGTGGTGCTGTGCGGGATGACCAGGTCCTCAGGGTTCTTGCCGACCAGCACCGCTATCGCATGTTCGTTTTGGGCGCGTGCCACACCGAGCGCAATCAGGTTCGACTGCGCGGTTTCGAGCTGGGTGCGCGCGGTGATCACGTCCGAAGGCGCGACGGTGCCGAACTTGTCCTGGTCAGACACCACGCTCAGGAAGTGCTGGTACGCCTTGACCGTTTGCTGCAGCAAGTCGATATCGGCGTCGCTGGTACGCAACTGGATCACCGCGGTCGCGAGCGCAATCTGTTCGGAGAGCGTCGCATTGGCGAGCGTCGCTTCGCTGGCCTGCGCGGTCGCGGCATTCTCTTCAATCGTGCGGCGCACCGAACCCCACAGGTCGGGCGCCCAACTGACATTGCCCTCGAGTGAGCCCGAATTGTTCACCGTCTGGATGCCGCTTAAACTCCGGCTCGCGCTGGTGCTCGACGTGCCGGTTGCGCTGCGCTGCCGGGTGCCCGAGCCGGTGACGCCAATGACCGGAAACAGGCCGGAGCGTGCGACCTTCACCTCGGCGATTGCCTCCTGGTATTTGGCATAGTCCTGCGCCACGGTCTGGTTGGACACCTCGACCTGCGGTTCAAGCTCGTCAAGCAGCGGATCGTTGAAACCGGTCCACCATGCGCCTTTCGGCCCGCTCGCATTTGGCTCGGCCTGGGTCCAGCCGGGTAGCTCGCGGAAGGTCGCAGGAACGCTGACCTGCGGCCGGTGGTAGTCCGGACCGACCATGCAGCCGCCGAGCAGCAGGGCCGCCGCGGCGGCCAGGGGTTTGGAGGAAATCTTCATCAGTGTCTCCGAGAAGCCTCGGCCTTAAGGTGCAGGAAAGGAGACGGTCTTGACGCTGCTTCCGTTCTCCACTTGACAGCCTCAAACATCTCAGTGGTATGTTCTGATGAATGGAAGCTAAGCGCACATACCGATTCCGGTTTTACCCTACACCCGAGCAGGAAGCGATTCTTGCGCGAACGTTTGGATGTGCGCGCTTCGCCTATAACCACATGCTCCGGCAACGCACAGATGCTTGGAATGAGCGGGGGGAACGCATGGGTTATCACGAGACCTCCGCAGCGTTGACTGCGCTTAAAAAGACTGAGGAGCACATTTGGCTCAACGAAGTGAGTTCGGTCCCCGTACAGCAGGCGCTTCGGCATTTGCAAATTGCGTTCACCAATTTTTTCGCCAAGCGGGCGAAGTATCCAAAATTCAGGCGCAAGGATGGCACGCAGTCGGCTGAATATACCGCGAGCGCTTTCAGGTGGGACGGTGCGGTGCTCAAGCTCGCGAAGATGGATGAGCCACTCGCGATCCGCTGGTCACGCGCGATCCCCAAAGGCGCCAGGGTAACGACAGTCACCGTGTCGAAGGACACGGCGGGCCGGCACCACGTCTCAATGCTGTGCGACGACGTGGTGAGCACGCGCCCGGTCGCCACTGGAAAGATTGGTATTGACCTAGGGCTTACCCATTTCGCGATTCTTTCGAATGGCGAGAAGATTGCCGCGCCAAATGTATTCCGCAAGAACGAGGCGAAGCTCGCAAAGTTGTCGCGGCGCCTCGCGAAGAAGCAAAAGGGCTCGGCCAATCGCAAGAAGGCAAAGTTCAAAGTCGCACGCATGCATGCCAGGACGGCAGACTCCCGTAGGGACTTCCTGCACAAACTTTCGACCAGGTTGATCAACGAAAACCAAGTAATCGCCATCGAAAACCTATCCGTCAAGAACATGCAGAAGAACCGCTGCCTGTCCAAGTCGATCAGCGATGCAGGCTGGTCCGAGTTTAGGCGGCAATTAGAGTACAAAGCGCAGTGGTATGGGCGCACGCTGATCGGTATCGATCGCTGGTATCCATCCAGCAAGCGATGCAGTGACTGCGCGCATACGGTCGCCAAAATGTCGTTAAAGGTCCGTGCGTGGACATGCCCGGAATGCGGGGCAATCCACGATCGCGACATCAACGCTGCGCGCAATGTTTTGGCCGCCGGGCTGGCGGTGTCAGCCCATGGAGAAAGCGTAAGTCCCATGTCTCTTTGAGATGATGTCGGGTTGCATTCTTTGAAGTGGGAATCTCCGTCCTTCAGGTCGGGGAGCATGTCAAGCCTTCGTGTCCGTTTGCCCCGATTGCTCCGGCGGCCCTATTTGATCCGCTTGCCGGTTCCACGGCAATCCGGAAGACCACTTGACGAGCTTGAAGCGCAGCCGGTCCAGGTACAGGTAGATCACCGGTGTGGTGTACAGCGTAAAGACCTGGCTCAGGATCAGGCCGCCCATCACGGTAATACCCAGCGGCTGGCGCAGCGACGCGCCCTGGCCAATACCGATCGCAAGCGGCACCGCACCGAGCACGGCAGCGAACGTGGTCATCATGATCGGCCGCAGACGCACGACGGCGGCGGCATGAATCGCCTCCTTGGCCGGCATGCCTTCGTTGCGCTGTAACTGGATCGCCACGTCGACCATCATGATCCCGTTCTTCTTGACAATACCGATCAGCAAGATCATGCCGATCAACGCGATCACGGAAAACGGTGTGCCGAAAATCAGCAGCGCGAGGGTGGCGCCTATACCGGCCGAGGGCAGCGTCGACAAGATCGTGAGCGGGTGAATCGAACTCTCATAGAGTACCCCCAGCACGATGTACACCACACCGAGCGCCGCGATGATCAGCAGCGGGATAGTGCCCATCGACGCCGCGTAGGCTTGCGCGGCGCCGGCGAACGCGCCGTGGATGCTGGCCGGCATGCCGATTTCGCGCTCCGCGTCTTGAAGCGCCACCTGGGCCTTGCTGAGCGACCCGCCGGCGGGGAGGTTGAAGGAGATCGTTGCGGCCACGAGCCCGCTCTGATGGTTCACCTGGGTCGACGTATGGTTGTTGACATAGCTGGTGAGCACCGGCAACGGCACCATTGTCTCGGCCGAGGTGCTGTCCGCGCTGCCGCTCGAACTACCGCCCTTGCTGTTGGAGATGCTGTTGTTGGTCGCGTTGGCTTGCGCGTTCGAGTTCAGCGAATTGGTGCTCGACGAACTCGACGCGGTGCTCACCGCGCTCGCGGCCGTTACGCCCTTGACTGTTGCGCCCGGCATTTGCGTCTGCTGCGAACCGGTCGGATTGCCCGCCGCCGTGCTCATGAAAATCTGGTTGAGCGTCTGCGGATACTGCCAATACTGCGGCGCCACTTCCATCACCACGAAGTACTGGTTCAGCGCGTTGTAGATGGTCGATACTGTCCGCTGGCCGAACGCGTCATACAGCACGTTGTCGATCTGGTTCGGCGCGAAGCCATAACGAGCCGCCGTGGCGCGATTGAAATTGACGTAGGTTTGCAGACCATTTTGCTGCAGGTCCGAGTTGACGTCGAGCAACTGATCGTGGTCCTTGTTGAGCGCGGTCACGAGCTTGGGCGTCCACGCGAACAGTGCCGCGGAATCATCGCTTGTCAGCGTGTACTGGTATTCGGCGGCTGACTGCCGTCCACCAATACGCAGATCCTGCTGCGCCTGCAGGAAAAGCCGCGCACCGGAGACCGCGTTCAGCTTGGGCCGCAGACGGTTGACCACTTCTGTCGCGCTCGCATGGCGCTGGGCCAGCGGCTTGAGTTCAATAAACACGTTCGCGGTGTTCAGCGCACGGCCACCGGTAAAACCCGCCACCGATTCAACTGCCGGATCCTTCTGCACGATCGCCTGCAACTGGGCGAGTTTCTTTTCCATCGCCGGGAAGGAGATGCTCTGGTCGGCAATGATCTGCCCGCCCAGGATGCCGGTGTCCTGCTCCGGGAAGAAGGTAGCGGGCAGCAGCTTGAACAGGAAGAAGTTCGCGACCAGCAAGCCGATCAGCAACAGGATCACCAGCAGCGAATGGTCCAGCACGGCGGTGAGCGAGCGCGCGTAGGCGTTTTTGAAACGATCGAATTGCGCCTCGACCCAGGTTGCCCAGCGAGCCCTGGAATGGCCGGCGTGCTCGCGGCTCAGCACATACGCGCACATGGCCGGCGTGACGGTCAGCGAGATCACGAGCGAGATCAGGATGGCTATCGACAGCGTCACTGCGAACTCGTGGAACAGCAGGCCGACAATGCCCGGCATCAGCAGGATGGGCAGGAACACCGCGATCAGCGAGAGGCTCATCGAGATCACCGTGAAGCCGACTTCACCACTGCCTTTCAGCGCAGCTTCCTTAGGACTCAGACCTAGTTCGAGGTGGCGCGTGATGTTTTCCAGCACCACCACGGCATCGTCGACCACGAAGCCGGTGCCAATAGTCAGCGCCATCAGCGAGAGGTTGTCGATGCTATAGCCGAGCAGGTACATCGGGCCGAAGGTGCCCACGATGGACAGCGGCAACGCCACCGCCGGCACCAGCGTGGCACGCGGCGACTGCAGAAAGATGAACACCACGCCGACCACCAGCAGCACGGCGATGAACAGCGTGCGCTCGGTGTCCGCCACCGACGCCCGGACCGACTCCGAGCGATCGATGGCCACGCCCACGTGGACGCTGCTCGGCAGCGTCGCCTCGATGGCCGGCAGCACGTTCCTGATCTGCCTGACCGTATTGACGATATTACTGCCGGGCATCGGATAGACGATCACCAGCACGGCCGACTTGCCGTTATAGAGCCCGGCGTTGCGGATGTTTTCGTTGGAGTCCCTGACCTGGGCGACATCGCGCAATAGCACGGGCGCGCCGTTCCGGTAGGCGACGACCAGGTCGCGGTAAGGCGCCGCCTTGTTGATCTGGTCGTTGGACAAGATCACGTAGCGCTGGTCGCCCTGTTCGAGATGGCCCTTCGCGCTGTTGGCGTTCGCCGCGCTGATGGCCGCGCGCACGTCCTCAAGGCCCAGGCCATAACTGTTCAGCTTGCCCGGCTGCAATTCGACGCGCACCGAGGGCAGGGCACCGCCGCCCAGCGTAATTTGACCCACGCCGTTGACCTGCGAGAGTTGCTGCTGGATCACGGAATCCGCGGAGTCGTAGAGCTGCGCCTTCGTGAGCGTGTCCGACGTCAGCGAGAGCACCATGATGGGCGAGTCCGCCGGGTTGTACTGGCGATAGCTCGGGTTGCTGCGCAGCGTGGTCGGCAAGTCTGCGCGCGCTGCCTGGATGGCCGCCTCGACGTCGCGGGCGGCGCCGTTGATATCGCGGTTCAAGCCGAACTCGACCACGATCATCGACGACCCTACATAACTGATCGATGTCAGCTCCTCCACGTTGGCAATCGTGCCGAGCCGCCGTTCGAGCGGTTCAGCCACGGTGGCCGCCATGATGCTCGGGCTCGCGCCGGCCATGTTGGCCTGCACCACGATCACCGGGAAGGCGATGTTGGGCAGCGGCGCGACCGGCAGCTGGAAATAGGCGAGCGCGCCGGACATCAGGATAGCGATCGCCAGAAGCGTGGTCGCGACCGGGCGCCGGATGAATAACGCCGATATGTTCACGGCGTACCCTCCTCCGGAACAGATGGCGTGTCCGGCGTGCTGTCACCACCCCGGCGCTTGCGCCAGCGCCTCGTGCGCTCCGCCATCCGGTCGAAGAACAGATAGATGACGGGCGTGGTAAAGAGCGTGAGCACCTGGCTCAAGGTCAGCCCGCCGATGATCGCCAGACCCAGCGGACGACGCAACTCCGAACCCGTGCCGCTGCCAAGCAGCATGGGCAGGGCGCCGAGCATGGCCGCGAGCGTCGTCATCAGGATCGGCCGGAAGCGCAGCAGCGACGCTTCGAAGATCGCCTCGCGCGCGGGCTTGCCATGGTTGCGTTCGGCGTCGAGCGCGAAGTCCACCATCATGATGGCGTTCTTCTTGACAATACCAATCAGCAGCACGATGCCGATGATGCCGATCACGTCGAGGTCGCTGCCGGCGATCATCAGCGCGAGCAGGGCGCCGATCCCCGCCGAGGGCAACGTGGAGAGGATCGTCACCGGATGGATGAAGCTCTCATACAGCACGCCCAGCACGATATACACCGCGACCAGCGCAGCGACCAGCAGGTACACCTCGCTCGAGAGCGAGTCCTGGAACGCTTGCGCCGCGCCCTGCAGCGAGGACGTTATCGACGGCGGCAGATTGACCGCCTGTTCGGCTGCGTGGACGTCCTTGACCGCCGTGCTCAGCGACGCATCCTTCGCGAGGTTGAACGAGATGGTGACGGCCGGGAACTGCGCCAGGTGGCTGATCACGAGTGGCGACTTGACGATCTGGATCTTGGCGATCCCGGAGAGCGGCACCTGCCCGGTGCTGCTCGTCTGGCTCGGCAGATAAATATCGCCGATCGATTGCACGGTGGGCAGCGATTCGGGCTTGGCGACGAGGATGACCCGGTACTGGTCCGACTGCTGGAAGATGGTCGAGACAATCCGCTGGCCGAGCGTGTCGTAGAGTGCGTTGTCGACGGTGGCCGGGGTGATGCCGAAACGCGCGGCGAGTTGCCGGTTGACTTCAACGTTCAGGCTCAGGCCGTCGGTGTTCATATCGCTTTGCACATCGGCAATCGATGGAATCGCCTTCAGGCGTGCAACCAGTTCCGGCACGTACTTCTGGAACGCCTGCTGATTTGGTCCGCGCAGCACGAAGCTGTACTGGTTAGGCGAGACCGTGGTGTCGAGCGTCAGGTCCTGCTCCGGCTGCATGTAGAGCTTGATCCCGGACACATTGGCGACTTCATCCTGCAGGCGCCGCGCGATCTCTTGCGCCGTGTCCGAACGCTTGTCGCGATCGCGCAGGTTGATCAGGAAGCGGCCGTTGTTCAGCGTCGAGTTGGTGCCGTCGATCCCCACGTAGGAGGTGAGCGAGACGACATCGGGATCTTTCAGGATCGCATCGGCGAGTGCACGCTGGCGCGTCACCATCGCCTTGTATGAGATCGAGTTGTCGGCCACGCTGATCCCCTCGATCACACCGACGTCCTGCACCGGAAACAAGCCCTTCGGGATCACGATATACAGCACAGCCGTCAGCACGACGGTGCCGATGGCTACCATCAGCGTCAGGACCTGGTGATCCAGCACCCAGCGCAAGCCGCGTTCGTAAGCGGCGAGGGTTTTGTCGAAGAGGCCTTCACTGATGCGCTCGAAGCGGCTCGGATGGCGTTCGGCCTGGGCCTTCAACAGGCGTGCGCAAAGCATGGGCACCACGGTCAGCGAGACCACTGCCGACAACACGATGGTGACCGCGAGCGTCACCGCGAATTCGCTGAAGAGACGCCCGATCACGCCGCCCATGAAGAGCAGCGGGATCAGCACGGCAATCAGGGAGATGGTCAGCGATAGAATCGTGAAGCCGATCTGCCCGGCGCCTTCGAGTGCCGCCTCGAGCGGTGTCTTGCCTTCCTCCAGATAACGCACGACGTTCTCGATCATCACGATCGAATCATCGACCACGAAGCCGGTGGCAATGATCAACGCCATCAGCGAGAGGTTATCGATGGAGTAGTTCAGCTGGTACATCACGGCCAGCGTACCGATCAGCGATACCGGCACCGAGATGCTCGGGATGATGGTTGCCGGCACGTTGCGCAGGAACACGAAGATCACCGCCACCACCAGCACGATGGCCAGCCCGAGTTCGAGCGCCGCGTCGGAGACCGACGAGCGGATCACGCCCGTGCTGTCCGAGACGACCGTGACCTTCATGCCGGCCGGCAGCGTAGATTCGAGCTGCGGCAACTGCTTCATGATCTGGTTCACGGTCGCGATCACGTTCGCGCCCGGCTGGCGCTGGACGTTCAGCACAATGGCCGGCGTGCCGTTGTACCAGGCGCCGCGCTCGACATCCTGGGGCGCCTGGCTCACGTTGGCGACGTCTTTCATGAACACTGGCGCGCCATTCTGATAAGCGATCACCGTGTTCAGGTAGTCCTTCGGATCGCTGATCTGGTCGTTGCCGTTGATCGTGTAATCGAGGTCCGGACCGTCGAAGTTGCCCTTCGGCTGGCTGACGTTGACGTAGCTGAGCAGCGTGCGCAGGTCGTCGATATTCAGGCCATAGGCTGCCAGCTTGTGCGGGTCCGCTTCAACGCGGATAGCGGGCACATTGCCGCCGCTGGTGGTCACCACCCCCACGCCTGACACTTCCGAAATCTTCGTCCCAAGGCGGTTGTTGGCGGCATCTTCCAGTTGCGTGAGCGACATCGACGTCGAGGTGACCGCCAGCGTCAGGATCGGCTGGTCGGCCGGATTCACCTTCGCATAGGTCGGCGGCGCGGGCAGGCCGGTCGGCAGGAAGCTGTTGGCGGCGTTGATGGCCTGCTGGACATTCTGCTCGGCGATGTCGAGGTTCAGCGACAGGTCGAACTGCAACGTGATGACCGAGGCGCCGTCAGAGCTGTAGGACGTCATCTGCTGCAAGCCGGGAATCTCGCCCAGTTGCACTTCGAGCGGCGCGGTCACCGTGGTGGCCATCACATCCGGGCTCGCGCCTGGATAGAAGGTCTGCACCTGGATGGTCGGATAGTCGACGTTGGGCAGCGAGGAAACCGGTAGCACGCGCACCGCGACGAGGCCCACCAATACGAGGGCGATCATCAGCAGCAACGTGGCTACCGGTCTAAGAATAAACAGGCGGGAGATATTCATCGGCGCGTGGCTTCAGCTTCTACGAGGCAGCATCGGCCGCGGCTGCGCCCGAGGCGCCGCCGTGGGCGTGCTTATGCTGACCCTGTGCGCCGCTGGCCGCGCCCGCGGTGGACTCCGGCGCGGCAGACGCCGGTGCCTTGGCGCCCACGCCGCCCGATGCAGGCTTCGCCGCAGCGGCCTGAATCTTCGCGCCGTCGCTCAAGCGGTCGGTGCCGTCGGTAACCACAATGTTGCCCGCCGCAAGCCCGGACGTAATGACCGTGTTCTTGCCGTCGCTCGGGCCGAGCGTGACCTTGTGCACGGACACGGAGTTATCCGTATTCACGAGGTAGACATAGTCGCCCGGCGCGCCGGTTTGCACTGCCGGCGTAGGCACCAGTACGGCGTTTTGCAAGGTATCGACCAGTAGCTTGACGTTGACGAACTCGCTCGGGAACAGCGCCTCGTCGTCGTTGGGGAAAGTGGCTCGAAGAGTAATCGTGCCCGTGCTCGTTGCCATCTGATTGCTCACTGCGTACAGCGTGCCGGTGGCGATCTCCTTCGAGTTGTCGCTGCTGTACGCGGTGACCGGCAGGCTCGCGCCCCCGTGCATGCGCTGCAGCACGCTCGCGAGCGAGTCTTGCGGCACCGTGAATTGCACGGTGGTGGGCTTCATGGTGGTGATGACCACGATACCCGGCGACGACGAAGCGGTCACGTAGTTGCCCGGATCGACGAGGCGCAGGCCGACGCGCCCGGACACCGGTGCTGTGATGCGGCAATAAGCCAGGTCAAGATCGAATTGGGCGATGTTGGCCAGGTCGACCTTCACCGCGGCCTCGTCCTGTTGCACGAGGAATTGCTGGTCGGCAAAGGTCTGCTCAGCAATGGACTTGCGCTCGTTCAGTTGCGTGAAGCGGACGAGGTCGGCGCGCGCCTGTGCGAGTGCAGCACGGTCCTTGGCGAGCGTTGCCTCGGCCTGCTGCTTGTCGATTTCATATTGGCGCGGGTCGATCTGAGCAAGGAACTGTCCTTTCTGCACGTCCTGGCCTTCGCGATAACCGACAGCAGTCAGGTATCCGCTCAGTTGCGGCAGCACGGTCACGGTGGCGGTGGGAGTCACCGTGCCCAGCTCGCTCAGAACTTCCGGCATCGAGCCAAGCGTCGCGGTGGCGACCGTCACCACTTGGGGCGGGGTCGCGCGCTGCGGCTTCTTGGCCCGCAGCAAATGCACGACCACGACTCCTATCAGCACCAGCACCACCAACAACAGCAAGACACGCCAGCGCGTCGAGCGCTTTACCTGCGTGGAACCGGTGTCGCTCATACCGCTCATACCTACGCCCTCCGAAAACAATCTCTGCCCTGGATAACCGGGTGGCCCGCTGAAGAAGCCAGCCCGGCAAGTGCCGCATGTCTCTGATCCCCAACTCAGCCGGGGTATGACGGAAGCTCCGTCATGGTCCGCAAAATAGCTCGCTGGGTCAGCCGGGCATTCCTGCGGTTTTATTCGTTTGCGAAGAAGCCCTTGGGCAAGATCCGGCAACGACGTAGGTGTGCTCTTCGATTCGCGTTGTGGCTGCTTCTTCAGGTCTCATTCAACGTTAAGCGGATATGGCGTGGCATCGAAAGTATTGCGTCCCTTGTGAGCAAACGAGTGCATACAAGTTCATTGGGCCGGATGCAATGCCATCCACAACGACTGGATAAGACCGTATCGCAGTGTAACGAACCGGAGGCTGATTGATGAACGATCGTGTGCGGTGAAGCATTCCGAACCATTACGATAGGAGCGTGCGTAATGCCGTGTAACACGACGGCGGCCTTTCTTAAGAAAGTACCGCAAGTAGCATCGATATGGGGTGCTATCGATAGTTGTCAGGATTAAGAAAGCAAAAAGAAAGATTAGGGTGCGCAAGCAGTGTGCGAATGCGCGAGGGTGATTTGAGTTTAATTACAAATTGCTTGTGGATTACTAACTAAATAGTCGCGCGATGCGCTGTGAATGTCATTTGCCTGGACTTCAGGTTGATCCTGATCGCCGCGGCCCGGTGGATGCACGCACAACCAGTGTCGGCGGTGGGGCGATGACCATGGTTGGTTGCATCGCGGGTGCATCAATGAGCTGAATCAGTCGATCAACAGATAACTCGGCAATGGCTGCGGTCTGAATTGCGACGGTCGTCAAAGCCGGGTGCACCTGATGCGCGAGTTGGATGTCCGTGATGCCGATCACCGACACGTCGTCGGGCACCTTGCGGCCAAGCGTGATCAACGCCTGCGCCGCACCAATTGCCAGCAAATCATTGGTCGCGAAAATGGCGGTGAGGTGCGGCCGGTTCGACATCAACTGCATGCAGGCGGCATACCCTGCATCGATGGAATCGCGGATCTGCAGCACCGCGGCGGCGTCTGCTTCAATCCCGGCCTCGCGCATGGCGGCGCGAAACCCGTTGGAACGGGCATCCTGCAAACCGCCGCAGCCATCGCCGATCAGCAGACCGATCTCACGGTGGCCGAGTTCAAGCAGATGTCCTGCGGCCAGCGCGCCCGCATGCGCGAAATCCACGGCAACGCAGGGCAGGGCGGGCGGCGTCTCGGGATGCTCCCACATGGCAAGCAAAATCGGCGCGCTATGCATGGCCGACGCGCACAGGTCGTTGATGGCAATGTCCGTGTTCATCACGAGTACGCCATCCGCCAGCGTTCCCGCGATCTGATTCAGATACGCGCGGCCGATCTCCGCGTCGTCGTCGGTATTGCACACCATCAGGAAGTGACCTGCCTTGCGGGCCGCGCGTTCGGCCGCCAGCACGAACTCGGGATAGAACGGGTTCGAAATATTGGAGAGCATCAAGGCTAACGTCGACGAACGGCCTTCAGCCAACGCACGCGCGTTGAGGTTAGGCCGATAGCCGAGTTCGTCAATCGCCTTCAACACGCGGTCGGCCGTTTCCGGGCGGACTTTTTCGCGGTTGCGCAGCACGTTGGACACGGTCGCCGCAGTGACATGCGCACGCTTCGCAACTTCGGACAGAGTGACCATTTTTCTGGTTATCCCACATTCAGGGAATGCGATTCAAATGTTGCAAGCGATGGGCGACGTTGATAACTTCTGCAAAACACAACCGAGACGCTCACCATGACTTCCTGCATCGTACCCGAATTTAAGCGGTTAAATACACGTGGCACAAGGACGTGCCACTTATTTTACGCAAAAATTTAAGCGGTTAAATCCGGGAGACAGACATGGCGGCAATTCGTCTTGTGAACGTACAGAAGTCATACGGTGACCACCCTCCGGTGATCCGGCGGGTGAACCTCGATATCGCGCAGCACGAGTTTTGCGTTTTCCTGGGGCCGTCGGGTTGCGGCAAGTCGACCCTGCTTCGAATGATCGCCGGTCTCGAAGACTTGAGCGAAGGCGAGCTGCATATTGGCGGGCGTCTTGTGAACGATGTGCCCGCAGCGGCGCGCGGCGTCGCAATGGTATTCCAGAGCTACGCGCTGTTTCCGCACATGACCGTGTACGACAACATGGCGTTCGGCTTAAAACTCGCGAAGCAGCCCAAGGACGTGATCAACCGGAAGGTGCGTGATGCCGCGCGCATCCTGCAACTGGACGACTACCTTGATCGATTTCCTAAAGCGCTCTCGGGCGGCCAACGGCAGCGTGTAGCAATTGGCCGAGCCATCGTGCGCGAGCCAGGCGTGTTCCTGTTCGATGAACCGCTGTCGAATCTGGACGCCGCACTGCGCGGCCAGACGCGTGTAGAAATCGCCCGGCTGCACCAGCGCTTTGCCAACGCGAGCGTGGTCTACGTGACCCACGATCAGGTCGAGGCGATGACGCTCGCCGACAGGATCGTGCTGCTGCACGCAGGCGCGGACGCAGAGCGCTTCGGCAGCGTCGCGCAGACCGGTGCACCGCTTGATCTGTATCACCATCCGAAGTCGCGCTTCGTAGCGGGTTTCATCGGCTCACCGAGAATGAATTTCATCGATGCTGTTGTCGAGTCGATCAGTGCCGGCAGTGTGACGGTCACGCTGGCGACAAGCGGCGAACGGCTGGTTGCTCACGTTGATGGCCAGCGCTTGCAGCGCGGCCAGCCGGTCACGCTCGGCGTGCGTCCGGAACATCTGCGGCTTGATGGCAGCGAGCAGTCGATTCAATGCGCGGCGGTGCTGTCGGAGGAGCTCGGCGAGCACAGCTACATTCACGCGGATCACTCGACCGGCACGCTCGTCGCAAAAGCGCCCGGCGATACGTCGATCAGTCCAGGAGAGCGTATCCGCGTTCACGTCCCGGCGTCGGCGTGCCACTTGTTCGACGCTGATGGACTTGCGCTTCGGCGCAGCACGCTCGAGCCCGAACGAATCGCCGCTTAAGTAAGGCATGTGCAGCGCAAGCGCATAGCGTTAAAACCCAATTCCGCCACAGAGCGGGTTACATCGTCTGGCAGTTAATCGCTGTCAGCTAACAAGGTAGTCAAGGAGACAAAGATGATTGCTCATCGCCTTCGCAGTCTGGCTCATGCATCAGCGGCGCTCGCGCTGGTGGCAGGCGTGCTCTGCTGCACCGTGGCCGACGCCGCCACACTCACTGTCAACGTGTCCGCACGCGGAAACCAGCGCTCGACCTGGCAAGACGCATTCGACAAGTTCAAGAAGGCCAACCCCGACGTCGACCTCAAGGTGACCTATATCACCGAAGAGGCGTACAAGGTCCAGATGGGCGGCTGGCTCGCCACCGATCCGCCTGACGTGGTCTCGTGGCACGACGGCGAACGCATGGCGTATTACGCACAACGCGGCCTGCTGGAAGACCTGTCGCCGGACTGGAGCAAGAACGGCTGGTCGCAGCAATATGCGTCGGTCAAGGAAGCGTCCACCTACAAGGGCAAGCAATACGCGGCGCCGCTTGGCTACGACGCTTACGGCTTTTTCTACCGGAAGGATCTGTTCGAGAAGGCCGGCATCAAGGGCGAGCCGAAGACCTGGGATGAATTCCTCGATGCCTGCGCGAAGCTGAAAGCAAGCGGCGTTGCGCCAATAGCGGTAGCCGCTCGCGACAGCTGGACGCTTGCTGCATGGTTCGACTATCTCGACCTCCGTATCAACGGCAACGCATTCCATCAGCAATTGATGGCAGGCGAAATTCCGTACACCGATGCACGCGTGAAGAAGGTCTATATGGCGTGGAAAACGCTGATCGACGATCACTACTTCATTGACAACGCGCTGTCCTACGATCTCGATTCCATCGCGCCGTTCCTCGCGAACGGCAAAGCTTCGATGATGTTGATGGGCACGTTCTTCTCGGCGAGCATTCCGGCCTCGATCCGTCCGCAAACCGGCTTCTTCCGCTTCCCGGTGATCGACGCGAACGTGCCGACGGCTGAAGACGGTCCGGTCAACGTCCTGCTGATTCCGGCGAAGGCGAAGAACAAGGCCGATGCCCGCAAGCTGCTGGCCTTTATGGAGACGCCGCAGATCAACGCCGATCTCGCGAAGGGCTGGGGACAATTGCCATCGAACAGTCAGTCTGCTGAACCCGAAGATGAAATTTCGAAGGTCGGCTTCCAGACGCTCGCGAATACGAAGGGCGGCATTGCGCAGTTCTACGATCGCGACATGACCAAGGAAATGGCCGACGAAGGGATGAAGGCGATGCAGCAGTTTTATAGCGATCCATCGCAACTCGACGCCGTGCTCGTTCGCCTCGAAGCGACTCGCAAGCGTATCTACAAGAAGTAAGCCCGCGGCGCCAGCGGTTGAATGTTGCCGCATGTTGCATTCGCGGCTGGCGCTCGCACTCGATTCCTGACGAGGCCCGATCATGTCTGATTCCGCAGCGCGCCGCTTACCCGCGGCTCGGCGCCGGCACGTCTCTACTACACGCCGTCATCAGCACCGCGCCGCATTTTTCTTCCTGCTGCCGGGTTGCGCGTTGTTTTGCCTGTGCGTGGTGTATCCGATTATCAGCAGTATTAACCTCAGCTTTTATAACTGGGACGGGATGACGCCGAAGACCTTCGCCGGCTTCGATAACTACATCGAATTGTTTCACTCGGACACGTTCTACACGGCGCTCAAGAACAACCTGATCTGGCTCGCGCTGTTCCTGCTTGCGCCTCCCCTTGGCTTGCTGTTCGCGTTGTATCTGAATCAGCATGTCCGTGGGATGCGCATTGTGAAGTCGCTGTTCTTCGCACCGTTCGTGCTATCGGGCGTGGTGGTGGGGCTCGTGTTCAGCTGGTTTTATGACCCCGGCTTTGGTTTGCTAAGGCTGATTGTCGGTCACGGCATTCCTGTACTCGGCGATCCCCATACGGTGACGCTCGGCATCATCTTCGCCGCGCTATGGCCGCAGACGCCGTTCTGCATGGTGCTGTACCTCACGGGTCTGACCGCCATCAATCCGGAAGTGGTCGAGGCGGCGCGCATGGAGGGCGCGAAGGGCGTGGCGCTGCTGTGGCACGTGATCCTTCCGCAATTGCGGCCCGCCACTTTCATGGCCGTAGTGCTCACTGTGATCGGCGCGTTGCGCAGCTTCGACCTGATCGCCGTGATGAGCGGCGGGGGGCCGTTCGACAGTTCCACCGTGCTTGCCTATTACATGTACGACCAGGCGATCAAGTACTACCGCGAAGGGTATTCCGCAGCGATTGCAGTCGTGCTGTTCGCCATCATGCTCGTTTATATCGTGTTCCACCTGCGCCGCATGCTGCGCGAAGAACGCTGATTTCCAGGAGTCACGTGTCATGTATCCACTTCCCGTTGAACGCTGGAAACCGCTTAACCGAAGGTTGTACAAAGCCTCGCTGCCGCTCGCATTGCTGATATGGCTGTTGCCTATGCTGGCTGTGCTCGTCACCTCCATACGTTCTTCCGATGAACTGTCGCAAGGCGACTATTGGGGCTGGCCGAAGCATTTTGCGCTGATTGAAAACTACGGCACAGCGCTCACGCAAACGCCGATGCTGCATTACTTCGCCAATAGCGTATTGATCACGGTGCCCTCGGTGATCGGTGCGATCGTGCTGGCTTCGATGGCAGGCTTTGCTTTGGCCACCTACAAGTTCCCGGGCAATACGGCTGTGCTGTTCGCGTTCGTCGCCGGCAACTTTGTGCCGATCCAGATCCTGATGATCCCGGTACGCGACATGGCGCTGAAAGTGGGCCTGTTCAATACCGTGTGGGCGCTGGTGATTTTCCATGTGTCGTTTCAGACCGGCTTTTGCACGCTGTTTCTGCGCAACTTCATCAAGCAGTTGCCGTTCGAGTTGATCGAGGCTGCACGCGTGGAAGGGGCGAGCGAATGGACGATCTATCTGCGCATCGTGCTGCCGCTGATTCGGCCCGCGCTCGCCGCGCTCGGCATCCTCGTGTTCACGTTTGTCTGGAACGATTACTTCTGGGCGCTGTGCCTCACGCAAGGCGATGAGGCCGCGCCGATCACCGTGGGCGTCGCTGCGCTTAAAGGGCAATGGACGACTGCGTGGAATCTTGTGGCCGCCGGTTCGGTGCTGGCCGCGTTGCCCTCCGTGCTGATGTTCTTCGCGATGCAAAAGCATTTCGTCGCCGGTCTGACTTTCGGTGCAAGCAAGGGCTGAACGATTTTGCGTCGTTACGGTTGGCACTTGAGCGTTGGTTGTTGGTTAGTGGTCGGGGCGGCGCTGGGTTGGTGCTTTCGGCGTTAGTGGTCGGGGGCGGTGCTGGGTTGCGGGGGTTCTGCGTTCGCGGTCGGGGTCATTGCCGGGTTGCTGCTTTCAGGGTTAGTGGTCTGCGTGATTCGGATTTTCTCTTTATCACTGTTAGCCACTGCGCGTGGCGGCGCGTCATTTCTTTGTCCAAAGCGACAAAGAAACGAAGCAAAGAAAGCGCTTTCAGAACGAGGGCTCGTAAGTTGACCTAGCGTGCAGTTTGCAAGTTTTTGGCACCCCAAAAGCACGGTGCTCGCAAGAGCGACGGATGTGTGAAACCCTCCTTCTCGCGAATTCTTACACGCACACGCTTCGCCCCGTACGCTCTCGGGCAAGCACGCTTGCCAAGGAAACCCGCGCCGCCGCACCCGTGATTACCGCTGCGGGTCTTCGCGGGTCGGCTGCTTGGTCGGCATGATCAACGCAGTCGCTTTTGTTGGTAGGGCCTCATGTAACCGAGCGGCCTCGTTTGGTGGTGGGTTGCCGACGTGGTTCGGGTATGCGGACAAATTCAGAGGATGGTTTTTCGCGGATAGCGCGGGGTGTTCCTTGGGCAGGTTCAGTCACTGGTGGCGAAGCGTGTGGGTATCCGTGTTCGGAGAAAGAGGGGTTCACACATCCGTCGCTCTGGCGAGCACCGTGCTTTTGGGGTGCCAAAAACGTGGAAACTGCACGCTAGGTCAACTTATGAGCCCTCGTTCTGAAAGCGCTTTCTTTGCTTCGTTTCTTTGTCGCTTTGGACAAAGAAATGACGCGCCGCCACGCGCAGTGGCTAAAAGTGATAAAGAAATTAGCCAACCTAAGCAAACCACTAACCTTGAAAGCAGCAACCTGGCACTGACTCCGACAGCTAACCCTGGAACCTAGCAACCCGGCACCGACTCCGACCGCTAACCCCAAAACCACCCCCATCCAACCCCGAGTGCGAACGAAACCCACTCCCGATATCCTCTAACGAGACTCTCTCATGCAACTTGGTGTGTGTTATTACCCGGAACAATGGCCCCGTTCAATGTGGACCGACGACGCAAAGCGTATGGCCGAGCTTGGCATCACGCATGTGCGGATTGCGGAATTTGCATGGAGCAGGATGGAGCCGCGCGCCGGTGAATTCGTCTGGGAATGGCTTGACGAAGCTATCGAGACACTGGCTGCTGCGGGGCTGAAACTCGTGCTGGGTACACCGACCGCGTCGCCGCCGAAATGGCTGATCGACGCGTATCCGGACGTGTTGCCGGTGCGCGCGGATGGCGTGCGCTGGAATTTCGGTTCGCGCCGTCACTATGATATTTCCAGCGACATCTATCGGCATGAATGCGTGCGTTTTGTGACCGCGATGGCGGAGCGCTATGGGCGCAATCCCGCCATTGTCGCTTGGCAGACCGATAATGAACTCGGCTGTCACGATACGGTACCGAGTTACTCCCCCGCCGCGTTGAAGCGTTTTCAAGAGTGGTTGCGGCATCGCTATGAGAGCGTTAGTGCGCTGAACGAAACGTGGGGCAACGTATTCTGGAGCATGGAGTATTCGTCGTTCGACGCGATCGAATTACCGAACCTGACGCCGACCGATGCCAACCCCATCCATCTGCTCGACTTCCGCCGTTTCATGTCCGACGAAGTAGCGAGTTTTCATCGCGAGCAGATCGAGGTACTGCGGCAGCATGCGCCCAGCGCTGACCTGCTGCATAACTTCATGGGCTTTTTCACGACCTTCGATCACTACCGCTTTGCTGAAGACAACGCGATCGACGTGGCTGCGTGGGATAGCTATCCGATCGCACGCACCGAATCGATCGCACTGCCGGAAGAGCAGAAAGCGCGTTACGCACGCACCGCGCATCCCGACGTGTCCGCATTCGATCACGATCGTTATCGGGGGGTAGGAGGTGGTCGTTTCTGGGTGATGGAGCAGCAGGCGGGACCTGTGAACTGGGCATCGTGGAATCCGGTCCCGGCCAAGGGCATGGTCAGGCTTTGGGCTTATGAAGCGTTCGCGCACGGCGCAGAACTGGTGTCGTATTTCCGCTGGCGTCAGTGTCCGTTTGCCCAGGAACAGATGCACTCCGGGCTCAATCTGCCGAACAACGAACTGTCGCCGGGCGGCGTTGAAGTGCAGCAGGCGGCGCGGGAGATCGCGGCATCCACAGCGCTGTCGGAACTCGGCGCCCCGACGCGCGCCGCTACTGCGATCGTGTTCGACTACGAGACGCAATGGATGTTCGAGATTCAGCGTCATGGCAAAACCTTCGACTACCAGATGTTGGCGTTCGACTACTACGAGGCGCTGCGTGAACTCGGCCTGGACGTCGATATTGTTTCGAGCAAGGCTGATCTGTCGTCGTACCGGTTAGTGGTTGTACCGAGCATTGCGGTCATCGACGAAACGCTCGTCGGCCAGATAGAAAAGAGTTCTGCGCAGTGGGTATTCGGTCCGAGGAGCGGTTCGAAGACGACTGCGTTCGCGATTCCTTCCGACCTCCCGCCCGGTGCGCTGCAGCAAGTGTTGCCGATGCAGGTGCTGGAAGTCGAAACGCTGCGCCCGACGCTCACGCCCGCGATCTCTTTCGGTGGCACGCAAGGTGTTGCAACGCATTGGCGCGAGCATGTCCGCGCGAACGGTGACACGCGTGTCGATGCGCATTTCGACGACACATGGCCGGCCGTGCTGAGTCACGGAAAGGTTCGATATGTGGCGGCATGGCTGTCGCACGGATTGCATCGCGCGGTGCTGGAGCAGGCGGCGAAGGAGGCGGGCATTGCGACTCAACTGCTGGCTGAAGGCTTACGCATTCGCCGCCGAGGCAACCTGACTTTCGCGTTCAACTTTGGCGCGCAGCAAGTGCAAGCGCCTGCACCGGTCAATGCGACGTTCGTGCTTGGGCAGCGGCAGCTTGCGACTGGCGATGTCTGCGCATGGCGGGACGCGTATGGCAGTTGAGGTGGCAACGGTCGGCGTCCGCAGCCGACCGCTCCCCCAACAAGATCAACGAAGAAACGGTGTTTACTGGGCTTGAGCAGCCAAAGGCACGATCGCCGCAATGCGCCAGCCTTCGGCGGTCCGCACAGCAACCTCATAGACGAGGTATGGGGCGGGCTTGCTCGGCGCGTCCAAGGGTCCGCCTGTGATCTGCGTCTCTGCATACACCTGGGCAACATCCGCAGTCAGGGGAATGATTTTGATGCTCTCGACATTCGGATCGAACTTCCACACGCCTTTGAATGTTTCCTTGAAGTGCGCGATCAGCGCCGGCTTTCCCCAGAAACGGTACGGACGGGCGACTAACACGACGGGGTCGGGTTGACCAGCCGGCGCCGACGCGAATACGCCCTCGAACGCCACTATGTCATGGGCGCTGGCGGCAGCCGCCTGACGGAGAAAAACATCCTTGACCTCTTGCCTGTCCTGGTCGGTGAATTCATGCGTTGCTGCGGCGTGGGCCGACAGATGAGCAGCGCTCAGGACTACAGCGGCGATGAGCGAAGCGAGGGTTTTCTGACTGCGCTGAATATTCATGGATATAGTCTCATATACCCGTATCAGGGATTTTTTTGCGGCGAGAGAACGGGTATCCTTCGCCGCATGCCACGGGGTGATCGTGTTGGATATTGCGCTCGCGTTATCAGGAATTTGCTTGCTCGGCGTCGAGTTCCAGTTGCGTGATTCGAGCCATCATTCGCCGCATTGCTAGCGCGTCCTGTTTGCCAAATTCCTTTTCAAAGCTTGCTTGGGCCTTCAGCCAATAGGGCTTGCTTTGCGCCTCGATGTTGGCGCCTGCAGTGGACAACGCCACTTCGCGCTCCCGGCGGTCCTCGCGCCCGACCTGAATTATCACCAGCCCGTCGCGCTCGAGCGGGCGCAGGTTGTGTCCCATCGTCGCCCGATCCATCGACAGCAGGTCGGCAAGCGCGGCCATGGTAGTGGGGCCGCGGTTCGCGAGCAGGCTCAGGATGGTGTATTGCGTGGCGCGCAAACCAGTGTCCGCCATGCAGGCATCGTAGAAACGGGTCAGGCGCCGTGCGGCTTTACGCAGCGCAGTGTTGTTGCAGATGCCCGGATTGATTGGCAGGCGAGACGCAGTCATGTTCGATCAAACGACGAGGATATTTGTAGCCATTATTATGGGCATATAAGGCGATTGTCAAGCGGATCAGCGCGGACGGTTAGCGGCGTGGCGGTTGCTTCGCGAGCGTCCTGTAGACACAGGCGAGCGGGGTCATTACACCCGGCTTGCAGTCGCGCGATGCAAGCCGGGGCGTGGCGCTCAGGCAATCTCCGACCTATAGGTCAGCCGACTCGCCGCCCTTCGACCGGGTATCCGGGATCGGTGTAGCCAGGTGTCGACGCATGCCCCGGTGCAACGAGGCTATCGACAAGCTTTTCATCCTCGGGTCCCAGTTGCAACTTCAGTGCTTCGACGTAGCTGTCCCACTGCGCTTCGGTACGCGGACCTGCGATCGTGCTGCTGACAATGCGGTTCTTGAGCACCCACGCGAGAGCGAAGGCAATGGAAGTCGTTCCACGCTTCGCTGCATGATCCGCGATAATGTTTGCAATCCTGATCGATTCCGAACGCCACTCGGTTTGCTGGATTCGTTTGTCGCCACGGCCTGCGCGCGAGTCGGCGGGCGGCGGCGTATCCACTGCATATTTGCCGCTGAGGACGCCACGCGCGAGGGGACTGTACGGCACCACGCCCAGACCGTAGTGCGCCGCAGCCGGCAGTTGCTCGACTTCCGCGGTACGGTCGACAATGTTGTAGAGCGGTTCGCTCGCGACGGGGCGGTCAATTCCCATCTGGTCGGCGAGACGCGCGATTTCCGCAATGCGCCAGCCACGGAAATTGGACAAGCCGAAGTAACGGATCTTGCCCTGGCGAATCAGATCACCGATCGCGCGTACGCTTTCGTCCAGCGGTGCGTCAACTAGCGCCCGGTGAAAGTACAGAATGTCGATGTAGTCCGTGCCCAGACGCTTCAGGCTCGCTTCAACAGACTGGATGACCCACTTGCGCGACTGACCTTGTTCGTTCGGTCCTTGCGTGGTCGGATAGCCGAACTTGGTGGCGACGACCCAGTTGTCCCGGTGATCAGCGATGGCTCGCCCAACGATTTCCTCCGAACGACCCGCGTGATAAACGTCAGCGGTATCGATGAAATTAACGCCTTGATCGAACGCCTTGTCGACGATGCGCTTTGACGTCGCCTCATCCGTTTCGCCGCCGAACATCATCGCGCCCAGACACAAGGGCGAGACCTTGAGGGCGCTGCGGCCCAGATACCGATAGTCCATTCTGTTTGCTCCATTCAAGCAACGCTCGCGGCAAGCAAGCGCCAGGAAAATTTGATCCGGCTGATCAAGCTCCGCGATTATCGAAGGCTTGCCTTGCAATGGGCAGCGCCGTCATTGCCGTCGGCCAGCCAGAGTAGAAAGCGAGGTGAGTGATCAGCTCGATCAGTTCGTCGCGAGTCACTCCGTTGTCCAGCGCTTTGCCGATATGAAACGCAAGCTCGTTAGTGCGATAAAGCGAGACGAGGCTGGCGACCGTGATCAGGCTGCGATCACGCGGAGAAAGCCCGGGGCGCTCCCAGACGTCGCCGAACAGGACCTTGTCGGAGTAGTCCGCGAGTGCAGGTGCGAGGTCGCCGAACGCCTTGCGTGCAGCGGTGGGTTCGTTAGTCATCAAGTCATCTCCAACTCTGGGTCTGGGTCTGGGCCACGGTCGTGTGCCTGCAGCGCTCAATTTACCGGCTGTGTCCGCATGTGACTAGACGGTGGAATCGGCAAGCTCATATGAGCGAGATTCATGAATGTCTCACCAAAAAAACTTCAAAGAGCGGCTTGACATCGCGCGATGAATCTCTATAGTTAACTTTATGGTTAAGTTTCAGGAAAACGCATTGGATCGCACCTTCGCCGCGTTGGCTGACCCAACGCGGCGTGCGCTCCTTGCACGTCTGTCCGCGCATGCGGACCTGTCCGTCAGCGAACTCGCGCAGCCGTTTGAGATGTCGTTGCCGGCCGTGATGAAGCATCTGGATGTCTTGTCGGATGCTGGTCTGATCACGCGCGCCAAGACGGGCCGCACCGTCGCGTGCCGGCTTGCCGCCGGACCGATGGAGGAAGCAATGGAATGGCTCACCCGCTACCAGCGCTTCTGGACCGATACCCTTGATCGCCTTGCCGCCTTTGTGGAGGAAGACCCATGCCCACCCAACCCAGTCTCACGCTCCAGCGCCGAATCAACGCAAAGCCCGCCAAAATCTACGCCGCGTGGACGGTCCCGTCGCAAATCGTGAAGTGGATGCATCCCAACAATAACGACGTTATTCACGCGGAGATGGACGTGCGGGTCGGCGGGCGTTTTCGCATTTTGTTGCGCACGCCCGAGGGCGAGGAGCACGACGTGAGCGGCGTCTTTCAGGAAGTCGTTCCGGACGAAAAACTCGTCTACACGTGGGCATGGCGCAGCACACCGGAGCGGGAGTCCCTCGTGACGTTCACGCTGCGCAGCGAGGAGGACGGCGAGCGCACGTTGCTCACGTTAAAGCATGAGCAGTTCGCGGATGTTGAAGCACGAGACAATCACGAGGTTGGCTGGAACAACGTACTCGACGAACTTGCACGGCAATTTGCCTGATCACTTCAGGAGGATGCAGACATGGAACCGCACCGAATTGTTTCAAGGGAAGAATGGCTTGCGGCGCACAAGGCGCATCTGGCCGAGGAAAAAGCGCTGACGCATGCGCGCGACGCGCTCGCCGAAAAGCGTCGCGCGTTGCCCTGGGAGAAGGTCGGCACGGGTTATACGTTCGACACGCCGCAAGGCTGCAAGACGCTCGCTGAACTGTTCAACGGACGCAGCCAGTTGATCGTCTATCACTTCATGTTGGGGCCCGACTGGGAGGAGGGCTGCCCGGGCTGCTCGTTCGTGTCCGATCATATCGACGGTGCGTTGCAGCATGTCGAGCGGCGCGATGTTGCGTACGTCGCGGTATCGCGTGCGCCGCTCGAGAAAATCGAAGCGTTCAAAAAACGCATGGGTTGGCAGTTCCGCTGGGTGTCGTCGTTCGGCAGCGAGTTCAACTACGTCTACCACGTGTCGTTCACACCTGAGCAGCGGGAAAAAGGTCAGGTGTACTACAACTTCGAGACGAGCGACGTCACGAAGGGGGGATTTGACAGCGACGAATTACCCGGGCTCAGCGTGTTCTACAAGGACGATGCGGGTGATGTGTTCCATACGTTCTCGGTATATGGACGCGGCGGCGAGCCGCTCATCGGCACTTATACCTTGCTCGACCTCACCCCGAAGGGACGAGACGAAAAGCGCAACATGATGGAATGGTTGCGTCATCACGATCGTTACGACGACGTGCGTAACGGTGCAGATACGGGGACAGCTGAGACTCCGAAGAACGAAGCCGGACGCGGTTGCCACTAGCCGTTCGCAGTGGATTTAAAAACTGCGAAGAGTCATGGGCGCCGCGCGCCGGCAGCGCGTGCGGCGCCTCTAAATCCATAGGAGAAACGCCCGTGATGGACCGCATCATGGCGATGCGGACATTCGTGCGCATTGTCGACACCAACAGTTTTACCCGTGCCGCAAGCTCGCTTGGAATTCCGCGCGCAAGTGCGACAACGCTGCTGCAGAGCCTTGAGGAACTGCTTGGCATCCAGTTGCTCGTACGAACTACGCGCCGGCTCAACCTGACCGCCGAGGGGGCAGCCTATTACGAGCGTTGTGTGCAGATTCTTGCCGACATTGACGACATCGAGGCAAGCCTGCAGCATACCGACGACCGTCCGCGTGGACGGTTGCGGGTTGAACTGCCGGCGGCAGTCGCCAATGCGATCGTGCTTCCCGCCCTCGATGACTTCCACGCGCGCTACGAGCATATCTCGCTCGCGTTCGGCGTCAGCAACCGGCAGGTCGACCTGGTCGGTGACGCGATCGATTGCTGCATCCTGCTGGGAACATTGCCGGATGCAAGGCTATCGGGTCTGTCGGTCCGCCGGCTTGGCGCGCTGGAGCATGTGACCTGTGCGAGCCCGCTATATCTCGCGCGGCAGGGCATGCCGCTGCGACTCGAGGAGCTAAGCGGTCACGTCGCGGTGAATTGCATGTGCGCGCAGACCGGGCGCCCGGAGGACTTTGGTTTTCAGGTCGATGGCGACACGGTCAACGTGCCGCTTGGGGGCTTCGTGCAGGTCAGCGACGAGCATGCTTATCTGGAGTGCGGGCTGCGAGGGCTAGGGCTGATCCAGCCGCCGCGGACGCTCGCGCAGCCGTATCTTGACTCCGGGCGGCTGCGTGAAGTGCTGCCGCGCTACCGGCCCGCAGCCGTGCCGGTGTCGGTTGCCTATCTGCGTCATCGCCTCGTTCCGCCGCGCGTGCGTGCGTTCGTCAACTGGCTCGCAGAACTGTTCGAAAACGCGCGGCACGTGAGTCATGAGTTGCCACTCGAAATACCACATGAACTGTCAGGCATGCGCTCGATCCTGCGTGGGCTGGAGGCGGATGAACCGGCCTGAGCGAGGGGGGCCTACCGGTTTACTCCGCATCCAGCCAGGAATCGAGACCTACTCGGAACGCGACGGCTGCAATCACCGGAACCGTCAGCATCATGACGATGCCGAAGTTCTCGATCATGTCGCCGTACATGATCGGTTTGTACAGAACAATGCCCGAGACAACAACGAAGGCGATAAAACCCGCGAGCACCATCAGGCTGCTGCGCAGCGCATTGGACGGCTGCCAGCGCCGCCGCTTTTGCGGGGCGGCGCTGATCCGCTCCGGGTCCGACGGAGTGTCTGATTCTGGTTTCTGTTGATTTTCTGGCATGGCGCAGCGAGGTGAGGGGCGGCCGAATGCGTAAATGACGCGCTGCACTCGGGTTTTTCAATTGGAACATGTCATGGCGCGTAATGCCAATCGTAACAAGGCGATGCGCATACCGGCATATAACAATTGTGGCACAGGCAGAGTGCCCTGAGCAGAACGCCTTTAGTTCATGCGCTTGGAACGTAACTGTTTGCCATCGGCGAGGATCACCGGCGATCCGAATACGCCCAAAGAACGGCGCTTTCATTCTCCATTCATACCGCGGCGCCTATCTAGTCCAAATTGCCCGCTGCCCTGGCTGGGCGTTCTTCGCGTTGCGCGCCTTGATCGGATTTTTCGTGCCGGCACGGCCGTGAGCTGCCCGGCGACGTGGATCGAACCGGTCAGCAAAACACCTCGCTAAAATCGCACTAGAATGTCTGCCGACGCTAACATTCTTGAGTGTCGGCGAGAGGCGGCGCGATCCCACCGATCAAGACTTGACGAACCGGTTCGTCGACGTAACTTCTTTGATAGAGGAAAACGTGAATTCATTGCTTGCAGGCAGATGCCTTTGCGGCGCAGTCCACTACGCAGTGAAGGACGAGTTCGTTTATGCATTGAACTGCCACTGTTCAAACTGCCGGCGCGCGACGGGATCCGCGTTCAAGCCATTCGCGGGAGTCGAGCGCAGCAAGTTAAGCATTACTCGCGGGCACGCCGACCTTTTGGTTTTCGGTGACAAGAACGCGGCTCACGATGTTCATTGCAGGATCTGCGGGAGTCTTTTGTTTTCCGTGGTGGGTGAAGGTGAGTTTGTTCACGTCACTTTAGGAACGCTCAGCGACACTCCGAGTATTCGCCCAACCGCACACATTTTTGTCGGGTCCAAAGCGCCGTGGTATTCCATCACCGACCAATTGCCGCAGCACGACGAATTTGGCTAGCATGATGAATCGACGATCACAGCCGATTTCATGTGCCGTTCGACCATGGTTTCATCAGGCAGTGATGGGTCAACCAACCATCGCGTTGCTCCATTATTTGCGGCGCGCCAATGCGTTGTTCCAATATTCTTAATTGTGCCGTGCGGATAACTGCTGCAATCTGGCGGTCTTCATACGGTTAGCAAGAGATCTCAGAAATTCTTCCCGTCCTATAAGGTTATTTCCGTTGCACCGGTACAAGTACCAGGGATAATTCGGAATACGTAATGATTAAAAAATTAACCCGACCATCCCTGAGAAATCCTGAAACTGCACGGACCTCAATCAGCAGGGCGCACGCATAATCACGAGATCTGGCGGCGCGGGATCAATTCGCGAGGTCGCCCATCGAGAACCCTTGCCATTTAGCTGCAACACCAATTTCGACTGGATGAACCGTTCCCCGGCGTTCAGCGTGAGCGAATGGTAAGCGGCAAGCTGACTAACGTTTGATCCGGAACAAAATGCACCATATCCCGCAATGGATCGACCCTCCGACAAGCCGGTAAGCATAGTCGTTTACACGGCTGCATTGAGAGCGGAGCGTCTGAATTGTGCGGTTTCCCGCAAGCTAACCTCGCCGTTGCGCATCTTTAAGCTGAACCTAATCCCTACTTTCGCACAATTGAATTCCAGCCGGTTTTTTGTGTCGGCAACCTTCGGTCTACCTCGCGATTGAACACGAGGCAACACCGGGGACGAAACGCAGAGTCCTGTTCGTTCCTGCATCGAAGCCTGGCTCTTGGAGATCGTTATGAACGGCCGGAAAGGATTGGTTAAATTTGGCGCGCTGCTCGGCATGGGCGGGATGGCGTTGGCCGGCTCGGTCGCGGCGGACGCGGGCGTTGTAGTAGGCGTGGCGGGTCCGATGACGGGGGAGTACGCGTCGGGAGGCGACCAGTTTCGCAAGGGCGCGGAGCAGGCGGTGAAAGACATCAACGCGGCGGGCGGTGTGCTTGGACAGCAACTTGACCTGGTTGTCGGCGACGACGTCTGCGATCCCAAGCAGGCAGTTTCCGTTGCAAACAGTTTCGTGAACAAGAAGGTCGCGTTTGTCGACGGTCACTGGTGCTCCAGTTCCACGCTGCCCGCTTCCGATGTCTACAACGACGCGCAGATTCCACAGGTCACCGTGTCAACGAACCCCAAGATCACGGAACGAGGCATTAAAGGAGTCTTCCGTATCACCGGTCGCGATGACCAGCAGGGAGAGGTTGCGGCCGACTATATCGCCACGAATTTCAAGGGCAAGAAAATCGCCGTCATTGACGACAAGACGGCATACGGCGGCGGCCTGGCTGACGAGATCGCCAAGGATCTGGCTGCAAAGCAGACCGCTGTGGTACTGCGCCAGTCGATCACGGCCGGTGAAAAGGACTACTCCGGTCTGATCAGCAAACTGAAGGCGAACGGCGTTGAGATCCTCGCGTACGGCGGGTATTACCAGGAAGTGGCGCTGATCTTGCGGCAAGCGGCGCAGGCCGGGCTCAATCTGACAGTCCTGGGCGGCGACACGCTCACGAACAATGAACTGGTCACGGCTGCAGGACCGGAAATCAACAAGGTCCTGTTCACGTTCCCGCCTGACCCGCGCAAGAGTGCGGCCGCTGCAAAAGTGGTGGCCACGTTCCGTGCGCAGAAGATCGAGCCGGAGGGCTACATGCTGTACTCGTACGCTGCCATGCAGGTATTTGCAGAGGCGGCCAAAAAGGCCAACTCCACCGACTATGCGGCGATCGTGAAGCAGCTTCACAACGGATCCTTCAATACGGTGGTGGGTCAGGTGGACTTCGACGCGAAAGGTGATCTCAAGAGCCCGGGATATGTGGTCTACCGATGGAAGGGCAACAACTACGAGTATGTGAAGTGACGAGTCCTTTTCCGTCGACGTAATACGGAAGGAGGCGGCGCGTTGGTCCACTGCGCCGCCTCTGAAGCAGATTCATCGGAGAGGACATGAGCCAGGCATTGCAACAACTGATTAACGGGCTGACCCTGGGAGCCGTCTACGGGCTGATTGCGATCGGCTATACGATGGTGTACGGCATTATCGGCATGATCAATTTCGCGCACGGCGATATCTATATGGTCAGCGCTTTCATTGCCGTCACGTGTTTCACGCTTCTCGCGAACAGTGGAATCTCGTCCGTGGTGGCGAGCATTGCAATTACGTTGATCGCATCGATCGCACTGACGTCCGTGTTCGGCTGGACTGTCGAACGTGTGGGCTATCGGCCGCTTCGCGGATCGAATCGTCTCGCACCGCTGATCTCGTCAATCGGGATTTCCATCTTCCTGCAGAACATGGTCCAGCTGACCCAGGGCGCACGGGTCAAATCGATTCCGCCGATGGTAACGGGAGGTGTGAGCCTTTTCGGGGGCGAAGGATTCCACGGACCCTACGTGTCGTACGTGCAACTTCTGATCGTGGCGGTGACGATCCTGCTGATGATCGCGTTCACGTTGTTTATCAACAAAACCGCTTTCGGCAGACAGCAGAGAGCGTGTGAGCAAGATCAAAGAATGATGCAATTCCTCGGCTACAACGTGGATCGGATTATTGCGCTTACCTTCATGATTGGCGCTGCACTGGCTGCCGTCGCAGGCGTGATGGTGACGCTGTACTACGGCGTGATCGACTTCTCTATCGGATTCGAGGCGGGTATCAAGGCATTTACCGCAGCGGTGCTCGGTGGAATTGGCTCAATCCCCGGGGCGATGCTGGGCGGTGTGATCATCGGCTTGATCGAAGCATTCTGGTCTGCTTATCTTTCACCGGAATACAAAGATGTGGCTACGTTCGTGATTCTGATTGTTGTTTTGATGTTTCGCCCATCCGGGCTTCTCGGCCGCCCCGAAGTGGAGAAAGTGTGATGAGTTCGACTGCCACGCAAGAAATGAATCTGCACTTTCGTGTCAAGGACGCGCTCGGCGCAGCGGTGGTCGCCGGCCTTGTCGGCTTGCCGATGCTGGGTTTGACGACGCGAGACGGAGCCAATGGCCTGGAGGTTCAGACCCGATGGGCGCTGCTCGGCGCTTTCATTGTCATCGCGTTTGCCGGACGCATCACATTGCAAATGCTGCTTCAACGCTTTCATCTGTTTTCAAAGCGGCGATTGCGCGCCAGGCCCGTTTCCGAGGTCACCGGCAACGGCTCGCTCGTGTGGGCCGGCGCTGCATGTGTGGCATTCGCCGTGCTGCTCCCGGCGCTGTTCGCAGGAAACCGCTATGTGGTCGATACCGCGACGACCGTACTGATCTACGTGATGCTGGGCTGGGGTCTGAACGTGGTTGTCGGTCTTGCGGGTTTGCTCGACCTGGGCTACGTCGCGTTTTACGCAGTCGGGGCGTACACGTACGGCCTGTTATCGACTCATTTCGGTCTCGGGTTCTGGCAGTGTCTGCCGATTGCCGGTGGGCTTGCTGCCACGTTCGGCGTGGTGCTCGGCTATCCCACGCTCAGACTCAGGGGCGACTATCTGGCCATCGTGACGCTGGGATTCGGAGAGATCATACGGTTGGTGCTCGTCAATTGGGGGGATGTCACCGGTGGACCAAACGGCATCTCGTCCATTCCGAAACCGACCTTCTTCGGCCTCCCCATGCAGGCGTCGGGAGAGGGGCCTACGTTTGCCTCCGTGTTCGGCCTTGAATACTCGGCCGGTCAGAGAGTCGTCTTCCTGTACTACCTGATCCTTGTACTTGCACTGCTCACAAACCTCCTTGTCTCGAGACTCAGGCGCTTGCCTGTCGGACGCGCGTGGGAAGCGGTGCGCGAGGACGAGATCGCCTGCAAGGCAATGGGCATCAACGTGACGAATGTGAAACTGTCGGCTTTCGCAACCGGTGCAATGCTGGCAGGATTCGGCGGCGTTTTCTTCGCGGCACGGCAGGGG
Organism: Caballeronia sordidicola; assembly: GCF_000729995.1. GTDB lineage: Bacteria > Pseudomonadota > Gammaproteobacteria > Burkholderiales > Burkholderiaceae > Caballeronia > Caballeronia sordidicola_A. The sequence goes on along the minus strand of NZ_JNFG01000003.1, from coordinate 63,203 downwards.
TTTATCTCGCCGGAGAGCTTCACATTCTCGGAGTCGGCCACCATCCTTGCGATCGTGGTGCTGGGCGGCATGGGCAGCCAACTCGGTGTCGTCCTGGCGGCTTCGCTGCTCGTGATTCTGCCGGAGTTGGGGCGCGATTTCTCCGAGTACAGAATGCTGCTGTTCGGTGTCGCTATGGTCTTCATCATGATAGTGCGGCCCGGCGGACTCATCAGTCATCGCCGCGCCACTGTCAGCGTTCCAGGCGTGGAGGCGAAGCCATGAATGCCAGCAAACCGCTGCTCAGCGTGGAGTGCCTGACGATGCAATTCGGCGGACTTCGCGCCATTGAAGACCTCTCCATGAGCGCTCGATCCGCAGAGGTGACTTCAGTGATTGGGCCGAACGGAGCCGGAAAGACGACCTTCTTTAACTGCTTGACGGGCTTCTATAAGCCCACAAAAGGTTGCGTCAAGCTGACTCATCCACAGCATGGCGAACTCCGGCTTGATGAAATGCGGAACGTGGATGTTGCGCGGGTTGGCCAGGTCGTCAGGACGTTCCAGAACATACGGCTGTTTCCGCGTATGACGGTGCTCGAAAACCTGATGATCGCCCAACACAACGTTTTGCAGGAAGCGTCGAGGTTCTCGATTGCCGGGATGTTCTGTTCAAAGTCGTACCGGCGTGCGAACGATAAGGCAATAGAAAACGCTTTGACGTGGCTCGAGCGTTTAAGCGTTCGAGAGTTAGCCAATAAACCTGCTGGTGACATGCCATACGGGGTTCAGCGACGGGTAGAGATCGCGCGTGCGATGTCTGCGGGGCCGATTTTTCTCTGCCTGGATGAACCGGCTGCCGGCCTTAATCCGCGCGAGTCGTCTGAACTGACAGCGCTGTTGACCACGCTCTCCAGGGAGCAGGGTATTGGCATACTGTTGATCGAGCACGATATGAGCGTAGTCATGAAAGTGTCAGACCATATTGTCGTCCTCAACCATGGAAAGAAGATCGCAGAAGGGCCGCCTAGCGCGATCAAGGCGAATCCCGATGTGATCAGCGCTTACCTTGGAGAGGATGACGAGACGTCGCTACACGACGAAGCATCGTAGGAGAGATCAGCCCATGCTTAGGATTACCGATCTAAGTGCTCACTATGGCAGCGTGCAAGCGCTGCGCGGTGTCAGCCTGATTGTGAATACCGGTGAGATTGTCACGTTGATCGGTGCGAACGGCGCTGGCAAGTCAACCCTCATGAATACCATTTTCGGCTATCCCCGGGCGAGTAGCGGCAAGGTCGAATTCGATGACCGGAATATTACGAGCCTGGCATCGCATGCGATCGGCAAACTCGATATTGCAGTGGTGCCTGAGGGACGCCGCATTTTTCAGCGGATGACCGTTCTCGAGAACCTCCTGATGGGCGATACGTCGGATAACCGCAGGACCGGTGATGACCTCGAGCGTATGTACGAGATGTTCCCGATCCTCAGAGGCCGGGCCTCGCAGCGCGCGGGCACGCTGTCGGGAGGCGAGCAGCAGATGCTCGCCATTGGCCGCGCATTGATGTCGCAGCCGAGGTTGTTGTTACTCGACGAACCATCGCTTGGTCTCGCACCCATTTTCATCAAGAAGATTTTTTCGGTCATCAAGGAGTTGAACGAGCAGTTGGGTATGACGATCCTGCTTGTTGAACAGAACGCTCATCACGCCTTGCGTGTTGCACATCGAGGGTACGTTCTTCAGCATGGACAGATTGCCCTTGAGGGGAGCGGCGCCGAATTGCTCGCTAACCCTGCAGTGCGGGCAGCGTATCTTGAAGGTGATGCCGCCCAGCTGGATGCGGCTTGAGCGTAAGTGTTCCGGAAGGCGCTTACGGCTCGCGACTGTCATCCCGACACTCTGTGCAGGTGAAATGCAGCAGTTCTCCGCAGATCCACTGGTGCGTTGCAAGGATACGTAAAGGCTATGGTGACGGAGGGTTCAATGACCTGTGCCGGTGCGCGTGCCACCGGGAAATGTGCAGAATTCCGCGCAAATTAGCCGAGCCCCTTCAAGACCGGAATCTTGTAAAGATCCAGAATGTTGTAAACCGATTCGAGCGCTACGCCGGGATCGATCCTCAGCGTCGCGGTCGATAGATCAGCTTTTTCGCTGATTTTTGCGCGGGAAGATCGCCGCATATAGGGAACGAATCCAACAAGCGTGGGCTAACGGCCGGCACGCTCAATGAACTGATTTTTATGGAGTATTGGCATGAAAGTGCTCATCGTTTTTGCCCACCCGGAACCTAAGTCGTTCAACGGTGCGCTGAAAGATACGGCTGTGTCGACCCTGAACGAAGAGGGTCACGAGGTTCAGGTGACAGACTTGTACCAACTGAAGTGGCGGCCCGAGCTTGGCCCGGAAGACTTCGTGGGTGAGCGTCTTGACCCGGACTTCCTCGACCTTTCGGCGGAACAGGAGCACATGTTCGGGACGTCGACGAAGCCGACACCCGATGTCTACGCCGAACAACAGAAAGTGCTCTGGTGCGATCTGATCATCTTCCAATATCCCATGTGGTGGTTCGGGATGCCGGCAATACTGAAGGGCTGGGTGGACCGTGTAATGACGCGTGGATTCGCGTATGCCACTGGCCGGAAATACGACACCGGCATGTTCAAGGGCCGCCGCGCCATGGTCTCGGCCACGACCGGAACGGCCTCCAGTCTCTACGAACCGGATGGCGTCGACGGCGACATCAACCACATTCTCTGGCCAATCCACAATGGGATCTTCAAGTACCTCGGCTTCGACGTGCTGCCGCCACATATGTCCTGGATGCCGGGTCGTGTGACGCCCGAGGAGCGGCAGGCATACCTCGACAGTTACGCAGCGCGTTTGCGCAATATCGAAAGCACGGAGCCTTTGTTCTTTCACCCTCATGCGGACTATGGTCCGGACCAGCGTCTGAAGCCGGGAGTCGTAGCCCGTTCCGGATTCCAGTGGAACCCAGCCACCGGACAATCGCATGGCGAGGCGGCAGAAACTTTTGTCCCGACAAAGATTGCCAAGGCCGGCTGATCCGTTATCAAAACTCACCAGGAATCAAACGCGAAATGGAAAAACTGCCGATTTTTCAAAAGCTGCACCACGTCTGCATTGTGGTTCGTGATATCGAGAACGCTGTGAAGTATTACGAGTCGATCGGAGTTGGCCCCTGGACTGATTTTCCACCGTTGGATGCGTACGAATTGAACGGCTACGATCGCGAGGCCTTCCTGAAGATGCGCTATAAGTTCGCCAACATCGAAAACGCGCAACTGCAGCTTTGCCAGCCGGGCAAAGGAGACACGCCGCAACGACGTTTTCTGGAGACACGCGGCGAGGGTGTTTTTCATCTCGGATTTTCTGTCGACAGCTGCGACAAGGCGGAGGAACAGGCATCGAACGCCGGACTGGATGTTCTCGCACGGGGACGTCTTGATGATCGAAGCGGGTTCACGTACTTCAAAACCGTCAACGAAGGCGCAGGGGTCACGTTGGAGATCCGCGCGCCGAGCAGCAAGGGACCTCAAGGTATCAAGTCCTGATGTCCGGCGAGTATCGCCAGGCAACGCGTAGATATTTCGTTATCCAAATAGATTTACCAAAATTTGCTACTGCCCCGCGGCTCGCCGCGGGGCTTCAACACTTTCACCGCATGACAAACGGGTTCGCAGTCTTGACGCCCGTATTGATCCACACGCTCTTCGTTTGCAAATACTCGCGGATCGCGTCGATGCCGTTTTCGCGGCCGAGTCCGGAATCCTTGTAGCCGCCGAACGGCGACATATAACTCACTGCGCGATAGCTGTTCACCCAGACCATGCCCGCCTGCAGTTTTTCGGCGACACGAATCGACCGGCCGATATCCTTCGTCCAGACGCCTGAGCCCAGGCCAAAGCGCACATCGTTGGCAAGCGCGACCGCCTCGTCTTCGTCCTTGAACTTGATGATCGACAGGATAGGACCGAAGACTTCTTCCTGCGCAATCCGCATCTTGTTGTTCACATCGCCGAAAATGGTCGGTTCGATAAACCAGCCATTGCCGCATTCGGGCGCACTGCCGGGTTTTCCACCGAGCAACAACGAAGCGCCTTCCTGCTTCGCGGTCTCGATGTAGGACAAGACCTTCTGGTATTGAGGGCGTGTAGTTACCGGCCCGACCTGTGTATCCATACTCGACGGATCGCCCATTTTCGCGGTCCGTGCCAGGGTGAGGAGTTTGTCGACGAACGTCTCGTAGATGCTTTCCTGCAACAACAGCCGCGAACCCGCAATGCAGGTCTGTCCGGTCGCGGCGAAGATGCCTGAGACCGCACCATTTACGGCGTCGTCCAGATCGGCATCGTCGAAAACGATATTGGGCGACTTCCCGCCGAGTTCGAGGCTCACGTGTTTGAATTGTCGAGCTGCCGCTTCGTTGATCTTGCGGCCCGTGGAATCTGCGCCGGTAAAGGTGATCTTCTTGACTAGCGGATGTTCAACTAAAGGAGAGCCAACGTCCGCACCGAATCCGGTCACGACGTTTATCACGCCCGGCGGAAAACCGGCCTCAGCGAACAACTTTGCAAACTCGATTGTGGACGCTGAAGTGAACTCCGACGGTTTGATCACTATCGTGCAACCTGCGGCCAACGCGGGCGCGATTTTCCACGTGGCTAGCAATAGCGGTGAATTCCACGGCGTAATGGCAGCAACGACACCTAGCGGTTCATTGCGCGTGAAATTGAAGTAGCCCTTCTTGTCGAGCGGAATGACGGTGCCCTGAACCTTGTCCGCCAGGCCGCCAAAGTAGTAATACCACTGGGGCAAATATTGGCATTGGCCGAGCATCTCCGCCATGAGCTTGCCGTTGTCCCGTACTTCGAGCGCGGCAAGCTTCTGCGCGTCGCGCGCGATCAGGTCGCCCACGCGATGAAGCAGCAGACCTCGCTGGCTCGGAGACATCTGCGACCATGGCCCCGTACTGAATGCCGCATGCGCCGCCTGCACAGCGCGATCGACGTCAGTGCCATTACCTCTTGGGATTTGCGCCCAGGTTTGTGCCGTAAAGGGGTTTTCAGTATCGAACCATTCGCCCGATGCCGACGGGCATGATTCGCCGTTGATAACCATTTCAAATCGTTGCATGACTTTCGTCTCCTTTTGAACCAGTGCTATCGCATCACGCGCTAACGGGCGGACGTCGCTGAGACTCTGCCAGTATTTCCCGGGCTTTTAAAATGACCGGCCGGTCGACCATGCGGCCGTCCACAGCGACGGCTGCTCCATGGGATGCAGTCGCGCCTTCAACAACCCGTCGCGCCCATTCCAGATCTTTCACAGTGGGGGCGAACGCCGCATTGACTGCAGCTACCTGCCTGGGGTGAATGCAAAGCTTGGCGCCGAAGCCGAGCCGTTTTGCGCGGAGTGTGTCGCGCGTGATCTGCTCGGCGTCGTCGAGTGTGATACTGACGCCGTCCACCGGTGGAAGCAAATTGCCGATGCGGGAGGCGAAGACGATCTGTGAGCGGAAGTAGAGGAGTTGCTCATCGTCGCCATCTATGCCGAGATCGAGCTGGAAATCCACATTCCCGAATACGAGGCGGTTGGTCAGCCGGTGCTGGGCGATGGCGACCACATTTCGAAAACCTTGGGCGGTTTCGATCATTGGCAAGATGTCAGTCGGCTTGCCGGCGAACTCGCAGAGGAAGATATCGTCGATGCGTTCTGTCTTCGGCAGCATGACTGCGGTGACGGACGGGGCGCGGCATAGGGCAATGTCGTCGCGAAACCATTCGCTGTTCACGTCATTGACGCGTACGGTCACCGGTGTACTACTGGCCGACAGCCACTCTGCAAGCGCGGCCCGTGCGACCTTCTTCTCGGTCGGCGGCACGGCGTCCTCCAGGTCGATCACGACCACATCGACACCCGATGCAGCGGCCTTGGCAAACCTGTCCGGGCGGTTGCCGGGGACAAAGAGATAGGACCGGGGAGCAAGGTCAGCCATGATGAATTTCCAGTATCGATTCAGGGAGTAGCTTGGGTACGACAACAGCTTCCGTAATCGCCCATACCGACACGATTGCGCGCTTGAGTTCGTCTTCAGTGGCCGCATTGCCATACAGACCAAGCGTGATAGTTTTATGCTCGATTTCAGCGCGTGTTAGCGTGTTGCCCGGGTCTCCTTTCGGGTCATCGACGCGTCCCTCGAACGTCCGGCCATCCTTCGTTTGAACCGTCACCTTCCCGATCCAGCGTGACGGATAGGCTGTGTCGACTTCTTGGTCGAAGACCATCGAAACCTTGTTGCAGAAGTGCGCGATCGCGCCTTCCTTGTAGTGGTCGTCGAACTCACGCACGCCCGCGTGGCCGAACTTCGCAACCAGAGCAAGCACGGTGCCCATGGAAAACTTCGCCTGATGGACTGTCTTTGGATCGGTTACGGGTCCAAGGACATCAATGGCAGCCTGATGAACATGAGTCACCACCGTCTCGATGTCATCTGGCGAGAGCTTCTCACGCTGAATAACCTGCAGAAGAGCATCGGCCGCCGGATGAGTGTGCCGGCAGGAAGCGTGATATTTGAACGACGTTTCGATCAGCGCCCATCGCGTGCCTAGCGCTTCTGTGAGCTTGTCTGGATACGTTTGCGCAGACATGCCGGCGCCCATGCCTTTTGCACCCTCGAATATATCCTTCGCGCCGGTGAAGCCGTCGGCCGCCAGGTAGGCTGCCAGAAGTCCGTTCGACGCCGCTTTAGCCGTATGCAGTTGCTTGGAGTCCGCCGCGTCTTTCAGGAACTCCCAGAGTCCGGCTGCTTGCGTGCCGGCAGAGCCGAACGCATTCACCATCTGCTCGTCGTTCAATCGCAAAAGGTGTCCGACCGCCGCGGCGGCTGCGATCGTACCGACTGTGCCGGTGGTATGAAAAATCTTGTAGTGCGAGCGACCGAGAAATTCACCGACGCGAATGCCCACCTCATACCCCGCGACGCACGCCGCGATGAACTCCTTGCCGCTTCTGCCAAGTGCTTGCGCGACGGCCCACGCTGCGGGAAACACGACGGTGGCCGGGTGCAGGACTGAGCTGTTGTGGAGGTCGTCCTGTTCAGCGAAATGCGATGCGGCCGCGTTGATCATCGCCGCGAAAAGCGGGCTGGTCGATCGTCGCGAGATCAGCACTTCACAGCGACCGGACTGCGGGCCAAAGTCAAATGCCTGTTTCTGGATCGTCTCAACGGGGCGGGCGCCGCGGCCGGCTAGTGCCGAGCCGAACCAGTCAAGGAACAGATCTTCCGTGCGGTCCACCACCGCCTTTGGAATCTGCTCAAACTCGAGATTGGCCGCGAACGAAGCAAGAATCCGGGTGTTGCTCATGAAAGGCTTACCTTGGAAAATGGGTTAGACGATGGCTGCTTCGCGAAGCTCGCGGATGGCATCGGTCGAAAAGCCCAATTCACTCAAGAGGGCGTCTGTGTGTTGGCCGAGCGCGGGAACGGCGCCCAGTCGAACATCGATTGCGTTGCTGATGCCGGGTGGCAGCAAGGCGGGAATTTGTCCGGCGGGTGAATCGACCGTGACCCAGCGATTGCGCTCTTGCAGTTGCGGATGTGACCACACATCGGCCATGTCGTTCATGCGGGCGTTGGCAATCTGTGCTGCATCCAGCCGGCTGATGACTTCTTCGGAAGTCAATTCTCTGAATGCGGCCACGATGATGTCGCGGAGTTCCAGCCGGGCCGCTGTTCGCTTCGAATTGGAATTGAAGCGGGGATCCGTCGCGAGTTCAGGTGCAAGGAGGACTTGCGAGCAGAAGGCCGCCCATTCACGCTCGTTCTGCAATCCCAGCAGAACGGTCTTGGCATCGCCGGCAGGGAAGGGACCGTAGGGATAGATCGTCGCATGAGCGGCCCCGGCGCGAGGGGGAGGAGGTGCCCCCTCGAATGCGTAGTACATGGGGTAGCTCATCCATTCCACCATGCTCTCCAGCATTGAAACGTCTATGTCCTTTCCCAGGCCGGTCTTTCCTCGTTGCAAAAGCGCGGAGAGGATGTTGGTGTACGCATACATCCCTGCGGCAATATCAGCGATGGAGCAGCCTGCCTTGGCTGGTGAATCCGGGTCCCCGGTAATAGACAGGAATCCTGATTCACTCTGGATCAGGAGGTCGTAGGCTTTCTTGTCCCGGTAGGAGCCATCGGATCCATAACCCGAGATGTTGCAGACAATCAAGCGCGGATACTTTTCATGCAGTGCTTCAAACGACAGTCCCAGCCGCGCGGCCGCGCCGGGCGCAAGGTTTTGAACCAGCACGTCGGTATTTTCCAGCAACCGCTCGAGAATTTCGTTTGCCTGTGGGGCCTTGACGTCCAGTGTCAGACTTTCCTTCGAGCGATTGCACCATACAAAATGCGAGGCCATACCGTGCACGCGCTCATCGTAGGCTCGGGCGAAATCACCAACACCTGGGCGTTCGATCTTGATCACGCGTGCGCCGAGATCTGCAAGTTGACGCGTACAAAACGGGGCTGCAATCGCGTGTTCGAGGGTGATGACCTTCACGCCGTCAAGCGGTTTCATGTTCGCCCCTTCAAAAGGAACGCGGCAGACCGAGCAGATGCTCGGCTACATACGAAAGGATGAGATTGGTCGAGATGGGCGCGACCTGATATAGCCTTGTCTCGCGGAATTTGCGTTCGATGTCGTATTCGTTTGCGAACCCGAAGCCACCGTGAAATTGCAGGCAAGCGTTTGCTGCCTCCCACGAAGCGTCCGCGGCGAGCAGCTTTGCCATGTTGGCTTGCGCGCCTGCCGGCCGCCTGGCATCGAACAACTCGCAGGCCTTATATCGCATCAAGCTCGCCGCTTCCACGTTGACATACGCGCGCGCTATCGGGAATTGCACGCCCTGGTTCTGTCCAATCGGGCGGCCGAAGACGACACGGTCTTTAACGTAATTGCAGACCTTGTCGAGGAACCAGTATCCGTCGCCGATGCACTCGGCAGCGATCAGCGTTCGTTCCGCATTCAAGCCATCGAGGATGTACTTGAAGCCTTTGCCTTCTTCGCCGATGAGGTTTTCCGCCGGGATCTCGAGGTTGTCGAAGAAGAGTTCGTTCGTCTCGTGATTGACCATGTTCGGGATAGGGCGGACCGTCATGCCTTTGCTGATTGCCTGATGCAGGTCGACCAGGAATATGGACATGCCCTCCGATTTCTTTGCGACCTGATCGATAGGCGTGGTCCGCGCCAGCAGAATCATCAGGTCGGAATGTTGAACCCGGGAGATCCAGACCTTCTGTCCATTGACCACATATCGGTCGCCGTAGCGAACCGCGGTCGTCTTGAGCTTGGTGGTGTCGCTACCCGTTGTCGGCTCGGTTACGCCCATCGATTGCAGCCGCAACTTGCCGCTGGCGATATCCGGAAGGTAGCGAGCCTTTTGCTCTTCGGAACCATGCCTGAGCAGTGTCCCCATGTTGTACATCTGCCCGTGACACGCGCCGGAATTGCCGCCGCTGCGGTTGATCTCTTCCATGATCACCGACGCTTCAGTCAGTCCGAGCCCGGAGCCGCCGTAGTCCTGGGGAATGAGGGCCGCGAGCCATCCCGCGTCCGTCAGGGCTTGCACGAAGGTCTCGGGATAGGCCCGCTCCTCGTCGATCTTGCGGAAATACTCGGCCGGAAAATTGGAGCACAGGTCGCGAACCGCTTCGCGAATGTCCTGATAGGGGTCAATGTCAGCCAACACTTGTCTCTGCTCCTTTATCGTCATTCCTGGAAAATACCTGCGGGCGCCGTTAGCTTGCCGTTAGTTGTTTGCTGTTAGCGTTGCCGCTGCGTCGACGCACAGCACGCCATCGGAATTGGCAGCCCAGAGCTTCACCTCGGTCGATCCGGGGGCATGGGCCGCATTGATGTGAAACGGGGCGTGATCAAAGAGCGGGTTGACCGCTTTGAACGAGAAGGAAGCGATCGATTTACCAGGAATGTTGCGCCGGACGAGATCGATCAGCAACGTTGCAGTCAGTGGCCCGTGGACGACCAACGCGGGATAACCTTCCTGCTCATGCGCGTAGGTGCGGTCATAGTGAATGCGGTGCCCATTGAAGGTGTCAGCCGAGTAGCGGAACAGCAGAACCGGGTCGGGCACGATCTGCCGTTGCCACGTGAACTCCGTTGGCGCCAACGGGCCCGTCGCCGCGGTGTACGCCGTCGTCGAGGACTCGCGGTACACAATGTCTTGCTCCTCGGAAATCAGCGGGCCGTCGAGGTCTTCCAGTTCATGACGCAGACGCACAAATACGAGCTTTCCGGAGCGCCCATCCTTCTCTGCGACATCGAGTATCTGGGACGTCCTGGAGACTTCGCTACCGACCAGGAGTGAGCGGTCGAACCGAACCCGGCTACCCGCCCACATACGTCTTTGCAGGGGTACGGGCGGCAGGAATCCACCGCGTTTCGGATGCCCATCCGAGCCGATGTTCGATTGAGAAACAATATGAGGAAAGAGCGCCCAGTGCCATAAAAGCGGCAAAGGACTGCGGATGCCTACCTCGCCCTCAAATCCCAGCGTGGCCGCAAGCTGGCTGGCAAGCCGAGGGGAGACGAATTCCTGCTCGGCCTGTGTACGGCCGATCCAGGTGCGCAGATAGTTGAGTTCAGCAGTCATGGGGTCGTCGGGAAGCGTCGTTGAAGCTAGATTGACGCACCGGCGCGCTGACTACAATTTGTGTCTTGAGAAGAGGGCTTTAAACGCAGACTAAAGCTGACGTTCAAGCTGAGTGCGAGGCTAAATGAGAGGCTATGTGAGCCGAGGCTTCGGAGCCGCTGTCGTTTTTGCACTTTTGCGTGAGGAGGTCGACCAGTTCCCGCGCGAACGACGGCAACAGGTCGAGGTTGCGCACGCAAATCAACAAGTTACGCGTGGCCCAGTCGTCTTCAATTTCAACGAGCTTGATATTCATGGTCTTCACGTAGCGCACCGCCGATGAACACGGCAGTACGCCGATCCCGACGTTGGCCTCGATCATCCGGCACAACGCTTCAAAGTTGCCGACCTCGATGCGCACCTGGAGTTTCTTGTGCATGTCATTTGCAACCCGATTCAGGAAGGTGTGGATTGCGCTGGCTTCCGGCATGCAGACGAAGTCGAACGCCGTTGCCTCCTGGAAAGGAATCGACGCCTTCTCGCTTAGGGGATGCGAATTCGAAACCGCCAGAATGAGCCGGTCTGATCGATAGGGCAGGACCTGTAAGGACTCGGGTCTGACATTGCCTGCCACAATGCCGACATCTGCGGTGCCTTCACTGACTGCACGCACCACATCATGGCTCAACCGCTCGCGGAGCTCGACGTTCACGTCAGGATGCTCGGCGAGGAAGTCACGCAGGTCGTTAGGAAGAAATTCAGTGGTGGCCGTGGTGTTCGCAAAGATCCGCACATGACCTTTGACGCCGCGCGCGTACTCCTGCATGTCGCCGCGCAACTGTTCGAGTTGCGACAGCACTAGCCGGGCGTGATGAAGGAACGCCTGGCCCGGTGGCGTGAGGGTCACACCCTGGCTCGTCCGATACAACAGCTTTGTCCCCATGCTTTCTTCGAGATTCTTAATGCGGGTGCTTGCTGCAGGTACTGACATATGGAACCGCTCGGCACCGCGCGTCAAGCTGTCCGTCTCGGCAATACAGGTGATAAGACGAAGATCCACCAGATCGAAATGCATGGCCATGATGCGTGCTCCGAATGAAGAGATGCTGCCGTTAATCTAAGTGTAGCAAATAGCAGAAATCCGAAAATCGGTATTTACTATATCTTGAGGATGATTTGCAGGAATCCTTATAGAAATTGACTATTGGCTTGCATTCCGGAACTTGCGCATGGACGCAACTATGCAAAACGCCGCAAATATTAAAGGAAGTCCGATCAAGACCGGAACAATTTCGCGCCGGACAATGGCTTCTCGGTAGCGTGCCGTGCTCGTCGGGCGGCCGCGCAGCCAGAACCATTCAACCTGGAGAAAGCGATGCTGATTGCACCGTTCAAGAACGAGCCGTTCGATTTGTTCGATACCGAAGATGCTAAAGCAGATATGCAGCGGGCTTTGAAAAAGGTGCGTTCCGAGTTTGGCCAGACGTATCCGCTGGTGATCAACGGCGAGCGTGTGCAGACCGAGGCAAAACTCGTCTCGACGAATCCGTCGAATCCGCAAGAGATCGTCGGCTACACCGCCAAGGCGACAACACAGCACGCGGACGCCGCACTGGATGCAGCATGGGCAGCATTCGAATCGTGGAAGCGCTGGAGCCAGGAAGACCGGTCGCGCGTCATGCTGAAGGCGGCTGCAATCATGCGCAGACGCAAGCGCGAACTAGAGGCGTGGCTGGTCTATGAAATCGGCAAGAACTATGTGGAAGCAAGCGCCGAAGTCGCGGAGATGATCGACTTCACCGAATACTACGCACGCCAGGCGATCAAGCACGTGGGCGCCCTGGGGTCGCTGGTCGATGCTCCGGGCGAAGAGAACGAGAGCTTCTATATTCCGCTGGGCGTGGGAGTCACCATCTCGCCGTGGAACTTTCCGATGGCGTTGATGACCGGCATGACTGTCGGCGCGATCGTGGTGGGTAACACGGTCGTCTGCAAGCCGGCCGAAGACACGGTGGTTTCACTCGCAAAGATCTTCGACATCTTCGCGCAAGCGGGCCTGCCGCCCGGCGTGGTGAACTATCTGCCGGGCACCGGCCGGGAGATCGGCTCATATCTGGTCGCTCACCCCAAGACGCGCTTTATCAACTTTACGGGCTCTCTCGCGACCGGTGCGCAGATCAACGAGTCTGCAGCGAAACTTGCCAAAGGCCAGAAATGGCTCAAGCGGGTTTTCCTTGAGCTCGGTGGCAAAGACGCAATCCTGGTCGATGAAACTGCGAACCTCGATGACGCGGCGGCTGGCGTTATCCAGGCCGCTTTCGGGTACTCAGGCCAGAAATGCTCCGCTTGCTCGCGTTTGATCGTAGTTGATTCGGTCTACGACGCGTTGCTCGAGAAGATCGTCGCGAAGGCAAAGGAACTGGTTGTCAGTGACGCCAGGGACAATCCAAGTTTCGGTCCGGTGTGCAACGAATTGCAGTACAAGAAGGTGCTGTCGTACATCGATATTGGTCACACTGAGGGGAAACTGCTGACAGGCGGCAAGGCCGTTGAAAATGCCGCGGGTTTTCTGATCGAACCGACCATCTTTGGTGACGTGTCGCCTCGCGCGCGCATTGCGCAAGAGGAGGTGTTCGGCCCGTTCGTCGCCGCCATCCGCGTCAAGGATTTTGAAGAAGGCCTGGCCGTTGTCAACGACACCGTCTACGGCCTGACAGGCGCGCTCTTCTCGAACGACCGCGGTCGCATGGAGCGAGCCCGTCGCGACTTTCATGTCGGAAATCTTTACTTCAACCGCAAATGTACCGGTGCGCTCGTTGGCATTCAGCCGTTCGGTGGTTTCAACCTCAGTGGCACCGATACGAAGACTGGAGGCCCCGACTACCTTCTGCAGTTCCTGCAGATGAAGTCAGTGGCTGAGCGTTTGTAAAAGCAAGTGCTGTCAGGTCCGTCACCCGGGGTGGCCCCTAGTGACGGGTCAGATTTCCCAATTGAACGGAACAAATAAAATGGGCTTCATTGCAGATCGCATTGGCCAGATTGCCCCTGCGCAGACCATGGCAATGGCGGCAAAAGCGGCGGAACTGCGGCGAGAGGGGAAGAACGTTATCTCCCTGTCGCAGGGCGAACCGGACTTTCACACACCCGAGAATATCCAGGCTGCGGCTATTCGTGCGATGCGCCAAGGCAAGACACGTTACACCGAGGCGGCCGGTGTTCGAGAGTTACGGGAGGCGATAGTCGCGAAGCTGAAGCGGGACAATGGCGTTGATTATCCGGTTGATTGCGTCAGCGTATCGGTCGGCGCGAAGCAGGCCATTTTCGCGGCATTTTTTGCCTCGCTGAATCCGGACGATGAAGTGATCGTGCCGGCGCCTTGCTGGGTCTCCTATCCGGAGATCGTAAAGATGGCGAATGGAATACCCATCGTCGTGGAGTGCGGTGAAGGGGCGGGATTCAAACTCACGCCGGCTCAGCTTGATGCGTCAATCACGCCGCGTACGAAGTGGCTGATGCTGAATTCGCCATCGAATCCGACTGGCGCCGTGTACTCGGCTGACGAACTCAGCGCGATCGCGGAGGTGCTTCGTCGACACCCCCAAGTCTGGGTTCTGTCCGACGACATCTACGAAAAGCTCATCTATACCGGCAGACCGTTCGTTAATATCCTGAACGTCGCGCCGGATCTAAAAGAGCGCACGCTCATCATCAACGGCGTGTCGAAGATGTATTCGATGACAGGCTGGCGAATTGGCTACGCTGCTGGACCCGCGGCGCTCATCCGGGCCATGAATCTGGTGCAAGGCCAGATTGTAACCAGTGCATCGTCGATATCACAGTACGCTGCGATCGAAGCGCTCACAGGGGACCAGTCCTTCGTCGAAACCTCGCGACTGGCTTTCGATGAACGCAGGAAGCTGGTCGTCAAGACACTGGGCAACATACCGGGACTAAGAAGTAACCAGCCCGAGGGCGCGTTCTATGCGTTCGTCGGCTGTCACGGAGTCGTTGGAAGTCGGACGGCGAAGGGAAGGTTGCTGGAGAACGATCAGGACTTCGTCATGTACCTGCTGGAAGAGGCGAACGTGGCCGTCGTTTCGGGTTCAGGTTTTCTGCTCTCGCCATACTTCAGGCTCTCTTATGCGGCGTCCATTGCAGAATTGAACGAAGCGCTGAGCCGGATTCGTGCCGCGTGTCAAAGCCTCGAAACAGCAGTTGTTTGAATGTCTGCTATCCGCATTGCCGGGTTCCCATTCGAAGGTAAAGCATGAGCGAACGAATTGTCATCACGGGCGGAGGCGCGATTGGCTGTTCCATCGCCTATTTCCTGAGTCTCCAGGAATCTGCCAAGCGTGAGATCTGGGTCATTGAAAAAGATCCGACGTACAGGATCGCGTCGTCATCGCTTTCGGCCAGTTCGATCCGCCAGCAGTTTTCGACACCCATCTGCATTCAGCTATCGCAGTTCGGTTATGAGTTCTTCTCCGCTTGCGAGCGAGAAAAGACGCGATACGGTAGCGGCGTCGATCTGGTGGATTGCGGATATCTATTTGTTGGGAATGCTGAACAAGAGGAGGTTCTACGTCGACGAAGCACACTTGCCAGATCGTTAGGTGTCGAATTGCGGGAACATTCCGTTGAAGAGCTGCAGCGGCGTTATCCATGGATGAACGTAAGCGATCTGACTTACGCTGTCGAAGGTCTTGCCGGTGAGGGCTGGTTCGATGGTTACAGCGTCATGCAATGGTTTAGGAATCGTGCGCGCGAAGCGGGCGTCCACTTCGTCACGGGTGAAGCGGCGGCTTACCGTATGCGCGCAAACTTGATCACTCATGTGGAACTGAAGGATGGGCGGGAAATCGCTGGGAACAAGTTTGTCAATGCCAGCGGAGCGTGGTGCGCAGATCTCGCGAAAAGCGTGGGTGTCGATTTGCCGGTTCGGCCGCGACGACGTTCAGCGTTCGTCGTGTCATGCCCTACGTCGATTCCGGATATGCCGATCCTGATTGATACCTCCGGCGTGTACTTGCGCCGTGAACAGAACCATTTCCTGTGTATCGTCTCGCCCTCCGCGGAGCTTGATCTGGATTACCCGCCCCTTGACGTGCAGTTTTCCGAATTTGACGAGGTAATCTGGCCGGCCTTAGCAGAGCGGATCCCCGCGTTTGAAGCGCTGCGCGTGGAACACGCGTGGGCCGGCTACTATGAATACAACATTCTCGACCAGAACGGTATCGTCGGTCAGTCGGGGCCGGAGAACTCGTTCGTGGCGGCGGGTTTCAGCGGCCACGGCATGATGCACAGTCCGGGTGTGGGGCGGGCCGTTGCCGAGTTGTTGAGCTTCGGCGATTTCAAAACGCTGGACCTCTCGCCTCTCTCGCCGGCGCGGCTTACGTCGGGCCAACTGGTGATCGAAGAGGGTGTTTACTAACTACTGACGCCCACGACCGGCCGTTTTATCAGTGAGGGTTCAGGCCACGCCCTCGCGCGTTTCTATATTGCCGGGGCGTGAGGTGCGTGGCAGATTTGAATTGACGCGTGAACGCGCTGTGATCGGCGTAACCACAATCCGTCGCGATTTCCGTGATAGTGTTATCAGTCGTTTCCAACAGCTTGCACGCGTGATCGATCCGCATTTTCATCAGCAACTGTTTGGGCGTGAGATGAAACACTTCACGGGTCAGACGTTCCAGGGTGTCGACAGATATGGAGGCGCGCTGCGCCGCTTCAGTGACCAGGATGTTCTGTCCAAGGTTCTGTTCCAGATAATCCAGATACTCGAGCAAACGCCGGTAGCCGTGGTGACGTTCGTCAGGCCGCGGCAGATCGCGCGATATACCGATCAATCCGATCGCCATTCCATCTTCGTTGAGTACCGGAAACTTGGAGCTCAGGCACCAGTATCGATGCCCCATTCCTGCGGAGTAGAGGCGCAGCCGATCGACGATGGGAGAGCGCGTTTCGATAATGTTCAAGTCCTGCGCGTTGGTACTTGCACCGGTAACCGGGAATAGCTGGTCGGCGGTCTTTCCGATCACATCGTCGCGTGACAATCCGCTTCGGGTGATGAGGGTTTGATTGACGGAAAGATAACGCGCCTGCGCATCCTTGATGTAGTACAGCACATCCGGAAAGCAGTCGAAGACGCGCTCAAGCATCTCAGGCTGGCGGTCCAACTGACGAAAGACCTCCACCAACATATCGGAATAGGCCTTGGCGGGCATGGGGGATCATTGTGAAGTTACAATTAATCCCGATTGTACAGAGGCTAAAAAAGGGGGCGAGATCGAAGAATGCTTGCCCCCTTCAACACACTCTTGCAGAGGATCTCCAATGCTAGCCTACTGACTTGCGTGGGCCTTGGCGCCCAATAGCGCTTCGCGGAAACGGCTGCGTAGATACGGACCATCTCGGGGGGGAAGGGCGGTCGGCTCGGGATCGGTGCCGACCTTCACGGTGGCAAGCACCGGACCCGTAGCTTTGAGAATGACGTCGACGTACTCCTCGAGTTCGTTCTCAGCACGGATCGTCGTTGCCTTTTCGAATCCTGCGGCGCGTGCAATGGCCGTGATGTCCACCCCACGGCCTGCGTGCGCCAATTGCATGCCTGTCTCTGCGTAGTGTTCGTTGTCGATTACGACGATCGACAGATTGGCGGGTCGATCGACTCCCACTGTCGCGAGCGACCCCAGGCCCATCATCATTTCACCATCGCCCACGAATACGATCACGCCCTTCGCTGGTTGGGCCAGTGCCACGCCCAGGCCGAAGGTGACGGCTCCACCCATTGCCCCCCAAAGATAGAAGTTCTGTGGCGTGTCGCCGGCGGCTGCCACGTCGAAGGTCGGATTGCCAAGGCTGGTCACAGCCAGCACATCCTGCTGTCGATCGCGGAGAATCCGCTTCACCGCCAGCCGGCGGTTCAAGGGTTTCGTCTGCTGTGTCATGGTTGACCTCACTGATGACATCACTTCTGGAAGTTCTTGGTGCCGATGACACGCTGTCCGATGAGGACAGCAACCATGCGGGACGTGTTGTAGCCGAAATTCAACGCGGCGCGCACGGTCTCGGCGACGTCGTCGGGATCATCGGCGCGGTAGACGTAGACGCCCGCTGATTCAAGGGCCGTCTGCGTGGATTTGCCCATGGCAACCTGCCAGGGATTGAATTCGCCCCACTCTCCGCGCATGGTGACCAGCATCACGATCGGCATGCGGCATTCGTGCTGTAGCGAGAGCATGTTGATGCAGTTGCCCACGCCGCTCGACTGCAGGAGCAGTACACCGCGCTGGCCGCCGACCCATGCGCCGCCCATCATGGCCACGCCTTCTTCTTCGGTGGTCAGGGAAACAGCGTGAATGTCGGCATCCGCCTCGCAGCGTTCGATAAGAAGTTTGTGCCCCGCATCCGGCACATAGGCCACTTGCCGCACGTCAGCGGCTTTGAAGTGCTCGAAGATAGTTTCCGGCCAGTTGGCTGACATGGTGACGAGTTGGAGTCGATAAGTTGATGAAAACGGATAGCCGTCGCGTGAAGCAAAGCTGATGCATTGCCGTGCTTCGATAAGTGACAGCGTGCAACAGCCAAAGTCTTTGCTCAATTACTGGTTGCGGAAGGGGCGATTAGGCTGGGGTTAACGGGGTTTGAGAATTAGCCGGCGTGCTCGCATCCGCCTTCGGGCAACCGGAATGCCGCGTTCCACAATGCCGAATTCCAATGAATGATTTAGATAAGCAGACTGGCGTGCAAACGGATTGGAGAAGGGACGATGGAGATTGATATGAGCCAGGTCAGGGTGGCAGCGGCCCTGGCCGCCAACGCCGACGACGCCGCCATCTGGCGGTGGTTCGCACCGCTCCTCGAGGAGCGGAGGATCCGCTGGTGCTGCAGCGGGGACCGTTGGCTCGTAAGCGTGAATAACAGGCACGTGGCTACCGATAGCAGCTTCGACAAAGCCATCCGGATCGCGAAGGCTAACGTGG
This sequence comes from Caballeronia sordidicola, assembly GCF_000729995.1. Classification (GTDB taxonomy): domain Bacteria; phylum Pseudomonadota; class Gammaproteobacteria; order Burkholderiales; family Burkholderiaceae; genus Caballeronia; species Caballeronia sordidicola_A. The sequence continues at coordinate 44,580 of NZ_JNFG01000003.1, read as the reverse complement.
ATGCGCTGACGGGGCCGCCGCGGAGCAAACGGGCGGCCTGAGCCATGGGCCGCAGCAAACGGCCTTCGCACTGCTTGTATCAGCCGGGCAGTTCCATCACCTGTCCGCTTCGATTCTTCACGCTCGGCCGCTCCGATATCTTCGCCTGCCACGCGGACAACGCCGAACAATCGTCTGGAATCGCAATGCCTGCGGCGCCGGCGTGCATCAGCGCGGCATAGACCGTGATATCGGCCATTGAGAAATCATCGCCAGCCACGTAGGGGTGCGCTTTAAGGACCCCGTCGAAGTACTTCATGCCGCGCACGAACTTCTCAAGGTGGCGCTCACCCCATTCCTTCCTGTGCGCCCATTCGGGGCTCTTGTAGGCTTCCAGGCGTGCACCCAGTCCAGGCGTTGCATGGTGAAAATAGATGCCGACGGCATCAATGAGTTGATCGTCGGCCCGTTTCTGCATCATGTGAATGACCGCTTTTTCCTTCGGAGTCTTGCCGGTGAGCGTGGGGTTCCCATCCAGGTTGTCGAGATATTCCGTAATCGCAACGCCTTCCGAGATGAACGTGCCATCGTCGAGTTCGAGAACGGGCACCGTCCCCGTCGGATTGATGGCGAGAAACGCGCTTTGCTTGTGCTCGGCCGCAAACAGATCCACTTTGACGAATTCGATTTCGGAATCCAGTCCCTTCTCGGCGAGGACGATACGAATGCGGGCCGGATTCGGGAAGCCAGGGATGTCGTAAATTTTCATGATCAATTCTCCGTGTTATCTATCGATAGGTAAGGCGCGGAACGAAGCATGAAACGCGGAGGTCACGCTGTCAACAACTATCTATCGATAGGAAAGCCGAACAATTGTGCTTATCTATCGATAGAGATATACTCGCGGCAACTTATCTCCTTCTCCGGCGAAGACTCCTGATGACCACCCCAGACACCAAGGAACGAATCATGAGCGTGGCGCGGCTCATGGTGCAGGCGCACGGCTACAACGCGCTAAGTTTTCGTGAAATTGGAAAAGAGGTGGGTGTGTCCAGCGCGAGCATCCACCATCACTTTCCGACGAAAGGCGACCTTGGCGCCGCCCTGGCGCAACGCTACACAGACGACGGCAGCGTGGCGCTTGAAAAATTGCTGGCTACGTCCAAAGACGCTCACAAATGCATGACGGGTTACGCGGCGATCTTTCGTGCTGCGTTGCTCAATGACAATCGGATGTGCCTTGTAGGACTGATGTCCGCCGAATACGACGACTTGCCCGATGAAGTGCGAACAGAGGTGGACCGATTCGCCGACGTCAACGTCAAATGGTTGACTGAAGTGCTCTCACTTCGAAAAGCCAAGACAGGCAAAGATGCAATTCAACACCAGGCGCTGGCGATCTACGCCGCCATTGGAGGGGCTCAACTCGTGGCCAGAGGGCGGGGCGACATCGCCATGTTCGACCGCGCGATTACGGCATACCGGGCGGCCGGGCTGATTCCGTGAAAGCGCGGAAGGGTTAGTGGATCGGGGGCTTCCGGACGACAGCGCATGCTTTTTGCTTAAGCGAAGGTGTGTAACGCGAGAGCGATACACAGGCTGACGACAAGCCCAACGCACAAGGGCCGCTGCCCGGCCAACCAGCAGGGGAGGATCTATGCCAGGAAGCAATGACCGGGTACGCGCTGCAATTCTTGCCGTAGTGGTTTCGCTGCTTAGCTCATGTGGCGGGGGCGGCAGCGGTTCGAGCGGCGCGCCTTCACCGCCCGGCGGCATCGATCTGCAAGTCGTCTCCTTCGGCGACAGTCTGTCGGACGTCGGGACGTACGCGCCGCTCGCCAGCGCGGTCGGCGGCGGGCGTTTCACGACCAATCCAGGGCAGGTGTGGACTCAGGATGTTGCGCAGTACTACGGTGACGTGCTCACCGCTGCCTTTACGATCGACATCACTCACGAGTTGAAGGCGCAAGGCGGTCTAGGCTATGCGCAGGGCGGTGCGACCGTGGCCACGCCGGCAAACCTGTATGACTTTCTGACTGACGTGATCGGCAATATAGAAATGCCCGTCAATCAGCAGGTGTCGAGCTATCTGGCCGCTCACGGCAGCTTTAACTCCGGTCAACTGGTGCTCGTCTGGGCTGGCGCGAACGACGTGCTCCGCGCCGGATCGCTACCGGCCGCGGCGCCGATCGTGCAGACGGCGGCAAGCACCCTGGCTCAAGTTGTCGGACAGATCGTGCAGGGGGGCGCCACTCATGTCGTGGTGGTGAATGTCCCGAATATCGGACTGACGCCCAAAGGCATTACATCGGCCGACGGCGGGGCAAACCTGACCCAGTTGTCACAACTGTTCAACAATGACTTGAACGCTGCCCTGCAAGCCGATGGCCTGCAAGGCAAGGTGATCCAGATCGATGCTTACACATGGGCGGATCAGATCATCGCGAACTTTCAGGCGAATGGTTTTGTCGTGTCGAACACCGCTACCGCCTGCGACCCTTCGAAAACGCCTGATGACACGTCATTGCTCTGCTCGCCTGCCACCTATGCGACGGCCAATGCCGATCAGACATACATATTCGCCGACGATATTCATCCGACGACGCGTCTGCATTCGCTGTTCGCGCAGTACGTGGAGCAGCAGGTTGCGGCGAGCGGTCTTGGTCATTAGGCTGGGAGATTGACGCTGGGTGAGCATCGTTGACGACCGGTGCCTCGCTAGCGTGCTTTGCCGCGCGTACTTTTCCGAGGGTTGCCGGAGCGAGACGCGTCTTTATCCGGCAAGGCGCCGCCGCCGTTCATCTGCTCCATCCACGACAAGGCGTCGATGTACGACAAGAACTGCTCCAGATACCCCGGCGACAACTCGCGCATCAGCGAGAGCGACCGATGCACAAGGCTGCTCGAATTGAGCGGACCGGCATTCCCGGGCACTTGCGCCAGCGACTGTCGAAATTGTTTTTCGGCGCTGACCCTGGTCCAGGTTTTCCGGAAGTAATCGAGCACTTCCAATTCTGGATAGGACGCGGGGCGGGGCAGGGCGTGACCCTCGTCACCATCCGCCGGCGCACGGCTGCGCATGTACTCGGTCAGCCCGGCGAGCGCACCCCGAGCGGACTCACCAGCACTGGCAGTTTGGGACGGAGCATTCTCGAGATCGTCGGCATACGCCTGAAGCAGTTTGGCCAGCCTGTCATCCAGGATGCGTCGCGCCTCGCCGCTATGGCTGGCCGCTCGCCGATCCAGCGCTTCCATAAAATAAAACCGGACAGGATCCAGCCGATCGGCGCCGCGCTCGCGCCATGCATCGAGCGTCGAGCGAACACTGTTCGTTACACCACCAGCGTCGCTATTCACCGGGCTTCACCGTTGCGCTCGACGGCCTTGGGACCGGCGCTATTTCCACTCGTCGATTCTTCGCCCGCCCCTCGTTGTCGGTATTCGAGCTCACGGGCTGCTGTGAGCCGAACGCGGCTGCGAATACCGAGGAGGAGGGGACGCCCGCGTCGATCAACGCGCGGGTTACCGTCAACGCGCGCTGGGCCGACAGCTCCCAGTTGTCGGCAAAGCGACGGTTGCCCTCTCGCAACTGCCGGTCATCGGTAAAGCCGCTCACCATCAGGATCTGCTCGTTGGCTTGGAGATAAACTTTTAGCGGCCCGGCGAGGCTCTTCAATACTTCCCGGCCTTCGGGCTGCAATTGATCGGAGTTGAGCGCGAACAACACGCTGCCGTTGATGCCAATACGTCCGTTGACCAGCGTCACCCGGCCAGCAGCCAGCGGCCCGGCCAGCGCCTGCTCCAGCGTCTTGCGGCGCTGCGTTTCCATCTGCCGCTGCTTGACCTCTTGTTCGAGCTTGGAAGACAGCTCGAGCTGCACGCCGATGACGCCGATCATGATCAGCATGAAGGCGCCCAGCAGCACCGACATCAAGTCGGCGAACGCAGGCCATACAGGCGCGGCCGTCTCCACGCCGCCGTCGATATCCTCGCTCATGCAGCTTCGGCTCCGGCGGACGCACGCCGTCCGGCGAGCTGTTGCAGGTCTTCAACAATCTGCTTCTGCGACATCATGCTCAAGTCGATGACTTCCCGAGCCTGCGCCACGTAATAGGCAAGCTGTTCGTCGCTGCGTGCGAGCGATTTGTCCAGCGCGGTTTCAATCCGCTGGAGATGCGTCACCAGCTTGTCGTTCGAATCGCCGAACACCTGTACGGCCATGCCGAATGCTTCACCCAGGCTCGCGACCTCGACCGCGCTGCCGGTGACCTGCGCGGCTACGGCGCCGAGCTTGCCGGTTTCAGCTTCGACCTTATCGGCGAACTGGGTGCCCACACGCTCCAGCAGACCTGCCGACGTCGCGACCAGCGCGTCAACGGCTGTGCGCTGCTCGGTGGATGCATGGTTCACCGCATCGAGCAGGGTTTCAAGCGTGGCCAGCAGACGGCTGCGCTCCTCCAGCATCGCGGTGTCGCGGACCATGCTGTCGGAGAGCTTCTGGCGCAGTTCGGCAACGACTTCGGCCGCAGCCTTGGGGGCCTCCGATGCCGCCTGCACGAGCCCGGAGATCTCAGCGATCGTGTTGCTGGCGTGTGCCTGCGTCTGGGCCGATATCTCGTGCGCGGTCCGCTCCAGCGTGTCGCAGATTTCCTGCTGCCGGCTCGCGGTACGCGTACCAACCTGTTCCCACTCGCGGCTCAGCGTAGCGGCCATTGAACCAAGCGTCTCGGTCCACGCCGCCAGCCGCTGCTGATCGCGCGATGCCAATTCCGCCTGCAGGTTCGCCGCGGCCTTGGGCGCTTCCGACGCAGCTTGTACCAGCCGGTCGATTTCGGCGATCGTGTTGGTGGCGTGCGCCTGCGTCTGGACCGATATATCGCGTGCAGTTTGCGCCAGCGTGTCGCACATTTCCTGCTGCCGGCTCGCTGTGCGCGTGCCCGCCTGTTCCCACTCGCGGCTCAACGTAGCGGCCATCGAACCAAGCGTCTCGGTCCAGACCGCAAGCCGTTGCTCGTCCCTCGATGCCAATTCGCCCTGCAAGTCCGCCTGCGACTGGCCCACGGTGCGCAGCAGCGAAGCTGAATGCTGCTCGAAGGTCGCGGCGGCCTCGGCCAAGGCCTGCTGGTTGTGAGCCGCCAGCGTCTCGCCCGCGCGTTCTTGCCGTGACAGCGCTTCGTTCCACGCTGCGGACACACTGCCTGCCGTAGCGTCCAGGCGCGAGGCCACGCCTGCAAGCAGGCCGGCAGAACGTTGCTCGAAGGTTTCGGTGAATCGATCCAGCGAGGTGCCAAGCTGTTGGACCAGCGCCTCGCTCGAGCGTTGGTGTCCTTCTAGCGCCTGATTCCAGATACCGGCGACGGTCGCGGTGCTGGCCTCGAAGCCGCTCGACAATCCGTCCAGTTGCTGCTGCACGGCGTGAGTGACGGTGGCGTGCAACGAAGCCGTCTCGCGGGCAAGGCCTGCCATCGTAGCTTCCATGACCGGCTGCAGCGCGGCGCCGGCGGCACGGGTGCTGTCGGCGACGCTCTCCTTCAACGATCGCTCCACCGATGAAGCGAGCCGGGCGTAGGTGGCCTCGGCCTTGTCGTGGAAGGCCTCCTGACTGGCGATCTGCCGCGCGTTCACGGCGAGGTTCTGTTGCTCGATGGCCGCCATCATCATCTGTAGACGATTGACCAGCTCAGGCATCCCGTCGGCCTGGCGCTGCAGGAGCTTGAAGGTTTCCTCGCGCTGATGAGTCTGCGAATAGATGCGTAATGTGGTCGCGATCTTCACGTCGAGCATCTGCCCGGCCTCGATTCGCTCGCGCCGGCACAGCGCGGAAAGCAACCCGAGCATGGCGGAGGTGGCCACGCCTGCAATCGAAGTGCCGAACGCAAAGCCCAAGCCCTTGACCGGTGCGGCCAGCGAATCGCGGATAGCCTGCAGGTCCGTCGCGCTTTCCAGCGCCATGCCTGTCCCTCTCAGGGTCGCGACCATGCCCAGGAGCGTGCCGAGCATGCCCAGCAACACGAGCAAGCCGACCAGATAGGGCGCAAGCGCCGGTCCGGGCAAGGCCACACGTTCGCCCTCGATGCGCAGGCGCACCGGGTTGCGCAAGCTGGGATGCAACCGGTCAAGCCACGCGGCAAGGCTGGGCGGAGGTCCGGACAGGTCCGTGACGGCACGCGCCAAGGTTGAAGTGGCCTGGCTGTAGCGTTGCAACTCGAGCGCGCCCGCCAGATAGCAGGCCGCCACCAACATAGTGACGGCCAGCGCCAGCGTGTTCGAGCCGACGTAGCCCGCGCCGATCCAGCACACAGCGGCCAGACCTACCAAAAAAACGACAAGATTCAAATATCTGGACATAGCGTCCCAGTTAGCGGGTGCGAAGGGCCGCGAGCAACCCTTCGACCGGTTGAAAACGAAGATCCAGTTCGGCCAGCAACACGCTCTGCATATCCTTGCGGAACACGTTCAGCCACGCGCCCGGCTTACCCACCGGGGCGTCCTCCGGCGCCTGGGCGTCGGCCAGCGTCTCCCGCTCGGCTTTACGCAAGCGCTCGAAGTGCCCGCCGAGCAACCCGGGTACGGTGGCCAGCAGACTCCGCTCGCGCGCGCCTAGCGCGCGCTCCATGACGGCATCGACCTCCGCCAGCCGGTTCATGCCGGGTGTCCCGGCGGAAAGCTTTGTCCGCAGGCGGCCACGCAGGTTGCCGATGCCCGTCTCCATCGTCTGCTGCATCGACAGATAGATCTGACGAAAAGCCGCGTAGTCGACGGCAGCGTCCATGGGCGCTCCATGAGCGGATGTTTTCGCGGCTCCGTGCCGCTTGGCGGCGGGCGCACCGCCGGCGATGGCATTCACCAACGTGCCGCGCACGCGGGCACACTCGGTCTCCTCCGCACTGCCGGGGGCTCGCGCGCCGGGAGGGACGGCAGGCACATTGCCGCTAAGCGCCGTGGACAGCGCGATGGCGTCTGTCCAGTGCAGCCATTGGCTCAGCCTGTCAGAGAGCGGCTGTCTGGATTCGGTAACTTCGACATCCGCCAGACGAGCCAGTAAGCGAATAAGTGTCGGACCGCTGAAAGCTGTGCGCTGAGGGGCTTGCACCTTACCACCAGTGTCAAAAAGTCCGCTAGTTTACACGCGGACGCGATCGCAGCTGCCCACGTGTTGATCAGTATGGCGCGCGAGTAGGAATTTGAGGGCGTTCGACATGCCACTAACGATGCTGGAACGTCGGGCTCGGCCTTAGCCACAGGTGTAGTCGGTAATGGGGCGCTACAACGTTTTCACCGAGTTCGCCAGAGAACAAAAGCGGACTTCGGAATGAAGAGAACTATCGCGGGGACACACCTTCAAGACATAGACCTGGCTGCGATACAACAGAGGCCGCTGGCAGCATACGTTTCCGGACGCGGCTATGATTATGAACGGCAAGCCCTGCCCAACACGAAAGGAGAATGTCCGGATGATTCACGTCATTGCCACGATCACCGCGCTGCCCGGTTCACGCGACGCCGTGCTGGAACTATTCAGCAAGAACCGTCCAGCGGTGCTGGCCGAAGTTGGATGCATCAGCTACGAAGCGGTAATCGACGTACCGGATTTCGGGGCGATTCAGACACCGCTCGGTAATGACACGTTTGCAGTAATTGAACGCTGGGAAAGCGCCGAGGCGTTGAAGGCACATGGCGCCTCTGCGCATATGGCCGAATATGGGCGTGCTACCAAGCCCTTGCTCGCCAGTCGTGTCATCAATGTGCTGGAAGCCTTGTGAGACGCAGGCTGCCCTTGACTTGCCCGCGCTGAACGCAGCATGGATGGCCGTCGAGAACTTGAAGGTCTGACCCGGTGCGCCGTGCGAAACCCGCCCGGCGTCACAGCGGCATAGCGAACGCCACAATTCTCAGGACATATTCAGGCACCTGCTAACCCGGTTCCGGAGCGCGAATGACGATGCCCTCATTGCCGGCGAGCACTAAGCCGGGTCCTGCGACTCGCTTACCCTCACGATCTTCCGTGGTCGATAACACCACGATTCCCGGAGGTACTTGCACCGGCGCATCCGCTCCTGCCATGTTCAACGCGATGAAAAACCGGTCCCCGTTCAGCCGGCGTTCATAGGTCAATACGCTCCCGCTGGAAGCAACCCGTTCGATCGTTCCTTCCACCAACGCCGGTTCGCTTCTGCGCAACGCAAGCAAGCGTCGATAAAACGTCAGCATAGACGATGCTTCGCGATCCTCATCAATGACATTGACGCCATCGCCACCGCTTATTGGCAACCAAGGCACACCGCTTGAAAAGCCGGCGTTCGGCGATCCATCCCATTGCATGGGCGTTCGTTCCGGGTCGCGGCCCTGACCAATGCCAGGTTGTCGTAACTCTGCAGGATCCTGCACGCGATCGGGCGGAATCACGCCGTCAACCATGCCGATTTCATCGCCGTAATAGAGCGTGGGCGTGCCGCGCAGGGTGAGCAGCAACATCGCGGCGACTCGCGCCTGGCCCGCGCCGATGCGTGACGCAACACGCGGGTTGTCGTGATTGCCGAGCACCCAGTTCGGCCATGCATGCAACGGAAGCGCATCGTCGTATTCGGACACGATCCGCGCAATCTCCGCCGCGTTCCAGGGCGCGCTGATCAGTTGAAAGTTGAACGGCATGTTTGCGCCGTTACCATTCGGTCCGTAATAGCTGACGAGTTGATGCACGGGCAAATAAATCTCGCCGATCAGCACGCGCTCGCCGTATTCGTCGAGCGTCGCGCGCATCGACCGGACAATGTCATGGACTTCAGGCTGATCTTCCGTATAGGTCTGCAACTGCCGATGATGATCCGGTTCACCGGCCTTGAACTGCGGGTTCGGTGGATTGTCGCGGAAGAGCGCGTCCTTGATGAGCAACCACAGTACATCCACACGAAAGCCATCGACGCCCCGATCCAGCCAGAAACGCAAGACGCCGTCCATTGCCGTGCGTACCTCGGCGTTGCGCCAGTTGAGATCGGGCTGTTCGCGCAGGAACGCGTGATAGTAGTATTGGCCCGTGAGGGCGTCCCATTCCCACGCCGAACCACCCATGCGGCTCAGCCAGTTGTTCGGAGGCCCGCCATCGGGAGCGGGATCCCGCCACAAATACCAGTCGCGCTTCGGGTTATCGCGTGATGAGCGGCTCTCCGTGAACCACGGATGCTGGTCGGAGGAATGATTGGGGACAAAATCGAGCAGCACCTTCAGGCCCAGTTCGTGCGCATGTGCCACGAGCCGGTCGAAGTCGCCAAGCGTCCCGAACACCGGCGCGATGGCGCAATAGTCGGCGACGTCGTAGCCGAAGTCGGCCATGGGCGATGGGTACACAGGCGAGATCCATACAGCGTCTGCGCCAAGCGCGCGGAGGTAGTCCAGACGCGCCGTGATGCCCGCAAGATCGCCAATGCCGTCGCCGTTTTCGTCCTGGAAAGATCGCGGATAGACCTGGTAAATCACGCCTCGCTGCCACCACGCCAAGTCTGACATTTTCGTTCCTCGAATGACTGCACAGGTTGGACCCAACGAGCAGGTTTAAATGCTAAACGACCTCTGGTACAAGAATGCAGTCGTCTATTGCCTCTCGGTAGGCACGTTCATGGACGCAAACGGCGATGGCGTCGGCGACTTCCAGGGCCTTATCCGCCGCCTTGATTATCTGCAAGGCCTCGGCATTACCACTATCTGGCTGATGCCGTTCCAGCCGTCGCCCGGCCTTGATGCCGGCTATGACATCTCTGACTACTACAACGTCGATCCCCGCTACGGCACGCTAGGCGATTTCGCCGAGTTTGCGCATGCCTGCCATCAGCGCGGCCTGCGCGTCATGATCGATCTCGTGGTCAACCACACGTCCGATCAGCACGCATGGTTCCGCGAAGCACGTAGCGATCCTGACTCGAAATATCGCGACTGGTATGTGTGGGCCGACAAGAAACCGCGCAATGCCCGGGACGGAATCGTGTTCCCGGGCGTTCAGAAGTCGACGTGGACTTACGACAAGCAAGCAGCGCTTTGGTACTTCCATCGTTTCTATGACTTCCAGCCGGACTTGAATACCGCCAACCCGCATGTGCAGGCGGAGATCCTGAAAGTGATGGGCTTCTGGATTCAACTTGGCGTGTCGGGTTTCCGGATGGACGCCGTGCCCTTCGTGATATCGACAAAGGGCGCCAAGGTCACGAAGCCGGTCGAGCAGTACGACATGCTGCGTACCTTCCGGGAGTTCCTGCAGTGGCGCAAGGGCGACGCGATCATCCTCGCGGAGGCGAATGTCCTGCCCGATACCGACCTGGATTATTTCGGCGACGACGGCGAGCGTCTCCAGATGATGTTCAATTTCCAGGTCAACCAGAATACGTTCTACACGCTGGCTAGCGCGGATACGGCGCCGCTGAAGAAGGCGCTGCTCGCGACCCGACCGCGGCCGGCGACGGCGCAATGGGGCGTGTTCCTGCGCAACCACGATGAACTGGATCTCGGCCGCCTGACGCCTGAGCAACGTGCCACGGTCTTTGCGGCCTTCGGGCCGGATCCGGACATGCAGCTATACGAAAGGGGCATCCGCAGAAGGATTGCGCCGATGCTCTCCGGCGACCGGCGTCGTCTTGAACTGGCTTACAGCTTGATGTTGACGCTGCCGGGAACTCCAGTCTTCCGATACGGCGATGAAATCGGCATGGGTGACGATCTGCGTCTGCCAGAACGTGAATGCGCGCGTACGCCGATGCAGTGGTCCAGCGAGCCGCATGGAGGTTTTACCAAGCATCCGCGGCCTGTCGCGCGAGTCATTTCGGGTGGTCCGTACGGTTACGAACGGGTCAATGTGGCCGACCAGCGGCGCGACCCCAATTCGTTCCTGAACTGGACGGAACGCCTGATTCGCATGCGTCGGGAGGTGCCTGAGATCAGTTGGGGCGACTTCGCGGTCTTACGCGTTTCTCGCAACGATGTCCTCGCCCTGCGCTACGACTGGCGCAACAATTCGGTCTTGTGCCTGCATAACTTCAGCGCTGAGGCGTGCACGGTGAAGTTCAGGTCGGGCTGTACGAATCCCGGCGACGACATGCTCGTCAACCTGCTGTCCGACGACCACAGCCAAGTGGGCGCCGATGGCCGCCATAGCGTCGTTCTCGAGCCTTATGGCTACCGGTGGTATCGCGTGGGTGGGCTCGATTACTTGCTCAAGCGCAGCGAAGTGTAATGTGCTTGGTGCGTTCGTGAAACGCGGGTGGTGTGTCGGCAGAGGCTAATGCAAGGCTGCCCACGCAAGAGATAAGGAAAAGGCCGCCAGGACAATCGATGCACAACGCTGCATGTGCACCGGACTGACCCGCATCAAGCGGCCGCTGCCGAGTTCTGCGCCAAATGCGATCCATGCCAGCCCGATTGGAACTAGCAGGGCCGTGAAGATTGCCATGGCTTCAAGATAAGCGCCGAAACTCTCGAACGCAACCACGGGGAAAATCGTGCCGCCGAACAGGATGGCTTTCGGGTTGAGCAATGTCGCGGTAAACAACACACGCAGGCCGATCGTCCCTTGCGCCGATGAAGGCAACGAGTTCGCTGTTTGCCACATGCGAACCGAGAGGTAGGCAAGATAAAGGCCGCTCGCAATACGCAATAGCGTCGGTAGCCAGGTGAGCGAGGTCGCCGCATGTGACAGGAAATATCCCCAGCCTGAAATCGACACGAGGTAGCCGGCGAACTCGGCGGCAGTCAGATGGGCAGAGCGCCTTAAACCGCATCTTAGACCGGCGGTGGCGAGCAACGTGTTGGTCGGACCCGGCATGACAAGCACGATAGCGGTGCCTAACGTCATCAGCGTGGCGCTAGAAGTTGAAAGCATGGATGGCGGTTGTTATAGGTGTGCGGACAGTCTTGCTGCGGTTTCGGTCGTGAGGAAGCACGCCAGGTGCGATTGTCGGCGATTCGGACCGCAATGTCGAACGGTCGCAGTGAGCCGTGAGCGTGAGCGGGTTCTTTCAAATTGTCATGCGTAAGCAAGACGATCAGCATTCCTATTGATAATCCTGACCCGCCGCGAGGCCCGAACACTACGCCCGCAGCACTCGACGCGAAAGTGTCACTTGATTTTTTACATAAATAATAATATAAACACGAATCATTCTTATTTGTTGAATAAATGAACGGGAGTGCGCATCCCTCGATCCAGCTTAAACGGCTGGCCTGCGGGATCGCGCTCACACGTTCATTCGGGGGTTTTAACGATGTGTCGCGGAAAAAGGGCGGGTAGACGGTTGCCGCTCAATAAAAGGGCGCCGCTCGTCAGCGCTTTGGTGGCAGCAGGCTTGATCGGAATGGCAGCACGGCCGGCGATGGCCGATACAACCAGCAGCACAGCAGTTCCCACAACCGATGAATCGGGCGCCCAGCAGCTTCCCGCGGTAACGGTTACAAGTCAGCGGGCACAGGGCTTTGCGCCTGCATCGGTTGAAACGGGTCCGTATCGTGGAATGGATGTGCTTGACGTGCCCGCTACCGTAAATGTAGTGACGCGCAGCGTGATGGATGCTCAGGGAGACACCGGCCTTTACGATGCGCTGCGCAATGTGGCCGGCGTTACTCGCCAGCAGCTCAGCGGTCTTGCTTACGATAATCTGTCTATTCGCGGCATCCCGCTCGACAACCGCGCGAGCTTCTACTTCAACGGGATCCTGCCGATCGACAACAACATCTGGATGCCGATGGAAGACAAGGAGCGCGTCGAAGTCCTGAAAGCGGCGTCCGCGCTCTACTACGGATTTGCCGCACCGGCCGGCATCGTGAACATGGTCACCAAGCACGCCGGCACCGAGCCGGTTACGAGTGTCTCGCTGCTCGGTGATTCGCGAGGGTCGTACGGCACGCACGTCGACATCGCCCGGCGCTTCGGCACGGACGATCAGTTCGGCGTGCGCGTCAACGCGATGGACGAGCATGTCGAGGCGCCGATCGAGGGCGATCACGGTTATCGAAAGTTCATCAGTGCGGCGCTCGACTGGCGTGTGAACAGCCGCTTGACGCTCCAGTACGATCTTGAACACATCGAGACCAGCATTGTCGAGCAAGCGGGCATCGTGCCGCTCGCGGCGAACAAACAGGGCGTCATTTCCCTGCCCGGCATTCCTGATCCAAACAAATTGTTGTCAGGCGCCGGCTATCCGACGCGTTCAAGCGCAGACACGAACCTGTTCCGCGCCAACTACGCTTTATCGGACAACTGGAGCGTGAACCTTGCAGCGGGCGAGTCGATCACGCGGCGCGACCGCTGGAACTGGGTCTTCCAGAAATACAATGTGACAACGGGCGCCGGCACCGTGCAGGCCACCCAGCAATTCGGTCAGCGATACCAGAACGAGACGGTCCGCCTCGAGACGAACGGCGTGTTCAAGACCGGCTCGATCGCTCATGACCTGACGATGGGCGTCTCGCAAGACTGGATGTATCAGCCGAACTTCACGTCGTACACCTTCACTGCGCCGCAAAACCTTTACAACCCTGTCGATATCACCACGCTGACGCCAAGCGGCACGCCGAAGCAATTCTTCGCGCAGCATGTGCGCAACGGCGGCGCTTATGTGTTCGACCGGATCGACCTGACCTCACGGCTGCAATTCATTCCGGGGCTACGGCAATCCGAATACATCACGTCGCAAGCGGGAACACCCAACTCCGACATCAGCAGGACAACACCGTCCGCCAGCCTGAGCTTCAGGGTGACGCCAAGCACCAGCGTCTACGCGAGCTATGTCGAAGCGCTGGAGTCCGAAGGCAGCGCACCCGCCACCGCCGAAAACGCCAATCAGATCCTGCCTGCTGGTGTCAGCAAGCAAGAAGAAATCGGCGTGCGGACCCGGATCACGAACAACATGCTCGCGTCGGTCGCGTTGTTCAATTTGCGTCAGCCATCGACCGGTACCAACGCCGACAACGTCTTCGTGATGAACGGCAATGCACGGTATAGAGGCGTCGAATTTTCGCTGCAAGGGGATCTGACGCGCGACCTGTCGGTCATCGCTTCAGCAGTCTATCTTGATGCGACGCAGGTCGACTCGCCCGATCCAACACTGGTAGGCAAGACCCCCGAAAACGCTGCTCACGTCACCGCGAGCCTGTTTGCCGACTACCGCATACCGGCGGTGGCCGGGCTCTCGATCAATGGCGGGTTGTACTACATCGGGCCTCGCGCGGTGAACGATCTCGACCAGGCGTCGATAGGCGGCTACACGTTGTTGACCGCCGGCCTGCGCTACACGACGCGCATCTTCGGCAAGCGGGCGACGATCCAGGCGAACCTTGAAAACGCGACCAACAAGCGTTACTGGAGTGCCGTCGGATCGAATCAGATTGGTGTTGGCCTCGGCCGCACGCTCGAGCTTAGTTCTACGTTCGATTTCTAGCGCTTCGCGCTTCCCCTCAATACACCCACACGAAACCATGCAGGCAAGCACACTAAAAAATAACGCCGAACCGGCGGCGGCATCCCAGGACAGCGCGCAGAAATCGCGCTCTCGCCGCAGCACTTTTCTCAAGTGGCTGCGCCGCGTTCACGGCTGGATCGGATTGTGGGGTGCGGTACTCGGCCTGCTCTTTGGCGTGACAGGGATACTCCAGAATCATCGTGCGACGATGAAGATCAAGGTCGGCGGTCCCAGCGTATCGGCGATCCAGGTCGCCATGCCGACGCCACCGCCCAAGTCGCCTGCTGAGCTTGCGCAATTTCTGCAGGCCGAATTAAAGCTCGACCGTCCTGCCGAGCGAGTGACGCGTGAAAAGGCCAAACCCGTCACGTGGGGCGACCAGTCCGTGATCCAGCCCGAGCACTGGGTGATCCGCTTTATAGCGCCGCACTATCTGGTCACGGCGGATATGTGGAAGGGCGGGAACCTCGTCAACGTCGAACGTCGCGATCAGGGTTTGATTAGCACACTTGAAGGGTTGCATCGCTCGGAAGGAGCAGGTGTCGGCTGGATCCTGTTTGCGGATTCGATCGCGGGCAGCCTGATTTTGCTGTCGCTTACCGGCGTGCTGCTTTGGACCGAGCTGAATCGACGCAAGACGATCGGCGCTTCGATCTTCGTCGTGTCGCTGGTGACCATGATCGTGATGGCGTTACAGTCCGCGTAGTGTGTAGTTGGGGCCGGTCATCCAATCCGATGCGCACGAAACACAACGGATGCCGGCCTGCCAGTTCGCGGGTCTATGGGCTCTTGCAGTGCGCGAAGCGTCAGCCCGCTAGTCCGTATGAGGTCGAGCCACGTGCCCAATGTCCTGAAGTACCAGGGCGGGGCATCGGTGAATGCGGGGCCAAACCCTGCCCATGAACCTGGCCGCCAGCCGTCGACGTAAGGCAGATCACCGCATGAAACAAGCGGATGCAGCGTTTGCACGATCAAGGCGCCATCCGGCTTGAGCAACTGTGGAACGGTCCGCAGCAGGCCGTCTACGGATTCCTTTCCGAGTAGCGCGAAGTTGCAGACCACGACATCGGCGCTAAGTTTTAGCTGTCCTTCCGCGATCTCTTCGTAAGACATCACGCGGCTGTCGACCACGCCCGCCTGCCTCGCAGCGAGGGCCAATGCCGGCACCGCATCCACCGCCGTTACCTCGATCCCATTCTGCTGGAGCGCAAGGGCAAGCCAGCCTTCGCCACAACCCAGATCAATGACCGTCTGCGGTTTGCACGCGAGCACCGCGTCCAGGATTGCGCGATCGGTCACCAATCTCCGGCTCTCGATTTCGCCGGCACGAACCGCATTCGTCCAGGGCGAAGCGTTGCGCTTCCAGGCCTCGATTATCTTGCCGTCGCTCAACGCTTCGATGTTCATCGCTCGTCCTTCCTTTATCCAGATTGCAAATCATCCCATACGGCTGATCTATGCGAATGGCCGCCGGAAGCATCGCTGAACCTTCCCCAAACCCAAACTCTCGCGACCAAGCTTTCATAAGTATGACGGCTTGCGAGTAAGGGTTTTAGCGGATGCCGACAGGGGATTTGCTTGCTATCCTTGGCACAGATGAAATAAATTACAGCAGACGAAAAAAAATTCATTTTTTCGATTTGCACGTGGAGAAGACATGACGAAGTCCGCCGACAGGCGTGATGCCGAAGACAGTCTCGCGATCAGGGCGGCGTGGTTGCATTACGCGGCAGGGCAGACGCAGGCCGATGTCGCCTTGCGCCTCGGGGTAAGCAACGTCAAGGCGCATCGGCTTATCACGCGCGCTAATCAGAGCGGCGCGGTAAAGGTCACGATCGACGGCGACGTGGCCGAATGCGTCGTACTGGAAGCAGAACTTGCCGAGCGCTACGGGCTGGCGTATTGCGAAGTAGTTCCGGATCTGCACGAGGTTGGCTTGCCGCTGCGTGCGCTCGGCGTTGCCGGGGCGCACTTTCTGCAGCGCGAGATCGCGGCTCGTCAAGGCGGCGTGATCGGCATGGGGCATGGCCGGACGCTTGCTGCCGTCGTGGCCGACATGCCGCGCATCGATGCCGGCAAGGTGCGTTTCGTGTCGCTGCTGGGCGGCGTCACGCGCAACTACACGGCGAATCCGTACGACGTCATTCACCGTCTGGCGGAAAAAACTGGTGCTGTGTCTTACGTGCTGCCGCTGCCGTTTTTCGCCAATACGGCTGAAGACCGCGAGGTGTTGCTGTCGCAGCGCGGCGTGCGGGAGGTGTTCGATCTGGCGGCGCATGCGGACCTGATGATCGTCGGTATCGGCACCGCGCAGCCCGACGCGCAACTCGTTGCATCGCAGATGATCGAGCCGGCAGAAATTCGCGAAGTACGCGACATGGGCGGCCAAGGGGAAGTGCTGGGCCACTTTTTCGATGAGGCTGGCAAGTCCGTCGAAACATCGTTGGCTGCGCGCACGGTGGCGCCCAATCTCTCTGATCTGACCGGGCGGCGCATTGTCGCCATCGCCGGGGGCGCTGAAAAGGTGGACGCGATCCGGGCCGTTCTGAACAGCGGGCTCCTCAGCGGATTGATCACGGATGAAGCCACGGCGCTCGCGTTGAATCGCGGAACGATCAACGAGGAGGCCGCGTGATGGTTCCCTCACCGAGCGCCAGCGCCGGACGCGATCTCCTGATCGGTATCGACGCCGGCACGTCGGTCATCAAGGCTGTTGCCTTCGACCTGGCAGGGCGGCAGATTGCGGTTGCATCGGTTCCTAACCGCTACACCACGAGTGCCGATGGCGCGGCCTTTCAGTCGCTGGACCAAACGTGGGCGGACTGCGCGCAGACGCTGCGTGATCTTGGCGCCAAGGTCGATGGCCTGGCGCGACGCACCGCGGCGGTGGCGGTGACGGGGCAGGGCGATGGAACCTGGCTGGTCGGTGCGGGAAATAAGCCCGCGACCGACGCCTGGCTTTGGCTGGACGCGCGTGCCGCGGATACCGTGCGACGGCTACAAGGAAGCCCGGCAAGCCGTGCTCGCTTCGAGGCCACGGGCACCGGGCTGGCGGCGTGCAGCCAGGGCGCGCAGATCGCGCACATGGACGCGACGACGCCCGATGTGCTCGATCGCTCCGAAGTCGCGTTGCATTGCAAGGACTGGCTATATCTCAACCTCACCGGGGTGCGCGCAACGGACCCGTCGGAGGCGAGCTTTACCTATGGCAATTTCCGCACCCGGCGCTATGACGACTCGGTGATCGAAACGTTGGGCCTGTCGGCGCGGCGTGGTCTGTTGCCCGAGATCGTCGACGGCACCGAGACCACCCATGCGCTGTCGCCTGAAGCTTCGGCGGCAACGGGCCTCTTGGCTGGAACGCCGGTGTGCCTGGGATTCGTCGATATTGTTCTGACGGCGTTGGGCGCCGGCATCCACACAGAGGGTGCGGTGGGCGCCACCTGCTCGATCATAGGATCGACGGGCATGCATATGCGTGCAGTACAGAACACCGACGTATATCTGAACGCCGAGGGCACCGGGTACGTCATCGCGTTGCCAATGCCGGGCATGTCGGCGCAGGTGCAGTCGAACATGGCGGCGACGCTGAACGTTGACTGGCTCTTGAATCTGGCGTGCGACCTGCTCGCGGAATTCGGCACACCGCTCTCGCAAAGTGATCGGGTGAAACGCATCGATGGATGGCTGCAAGCAGGCCGGCCAGGAGCGCACCTTTACCACCCTTATATCTCCGATGCAGGCGAGCGTGGTCCATTCGTTAACGCCAACGCGCGCGCCAACTTCACAGGACTGACAAGCGAAAGCCGTTTCCCGGATTTGTTGCTTGCGGTGGTCGAGGGGCTCGGAATGGCCGCGCGCGATTGCTATGCGGCAATGGGCGGCGCGATGCCGGCAGAGCTCCGCCTGACAGGCGGTGCAACCCGGTCGCGCGCGTTGCGTGCGGTGCTTGGCGCAGTGGTAGGCGCTCCGGTGCGAACGTCCACGCGTGAAGAAGCGGGCGCGGCCGGTGCGGCCATGATGGCGGCGGTCGCACTTGGCGTTTATCCCGACATGCAGGCGTGCATCGCCGAGTGGGTTACTCCGCTGCTGGGACCGGTCGAGACGCCCGATCCGGAGCGGATGCAAACCTATGCACAGGCGTTCCCGGTCTACCAGAAGGCGCGACACGCTCTGGAACCCGTGTGGGATGAAATGGCACGGCAGGCTAGGGGCAGGAGTCATCCCGGAGCCCTTGGCACGGTCAATAAAGCAGTCGAACGGAGGGCGGTGAGATGAACGGCAGCCAGATGGTCGACCTGTTCGTCATTGGCGGTGGCATCAACGGCGCGGGCATTGCGCGCGATGCTGCGGGACGCGGGCTGTCGGTGATTTTGTGCGAGAAGGACGACCTGGCGCAAGGTACCTCGTCGCGCTCGGGCAAGCTGGTGCATGGAGGACTGCGCTATCTTGAGTACTACGAATTCCGGCTCGTGCGTGAGGCGTTGATCGAGCGCGAAGTGCTGCTCAACGCTGCGCCGCATATCATCTGGCCGCTGCGTTTTGTGCTTCCTCACAGTCCGGATGATCGCCCGGCGTGGCTGGTGAGGCTGGGGCTGTTTTTATACGATCACCTCGGCGGCCGCAAGAAGCTGCCGGGCACGCGGACCCTCGATCTGCGGCGCAGTCCGGAAGGCGCGCCGATCAAGGACGAGTACCACAGGGGTTTTGAATATTCCGATTGTTGGGTCGATGACGCGCGCCTCGTGGTGCTCAATGCCGTCGACGCAGCGCAACTCGGCGCGCAAGTGCTTACGCGCACCGCATGCGTCTCGGCGCGGCGCGAGGGCAATGCGTGGCGCATCGAGTTGCGCAACACGCGCAACGGTGCAACCCGCGTTGTCACTGCGCGGGCGCTGGTCAACGCCGCAGGGCCGTGGGTGGCCGACGTCATCGAACGCGCGGGCGGTCATTCGACCCGCAAGGTGCGGCTCGTCAAGGGCAGCCACATTGTTACCCCCAAGTTCTGGGACGGCCCGCATTCCTATCTGGTGCAGAACCACGACAAGCGGGTGATTTTCATTAACCCGTACGAAGGCGACAAGGCGCTCATCGGCACCACGGACATCCCCTGGGACGGCGCGCCTGAAAACGTATCGATCGACGAAGCGGAAATCGACTACCTGCTGGCTGCGGTGAACCGTTACTTCAAGCAGCCGCTGCGACGCCAGGACGTGGTGCAGACCTTCTCCGGTGTGCGCCCGCTTTACGACGACGGTGCAGGCAATCCGTCGGCGGTGACGCGCGACTATGTGTTCGACCTCGACACCAATGGCGGCGCGCCTCTGCTCAATGTCTTCGGCGGCAAGATCACGACTTTTCGCAAGCTCTCCGAGCACGCGATGCAACACCTTCGGCCGACCTTTCCCGACATGGGGAAAGACTGGACGTCGACAGCAACGCTGCCCGGTGGGGAGATCGAGAACGCCGACGTGCCGAAATTCATCGCGCGTTTGCAACGCGAGTTTGGCTGGTTGCCACGGGATCTGATGCTTCATTACGCGCGGACCTATGGTGCGCGCACGGCTCAGGTGATCGGCTCGGCCCATTCGGTACCCGATCTCGGCCGCAAGTTCGGACCGAATTTGTACGAGGCCGAAGTGCGCTACTTGATGGCGCAAGAGTGGGCCGAGACGGCGCCGGACATCCTGACGCGGCGCACCAAGCACGGACTGCACATGAGTACTGAGCAAACGGCGGCGTTCGGTGCCTGGTTCGACGGCCTCGATAGAAAAACCGCCTGACGCTTCGGCTGAACCACATATAACACGAGACGCAAATGGCTTTCACTCTCGCACTCAACACGAATCCGCTGGTGAATCGCTTTGCCGAGCCGGATGATCTCATTGACGCCATCGCGCACAAGATGAAGATCCGCGACGTGCAACTCACGCATGAGTTCATCAATCCGTCGTGGCCCGCTGCAGTCACGCGACGCCTGACGCGCCAGATGCGTGCGGCGATGGCGCGAACCGGCGTGCGCATCACGTCGGGTATGACGGGCCCCTATGGTCGCCTCAACCACTTCGGCCACCCGGATGCCGATGTACGGCGCTATTACGTCGATTGGTTCAAGACCTTCGCCGACATCACGGCGGACCTTGGCGGGAATTCAATCGGCACTCAGTTCGCCATCTTCACCTACCGCGACTTCGACGATGCCGGCCGTCGCGAGGCGTTGATGCAGATCGCTATCGATTGCTGGGCGGAAGTCGCAGAACACGCCAAGCGCGCCGGGTTGCAATACGTGTTCTGGGAACCGATGTCGGTCGGGCGCGAGTTCGGCGAGACGATCGCTGCGTGCATGGCGCTGCAAAAACGGCTGAGCGCCGCAAACATGGCGGTGCCAATGTGGATGATGGCCGACATTGATCACGGCGACGTCACCAGCTCGAACCCCGACGACTTTGACCCCTACGCCTGGGCACGCGCGGTGCCGCGCGTCTCGCCCATCATCCACATCAAGCAGTCGCTGATGGACAAGGGCGGTCACCATCCTTTCACCGCCGAGTTCAACGCACGCGGGCGCATCCAGCCCGGCCCGTTGATCGAAGCCATTCAAGCGGGCGGTGGACAGGATAACGAAATATGCCTGGAGTTGTCGTTCAAGGAACGCGAACCGAAGGATCGACAGGTCGTTGAGCAGATCGCTGAATCGGTGGCGTTCTGGGCTCCTCATTTCGATACCGGCGTTTCCGACCTGAACATCTGAAGGGGAGACTGCCATGCAAGATGCGATGACACAGAAGCTGATCAACGACGGCAATGCCGCCGTCGACGAGATGCTGGATGGCGTGATGGCCGCACACGGCAACTTGCTGCGGCGCCTGGACGCCGCGCCGCGTGCGATCGTCGCGCGTCACGGACCGCGACAAGGAAAGGTCTCGCTGGTGATCGGCGGCGGGTCCGGTCACGAGCCTACTTTTTTGGGCTTCGTCGGCAAAGGATTGGCCGACGCGGCCGCAATCGGCAATGTGTTTGCCTCACCGCCGCCGCAACCGGCCGTCGATGCGGCGCTCGCCACGCACGGAGGCGCAGGCGTGCTGTTCATGTACGGCAACTATGCCGGCGACGTGATGAATTTCGACATGGCCACCGAATTGCTGGAGCTGGAGGGCGTCGAGGCGCGCACCGTGCTGACCACCGACGACATCGCTTCCGCGCCGCGTGACAAGCGCGAACAACGGCGCGGGGTGGCAGGCAATGTGTTCATTTTCAAAGCTGCCGGTGCAGCGGCTGATTTGATGATGTCGCTGGACGAAGTGGTGCGAGTGGCGCGTCACGCCAACGCCCGCATTTACACATTAGGCGTGGCGCTTGCGCCCTGTTCGTTACCGCAGACGCGGCGCGCCAACTTCGAGATCGGAGTGGGCGAGATGGAGATCGGCATGGGCATCCACGGGGAGCCGGGGATGCGTCGCGAGGCGCTGCGTCCCGCTGATGCCGTGGTCGACGAGATCATGGACGCCATCCTCGCTGAGATGGGCGCGACCAAAGGAGACCGCGTGGCGGTGCTGGTGAACTCGCTCGGCGCGACGCCGTTGATGGAGCTGTACATCATGAACCGCCGCGTCGCGCAGCGCCTGGCCGAGGCAGGGTTGATCGTGCATCGCACGCTGGTCGGGCCGCTGTGCACGTCGCTCGAAATGGCCGGTGCGTCGATCACGCTGATGCATCTCGACGAAGAACTGCAGCGCTTGCTGGATCATCCGTGCGAGTGCGCGATGTTCCAACAGGGGACCGGGCGATGCTGACGACCGCTGACATTGCGCGCCTGTTCCGCCAGCTCGCCGAAACCATCCGCGCAGCGCGAGATGAGCTGTGCCGGCTCGACGGTGTGATCGGCGATGCCGACCACGGCATCGCGATGGCGGACGGATTTGCCGCGGCATCGAGTGCGATCGAGGCGCTGTCTGTGGAAGCAACGCTCGCCGATCAATTCAACACCGCGGCAAAGGCGTTCCTGAACGCTGTCGGCGCCTCGTCGGGGCCGCTCTACGCCACCGCGCTCATGCGTGCGGCGAAGGCTGCCGGGGCGCGCGCAGAAATGCCGCTGACCGAAGCGCCGATGCTGATCGTCGCAATGGCCGAAGGCATCCGGTCGCGTGGCAAGGCGGAGCAGGGAGAAAAAACCATGGTCGATGTCTGGACGCCCGCCGCCGCAGCGGCGGAGCAAGGCATGGCAAATGGGCTGTCGCTGCCCGAGATCGTGGCGCGGGTCCGCTATGCCGCAGCTGAAGGCGCCGAGGCAACCAAATCGATGGTCGCGACCAAGGGTCGCTCGGCGCGTCTCGGCGAGCGCAGTCTTGGACATATCGATCCTGGCGCGGCATCCGCGGCGATGGTGCTCAACGTGATTGCTGATGACTGGGGGCAACGTGGCACAGCATGAAATAGTGGTCAAAGCGAAGGGATTCACCACGTCCGCTTTGCATTTGCATAGTTCAGAAGTACGGGAGACAACCTCATGAGCACACTTACCCCATCGATGAATCGTCGCTCGAAGCGCAGCGTTCGCGCAGCCATCGCCGCAGTGCTGGTGGTGATCCTGCTCGTGGCGATGGCCTTCAGCACCAAGGTCGTGAAGATCGGGTCTGCCGGCGACGCGCAAGTGAAGACCTTCGATCCCGCGGCCTACGGCGAAGCGCAATTTCCAAAGACACAGGCGGCAATCGATGGCCGCGCAGTCAGCGCCGACACGCTGGCCGCGGCCATCGCCAAGGACCAGGACGCTGCCGGCAAGCAGTACGGCGTTGCAGGCGGCATCGGCCCTGAAATATCGGTCAAGTTCACTGGCGTGGCGGGCAGTGAAGATGCCGGGATCTATACCCTGAAGGTGCCGAACGTGCCCGACTCGGTGGTCATCCGCGTGCAGACCGGACCGGCGATCAACGGCACGGATCTGCGCGATGCCACCGGCACCATCGGCTTCGAGCAATTCACCAACCAGATCGACTATCAGAATGCCGGATACGCGATCAACACGGCGATGAAAAAAGCGGTCCTGTCGAAGGTCGATGCCGCCAAGCTGACGGGCAAGACCATTTCGGTTGTCGGCGTCTTCCAGTTGATCAATCCGAACGGCTGGCTGGTGACACCGGTGAAGCTGGACGTGAAATGAGCACTCTAAACGAAACCCGTCAAACTCAGCCCGTGGCCGACGAAGTCCTGCTGTCGGCGCGTGACATCGTCAAGTCATATGGCGGAGTGCATGCGTTGAAGGGCGTGAACTTCGATATCCATCGCGGCAAGGTCACCACCCTGTTCGGCGAAAACGGCGCGGGCAAATCGACCTTGATGAAGATCCTCGCCGGGGTCGAGATGCCGACATCGGGGCATATCGAACTCGATGGTCAGCGCGTTGCGTTTGCTTCGTCAAACGATGCGCGCGACCACGGTATCTCGATCATCCATCAGGAGTTGAGTCTCGCGCCCAACCTCAGCGTGCGCGACAACATCTTCATGGGCCGGGAGTTGCGCGCTGCTACAGGCGTCAACTTCGCCGAAGAAGCGCGGCAGGCGCGGGCGCTGATGGCCGATCTCGAGGAAGAAATCGATCCATTGACGCGCGTCCAGGACTTGCGCCTGGGCCAGCAGCAAGTCGTCGAAATTGCTCGCGCGCTTTCCGTTGAATCGCGCATCCTCATCATGGATGAGCCGACTTCCGCGCTGAGCGCGTCCGAAGTCGAGGTGCTGTTCAAGGTGATCCGCGACCTCACCAGCCGCGGCGTGTCGATTGTCTATATCTCGCATCATCTGGAAGAGGCGCTGCAAATCACCGACTACGCCGTGGTGCTGCGCGACGGCAGGATGACGGCTACTGCCGAGGCCAAGGATATCGACCTCGCGTGGATCGTGCGCAACATGGTGGGTGAGAACTTCGACCTCGGCTCGCCGCCGACAGGCTACGCGTTTGGCGACGTGGCGCTGGCGATAGACGATGTCAGCGTGGCCGACGACGCCGGGTCCGGCATTTCGGTGGTGGATCATCTGTCGCTCGAGGTGCGCGCGGGAGAGATCGTGTGCATCTACGGTTTGATGGGGGCGGGGCGCACGGAACTGCTTGAAGCGGTTGCCGGTCGCTCTCAAGTGTCCGGTGGAAAGGTCCTGCTCGAAGGCGAGGATATAGCCTCCCTGAGCATCGCCGGGCGGATTGCCCGCGGCCTCGTGCTGGTGCCGGAAGATCGGCAGCGCGATGGCCTGGTGCCCACTATGAGCGTTGGCACGAACCTGTCGCTTGCGAGCATCGGCACGTTCGTCAGGGGGATGCTGCTGTCCTTCCCCCGCGAGCGTGCGCTCGTCGATCAATCGATCCGAAACGTTCACGTCAAGACGGCTGGCCCGGGTGCACCTATCGGCTCCTTGTCCGGCGGCAACCAGCAGAAAGTCGTGATCGGCAAGATGCTCGCCACCCGCCCGAAAGTCATCCTGCTCGACGAGCCCAGCCGTGGCATCGACATCGGCGCCAAAGCCGAGGTCTTTCGCTTGCTCAGCGAGAGCGCCGCGAAGGGCCTGGCCGTGGTGTTTTCCACGTCGGAAGTGGGTGAATGCCTGAGCATTGCGCATCGCATTGTTGTCATGCGCCGCGGCAAGATTTCCGCAGAATTCGGCACCGATGCCACCAAAGACCAGATCATGGCCGCCTCCGGCGAAGCCGTGGCGATCTGATCATAGAAATGCATGGAGACTAGAACATGAACGACTCCGCCAAACCTTCCACGTCAACCCGCGCCAGCCGGTTCGGCGACGGTTTCGACCTGGGCAAGATGCTGCTCGAAGGGCGTGCGTTCTTTGCGCTGATCGTGATCATCATCGTATTTTCGTTTCTCTCGCCGTATTACTTCGCAACGGAAAACTTCCTGACGATGGCCTCGCATGTGGCCATTTACGGCATCCTCGCGATCGGCATGCTGCTGGTGATTATCAACGGGGGCATCGATCTCTCGGTGGGGTCCACGCTTGGGCTCTCTGGTGTGGTCGCGGGATTCTTCCTGCAAGGGGTGACACTGAACCTGTTCGGCGTCGTGCTGTATCCGGCGGTCTGGGTCGTGGTGGTGCTGTGCTGTTTGCTTGGCGCCTTTATCGGCCTGGTCAACGGCGTGCTCATCGCGCGCTTCAAAGTGCCTGCCTTCGTCGCCACGCTCGGGGTGATGTACGTGGTGCGCGGGCTGGCTCTCCTGATGACTAACGGCCTGACCTATAACAACCTGGGCGGCCATGCTGATCTGGGCAACGTCGGCTTCAACGGGCTCGGCTTCGATCGTCTGTTCAATGTTCCCGTCGGCGTCCTGATCCTCGCGGTGATCGGAGTCCTGGGCAGCATCATGCTCAACCGCACGGCGTTCGGCCGCTGGCTGTATGGCTCAGGCGGCAACGAGCGCGCGGCCCAGCTCTCCGGCGTGCCGGTGAAACGAGTGCAGATCAGCGTGTACATGCTTTCGGGAGTCTGTGCGGCCATTGCCGGGTTGATCCTTTCCTCGCAGCTCACGTCCGCAGGTCCGACGGCAGGCACGACCTATGAACTGACGGCCATCGCCGCGGTGGTGATCGGCGGCGCGTCGTTGATGGGGGGCACCGGCAACATCCGCGGAACGCTTCTCGGGGCCTTCGTGATCGGTTTCCTGTCCGACGGTCTGGTGATCATCGGCATCTCTTCTTACTGGCAGACGGTGTTCACCGGCGCGGTCATCGTGCTCGCGGTGTTGCTCAACGCCATTCAATATCGCCGCCGTGTCAAGCGTCCTGCGCCGACCGCTGGCCAACCCACTTCTCCACAAGGCGGCAAGGCTTGAGCCGCGCCACCGGTCCTTGAGAAGAATGTCTTATATCGACGTTATCACCAATCAAAAACGGAGACTTACCATGACAACCAAGAGAAGAACCCTGCTGCTCGCCGCCGTCGCCATCGCTGCGCCTCTGTTCGCCACGCAAGCTCACGCGGCGGGAGGGCTCGTGACCATTATCGTCAACGATCCCTCGAACCCGTACTGGCTTACCGAAGGCAACGTTGCCGCCGCCGAGGCGAAACGGCTCGGATACACCGCTAACGTCGCGGCTTCGAAAGGCGACACTAACACCGAGAGCCAGTTGATCGACACCGCCATCACCAACAAATCGGTTGCGATCATTCTCGATCCGGCGAATGCGAGCGGGTCCGTTGGTGCGGTGAAAAAGGCGGTTGCGGCCAACATTCCGGTTTTCCTCGTCAATGCCGAGATCAACCAGGAAGGCCTGGCCAAGGCGCAGCTCGTGTCCAACAACGCACAGGGTGCGGCGCTGGGCGCACAGCAATGGGTGAAGGACGTCGGATCGAAGGGCAACTACGTCGAATTGCTCGGCGCGCCGTCCGACAACAACGCCGCCACGCGTTCCAACGGCTATACGTCAGTGCTTAGCCAGTATCCGGACCTGAAGAAGGTCGGGTCGCAAGTGGCCGACTGGGATCGCACCAAGGGTTTCAACGCGATGCAGAGCCTGTTGCAAGCGCACCCGGACATCATTGGCGTGATCAGCGGCAACGACGAAATGGCGCTTGGCGGGATTGCCGCACTCAAGCAGGCGAACAAACTGTCGAGCATCAAGGTGGGTGGTTTTGACGGTTCGCCGACAGCGGTGGCCGCGGTCAAGGCCGGCGAGTTGCAGTACACGGTGCTGCAGCCGGTAGCCACGTTTTCCGTCAAGGCGGTGCAGGAGGCCGATCAGTTCCTGAAGACCGGCAAGACGGGCGCCAAGACTGAAAAGCAGCTCTTCGATTGCGTCCTGATCACCAAGGCCAACGTGGATAAGTACACCTCGGCATTTACGCTTTCGAAGTAATGCTATGGCTCGAACCCGCAGGGCACCGAAAGGTACCTGCGGTTTTTTCACGCTGCGCGCCGGGGTAGCGGAACCCACGCCGGCGCGACGCACAGCAGCGCCGGTTCGTGCATCCGATTGACGACATCATCATGACCCATTCCCCTTTCTGGATCGGTACCAGCTGGAAAATGAACAAGACCCTGGCGCAGGCGCGCGCTTTTGCCCAAGGTCTGCTTACAGACGTCGCCGACCCACGCATGCAGCGTTTCGTCATTCCGCCGTTCACCGCGATTTGCGAGGTCAAGGCAATCCTCAAAGACACGACGGTGAAGGTCGGCGCGCAGAACATGCACTGGGCCGATCACGGCGCCTGGACCGGCGAAATCTCACCGACGATGCTGGTCGATTGCGCCATGGACCTGGTTGAACTCGGCCACTCCGAGCGGCGCGAACATTTTGGCGAGACCGATGAAAAGGTCGGATTGAAGGTCGAGGCGGCGGTGCGTCACGGGCTGACGCCGCTGATCTGCATTGGCGAGACGCTTGCCGATCGCGAAGGCGGGCGAGCACCCGAAGTCCTGGCTGCCGAAGTTCGCGGCGCACTGGCTCGACTAAAGCCGGAACAACACGCTGCCCCGATCCTGCTTGCATACGAGCCGGTTTGGGCTATCGGCGAACACGGCATACCGGCCAGCGCCGACTATGCCGATGCTCGCCAGGCCGAGATCATCGAGGTCGCGCAAGAGATTCTTGGCCGTCGTGTGCCGTGCCTTTACGGCGGCTCGGTGAACCCCGGCAACTGCGCTGAACTCGCTGCGTGCGCACATATCGACGGGCTGTTCATCGGGCGCTCTGCCTGGGACGTCACTGGGTATCTGGACATTGTGGAGCGCGTCAGGGCGGTGCTCTGACCGTTCCGCATGCGTGGAATTTCAACTGAAGGAGATCTTCATGAAACTGGCAATTGCAGGAGATAGCGCGGGGGAAGGACTGGCCCATGTGCTGGCTGAACACCTCAAGGACCGCTTCGAAGTTTTCGAGGTGTCGACCAATGAGGCGGATCCGAAGGAGTTCTATGCAAACCTGTCCGACCGCGTGGCTTCGGGCGTGATCCGCGGCGATTACGACCGCGCCATTCTGGTCTGCGGCACGGGGATCGGCGTCAGCATCTCGGCCAACAAGGTGCCCGGAATCCGCGCTGCTTTGTGCCACGATACGTATTCCGCGGAGCGCGCCGCACTGTCGAACAATGCGCAGATCATCACGATGGGTTCTCGAGTGATCGGGACCGAGGTGGCCAAGACTATTGCCGATGCGTTTCTTGCACTGACCTTCGACGAGAACGGCCGAAGCGCAGGCAACGTGGCAGCAATTAACGAGCTTGATTCCAAATACCACGGTTAAGTATCGGCGGAATCATGCGCTACCGCCGGGCATGTTGAAGTAAGCCTCATTCTTTACCGCTTCCTGCGCTCCGAGGGACGTCGCGGCAGCATCACAATGGATCGGAGACACGATGGAGACATATCTGCTCGGCCTTGACAGCGGTTCGACCGCGACGAAGGCCGTTATCTTCGACACCGCTGGCCGTACCGTAGCCGTTGGATCCCGGCGCGTGGAGCAGCGGCAGCCGCGTCCGCGTCACGTCGAGCGGGACATGCAGGAAACCTGGGCAGCGGCAAGCGGCGCCATTCGCGATGCGCTCGAGCTTAGCCATGTGCCCGCCGACGCGATCGCGGCCGTCGGGGTGACGGGGCACGGCGACGGCTTGTACCTGGTCGACCACGACGGTGCTCCCCTTGGACCCGGGATCCTGTCGCTCGACAGCCGGGCCTTTGACGTTCGCGATCAATGGCGCGAAGCAGGTTTGTTGCCACAGGCGCTGGAATTGACCGGGCAGCAGCCGTATCCGTACGCCGCTGTCAGCCTGTTGAAATGGATCCAGGTCAACGAACCTGAGCGGTACGCAAAGATAGGCCATGTGCTCTTCTGCAAGGACTGGCTGCGTCTCTGTCTGACTGGCGTCGCGGCGACTGATCCGACGGAAGCCAGTTCCTCCTTTACCGATGTCCGCACGCAACAATACAGCGCCGAGGTACTGGATTTATACGGCCTCACATCTATTGCTCCCGCGTTACCGCCAATCGTGCCGTCCGGAGCAATTGCTGGACGTGTCACCGCACAAGCTGCCGCACAGACGGGCCTGAAGGAGGGTATGCCTGTTGCCTGCGGATTGCACGATGTCACATCCAGCGCCCTGGGGATGGGCAACACGGAGCCGGGTATTGTGTCGATTACGGCGGGGACATTCAGCATCAACGAGATCCTCTCTGATCGTCCTCAACTGGATCCGCGCTGGTCGTGCCGCAATGGCACACGTCCCGGCCAATGGATGAACATGTCGATTTCGCCGGCCTCGTCGAGCAATGTCGACTGGTTTTTGCGCGAGTTTTTCGCGCACGAAGCGGAACAGGCGGCAGAACGTGGATGCTCGCTGTTCGACCTGATCGGCGACGAATTGCAGGCTGCATTCGCCGAGCCGAGTTCCGTCATGTTCCATCCATTCCTGTTCGGTTCCCCCTTCGAGCAGCCCGCGAGCGCTTCGTTCTTCGGCATCCGCGGCTGGCACCGTCGTGCCCATATGGCGCGGGCAGTGCTTGAAGGCATGGTCTTCAATCACCGATACCACGTCGAAGCACTGACCAGCGTGCTTCCCGCGCGGCGGGTGGGTTTGACCGGTGGAGGATCATCGAGTCCCATGCTTGCCCAGTTATTTGCCGACACCCTCGGGATTCCTATCGATATTCCGGAAAATCAGGAAGCCAGTGCGCTTGGCGCCGCGCTCTGTGCCGGCGTGAGCGCGGGAGTGTTTGCATCGCTGGCGGAGGCCGGCATGAAAGCATGCCGCATTCAGCGGACGCACCTGCCGGACCCGCAACGTCACTGCCGGCTCACCGAGGCGTACAACCTTTACATGCAGCTCATTTCAGGCATGAACCCATTGTGGCCGGCGCTCGATCGCGCAGCCACCGGGTATTGACGATGCGACTGATGATGCGATTGATACGAGACAAGCGATGACCGAACGATCCCGCGAATTTTTTCTCGACCGGCTTACGCAACAGCGCCGTGTCAGCGTGCTGATTATTGGTGGCGGGATTAATGGTGCGGGACTATTCCGTGACCTGTCGTTGCAACAGGTCGACTGCTTGCTGATCGACAAGGCGGACTTCGCTTCAGGGGCGAGTTCAGCGCCATCGAGGCTCATTCACGGCGGCCTGAAGTACCTTGAAACCGGGGAATTTGGCCTGGTTGCCGAATCCACACTGGAACGCAACCTCTTGCTGAAAAACGCGCCGCACTTTGTATTGCCGCTTGAAACGGTATTGCCGATCCATTCTTACTTTGGTGGCATTGTCGCGTCGACGCTGCGTTTTTTCGGTGTCAAGTCGAAGCTCGCCGACCGCGGCGCGATCATTTCAAAACTGGGTCTCTCGATCTACGATTTTCTCGGTCGCCATCACCGGACCATGCCGCGCCACCATGTCGCGCTCAGGAGACGTTCTCTCCAGGGTCTTCCGTTGCTCGATCCTGCCATCAAGGCAACCGCCACGTATTTCGACGCACAGGTGACACAGGCCGAACGACTGAACTACGAACTGGTCGCCGATGGCCTGGCCGCTTGCGAGGAAGCCGCGGCGGCAAACTACGTGACGGTTGACCATGTGGAAGGCGACACGGTCTGGCTACGGGATCTCGTGTCGCAGCGGCTCTTTTCTGTGACACCGACCGTTATCATCAACGCTGGTGGCGCCTGGATCGACAGCGTGAACCGGTCGCTCGCGATCGAGCGAAAGTACATCGGTGGAGCGAAAGGATCGCACTTGATCGTGACGCACCCGGAGCTCCATGCGCAACTGCGGGGCCGCATGGTGTACTTCGGCTCGAAGGACGGCCGCATCTGTCTTGTCTATCCGTTTATGGATCGGCTGCTGATCGGTTCGACCGATATACGCGTGAGCGATCCCGACCAGGTTCGCTGTGAGGACAGTGAGGTCGACTATATGCTCGGCGTCTTGCGTGAAATATTTCCTCGCCTGGAACTGGATGCATCGAACATCACGTTCCGCTATAGCGGCGTGCGGCCGCTGCCGTATTCCGATGCCGCGAATCCCGGCGACGTGAGTCGCGATCACGTAGTGCACATCGATCATCTGCCCAATACCGCGATTCCTGTGCTCTCGCTGGTGGGCGGCAAATGGACAACCTTCCGCGGATTCGCCGAATCCGTCGCCGACGATACCCTCAAGCGCCTCGGGCGTACGCGCCGGGTCAGCACTCGCGACGAAGCCATTGGTGGCGGCCATGATTTTCCGCTCACCTCCGCGAATCGGGCTGCATGGATCAGCGAGCTTGCCGCGCGTTGTGGTCTTCCGGTCGCACGAGCTGAAACCTTGTTCACGCGTTACGGCACGAGTGCATCGGTCATCGCAGCATTCTGCTCGCCGATGCACGACGCGCCGCACGACAAGCCGCTCGCAAGCGAGCCGAGTTACACCGTGCGAGAGATTCAGTACCTATGCGAGCACGAAGCAGTGACGCATCTTGCGGACCTGCTTTTCCGCCGAACGACGATCGCGATCTCTGGCCAATTGACCGGCGCTTTGCTGGATGAGATTGCGGCGATCGCGGCGGGGGTGTTGGGATGGGACGCGGTCCGCACGCGGCAGGAAATCGAAGCGTCCCGCGACATCGCCCGGCAGCGCCACGGAATGGTGCTTCGCGATACGGAGCTTGCGCATTGACTCAGGAGCCTGAGATCGGACGAAGTCTGATGCGTGGATTGACGCTCGATGCACTGAATCCGTAAGGCGATCTTTCAAGAACGGACGAGTGCGCGGTCAGCACCAGAGTCCGACTTCGAAACGCGCCCACCGTTTGAACTACTCGCTAGTAGATTCGATAGGAACGCCGGCATCGCTGCCGGCCGCCGAGTCTCGGCGGGGGCGGCGAACCGCTCTTACCTTGCCGCTGGTTCCGCCGCCGCAGAAGAGTTGCTCGCCGCCATCGGATTCGAGCCCCGACACGTAGACTCCAGTCGGCATCTCGAGGCTTTCCAGGACCTCACCCGTTTGCGAATCGATATGTCTCAGCTCGCTCGCGTCATCTTCCCAAGTGCCGTGCCAGAGATCTCCATCGACCCATGTCACACCGGTGACGAAGCGATTGGATTCTATGGCGCGAAGAATCGCCCCCGTTTCAGGATCGACCTGATGAATCTTCCGGCTCCGATACTGCCCCACCCAAAGCGAGCCTTCGGCCCACGCGAGCCCTGAGTTGCCACCGCCATCGGGCGCGGGGATCGTGGCGAGCACCTGACCGGTTTTCGGATCGATCTTCTGGATACGATCGCCGTCGATTTGAAACAGGTGCTGGCCGTCGAAGGCCGTTCCCGCGTCGGCGGGGACATCAAGCGAGCGTAGCGCCGGGTTGGCGCTCGCCGGATCGAAGGCGTTCAGTTTGTCCCCGGATCCAAACCAGACATGCTGACCGTCATACGTGACGCCATGCACGCTATCGATACCCGGAAAGGGCCCATATTCGCGGATGATTTCTGCCTCTGCTCGTTTCATAGTGGCATCCTAATCATTAGTTAAGTGGTGCGGGGAGTAACAAGCTTGTCGCGAATCCCGGAACCGGCGGGGTCACCCAGCGACGTGCCCGCCCACGCCCAAACGACTGCACCCGGCCTTCTGCCGCAAGCACGTCGAGTGAACGTTGCACGGTGCGCTGGCTGGCTCCAAGCACAAGCGCGAGAGCCGAGCTCGTCCACGACTCGCCGTCGGCGAGGAAGACCAGCACTGCCGCATGTTTGTCTTCAACGGGCCGTGCCAGCACGACGACCTCGCGTGCGGCACGTGGCACCAGTACAAACCCTCGCTTCGTCGCGCTTACGCCGGCCAGCGTCCCGAGCACCGCACGAAGCCGTCCGACTTCAACCCGCAAGCGTGCGCGATGCGATTCATCGGCGTGTTTCGCCCGGAATGCCCGCGCGACGAGCGTGTCCCTGGGCACGTCTTCGGGCCAGGCTTCGCCCAGCGCGCGTGCGAGCGCGAACAATACCGGACGCCTCGCCAACAAGACCACGTTGCCTGTGTCGCGCACGATCTGGCGGCACGCGTCCACCACGAGCGCCTTCGATGCCAGTAACGCCTCGACATCATCGAGCAGCATGAGCCGTTCCTCACCACCCGAAATCACGCGCGCGGCGGGCGTATTCAGTATGAGGGATGCGCTTTCGACCTCTGCGGTGAGCGCAGGAATACCCGCATGCTGCGCGGCGTGTTCGGCCCGCGCAAGCGCAGCGCGCGCCGTCTTCGCCTGGAGGCGCCGCATGGCGATGCCCGCCACGACCAGTTCGTGCGCCACCCTCAACGCGGGCGGGAAGGGCGTGGGGTCCAGCCTGGCGAGCGTCTGTTCGGCCTCATCGAGTTGGCCGATCAGGAGCAGGCGCCGGACCGCGAGATACCTCGCATGGGCGGCGTTCACGCGATCGCCGTGTGCTTCGAGCGTCGCCTGCGCTGCGTCGAGCGTCTTCACGGGCCAGCCCAGGTCTCTCGAGGCGAGCGCGATCTCGGCCTCGGCGACGACACACCTTGCGCGGGCCACGGCTTCCTTCGGACCGAACGCGCGCGCCGCACTTCGCATGAGGGCCTTCGCTCGAACAAGATCGCCGAGTTGCGCCATCGCGATGCCTCGAAGCGCGAGCGCGGGCGCATCGTCGCGCAAGGCGATCCGGTTCAGCGCGCCGAGCGGGTCACCGGTGGCAAGCGCACGCGCCGCGGCCGCAACTAGTGGGTCCATGGTCTATCTGAATCCCGCCACACTTGTCACTCCCATCGTTCGATGCACGGTACTAATCTATCACCTAACGAACGACGAAGACCACCCAACGGAGGCAAGAACGATGACGACACACGTAACCGGGACACGTGAAGAATGGCTGGCAGCGCGGCTCAAGCTGCTGGGTGCGGAGAAGGAACTCACGCGGCGCGGCGACGAGCTGGCGCGGCAACGTCAGGCACTTCCGTGGGTCCGCGTCGACAAGGACTACCGGTTCGAGACCAATGAAGGGAGCGTCTCACTGGCAGACCTCTTCCAGGGGCGTTCGCAACTCCTCGTGTATCACTTCATGTTCGGGCCCGACTACACCGCGGGGTGCCCGTCGTGCTCGTCGATCGCGGATGGGTTCGACGGCGTTGTTGTGCACCTTGCGAACCATGACGTCACGCTTATGGCGGTGTCGCGGGCGCCGCTCGCGAAGTTGCAGGCGTACCAGCGTCGGATGGGGTGGACGTTTCCCTGGGCGTCTTCGTTCGGCAGCGACTTTAACTTCGACTTCAACATCTCGCTCACGGAGCAGCAACAGCGCGAGGGGACGGTCGAATACAACTACGTTCGCGAGGCGCCTGTGGTCGACATACCCTCGCGTACGACCCCCGACGGGGTCACTACGTTCGCGACCATGTCCGGCACCGACACGGCTACGTATGCACGCGAGCGACCGGGCGTCAGTGCCTTTGTGCTTGAGGACGGCGTGGTCTATCACACCTATTCCTCCTATTCGCGTGGTGTGGATGGCCTATGGGGCATGTACCAGTGGCTTGATCGCGCGCCCAAGGGGCGCAACGAGACAGGTGTCTGGTGGAAGCGCCACGACGAGTACGGCAAGCGCTGAGCGAAATCGCGGGAGGCAGGAGATGCCACAAAGCATGGTTTCCGAACGCGTTTCCCAGCGGATCTTCTTCGGCGTCTCTGCGGTGCTCTTCGCCGCCAGCGCGACGGTGACGATCGTCTGGTGCGCGTCCATGTCGGCGATGGGCGAGATGCCGATGCCCGGCGGCTGGACGATGTCGATGGCATGGATGCGAATGTGCGGACAGACGTGGCCCAATGCTGCGGCGTCGTTCATCGGCATGTGGGTCGCGATGATGGTGGCGATGATGCTGCCATCCCTCGCTCCCATGCTCTGGCGCTACCGTCAGGCCTTTGACAGGACAGGACCGGGCTGGATGACTGCGCTGGTGGGCATCGGATACTTCTCCGTATGGGCCGTATTTGGAATGGCCACCTTTGCGCTGGGCAGCGCGCTGGCGTCGCTCCAAATGCAGGTGCCTGCACTCGCGCGCACTGTTCCGATCGCGTCCGGCGTGGTCGTCGTGATCGCTGGTGCGCTTCAGTTCACTGCGTGGAAGGCACATCACCTTGCCTGCTGCCGGGTCACGTCGAGGCACGGCTGTATGTTGCAGGCGTTGCAGGCAGACGCCGGCACGGCCTGGCGACATGGCTTGCGCCTCGGGCTTCACTGCAGCACCTGCTGTGCCGGCCTGACGGCGGTCCTTCTCGTGATCGGCGTGATGGATCTGCGCGCGATGGCTGCCGTGACGGCAGTCATTACCGTCGAACGTCTCGCACCGGAAGGTGAGCGCGTGGCGAGAGCTATCGGAGCCGTCGTCGTTGTGGCCGGGTTGGCCATGCTCGTTCGAGCAATGGGGCTTGGATGAAGCATCCCGGTGTACGTTCGAGCGCGATGGCTCACGCTCTCAGCACTCGCTTACACCCCTACGCCAAGCTCAGCAAAACTGATCACTTTCGCGCTACAAGCCTGGGAAAAATCCACGTCATAGCTCGAAAAGAAAACCGTTCGGTCTTCACCCAGGGTCCTGAACAAATCAATCAGAACAGCGCGCGCGGGCGCATCGAGGCCGGCTCCTGGTTCATCCGCGATAACAAGCTTCACATCGCCCAACGCCGCCGCCGTGAGGAAGATTTTCTTGCGCGTGCCAAACGACATCTGCTCGAAACGCTTCTCCAAATGTGGCGTTAAGCCAAAGCGGTCCGCCAAGTCGAGCGTGCGGCTGTCGACGTCTGTTTTCCTGTTCGCTGCCACCCGCTCCAGATACTCGCGACCGGTCTGCAGCGAGTACGGCATGCAGTCGTCCGGCACGTATGTGAGCAGGGACTTTGCCGCGAGCGGGGCGCTACGCAGGGAATGCCCGTCTATCCATACCTCGCCGTGATCAGGTTCAATCTCGCCCGCGATAATACCGAGCAACGTGGACTTGCCGCTGCCGCTTTCATCGTTCAGTGCCACGCATCCAGTGCCGGCGCTATAACGCAATCCCTGGAAGATGACGCGCTCGTCGTATCGTTTACAGAGGTTCTCGAATCGAAGCATGGGTTGCAGACTTTGTCAGAAGAAGAATGGACGCGGGTTTATGGCGGATACCGATCGGCATCGTGCCGGGCGGCGAGCATTGCGCGGCAATTAATATTGCGGCAAGTGTAGCAGCGCAGGCAGGCGCGCTTGGACGGACAAGCCAGCGCGCCTGTGAATCACACGCGTGCGTCATCGACCACGTCAAGACTGCGTTATTAACTCGAAAGATTCCTGCGACCATTGAACGTGGACGACGCGCACCGGCATGCCGTGCTCGACGCAATAGGCCAGCCACCGGATCTGGTTGTCCTGCAGTCGATCGCCAGGGCCTTTAACCTCAATCATTTCGTATCGGCCTTCTGCGGGCCAAAAACGAATCAGGTCGGGAAAGCCTGTACGGTTCAAGCGAACGTCCTGAGCGAGCCGAACGAACCACTTCTTAAGATGCGCGGCCGGAATGCAACGGAGCGCCGCTTCAAGAACCTCGTTTGTGAGAAGGCGCCAGTGCACGAAGGGCGATGCCACCCCGGCCTTCGTCTGGAATGTTTGTCGAATGGCGTTCACATAGCCGCCATTGTCGAGCCGCTCCAGGCATCGTGTAAATTCCTCTCGCCGTGTTGCGTAGAAGCCGGGGGAATGCAGGTCCGCCGGACCGCGCTGGAACGGGTGAAAAAACGCGCCAGGCAGCGGCGCGAAAATCGCATCCCAGCAGAGCAATCCGAACAAGGAATTGATCAGCGCGTTCTCAACGTAATGCACCGTTGTACCGGGTTCGCTCAACGCGTTGCACACGATCATCTCGACCGGGGTGGGCTCGGCCGGCCGTGGCAGGATGAGATCGATGCGCTTGACCGGGTCCGGCCTGCGCATCACCTTCACCGAGAGTCCCAACTCACGGCGGAGCCGGGGCAACATCCGTCCTGCTCGTTGCGCTTCCTCTTCGCTTTCGGGGTCGGCTTGCGCCTGGAGCGCCAAATCGTGCGCCTCCTGGTGGCGCCCGAATAGTTCCAGGACTCGCATGCGTCGGTGCCGGGAGCCGGGAAAACGGCAGTTGCCATAACACGCCAGCGCAGCATTCCAGTTCCGCCGCCGTTCGAAGTGCTGGCCGATACGAAACAGAAGCTTTTGTTGCCGCGCGTCGATCCAGCCCTGCCCGCAGGGGAGCGCTTCTATCACTTGGATCATTGCCTCGAGAGAGGCCGCATGCTCGGTAGAATCGATTGCATCGCACGTCTCCAGATATTCCCGACAGGCATGAATCGTCAGGAATGATTCGATATCCTTACGGCTTTGAAACGCGCGGGAGGACGGCTGAATTGGGACGTGCTGATACCGGATAATCCCCAGGTCACTCACAACAAACTCGGACCAGGTTTGACGAAAATTACCGAAGAACATGAGTCTCAAGCGATCGCACAGTGATGCCACGTTCACGCGTACCACCTGATCATTCGATCCGGGCCACCAGTGCAAATAGGTGCACGCTGTCTGAAGCCGGCTGCGAAGCGTCTCGAGCAATTCGGACTTGCGCAGTTTCGTCGTTCCGAATGCATCAGGAAAGATATTCGCCAGTTCGCGCACGGTATGCAGGCGAAATATTTCGTCGATTGTCAGTGCCGGGTCGGGATCGACCCATCCCAACGCGTTGAGAGGACTGACGGCTTCTGTAGGGCTGCCTATCTCGTCATAGCCCAACGCGCTTACCCGGAACAGTGGCCCGGTGCGCATCAGCATTCGCACCAGCAGTGCGCGGGACGCCAGGGGAAGGGTAGGGAACGCTATCAGGAAAGCACGTTCGTCGTCGATCCACAGGTCGTCGTATCGATCGGCGAGCCATTGGAGAGCGAACTCGAAATTGTGGAGATAGTAGAAGCGCTGTTGGGATTCAGCCTGACCCGCGAATGTAAGGTCGTTCATGATAGCTGTATGAATGTACAGTTATTATCATACCGCCGAATTGCCTGCCACCGTTTGTCGTTCCGGCAGGATTGACGAGTGCAAACGACGGCTGTCGATAAAACGGAAGGAGAATTCCAATCGTCCTAACAAACAATCCGGGGAACGGCACCGTTTGGAGCCCTTCAGAAATTCTAACTTTGGCGGATAGCGGCTAGGGTTTGGCGCATCCAATCTTCCATTTGAGCGCGTAAGTTATAGTTGGCAAGACCGCAGCGCATGCGCGTTCCTTTTTGCGCTGCATCCATGCGAGTGAAGGTCGGTGAAGCCGATGTTATCCGGGTGTCGGATGTGCATTTCCAAGCTACGGGACAGACACTTATGTTGAGCAATCCTAAGAGGATACTCCTCGCGAGCCTCCTTCTCGGTGCCCTGGTGATCGGCGCATCTGTAATGCGGTCAGGCGAAGACAAACTGCCGCAGGCGCAATCAGGCTCGCAACGCGATGGCGCTTCCATTTCCGGCGATCCGGAGGATGGCTCAGTTGAATCCCAGATATCAAATCTGTCTTCAGCGAGCAGCCATTCCGACGATATCTTCCATATTCTTCGGGTGATTCGAGAAAACTTGAAGCGTAACGATCTTGCTTCCGCGAAGGTTCTCTCGGGGGCGGTTCAAACGCTTCACATGGACGATAGCCGCGCGCTCCCGTTCCAGAAAGAGTTGCAGGCGCGTGAGGAAAAAGCTGACTCAGTGCCGCCTGTTACGCCGCCTGACAACTCGCGCAATACGGCAAAGTCGAGTCGGCCTGCAACGCGTTTGCCTGCGAGAGCCGAACGTTCACATAAGGGCAAATCCCGGGTGCGCGAGCATGCGATGGGCACGTCTCTTGAGTCCTTGATCGGGGATACGCCACAGATCAAAACTCTATCGAATGGCGCTGTAGATGCCGAAGCAGCAAGCCCGGCCTTGGGAGCCGGAAGGAAAAATCCAGGTTCGCCAGAGGGAGCGCCAACCGCAGCCAGCACGGCACCACGGGTAGCGTTAGTTCTCGCGAAGCCGCGGGTCAAGGAAGTGCTGCCAGCAGTACAGCCTGTAGCGCCAAAGCCGCTTCCAATGCAATCCGATCAAGCTCCAAAGACGCGTGCCCAGGTGCGCGCGGAGCTGGCTCGCGCTCGTGCGGACGGGTCGCTTCCGCGTTTTGGCAACCCCAATCCTGCCGGACCGGGCGGCGTGCCGAGCAGTACCACGACGCAATTTGACAGCGAGTAACCGAACCGTGCTGCCATCCGCAATCAGTTCACGCGGCCTTTACCCCTTTTTGATAAGTCCCGTCGATCTCTTAGCACCTCGTTGACTGGTCCTTGCCTAGTCTTAAAGACAAAGACCTATCAATCCGTCAGGAGACAAATCGTGGACCTGCTTTTCATTGGTGCAATCATCGCCTTCTGGGCGGTCTCATTCGCGATGGCAATTGGCTGCGACAAGCTGCGCCGTACTTCGCATCATCGTGAATAGTATGGGTTGTGGCATTCGCAGATGACCGGCGCCATCGAGCGGCCCGCCCGATGGCGTCATCACCATTTAAGCAGAGGACATCCGGAACACGGCTCTCAGCAACAGCCGCCACGTCCCGATGTATCGAGCCGCATTCCATGCAGACCGCGGTAAGGCGGTACCTCCGGCGAACTCCATCCATCGAGCATCTGGGGCGCAAGCCGATATACCTCCACACCCAGCGGCCGGCATACTTCGAGCGGATCGCGCGCGTCCGGGCCCCACATCGGCAAGGACAAATCGCCGCCCGGGCAAGTCGACAGCGCGCACAACAGGTCGATCTCCGCGAAGAACTCCAGGTAGTCACCTTTCTTCGCCGGGCACGCCTTCATGAAATACTGGTCGTTCAGATTGAGCCCGGTGCACTGGAACACGTTCAGTACATCGTGCACATCGAATTCGGTGAGACCGTACGGTGCGATCGCGCGCGTCAGGTTCGAATGGCAATGGAAATCGAAATCTTCGCCGGTCAGCATCCGGTTCACGTACGGATCGCAGCGTGTGCCCAGCAGGTCGTGAACGCGGCCGCCATGTTCGTCGACTCCGTAGCCGGCCAGGCTGTCGTCGGTGATCGTCACGAGCGGCCGGAGATACGGCAGGGTCGACCACAGCCGGTCGAATGTGCTCACATGCGCCTGTTGCAACTGGCGCGTGCGTGATGCCCAGAAGCGCTCACGCGGATTGTGCAGGTTCCAGATGTTGAGATCCGCGACCTGCGGGCCTTCAATGGTTACGATCCGGAACACGTGTCCGGCCGGTACCTTCCACGCATAGCCGGAGCGGATTGGCACTACCGCCGAGTCCACCAGCGTGCGCGTTTCCTGCGCGGTGGCAACGCGCGTATAAAAGTCCCGGTCTACTTCGAGTGCGGAACCCTGGGTTACCTGATAAGCGGCAGGGTAGTTCAACATGGTTCTGATTCTCCTGAATGAATCGATGCGGGGCGCCAGGCCTCGCTCGCGAAAAGGACCCTGGAAAGAAGCGGTTCAGAGAAGGTCGATCAACGCTTCTTCGGAGCGGTCCAGGTAGTCGGAAAGTTTCTTGCTCGCCCGCTTGAGTTCCCCGGCCACGATCAGGTCGTAGAGTTCCCGGTCACGCTCGATCCACGGCAACTGGAAGCGCCGTTCGTCGGGTGCAGCGGAGAACAGCAAGCGCAACTGCGCGAGAATCGTGCGGAAGAACTGGTCGAGCAGCGCGCTGCCGATCATCTCCACAATGTGCTGATGAAACCGCAAGCTATGCGTGCCCACGCTTCGCCAGTCTTCTTGCGAGACGGCTTGCGCAGCGGCATCGCAGGCATCGGCCATGGCGCGCAGCACCTCAGGGTCGGGCGGGTCGGTCTTTCCCGGCAGCGCAAGCGCCTGCAGTTCCAGGGTCCGGCGGACCCGGAAGATATCGCGCACGTCGGTGCGTGTGAGCGTGCGCACCACCACGCCTCGATGCCGGTAATGCACGGTCAATCCTTCACGGCAAATCTGCCGCAGCGCCTCGCGAAGCGTATTGCGCGAGACGTCGTACGCCTTCGTCAGATCGGCTTCGGTGAGCGGAGTGCCGGGAGACAGGTCGCCGCAGATGATCTTGTCGCGGATCTGCGTGACGATGCGCTCGGTCACGGACTCTTCTTCGATGTGCTCGGTCACGGTCTTGTTCTTGGTCACGGCGCGGTTGAAATCGGTCAGGGAAACGGTCACGGAATCGGTCGATGAAACTGATCGGTCATGCGATCTGGAGGTCTTTGAGAAAGTGCGCAACGCGGGAATCCTTGTCGAACGCAGTCATGACGTGAGGCGCGGCATCCGCCACGATCGAGCCATTCTCCAGGAAGATTATCCGATCCGAGATCCGGAATGCGAAATTGATCTCGTGCGTGACGATCACCATTGTCATCCCTTCGCGCGCAAGCTGCTCGATGACTTTCAGGACCTCCGCCACCAGTTCGGGGTCGAGCGCGGAGGTCGGTTCGTCGAAGAGGACGATCGATGGTTTCATGGCCAGCGCCCGCGCAATCGCCACCCGCTGTTGCTGGCCGCCGGATAGCTGGTGCGGATACTTGTGCGCATGCGCGGCCAATCCGACCTTTGAAAGCATCTCCATGCCGAGCGCGCGCAGCGCAGCCTTTGAGCCACGAGCGTGATAGCGTGGCGCCAGCGTCACGTTGTCGAGCACGCTGCGATGCGGGAAGAGATTAAAGCTCTGGAACACCATGCCGATATCGACAATGCCACGCATGTGCTCGCGATGCGACACCGCTCGTCGTGCTCGGCTTGCACCCCATTGGAACAGCTTGCCGTGAAGCACGATCTCGCCCTCGTCGAGTGCCTCAAGACCATTGAGTGTACGGATCAGCGAAGTCTTTCCTGACCCCGACGGCCCGATCACCGAGATGACTTCACCCGCCTGCACCTTGAGGTTGACGCCTTTCAGCACTTCGTGCACGCCATAGCGCTTGCGCAAGCCGAGCGCCTCAAGCGCTACGCGACCGGTCTTTCCGACCTGCGCCGTTGGTGTGTTGATGGGCGCCGCCGGCTCAGCAGGACTGAACGCCGCGGGCTCCCTGCGCACAACGTCCAGGCGCAGTTCAAGCAGTTTCAGCGCGTACCCGACCACGGTCACGATCAACACGTAGTAGAACGACACT
Source organism: Caballeronia sordidicola (assembly GCF_000729995.1). GTDB lineage: Bacteria > Pseudomonadota > Gammaproteobacteria > Burkholderiales > Burkholderiaceae > Caballeronia > Caballeronia sordidicola_A. The sequence goes on along the minus strand of NZ_JNFG01000003.1, from coordinate 2,015 downwards.
GCGAGCATCGTCTCCAGGACCTTGAAGTTCTGCGTGTAGAGCCGCTCACCCACCAGCAATATTTCGGCGAGCGAGATCACGGACACGAGCGAGGTGAGCTTCACTATCGTGATGTATTCGTTGACGAGCGACGGCAAGGCCACGCGAAACGCCTGCGGCACCACCACCAGCCGCTGCAGCCCGAGGGTCCGCAATCCCAGCGCGCGACCGGCCTCGAACTGGCCTCGGCCGATGGAAAGCAACCCGCCCCGATGAATCTCCGCTATATAAGCGGCTTCACTGATCGACAGCGCAATCAAGCCCGCCCAGAACGGGTCGGCGAGCACCATGCTCGATGCCGGGAACACTTGCGGGAGGTTGTACACGAAGATCAGCAGCACCAGCAACGGTAAGCTGCGAAACAGCCAGATGTAAGCCGAGCACGCCACACGCAATGGTGCGATGCGAGACTGCTTGCCGAGCGCCAGCAGGAACCCGGCCACGATGCCAATCACCCACGTCGCCATGCTGAGTTCGACCACGCGCCAGGATGCGCTCCAGAATGCCTTGTCGGCGAGTAGCGACAGGGCGTAGTGCCAGTCAAAAATCATTCATCTTTCTCCGCAGGGCAACGCGGCCGTTCAAACGCGCCGCGTTGTCCGTGACTGGTGTGGGACTGGTGTATGACGCCAAGTGATATGACGCTCAGTTAAATGACGCTCAGTTAAATGACGCTCAATTCGCCGCGCCGAGTGCTTGTGCGATTTCCGCGCCGGTCGGTTCGGCGACGTTGTAGCGCTTGAGCAGCGTGGCGTACTCGCCGTCATGCTTCATCGTGTCGAGCGCGCCTTTCACCGCAGCAAGCAGCGCCGGGTCGTTCTTGGCCACACCCAGGCCGACCACCACCGGGAACAGCGGCGTAGTCGATGTGATGGCAAGGCGCCCACTCATCTTGTCGACGGCCATCTTTGCCACGGCCGAGTCCTCGAACTGCGCATCGACAGCGTGGGCCAACAGCGCCTGCGAGGCTTGCGGCGAGGTCTCGAACTCGCGTACATCGATAGGCGGGAGGCCCTTCGTTGCACAGGTGTCCTGACTGACTTTCGCCAGCTTGGGAATCCACGAGGCGCCCTTGATCGAACTGACGCGTTTGCCGCACAGGGCTTCGGGCGTCGCGGGCACGAAACCGCTGCCGGTCAGCGCAAGGAGCGAGCCGCCGGTCTTGAAGTAAGGCACGAAATCGATCTGTTTGGCGCGTTCGGGCGTGACATAGAGCGCGGACGCAATGATGTCGATGCGCTTCGCGTTGATCCCCAGGATCAGGTTGGCGAACCGCGTGTCGACGAACTGCGGCTTGAGTTGCAAGTGCGACGCGAGCGAGGTCATGAAATCAGGATCGAGTCCGGCGGGTGTGTCGCCGTCCATGAATGCGTACGGCGGGTAGGTCAGGTCGGAACCAATGGTAAGCGTGCCCGAGGCGATGGTGGGCGGTGCCTGCGTGGCGGCGTTGGCCGCACCCTGCAGGACGAGCAGCATCAGACCTGTGAGCCCGGAAAGCAGGGCGCGACGCGGCGAGAAGGACGGACGATAGGCGTGCATGGACGTTCCCTTTCTGAAGAAAGGATCACTCTTGGCGATCCAAATTGTTGAACAATGTTAATAATATTGTTCAACAAAATAGGGATGTCAAGACTTTATGAAACGTCGGATGGAGGCATCTTTGATCGCCCGCGAAGTGCCGGTGAAAGCAGAAAATCGTGCGTTCAACGCCACTGTGGATCGTGTTAGTTGCGACGAATAGTGGTTTGGAGCTTTTAATGAGGACGCGCCGGATAACAGGCAGCGGACGGCCATGGCCGAGTATGAAAGGGTTTGGTCAGGAAATTTGCGCGACGGCGGAAGTGGCCCGTTATTCCCGTCGTGACGGGCCCAGTAATCGGGCGGATTTGGTCCGCTACTGTCTTGGCGGAAATACTCGGGTGGGGAGGGGCGGGTCACGAAAAGGCCATTTCCGGCTTTCTCGGAGACCGTACGCG
>NZ_JNFG01000002.1 GCF_000729995.1 Caballeronia sordidicola | reverse complement strand
TTGTTCAACTCGGCTTGTGAATAACCATCCAGGCGTGTGCCTTTAGGGAAGTACTGACGTAGCAGGCCGTTCGTATTCTCGTTGCTACCGCGTTGCCAAGGACTTCGTGGATCGCAGAAATACACGTCGACCTCTGTGGCAAGCGTGAACGTCTTGTGGCTTGCCAGTTCGCGGCCACGGTCCCACGTGAGCGTTTGGCGCAACTCCTTAGGCAGCTTCTTCACCTGCTTGATCAGTGCCGACACGACGCTTGTAGTGTCTTTGCCTTGGACTTTCACCAGCATCACAAAGCGCGATTGGCGTTCAACCAGGGTCGCAATATGCGAGTTGTTCGAGCCCGATATCAAGTCACCTTCCCAGTGCCCGGGAACCGCTCGGTCTTCCACTTCGGCGGGACGTTCGCTGATTGATACAGCATCGATGATCGCCCCTCGGTTTTGTCCGCTGCCCGTGGCTTTTTTAGCGCGTCGCATCACGCGATGGGTGCGCAAATGCTCCATCAGCTCTTTTTTAAGGACGCCCCGGGCTTGTACATACAGGCTTCGGTAGATCGTTTCGTGTGATAGTTGCATGAGCTTATTGACTGGGAACTGCCGTTTGAGCCAGCCCGATATCTGCGCAGGTGCCCATTGTTGTTTGAGCTTACTCGCCACGAGCATGCGTAGTCGCGCCCGGTTTGAAAGGGCGCACGCTTTGGGCCGTAGCGCGTTCTTCCAGGCATTGGCGTCGGCCTGTTGGGCGCGGTACTTTATCGGCCCGCCGTTGCGTTCGATCTCCCGGCTGATCGTCGATGGCGCTCGGTTCAGGCTCGCTGCAATGCGGTTTGAAGACCAGTTTGCGCTCAGCCCTCGAGAGATCGCTTCGCGCTCCTCGGGCGTCAGTGCACGTGGCGAGCGCTTTCTTGGCGGCGGTGCGATCCCACCGCGCTTAGCAAGCATCCGATGCACCGAGCCCACTTCACGCTCCAGCGCCCGACTAATCTCGCTGACAGACTCCGCTGCGCGCCAGCGCTTCCAAATCTCCCCCTTCTGGGTCGACGTCAACCACGGTTTTGCTTGTCGTTTCATAGCCTCATCCTCCGATTTCCGTATTGGAACAGAGGTGTTGCATCGACCAGTTGAATCCGCCCGTCATTTCTTTGTCCAAAGCGACAAAGAAACGAAGCAAAGAAAACGCTTTCAAAACGCGGGCTCATAAGTTGACCCAGCGTGCAGTCTCCGAGTTTTTGGCACCCCAAAAGCACGGTGCTCGCAAGAGCAACGGATGTGTGAACCCCTCTTTCTCCGAACACGGATACCCACACGCTTCGCCACCAGTGATTGAACCTGCCCAAGGTGCACCCCGCGCTATCCGCGGAAAACCATCCTCCGAATTTGTACGCACATCGAACCATGTCGCCAACCCACCTCGAAACAAGGCGCTCGGATAGATGAGGCCCTACCGACGAAAATAACCGGGCCGATCATGCCGACCAAACAGCCAATCCATGAAGACCTGTAGCGGCAAACACGCGTGAGGCCGTGCGGGTTTCTTGGGCAAGCGTGCTTGCCCGAGAGCGTACGGGGCGAAGCGTGTGCGTGTAAGAATTCGCGAGAAGGAGGGGTTCACACATCCGTCGCTCTTGCGAGCACCGTGCTTTTGGGGTGCCAAAAACGTGGAAACTGCACGCTGGGTCAACTTACGAGCCCTCGTTCTGAAAGCGTTTTCTTTGCTTCGTTTCTTTGTCGCTTTGGACAAAGAAATGACGTGCCGCCACGCACAGTGGCTAATAGTGATAAAGAGAAAAGCCAACTCAAGCAGACCGCTAAGGCCGAAAGCAGCAACCCGGCAATGAATCCGACCGCTAACGCAGGAACCTGGCACCCCGGCACTGACCCCGACCACTAACCCCAGAACCTAACAACCCGGCCCCACCCCCAACCACTAACCCTGATGCGATACATCGCCCTGTCCCGGTAACGTAAACTGAAAAATGGCGCCCCCCGGAGAATTCGATGTTACCCATAAGCGTCCTCTGTGACTCTCCACGATCGAGCGGCAAATCGGCAGCCCCATCCCCAGCCCGTTGGGTTTGGTCGTAAAGAATGCATCAAAGACGCCTTCCACATGATCGGCGTCAAGGCCCGGTCCGGAATCCTGCACGGTAACGCAGAGTTCGTTGGCGCCGGTCTTGCTGGTCCGGATCAAAAGCCTTCGCTCACCAGCGTTAGTTGCGCTCATCGCTTCAAACGCGTTGATCATCAGGTTGAGCATGACTTGCTGCAGTTGTACCCGGTCGCCCTGGATCTGCGGCAATCCATCAACCAGTTCGACGGCGAGCTCGACACCGTGCCTGCTGGCTTCACTTCGCATGAAAGCGATCAACTCGAGAATCGTTTCGTTGATGTCGAGGCCGTCTTTTCGCTGCGGTTCCTTTTTAAAGAAAGCGCGAGTCCGGTCCACAATGTTATTAGCGCGGCCGCTATCCGCGACAATCCGGTTGAGCGCCTGACTCACTTCGTGGAGATTGGGCGGGTGGGCTGCCAGCCAGCGCAAGGCCGCACTGGCGTAGGTGATCGATGCGGTAATAGGTTGCTTCACTTCATGAGCAATCGATGCCGATAACTGCCCCATCGTCGCCACGCGGTTTGAATGCGCCAGCTCCGTCTGCAGCTTGAGATAGCGCCGCTCGCCGTCGCGCACTTCCTGTTGCGCCCGCTTCTGGTCGGTCAGGTCGAGAATAAAAGCCACGCCTTGACCCGCACGATCGCCGAACGCCGCCGGCCCGATCAGCACAGGCACCCGGCGGCCATCCTTGCGCAAGTACTCCTTCTCGAAGGGTTTGGCGCTTCCGGTGGCCTTCAATTCGGCCTTCGCCAGTTCGTCGCGCTCGAGCCAGTCAGGCGGCGTCAGATCGGGCCATCGGATACGCCCCGAGACAAGATCTTCCCGGCTGTAATCCACGATACGCAGAAAAGCATCGTTGGCTTCAACGACATTGCCTTCAAAGTCCCAAATGTGAATCCCGATGATGTTCGAATCCACCAGGCGCCGAACCCTCGCCTCGCGCTCCTGAAGATCCGCATAGAGACGAGTATTCTCGAGCGAAATGGCCGCCTGCGACGCCAGCAAATCGAGCAGCGCGGAGCGGCGTGCCGTAAAGACATGCGAAGTGGCCGTGTTCTCGAGATACAGCAGGCCGCTAAGCTTGCCCTGCCTGACAAGAGGCAGGCAGAACAGCGATCGCGTCGCTCCGCTTGCCAGGTAGCTGTCCTGAGAGAACATATTGGGTATCAAGGCATCATCGATGATGACGCTCTTTTGCGTGTGGATCACGTAACGCAAAACGGCGGCAGGGGCGGCTGAATTGGCCGGCGGTTCCCGGTTCAACTCGATCCCGTTCCCATTGATACGCGCCTCTGCCTCGATCCGGTAGCCATCCGGTTGCTGCAGCACCACTAACAGACCCCTATCGGCGCCTGCGGTCTGCAGCGCTATTGTCATCAGGCGCTCGATCAAGCCGTTCAGTTCGATCTCGCTGGAAAGGGCCTGAGACGCCTTGAGCAGCGTCGCGGCGTCGAACTGCCGCCAATCGAAGCTGAGTGTCGACATGGCCTTGCCATCGTCCTGATTGGCGAGGCGGGGAAATTGACCGTCGAGTTGCGCGACCTTGCCGTCCGCGCCCCAAAAGGCAAAGCAATGACGCGCGTTGCGTAAATAAGCATCGGCGCTCGTCCTGAGTCCTTTGCCCAGATAGAAGCGGCCGGCAAGTTCGTTGGCGATGCCTTCCTGCTGAAGAAAGCCGTTTTCATGCGCGGAGTGGACTGCCTCTTCGTACAGGCGCATGGCGTCGAGATCCCGGCCTTCCAGACGCGCGAGCTCCGCACAGACAAGCGCGTAGCGGTTCTGATAATTCTCCGGACAATGCTTGGCCCACATTTCGAACTTCCTGAGTTTCGCTTCAAGAATGCGCCGGTAGGCTTGCTGCTGTTCCCTGGATGCCTCCGGATAAAGGGCAGTCAGGGTGAGCACATGAAAGAAGTGATAGGTCGCTTCAATTGACAGCGCCATGACAGAACTGAGGACTTCCTCCGCCCGGTCCGCCGCCTTCAACGCGTCGGCATACCGGCCATCCAGGAAGGCAAGCATGACCTTGATGATGCGATAGACGCCAATAGCACAGCCGAAATTTGATCTGATGATTGCATCGAAGCTGGCTGTTTCGTCGAAGGTATCGTCGTTCAGCTTCAACGTTTCGGTCGTCTTGCCGCGAAGACTGACGACGAATTGCCGTTCGACCCGGATCAACTCATAGACCGCGTCGTTATGGCTCTCGCGTGCGAGCGCGGCGTACTTTTCCGAAAGCGTCTGCACGTCCTCGAGAGCGGCTCCTTTCTCGATCGCCTGCCAGACCGCGTTGAATGCGACGTTGCCTGCAAAAACAAGGTCGCCCACTTCCAGGCACGCAGCGGTCGCCCGTTCGAGAACCGGCAAATTAGTCGCAATGTGGCAGCGCCAGAAATTGACATGCGCGCCGTACAGGTGAAGCAGCTTTCCATTCAGGCGCCGATTGCCAAATCTTTCGTTCAGCCTGATCGACATCTCTGAAAATTGCACCGCGGTGGGGATATCGCCGATAAGCGAGACCAGCATCAACGCGTAATTGCCGTAGGCAAAACTGGAGTTGTCGGTGTTGCCGTGCTGCAAGGACAGGTTGACCGCCTTCATGGTGATGAGCGGGTAATACGCGGGCCGGGCGGCGAAGGCACAGTTCATCGCCTGAAGAAGAAGATTGACGACCGCAAGGATCACAGGATCCGTCGCTACCGGCGCCTCGACCAGTTCGCTAATAGGACGCTCGGCCTGATTGACGCGAACGTCGCGCAGTCCGTCATCGACAGCCGCCTGGATGTCCTGACCGGTCTCAGGAAAAATGATGTCGAAATCGCGGAGCGCAGTGAGCGCAACCGAGAAGCTCTCGTCATATCTTCCGGCGAGCTGATACAACTCGATCCGCAAGCTGAAGACCTTTGCGCGATCGAGACTGGAGCGCGCCTTGGTAAGCATCATGTCGGCAAGCGCGTCGGCTTTCGTAAAATCGCCGGCCAGATATTCGCACTCCGAGAACGCGAGATAAAGTTCGAAGGTGCTGTCGTAGCGCTGCGTCCACGCGTCGGGCGACAGCAGCCCGACGCCCTGGGCGAGATAGCTGAGAGCGGCCGCGTAGGCCGTCGAACTCATCGCGCGAGTGCCTGCAATGAGGTTCAGCGCAACGGCCTGCTCGCGCTCCGACTCGGTCACGATCAGCGTTGCGCCGCGATTGAGATGGTTGACGATGTCGAAGATGGCATCTTCAAGCGCTTCTGGCGGGGTCCGCGACACCAGCGCCCGGCCGATCCGCAGATGAGCGGCAGCGCGCTCGTTAGCGGGGATCAGCGCATAAGCGGCTTCCTGCACGCGATCGTGCGCAAATTCATACGCGTTGGCCTCGCGAAAAACGAGGCCCGTCCGCACGGCTTCCCACAGGTTCGCGTGCATCGTCTCGTCAGATCCGCCCTGAACCCACGTCAGCGCGGTGACTTCGGCGACGTTGCCGAGGCACGCCAGTTGCCCCAACGCGTCGCGCGTCAGAGGGGGCAAGCGGCTGAGCTTCGCCGCCATCAGGTCGGCGACGTTCTCGGTAAAACCTTTCGCGCGAATGCGCGGCAGATCCCAGCACCACAACGCGGCGCGTGGGTCGAATGTGAGCAGATCCTCATCGGCGAGCGTCGTCAGAAACTGGATCGTGAAGAACGGATTGCCGCCCGTCTTCTCGTGCACCAGTTGCGCGAGCGGGCGGGCCGTCGCGCTGTCGCAGTGCAGCGAATCAGCCACGAGTTGCGTGACGCTGTCCGGCGTGAGCGGCGCGAGCTCTATCTGCTGCACCCGCCCTTCGGCGTGGCTGATCGACTCGAGCGTGCGCGCGAACGGGTGCGACACATCCACCTCGTTGTCGCGGTAGGCGCCGACCAGCAGGACGTGCTTCACGTCCGGATGCGTGACGAGGTGGGCGAGCAAGTCGAGCGTCGCCGTATCGACCCATTGCAGATCGTCGATAAACAGCGCGAGCGGATGCTCAGCTCGCGCAAACACGCCGAGAAAGCGTCGAAATACAATCTGGAAGCGGTTTTGCGCATCTTGCGGCGGGAGAACGGGCGCGCCCGGCTGCTCGCCGATGATGAGCGCCAACTCAGGGATCAGATTCACAATCAGCTGACCATTGGGCCCGAGCGCCTCCATCAGCGCGTGCCGCCACGTCTCGACCTCTGCATCGCTCTTGCTCAGCAGGTTGCGTACGAGCGTCTGGAAGGCTTGCGCAAATGGCACATAAGGGATGTCACGTTTGTATTGGTCGAACTTGCCGGACGCGAACAGACCCCGGGGCGGCACCAGCACGCGGTGCAACTCGCTGACGACTGACGACTTGCCAATGCCCGGATAGCCCGAGATCAGCACCAGTTCGACCGCCCCGCTCGCGACGACACGATCGAACGCTGTAACAAGCGCTTCGATCTGTGCCCCGCGTCCGTACAATTTCTCAGGGATCAGCAGGCGGTCTGACGCGTCGTGCGCACCCAGCGGGAACGGCTCGATCCGGTGGCGCGCCTCCCATGCCACGAGGCACGACCGGAGGTCAGCCTCGACACCCGCCGCGGTCTGATAACGGTCTTCAGCGGCCTTGGCGAGCAGCTTAAGGACGATGCCCTCGACCGTCGCCGGAATACCGTCGACGCGCTCGCCTGGCGGTGTCGGCCTGCGAGCAATGTGGCAATGAATCCATTCCATCGCGTCCGATGCCATGAACGGCAGCGACCCGGTGAGCATCTCGTACAGGGTGACGCCGAGCGAGTAGAGATCGCTGCGCGTGTCGATCGAGCGGTTCATGCGGCCCGTCTGTTCGGGCGCCATATACGCGAAGGTGCCGGCAACGATCTCCGGCGGCGCGGGCGGCTGATGTTCGTGCGGCAGTTGCGAGGCGATGCCGAAGCCGGTGAGCCGCACGTTGCCGTTCCCGTCGACGAGCACATTTGCCGGCTTGATGTCTTTGTGAACGAGACCGCATCGATGAACGTGGCCAACCACCTTCGCCAGATTGACGGCGATACGCAAGAAGCGCGGAAGTTCCAGCGGACGGCCGAGTGAGCGATGCAGGGGCTCGCCGCCGTTGTCGTCGAGAACGAGCATGGGCGGCTCTCTGCGGCGATAGAGCGCGAGGGGTTGCGCTGCCCAGCTTGAATGGAGCAACGGGGCTAATCCGTATTCGTGCTCGAGCCGTGTGATGCTTGGCGAGCCCGTGCGCGTGGCGACCAACGCGAGCACCGAGACGGGATGGCTGGGATGGCTGCGATGGCCGGGTGTGCGAGCGCGATATAGTGAGAAGTCGCCGTCATCGTGCAGCGACTCCAACTCATATCCGGTGAGATCCACAATGGACTCCGCTGTGGACGGGAGTTGGCGTGTCGACCAGAGTTAGCGTGTCGGCTGGAGTTGGCGCTTTAGCGCTTACTCCAGCCCCATGGCGCTTACTCTGGACGCATGCACTTACTCTGGTCCCATGCAAGAATTTCTGTCGATTGGAGTTATCGACAATACATTGCGTTCCTGACTAAGTACATGGCGTACTGCGATTTTTTTGGTGACAACAGGACCGAGAGCACCACGGGAGTGCGGCCGACCTGCTACGCACCTCTAATCACGATATTGTTATTCATCGAATCATTAAGTCCTTAAGCCGCTGCTTGAAAACATGATGACCCAAAGTTTGGGACGCGCAAACTCAGCCGCCTGCGCCATTGAACCTGCCAACAAAAGCGAATCAGTGACATTCTCTCCGACTCGCCCTTGTCGCCTCCTTACTCTTCAATAGCTGCGTGCAGATACTTTTCCTGACGCGCAACGTGCATCGACTTGTAGCCCGGTGCGGTCGATGCGGTTGCCTCAGGTCCGATATAGCGCAACGCCGCAGGCGCCTTCACAATTTCCAGCAACTGTTCCATGACGAAATTCCACGAACCCTGGTTCTTCGACTCTTCCTGACACCAGACGACACTCTTCAGATTCGGATAACGCGCAAGCTCCAAACTGATCTGCTTCGCGGGGAACGGATACAACTGTTCGACGCGAATCAACGCGATATTGCCCTTTCCCGCCTGACGCCGACGCTCCAGAAGTTCGAAATAGACCTTGCCCGAACACAGGATGACCCGGTCAACCCTGGACGCTGCTTGCTTCGTAGGCGACTCGGCAAGAATCTCGTTGAATCGTCCGTGTGCAAGATCCTCAAGACTGCTGACAGCCTCCGGATGGCGCAGAAGCGACTTGGGTGTCATCACAATAAGTGGAACGCGATCCTGAAGCACCGCCTGCATCCGCAGCAGGTGGAAAATCTGAGCCGGCGTAGTGGGCTGACAAACCCGCATATTTTCCTGCGCACACAGTTGCAGATAGCGCTCAAGACGAGCGGACGCGTGTTCAGGACCTTCCCCCTCCTGACCGTGCGGAAGCAACATGGTTACGCCACTATGCTGTCCCCACTTTGCAGCGCCCGCGGACAGGAAATTGTCGATGACAACCTGCGCCCCGTTTGCGAAGTCGCCGAACTGCGCTTCCCACAAAACGAGCGAATTTTGCCGGACAATCGAGTACCCGTACTCGAAGGCCAGAACCGCTGCCTCCGACAGAATCGAGTTGCTCACCGAAAATCGTCCTTGGGCTTCCGACACGTTATGCAGCGGGACGTACGTACCCTCTCCCCGGCTCGACCGCTTCTGATCGTGGAGTACCGCGTGACGATGGCTGAACGTACCGCGCTCACTATCTTGCCCGCTCAAGCGCACGTCAATACCCGCGGAGAGAAGAGAGGCGAAGGCCAGATGCTCGCCCATGCCCCAGTCCAGCGGACGCTTACCTTCCGCCATCTCGCGACGGGCACTCACGACTTTTCCGACGAGTGGATGCAGTGAGTACTGTTCAGGAATGCTTGTAATCTTCAGTGCGAGTTTTTGAACGTGGTCTGGCAAGGGCGCCGCGTAATAGATACGGCCAACGTTTCCATCGAGCAGTTGCGGCCAGCTCACCTCTTCGCTCTTTTTATCGACTGGCTTCTCCTCTTCGGCGGTTTGCGCAGCGTCAAGACGGTCACGATAGTCGTGGACAAGCTTCTCCACGTCTTCCGCCATCATGACCCGTTCGTCTACAAGCTTCTTGGCGTAGAGAGTACGGACACCGGGGTGGCCCGCAATGGAGCGATACATCAACGGTTGCGTGATGGCCGGCGTGTCCTGTTCCTGATGACCATGGCGGCGAAAGCAAACCAGATCGATAACGACGCTCTTCTTGAACGTCGCACGGAAATCGATTGCCAGGCGCGTTGCCGCAACAACCGCCTCAGGGTCGTCGCCGTTCACATGCAGGATCGGCGCCTCGATCATCTTGGCGATGTCGGTGCTATAGAACGACGACCGGACATCTTCCGGATGGGACGTGGTGAAGCCAACCTGGTTATTCACAACCACATGCACCGTGCCGCCCGTGCCGTAACCCCTGGTATTCGAAAGGCTCATCGTCTCCATGACAATGCCCTGCCCCGAAATCGCGGCATCCCCATGGATCTCCACAGGCAACACCGCGCTCGCACCTTGTCCCAATACTTCGGCGCGCGCGCGAGCAATACCCTGAACAACCGGATTAACAATTTCCAGGTGCGATGGATTAAACGCGAGTGTCACTTCTGCCGGGCCGCTTGCCGTCGGGAGCAAGCCGGTAAAGCCCTTGTGATATTTGACGTCACCCGCAGGAAGAAGATTGGCGGTTTTCCCGTCGAACTCGTCGAACAACGCAGCCGGCGGCTTGCCGACAATATTGACGAGGACGTTCAGGCGTCCACGGTGCGCCATGCCGAGAATCGAGCTCTTGACTCCCTTCGTGGCGCCATAGGCAACCAGCTCATCCAGCAGGACGATCAGCGACTCCCCCCCTCAAGCGAAAAGCGCTTCTGGCCGACGTAACGAGTATGCAGGTATTTTTCAAGGCCCTCGGCAGCCGTCAGCCGTTCGAGGATATGCAGCTTGTCACCGGTATCGAGGGTCGCTTTTGAGCGCGAAGACTCGAGACGCATTTGCCACCACCGACGCTGATCCGGGTCAGTCAGATGCAGAAACTCTGCGCCCAGCTTCCCGCAATAGGTCTCTCTCAGCGCCCGCACCAGATCGCCGAGCGTCGCGTCTTCGTCCGAAAAATAGGTGTCCGACATGCTGAACTTCGTGTTCATGTCCGCATGGGACAGATCGTAGTAGCTCGGATTCAATTCAGGCACGGGCACCGGCGCGGTCCAGCGCAGCGGATCCAGTTGAGCATTGCGGGTGCCGACCAGGCGATAGGCCGAAATCAAGGCCTGCACGGCAACTTGCTTGCGGGCGAAACTCAGTACCTCGCTCTCTGAGCGCCCTCCCGTTCGCGCATGTTTCGCCAACTCGACGAAACGAGACACAACCGGTGCATGCGCGACATCGCCTGCGTCTGAGCCATCAACCGCCGGCCCCTCCTGCAACGCGTCGAAATAGTCTCGCCATTCTTGCGGCACCGCGGCCGGGTCGGCAAGGTACGCCTCATATTGCTCCTCGACATAAGGAGCATTGCCTCCAAACAGGAAGGAGGTATTCCGATTGCGCATCATCATGATGACTCTGTCCTCAGTCGGGCACATGCCCGGTATCTGCCACGAATTTACTCAAGGCAGCACGCATTGCTGCCCTGGTCAACCCAGTGCGTCCACAGGTACACGAAGACAAAATCCCACTGCGAAAGAAGGCAAGCTTCACTGCCATCCAGTCCGCGTCAACTTGTGCAAGACCCCGCAACTCTTGTCGCCAGGTCCCTGTGCCCACCAGGACCGGCAATCTTTTGACCACCGGTAAGAACAGTTTATGTTTTACGGGCGTTCGCTGATGCTCTAGCTGCGATGGTTCTGGGACATTTTTCGCTGCTTTCCGGCCATCACGTCAAAATTTCCAGGACTTCGTGTATGACGAGGCCGGTTACTTTTGCCACACGAAGGCACCGGCAACCGACTATGCTTCCACAATGACCACGTCATAGTTTTCGTCATCGAAAGCGACGAAAAACTCTTCGGGCATAAGCCACGAATCCACACTCACCGTCTTCGTGTCAACGTCGACGCTGACCTTCGCATCGCCGTCGACGCTCTTCATTGCAAGCTCGATCGCCGGAATATCGGCTGAGCGGATTTCATTTTTCACTGAGAATTTCATTTTCATTTCTCCATTCGATAACGCTTAATATTGACCGGCACCCCGGTCGATCAAACAGCGGCTACAGATGCAACCTGATCTCTGCCGCAAAGTCCCGAATAACTGCTTCATTGCGCGATAGAAACATCCACTGACCAACGCGGGTCGAAACAAGCAGTCCCGCCTCGATCAATGCCGCGACGTGCGCTGACACGGTCGATTGAGACAACCCGCTACGCGCGTGGATTGCATTTGACGGCACCCCGCAACCCAGGTCGATGCACCCTCGCGCAAAGAATTCGCCCGGCGTCTTTAACCACTTCAAGATCTCGCGCCGGAACGGGTTCGCGAGTGCCTTATAGATTAAGTTCTCGTCAGCCATTTTCAACAAGCACCACGATAGAAACTGAACAAACATGCGGGACCCAGCTACGACGCACAATGCGAATCGCGCCGCCCCTCCTTCGTGTCACGCTTTGCGACACCGGAACTCGATTTCGCTAGAACATATCCGCAGCACTCTTACGTCCTGCGCCCTGAGACTCCGTTTCCTGCGCGTTTCGAGAAGGGATAAAGGGACCGGTAATCATGTTCGCGTAGCTTTGGCCCGGGCCCACCATCGGGAATACGTTGGCGTTGTAGTCGATCATCACCTCGAGAAACGCAGGGCCGTCAAACTCCACAAACTCCCTCAGCGTGTCCTCAAGTTCGTCTATTGCCTGAACGCGACGGGCGAATTCAAAGCCATCCGCCTGTGCCGCCATCACAAAGTCCTTGCGATGCAGCGCCTTGTCGCTGGTAAACATACGCCCTTCATAGAAGAGACGCTGCCACTGCCGGATCATTCCATCACCGCGATTGTTGAGCAGCAATACCTTGACAGGGACGCCATATGTGCTTGCCGTCTCCAGTTCGCCCATATTCATCCGGATGCTGCCGTCACCGTCGATGTCGACCACAAGGGCATCTGGCCGCGCCAGTTGCGCGCCGATCGCCGCGGGCAGCCCAAAACCCATCGTGCCCATACTCCCTGAGGTCAGGAAGCTTCGAGGCTCGACAAATTCAAAGAACTGCGCGGCCCACATCTGATGCTGGCCGACGCCCGTGGTGATGATTGCTCGTCCGCCAGTGATTTCACTAAGCTTTTCGACAACGAACTGCGGCTGGATCGCAGTGCTTTTCCGGTCGTAGTTCATCCCGAACGTCCGCTTCAGCTCCTTCACGTGCTCGATCCAGTCGGACGCCGGCGGCCTCGCTGGGCTGTGCTCTATCAAGGACAATAAGGCATCCTTTGCATCTCCAACGTGACTCCACTGTACCCGTTTGACCTTGTTGATCTCCGCCTCGTCTATATCGATATGAGCGACATGGCGGGCGCCGCGGGCGAATGATTCAGGGCGGCCACCGGCAACCCGGTCGTCGAATCGGGCACCCACCGCGATGAGGAAGTCGCAGTCTTCAACCGCGTAGTTCGCGCAGGCGGCGCCATGCATGCCGAGCATGCCAAGACACAACTCATGTTTCGCCGGGATGGCGCCGAGACCCATGAGCGTCGTCACGATCGGAATTGCGTTGCGCTCGGAAAACTCACGCAGTTCCGCGGTCGCGCGTGCAGTGATCACGCCGCCGCCAACATAAAGCAGCGGCCGCTTGCTCTGTTGCAAAAGATCGAAGAAGGCGTCGACCTTCTCTCCGTCAAGACGCGCGCTTTTCGCCACCATCCGCAGACGATCGGAGTAACCGCGAAAATGCAGCGTGCCTTGCCCATGATAGGGACCGGTCCAGTTCTGGATATCTTTCGGCACGTCCACGACGACCGGGCCCGGCCGGCCGCTGCGGGCAATTTCAAATGCGGCTCGCAGCGTTTGTTCGAGCTTCGTGGGGTCGGTCACCAGAAACACGTGCTTCGCGCACGCCGACATGATGTTGAAGACGGGCGCTTCCTGGAACGCGTCGCTGCCAATCGCGGCACGCGGCACTTGTCCGCAGATGAGGACGACGGGGATCGAATCGCCATAACAGTCGGCGATCGGCGTCAAGGCGTTAGTCGCGCCCGGCCCCGACGTGACCATGAAGACGCCGACTTTGCCGCTGGCGCGTGCATAACCGGCGGCCATGAAACCCGCCGCCTGTTCATTGGCGGGCACCACAAACTTGATTTGACGCTCGGCGTGCGCCGCGTTCATTTCGTTATAGCGAAACACGGCGTCGTAGGTCGGCAGGATCGCGCCGCCGCTGTATCCGAACACCGTGTCGACGCCTTGCTCGGCGAGTACGCGCAGGATGATGTCGGCGCCCGACAGCGTTTCGCCCGGATTCGTTGGGCTCAGGTCGGGTGGTGAAGCAATGATCGGATTTCGGGTCATGATGGGCTCAAGTTGGCTATAGGCCAGATCGGCGCTGAGAAGAACAGCGGCCAGGATCAAAGGATGATTTCCCTTCCAACTCAAGAACAGCGTATGTTCGACTTCAGCTCATGGACAGTTGCTCAGACGGGTTCTCCGCACTGCGCCTCTTCCATCCAGCACGCTCGTGAGGTGCTTTTGCTTCGGCAAGAATGGTGAGGAATGACACAATCATTGTGCCAACGATTGAACCGGCACGGTCTCTTCTGATGGTCGTGCCTGAGCCAAAATTGGCTACATCTGGGCCATGAGCCGGGATTCAGCCGGATGCCGCCGCGTTGCGACGAGCGGCATCTTGACCGACTGGCGGGCTTGGCGTTGTGCTTACCCAAGCTGCCTCGACAATGACTTTTTAATGCTTCTGGCAAACTCTTCGCCAAGATCCTCCCTGACCAGAGCCAAGGCCACCTGCATACCGTCACTTACCCCGCACGACGAGTAAAGGTTGCCATCCTTCACATACCGTTGATTGCTCATGACGTGGACCAAGGGATACTCGGCGGAGAGCCGTTGCGCATCGCGCCAATGCGTGGTCAACGCGCGATGGTCGGCAAGGCCGGAGCGCGCGACTAAAAAAGCGCCATTGGACACCGACGCGAGCCTTCGCACGCTGCGTCCGGCATCGCTAAGCCAGTCCACCAGTTCGCGATGCTCACGCCCCGGGCTGATGACCGGCGAACCTGGCACGACGACAATGTCGAATGAAGTGTCCAGATCCAGCAGGGATTCCGTCGTGCCTACCGCTACGCCATTCGAGCACAGGACCGGTCCCGGCAACGGCCCCACGAGATGCTGCTCGTAAAGCGTTGCGCCGCATAGACGGTTCGCTTCGTGGAAAACGTCCATCGGCCCTGTCACTTCGAGCAACCGGAATCCTGCGTACAGCATCATCGCAACATGCATGCGCCGTTGCTCCTCAAATTCACTGCATACGAGCGCCCCGCATCAACGATGTGCGCGACGTTTGAAGAGGCGGCCGTGGCCGCATCCATGGAAACTCAAGTCTAATCAGCCGACATGGGAGAGGAAACACGTGGATGTCGCCATGACGGGCCAATCAACGTGAGATTTGGGCCAACGGCGCCGCTGCGATAACGTCATACGTTTAGTTGCGCTGCGTCGAGAAAGCTAATGTCCGTCGCGCACCGCTCCAGTCCAGTTTTATTACCCACACGCAAAAGACTCTTACCGGTTAGCCCATCACCGTTTTCGGGCTATTGCGGTAACCTCGCGTATCGCTCGTGAATACAGGTTGGTCGGCTTGGGTCCAGTCGTTTGGGTGAAGCCAATCAAATCGCCGGTATCGGAAACGGGCTTACCCACTCCAAGAAGGTCACGGCATGAAAGTCGCCATTGTCATGTTCGATGGTGTGCAGGCGCTCGATGTTGCGGGCCCCCTCGACGTGTTCGCTGAAGCAAACACGATGCTTCCCGAGCATCAAAAATATAAAGTCTCCCTTGTAGGACTTCGGGCCGGCACCGTGACCTGCTCGAACGGGATGGGTCTTTCCGTTCCGTTCGGGTATGCGGATCTCGATACGCAATGGGACCTGATCCTGGTCGCAGGCGGCCCACAGTTGCCCGATGATCATCAATCAACTGACTTTCTGACGTGGCTGCAAAATCAGGCTAAAGGCGCGACCCGGTTCGGCTCGGTTTGCAATGGGGCATTCGTGCTTGCGCATGCGGGACTGCTTGACGGCAAGGAAGTGACAACCCACTGGGCGAACGCGGACCGCCTCGCCCGCGAATTTCCGCAGGCACGTGTGCAGCCCGACAAGATCTTCGTTCGTGATGGACGCCTCTTTACCTCGGCAGGCGTGACGGCTGGCATCGATCTGTGCCTGTCGCTCGTTGCCGAAGACTGGGGACACGAATTGGCGGTGCATGTTGCAAAGCGTCTTGTGGTCTACATCCAGCGGGAAGGCGGCCAGTCGCAGTACAGCCCGTATGTTGGGTCAGGGAAGGAAGAAGATCCGGTTATCCGCAAAGTGCATCGCTATGTGACCGAGCATATAACCGATGCACTATCGATCGAACAGCTGGCGGGCGCGGTAGCAGTGAGCCGACGGACCTTCTCCAGATTATTTGCGAAGTATGCAAAGGTGACGCCGTCTGTGTTTGTTGAGCAGGTTCGCGTCGATAGCGCGAGGAAGCTGCTCGAAGACACGGATGCACCGCTGAAGACCGTGGCATTTAAATGCGGTTTCCGCAGTGCCACGCATATGCGCACGACTTTCTCGCGACGGCTGGACGTAACACCCAAACAATACCGCCAACGATTCCGCGGCGAGGCAGGCAAAGAGTCATGGGCGGGGAACAGCGCCGGCAAGCAAGTCTCTTTTCAAGGGCTGGGTGGTCTGTCGGCCGGAGTGGGGGCTTGACGGCCTTACTCCGTTCCCGTGCAAGGGGGTTGCTATGAGTGAGGTCGTTTTCCCACCGTCCCTTCCCGATCTGCTTGAACCGGGCTTGTCGCTGATATTCTGCGGAATCAATCCCGGTTTGCGCGCGGCAGCGACAGGTCATCACTTCGAGGGCAGAGGCAACCGGTTCTGGCGAGTCATGCATCTGGCGGGCTTTACTCCCGAACAGATTCGTCCCGAAGACGACCGCACGGTGCTTCAGTACGGCTGCGGTCTCACCACGGTCGTTCCACGAGCCACAGCGCAGGCCGCGGAACTGTCGCGCTCGGAGATTGAACTGGCCGGGGATGATTTCCGGCGGAAGATCGAGCACTACTCACCACGGAACATTGCCTTCCTTGGAAAGATGGCGCTCTCGGCAATCTCGGGCACGAGCAATATCGATTGGGGTTTGCAAACCGAACCGTTCGGCGGCGCACGCGCGTGGGTCTTGCCCAATCCAAGCGGACTGAACCGGGCCTTCGATCTCGCTTCGCTGGTGACCGCCTATCGGGAAGTTCGCATTGCAGTAGCGTCCACGCCCTGAAGGTGCGCATTCTTGCGTAGCGTCTCGGTAACGAATTCGACGAAAGCGCGAATCTTGCCGCTCGTGCTTCGCCGCTCCACATGCAGCAGGCTCACCGGGACCGACTCGGGCTCGAATGAGGTGAGGATGGCCTGAAGCCTGCCATCGTCTACCTCAGGCGCGGCCTGATACGACAGAAACTGCGTTATCCCCACACCGTCGACAGCGGCGAGAACGGCAGCGGGACCCAGGTCGACAATCATCCGAGGCCGAAGCCTGACCGGCAACCTCGCACCGTTCTCGTTGAACACCCACTCGAGCGGCGGCGAGACCCCCGTGAAGGACACACAGTGGTGACTGGCCAGATCCCTGGGGTGAAGGGGTTCCCCATGCTCGGCGAGATACGACGGAGCCGCGTAGGTCCGACGCCGCACGAAACCCAATGGAATCGCGAATGTGGAAGAGTCGCCAAGGTGGCCGACACGGATGGCGATATCCACCCCTTCCTCCAGAAGCCGCGTGGTTCGATCGGCATACACCGCATTGATGCTGACGTCCGGGTAACGCAGCGCGAACGCGTTGACCAGCGGCGCAACATATCGCTGGCCAAACAAGACCGGTGCGGAAATGGTCAACGTACCGACGGGATTGAGTTGATCCGCCGCAATGTTCGCTTCCGCGTCCGTGATGGCGTCCAACACCGTCCTGCAGGCTTCGAGGTAGGTCATGCCTGCATCGGTCGGACGAACCGATCGAGTCGTCCGGGCAAGAAGCGGTGTGCCAAGGCGCGCTTCCAGAGAACTGACCGCCCGTGAAACGGCGGCGGATGACATGCCAACTTTGTCGGCCGCGGCAGTAAAGCTGCCTCGGTCGACGATGGCTACAAAAATCTCCATCTCACGCAATTTGTCCATTTCGTTTCCCCGGGTCCCCGCGTTCATATGTCGTGATTTTATGCGTTGTGATCCGCATGGTCACGATTCGCGCCATGGGGTCCCTCAAAGAAAAACGTTAAATAGCCAGGGCTCAACTCTTTCGACATGGCGAGAGATGGCTATTTATCTTTTGTTCGTATCAGGGGAGTTTGCCTTATCGGCTTGCAAAGGACTCTTTCAGACCGTGATGGGTATCAGGAGATCGGGGAACCGGTTGGCAAGATTCATCCACTCTTTGGCCTAATACCTGACTAGCTTGGACGCCTGTGGACGGGCCTATCTCCGACAATTACAGCACGTTGTAAAGCCCAACCAACCCGAGAGAGGCGCCCATGTTTACCGCAATGCTTGAAGTCCACCCCATCCCTGAACAGTTCGATGCCTATCTCGGCATGGCCAAGATGCTGCGTCCTGAACTCGAGAAAATCGACGGGTTTATCGACAACAATCGCTATGCAAGTCTTACACGTGACGGCTGGCTTCTTTCGCTGTCGAGCTGGCGCGACGAGAAGTCGCTCATCCGCTGGCGTAGCCAGGAGACCCACCACAAGATCATGCAAGCTGCGCGTGACCGGGTGTTTTCCGACTATCGCTTGCGCATTGGCCAGACCGTCAGCGACACCCACCTGCCCGCCGGGCAGGTGTTGCGTGAGCAGCGCCTGGACGTCACCGAGACGGGTCAAGGTTCAACCGTGTCCCTCCATGATGGGGAATTTTCGGCGGAGTGGGTCAAGGAGGCAGGCGCCGCAGCAGTGGCGTCAGCACTTGGCGTGGATACCAGCGCGCCTGGCCTCGTTTCCTGGGACGTCTTCGATCACCTGGTGACACCGGGGGTCGTGATCGCGGTCGTGACGTGGCGCGACCATGCGGCATTTGAAGCGTTCGAACGCGATGCGGCGAGCTCGGAGCGCTCGCGCCTGCGCAATATCCGCATTATCCGGGAGTACGGCATGTTCGATCGCCGGGAAGCACCGCAATACTTTAAAGAGGTGCAAGCGAAGGCATAAAGCGGTCGCGTTGCGTTATAGGTGTGGGAGGTTCTTCGTTTGCCGTGTGACCTCCCACTGAAACTATTTAGATACCCTATCTAACCAGAATAACAACGGGAGTTCCATGAGTACAGGCAACTCTTTGATCGGTGAAACGGAAACGCCGACCGTCGCACAGCTGCCGGCATCCGTTTCAGTGCCAGGGACAAAGGCTCCTGCGCAGCCGACGCCCACACAATCCGCGCTTTCGCTTCGTCTTGCGGTTGGCCTCGTCGGGATGTTGCTTGCGTCTCTCCTGGCCATTCTCAACGAACAGGTCACCGCAGTGTCGCTGGCGGACATTCAGGGTGCATTCTCAATTGGGCATGACGATGGAACCTGGCTGACCGCTTTGTTCGAAGCGGCTAACGTGGCGACGATGGTGTTTGCCCCATGGTTCGGGATCACGTTCACGCTCAAGCGGTTCACGATCGGCGCCGTGATCGCGACGATGCTCTTCGGCATCCTTTGCCCCTTCGCACCGAACCTGCTTACGCTCTACGTGTTGCGCGTCTTGCAGGGGATTGCCGGTGGATGTCTTCCCCCCATGCTGATCATTGTGGCGTTGCGTTATCTTCCGCCCAAAGTGAAGCTATACGGGCTCGCAGGCTACGCGCTCACAGCAACCTTTGGGCCGGCGCTCGGTACACCCCTCGCCGCTTTGTGGACCGAGTATGTCGGTTGGCAAATGGCCTTCTGGCAAATCGTGCCACTTGGTATTGCATGCTGTGTGGCGATCCAGCAGGGACTTCCGCCCGATCCGCTGAAACTCGAACGACTCAAGGCATTCAACTGGACCGGGTTTCTGACAGGATTTCCGGCTGTCGCCATGCTCGTGACGGGCCTTCTGCAAGGGGACCGTCTCGACTGGCTCAATTCCGATTTCATTCGCTTGATGTTTATTGGCGGGACGCTCCTGCTAGCGACATTCCTCGCCAACGAGTGGTTTCACCCGCTGCCCTTTTTCAAGTTGCAGTTGCTGTCACGCAGAAACTTTACGCACGGACTGATGACACTCGTGGGCGCGGTCATTCTGCTGGTTGGCGTGGCGGCCATACCCGGCCAATATCTCGCCAGGGTTCACGGCTACCGGCCGCTGCAGACTGCGCCTTTGTCGTTGCTGGTGGCAATCCCTCTGTTGATCGCGCTGCCTTTGACGGCTGCTCTGTTGAACCTGCGACGCGTCGACCACCGGTGGGTCATGGCGATTGGATTGTGCCTCATGACCAGCACGTGCCTGATGGGCAGCTTCATCACGTCCGAGTGGATCCGCAACAACTTCTACTGGCTTCAGTCCATACAGATCGTCGCGCAGCCGATGGTGATCCTGGGAATCCTGATGGGCGTGACGACGGGCCTGGCCCCGACAGACGGTCCGTTTGCTTCAGCGATGTTCAACTCGATCAAAACATTTTCCGCGGCCTTGGCGACGGGTCTTATCGAAGGCTTGGGTACCGATCGCGAACGTCTTCATTCGAACACGCTCGTGGACCACTTGGGCAATCACGCGCTGGTGACGAGCCAAAGCATCAACGCGGCTCATGGTCTCGGCGAACTTGCACACCGGATCCACGAGCAGGCTGTGGTGCTGACCTCGGCTGATCTTTATTGCGTCATGGCAGGTGTTGCCATCGCCGTTCTCTTCCTCGTGCCAGTGTTGCCCGTGCGTATTTATCCGCCGTGGTGCACCCCGGCTCCTCTTCCCACCAAGGGACGGTAATCATGTCATCCGCTACTCAATCTCCCCTCAAGATTATTCGTGTTGCCGCTTTGGTTGTCGCAGTCGGTGTTGGCGCATTGGCATGCTCGGGCCTGTTAAGCCACTCGAATAGCGAATCCACGAACGATGCCTATGTGGAGGCCGATTTCACCCTCGTGGCGCCGCGGGTCGCCGGCCAGATATCCGACGTATTCGTCGATGACAACCAATCCGTCAAAGCCGGGCAATTGCTGGTGCGGATTGATGACCGGGACTTCAAGGCTGCATTGATGAGTGCGGAAGCGGACGTCACTGCGGCAAGGGCGTCGGTTGCGAACTACGATGCCGAGATCGCGCGGCAGCCCTCGCTCGTCGAGCAGGCGCGCGCGACGCTTAAGTCCGACGATGCGTCGATCCAGTTTGCACGAGCGAACGCCGCGCGGTATCAGAATCTCTCGGACGCCGGTGCAGGAACGGCTCAGGAGCAACAGCACGCGTCCAGCACGCTTGCCGAGCTGCTCGCGCAGCAGGCCCGCAACCAGGCCGCGCTGGCATCGACCGAGCAGAACCTGGGCGTATTGAACACCCAGCGCGATAAGGCAGCCGGCGCGCAGGCACGCGCCGAGGCGGCGCTCGAGCAGGCAAAGCTCAACCTGTCTTACACGGAAATTCACGCGCCGGTCGACGGCAAGGTCGGGCGACGTTCTGCGCGAGTTGGCGCATTCGTGACGCCCGGTGCGCCGGTTCTCGCGATCGTGCCGCTTTCCGATGCCTATATCGTCGCGAACTTTCAGGAAAACCAGATCACCCGCATGCGGCCGGGCGAAAGCGTGCGGATCAAGGTCGACAGCTTTCCTGGCACGGTGATTCACGGCCGCGTCGATAGTCTCGCTCCGGCAACCGGCGTGAGCTTTGCGCCTATCGCGCCCGACAATGCGACGGGCAACTTCACGAAGGTCGTCCAGCGCGTACCCGTCAAGATCACCATTGACCGCGGTCAGGAAGCGGCGTCTGCGTTGAGCGTGGGGCTGTCTGTGGAAACAGAGGTGGCTGTCGGTCAGCATGGCGACAAGCCGGCCGAAGGGGGAGATGCAAAATGAACGCGAAAGACTTTTCCCTCAGCACCTTAGTGTTGGAGATATTGGCGTGCCTTGTGATAGCAGGCTGCACCGTGGGGCCGAATTTCGAAGCGCCAACAACTTCCGCGCCGCCGCAAGTCTTTGATCGTACCCAAGCTGCGCAAGCGCCCAGCAAAGCCGTCGAAGCCGGCTTCAATACAGAGTGGTGGACACTGTTTAACGACCCCACGTTGAACTCGCTTGAACAGCAACTCGCCGATGCGAACCTCGACGTGGCCGCGGCGTCGGCGCGCCTTCGGCAAAGCCGGGCCGAACAGCGCGTGGCCGGCGCGGCGGAATATCCCACGCTGGACGGCGCTGCGTCGTACGACCGCGAGCGCGGAAGTCCGAACGGCATCCTGTCGTTGCTCGGGGTCAGCCCAACCGAAACCCAGTCGCAATCCGCTTCGGGCGCCACGCCGCTTGGCGTGGCGCCGTTGCCGGGCTCCAAGGGTTCGCCGGCTTACAACCTCTATCAAGCAGGCTTCGATGCATCCTGGGAACTCGATATCTGGGGCCGGAATCGACGCGGTGTCGAAGCCGCATCCGCCCTGGCCGATGCTTCTTACGAAGACCGGAACGCGGTCTTGTTGTCTGCCCGTGCGGAACTTGCGCGAGACTATATCGAGTTACGCGACACACAGTCGTTGCTTCGGATAGCGAATCAAAACCTTGAGCTTGCCCGCAATACCACGAAGCTCACGCAGGTACGGGTGCATGAAGGCGTGACGACGGATCTGGATGTGGCCAACGCATCCGCGCAGGCGGAGTCAATCGAAAGCCTGCTTCCGACGCTCGAATCGCGATGCGAGACCACGATCAACGCGATTGGCGTATTGCTCGCCGAGGAGCCGGGCGCGCTTAAGCAAACACTCGACGAAGCGCTCGACGTGCCCGAGTTGCCTGCACAGGTGCCTATCGGCTTTCCGTCGGAGTTGGTGCAGCGCAGGCCCGATATAAGGCGAGCGGAAGCGCAGTTGCACGCGGCCACGGCGTCGATCGGCATGGCGAAAGCAGACTTTTATCCGCGCATTTCGCTGAACGGCAGCGCGGGTTTCCAGACGCTTCAGCTCTCGAGCCTCGCGAACTGGGCGTCGGGACAGTTTGTTGTCGGACCGTCCATTACCATGCCGATCTTCGAAGGCGGACGCCTCAAGGGGACACTGCACCTGCGCGAGGCGCAACAACAGGAGGCCGCGATCGTCTACAAACACACGGTACTCGACGCCTGGCGCGAGGTGGACGATGCACTTGTTGTCTACGATGCCGAGCAGCGGCGCCGCGATCGGCTGACGGAGGTGGTTGCGCTGAACCAGCGCGCACTGTCGGTCGCGCAGCAGCGCTATAAGGCCGGGGCGGTTGACTATATCGACGTGCTGAACGTGCAGAAGCAATTGCTCGACGGCCAGAGCAACCTCGAACAAAGCAAGGCGACCGCTGCTGCGAATCTCATCACTCTGTGCAAGGCGCTCGGCGGCGGCTGGGAATCGACTTACGCCTCGCGTTAACGAGGCACTGAATGCAGTGCTTTCGTGGGGTTCGCTGGCAAGCCGCGGTCCCCTCTTCAATACGATCGCATCCGGGTTGACGAAGCCGGATGTCATCGCCTAGCATCCGGATTAGCGGTGCAGGCCGCTTCCGGGTCCGCGGAAAGGGTTGAACCCACCTGTAAGCAGCGCGTCAGAAATCACACCATCCTTTGTGCTGGCGGTATTGCGGACCTTCGGCCATCAAACGCACGAGGATCCGTCATGAAAAAGCTGCCCCTCAAGGCCAATCTCGACCATCTGAAGAAGCAGGCGAAGGAGTTGTTGCGTCTCTACCGCAACGGCGACGCAACAGCGATTGCCCGCTTCGCCCATCACCTTCCCGCCGCCGCGCACCGCTCAGAGAGTGAAATCACAACGCTTGAATTTCGCCTCCACGATGCACATTCCTGTATCGCGCGCGAGTATGGCTTTTCCTCCTGGGCGGATCTCGCCCTCTATGTTGAGACAAGCGCCTTCGCGCATCAGGATCTCGCGGGGCTGAAGCGGCGCTGGCTTGGAATAGTCTATGGCGGCGATGTTACCGGCACCTATGACGCGGCACGGCCACGCGTCGCGGTCCAGCTTCTGCAGGAACATCCCGACCTTCTCGCAACGGACGCTTACGCCTCCTGCGCGGCTGGCCAGCTCGACGTGGTGTCTCGGACAATCACAGCCGATCCCGATTGGACCCACCGCGCGGGGGGAATGCTAAACCTCCCGCCGCTTGTCGCGGTGACCCACTCGCGCCTGGGACAACTGCCGGAGTTCATTGGACGGCTACGCGAATGTGCGCAGCATCTCCTTCAGGCCGGTGCCGATCCCAACCAACATATTGGTAACCGCTTTCCACCGGCGTCTCTTGCAGCCCCCGACGAAACGGGTCCACTGTCCGCCCTTTACGGTGCGGCTGGCGTTATCCGCGATCCGGCGCTCACGGAAATGCTTCTGAAAGCCGGCGCCAATCCTGATGACGGTGAATCGCTCTATCACTCGCTGGAAAACCTCGACTGCACCCGTCTGTTGCTTCGATACGGCGCGCGCGTCGCCGGCACGAATGCGTTGCGGCGAGCGCTCGACATGCCCGACCCGGCAGCGCTCGAACTGCTGCTGGCTCATGGCGGCGACGCTAACGAACCGGCCGGAGAAGGACCCACGAAAACCTGGGGGGCTCCGCTACTGCGCGCGATTGCGGTGAGCAGATCGCCTCGCCATATCGCCGCATTGCTTGCGGCCGGTGCCGATCCCACGGCGCAGACGGCCGCGGGTGTCAGTGCTTATCGGTTGGCGGCGCAGGTCGGTCTGACGGAGGTCGTGCAGCTCTTGCGCACCTACGGGGTGGCCGAAAATCTAAGCGCGGAAGATGATTTCGTGGCGGCCTGTGCCCGCGCTGACGCGATCGAGGCGCGCCGCATTCAGGCACGGCATCCTGAACTGCCAGGCTCGCTGCCGGAAGACCGCTTTCGGTTGCTGCCCGACGCCGCAGCATGGGGATCCAGCGCGGCGGTCAAGGTCATGGTCGAACTCGGCTGGCCAGTAGCCGTGCGTGGCGGAGACTGGGACGCGTCAGCGCTGAACCACGCGGTATTTCGTGGCGACGCGGAGCTCACGGACTTTCTGCTCGCTAGCGGAGCCAGCTGGCGTGAGATACAAGGCTTCGGAGACGACGTGCTCGGCACACTGTCCTGGGCCTCGGTCAACGAGCCGACAGTGCCCGTGAACCCCGACTGGATCGGCTGCGCCCGCGCGCTCATGGCTCACGGACTTCCCAACGTAGAGCGGGATCCATCAAACCTGGAACGGCTACTCATCGAAGGTCGGCCCAGACGGTTCTCCGAGGGAGTAACGGAGGTTTTGCTGGAACGTGGAGGCGCAAGCCCTGAATCGAGCTGACCTGTGTCGTTGCTTGGCTTTTGAATGCGAAGTTACGGACTGGGATCGCCAAGACTGGCTGCACGCAATCGATCGAAATCCAGAATGGCGATTTCCCCGGACTTCAGGCTCACTATCCGTTGATTTTCGAGGTTCCTGAGCAACTGGTTCGTGGTTTGCCGCGACAACGACACCATTGAAGCGAGGCTGTCTTGCGACAGCCTTATTCTGTTCTGCGTGGCGTTGAGTCCGCCATACCCTCCGGCGATCACCAACAGCCGGCTCGCCACGCGCTGCGCCGCGGGCAACAGCGCAACCGCCTCGGTGTTTTCGAACAAAACCCGCAGTCTTTGCGCCATCAGCAGCGCAAAATCGCGCCAATAGCGGGGCGTGGAGTCAAGCAGGCTTCGCAGCGCGGACTCGGGCACGTGCAGCAAAAGCGTCCTGCTGACGGCAGTGGCATCGTTCGGACGCGGCAGCCCATCGAACAGCGAGATTTCCCCTATCCATGCAGTCGGTCCGAGCACCGCGAGCAGCGCCTCTTTCCCCTCCGCACCAACGGTGCCAATAGCAAGTGCCCCGCCGAGTACAGCGTACAGACCATCAGACAGTTCGTCGCGCCGATACAGGGATTGGCCCTTTTCCAGTGTGAGAAGGTTGGCATGACCGATCAGATAGTCCTGCAACTCGACAGGCAGGCCCCGGAACCACGAGGTCGTTTCGAGCTGTGACCGGTAGCGGTGCTGACTGGATTCCATTGGCATGTCGACTTGTCGTGTATCTGACAGATTTTAGGCAGGTTCGCGAACATCATGGGGACTCGCATCTGACCCGCTCGCTATGCCGCCGCGACCGAATGCGCGATTTCGCAGGGCGCTGTCCCGGGTTATTCCGTCGCTTGAATTATCGAACAAGTCATCGAACAAGGAGTGTCGACATGGTCTCATCTGATCTCAGTCTGAAAAACGACGTATCACCTGCCGAATGGGAAGCGCGAGTCAATCTCGCAGCCGCGTACCGTCTCACTGCGCTGTTCGGATGGGATGACCTGGTGTTTACCCACATCTCGGCGCGCGTGCCCGGTCCGGAGCACCATTTCCTGATCAACCCATACGGCATGATGTTCGAAGAAATCACCGCGTCGTCGCTGGTCAAGATCGACCTACATGGCCGCAAGGTTTCCGAGTCGCCGTACGACGTCAATCCAGCCGGCTTCACGATCCACAGCGCCGTGCATGCAGCACGCGAAGACGCTCATTGCGTGATGCACACTCACTCGGTCAACGGCGTTGCCGTGTCGGCGCAGGTGGCGGGGTTACTGCCGCTTTCGCAGCAGTCACTGGGTGTGCTGGCGTCGCTCAGTTATCACGATTACGAGGGCATCGCCCTCAACGAAGGCGAGAAGCCTCGTCTCGTTCAGGACCTTGGCAGCAACAATTATCTGATGCTGCGCAACCACGGCCTGTTGACGGTCGGCGCTACGGCTGCAGACGCCTTCGTCGCCATGTATTTCTTTGAAGCGTCCTGCATGATTCAGGTACGCGCCCAGTCGGGTGGTGGACAGCTGACAGACATCCCTCAGCCGATTCTCGCCGGTATCAAGGAGCAGATTCGCGCGGTGACGAGCGGCTCTCCGGGAAAGCTGGTGTGGCCTGGATTGCTGCGTCGGCTGGACCGCCGCAACCCTGGATATGCTGACTAGGGCTGAGCGAACGGCGTAAGCATCACGGACCGCGTTTGCCGATTCAACGCATCGCGGATGTGTGGGTGGGTTACTGAGAACCTGTATGGCAAAGATCTTTATCTACGGCGCCGGCTCGATTGGCTGCTATGTCGGCGGACGGCTTCTTGCGGGCGGCAACGACGTCACTTTCATCGGGCGGGCGCGCGTGGCCGACCAGTTGCGCCGCCAGGGCATCACGCTGTCGAGGCACGACGATAGCCGCTGGCATGTGCCGCCGGAGCACATCAACGTGTCGACGGACGCGGCCAGCGCCGCCGCAGCCGATCTCGTGCTCGTCACCGTGAAGTCTGCTGCGACACCCACGGCCGCGGCAGAACTGGCGGCTGTGCTTCGGCCCGGCGCGATCGTGGTGAGCTTCCAGAACGGCATTGGCAATGCAGACGTCCTGCGCGCCGCCCTGCCGCATCACATAGTGCTGGAGGGGATGGTGCCATTCAATGTTGTCGAACGCGGGCCTGGCGGATTCCACCAGGGTTCAGCGGGCGAACTGGAGATCCGGCATACGCCGGCCATGCAGCCGTTCATCGACGCGTTCAGGCAAGCGGGTCTGCCTTTGCACCAGCACGTCGACATGTTGCCGGTGCAGTGGGCGAAGCTGTTGCTCAATCTCAACAATGCCATCAACGCGCTGGCGAACCGGCCGTTGAAGGAGGAGCTCTCGCTACGCGCCTACCGGCGCTGCCTGGCCATGGCGCAGAAGGAAGCGCTCGCGCTGCTGAAGCGGGCTGGCATACGGCCAGCCAAAGTAACGCCGCTTCCCACCTCCTGGATACCGCACGTTCTCGGCGTACCCGATGCGTTGTTCGAACGGCTGGGCCGCACCATGCTGACGATCGATCCGCTCGCGCGTTCGTCGATGTCCGACGACCTGGCAATGGGGCGCGCGACCGAAATCGACTGGATCAACGGCGAGGTCGTGCGCCTCGCTCGGCGCCTTGGGCAAAGGGCACCGGTGAACGAACGGTTATGCGAGCTCGTTCGGGAAGCCGAGCGAAGCGAGGTGCGCCCTTCATGGTCGGGCGAAGCGCTGCTGGCCGAGCTACGGGCTGCAGCAAGCGCCTTATCGCCTGTGCACGCAAGGATCTGATCACCGCATAGATCGCCGTGGCAGGCATCACGATCGACACTCCTCGCTTCATCAGATGTCCAGACACGCGCGCAACGTCCGCGCGAGACGGCCTGCTTCATCCGCATCAGCAATGTTGGCGAAGCCCATCACGAGGCCGCGCCGCGTGCGCCGCGCGCGGCTATTCGCGTACCAGATCGAAAGCGGCAGCACCGCGAGCCCGGCCTCGCGGGCGCGCGAAGCGACGGCGACGTCGTCGACCGGACCATCAGGGCCTTCGGTGAACTGCACCGCGAACTGGATTCCGCCTGGCGGCAAGTCGACAATCAGTCTTTCGCCAAACGCCCGCTCGAGCGCATGCACGATCAGCATGCGCCGCTCGCCGTACAACGCACGCATCCGCTTCAGATGCCGCGCAAAATGCCCCTGCTCAATGAAATCCGCCACGGCCGCCTGCAATAGCGTCGGCGATCCGGCGTTCATGCTATGCGCCACCCGCCCGACGCGCTCGACGGCCCGCTCCGGCACCACCGCATACGCGAGCCTCAAACCGGGAAACAGCACCTTGCTGAATGTGCCGCAATAGATCACGCGATCGCGCCGGTCGAGGCTCTTCAAAGCAGGTAGTGGCCGGCCCAGATAACGGAACTCGCTGTCGTAGTCGTCCTCGATGATCCAGCTGGACGCTTTCTCGGCCCACTCCAGCAGCGCCACGCGTCTTGCGAGCGACAGCGTGTGCCCGAGCGGGCTCTGATGCGACGGCGTGACCACTGCGAAGCGCGCCTGGGCATCCAGCAGCATGCCTCGCTCCACGTCGATCCCCTCGCCGTCCACTGGCACCGGCACGAGCTGCACGCCAGTCTCTGCCAGAAAACCGCGCGCGAGCAGATAGCCGGGATCCTCGTACCACACGCGATCGTCCGGACAGGCAAGACTGCGCAACACGAGTTCGAGCGTCGCACGATAGCCGCCGGTGACGAACACCTGTTCCGGCCGGCAGGTCACGCCGCGCGACAGCCCCAGATAGGTGGCGATATGTTCCCGCAGCGGCCGGTAGCCAGCCGGATCCGGGTACGCGAACATTTCACGTTCGCCGCTGCGGGCGCGATGAGCAACGAGCCTGTTCCACACCTTGCCCGGAAACGCGTCGAGCGCGGGCATGCCTGGTTGCAACGGCCGCGGCGCGCCGCTCATAGCGACGGCTACGGCCAACTGGCGCAGCGCCGGTTGAGCGCCGCACGATTCGCCTGGCGTCTCCCGCGTGCCGGTTCCAGCAGTGCTCCGGCTGCCGCTCGCGTCCTCAACCCCTTGCGCACGCGGCAAGCGCATCACCGATGCCGGCAGCGACGGTGATACGACCGTGCCCGCCGCGCCGCGCATCTGCAGGTAGCCCTCGTCGACGAGGATCGTGTAGGCCAGCTCGACCGTGCCGCGCGCCGTGCTCAGCTGCGTGGCGAGGCTGCGCAGCGCGGGCACGCGCTCGCCGGGACGCAGATGCCCCGCGGCGATCGCGGTCCTGAAACGCTCGCAGATTTGCAGGTAGATCGGCAACTGCTGCCGCCGATCGATTTCGATGGTCAAAGCGGGGTTCAGCGCGGTCATGACGGTCTCGCGGGCAAGAGGAGCGGAACGACTTGGACTAGTCAGATCGACTGTTCTTGTCACTTTTCGATAGAACATGATTCTTCCACACTAGCCCCACGCGATGTAACGGCGGCGAACACTTTCACTCGATACAACAACCGCCGTTTGCCCCGCGCGTTCACTCACTATCATCTGGAGAATCTGTCATGAAGATCATCGTAATTGGAGGTTCCGGCCTGATCGGGTCGCGGGTCGTCACGCTGCTCAACGAAGCGGGTCATGAGGCGATCGCGGCGTCGCCGCGTAACGGCGTGAACACCGTTACCGGCGAAGGCCTGAGCAATGCGCTCGGCGACGCGGACGTCGTAGTGGATGCGACCAACGCGCCGTCATGGGAGCCGCAGGCCGTGCTCGACTTCTTCCGCACTTCGGCGCGCAACCTTGGCAAGGCCGAAGTGGCCGCAGGGGTGCGCCATCACGTTGCGCTATCAATCGTCGGATGCGACCGCACGCCAGAGAACGCGTATTTCGTTGCCAAGGTC
This sequence comes from Caballeronia sordidicola, assembly GCF_000729995.1. Lineage (GTDB taxonomy): Bacteria > Pseudomonadota > Gammaproteobacteria > Burkholderiales > Burkholderiaceae > Caballeronia > Caballeronia sordidicola_A. Next base: position 209,750 of record NZ_JNFG01000002.1, on the reverse strand, counting down.
GCGCAGGAAGATGTGATCGAAGCGGCGGGCGTGCCGTACACGATCGTGCGTGCGACCCAGTTCATGGAGTTCATTGGCGGTATCGCGGATTTCAGCACGGTGGACGGCACGGTGCGTATCGGCGAAGGACTGTTTCAGCCGATCGCCGTGGACGATGTCGCGGCGATCCTCGCGCAGACCGCGCTCGCCGCGCCGCTGAACGGCAGGGTCGACATCGCCGGACCGGACCGCGCGCCCTTTGCGGATATCGTCACGCGTTATCTGAAATCGGTCGGCGACGCGCGCCCGGTGGTGACGGATCGCGATGCGCAGTACTACGGCGGCCGTGTCGAAGAACAATCACTCGTGCCGCTCGGCGACGCGCGGATCGGCCGCGTCAGTCTCGACCAGTGGCTGGCGCAAGCTAAAAAGGGTTGATTGTGGGTTGATGTGAAACCCGAATCAACGCGTCTACATTTGCCTTGATCGCCGTCGAAGCCAAATAAAAATTTCGGAGTAAAGCATGAGCACGTCACAAAAGGTCGTCATCGTTACCGGCGCGTCGCAAGGCATTGGGGCCGAAGTTGTCAGAGCGTTTCGCAAGCTCGATTACCGCGTAGTGGCTACCTCACGTTCGATCAAGCCATCGGAAGATCCGAACATTCTCACGGTAGCGGGTGACATTGGGGACCCCACAACCGCCCGGCGTGTCATCTCTGAAGGTGTAGCGCGATTTGGCCGGATCGATACGCTGGTGAACAACGCCGGCATTTACATCGGCAAGCCTTTCACCGAACACACCGCGGAAGATTACGCCGCGGTGATGAATGTGAATATGGCGGGTTTCTATTACGTCACGCAACTCGCCATTGCCGAAATGGAAAGGCATTCGAGCGGCCACGTGGTTAGCGTGACCTCCAGCACCGCCGACAATGCGATCAGCGGCGGGTATTCGGTACTGGCCGCCCTGACGAAGGGTGGTCTGAACGCCGCCACGAAGTCGCTGGCGATTGAGTACGCAAGGAAAGGTATTCGCGTGAATGCCGTGGCGCCGGGGATCATCAAGACGCCGATGCACGCGCCAGAAACCCATGAAGCGCTGGGCGCTTTCCATCCGCTCGGGCGCATGGGCGAGATGAGCGATATAGCCGACGCAATTCTGTTCCTTGATTCCGCACCGTTCATCACGGGAGAAATCCTGCACGTTGACGGTGGCCAGAGCGCCGGTCGTTAAGATTCATCGGGCGCCGCAAACTGGTGCTCCCTCCCATTCCCACAGCAATTAAATCAAGGAAAAGCTGGATGCAGTTTCATGTAATAACGCTCAGACATCTTGCCAGCTAACATCGAAGTCGGGTAGAACGCTATAAGTCCCTCACCCAAGGAGATCGAACTGCCAACCATGAGTTCCATAGCATTCTTCTAAAAACCTCGATTAACCTTTCAACGACAGGTGAATACATGTACTTGAAAAATCTGGTGATTGTCCTGGCAGCAACGGCCCTGCTTTCTTCCGTTAGTTATGCGCAAACCGCGGCATCAGACTCGGCTACCAACGCCGCGGCATCAGATCAAGCGCCCTCGTCGAAAAAAGCCGATCGTGCAGCGAATCGGGCCCTCGCGAAGCGGATCAAGCAAACGCTCAACAAAACCAAAGGTCTGGAGAACACAGACATCGTAGTCTTCGCGATGACAAAGACGGGCCAGGTCACGCTGGCGGGATTCATCCAGAGTGAGGACCAGGATCAGATTGCCCAGGCTGCCGCCGGCAAGGTTCAAGGTGTCACCTCGGTGACGAGCAAGCTGACGCTGCAGGAAGAAGGTCGCTAAGCGGGCCAATAGCCAATACCCCGCCTGTCGTCCTCAACCACAACAGGCGGGTTCGTTCGCGGATTCCATGAAACTCCCCCGTGGCCGGGATCGGTGGCGCTGTCGGCCACCGATAGACCCGATGAACGTGTCTCCCAGGCGCGCGTGTGCCGATGATCTGACGACACGCGCACCCCTTACTGCTGCGGCAAAGCATAGGCAATGACATAGTCGCCGAGCTTTGTGCCGAACGAGCCATGGCCGCCCGCCGCGATCACGACGTACTGACGGCCGTTGATCGAATAGCTCATCGGTGTGGCCTGCCCCCCTGCGGGGAGGCGGCCCTGCCAGAGCTGCTTGCCATTGTTCACATCGAACGCGCGGATGTAGTTGTCCGCCGTCGCGCCAATGAACACGACACCGCCCGCAGTAACAATCGGACCGCCCAGCATCGGCATGCCCATCTTGAACGGCAGCGGAATCGGCGAACTGTCGCGCACAGTGCCAATGCGCTTCTTCCACACGATCTCATTGGTCTTGAGATCAATCGCCGATATGTAGCCCCACGCCGGTTGCTTGCACGGCAAGCCCAGCGGTGAGAGGAACGCGTTGATCGTCACCCCGTACGGCACGCCGTATTGCGGCTGGATGCCTGACTCCGTGCCGCTGCCCTTGGCGCCAGGGACCGGCTGCAACGGGTTACCCGGTCCGCGCGGAATCAGACGCGAGACGAACGGCAAGCCGATCGGGTTCGCAACCGCGATCTGGCGGTCGGTGTCGATGGCAAGACCGCCCCACTCAAACACGCCCAGGTTGCCCGGGAACACGAGCGTGCCCTGTAGCGACGGCGGCGTGAACGTGCCCTCGTAGCGCAGCTGGTGGAACATCACGCGGCACACAAGCTGGTCGAACATCGTCGCGCCCCACATGTCGGCGTCGGTCAGGTTCTTCGACGGACGATACGTGAGCTGTGAGAACGGCTGTGTCGGCGCAACGTGGTCGCCGGGCGCCGCGCCCTGCGGCACGGGAGTTTCAGGCGCCGGCACGACCGGCACGCCGGTGCGGCGGTCGAGCACGAACAGGTTGCCGGTCTTGGCCGGCGCGTACACGACCGGCACGGTCTGACCATCCTTGCCGGTGATGTCGGCGATCGTGGGCTGCGACGGCTGGTCCATGTCCCACAGATCGTGGTGCACGCTCTGGTAGAACCAGGCGAGCTTGCCGGTCGAGGCGTTGAGTGCGAGCAGCCCGGTGGCGTACTTCTCCATCTCCGGCGTGCGGTCGCCGCCCCAGATATCCGGCGTCTTCACACCCATCGGCAGATAGACAATGTCGAGCTTCGCGTCATAGGCGGCGGGTGCCCACGAGTTGGGCGAATTCCATGTGTAGTGTTCGCCCGGGCCCGGAATGTGATTCGGGTCCTTCGCGCCCGGATCGAACGCCCAGAGCAATTCGCCCGTGCGTACGTCGAAGCCGCGGATGACACCCGACGGCTCGCGGTTTGAGAAGTTGTCCTCCACTGCGCCCGCCACGACGATCACCTTGCTGGTGATGATCGACGGCGAGGTAGGCTCGTACATGCCCGGCGTTGTGATCGGTTGGGCATGTTGAAGGTCGAGGTCGCCCTTGTTGCCGAAGCCCTCGCAACGTTGGCCCGTCAGCGCGTCGAGCGCGTAGAGGTGGCCGTCGTTGACCGGCAGGTAGATGCGGCGCGTACAGGCGCTGTTGGCGGACGATGCCACCGTTGCTGCCGGGGCGGCGTCGCTCGCGGGCGCGGCCGTCGCGGCTGTTGCGGCTGTTGCTGCGCTTGCCGAGAGATCGACATACGACACACCGCGGCAAGTCACGTGCTGGAACGACGGATCGGCTTGCAGTTTCGGATCGAACTTCCACTTCTGCTCGCCCGTCTTTGCATCGAGCGCGAACAGGATCTGATGCGGCGAGCACAGGTAAAGCAGGTCGCCGATCTTGATCGGCGTGACTTCATTGGTGAGCTCGACCGGATCGTTCGGACCTTTCATGTCGCCCGTGCGGAAAGTCCAGGCCACCTGCAGGTTCTTCGCGTTTTCCGGCGTGATCTGCTGCAGCGGTGAATAGCGCGTGCCTTCCTGGGTGCGGCCATAGGCGGGCCAGTCGGCAGGATCGATGCCGTCGGGGTTCGCCACGGGCGCTCCGGCCGCAACGCTCAGCGCGCCGTTGATCGTTTGCGGATCGTTGAAGCCCGCATAGACCAGCACGCCCGCCCAGATCACGAGCGCGCCGATGAGCGACGTCACCCCGAGTTTGCGCGGCGCGTCGAGGCGCCAGCTCACCAGCAGCAACCACACGCCGAAGATGACGAGCACACCGGAGCGCGGCGCGAGCGCCCAGAAGTCGGGACCCGACTCCCACAGCGCCCAGATCGCCGTGCCGACGAGCACGAGCGCGTAGAGCACGAGTGCCGCCGGACTGCGGCGGTACAGCAGCCAGGACACGCCGAGCAGCACGACGCCGGTCACGACGTAATACGCCGATCCGCCGAGCGAGAGCAGCCATGCGCCGCCTATCAGCAGATAGAGGGCGGTTAGCGCGGTGAACAGCAGTGTGATGACGCCGATGAAACCCGGTGATGCCGATTGTCTGGACATGATGATCTCAACCTTCCTTGGAAGACGTTGCTCGCACCGCCTGTCGCGCGGTGCCCGCAGCACGGGCATACCTGGAATGCGGGGAAACTGGTCACGTCAGAACAAGTGCATCACTCCGACGTACGCGCCGGTCTGCGATTCGCCAGCAATCGGGCTCGTCGGCGAGCTCGAATCACGCGGCGTCGCGAACACCGAAAACGTGCCGTTCTTGCTGTTGTTCACGTACGCGACGGTGCCGTACAGGAACGTGCGCGCGCTCAGGTTGTAGGTGGTCCCGAGCGCATAGAGCATGGCGTGGCTGCCCGGATCATGCGAGACGTCGCCGCCGCCGTCGCCCACGCGAATGTAGAAGCCCGCCGCCGTCACGGCCCAATGGGTTGTGGCCTGATACGTGGCGCCTAGCCAGTAGTAGTCGGCGCTGTCGGCCACGCCCACGGGTGAATCCGGCGCCGCCAGGTGCGTGTAGGCGGCCTGGAACTTGAACTTCTGCACGGGCACGTTCGCGCCCACGAAGTACTCGCGCGAGGCCGTGAAGATGTTGGAGAGGCGGCCATTCGAATCGCGCAGCTCGTCGTAGATGCCACGCAGCTCGAAGAGCGTCGAGTGATAGCTCAGCATGATGCCGTCCGAGCGGCCAAACTGGCCTTCGGCGCCATTGTTGAAACCGTTCGTCTGGTTGCCGAACGCATACTGCCCCTGCACGTCGACGCCATGCCAGACGGGGCTGTGATATTCGACGTTGTTGCTGGTCTGCTGCCAGTTGCGCCCGCGCACGAGCGAGGCTGACGAGACCGCCTGCTGCACGAACGGATCGTATGCCCACACGCCGTCACTGTCGATGAAGAGATTGCGGCCCGCCTGCAACTGGCCCCACGTGTCATTCTTCAAACCGACGTACGCGCGGCGCGAGAACATCAGGCCGCCGCTTGTGGTGCCGTTCATGATCTGCAGCGCGGTTTCGAGGTCGAACAGCGCGCTGGTGCCGCCGCCCAGATCCTCGGTCCCCTTGAAGCCGAGCATGCTCGTGCCCCAGTCGCCCCCTTCAGCGTTCCAGCGGCTCAAGTTGCCCCCCGTGCCGTTGGAGATGTGATTGATGTATTCGATACCGCCGTCCATACGGCCATAGATCGTCACGCTCGACTGTGCCGATGCGGCCGTGCTGGCTGCGAGCAGTACGAGCGCGCTCAATTGATATTTCATGTTGTCTCCCAGGCGGATTATTCTTTCGTTCTCCTTTCCGTCCACGCCCCCGCTGCGTTGGTAGATAGCGTTGTCAGGGACGAGTCAAACTTGGAGCACCGCTCAATTGCCAGCTCCAGCTCTCGTTGTCATTCGCGCAGATCACGGAACACTACCATGACGTTCCGGAACATGGAATGCACCCTGACCAAGCATATTAGGAGGCGCAGCGGCCACCTGGTATGACATGTTTGTTGTAGTCGAATACGCTGCCTCGCTTGCAGGTCTGCAGGAACCCCGACGCCCACGGTAATTTAGAATAGCCCTAAAATCGCGATTTCGCTCTAATGCGAAAGAACCTATTCGACTCCCTCGCGGCAACCGTCATGGAATCTCAGTGAAAACGCTGTCGCGCCGCTGTTCGAACATGTCGAGGAGATAGCGCTCCAGTGGCTTTTCCGAGGCGGTCTTGGGAATCTCGGGCACGACTTGCAAGAAGGAGATCACCGAACTCGCTTCGAGCTTCGCGCGGCAGAGGCGGAACACCTGCTGCGGGTCGAAGCCCGACGCACGTTTCAGCACGACGGCAGCGACCACATCCTTCTCACCCGGCGCACCGGATGACGCCTTGACGCCGTAGACATAGACGTCCTCGACTGCGCCCGACTCGGCAATCACCTTCTCGATTGGCGCGGGATTGATGAATTCACCGTTATGCCGGATCCCGCCTCCTTTCCGGTATTCGAAGAAGAGCCAGCCGTTCTCGTCTTCACGCACAACGTCGCCCATATGCAGCCAGCCGTCCTTGCTTTTCTTCGCTGATGCGTCCGGGTTGCCAAAATATTCGATCTTGAACGGCGATCCGTCCGCCGGCCGGAAAAGCAATTCGCCAGGCAGCCCAGGTGCGCAGTCGCGGCCGTCGTCGTCGACTATGCGATGCTTGAGCGTAGGCACCGGCTTGCCAATACTGCCGACTGGCCCGACCCCGACGGGCTTGACCGTGAGCCCGCCCTCCGCCGCGCCGTAGAACTCGACGATCCGCACGTTGAAGCGCTGCTCGAACTCGGTCCAGATCGCCGCCGGCATCCCCGCGGATATCACGAAGCGCACGGGGTTGTCTGAGTCGTCCGGCTTGGCCGGCTCGCTGTAGATCGCCGTCGTCATGCCGCCGAGCAGCGTGAAGGTGGTGCACTGATACTTGCGCGTGATGTCCCACAGCCGCGACTTCGTGAAGCGGCGCGACAGCACGGCCCGCATTCCGGTGGCGAGCGATGCACCAAGCGTAATGACCTGGGCGTTGGCGTGGGTCAGCGACAGCCCTGAATAGGGCCGATCGCCGGCTGCGTAGCCGAACATCGCCGGCACCACTGCCGACGTTGCGCAGTAGCGCAGATGCGTCATGACGATGCCTTTCGGATCGCCGGTCGTGCCGGACGTGAAGATCAACTGCATCGCGCTTTCGGGGTCGCGAGTGAGAATGGGCAACTCGGGTACCTGCTCCGGCCGTGCCACGCGGTAAGACAGCACATCGGGAAAGTCAGAGAGTGGCCTCGCGCCTTCGTCCGTTTCAAGCCCGATCACCCACGACAGTTGCTTAAGCGTTCCGCGCACGGCGGCGAGATTGTCAAGCGCGTAGTCGGCGACGATGGCGCCTCTGCACTGCGCGTTGTCGAGCATATAGGCGAGCTTGTCGCCCTTGGTGCGCGGATCGATCGGCACGAATACGGTTCCCGAGATCGATGCCGCCACCATGGCTTCGATGAACTCGGCATGGTTAGCCATCAGCAATGCGAAGTGCTCTCCGGGACGCAGGCCTCGATCAATCAGCACTTGAGCGAGACGCTGGCCGTTTTCCCAGAGTTGCCGGTAGGTGCGCACCTCGTCGGGCCGCACGCCGGCCCCCTCGATCGTGAGTACGTCCCGATCCGGCATGGTCTCGACGCGATTGGCAATCAGCGCGGCCAGGATGGTGTCTGGTCTGGTGCTCATGGCACTGTGTCTCCTGATGATGTTAGATGTCGTGTTCATGCCGAATCTCTGCCGAGCGCCTCGGTCTCGCCGCTAACGTCCCAGAATCGTGATGCTGGCCACGGCTTCTTCCACGCCGCACAAACCGCCGCCGTTCTCGGCAAGCGCGATACGCGCGCCCGCGACCTGGCGCGGTCCTGCTTCACCGCGTAGCTGGGTAACGAGTTCATAGATCTGGCCGAGCCCAGTTGCACCGATTGGATGGCCTTTCGATTCCAGGCCGCCCGATGGATTGATCGGAATCCGCCCGCCGATCGAGGTGTCTCCGCGCTCCGCAGCCACGCCGCCCTTGCCCTGTTCGCACAGCCCAAGTACTTCAGACTGGATGATTTCGCCGATCGCAGTCGCATCGTGTACTTCGGCTACTGATACGTCCTGCGGCGCCACGCCAGCCTGTTCATAGGCCTTGATGGAGCCAAGCCGGACCAGGTGCTGCTCGAACGCAGCAGCAGGCCGGTCGCTGCCGGTCTGGAGCACGGAAGCCAGCACCCGAATTGCTCGTGAACGCCGGCCTTTGAGCAGCTCCAGACCCGCTTCGCTGCATACGATCGCGGCGGCCGCACCGTCGCTGATCGGCGAGCACATCGGCAGCGTCAGCGGATACGTGATGGGAGGCGCGCTGAGTACTTCTTCCACGGAGTAGGCCCGCCGATACTGGGCGAGCGGATTGTGTACCGAGTGCCCGTGATTCTTGGAGGACACCGCGGCAATCTGCCTTTGAGTCGTGCCGAATTCGCGCATGTGCAGGCGCCCCATCGACGCATAGATATCCATGAACACGCTATACGGCTTATCCGACACGCTTCCTTCGGGCGGTTCAATACCCTTGCCCATGTCGAGCAACCTGCGCTTGCCGTTCTCGGTATCGTGTACGTCCCACGCACCGTCGAAAGCACTGAACGTACGCGCCTTGTCCGTCGAGAACATCTTTTCAGCGCCCACGGCGAGCACAATGTCCGCAGCGCCCGCCTTCACGTAGTTCACCGCCAGATGAAACGCCGTACTCGCGCTCGCGCATGCGTTCTCGACGTTGATCACCGGCAACCCGTGCACGCCCATCGCCCGCAAGGCAAGCTCGCCGCGGATCATGTGCTGGCCGTCCATGTGCCCCTGCGTCGAGTTGCCAAAGAACGCGCCCTGCAGTTGCCCTTTGTCGCAACCGGCATCGACGAGCGCTTCCTCCACTGCCTTGCACGTCATCTGCTTCACGCTGGTGTCCAGATGTTTGCCAAAGGGCGTCATCCCGATGCCCGCGACGTACACTTCCTTGCTCATGATCACTTCTCCCTCGCTCGTTGGCTGCGCGACGATGCAACGTCGCGCGTTCCGGTCCACACCCGTTCAAACGCTCTTCACTTCGTAGCTCAGGTAGCCTTCTTCAGCCTGAGCCGCGAGGAGATTGCGCGCGCCAAACGCCCTCGCCGGCGAGACGAAGCCGACCGCATGCAGCTGTCCTCGCAGGATTCGACGTACTGCTTCCGCACCGAGCACGCCGGTTTGCGCGTAGGGGGAATTGCCGCGCAGGATCACGCTGACGGAATTCACGTTTCCTCGTCCTTGACATGACAGCGTGCAACGGTTGACGTCGGGATTCTCGCGAGCAGGCTCGGTTTGGGTCACGGCCTTGCCCCATTCGTTGGTGATCTCTTCCTGTTTGGCTGGATCGAGATGCCGGCACTCCCCCTCGAACTTCTTCAGCAAGCCGACGACCGCATTGAAACGCTCCTGATTTCTGAACGACACCAGCGTCTGGCAATTGCGCACGCGCGGATCGCCCTCGTACCAGATTGGTTCGCCACCGCCGCCCCAGGGCAGCGCGTTCAGCAGCACATGTTCACCGGGCACATAAACCTGATATGGCGTCGCACAGGGCCATTGCACGAGCTCTTTATTGCGCAGGAAGAACTGCGGCTGCGTACACATCCGCAGAAACGACATCGTGGACGCGACGCTGACTTCCGAGTCCCCGAGGTAGATCACGTCGAGCGTGTCGATGCCCGGGGTCTCCAGCGCGATCTCGGCCGCCAGATTGCCTTCGGTCCACATGTAGGAATTGCCGGGACACAAGGCCAGATCTTTTGCGGCAAACGCCTCGCCATACGTGCGCTTCAACAAGGACATCCAGTCGGTTTCTCCCGTCGTGTCGATATAGTGGCAACCCGCCGCAAGGCTGGCCTCGACCACGGGGCGTCCAAGCTGCATGAATGGCCCGACGATGTTGATGACCGCCTTCTTGCCTTTGAAAAGTTCGGTTAGCGCGTTCGTTTCGTGCTCGACCGCGACGCATTGGTAGTAATGTCCGGCAAGTTCCGGCACCTTGGACATCTCCTCTTGCAGCCGCTCCTTGTTGCGCCCCGCGGCAATGAACGGAATCCCGCGCTCGGCGAGCTTCCACGCCGTGAGCTTGCCTGTGTAGCCACTCGCTCCATAGAGCACCACTTCGTATGTCGTTGCCATTCGTCATCTCCTTGAGGTTACTTGTCGGATTGCTTTGCCACCGAGCGCGATTCAAAGCAGATCGGGGTCGATCAGGTAATAGCCGCCCTTGATCGCGAGGACTTCGTTGCAGCCGTCCTCGATCAGGGACGCACGCGCGTCACGCCAGATCTTTTCGATCGGATACTCACGCGTAAGTCCGTTGCCGCAAAAGATCTGAAGTGCATCGTTGGCAACTTCGAATGCGGTTTGGGTCGCGGTGATCTTGGACGTCATTGCTGCATGCAGCGACGGATTCGGCGACGAGAAGTTGTAGTGCACGACACGGCGCGCGAGAGCACGGGCCGCTTCCACCTTCCTGAACATGTGGAAGAGCCGAGACGCCACCGACTGATGGCGGATGATCGGCAAGCCGCCCTGCTTACGTTCATGCGCGTAGGCCAGAGCGTGTTCGAAGGCAGCGCGTGCGGCGCCGGTGAACACGGCGCCCATGATCGCGTTGGCAAACGTGTGAACTGCATAGACGGCGTCAGCGTATTGATCCGGGCCGGCGAGGATGTGATCCCTGGAGAGCTTGACGTTTTCAAAGAAGATCTCCCCCTGGTTGAGGGCGCGCTGGCCGATCTTGTCGAGTGGCTTGCCACGCGATACGCCTTCCGCGTCCATCGGTACGATGATCACGGCCCCGCGCTTCGTCTCCACACCAGCGCCACTATCAGCCGCGCAGTAGAGAAGGCAGACATCCGCTACGATGCCGTTCGACACCCATGCCGACTTCTGCCCATTGATGATCACCTCGTCACCGCGCAGCGTGGCAATGCAGTTGGGCCGCCCGTAGGTTCCCTGCGGGTGCAGGATCATGCCGTTCGCGTCCAGCATGTCGGAGCCGTGATCGGGTTCCGTGATGGCCCAGCAGCCAAGCTTCGAATCTGGCGCAAGCGCCCGGCAAAACGGGTTGCCCAACACCGTGCTCATCAGCGCCGGGAGCAACCCGGCACCGTACGAAATGGCGAGTCCGGAGTCGCCCCAGCCGAGCTCCTCGAACAGGATGCACATGGTCTGGGCCCGTTCGGCGGGTTCGAGCTCAAGCAGCCCGTCGACGCCAAACCCCAGTTCGACATATTTTTGGCGGGCCTCCCAGTAAGGCGACCCCGGCGCGATGGCCTCCTCCGGCGTCATGCGATCAAGTTTGACGCCGACGGGGCGCATGACCTCCTCGGCAAAGCGATGGACCGTCTGCTGGACCATCTGGCCCATCTCCGACAACTCAGGCTCGGCGCCTAGAGGGCCGAGTTTGTGCGTTGCAACGTGGTTCGATGCGGTTGTCATGTCTCATCCTTGGAGGTTGTCAGGTGTATTGTTTATAGGAATACTTAATTATTAATGGCATGCTCGACCGACCATTGCGCGACAGCCGATCACCGCTGCAGGCTGGTCACGCTGCTTTTCGATGTCCTCTATGTAAGTCATGGTGTCCGCGCGAAGCGCTGCGCAACATCCCCCTTACAGGGGAGCGTGATTGCATGGTCGGAGGCATTAGGGACGACCCGAATACGCGACGCTGACCGTCGGCGTGGCCGACATGTCTGGCTTGGCGGCATCGACGAAGCATGTGCTGCCGTCGGGTGTCACGGGCACCAAGGCCGCTAATGGTTCGGGACTGCGGTGGAATACCGAATGCAATCTTGTGATGGCGTGGGGACTGACATTGCCAGCGTCGATCGCGCTGGCGGTGGTGCGCTACTGTTTGTTCCGCAAACTTCGTGTGGTTGTCCTAACCTTTCTCTCTCATCGCACCCGAACGAACGGGCGCTTATTGTCAGGCCCGCGATAGCGCAATGCTGGCGACATAGCAGGCCAAGGAAATGCTGACGCCCGTGAAAGGCACATTGAACCAATAAACCTTGCCGAGCACAACAAAACCACCAAGCATTAATAGCCCCACAACGAGCAGGAACGGTGACCGAAAGAGCAGTTGGCCGTGAGCCAATGCGAGAAAGCCGAAAACCAGACCGAACAACATAGCCCCCATGCTGTGGCTGACATTGAAGCCCACCCAGGCCCGCCACATTGTTGTTTCTTTCGTAATGACAGGCGAAATCTGGCTCATGCTGATTTGCAGCGCGGGGTCACGGGGCGTGAGCTTTGGCCCCCAGAACGTATAGACGAGGTGGACGACTCCGAGCGTAAACATAATGCTCGCACTGAGAACCATGAGAATTTTCGCGGCCAAGATGTTCTCCCTGTTTTCGAGGTTGAATCCTGAGTCAAGCGGCGTGTAGCAAAGCATCAAGCGCCCCGAATACACTACGCCTCGTCAGGAGGACCAGGGGGCATTTTGCAAAACGATCCGGTATCCATCGAGATCCTGGAAGGTTCGACCCGATATGTCCCAATAGGGATTGAATGACGTCACGCAAACGAATCCGTTCTCGATCAGGCGCTCACACGTCGACTGCCAGGTTTCTCGATCCGGAACGTAAAACACCAGCAAATCGTCGGGCGTCGGAGTTGGCGATAGCGGGTGTTCGCGACATTGGGTGAACTCGAAGTGATAGTCCATTCCAGCACGCCCTAGCATCACCCCATCGAAGCCCTGGTGATCTTGAAATCGTGCCAGCACGATCAGGTTTAGCGCTACGCAATACATGCTCTCTGACCGGCGGAGATCGCTGACGGGTCTGGCAATTCTGAGTTGTGCTTGCATTGGATGGTGTGGTCGCGATCGTGGTTAAAGGTGCGCGCCGGAGGAAGCACCGGTCATCGCCTGCTTTCAAGCTCCAGTCCACTCTTTCCGTTCGGACGCCATACCTCGCCTTTGTCAGAGCTGGCATTGAAGAACGCAATGATATGCCTCGCCGCGAGCGAAAACATCGTGTTATAGGCATCCTCGGCTACGGACCTCTTGACCGCTGTCAGCGACCTATGTCTCAGCAACTCTGGTGCTTTGTCGGAACGGAAGGACGCAACCTGGCGAGCAGGCCCGAAACTTGCGCATTCCAGGCACCCTAGTGAAATGAGAAATCGATATGAAAATTTGGCAAAGCGTGACGATTGCAACCCTGCTTGGCGCGGCAAGTATGGGCGCGCAAGCACAAGTGGCCGGCACCCAGCCGCTGTCCGTGACGGTCCAACAGTCGCAAGCATTGCTGCAGGGCTGGAGCGCTAAAAAGAGCATCCTTGGGAAAGCGGTCTACAACGACAAGAACGAGAAAATCGGTTCGATCCTCGATCTGGTAATTTCACCGGATACGACAGTGTCGGCGGCCGTGATCTCCACCGGCGGCTTCCTTGGCGTCGCCACGCACGACGTCGCAGTACCCATTGCCTCGCTCGACATCCGCAACGGGAACTTCTATCTGGCAGGTGCAACGAAGGAGGCGCTCAAAGACACACCTGAATTCCAGTACAGCAAAGTGGAGACGCCTGCGAAGCCGAGAAAGATTCAAGCGCAATAACTACGAAGTACACGCTTCTCGCGAGACTTATGAAAAAACCGCGTTGAGCAATCAGCGCGGTTTTTTTTTGGTAGTGCAAGCGATCTTTTGCGGCGAACGTGACGATTCGATCCACAACTGACCTTCAAGCTTCTCGAAAGCGGCCACTCGGGGAAATACATAGGTCGCGTTGGCGACATGTATTTGGCGATGTCCAACAGCGTTTAACGACTGCGAGCGTGCGTCAATTCCTTGCGACCATCACCTTGTTCTCGTGTTTGATACCGCCAAGTTCAAAGTACGCGACCCCTTCCTGCGTTAACCCACGGGAATGATAGAAGGAGATCGCCTTTTCGTTTCGCGAGTTAACGATAAGCCAGATTGCACGATTTCCAGTTCTTGCCTCTGCAATCCCTGTGGCATAAGCCAGCAATGCCGATCCAATCCCACGACCAGAAAAAGAGTCTTGAATGTAGAGTGTTTCGATCTCGATGGGAACGTCCGCATGGTACGAACCAAAGCGCATGACAATATAGCCGGCAAGATTTCCTTCCGCCTCGGCAACCAACAGAACGGCGCCCGGATCGTTCACGAGAGTCAGGATTTTTTCAGGCGTAAATGTCGCCAGGACATATTGCGCGATGACCTCGGACACGCCCGCCGCTGCATAGGTATGCACCCACACATGTGCGCCAAGCACCGCGATACGCGCTGAGTCTTCCGGCCTAGCTTTTCTTATCGAATGAGTGGCTTCCATCTTACTCTTTTTTCAGAGCCCGTTGGCAAAGGTGGATTCGATGTGCTGACAAGCACCTATTGTCGGCGATGTAGGCCATATGGTCGAACGTCCCTTCATGGCCGGACCCAGTCCGACGTTGAGCTTGCGGATTTGGCCGCCATTGATCTGTCCGCGTCGAGCAGAAGTCGACCCTATATAGATGATCCGTTCCGCTTTCGCTGATGCTGGTTGCACTGCCAGGGAATTGACTCAGGCGATGACCTTCTGCTCGCCGGCAGCCTGCTCGCGCATGCGACGGGCTTCGTCGCGCAGGAACTGCTGGTAATCGTCCAAATCGCCGTCGAAGGGCTCAACGCCACCCTTGGTGACGAGCCAGAACTCGTCACATACCGCGCGCAGCAGGGACCGGTCGTGACTGACCAGCAGCACTGTGCCTTCGAATTCGTTGAGTGCCATGCCTAGCGCTTCACGTGTGGCCAGATCGAGGTGGTTGGTAGGCTCGTCGAGCAGCAGCAGGTTGGGACGCTGCCACACGATCATGCACAACACGAGCCGCGCCTTTTCGCCGCCGCTCATCGTGCCGACCTTCTGATGGACCATGTCACCACTGAAGTTGAAGGTGCCGAGGAAGGTGCGAAGCGATTGTTCGGTGCCACTCTGGCCGGGGGCACGCATGTTCGCCGGCGTGTCTTTGGCCAGGCGGATCATGTGTTCCATCGGCGTGTCGAGCGGACGCAGCACGTCGAGTTCCTGCTGTGCGAAGTAGCCAATGTTCAGGCCTTTGCCTTCGCTGATTTCGCCGGCAATCGGCGCCAATTCGTGCGCCACCGTCTTCACCAGCGTGGACTTGCCTTGCCCGTTGGCACCCAGAATGCCGATGCGCTGCCCGGCCATCACGGATCGGCTGATACCCCGCACGATGACCGTGGGCGGCGTGCCCGGCAGTGCGTCGGTCGGCGCCGGGTAGCCGAAGCTCGCGTCCAGCATCGACAACAGCGGGTTCGGGACGTTGAGCGGCTCCTTGAACTCGAAGGTGAACTCAGCGTCGGCAAGCACGGGTGCGATTTTCTCCATGCGTTCGAGCGCCTTGACGCGGCTTTGCGCCTGCTTCGCCTTCGAGGCCGTGGCCTTGAAACGGTCGATGAATTTCTGCAGGTGGGCGATCTTCTCCACCTGCTTGGCCATCGACGCTTGCTGCAACAGCAGTTGCTCAGCGCGCATGTCTTCGAACTTGCTGTAGTTGCCGCCGTAACGCACAAGCTTGGCGTTGTCGACGTGCACCGTCACCTGCGTCACCGCGTCGAGGAATTCGCGATCGTGGCTGATCATGACCAAGGTTCCTTGATAGCGCTTGAGCCACGCTTCCAGCCAGACCAGCGCGTCGAGGTCGAGGTGATTGGTCGGTTCGTCGAGCAACAGCAAATCGGACGGGCACATGAGCGCGCGCGCCAGTTGCAGCCGCATGCGCCAGCCGCCGGAGAAACTGTTGACCGGCTGGCTAAGCTGCGCATCACTGAAGCCCAGGCCCAGGATCAGCGCCTGGGCGCGTGCGGGGGCATCGTGCGCACCGGCGTCGTGCAGTTCCATGTAGGCGTGCGCCATGCGCATGCCATCGTCACTGGCCTCAGCGGCGGCTACTTCGGCCTGCGCGGCCAGCAGTGCGGTATCACCCTCGACGACGAAGTCGGTCGCACTCTGCTCGGTCTCCGGCATGTCCTGCGCGACCTGGCCCATCTTCCATGCAGCGGGAATCGAGAACTCGCCGCTATCCTCGTGCAGCGTGCCGTTGAGAAGGCCGAAGAAAGACGACTTGCCGGCGCCATTGCGGCCGACAAGGCCAATCTTTTCGCCGGGGGTGAAGGTGACGGACGCGCTGTCGAGTACGACATTGACGCCGCGGCGCAGGGTGACATTACGGACGGAAATCATAAGGAGCTACTTCGAAGAGGATAGGCATGATAGCCGACCGGACGTACAGGGATGTCTCTTTTCTGGCCGCACGAGTTAAGAGCTGCTTGCGCTTTGCGGCGCCCACCGGCCACAAAGCGAGGCGGGTACTGGCGCACCGGGCGTTCCGGCTGCGGGACCAGGAACAGACAGTGAGTGACGTCCGGTGGCCGAACCCGGTCTGCCCCTGATTGAGCGGAGTCGGCCGCCGTTCATCGACGTGGGTGTCGGGCAGAAGTCGTCCCTGAGCAACCGCTAGGGTTGGTGAAGCATTAATGGTGGGTTCCAGAACCGTTTCGGACATCGGCCCCGCTATTCGCTGCAGGTTGTAGCCGGTGGTGTGCAGAGCGTTCGTGCGACGTGACAGGGCGCGCTTGCCGTCTTGCTCATTCCTTGCTCTCAGGAAACATACATCCGCCATTACGGACGAGCGCCTTCACCTCTTCGCTCACCTGCATCGGGTTTTGACTTAATCGAGCGGCGAACGCTTTGCTGCGCCGCACGTACGACTTCGAATCGTGCTTCGCGCTCCAAAGGACGATGCTAAGCACGATGGGAATTAGGTCCAGGCCCTTCTCGGTCAGCGTGTAGAAGTCGCGGCGCCCATCGTCGGGGCTGGGCGCCCTCGAGAGAATGCCTTGCGCCTCAAGAAACGCGAGGCGGGAAGCAAGGACATTGGTCGCGATTCCCTCTTCCGACTTCAGGAACTCGCCATACGTCTTCTTGCCAACAAAAACGATGTCTCGAATGATCAAAAGCGACCACCGGTCGCCGAAGATCTCTACGCCGTAGTTCACTGCGCAATGGGACCGAAGGTCTTCTTTAGATGTCGTCTTCATCGCTAGATCATAACATCACTTGCACGGTGCAAGTAAAATCCATTGTTTACTTGTTTTTTGCAAGTAATGTGAATAGGATGGTTGCTAGTGATTACGAGCACCACCCAACTCACCAGGAGACTGCACATGAGCACTATCAGCATCATCGGCGCAGGTGGCATGGCCGCAGCGATCGGCGGCCTTGCCGCCAAGGCCGGACACACCGTCGAGGTGATCAATCGCGACGCCGCCAAGGCGCGGGCGCTGGCCGGGCAGGTCGGAGCCGGCGCGACGACAGGAACGTTCGGCGCCGCCCCGGCCGGGGACATTGTCATCCTGGCGGTTCCCTACGCCGCAGTTCTCGACGTGGTGAAGCAGTACGGCGAAGCGCTGGCAGGCAAGCTTCTTGTCGACATCACCAATCCCATCAACTCCGACTTCACGGGCTTCGTGACCCCTGTCGACAGTTTCGGCGCGCAGGAGATCGCCAGGGCCGCCCCTGCCAATACGGATGTCGTCAAGGCGTTCAACACCCAGTTCTCCCACGTCCTGGCTGCTGGTCCCGCCGAGGGCCACCCGTTGGACGTGTTCATCGCCGGGGACGACGCGCAGGCGAAGGCACGCGTTTCGGCGTTCATCGAGAGCCTCGGACTGCGCCCGATGGATACCGGGCCGCTGCCCATGGCGCGGACGCTGGAGAACGTCGCCCTGCTGTCGCTGGGCCTCCTCATCCACTCCGTCAAGCACACCAACTTCTCAATCGGCGTCAGCCTTCTCGGCTGAGTGCACCGGTACCACCGCTTCTCGCATCACATCACTCATAAGGATGACTAACATGCATGTTTTCGTCACTGGCGGGACCGGCCATATCGGTTCGTACATCATCCGCGAGCTCATCGCCGCCGGCCACGAGGTAACCGGCCTGGCTAGGTCGGACAAGTCCGCGGCGGCGGTGTCCGCGCTCGGCGCCAAGGTGCGTCGCGGGGATATCTCCGACCTCGATGGGCTCAAGGCAGCGGCGACAGAGTCCGACGGCGTCATCCACGTCGCGCATAGGCAAGACCTGCTTCCCTCCGGCGGGCTTGACGCCGTGGCCGCTGCGGAGCTCCAGATCATGCTCGCGTACGGCGAGGCACTGGCCGGAACCGGAAAGCCGCTGGTCGTGTCGGGGAGCATTGGCTCGCCCGGGTGGGAAAACCTGGGCCGGCCAGCCACCGAGGAGGACCCGGCCCTACCCGGCGGCGATGCGTACAAGGGGACCCTGCGGGTTCGCAACGTCGTGGAGCTCACCGTAGTCGGCCTCGCGCAGCGGGGCGTGCGGTCTTCGGTCGTGCGGATTCCTCCCATCGCGCACAGCACGACCGATGCCGGCTTCCTCCCGCTGCTGATCGGACTCGCGAAGGAGAAAGGCGTCATCGGCTACCCCGGAGACGGCGCGAACCTGTGGCCGGCCGTGCACAGCCGCGACCTCGCCTCCTTGTTCCGCCTGGCGCTGGAGAAGGGTCCGGCTGGCAAAAGCTGGCACGGGATCGAGGGCGAGGGCATCCGGTTCCGCGAGATCGCCGAGGCCATTGGCAGCCGTCTGGGCCTACCGGCCGTGAGCATTCCCGTGGACGTACTGATGCTGCCCGGATACTTTGGGTTCCTCACGAATATGGTCACGCTGGACCTACCGGCGTCCAACCTCATCACCCGCCAGACCCTCGGCTGGGAGCCTGCTCAGCACGGCCTGCTGAAGGACCTCGACAACGGTCACTACTTCCCTGCCCTCTGAGTTGAGCTGAGGCAGGAAGCCGAGTCGCAACGAGCTTGGCAGACAGCAATGTCGCGACGCCGTGATTCATCCGTGCAAAGACTCTGTTCACCCGGAGATGGCATGAGGGATGACCCACGCGGCTCGGCACACACGGAACATTTACCGGGGGATGCCCCGTTTAGAAAGTACGAGCACCACTCAACTCACCAGGAGACTACACATGAGCACTATCAGCATCATCGGCACAGGTGGCATGGCCACGGCGATCGGCGGCCGCATCGCCAAGGCTGGATACACCGTCGAGGTGGTGGGCCGCGACCCCGCCAAGGCCCGGGCGCTGGCCGACAAGCTCGCAGCCGGAGCGACCACAGGGACGTACGGCGTCGCGCCGGCGGGCGACATCGTCATCCTCGCCGTGCCGCAGTGCAGCGGCGGTGGTGACCGAGTTCGGGGATGCGCTCGACGGCAAGGTGATCATCGACATCACCAACCCGGTCTCCCCCGACCTCACGGGCCTCGTCACACCCCACGGCAGTTCTGGTGCGCAGGAGATCGCCAAGGCCGCCCCCGCCGGCGCGCATGTCGTGAAGGCGTTCAACACCCTCTTCGGCCCTGTACTTGCTCGGAGTGGACGCCTCGACGCGTTCATCGCCGCTGACGATCCTAAGGCCAAGGCGCGCGTCTCAACCTTCCTCGAGAGTCTCGGGCTGCGTCCGTTCGATGTCGGCGGCCTCCACATGGCCTCGACGCTCGAGTCGCTCGGCCTGATGCTCATCGGCCTGGCCAAAAACGGCGCCGGCACCTTCGATATCGCCTTGAACGTCGATGACGGCTAAATCACCGACACCCCGTGCTCACTAGCAGACCCACAGCCGCCTTCCCACGAATGCGCAGTGTCGTCCGGCTCAGCATTTCTTCAGCATCCTGCTAAAGCAAACGGTCGCGCTCAGCGAGCATGCTCACCATTTCTGCCATGTTCTCGGTTCCCCAGGTGCACAGCGGGACAATCTTGTCGGCCAGACTGCGCCCGAGCGGGGTCAGCGCGTAGTCCACGCGGGGTGGCACCTCCTTGTAGTCGGTCCGCGCCAGCACGTGATCGGCCTCCAGTTCCTTCAATTGCTGGATCAGCACTTTGGCGCTGACGCCGTGGACGTTGCGCTTGAGCTCGCCGTAGCGCTTCGGGCCGTCGAGCAGGAAGTACAGGATCAGCGGCTTCCACTTGCCCGCGATGATGCTGAGCGTGGCGGCGAGCCCGTAGGAGTAGCGGCCACCGCAGTTTTGATTTTGAGAGCAGTCAGTCATTTTTCATGGTTACCAAAAGGTGCATACTTGTCCTTAGGTTATCAGAACTGCATACTTGTCTCAAGCAAGCAGTTCCCTGCTTCCGTACTACTCCAAAGAAGGATGCAGCACATGACCAGATTGAATGGAAAGACCGCAGTGATCACCGGTGGCGCTACTGGCATCGGCCGCTCCGCAGCAAAGCGCTTTATCGAGGAAGGCGCCTTCGTCTTCATCTTCGGCCGCCGGCAGGAAACGATCGACGCCGCTGTGGCCGAGCTCGGGCCCAATGCCCGCGCGGTGAAGGGCTCGGTCTCGAATGAGGCCGATCTCGACCGACTCTACGCAGCGGTGAAGGCCGAGCGCGGAACCCTCGATATCGTCTTCGCCAATGCCGGCGCGGGAAGCCAGGCTGCGCTCGGCAAGATCACCGCCGAGCACATTGACGAAACCTTCGACACCAATGTGAAGGGTACGATCTTCACGGTCCAGAAGGCGCTGCCTCTGATGGGCGAAGGCGGTTCGATCATCCTGACCGGATCGAGCGCCGGCACCACGGGCGCCCCGGGAATGAGCGCCTACAGCGCGAGCAAGGCGGCAGTGCGCAACCTCGCACGGACCTGGGCGGAGGACCTGAAGGGCACCGGCATCCGGGTGAACGTGCTGTCGCCCGGCGCGACGGCGACCGAACTCGCGAAGGAAGCGCTCGGCGAGGAGGGCCAGAAGGTCTACGCCGCGATGACTCCGCTGCAGCGCATGGCCGATCCGGCGGAGATCGGGGCCGTGGCCGCCTTTCTCGCGTCGTCGGACAGCAGCTTCATGACCGCCAGCGAAGTCGCCGTTGACGGCGGCCTGGCGCAACTCTGACACGCTACGCCCGGCCGGCCGCTCCATTCGATATTCGGAGCGCCGTAGGGCGTGGCACACCAAAGGAGAACCTATGAGCTACGCAATTATTGGCTTCGGCAAGATCGGCCAGGCGCTTGCTAAGGCGTTTGCCCGAACCGGCATCGAAGTATCCGTTGCATCCACTCGCGATCCGGAAAGCTTTGCATCCGCTGCGGCCGCGATCGGACCCGGGATCATTCCCAAAAAACTGGCGGAAGCGGTCAAGGCGGACATCGTCTTTTTGGCTGTACGTTTCGAGTCGCACCGGGATGTCGCAAAGGCGCTGTCCACCTGGCAGGGGAAGACCATCGTCGATGTGACCAATGCCTACGGCGTGTCCCCTGAAGAACTGGGAGGACAGCCTTCTTCCAAGGTCGTCGCGCAGGCCTTCACCGGTGCAAGACTGGTTAAGGGCTTCAACCATTTGGGCGCTGCCGTCCTTGACCAGGATCCGGCCGTACAGGGTGGCAGGAGAGTCGTGTTTCTAGCGAGCGACGATGACGGCGCCGCAGCGGAGATTGGTGCGCTTGCGGAAAATCTTGGTTTCTCGCCGATCAAACTTGGCGGGCTTTCGGAAGGTGGACTGCTTGTGCAGGCGCGCGGGAATAGCTGGGGTCAACTGATCTTTAAGGAACTGGTCAAGTTCGACTGATGAACATGGAGAGATTTCGATGAGCACGCAAGAGAATGTCCAGATTGTGAAGGATTTTTTTGCAGCAATGGGCCGTGACGATAAGCAAGGACTGCTGGCGATTTCTGCAGAAGACATTGAGTGGATCATTCCGGGCGAGTGGGCGCTGGCCGGCACGCACCGCAGACACGCGGGATTGGCGGATTTGCTTCAGAAGGCTTCAGAAATGGTGGAAACGTCATACCCGGAGCCCCCCGAATTCGTAGCGCAGGGCGACCGGGTTCTGGTCGTCGGCTTCGCCACGGGCAGAGTCAAAGCGACGAATAGGACGTTCGAGGACAATTGGGTCTTCGCCATTACCGTTCGAAATGGCAAAGTGACGAACATCCGGGAGTACATCGACACGCTTGCACTGGCGCGGGCTTCGGAACTTTAAGGCTGAAGCTAGCGATGCATCTAACAACAATAGTCGATCAGTTAAGTCGAACTGAGTATGTGGAAGTCGCAGGCAGTAGCGGCAATTGACCCGACGAACAAAATCATGGACTGAGCGTCGCTTAGCTGCGAGCAGCGGACCTTCGAATGTCCGACTCCTTCTCCGGTCGACTGACCGGAACCGGGCCGGCCTCTGCCTGCCGTTGCAACGGGCGAGTCTCCGACTGATCAACCTCGCTTAGATAGCTTCCGCCACACGCACGATCAACAGTGCCGCTGGAATCAGCATCGCCTGCGCCAGAATAGTGCCGACGACACGAGCCCCGATCAACGTCGTAATCGCCCGGCGGAACCGATTCTCCGTGACTCGACCTTCAATAACGTCATCGGTCATGACCGATATTTGCGGATCGATGATGACCGTCAGGACAATGGTCGCGAACCCGTTGATCACCGAGGATAGATTCGCGCAGGTCACACGTAACTCGGGTTTTAGATAACCGGCGTACAACGAAGCAAAGACACCCACGGTCCAGAGTGCCATTGCGAAAACATTCAAGGCAATGACCTTCCAGGACACGCCGGCGCCCGTCGCCAATTGGGTGACGTTAGCCCGCGACGGAAGACGAGCGCCCCCGCGAATATAAGAAATCCCCCCTCGGCTGAAGACGTGCAACGCGAGGCGAGGAAGGGATCGATGTATCTGAAAGTGAATCACCGCGCGGCTGAAGTAGCGCTGGAACGTGGGAATGAGGAGCGCCCCTATCACCGTGGCAACGGTTGCCGCGAGGAGGAAAAGCCGGAAATCGGCAAGCATGCCCTGCTGGACGTGGTGAGCCAGGTCTTCTTCAACGCGCTTTGCGAGGAACGGGCCTTGAAAGGAATTTGCCGTGCGCGAAACGAGCGCGATGATACCGAAAAGCGCGAACGATACGGCAATTCGCCGAGTGCGAACGCCTGCGATCCGAACCGCGTATGCCAGCGTCGCGATCACGTGGATAACAAACGTGAGCGCGCAAATTATCAACAGTTGAGTGTCCATGGTTCAGGCAGTAGTCGCGGCCGGAGCAGTCTACACGCCATAGCGTCTCAGACGATCGCACGGTTCAACGCGCCGACAATCCCCCGCTTCGAGCCCACGCGCCGCGGCTGTAGTCAGCATGTCGATCGGAATAGCGCCGCACTTGTTACTCCCAAGGTTCGATTTCCGGTGCCAAACTCACTCATAGCCAATAACGAACAACGAGCGATGAGCAGCAAATGGAGTCGCGCTTCACAGCCAAGAGGCGCGAGAATTTGTCCCAACCAGGAGATTGCAAAAGCCATGACACCATCATCCGAGAACGGACGGAAAGGCGGACAGCCTGCCATGCACACACCACCGATCGTGTCGTCGCAGGCGTGGGAGGAGGCCCGCGAGCAACTGCTCGTGAAGGAAAAGGCCAACACCCGCGCCCGTGACGCACTAGCCGCCGAGCGTCGGCGCATGCCGTGGATGGCTGTAGAGAAGGCATACGCGTTCGACGGGCTTGCCGGTAAGGCCAATTTGCCCGACCTCTTCGATGGCCGGCGCCAGTTGATCGTCTACCGCGCCTTCTTCGAGCCGGGCGTGTTCGGCTGGCCCGAGCACGCCTGCCGGGGCTGCTCCATGGTGGCGGATCAGGTCGCTCACCTCGCCCACCTGAACGCCCGTGACACTACCCTCGTCTTCGTCTCGCGTGCGCCTCAGGCTGACATCGCACGGCTGATGGAACGGATGGGTTGGGAGATCCCGTGGTTCACCCTCACGGACAGCTTCGACGTCGACTTCGGCGTGGACGAGTGGCACGGCACGAATGTGTTTTATCGCGATGGCGACCGCGTCTTCCGCACCTACTTCATCAACAACCGCGGCGACGAGCAGATGGGGGGCACCTGGAACTATCTCGACATCACGCCGCTGGGCCGTCAGGAGGCCTGGGAGGACTCGCCCGAGGGATACCCTCAAAGCTCAACCTACAAGTGGTGGAACTGGCACGACAGCTACGTCGCAGACGCGGTGCCCGATAAGAAGTGGGTAGAGGTCTCGGACGCCGGAGAGGCGGCGTTCCGGAACCAGGACGCGATCGCGAAGCCATGAACCAGAGATGTTCCGTTCGATCCGAAGGGCGGCGACGCTCAGTCTGAGGAGGCGCTTACGGCCGTAGAGCGAAAATCCGCCTCATCACGCAGAGTCGACACGATCGCGCACAGCGCCAGACCGCCCCGTCTGCCCCTGCTGCTCGCCGAACTGCAGGGCAGCAAGCTGCGCATAGAGCGGCGAGCTCAGAAGGAGCTCGGCGTGACGGCCTTGCGCAACAATGCGGCCTTGTTCCATCACGACAATGCGGTCCGCTTGCTGCACCGTAGCCAAACGATGCGCGATGACCAGCGTAGTGCGGTTCTGCGCGGCATTGTCCAGCGCCTTTTGCACGAGCCGTTCGCTTGCTGCATCGAGCGCGCTGGTGGCCTCGTCCAGCAGCAGGATGGGCGGATTCTTCAGGATCGCACGGGCGATCGCAATGCGCTGCCGCTGTCCGCCGGACAGTCGCACACCGCGCTCGCCCAGGAACGTGTCGTAACCTTGCGGCAACTCTTCGATGAAGCCGGCCGCAGCGGCCATGTCGGCAGCACGCTGCACCTCCTCGAGCGTGGCTTCGGGCGCGCCGTAGCGGATGTTGTCGAGCACGCTGCCGGAAAAGATCACCGATTCCTGTAGCACTACCCCGATTTCCCTGCGCAACTCGACAAGCGGCACTTGCCGCGTGGGCACGCCGTTGATCAGGATGACTCCGACCTGCGGATCGTAAAAACGCAGCAGCAGTTGGAACAGGGTGGTCTTGCCTGCCCCGGACGGTCCAACCAACGCGACATGCTCACCCGAGCGAACATCGAGTGACAGGTTGGAAAGCGCGGCGACACCCGGGCGGGACGGATACGAGAAGCTGACGTTATCAAAGCGGATGCCCTCCCCGCGCGTGGGCAGCGGCACGGTCGGCTCGGCCTCTACCACCGGCGAGCGCGCCGACAGCAATTGCAGTAGCCGCTCGGTGGCGCCGGCGGCCCGCTGCAGGTCGCCCCACACCTCGGCGACCGCTCCCACAGCGCCAGCCGTGAACACCGCGTAGAGGATGAACTGGGACAACTGGCCAGCAGTCATTCTCCCGGCCAGCACGGCCTGTGCCCCAAGCCAAAGCACGAACACGATGGCAGTGAACACCAGCACGATGACCACGGCGGTCAACCACGCGCGCGCCCGGATGCGCGTGAGCGCTGTTTCAAAAGCCAGCTCTACCGCGCCGCCGAACCGCCGCGCCTCAAAGGGCTCCTGCGTGTACGACTGCACGGTCGGCATGGCATTGAGCACCTCGCCCGCGACCGCGCTCGCGTTCGCTACCTTGTCCTGGCTCGCGCGCGAAAGGCGCCGCACGCGCCGGCCAAAGATCACAATCGGCGCGATCACCACAACCAGCGTAGCGATAATGTAAGCCGATAGCACCGGACTGGTCACCGCCAGCATCGCTACGCCGCCGGTAAGCAGGAAGAAGTTACGCAACCCCAACGACAGGCTGGTGCCCACCACCGTCTGGATCAATGTGGTGTCGGCGGTGAGCCGCGACAGCACCTCTCCGGTCTGCGTAGTCTCGAAGAACTGCGGGCTCATCTCCAGCACGTGGTCGTAGACCGCACGCCGCAGGTCAGCCGTGACCCGCTCGCCCAGCCAGGATACGAGGTAGAAACGCAGCGCTGTGGCGCCGGCGAGTATCAGCGAGACAACGAAGAGTGCGAGGAAATAACGATCGATGTGTGCCCGGTCGCCGCTGGCAAAACCACGGTCGATGAGGTACTTGAACGCCACCGGCAACGCCAGCGTGGCCCCCGCCGATGTCACCAGCGCCAGGAACGCAAGCGCCCACCGCCCGGCATAGGGGCGCAGGAAGGGAAACAGCGCAAACAGGGGGCCTATGGCCCGCGAAGGCGAAGGCGGCGAAGACGACGGCGGCGGGACAGCGTCAGGCATTGAGATTCCAGGTGGATCGAAGGTCTCCCCGATTGTGCCAGTGCTGCAGGTTCAAAGACGCACTACATGCAACCGCGGCGCCGATTCATGCGTGCCTCGGCATTCGCCACGTCTTGTTCCAGACCGCGCACCGGCGGATACGCCGCTTGCCGCAACTGTCCATCTGTATCAAGATCAAACCGACTCATCCGGAACGAGCCATTCTCATGACAGACAATCCCGATCCCGACAAACTGAAGGGTCCCGGCGGCCTGACCTTACGCCAGATCCATGAACAGGTTCAGAAGAGCGTCGAGCGCGACCGCAACGAGCAGGCAACGCGCAGCACCCTCGCTCCACCGAAGAGCCGGTGGCAACGTTGGGTGCGCTACGTTTGGGGCCGCAGCGGCCGTCGCTAGCGCTGGTTCGATGCCCGACGGGACCACAGCGGGTCCGCGCCGGGCGCGATCATCCGTCCAAAGATCAGCGCATGCCGCCGCTCGCGACAACGTGTTCGCCCGTCATCCAGCGGGAGTCGTCCGACGCAAGAAACACTGCGATCGACGCGATGTCATCTGGCTGACCCAGCCGGCCGAGCGGAGTCTGGGCTAACGCCCACGCGTCAAGATCGGACCCGATTATCCCCCCGCTCTGGGTACCCTCGGTCACCACTACGCCGGGATTAATCGAGTTCACGCGGATTTTCCTGGGGCCCAGTTCGCGCGCCAGCACGCCGGTAATCGCATCGACTGCGCCTTTCGTGCCGCTGTAGACGGCACTTGCCGGCGGCGTAATACTGCTGACGACCGAACTGACATTGATGATGCTGCCGCCCTCGCCCAGATGACCCACAGCGGCCTGCGTGGTCAGCAGCACGCCTAGTACGTTGATGTTGAACTGTTTGTGGAAGTGTTCTTCGGTGATCTCTTCGATCGTCGAGAATTCGTAGACCCCCGAGTTGTTGACCAGGATGTCGAGGCGTCCGAACGTTTCGATAGCCGCATTGACAATGCCTTTCGCGTCCGCTGCCTTCGACACATCGCCGCCGACGGCAACTGCCCGGCCGTCGGCCGCTGTAATTGCTGCAACAACGGCATCGGCGCCCGCCTTGCTGCTTGCATAGTTGACGACTACCGAAGCGCCTTCTGCTGCGAGCGCCTTGGCGATTGCGGCTCCAATACCCTTGGACGCACCTGTGACGACGGCCACCTTACCTGTGAGCTTGCTCATGATCGTTTCCTTGAAGAGATTGGTTACCGTGGACAATGACTGGCTGTTTCTGGGACCAATCGATTTGCGTTGATGCAATGTAGACATCTCCTCGGCCGCGATAAAGCGGCGCAAAACGAATTGACTGGAAGGATTTCACGAACAATTGAAGGTCAGTAGATTTTGACCGAGAGTTCCGTACCACCCTTGATGGGCAACTTGACGGACAAAAAGCCGTTTGAACGATCGCGAATGAAATCGACATAGTCCGGCTCGCCGTTATCGTTCATCAGTCAATCCTCGGGTGAAAAACTGGAAATGTCATATCTGAAAAAATGGGGCCGCTGCAAGATCAAAAGACTCAGGCGATACATCTGTGCAGGTCTCTGAAGTGGAGACGTTTCAAGCGCCGGAATATTGTGGACAACGAGGAATAATTGACTGGAGGTTCGCGCGGCCTGCGTTGCAGCTAAGGCCTTACGAGTGCCGCAAATTCGGTGCACACTGACGGTCCGGGCTGGACTAGCCGGCTCCCGCCGACAAACCAGCGGGGTTCAAGTACAACGCAAGTCAACCTGCTTGTTGGGAGAAGGCAAAAATGATCCCTCCTCTGCTGGCGAAATGTGGACTGATGCGTCCTGCAATGGCGCTACTGTCCTGCTGCGTGGCCACGTGGTCGGCGATGACGTTCGCGCAAACCATACAGCCCGAAACTCTGTATCCGGTCGGGATGAAACAGCTCGAATATGTGGATGCGGCACAGGGTGACCGGCATCTCGCGCTCACTCTTTTTTACCCAGCTGTACTGAACAAAACCGACGTGCCGGCACGCATGGTTTTCTTCACCAACCTGCACCTCTACAAGAACGCGCAGGTGGTCTCGGACTCTGTAAAACGTCCGCTCATCATGTTCTCGCACGGTCATGGCAGCAACGGGCTCTACTACGCCTGGTTTGCCGAGTTCATGGCGTCGCGCGGATATATCGTGGCTACGCTCTATCACTATCGCGCGAACACTTACGACGCGACGATCATGTACACGAGGAGCAAGCTTTGGCAACGCCCTGTCGACATCAGCAAGGACATCACGTTCCTTCTGAACGATAAAACCTGGGGACCGCATATCGATCCGAATCGGATTGGCGTGGCTGGCCATTCACAGGGAGGCTTCACCGCACTCTGGATTGGCGGCGCAATGGTGAACCCGGACAAGTACCTCGCCTACCAACGCGCCTGGAAGAACAACGAGTTGGTGCCGGCATCACTGCGCAAGGAGCTGCCGCTCGATGCCAAACCAGCGCTCAAGGTATCCGACAGCCGCGTGAAGGCCGTTTTCGCCATGGCGCCGGGTGACTTGCCGGGTTTCGGAATGGACGAGGAAGGGGTGGCTCAACTGAAGCTGCCCACCTATATCATTGTTGGCGCGAGGGACACACAGGCGCCACCTAAAGAGAATGCCGAATTCGCGGCCAAGTACGCGCCCCACGCGCAACTGGATGTGATGCCTGGCCTGGTCGATCATGAAATCTTCGCCAACGAATGCGACCAGGACGGAAGGGACACGTGGCCGGAAGCGTGTATCGATGCGCCGGGCGTAGACAGGACCAGCCTGCACGGATACATCGGCAATGCCGCGCTGAAGTTCTTCGATACCAACCTGAATGTCCAGCGAGGCCCGCAGGATTAGCCGGTCTACGACATGTTCCCCCCAAGCCGCCGCATCCTATCCCGCGACCTCTCTGTGGGGTGACCGGAAAATCCGGACCGGCACGGACTTATACGAAGGCGTGCCGCTTTCTTCATCGATGTATTCGAGCGGGACCAACACGTTCGCCTCGGGGTAGTACGCACCGATTGCACCTCGGGCGATCTTGTATGCGATCACGGTGAACCCCGAAAGCCGGAATGTACGGTCGTAGGCCAGCGCCGTTTCCACGTCGACCAGATCGCCATGCTCCAGATTGTGCAGGGCCATGTCGTCTTCGTTCATGAAAATGACGTCCCGACGCCCGAACACACCACGATAGCGGTCGTCCAGACCGTAGATCGTCGTGTTGTATTGATCGTGGCTGCGCAGCGTGGTCAGCGTGAGAATATCGGCGGACATTTGCTCCGGCCCTTCGTTCAGCCCGACAAACGGTATGAATTCCGCCTTCCCGGACAATGTCGGCCACACGCGCTCCGTTGGCGGCAGCGGGAGCCGGAAACCACCCGGCTGGCGAATACGCTCGTTGAACGCGGCAAAATCAGGGAATACGGCTTCGATCCCGTCCCGAATCAGGTCGTAATCGTCGATCAACTTCGGCCACGGTACCGTGCTGTTCGTCAGCGTCGCTTGCGCGATACCGGCGACAATCGCAGGCTCGGAGCGCAGATGCTCGGACGCAGGCGGAAGTTTGCCCCGTGACGCGTGAACCATCGACATCGAATCCTCGACCGTCACCGCCTGCACGCCACCGGATTGCTCGTCCAGTTCGGTGCGACCCAGGCACGGCAGCACGATCGACTCCTTGCCGACCAGAAGATGGTTGCGGTTCAGTTTCGTATTGATGTGTATCGCCAGATCGAGTTTGCGCATAGCCGCAAACGATGCGCCGGAATCCGGAAGCGCCACCGAAAAATTGCCGCCCAGGCACATCAGCACTTTCGATTTCCCACTGGCAATCGCCTGAATCGCACGCACTGCGTCGTGACCATGTGTCTTCGGAGGCACGAATCCGTAAGTGCGCTCGATGCGCTCGAGCATGTCCTTGGACGGTTTCTCCGTGATGCCGACCGTTCGATTACCCTGAACATTCGAATGACCACGCAGAGGGCAGATCCCCGCGCCCGGCTTCCCGAAGTTGCCGCGCAAGAGGAGCAGATTGGCAATTTGGTGGACGTTCGACGTTCCCTTGTTGTGCTGGGTAATGCCCATGCCGTAGGTGACAATGGTCGCGTTCGACTTGATGTATGCCTTCGCGACCGCCTCCAGCGCATCGCGCGGCAGGCCGCTCATTGTCTCGATGTCTTCCCAGGCCGTCGCCTTGATATCCACGACGACTGCATCGTAACCGTTCGTATGCTGGTTGATAAATTCGTGATCGATGACCGATCCGTCTGCTCCGGCGGCGTCGTCGAGCGCGATGATGGCTTTCTGAATGCCCTTCAATGCGGCGGCATCGCCGCCCACCTTGACCTGATAATACGAAGACGCAATGTCGGTCGAGCCGAACGTCACCATCTCCATCGCGCTCTGAGGATCGGCGAATCTCTCAAGCGCCCGTTCCCGCAACGGATTGAACACGATGATCGGCACGCCGCGGCGAGCGATTTCGTGCAGCGTTCCCATCATTCGCGGATGGTTCGTGCCGGGATTGTGTCCCATCGCGATGAGCAATTCGCAGTGCTCGAAATCGTCGAGTGACACCGTTCCTTTCCCGATCCCGATTGACTGAGGCAAGCCGACGCTGGTCGCCTCGTGGCACATGTTCGAACAGTCGGGAAAGTTGTTCGTACCGAATTCGCGCGCAAAAAGTTGATAGAGAAACGCGGCTTCGTTCGATGCCCGGCCCGATGTGTAGAACTCAGCCATGTTGGGATCCGGCAGCGAACGCAGCACCTGCCCGATACGTGAGAACGCCGCCTCCC
This sequence comes from Caballeronia sordidicola, assembly GCF_000729995.1. Lineage (GTDB taxonomy): Bacteria > Pseudomonadota > Gammaproteobacteria > Burkholderiales > Burkholderiaceae > Caballeronia > Caballeronia sordidicola_A. The sequence goes on along the minus strand of NZ_JNFG01000002.1, from coordinate 178,903 downwards.
AGGTGATCGGCACATAGGTATCCGTGGCATGGTCATACGCCATCGGGTGAGTCAGGCGCCCCTCATCTTCCAGCTGGTGATCGGACCAGTCGAGCAACGACGTCACCGTGTGCGCCGCAAAAAATTCGGGCGTCACGCGCTTTTTGGTGGCTTCCCATGTCACGGCTTTCGCACCGTTCTCGCAAAACTGGAAGGTCGATCTGTGCTCTTTGTCCGGCCATGCGCAACCGGGGCAGTCAAAACCATCGGGTTGGTTCGTGCGCAGCAAAGTCAGTGGCGCGACAGTGGCGTCCATTTGCTGCCTCACCGCTCTCGCCGTGGCGTTCAACGCCCCCCATCCACCTGCAGGACTGTCATATCGCTTGATGCCAGCAACTTCCCGACGCTCAGCCATTTCCGATCTCCCGTGTCAATCCACCATTTAGGCATGACATGCCAATACGGTACCGATGGTCACCGCGTGATCAAAAAAACAGTGGTGCGGCAACAGTTCTCTTTTCCGCATCCAAACTGGCCGAAGTGCGGAAGCCCGGACGTCCCGACTCTATCGGCGCTGGAAAACAGCATACGCGTAAAAAGCTTGCGATGAATGGTGATCCGCGCTGACCGTCAAGCGAATGCCAGGCTCAACCGTAGACGAGAGCGTGCAAAATCTATGGCCCCCCCCATTTTTGCGACCCTCCGATTGCGAAGACGCTGAGTGCGCCCAGTGCGCACGCTGCGGCGACCATGCAAGTCGGATTGAAGCGGTCCATCAGCATGCCGCAAAGCACCGTCCCGGCACCACCAAGCGGGAGGAGCGCAGAAAGCAGTGCGGCGCAATGCGGACGCGCATTCGCGCGGATATCGCGACCGTCGCTCCTGACGTGTCCGGTACTCCAGTTTTATGTAATAGGCGACGCTCCACAAGCTTCCTGGCATTAACATCAAGGTCCGCTAGTCGGCTCTCCGACGCGAAAGTTCGCCAATCACCGTGTTGTCCAGGCAATTACCCCTTGACGATGATGGTAATGATGTCAGGAGCGAAACCCCGCCGCTTGATGAGCGTGTCTAAGAATCGAAAAGGAAGCTTCGATGACAACTCGTTGCGCGTCGTTCGATGCGTCGTTGTTCTTTGCATGAAGCGGCGGACCGTGCGTTATCGAGAGATTTGCATCCGATTGAAAGCATTCAAGGACCGTTCGTTTCACAATGCCATTGCCGATTAGTGTGAACTGGAAAAAAGCGATGAAACGATTTCTCGACGGTAGGCGTTGTATCCGGATACGTCCTTGTTAGGCGCTACTTACCTCATCAGGAAGGTGACGGGCCGGGTCGAGCGGAGCGCACGGATGTGGGCCATCCTCAGCGTCTTCACCACGATGGCGTGCGCACTGCTGCTTTCCCTCGGCACCCGCTCCCTTAACGAAGTCGGCTCAGCCAGATGGACCGAGCCGGGCATCCTTCATGTCCTTCTCGTCTTTGCCTTCATCGCTGCAATGTCGGGTTTCCATATCGTCCTCACCACTGCAACAAATGGAGTTGTGGCGCCATTCGTAGGCGCCACGGCTCTCTTGATCAGTTCGTTCATCGGGCTGGCGATGACGCACGGACGTTGGCATGCCCCAACACTTTGGCGCCGGGCATGGCGCATCTCAGGCTCCAGGGCAGCTTGCGATTCGATATGTTCATGATTGCCCCACTCGGCGTTGCCGCTATCAGTTTCCATTCAATAATGGCCCGCAGCGCCCCCTCTTGCCGGGCGCGAGTGCCTCGCGGTAGGTCGCTGCTGTCTGGGGCTCAGTACGGCGTGCGGCTCGAACGCCTGCGATATCGCGCAACCCCAGTGATTGCCGTCTGCTCGGGCTCAATCGCGGCCTTGATAGCGGCGACATGCGTTTGTGCCTCCCCATAGAATGACGAGAGGTCTGCCCTCATCGCAGTTCTCGATGCATTGTCAAGATAGACCATATGGCCCGACGGATAATTGTGGACCGTCAGGTTGCTTTCAATCTGCGCGCTGCCCAGCGGCATGTTCTGGAAATTGATCAAAGTCTGGAAGAATGGCGTCACAGAGTCGTAGTACCCGTTTGCCGAAAACACCCTCAGGTAGGGATTGACGGACATCGCGGCAGCCAGGTCTCCTGCCGTGTAGAGACTTCCGCCGCCCCCTCTTTGGGCTCCCGTTGGATCGATATGGCTGAAATCCCAATTGTCGAAGGCCAGGTCGTTGAGGTCCATGAACGGCGATATTGAGGTGTACTGCAATTCCTCGTTGAGGTAAACATTCCACATGGCTGTATAGACGCCGCCCACGGCAGCCATCGTGGGATCGTTGCCGCCCGAATCCGGCGCGACGAATTCGGCAATGCCCGTGTCTACCCCGGTAACACGGCCGTCATATGCGCCTACAGCGAGCCCGGCGTCCAGCAGCAGACTCGTCAGGAACACCGAACCATTTCCCAGTGAGGGATTGAGTTGCCAGTACTTGAGGACCATGGGCGGGATGCCGAGAATGTCACTCAGATACTGCAGAACCCCCGCATCGACGTTGGGAAAGGCGGCTAATGCATTCGCATACGGATCGCCTGCGAACGCTGCCACCTTCTCCATGAACTCTGGCAGATCGGTCGGCACCGGGGACAACGATACTTTCTGGTGGAACCAGGCGTCAGCGGCAAACGTTGGGAGAACTCCAATCGGGTTGCCCGCCTGCGAATAATCGAGAATCGACGACTGTAGAACGATCCCGTTCAAATCCACCCCGTCTTCGTGCAACATCCAGGTGAGCACACAGGTGCGCGGTGTTCCATAAGATTCCCCAAACAGATACTTAGGAGAGTTCCATCGATTGAAAACGGTTAGGTAACGTTTTATGAACTGCTTGATGCAGCTTGCATCCTCGTCAACACCCCAGAAATCCTTGTTGATGCCTGGTTCAACCGCTGTCGAATATCCCGTCCCCACGGGGTCGATAAACACCAGGTCGGTCTGATCGAGCAAACTGTCCTGGTTGTCTTCGAGCGCATAGGGAGCCGGCGGCGTGAAGCTCGGCATACTCGTCTTTATCCGCCTCGGTCCGAACGACCCTAGAAGCAGGAAAACCGACGACGAGCCTGGACCGCCGTTATAGAAAAAGGTGACAGGACGCGTGGACGGAGTCGAGCCATCGACGGTGAATGCCACGTAGAACAATTTAGCTCCTGGCCGTGAGCTATAGATATCGGTTGTCACAAGATGACCCGCTCGCGCCGTATAGGCAATCGACTTTCCGTCGAGCTGCAGCGTGTGATGAGTGATCGCAGCATTTTCGGTGACGTCGCTGATTGAATCGCCCGGACCGTATCCGTATGGTGTTGTGTCGAGAAGCGGTTGATCAGGTGGAGCGCTATTCCTTGCAGTTGCATTCATTGCAGATCTCCGTTTTCAGTTGGCCGCACACCCCCGGGGTTTCGACGTCGTCCTGTCCACGGTCTTGTGCGTCAATAGCGACAGGAAATGCATTGGGCGATGCGAGGATGAGCGCAAACATTCGATGCATCATGAACGCGGCGCGCACGCTGGCATAGGTGGAAAGTTCTGCTTTCCCGCTAACGAAAATCAATGGACTACCGGAAGCCGTGTCCACGTCGCCAGCCCTGCACCGTGATGAACATCGCTTCGATCTTGTGCATGTTGCAAAGTATAGGAAATTGCCGGTTGTTTCCAAGGAGCTTTCCCATGATCCGTGGTCTTCATCGAACAGACGGACAACGAGTCTCGAAAGCGGATTGTCGCCAGGGAGTAGCTTTCACGTAAATTGTTGTTTCATGTACTGCCCAGTCTTAGCGGTGCTTTATTGACACTCGCCCCTCAAGCCTCCGAAAACATTGCGCGCAGTACTTTTGATCGGCGCCACGCTGGTCGTCCTGCTCGATGTCCTTCCATAAGGGGTGGGTTTTGATGTCTAGATGCTTCAGGCCTGCTATCTTGACTTCGATACCTCTGTGTCCTAGCTTGAAGAAAGTCAATTGCCGTTACAGCACTGGATCCCGCTTCGTGATCGCGTTTCATCTGACGCCCTCAACGCGCTAACCTTCGTCAGGATCGCGTTGTCGAGTTTTTCAGATCAGGAGCCCGCGATGAGTCTGAACGGAGAGTCTCCCGATGCCGCAGCTAGAAAAGATTGCAGAAAACATCTGGATCGCATCGACAAGTCATGCCTTTCTCGGGCTACGCCTGGGCACACGGATGACTGTCGTTCGCCTGGCGGGCGGAGGATTGTGGCTGCATTCGCCGGTGACGATGACTGCTGAGCTGCGCAACGAACTGGACGCCATAGGCCCGGTCATTCACATCGTGTGCCCCAATCTGTATCATCATGTCTATGCTGGGGAAGCGGTTGTTGCCTATCCCCGGGCAATGCTGCATGGCCCGCGCGCCTTGCGACGAAAGCGCAAGGATTTGCCATTCGCCGCCGACCTTTCGGATACCCCGCATCCGGATTGGGCGCGCGACTTCATCCCCCTGACCATCCTTGGCTGCAAGCTCACGGAGACGGTGTTTTTTCACATACCGACCCGCACGCTCATCACCTCGGATCTCGTCGAAAATTTCCACTCATCGCCACATTGGCTGACCCGGGCATATCTCAAACTGTCCGGACTGCAAGGAAATATCACGTGGAGTCCGCCACTTCGCTTCCTCTACGACGATCGTAAATTGGCCCGTGATTCCATAGACCTCATATTGGAATGGCCGTTTGAGCGGATAGTGATCGCTCACGGGAACATAATCGTTGAGAATGCGCGCGAATCTGTCAAACGTGGCTTTGCGTGGCTGCAACCGCCCTGATAGTCGTTGGCGGGTGCTCCTTCATAATTTTGCGGTGTTCAATGGCTACGTCGCACATACAGACAATTGCAATCAAATCCATCCTTCGCATACCTAACGCAAGCCATTTTATCGACAGATTTCGCTCGCCCGAAATGGCAACCAACTCAACCGCCTTGTTCAACGAGCGTCAGAAAACGCGATCCACGGCCCTCTCCTCGTGGACAAGCGAAAGGCGAGTCACACCATCTTGAGGGCGCCCCCGGCGCGCCGAGGGGGGGTTGAAGTTTGAGGGAGCCCGCAGGCTCATCCAAGCCAGCCCTTGATGGTATTGGCCATGACGTTGGTCGAGATGCCATAGCGGTCATGCAAGGTCGGCAGCGCGCCCGCAGCGAGAAACTCATCGGGCAATGCGATCTGACGATACATCGGCGTGACGCCAGCTGTGAGCAACGTGGCCGCGACCGCTTCGCCAAGACCGCCGATCACGGAATGATTCTCGGCGACCACGACCATGCGGTCCGTGCGCCGCGCTTCACGCAGGATCGTCTCGGTATCGAGCGGCTTGATGGTCGGCACATGCAGCACGCCAACTCCGACGTTATCCTCTTGCAGCGCCTTCGCGACCTCCAGCGAACGCATGGTCATGATGCCCGACGAGATGATCAGCACCTCGGCGCCGTCACGCAGCAGCTTGGCTCGGCCAAGCTCGAACTGGTAGTCGTATTCGTCGAGCACGGCTGGGACATTGCCGCGCAGCAGGCGCGCATAGACCGGGCCGTTATGCGCGGCGATCGCGGGCACCATCTGCTCGGTATCGAGCGCGTCGCACGGATCGATGACCGTCATGTTCGGCATGGCACGCATGAGCGCAAGATCCTCGGCCGCCTGATGGCTCGGGCCGTAGCCGGTCGTTAAGCCCGGCAGTGCGCAGATGATCTTCACGTCGAGGTTGTCCTCGGCGATGGCCTGGTGCATGAAGTCATACGCGCGACGGGTTGCGAATACCGCATACGTCGTCACGAACGGCTGGGCGCCTTCATGCGCCAAACCGGCGGCCGCGCCCATCAGCAGTTGCTCGGCCATGCCCATCTGATAGTAGCGTTCAGGAAATTCCTTGCCGAAAATGTGCAGGTCGGTGTACTTGCCAAGGTCGGCAGTCATGCCGATCACGTTCTTCTTTTCGCGAGCGAGTTGGGCCAGCGCATGACCGAACGGCGCGGAGCGCGTGACTTGTCCTTCGCTCGCAATAGAGGCGATCATTGCCGAGGTCTTCAGACGCGGCTTCGTGGTGGTAGTGGTATTGCTCATGCTTGCCTCCCGGCTTCGAGTGCCGCAAGCGCCAGTTGCCACTCGTGGGCATCGACGCGGATAAAATGGTTCTTTTCCCGTTCTTCGAGGAACGGCACACCGCAGCCCATACGGGTATCGCACACAATGATTCGCGGCTGCGCCAACGGACAATTGCGCGCGGCATCGAAGGCCGCTTTCACGGCATCAATGTCGTTGCCGTCCACGCGTTGCGTGAACCAGCCAAATGCTTCAAGCTTCTGGACCAGCGGCTCGAACGCCATGATCTGCGACGAAGGACCATCGGCTTGCTGGTTGTTGACGTCGACCATCGCGATCAGGTTGTCGAGCTTCCAGTGAGCGGCCGACATAAGACCTTCCCAGATCGCGCCTTCATCGAGTTCGCCATCGGAGAAGAGCGTGTAGACGAAGGCGTCCGAACCCTTGCGCTTCAGTCCGAGGCAGCGGCCGACCGCAATCGTGAGACCGTGGCCGAGCGAGCCGCCGGACATCTCCATACCGGGCGTGTAGCTCGCCATGCCGGACATCGGCAAGCGGCTGTCGTCGCTGCCATAGGTCTCGAGTTCTTCCGGTGGCAGGAAACCGGCTTCGAACAGCGCCGCGTAAAGCGCGATCGCATAGTGGCCGTTGGACAAGAGGAAGCGGTCGCGGCCTTCCCACTCGGGGTTATCGGGCTGGTAGCGCATCGCGCCGAAGTAGGCAACCGCGAGTACATCGGCTATGTCGAGCGCCTGGCCGATGTAGCCCTGCCCCTGCACTTCGCCCATCAGCAAGGCGTTTCTGCGAATCCGATAGGCGCGCTCGGCGAGCGTCACCGCATCTGATGAAGGACTGTTCATGGTGTCTCCTTGATTTAAAAAGTGAGTCTTTGCAGCGGACGGTGTCAGCGATTGACGGATTTGGCCGGCACGAGGAAAACAAGCCCGGCGCCGATGACGATAGCGACGGAGATAAAGATGAGCCCCGCCGTCGACTTGCCGGTCAGGTCGTTCAACCAACCGACAATGGCCGGCGAGAAGAAGCCCGCGAGATTGGCGAAACAGTTCACCGCGGCGATACCCGCCGCGGCGGACATGCCGCCGAGGAGCGCGGTCGGCAGTGACCAGAACTGCGACGATGAAGCGAGAATGCCGGCGGCGGCCACACTGACACACACCAGCGACGCCCCCACTCCACCCAGCATCGGAAGCGTGGCAAAGCCTGCCGCCGATACGAGCATCGGGATCGCAAGATGCAAGCGCCGTTCACGATGACGGTCAGCGCTTGCGCCCACCAGCGGCAACGCGATGATCGCGCAGAGGTACGGGATGGCCGTGAAGATACCTACCCACAGCGGGTCGGCGACGCCCGACTTGCGGATGATCGTCGGCAGCCAGAACGTCAGGCCATACTGGCCGAGCACCACGCAGAAGTAGATGGCAGCCATCAACCACAGGCGACGGTCGCCGATGAAAGACCGGATGGATACATGAGCGATTTTGTGGGCGTTGTCGTTCGCCACGTTACGCGCAAGGAGCGCCTTCTCTTCTGCGGTGAGCCACTTGGCGGCTGCGATACCGTTATCGAGGTAGAGCAGGATGGCGATGCCAAGGAGCAACGAAGGCAGTGCTTCGAGCATGAACAGCCACTTCCAGCCGGCCAGGCCATGTACACCCTGGAATGCATGCAGGATGTAGCCGGACAACGGGCCGCCTACAATGCCGGCAAGCGGAATCGCCATGAAGAATAGGGACAGTGCCTTTGCGCGCCGCGCCGCGGGAAACCAGTAAGTCAGATACAGGATGACGCCTGGCGCGAACCCTGCCTCCGCCACACCCAGTAGAAAGCGGAGAATATAGAACGTCGTAGGCGACTTGACGAAGACGAAGCAGGCGGAAATAACCGCCCACGTCAGCATGATGCGAGCGAGCCAGTTTCGTGCGCCCACTTTATGCAACATGAGATTGCTCGGTATCTCGAAGAGGAAATAGCCGAGAAAGAAAATGCCGGCGCCCAAGCCATACACGGTTTCGCTGAATCGCAGGTCATTGAGCATTTGCAGTTTCGCGAAGCCCACGTTGACGCGGTCGAGATAAGCGCCCAGATAGCACAGCATCAGGAACGGTATCAATCGCCTTCCTACTTTCGCATACGTGTTTGATTCAAAGCTCGCCGAGTTGACGAACGACGCGACCTCGCCTGTCACTGACGGCGCAGTGGACTTCGCTTTCATGGGTTGTCTCCTGTCGGCCCGAGTTAGCGCGTGAGCGCTGCCTGCGGCCCTGTCGCCCCGGGGTTTTCCGCCGGGTGCATTGACTCATCTGCCGCGATCGCGGCGGATGTCCATCCTAGTGAATCAACATGCCGCCGTTGACGTCGAGCGTGATGCCGGTGAGGTACGCCGACAGATCGCTCGTTAGGAAGAGGCACGCGTTCGCGACGTCGGCTGCATCGCCGAGCCGGCCTAGTGGAATGCCTTTGATGATGTCGGTACGCATCTCGGGCGTGAGCTTGTCGCCCGTTATATCCGTCTGGATCAGCCCTGGCGTGATCGAGTTGACGCGGATGTTGTCAGCGCCGAGTTCACGTGCCATTGCGCGAGCGAGGCCGAGTACGCCTGCTTTGGCGGCGCTGTAATGAGGACCGCCGAAGATGCCGCCGCCGCGTTGCGCGGAAACCGACGACATGCAGACAATGCTGCCGCTCTTTTGCTCTCTCATTTGCGGAATGACCGCTTGCGACATGTAGAGCGTACCGCGCAGATTCACGCTGATGACCGCATCGAAATTGGCCGCTTGAATGTCCATTGTCTTCAACGGCTGGGTAATGCCCGCGTTGTTGATCAATCCATCGACACGGCCGTATTTTTCGATGACCGCCTTGGCTGCAGCAACGCATGCGTCCTTGTCGGTCACGTCGCAGGCGAGACCAAGGTGTTCTTCGCCGAGGTCACGCGCGGCGCTCTCCGCGTCCTCTTGGCGCAGGTCCAGAATCACCACTCGCGCGCCCTGTGCGGTAAGCGCTTTTGCGGTCGCTTTACCGATGCCACGCGGCGAGGCTGCACCGGTTACGATTACTACTTTGCTGTCGAGCAACATCTTTGTCTCCATTGATCGTGTTAGTTGGTAGACGCAGTGTCAGCGCTTCAACCATCTCGATCAATGCAGTCAAGCTCAGCTATTGCTGAAAAATTTTCAGGTGTCGGAATTGAGCTCTTGGGCATAACGCCGGGTGACGCCCCCAGTCTGGCGCGCCCTAGCGCTCCGCTGCGCCACGGCTGATCTCATGCTCGACCCAGGCCAGGAATTTAGCCACGCGCGGTAAATCCGCGTTCTGGGTTGGGTAAACCATATGATGAGCATCGACCTCCACCGCAAAGCTGCGATCGAAAACAGGCACGAGTGACCCTTTGCCGAGATGGACGGATGCAAGCATCGTGCTTTCGAGCGCGATGCCGTGTCCCAAAGCGGCGGCCTCAAGGGACATGTATGAGCGATCGAAGGAGAAGTCGAATGCCTGCCGGGACCCGGCGACGCCGAACTTGCCGAACCATTGCTTCCACTGCACGAGTGGAGTCTCCGAGAAAATCAGGCGCCGCTCGAGCAGGTCTTCGGGGGTGTGCACCGGAAATCTTCTCAGGTATTCCGGCGATGCCAGAGGCGCGATGAATTCATTGCGAAGCGTTTTAATCTCTCCATCGGTCCAATGCGCGTAGCCATGCCGTACATCGAGGTCATAGTAGCCCGAGGTAAACGACACATCTTCGTACGAGCACGCCAAATTCAATTGAATGTCGCCATTAGCTTCCTGGAACGACGCTAGCCGTGGCAGGAGCCACATCAGCCCGAAGCTTGGACTTGAGTGGATGCGAAGAATCTCGACGCCCGTCTGGCTCGATGCGCGCTCCGTCGCGCGGCTCAGATCGGCGAGCGATCCGGTGACCTCCGCCAAATATTGCTGACCGGTTGGCGTCATGACCAGCCCGCGGCCCAGTCTCGTGAACAAGGGTCTTCCAACCACGGATTCGAGGTTGGAGATCTGATGGCTAACCGCCGAGGGTGTTAACCCTAATTCATCAGCCGCCCGATTGACGCTTTTTGTCCGGGCGACACTCTCGAATGCGATGATCGCTTTTAGTGGTGGGATGCGCATTGTTCCTGGACGCTCTGATTGCGAACCGTGTTGCTTACCGGTGTACAACTTCGCTACGGGCTATTCGATATTTGTAGCACTAAAGCTGAGCTTCAATAGCCGCCTTATCTATCACTGACCATACCTGTTCGATCTTTCCTTCCTGAAACTGATAGAACACATTCTCTGTAAAGGAAACTTTCTTCCCGTTGACAGGCAGGCCAAGGAATTTTCCCTTTGGTGTACAGATGAAGCCCAGGCGGCTGGCTACGCAAGGCGGGTCGGAAATCAGTAGATGAATGTTGAAATAAAGGTCAGGGATTTCACTGAAGTCTCTCTCCAGCATGCCGCGATAACCTGATAAGCCGATCCGCTGATCGTTGTAGTACACGTCGTCATGAACGAACTGTCCCAGCTGCGGCCAGTCCTGCTTATTCAGGCAAGCAATGTAGCCTCGATAGACATTGGAGAGGTCGATCTTGTTCATGGCAATTGTCCTGTCCTTTTAGCTGAAATTCGCCACCGGCCGTTCACATCGTCATGCTAAGACGACCTGTACCGCAACGCTTCGATTAACACAGCCAGGGCTCGCGAAGACTGGCGGCGGCTCGGGTAATACAGGTGATAGCCTGGAAAGACCGGGCACCAGTCCTTGAGAACCGGCTTGAGCCGACCATCGGCAACATAGGGTTGCGACAGATCTTCCGGAATATACGCAAGGCCGCCGCCGGCAACCGCAGCATTGAGCATCTGGTTCGTTCCGTTGAAAACCCACTGACCGTCCACGCGCACCTTCACTTCGTGCCCTGCTTTTTTAAACTCCCAGGCGTACAAACCACCATAGGTTGGCAGCCGCAGATTGATGCAGTTGTGTCCCGTCAGGTCATGAGGCGTTTTCGGCCGCGTTCGTTTTGCAAAGTAGGCAGGCGCGCCGACGACCGCCATGCGCATGTCGGGTGAAATGCGCACAGCGATCATGTCCTTCGCCACCTGATCGCCGAGACGAACGCCAACGTCATACCGCTGCGCGACGATATCCGTCAACCCGAAGTCAACGATGATCTCCACCTTGATATCCGGATAGTCGAGCAGCAGTTCAACCAGCTTTGGCTGAAGTATGGTTGCCGCAGCATGTTCGTCCGTCGTGATGCGAATGGTGCCGGCGGGTTTATCCCGAAGCTCGCTCAACGCCGCCAGTTCCTCATCGATCTCGTCAAACCGCGGCCCCACGGTCGCAAGCAGTCGCTCGCCCGCAGGCGTGGGCGAGACGCTGCGCGTCGTCCGCGTGAGGAGGCGAAGCCCTAGCCTGGACTCGAGCCCGCGGATGGTGTGGCTCAGCGCCGATTGCGACACGCCAAGCTTGGCCGCCGCCCTGGTAAAGCTCTGCTCGCGCGCCACGGCGACGAACGCCAGCAAGTCGTTGAGGTTTTCGCGGGCCATTCATGAATCTCGCTCATAGCAGTTTGCCGATTCTACAGTCTAGTCACGTGCTCACGGAGCCAGTAAATTTAGTGCCGTAAGCAAATCGAAGCGGCATGAGGCGTGACCCGGATCGAATCTGCTACGGTTCCTGGCTCTTCACCCAGTCGCGCACGGCTTGCGCGAACAACCTGAGTGCTGCGGGCGGATGGCGGTTTGCAGGGTAGTAAAGGCACAGGCCAGGAAAGGCAGGACTCCACTCAGGAAGCAACTGGACCAGCCGGCCCGATGCCAGATGGTCGGCCACCTGGTAGTCCGGCACCCACGCAATGCCGATCCCGGCAAGCGCCGCCTCAACCATCAGATTGATATTGCCAAGCGTCATTGGACCATCGACGTCGATGCTGGCGGACTTGCCGCGATGTTCAAGGTCCCAGCGGTAGAGCGCGCCGCTTTCGAACCGGAAGCGGATGCAACGATGCTGCGCCAGATCGTCCGGCGTTTTGGGCGGCTCGTGGCGCGATAGATAGTCCGGCGATGCAACCGCGGCAAAGCGCATGTCGGGGCCGAACCGGATGGCGATCATGTCGCGCGGTACATCCTGAAGGACGCGGATGCCGGCATCGAAACCATCGGCCACGATATCAACGAGCCGCGTATCCACGACGAACTCCACGTGGATGCCAAGATATGAAGCGAGAAAGCCTGGAAGAACATGGCGGACGATGGGTTTCGCCGCCGACTCGGATGCGCTGATCCGGATCGAGCCCGAAGGCTGGTCGCGTGCAGACGCCACCTCGTTCACCGCACTCTCGAGCTCGGCCATGGCAGGTCCAACTCGCTGCAGGAGCTGCTCGCCGGCCTCGGTCAAGGCAACGGATCGCGTGGTGCGATTAAACAGGCGAACACCCAGCCGCCCCTCGAGACCGCGCATCGAATGGCTGAGCGCCGATGGCGACACGCCCAGCGTGCGCGCCGCCGCCCGGAAGCTTCGCTGCTCTGCAATTGCGACGAAAGCGGTGAGTTCGGATAGACCAGCACGTGACATAGATGAATTTTCCTCAACAGCCCGTGCAAGTCTAGCCGGATTGTTGAGCCTCATACAACAGCCTAAGCTTCGTGCCTATCGCGTCGTGTCTATCGAACGGCGGCTCGCGGCATTCTGAAAGGAGAAACACCATGCAAAAACGCAAACTGGGAAACAGCGGTCTTGAAGTGTCGGCAATCGGTCTTGGATGCATGGGCCTGAGCTTCGGCTATGGGCCGGCCACTGAAAAGTCGGATGGCATCAAACTGATCCGGACGGCCTTCGAGCACGGCGTCACATTCTTCGACACCGCCGAATGCTACGGTCCGTTCATCAACGAGGAACTGGTCGGCGAGGCACTGGCGCCATTTCGCGACCAGGTCGTGATCGCTACCAAGTTCGGCTTCCAGGACGGCGACTCGAAGAACCCCCTCGACAGCCGCCCTGAACGCATCCGTGCCGTCGCCGAGGCCTCGCTCAGGCGTTTGAAGACCGATCGTATCGACCTGTTCTATCAGCATCGTGTCGATCCGGGCGTGCCGGTTGAAGACGTAGCAGGCACGGTCAAGGACCTGATCCAGGAAGGCAAGGTCAAACACTTCGGCATGTCAGAAGCGAGCGCACAGTCGATCCGTCGCGCCCATGCCGTGCAGCCGGTGGCGGCGTTGCAGAGCGAGTATTCGCTGTGGTGGCGTGAGCCGGAAACCACCGTGCTGCCGACACTCGAGGAACTGGGTATTGGCTTCGTGCCATTCAGCCCGCTCGGCAAGGGCTTCCTGACCGGCGCCATCGACCAGAACACTACGTTCGACAAGACGGACTTCCGCAATGTCGTGCCGCGTTTCTCCGAGGAAAACCGCAAGGCCAACGCCGGCCTGGTCGATGTGCTCGGCCGGATTGCCGACGGCCGTGGCGCGACGCGGGCGCAGATCGCGATTGCGTGGCTTCTCGCGCAAAAGCCGTGGATAGCGCCTATCCCGGGTACGACCAAACTGCACCGGCTGGAAGAGAACGTCGGCGCGGCCGCTGTCGAACTGTCGGCCGGTGATTTGGCCGCGATTGAAGCGGCGCTGCAGCAGATCACCGTGGTGGGCGATCGTTACCCGGCGCATCTGCAAAAGCGCGTCGATCGCTGATTCAACCTTCGCTGCAATCCGCCGGGCGCACGAAGCTACGCTTCGTCGCGCCTTAGGAACAAGACCTCTACACATGTCATCTGATGATCAACCCTTTGCTCGTAGACCCGCGTCCGCCGCGGTGGTGACAGAACGCGCGGCACCACTCGGCGCCAGCCCTGCCGTGCAGCAAGACGCGGCTGAGCATCGCCTGCGGATCCTCGCGATCCTCAGCGTATTGATGGCCTTCGCTTCGATCTCGACGGACCTCTACCTGCCCGCACTTCCCGCGATGGCTATCGCCCTGCGCGCCAATGCCGGGACTGTTGAACTGACGATTTCAGGCTATCTCGTCGGTTTCAGCCTGGGCCAGCTTCTGTGGGGCCCTCTCAGCGATCGTTACGGACGCCGCTTGCCCATTGCCATCGGGCTTGTGCTGTTCATTGCCGGTTCCGCCGGCTGCGCGATATCGACGAATGCGCCGATGCTGGTTGGCTGGCGCGCGCTGCAAGCCGTGGGTGCGTGCGCGAGCGTGGTGCTCGCCCGCGCGATGGTGCGCGATCTCTACGCCGGACACCGGGCCGCGCAAATGATGTCGACCCTGATGACGGTGATGGCGATTGCGCCACTCGTTGGACCAAGCGCGGGCGGGCTGATCCTTCACGTCGCATCGTGGCGCGCCATTTTCTGGACGCTGGTGGGCGTGGGACTCGCCACACTCGCCGCGCTCCATGTCCTTCCTGAGACCTTGCCGCCTGAGCGGCGCAACCGTCAACCGCTGCACCGCGCGGCGGCGGGCTATGCCGAACTGCTCGGGCATCGACGCGTGCTCGGCTACGCGGGCGCGGGCGGGTTTTTCTATGGCGGCATCTATGCGTATATCGCCGGCACGCCGTCCGCCTACATCACCTACTACCATGTCTCGCCACAGTTCTACGGCCTGCTGTTCGGCGCGGGCATCGTAGGCATCATGCTGACGAACCAGATCAATTCAAGGCTCGTGATGAAGCTCGGCAGCGATCGCCTGATGCGGGCGGGCACCGTGGGCGCGGCGATAGCAGGCATCCTCCTTGCACTCGATGGATGGACCGGCCTGGGCGGGCTGAGCGGACTCGTCATTCCGCTCTTCCTGTTCATCTCCGCCACGGGGTTCATCGTCGCGAATTCGATTGCCGGTGCACTCGGCAGCTTCCCTGAGCGCGCGGGTGCAATGTCGGCGCTGATCGGCGCGATCCAGTACGGCACCGGCATCACGGGCTCGGCGCTCGTCGGGCTCTTCGCCGATGGCACCCCGTGGCCAATGGGCTGCGTCATCGCGCTGATGAGCATCGGCAGTCTGCTGTGCGCAATGCTTCTCGTACCGGTTGCCGCGGCCTCCTCTGGCGAAGCAAAGGCGACCGGCCAGGAAAATCACGCGGCCTTGAACAAGACCGCACCAATTGAGGGAATGACACCATGAGCAATAACATCGAAGGAAAAGTTGTGGTGATTACCGGCGCGAGCAGCGGACTGGGCGAAGCGACCGCCCGGCATCTAAGCGCGCAGGGCGCACATGTCGTGCTCGGCGCACGGCGCGTGGAGCGCATTCAGTCGCTCGCCGATGAACTGAGCCGTGGCGGCGCAAAAGCCGTCGCGGTGGCAACCGACGTAACCCGCTTCGACGACGTCAAGCAACTGGTCGATACCGCCGTGCAAACCTTCGGGCGCATCGACGTCATGATCAACAACGCAGGGCTGATGCCTCACTCGCCGCTCGAACGCGTGAAGGTCGACGACTGGAACCGCACGATCGATGTCAATCTCAAGGGCGTGCTGTATGGCATTGGCGCGGCTTTGCCGTATATGAAGCAACAGAAGAGCGGCCAGATCATCAACGTGTCGTCCGTGGCCGGTCACAAGGTCCGGCCCGGCAGCGCGGTTTATGCCGCCACCAAAGCTGCGGTGCTGATGCTGTCTGAAGGCTTGCGTCAGGAGGTGAAGGCCTACGACATTCGCACGACCGTGATCTCGCCGGGCGCGGTGGATACGGAACTGCCGAACAGCATCACCGAGCCGGATGTGGCCGACAACGTCAGCAAGTTCTACGAACAAAACGCGATCCCTGCTGAGTCATTTGCGAGGGCGGTCGCCTTCGCGATCAGCCAGCCGCCGGAAGTCGATGTGAACGAGATCCTGTTCCGGCCGACGCGTCAGGAGCTTTGATCGTCGAGCCAGCGAGCATGCGGAGGAAAACGCATTGCTCGACTTTGGGCATAACCTTGTGAACGCGGCTGAGCGTGTCGTCGACCTGCTGCCGAAGCAGGATTTTCAGGTAAGCGAAAATTTCGTTGCGACGCCAGGCGGCAAAGCGTTCACCGAGCCATCAGGTAAAATAACTGATCAGTTATACGAATCGATTAACTGCGACGCGAGACACGGAGGATCGCTATGGCGGCTAATCGACCCTTCTCCGCCGCTCGCGTTTCCTGATGCAGAACGGCAGCTCTCCGAGCTCAAGTGGTCATCTGAGTAGGGCGGCCGAAGCGGGGGGCAGCACGGCATGCTGTTAGCGTCACTCACACGCCGTGCCGCGCTCCCTACTTCCACTTCGAGCCAAGCGTTTCAAGTCCAGCTTTCTTGAGGTCTTCTGCCACCATCACCACGCGAAACTCGCAGTCGGCGTTGAACGTAAGAAACCACGGTTCCGCGAATTTTGGAATCTGCGACGGCTCCTCAAGGTTCACGACGAAGATTGCTCCGCGTGTTCCGTTCTGCTCGGTAAAGTAGGCGGCTTCCGGTTTCATCTCTGCGAGAATCCTCTCGATTAACTCTCCGATGGAGCCATCGCGCACAAAAGCGTTGAATGGCTCGTGAGGTATTCGTATGTTGAGAAGCATGCGCATAGTCTTCCTCCTTGATTGTGTCCGAATGGACTCTTCAAGAATAGGAGTTTGTCGCGTTATTAACTGTGGCTATTCAACAAACCAGCAAAGAGCAATTTGGGGCGTTCACATGCGTTGCTGAGCGGCCCACGCACCAGCGTTCCCCGGAGAGATGCAAGTTTTGTTCACCGCTGCGCACTCAGGTGTTGTCCCGGTTACGAAGCGCCGGTTTGTGGTGTGACAATCGATCAGCGACTCAGCATCCCAATGGGTGCCGTTGCGCTTCCCATCAATCGCCGGCTCAACCGAAATGGAACAGAACATGCATCGCCACATCTATCTTGCGGCTATTCCCGCTGCCTTTGTTGCCGGCCTGTTTGTGTCTCACCTGAGCACGCCGGCTCAAGCCCAGACGCCAAATGGCAAGCTCACGGCGCAAATCATAGACCTGATGGCGCTGACCGATGCTGATATTGGCGCACAGGTTCCGAACATGGGGACCTTGCGTTCAAAGGGCCTGGTAGTAACATCTAACGGAACCATTGCGGTGCAGACAGGCAACGTGCCGAAGCATACGCATATGGGCTCCGACGAAATCCAGTACGTGATCTCGGGAAGTGGCACTTTCTGGCTGGGAGACGAGCAGCGCCAGATTCACCCCGGGGACCTGATCATTATCCCAAAGGGGACGGCACATGCCGGGTCCGAGCCTACCAGTGGGGAGTTCAAGGTTCTATCGATCAAATTGCCGCCGCAAGCCTCGGGCGACATGCAAATGGTACCGTGAGACGCGAGGCAGATCCCGGACTTGGCCGCGGTACTAAAAACTGACACGATTGCTTCGCGGCAAAGCTCACCAACGCACGTCTCCAAAGCGGTCGTTCGGGGGCCTCACTCAGAGTTCGTGCGCCAAGCTTCGTGAAGGTTATTCATGGCCGCACGTCAGACTTACGGTTCGTCTTCCCAGTAATCAAGGGAATTACCTTTTCGCTGAACAACGCGCAGGGGTACTTCCTCCTTGCCGCGAACGATCGCCTGATACTTCCCTGAGTCCGGGTATTCGACGACTTCCGGGTCCTGTCGTGTGCTGATCGAGAGGTATTTGAGCGGCGCTTCCGATGAATTAATGATCTGATGCGGATATTCAGGGCCTGGAGGAATGAAAATTACATCGCCGGCTCTGATCGGAATCAGCTCGTCCGCAACCCGCAGCGTTCCATCCCCTTCGAGGACAACGAACATTTCCTCTTGCGCATGGTGAAAGTGATACGGACATGACCGCTTTCCCGCAGCGACAATATCAACTGATGCGCCGAGGTGTTTCGCCGCTGTATCCGTTCCGAGCCGCGCACTGAGCGTCTCATATAGAGGCAAGCGAACTTCCGCCGTCTTCTCAATGTCGTTAAAATTTCGTACGAGCTTCCTAACAAGTTCATCGGCCTTCGCGCTCATGCACTCTCCATAACAACATTGATCGGCTTGGTTCGAATACCGCATCAAGAATTATTTCGGGCCGGCCCTCCGTCAAGACGAAAGACTGCTTTCCGCCGACCGGCTTTCCATTCCTTCGTTGCGGGTTTTCAATATCTAGCGATTGTCGGCGATCCAAGCGCTGGTGTCCAAGGACCGAAGCTGGCCGGTCTCAACCTGACGGCGATCGGCAGTACTCGACCCTCCACTGCGGTTCGCCTTTCTCGAAAGCAGTCATTCAGATTATGCAAAACAGCGTACGGTGCACTCTTTTGCAGTGTAGCCACCGCGGAGCCACCGAGATCATGCATATGCCGCGGCGCGATGTCTTCGCCACCGCGCCAGACAGGCCATCGACGCTAGCTTAATGGGCAATCTCACCGAATTTACCGCTATTCAAGTCCGCGTTAGCTTCGACGACTTCGGCCTCTGTATTCATCACGAATGGTCCGTGCTCGACGATCGGCTCGTTGATCGGCTCGTTGATCGGTTTGCCGCTGGGCAGCAAGAGGGCCGCAATGCGCATGCGCCCCTACTCCCTTTTGCGGCGGTACCAGAACCCGCCTCACGTTTTCAGCGCGTGCGCATTTCCTCAAGAGCGGCGGCAAGCTCCAGGAGATCCCGCCGCAACCGCGATACTCTCGATTTGCCAAGCTTCGCGAGAGCAACGGACTGCAGTTCCCGTCTCACCTCCGCAGACGCCGCGTGTAAGGCGACCCCGCGCTTTGTCAGGCGCACGATCTTGGCGCGTGTGTCGGTTGAGTCAGGTACCTGCTCGACATAGCCGCGTGTTTCCAGTTCCCGAACCAGCTGACTCATAGCCTGTTTGGTGATTCCGGCTCGCTGCGCCAGGGTGCTGGGACGGGCGCCGGTCGCATCCAACAGCGGCATGAGGCTCGAGAAGGCGGGCGTCACGTCGTTGAATCCACAACTAGCAACCTTGGCCATCATGGTGGCGGTCAAGGCGCGGCCGGCGGCAGCCAGGGCCGGTGCAAAGTTGTCTTCCTTTTCTTCCTTTGAGTTACTCACGAGCGTCTATGCCGTCACAGATTAAATTATCATCAAGATTCTTGACTATATAGTCAATGTACTTTACCTTCTGTCGTCAAGGTAGTTTACCAGATCGCGGCCGCGATGGCGCCGTCGCGGCCGCGCGCTTGCTTTGAAGATTGCCAAAACCTTTTGACAGGAGTCAAACATGACAGCCTCCGATCCACATCCAAGAAAGCGTGTAGCAGTCCTTGACACTGAGATAAGCTATGTAGACGTGGGCGAAGGCGAGCCCATAGTTTTCCTGCACGGCAATCCGACGTCTTCGTACCTTTGGCGGAACATCATTGCGCACGTCAGCGACATTGGACGGTGTCTTGCTCCAGACTTGGTCGGCATGGGCCAATCGGGCAAGTCGCCTACCTACTCCTACCGCTTCGTCGATCATGCCCGCTACCTCGACGCCTGGTTCGACGCCATGAACTTGAGCAAGGCCATCCTGGTCGTCCATGACTGGGGCTCCGCGCTCGGTTTTCACCGCGCTTACCGCCATCCGGATCAAATCGCGGCGATCGCTTACATGGAAGCACTTGTCCAGCCGTTCGGCTGGGATAATTTCGGCGAAGCAGCAGGCATTTTTCGCGCGCTTCGATCGAGCGAAGGCGAACACCTCGTTCTGGACCAGAACTTCTTCGTCGAAAAGGTACTGCCAGGGGCGATCATTCGGACCCTTGGCGAGGAGGAGATGGAGGCCTATCGCGCTCCTTTCGCCGAGCGCGAAGCACGGCTACCGACGTTGATTTGGCCGCGACAAGCCTCCATCGACGGCGAACCCGAGGACGTGACGTCGATCATCCGGGCATATGCCACATGGCTTAGCCAAAGCGAGATGCCGAAACTGTTCGTCGCCGGCGAACCCGGAGCGGTCATCTCGGCGGGCAGCGCAAACCAGCGGTTCTGCCGGACCTTGAAAAACCAGCGCGAGGTCACCGTAAAGGGACGCCACTTCCTGCAGGAGGATTCGCCCAACGAGATCGGTGCCGCACTGAGACAGTTCGTCGTCGAAACGCGCCACCAGGCGCATGGCCAAGCCAGCTAACTTTTAACAATATCGGAGAAAAACATGAGTGTTTTAGTCACGGGCGCCACCGGCAACGTCGGCTCGGTTGTTGTCAACCAACGGGGACGGCCCCGTATCGAACGCCGCCGGACTTGAGCGTTTGCGCCAACGTCTTGGCCGCAGCCCGAGCTCGTCTAGTGACTTCGTGCTTGAGTGCGCCAAGCTGTGGAGCGCGGATTCCAACTAACGAGGCTGAGGCGCTGTACGTCCGCATCTGTGCCTCGCTTGCCAACCCCCAAGCCTAGGTTGTGAGGATAACAAAATGAGAATCACACGCCATCGATACAAGGTGAAGCCGGAGTACGTTGCGCAGAACAGGCAAAACCTTGACGAGTTCATCGCAGCGCTGACGGCGGCTTCGGTGCCTGGCCTTTCCTATCGGATATTCCTTGAAGAGGACGGGCAAACCTTTCTTCACCTGGTGACCTCTCAAGACGATCCGTCTGCAGTCGTCACCGGCCTTCCATCGTTCAAGAAGTTTCGATCGGAATTGTTGGCGAGCGCCCCTGTCGTAAGTCCAGACCAGGTGGGCATGTCGCTCGTGGCGACAAGTGGAGATTCGTATAGGCAGGCGCCTGACCGGTCACCGTCTTCAGTCTTCTGATCGGAGATCTCTTGCGGTGTTCCGACACGCTTCCCTCAGTACATTCAAGAAGGTATGAAATCGATGTCTAATGAAAACGTGGTGCTTGTTACTGGTGGAACCGGCAGTCAGGGCGGTGCGACCGTCACTCATTTGTTGGCGGCGAAAAAGCTTCGCGTGAGGGTTCTGACGCGAAACTTGGAATCGCCGAAGGCCAAGAGCCTGGCCGCGCGTGGCGTGGAGCTAGTCAAGGGTGACTTCGACGACGAGGCTTCGCTTATGACGGCGTTGGCAGGCGTCTCCGCTGCGTTTTCGGTGCAGCAATGGACGGAAAAGGGTGGAACCGCGGCGGAGGAGCTACACGGGAAGCGGTTTGCCGATGCGGTAAAGGCATCGGGCAGCCCTCATCTCGTCTACTCATCGGCGGAGGGGGTCGAGCGTAAAAGCGGCCTCCACCACTACGAGAGCAAATGGGCTATCGAGCAACACATCCGTAATCTAAAACTCCCGGCGACGATTCTGCGTCCGGTCGGTTTCATGGATGCGTTTGGCGCCCCAGCGATGCAGCGCGGAATGTTCCTCGGAATGTTCAGAGCGAACTTTGGACTTTCACACCGCGTCCAATTCGTGGCCACCTATGACATCGGTTGGTTTGCCGCGCGTGCGCTCGAAGAGCCAGAGCGCTACGCCGGACGCGTTATCCCGCTCGCCGGGGACGAGTTGAGCGTCGGCGACATAATCAAGACCTTCAAGACCGTCACCGGGCACAAGGCTTGGGTGGCGCCGATTCCCACCTTTCTGGCCAAGAAGATGATGCCAAAGGAGTTCTTGGACATGTTCACCTGGATTCGCGAACAGGGCTTCAAAGCGAACATTGCCCAGGTGCGGCAAGAATATCCGCAGCTACTAACATTTGCCAGTTGGGTAAAGAAATACTCTGACGAACACTGACCGACGACCGTGTTTTAGGCTTGCCGCGCGGCAGCGCATGACCATCACGGCAGCTAGCGCGGGCTTTCGCGCATTAGTATGTTTCAACGTTCGGAGGAGAGTTTGACGAAGCCCGCACGAACTCCAGACCCGCGTATCACTTGGCCCGCCGAGCACGCACCCGCGTCGGCGATGGTGTTCGCGCAAAATATCGTCGATATTGAAGCTTCTCCTGAAACGGTCTGGTCGCAGCTCGTCGATTGCGTTGCGTGGCCGCAGTGGTACAAGCATTGCTCGGACGTCTCCACACTCCGCGGAGGCTCGCGATTGAACCCCGGATCGAAGTTTCGATTTAAGACGCTAGGCTTTTATTTTGAGCCTGAAGTCGTCACGTTCGAACCGCATCGAATGCTCGTTTGGTCGGCGAAGGGGCCCGCTGGAACGAGCGGCTCACACGCTTGGTACATCGAGCCGAGTCCGCGCGGCTGTCGCGTCATCACAGAAGAGTCACAGATCGGCTTGTTTCTTTTCTTTCTGCGTGCGCGTACGCGCGACCGGCTTCTTACGTCGCACGAAGAATGGCTTCGTTCTCTAAAGGAACGTGCGGAAGCTCGAAGAGATTAGACCCTATCGCCAACTTCAATCGTTGAGCTTGGTCGAGATGAAGAATGAAGAACGGGCGAAATCGGACCAGGAGCATCTTCAGTTCCGCGCTCGTCGCGGACCGAATGAAGGTGTCCACAGCTTTGACCAACTGCTGAAGGTAGGTGACCTCGCGATCAAGGTACGCTTCGTCGAATCCGCGCGTTTCGACTTCGTTGAGTCTCGCCAGATCGTCAACGCTCTGATTCGTTAGTGCGTCGCTCGTCGCACTTCGTTGCAGGGTTGCTGCCAGTCTCTGCGTGAGTGCGATGATCTCCTGATTGACCTGCCCATGCTCCGCCACTATCCGCCTTGCTAAGGCCTGCACGCTCCTGGACTGGGTTCTGCGCAACGCTGACTCTCCTGCTGCAATTTCCGCCTGATTCGCCACGAAAACGACGCCAGCAATTTGTGCATCGGTCAGATGCTCCCCCTGCCCATACGCGTGACTCATCCATGCGAGAACGAACAGCAGCACCGTGGCAGTGCGTTTGGCTTGCACTCTCCCCTCCATGTGACGTCGTCCTTGAGCGTTCGCCAGTGCGCGTAATGCGGATGGTGCAGCGCTCGTCGCATTCGACGCTGTCCAATTTACTCCAAAGCCCGTTGAGGTCTTGACTGGCAAATCGATTCGCCCGACCGCTTCCACAAAGCACATACACAGTAGGCGATAGTTCGTGACTGCCGCAACCCGACCCGTTTCCGGCATTCAGTCCGACCTTGCCGCAGTGGCCGTTTTCGCGTGTACGAAGGTCGGCTAAACGCCTTGTTCGAGCACCTGCGGTCGAATCGGCGACTCGTGTAAACTGTGTCAATGACCCGCGAAATCGATTACCTGAACCCCGCCCTTCCTCCTGGCCTCCGACGCGTGTCGATGCCCGTGGTCGACGCGACCCCTACAACACTTGATGGATATGGCCGGCTTGTGACAGACCCGAGCGAGTGCTCCATCGAGATCGTGCAATGGCCGGCGGTGGGGACAAGGCCCATCGATCCTGGAACCGGTGATGAGGCAGGCACAACCGAAGGGACATTTGTGAGCGAATGGCGCGGGGATATTCTCTACGGTCGAAACGAGGCCGTGGGCGGTAACTACATCCTTGCGTACGCAAGGGAGCCTGAAGCAGCCCGCGACGACAACGCCAATGCCCCGGAACGCATGTTGCTTTGGCATGCGAACTATCACCCAGACGGCGGACAACTGTTCTTTCCACTCGACCATCTTCCGTTCTACATTCCACTGGCATTGCCCGGGGACGACATTGCACCGGAGAAGTTCGTGTGCTTTCGCTTCGATGGACAGCAGGGCCTCTACATCCACCCAAACGTCTGGCATGAAGGTGTGTTCACTCTTAGAGGGACGCAGCGGTTCTTTGACAAGCAGGGCGCAGTCCATGCGCGCGTCTCGGTCGACTTTGCCCGCGAGTTTGGCTGTCTTCTTGAGGCGCCGATCGCCAGTGCTGCCTAACCGTTTGGTCGAGGCGGCGATCCTCGCGGGAGCTTTGTTACCCAGGTCGAGCGGACATTCGAATGTCCGCCAGAGAGCTACGTCGAATGGCCGTAGATGGCCGGGTGTCGCCTCATGCAATGAGGCTACGCACTCGAACCTCGCAGGGCCTGCGATCGGCAGCACGCGACCCTCAAGCGACCGTCGATTTTCTCGATAGCGGACGGTCGCGGACAACCGCCCGGATCGTTGATCAAGCGCCAGAACCTACGCTGTGGGATAGATGGGGCGTTCAACCTTGATCAAGGAAAAAAGACGAACGTCGTGAAATGCGTCTTTCCAGTACCCCCACTGTCGCATGATGCCTTCCTCTATAAATCCCAAGCTGCGCAGAAGCCCTATAGACGCGTGGTTGTCGAGGTCGGTCGTTGCCTGAATTCGATTGATGTCCCAGCGATCGTAGGCATGGTCGACAATTGAGCTAAGAGCTTCGCGCATGAGACCTTGTCCCCAAAAGCGTCTCTCCAACTCGAAACCGATGCTCGCCGACCGGAAGGCCCCATTGATGGCGAGTCCGCAGGTACCAATAAGGCACATCTTGCCGGCAAACGGCAGGCTTGCTCAATCATGAGTAACTCATCCTCCATCCTATCCAGAACGAAGAACGTATGGCGTCTCGCTGTGCGACGAAATCTTCGGCAAGGATGGAATGTGAGGTGTTCGAGCAAGCAATACCAACCATGTTTCAGAGGACCTGGACCGTGTTCGTGCTCTGCTTCTTGAGCTTTCATGGCTCGCGCGATCAATAGGAAGTCCGCTTGACTGATCCGAAAGCCCCCTCCGCTATCGTCGACCATTTTTCCTAAGTTCGGGCGACTAAATACGCCGCGGTATAGCCTCAGCGAAAAAAATCGGTGGCTTGTCGCACACGCGCCGGTACAAACCGGCGTCTTGGCCAGATGAGGCTTATGTCTCTGGCGTCGCCTATAAATTCGTCGAGAACGGTGATGACGTCCGGATGTCGGAGATCATCGGCAAGAGAGATCTTGGCAAACAGGCCGATTCCCACACCGGCTAGAACACCAGCCCGGATCGCTTCGATACTGTTGGACGTGAGATTTCCGTGCACGGACACGCTAAATCGACCTTCTGGCCCTACAAAAGGCCAATGCGTTGACTCCGTCAAGCCGCGATATAAAAGGCAATTGTGATCAACGAGCTCGACAGGAGTCTTTGGCATTCCGCGTTGCTCGAAGTAGCGACGGGATCCGACGCAGACGAGAGGAGTGCTGGCCACGCGCCTGACGATCGCGTCAGGATCGTTCACGGGCCCCACTCGGATTGCCAGATCAATCCCATCTTCCACCATATCTCGCACGAAGTCCGAGAGAATGAGATCCACCTGAAGGCCAGGATTGAGTGATAGCAGGTCGGGAATAAGCGGCAAAATATGAAGACGGCCAAAAGTACCTGAGGCAGCGATCCTGATCAGACCCGAGACATTATGCGTGCTGCTGGTCAGCTCGCTGTCGGCATCATCCATCTCGTCAAGCAGCGGTTTTGCCCGATCGTAGTATCTCTGCCCCTGATCCGTCAGGGTCACGCGGCGCGTACTTCGGTTAAATAACACCACGCCGAGGCGCCTCTCGAGCGCGCCGATAGCCTTACTGATTGCCGACTGTGAATCGCCGGTTCGATGCGCGGCAGCTGTAAAACCGCCTGCTTCAACCACGGCTATGAAGGCGTTTAATTCGTGGAATCGATCCACTTCCATTCCTCCTGGGAATTAATATTATGGCAAATTAAGCTATTATCATTGGTTCCGACATCACTCACAATCCAGCTCTCTCCACAGCTGAAGGAATGGCGTCATGAATATTGATCTCACTGGCCGCAAGGCCGTCGTTACTGGGTCCACAGCGGGTATCGGCCGAGCCATTGCAGAAGGGCTGGGGCGCGCAGGCGCCGCGGTCGTGATCAACGGCCGCACAGAGAAGCGCGTCTCCACGGCGCTTCGGGAGCTTCGCGAACTCTTGCCAAAGGCGGAGTTTACCGGCGTCATCGCAGATCTTGCGACCCCGAAAGGCGCGGCGGACTTGTTCGCGCAGGCGCCGGATGCGGACATTCTCGTCAACAATGTGGGTACTGGGCGTCCGAAGTCCTTCTTCGAAATTGAGGATAGCGAATGGATCGATCTCTTTGAACTTAACGTCATGAGCGGTATTCGCGCCTCCCGCCACTATGTGCCAAACATGACGAAGCGCGGCTGGGGGCGCGTCGTCTTCATCAGTAGCGAGTCCGCGCTTGCCATCCCCAAGGACATGATCGACTACGCCACGACCAAGACCGCTCAGCTCGCCATTGCGAGGGGCTTGGCCGAGGTGGTCGGCGGAACGGGCGTCACCGTTAATTCGGTTCTCCCTGGTCCGACGAATTCGGAGATCATGGGTGGTTGGGCGCAGGCGAACGCAGATGCGCAAGGCATTACGCGTGAGGAAGCCGAGCAGCAGTTCCTGAAAACGAATCGCCCGACCACGCTCCTCAATCGCTTCGCGACAACCGAAGAAGTCGCAAACCTGGTCGTCTATGTCTGCTCGGAGCAGGCGTCGGCGACAACAGGCACTTCCTTGCGTGTCGACGGCGGTGTCGTTCGGACAATTGCATAGGGCACCCGCTTTTCACTCGCTCAACGCGGCCTCGGGAAGGGCCAAACCATCGGTTCCTTCCCGGAGTAGACGACAGCCCAAGTTAAATGTGCCTGCATTCGTACGAGTATTTCCACTCAAAAATAGCCACCCAGAGTTGCCTTAACCGCGCCGACCGGTTGGTCCATGGTGACACGATTCATGACGCGCTTCAGGTTGTAGGCCAATACCTGAAGACTCATTTCGGTGCTTACCCGTCCGAGCGTCCGGGTCAGAAAGTGTGTGGCACCCATCCACTGCTTGAGCGTACCGAATACATGCTCAACGGTACTTCTGCGGATGGTCATTGCATCAGGCTTCCGGTCGAGCCGGCGCTGCATGGCTTCCAGAATATGTTCGTGCTCCCATCGTCGGATTCGGCGATAGTCGCTGGTCGAACATCGCTCCTTGAGATGGCAACGCGGGCATGCACTGGGCCAGTACACCTGCAGATTCATGTCATGCTCAACCGTCGTAAATCGATGAATTGCACGCTCGCCTGCTGGGCATCGATACTCATCGTTCCTTGCAACGTAGACGAAGTCGCGCTTGGTAAAGAGTCCTTTCTTCCTTGATGCCGAGGTAAGTGGCTTCGGGACATACGCTTTGATTCCGGCCAGTTCGCACGCGCGGATATCCGGACCGCTGAAGTAGCCCCGGTCAGCCAGCACCTTCAGCTTCGGCTTGCCCATCGCGTTCTTCGCCGACAAAGCTATCCTGCTGAGTTGGCCTTGATCGCTTCCGACATTCGTCACGTCGTGTTCGACGATCAGATGATGCTTCGTGTCCACAGCGGCCTGAACGTTGTAGCCAACCGTTCCGGTTCTTTTGCCACCACTGGTCATGGAACGGGAGTCCGGATCCGTAAGCGACAACTGTCCGTCCGGTTGCTTCTTCAACTGCCTTTTGATTTGTTCGAGCTCACGCATCCGCTGGCGCAAGAGCGCGATCTTCTCGTACAGGCGCACGGTCTTCACATCGAAACCTATCGGACTGGTCCGATCCGCGGTTTCAATCATGTCGAGATATCGCTGAACGCTTTCCTCAATCTGCTGCTGACGCTTATCGATCTTGCCGGCCGTGTAGTTCCTGTCACGGCTGTTCACAGCCTTGAACTTGCTGCCATCGATGGCCACCATGTCGCTGGATAGTAGCTTCAGTCCGCGACACAGTTCGACGAAACGACGGCATACATGGCGAATGGCCGGGCCGTTGTCGCGGCGAAAGTCAGCGATCGTCTTGAAGTCTGGTGCCAGACGTCCTGTCAGCCACATCAGCTCGACATTGCGTTGGCATTCGCGCTCAAGACGCCGGCTGGAGGGTACACGGTTCAGATACCCATAGATATAGATCTTGATCTCACGCCCGGATGATAGGACGGGCGGCCCGTGAGCGCCGGCATGGTACCGTTGAAACCAAGTTCCGCCAGGTCCAACTCGTCGATGAAGGCATCTACGACCCTGACTGGATTGTCCTGTTCGATGTAGTCATCAACACATTCGGGAAGTAGTGCAACCTGGTTGCGGTCATCGCCTTCAACGAATCGCTTCATGAGTCACCCGGTCTCAATGCGTTGATTCAGTTTAGGCGATCAATGCGTTTTCACACAGCCTCGGTCGGTCTCGGTAGGGTTCGCCGACACGGTGCAGCGCAATCTCGATCTCGCCCGCCTTTAGCACCACCCATTCACCTTCAATCTCTTCCGTGACGGGAAGGTCAAAGTGCGTCTGATAAAACGACTTCAGCAATGCAACATCGCGGACATACAGTATCAACCTCGTCATTGAGACAGACATTTAGTTTTCCGAACGTGTTTTACGACCGGTGTGAGGCAACCGAAACCATTGCTATATAGAGTCGATTGTCAGTGATCTAGACATCGATGTCGACTGACCGATCCCGCCCGAACCCAGTCCGATGGCGCCGTGCGCTGCCTCAAGTGGCTTCCTCGGGCGCCACTGCAATGACGCCCGGCGTAGGGAATACGTCTGAGCATCTCTGGTGTCTCAGCGCACCGGTTCGATCTTGAAAGCATCGACAGCTACACCAAGGTCTACGCCTTCACCGCTGCCGCTCAACGCCATCGAGGTCGTTCCCTTGGTCAGCACTTGGGCAGTACCGCTACTCCCCGCGCCGGCCGAAACACCGGCCTGCGCATAACTTCCGTACACATCCCTGATGCTGTAGACATTGCTGATATCGCCGTGGCCGTTGACGTGGAACTTGCCAGCCGTCAGGCCGCCGCCGTGCACGCTGATCGTGACAGCGGCCCTTTGCCCATTATCGCAAGTTACTCTGCCGCGTCCTTCGGCATGCTGATAAATCGCCGACCATCCGGACATGCTGAAGGTCAGATGGCATTTCACCCGCGCGCCGCCTGCTTGAGCCGGGGTGGCGGTCAAGCCCGTCAGGGCACCCACGCACAGCAACGTGGCGACAGTCCGTACAAGGGTATGCTTGCTCATAGAAGTCTCCTGGCACATGAAGATGGGGTATCCAGTGTAACTATCATTCGTAGTTTGTCCGCTGACCGACGTCCAAATATCCATGCGGCAGTGCGGGCGAACGGAGGTTCATGGCCAATCCGGTCCCGCGCCGAAATTCCGTGAGCGACCCGTTTCAGTCATCCGAGATCGCCGAGACCGGACGTTTCGGACGGCACGGCGGTCGCCACTTGGTCTTGGCCGCGAACGGGCTACTCTCCGCTTGGAATAATGCTCCCTTTCTCATTCAGATAGTGTCCCCACGCTGCATGGTTGCACCCGCAACCAACCGGTGGCCCGTAGCCTGCACGAGAAAGCCGCGGCCAGACGTAACGGCCCGCGTTCGAGTGGCCATCCCTGTTCAGGGCAGGGCACGACACGACGGGCGCTGGGCGAGACCACGCGCGATCGCCGGTCCCGCAAGCTTAACAATGTTCTGTCAACCGCTGGAGATCGGCAATCATCTTTTCGGCTTCCAGATGACGGCGTTCCACGGGGTATAAAGTGTCGAGGAGGTACCCGCGACCTGGCCGCGACTGTTGATTGCGCTAGCCGAACCGCCGTTGCCACCGGGGAGCGTGCCCAGGTCGGTCATCACTCCGTGTTCATACAGAAAGGCGTGAAAGTTCCCGCTTGCATCGGTCGACGAGCCGACCACCTGGCCTCGATCGTTGATTCCGGACGCAGCACTGATATTGCCACCGGGGAGTGTGCCTAGGTCGGTCATCACCCCTTTTTCATACAGGAAGGCATGCTCGTACCCGCCTGGAGTGGCCGCCTGGCCGACCACCTCACCGCGATTGTTGATCGCGAAAGCGTCAGCGCTGTTGCCGCCGGGGAGCATGCCCAGGTCAGTCATCACGCCGTTGTCATACAGAAAGGCGTGATCGTTGCCGTCGGTTGCGGTAGTGGACCCGCCGACCACCTGGCCGCGATCGTTGATCCCAAAAGCCCAGCAGAAGTAGCCACCGAGCGAGCCCAGCTCGGTCACCACACCTTTTTCAAACCGAACGGCTTTGGCATCCGTGAGTGCATCGGTCGACCAACCGACCACCTGGCCGCGATTGTTGATGGCTGTGGCGATACTGGCGTTGCCACCGGGGAGCGTGCCCAGATCGGTCATCACCCCGTTTTCAAACAGAAAGGCGCGCTCGTTGTTCCCGTTTGCAGTGGACCAGCCGACCACTTGGCCGCGATCGTTGATCCCGTCTGCGGCAGCATTGTTGTCACCGGGGAGCGTGCCCAGGTCGATCACCTTCCCGTCTTCAAACAGGGTAGCGTGCTGGTCCCCGCTCACGATGTTCGAGAAACCGACCGCCTGGCCGCGCTCGTTGATTCCGCTAGCCTGGCTCGCATTGCCAGGGAGCGTGCCGAGATTCCTGATGACAAAACTTTGACCTGCGGCGGGCTGGAATGCGGCAGCCGTGAGCAGGCTGAAAACAATCAGGGCACGGTGAACGGAGTGCACACTGCAAATTGGCCTGCATGCGGTTTGCATAATAATTCCCTTTCCTGGGGCATGAACTGGATCGCCATCGGCAACCGGGCAGTAGGCATACCGAATGCGCTTTGACAAGGACGCAACCGATTAGGCACGGACTTCAGCACGACTTCGGTTCATGTGCGGCACAAGGCGGTACACCTTGTGTCTCAATGTCGGGAGAGGTCGACAGGAAGTAGAGTTTTTTTGTATTTAGAAGATGGGCGCAGACAGAAGTTATCGAGCAGTCTAGTACACGAAGTGGTTTCTTCAACTTATTAATTGTGAGGCAGATTAATGACAATGAAAAATTGTGATTACTTGCCTTTGCTCGACAGTGGGTTAAACAATAGCTTAGGTTCGAGCGCTCGATCCTCTGGACCTCGTCGAATGCGGGGCGGGTGATGCCCTATCCATTAGTAACGTGGAACTCGACCACAATATTGACGATCTTTGCAACACCGTCGACCGGCCGGTGTTGGCCGGCTGCCCTCCAATGCAATCGGCAGACACATCTCGAGACCTGCGCGCCAGCGATCGGTGGATCGCTATCCAATTCACCCGGTCAACCTTCTACAAAACGGCGATTCGTTCGTCGTGGTATGCGAAAGGCTACTGTCCCAGCGAGAACGAACCGAAGCGGCAAATGGCAATTCCTACGCCAATCGCAGATCCCACAACACATCGAGTACGTGTTGCGTGGAACGCTCGACGTGCCCCGCACGATGCGCAATGCCGAGCCGACGCCACAACGCCGGGCGCAGCGGACGCATGACAATGCGCCTGTCGGGTAATGGTGTAGTGGCCTCATGGGGCAACAGCGCTGCACCGTAACCTGCCGCTACCAGACTCTTGATCGCGTCGTTGTAATTGAGTTGAATGCGCGGCGCAGGATGGTGCCCTCCGGTCGCGAACCACTCCGCAGTCAGACGCGAGAGACGCGTGGTCGCGTCATTGAGAATGAGAGGTTGAGTGGCGAGCCACTCAGGCGTGATGCGAGCCGGACACCGCCAATGCGCCGGCACAAAGGCCATCACGGGGTCGCGGCGCCACGGCTTTATCACGAGTCCAGGCACCGGCGGCTGAGGCAGTGCGACCAGGCCAACATCCAGCGTTCCATCCGCCAGTCGGGACAGCGTTTCCTGCGAAGTGAGTACTGCAATCTGAATATCGATAGCAGGATGGTGTTGGCGCAGCACCTCAAGCGCTTGCGGCAACAGGTGCGCGATCGCGCCAGTCGACGCACCGAGCCGCGCGCGCCCTTCGAGGCCCTGCACCTGACGTTGAATATCGTCTAACGCCTGCTCTGCATCGGCCAGCAGTCGACGCGCGCGCTCCACCAGCACCTCTCCTATTACCGACGGCCTTACATGCCCGCGCTTGCGTGACAGGAGCGGAGCCCCAATACGCTCTTCGAGTTCAGCAATGTGGAGGCTGACCGTTGGCGGCGCCAGGTGCAACGCGCGGGCCGCATCGGCAAATGAGCCACGGTCGGCAATGGCGACCAGGGTGCGCAAGCGGTCCAGGCTGATCTCTCGCATGTCGGCGTCCAGATTCAGAAAAACTGAATGTTCACGTTATGAAATTCAACTTTCTCTATTCTAGCGGTGCGCGGAAGATAGCGGGCTCGTTCTACTTGTTATTACCCATGACCGGAGTATTCCTCGCATGAGCTCTCCCCTTGTTTTCATCGACGGCGACCAAGGCACCACCGGGCTGCAAATTCACGAACGGCTGCGCAACCGGACCGACCTTAGACTGGTCACGCTTGCCGCTGCAGAACGCAAAGATCCGCGGCGGCGTGCCGAAGCCATCAACGCGTGCGACATCGCCATCCTCTGTCTGCCCGATGCCGCCGCGCGCGAGGCAGTGGACGCCATTGTTAATCCTGCCGTCAGAGTAATCGACGCAAGTTCCGCCCACCGCACACAGCCGGACTGGACATACGGCTTTCCGGAAATGACTCTGGGACAGGCTGAGCGTATTGCGAACGCTCGTCGGGTCACCAATCCAGGTTGCTATCCGACCGGTGCAATTGGCTTGCTGCGTCCCCTGCTGCACGCCGGGCTCATACCAGGCAACTACCCGGTCAGCATTTACGCGGTGTCCGGCTACTCCGGACGCGGTCGTGCCGGCGTGGAGGAACACGAGGGGCACGATGCCGTCAACGCACCGTCATACCAGGTATATGGTCTGGAGCTCGCGCACAAGCACACCCCGGAGATCCGGCAGCACGCCGGGCTCGCGCAGCGTCCGATCTTCGTCCCTGCGTATGGTGCGTTCCGCCAGGGCATCGTGCTGACGGTACCCCTGGAGTTGCGGCTGCTGGCACCCGACGTGGACGGCGCCACGTTACACACATGCCTCGCACGCCACTATGCCGAGGCGGCCCACGTACATGTCTTGCCGCTGCACGAATCGTGCGTCTTGAAGCACCTGGATCCGCAAGTGCTGAACGGTACGAACGATATGCGCTTGAGCGTATTTCCTAACATGGAACACGGGCACGTCCTGCTATCCGCGGTTTTCGATAATCTCGGCAAAGGCGCATCCGGCGCTGCTGTTCAGAACCTGAACCTGATGCTCACGCAGCAGTAGTGGCCGATGGATTAAGCTGGCGTTCGACGGCACACCCCTATATCCACGATTATTGCCATCCTGGTCGCGGTCATCGAATGTCTTAAGCCGGTCGCACCGGGTTCCATGACGAGCTGCCGAAGTCGACCCTCAACAGCCCGTCGGGTCCACTTACCTTAAATGGCCGTTTGAGCGGTACAACGGCCGATGTTTTTGGGTTCGTCCAGCATATCGTCGGCAAAGGGAGCGGTTCCCCGGAGTGTCAGTTTGCATCGGCGCATGCGACCGCGTTGGAGGAACGTCGGCGGCCTCACCCATTTGGTCGAAACCCGGGGCTGGCTACACTTGCCCGACCGATGCGGCAACCTTTTTAAACACGTCGCGCAGGCGCGGGGCGGCAAAGTCAAGAAAGCGGCGCATCTTGAGCGGCATCTGTCCGCGCGAGGCATGGACGAGGTTCACAGGCACCGGGTCCGGTTCGAACGCATCGAGGATGATGCGCAGCGCGTCCGCCTCGACCGCTTCGGCGACCTGATAGTGCAGTAGCCGCGTTATCCCGACGCTGCGGATCGCGGCTTGTGCTGCCGCCTCCGTCGTCGTCACGGACAGACGCGGCACAACAGGAACCTCAAAGGTGGCGCCCGATCCTGGCGCCTTGAAGCGCCAATCGGGCGAAGGCAACGGCGTATCGACGGTGACGCACGGCAATTTCAGCAGATCGTCCGGGGTCCGAGGCACGCCGGACCCGTCCATGAGCGCGGGGCTTGCGCACACCACCGTCCGCATAAGGCCAACCTGTGTGGCCACCATCGAGCTATCGGGGAGCTTTCCGATCCGCACGGCCATATCAACGTGAGCATCGATCAAATCGATGTTGCGATCAGCCAGCATCAGGCGAACGTTGATTTCGGAAAACAGGGCAAGGAAGTCCGCCACCACAGGCAGGATGTGCAGCCGGCCTAGTTGAATTGGCGCGGTAATGACAAGTTCGCCCTTTGGCGTAGTGAATTCGCCAGCAGCCGCCTGTTCGGCTTCCTCAACTTGTTCGAGAATGCGCCGCGCAGCGGCGACATAGGCAACACCTGCATCCGTCAGCATGAGCTTGCGCGTTGTGCGGATTAGCAGGCGCGTGCCCAGAAGTGTTTCGAGGTCAGTGATTTTCCGGCTTAGCGTTGCCAAGGGCACCTTCAAAGCACGTCCCGCTGCCGAAAGGCTTCCGGTCTCGGTCACGGTCACCAGCATCGACATGGCCTCAAAGCGGTCCATCCACCCTCCCATTTTTCGGTGAAATGATTCCCAAGATTACCGGATTATCTATGGAAGTGAAAAGCCGCATGATGTTTCCCAGACGAGCCAATTCCGGTTCGCACATCTCAAAGGAGACTCCATCATGTCCCGCCTCTCGATCCCGGTCCTTGACGCCGCCCCGGAAGCCTCCAAGCCCGCGCTTGATGCCGTTCACAAGCAGCTCGGCGTCGTGCCGAACCTGTTCCGTCTGATCGGCAGCAGCCCCGCCGCGCTCACCGCCTTTACCGGCTTTCAGGGCGCGCTCTCGAAAACCCTCGACCTGAAGACCCGCGAACGGATCGCGCTGGCCGTCGCCCAGGTCAACGGCTGCGACTACTGCCTGTCCGCTCACACCTATCTTGGCCTCAATCTGGCGAAGATCAGCCCGGAAGAAATCGCGCTGAACCGTAAGGGCGAGTCCGGAGACGCGAAGGCGAACGCGGCCGTCCAGTTCGCCGCCAAGGTGGCGAAGGAGCGCGGTCACGTCAGCGACGGCGACATCAAGGCTGTCCGCGATGCCGGTTTCACCGACGCTCAGGTTGTGGAGATCGTCGCGTTGGTCGCGGAAAACAGCTTCACGAACTACCTCAACGAAGTCGCCAAGACAGAAATCGACTTTCCCGTTGTGCGAGCTGCAGAAGCCGCGTGACGCCAATCGGGCCGGGGCGGTGCAGCCCCCGGCCCGCACTATTTCCAGCAGCGGAGCCTCGTCATGTCCTATGGCTTTCTCGATGTTGCCGTGACACCCAGCGTCCGGGCCGTGCAGGCCAAGATGGGCGCCGATCGCATTTGGCAGGACTTCAAGGGACACCGCGAGTTCGACCGCTTCACGGAGAACGAAGCCGCCTTCATCGCCGATCGCGACAGTTTCTACATGGCGACGGTTTCGGAGACGGGTTGGCCCTATGTCCAGCATCGAGGCGGTCCGCGCGGTTTCCTGAAACTCGTCGATGAACGCACGCTTGCCTTTGCCGACTATCGTGGCAATCGCCAATACATCAGCACTGGCAACCTCGCGGCTAATGATCGGGCCAGCCTGTTCCTGATGGACTACGCCCATCGCGCGCGGCTCAAGGTCTACGCGCATGTGGAAACCCTTGCGCTCGATGACGACCCTGCACTGACCGAACTTGTCACTGTGCCCGACTACCCGGCTAAGCTCGAACGCATCTTCCTGCTGCGCCTGGAAACGTTCGACTGGAATTGCCCGCAGCACATGACACCACGCTTCACCGAGCAGGAAATCGCCGAGGCTGTTGGCCCACTTCGCGACCGCTTGGCTCAACTCAAAACTGAAAACGCGGAGCTACGCGCTCGCCTCGCCAAGCTGGGACATTCCCAATGAACAGTCAGCGTCCAACACTCCCGCAGCTGACGGCCGAGACCGGGGTTGAAAGGTTCGCAGAGCAGATTAGTTTTTCGAGGGTTTGGAGTGGCGTAATCGTCGCAATCTCAATGACTGATTTTTGATTCAAGCAAACGGCTGAATGGCCCGCAAGCTGCACGATCGATTGTCGTTTTCCGGCCGGCCCCTGCCCGTTGACGATCGGCTGCACACAACATTTCGCAACGAACAGTTGCCCGGTCCTTCCAAACACAGCGCTATGTGGCTTGACCCAGTCTTCCTGAGCGAGCCGGATTCACAACACCATGGCCTTCTTGGCCATTTTCCGGCCCTTCAAAAAGGTGTTGTGCTCTAGCGCCAACCAAGGCCAGGGGCGACATGCGTGATTATCGATTCGATTACGTGCGCGCAGTACTCAACGCCCAGTTGATTAGGCACGGTGAGCAGCAGCGTATCGGCGGCTGCGATCGCCTCGTCCTTTGCCAGCTCTGCGATGAGGACTTCAGGTTCCGCGGCGTAGTTGCGTCCGAAGATCTTTTGGACATCGTCGTCCAGAAATCCGACCGAGTCCCGGCTCTGAGCGTCGCGCCCAAAATACATCCTGTCCTGGTCGTTCATGAGCGCGAAGATGCTCCGGCTGACCGACACCCGCGGCTCTCGCGTATGTCCCGCCTCTTTCCAGGCGTCACGGTAGGCGCGGATCTGCTCTGCTTGCTGGACATGAAGGGGGCGGCCCGTTTCGTCGTTCTTCAATGTCGAGGTCTGAAGGTTCATGCCCATCTTCGCCGCCCACACTGCGGTTGCGTCGGAGCCCGAACCCCACCAGATGCGATCGCGAAGACCTTCGGAATGCGGCTCGACCCGCAGAAGGCCGGGCGGGTTCGCAAACATGGGCCTTGCATTCGGCTGCGCAAAGCCCTTGCCCCGCAGCACCTCATAAAAGACTTCCGTGTGGTGACGCGCCAGATCGGCATGCGTTTCGCCCTCGCCAGGTGCGTACCCGAAGTACCGCCATCCATCGATAACCTGTTCACCCGAGCCTCGGCTAATGCCGAGTTGCAGCCGTCCGCCGGCAATCAGATCGGCTGCGCCCGCCTCTTCCGCCATGTAGAGCGGATTCTCGTAACGCATGTCGATAACACCCGTGCCGATTTCGATCCTGCTAGTTTTTGCGCCAACGGCTGCAAGCAATGGAAAAGGTGATGCCAATTGTTGAGCGAAATGATGGACGCGGAAGAACGCTCCATCTGCGCCGAGCTCTTCGGCGGCGACTGCCAGGTCGATGGATTGCAGAAGCACATCTGCTGCCGAGCGTGCCCGCGAATGCGGAGAATTGGCCCAGTGGCCAAAAGAAAGAAAGCCAATTTTTTTCATGGAAACTTCAACCGAAGAAGAGCAAATGCAGGATCGCAGGGAGGTAGCCGAATAAGCATGCTTCGGCTTTGCGACGATCTTACTGGAACCGCGTAGACGTCGCAGAATCCAGCTCTTGCGAGTCGCTGCGAAACGCTCCTTTGGGCCACTTCTCAAAGGCATCTCTCACGATTGGGAGTGCCGTAAAGGCGCTACGCCAGTTGCGCCTGGGTCAACCCGTTGTCCATTGCCCGGTTTGCGTAACTGTCCATCTGTTGGCAGCCACCGTACTGAGCGTCAGCGGCGCCCGAAAGTCTTAGTGCTTAGCGGCCGGCACTTTGGCCGCCGTCGACGTGCAGGATTTCTCCCGTAATGAACGGAGCCGAATCCAGGAACAGAATCGCGTCGGTGATATCGCTCGTCTCGCCCATGCGACCCAGCGGATGCAATGCATCGAGCATCTCGTGATATTCCACCGGGTGCATTGGCGTCTTGATGACTCCCGGCGCAACGGCGTTCACGCGAATCCCTTTCTTGGCGTACTCAATCGCCAGTGACTTCGTGGCGGCGTTCAGACCGCCCTTGGTCAGCGCTGCCAGTACCGAATACACACCGCTGATCGCAACGTCACCGATGCTAGCCGTCACGCTAACCACGTGGCCGCTCGAATGCTTTTCCATTTCGGCAATGGCGAGTTGCGTGATGTAATAGAAGCCCGCCATATTCACGTTCATCACAGCGGCGTAGTCTTCCTTGGTGTTTTCCGTGAAAGGCTTACCAATGTATATGCCGGCGTTATTCACCAGCGTGTCGATCCGGCCAAACTTTGCGACGCCTTCGGAGATGACGCGTTGAGCGGTTGCGGGGTCCCCAATATCACCGGCGACCGTCAGGATGTCCGGATCTTCCGACGGTTTGATCGAACGTGCCGTCGCTACGACGCGGTAATCGAGTTTGCGAAATGCCTTGACGACGTCGGCACCAATGCCTTGCGATGCGCCGGTAACGACGACAACCTTTTGTGACGTGCTCATGCTTAACTCCAGAAAGACCTAATTGTTTGGCTTGACGCCGATTGAGCCGGCGGCTCCGATAAGCCTGAATGTGGGTGCATTGCGCTAACTTGCGAATACCCGGGCCGGACAAACAGTCTTGCGTAGCGAGAACGAATGGCGCATCGACTGCGATACTTGCCATAACGCTTTGTGTAGTTGTAGTGACTTGCCGCAACGGTCTGGCCGTCGTCGCGCGGGAGATTTTCTCTACTCCCGTGAGGGCAACCCTGCCCTAAAATCGGCCTTGCACTGACTGGCTTGCTTCAAAAATTGATTTCGAAATCCAGTCAGTTTTATCGCCTCATCCTCGCGTGAAGTGAATAGTGATTCATTTGCCCCGATGGCGGTAGAATGCCGAGATGACTTTCAGTTATTCTCCGCGCGAATGAATGACAAACTATCGACCCTCCAGCTGTTCGTACGGGTTGCCTATACATCGAGTTTCACCAAAGCTGGCCGGGAATTGGGCTTAAGCCAACCGTCGGCATCGCGGCGCATTTCGGAACTTGAGGAGGAAGTCGGCGCTGCGCTATTCGTGAGAAGCACGCGAGCCGTCACGCTGACGGAAGCAGGTACCGATTACCTCGCCCGCGTTGAAGCTATTCTCTCCGCCCTGAATGAAGCAGACCACGCTGCGCGAGGAACCGCGGAGCTGCGAGGCCATCTACGCGTTGCCCTGTCGACCAGTTTCGGGGTCCGCGAGGTTATCCCGAGGATAGGACGGTTCATGAGCGCGCATCCGGCTTTGCACGTTGACTTGCGAATGGTCGACGAGCGGCAGGATCTGATCATTGAAGGCGTGGATGTGGCGCTTCGCTTCGGACAGTTGAAGGACTCGAATGCCACCTCAACAATGCTTGGGCGCTGCCCCCGCATGCTAGTCGCCTCACCGGACTATCTGGCCAACAAGGGAATGCCGGTCGAGCCAGACGATCTGGCCGACCATACCTTCATCATGACCCCATCGGGCGCCGGGGTGCGAGGATGGACCTTCGAGAAGGATGGACACCGGGCCATGGTCCACGGAAAGGGACGTCTGACCATCTCCCTGAACGAAGGGACCACAGCCGCGGCCGTTGCCGGCCTCGGGATTCTGGCAACGGGGTTCTGGGGGTGCCGTGCCGAGCTGTCCGATGGCCGGCTCATCCCCTTGTTGCCGGACTGGGCGGTCGAGCCACTTGAAGTCAACGCTGTTTATCCCGCTGCCCGGGCTGCTCCGCCGGCCGCCCGCGCATTTGTTGCCTATCTTGCAGACGAACTGAAAGCGATCTCGGTCTAGTGGTCGTTTTACCGCCAAACCCGTGCTTTGCTTGCCAGCTCGCGAGAGATCAGCAAGTATCGCTTTGGTTCATAGCGTCGACCACGGCGTTACCGGCCATGCCGCCGACTCGAACAAAAGTCGGAGTCGAGCAAGAATACGCGAGCCGCAGAACCTGCATCTCGCTCGGCTTCACACGTTCAAAGCGGAGGACGGTTCAATTCAATCCATCGCTGCACGGAGGGTCGCTCCCACTGACGCGTAGCGTAATCGATCAACTCACTCGGTACCGGATCGCCATTCAGAATGAGGCGATTTAGCATTAACGTCAGATCGGTATCGGCGATGCACCACGTTCCAAACAGATCCGCTGTATCAGCCGAAAGCAAAGCCGTAGCCGCTGAAAACAACTTCTGCGCCGCCGCGTTTGCTGCAGGGGTGAGCGGTGCTCCGCGATATCCGTAGAACACTACCTCCGTCGGGCGTTCCTGTCGGATAGGCATCAGGTCGCTACGGAGCCACGCTTGCACCTGACGTGCTCTCGCTCGAAGATGGTGATCGCGTGGATAGACGATTGTCTCCGGGAATGCATCGTCGAGATATTCGGTTATTGCTGAGGACTCCGATAAACTGAAATCTCCATGCGTCAGCGTGGGTACGCGCTGCGTCAACGACTTGGCAGCGTAGCTTGCTTCGCGATTCGCATGACCGCCGAGATCCACAGTCGAAAGGTCGAACGGCAATTTCTTTTCGTGAAGAGCCACGAAAACCGACATGGCGTAGGGGCTCGCAAACTGAGCATCGGCATATAGGCGAAGACGACTCTTTTCCAAAGCTTTCTCCTTGGCTGTTACTTTCGTACGGGGGCTTGATGA
Organism: Caballeronia sordidicola; assembly: GCF_000729995.1. GTDB lineage: Bacteria > Pseudomonadota > Gammaproteobacteria > Burkholderiales > Burkholderiaceae > Caballeronia > Caballeronia sordidicola_A. Next base: position 138,690 of record NZ_JNFG01000002.1, on the reverse strand, counting down.
TATACGGCGATTGAGCGCATTCGGCTGACATGTATTAGTCTCTGGACAATCAGGGGCTTGTGCCTGACACAAATCGACCCACCAGGGACAGTTTCAGACCGTATTGTCGACGAGTCGTCCAAATCAAAGAATAGGTCAGGTGCTTGAAACCGAGCCTCGCCACGGACACAGTCGGCTAGATAGACTGCCGCCCCGCGATACCCTGTCCATAGGGAGTAACGGAGTTGCGAATTGCTACGCTTATCGTAGACAAATACAAATAAATCGAACGTAGTTTTGCGATACGGATATTCTCTGCGATAAACAGGCCGGGTTTCTGCGCGCTCGCAGTGCTGAGTGTTTGCAGGCGTGTCGTTTGACAAGCCGGACGTATTAACGAACTACGTCGAGCCTCCGTTTTGAACACAAGTGCCCCTTTCAGGATTGCGTCTGTCTTACGATGCAACCGATGGCGGGTTGTAAGCGCTAGAGAAAGCGTGTCGGTCTCGGTGCCCGTGCGAATGGCGCGTAAGACGAACTGGACGAAAAACAAATGAGACAAGCCCAACCGACACTCTACTTGCGCGTGCTTTCAGCACTGTTGGTAACCATTGCCTTGATCGGATGTGCCGAGTTGTCGCCTAGTGACCCAGATGCGCAGAAACAGAGCACGGCGCTTCAGCAGCAGCAAGATGCGCAGGCCGTGCAGGCCACAACCCAGGCGACAGGTCGACGCGTGTGGTTTGCCGGCTTCGCCATGAACTCAACCTCCACCGCCTTTCAGAATGACATGGAGCTGGTTTCGCGCCGACTCTCCGAACTGAGCGGACCAGTGCTGAAGTACGAAGACAGCAATGGGCAGCAGACAGATAAGTTGCGTTTCCCGTTTGCGACTCCGGCGACGCTTGCCGAAACAGTACAACAGATTTCCAGCCATGCCGGACCCGATGACATCGTGGTGGTTTTCATTTCCACCCACGGCAACCGGAAAATTCTCAGCGTGAATGTCGCGCACCACGAGTTCAAGCCCATGACCGCCACGCAACTGTCGGCCGCGCTCGCTCCTCTGGGTGATCGGCCGACGGTCGTGATACTTGCCGCCTGCTTTTCCGGGTCGTTCCTACCCGAACTGCAGGGTGAGCGGCGCATCGTGATCACGTCGGCCTCGGGCGAGCGAGCGTCCTTCGGATGCCAGGCTGACAGTCGCAACACCTTTTTCACCGAGGAACTGTTTGCGAACGCCTTCGATGTCTCGAAGTCGCTATCACAGATGATGGCTGAGGCCAAAGTGAGGGTCGGCCGACGTGAGCACGCGTTGAAGTTCCCGAACTCCGAGCCACAGATGTCGGTGGGACTGAAGGTGCGGTGGTTGGCGGAACGGCCTTTGAAAGACTGGTTTCAACCTGGCAAGGAAACCACTGACGTGCCCCCTGTCGCCCCTCTTTCCTTACTCGGCGATGCCGGTAAAAACGCCTATCACGCATACCAGTCCAAACCCTTTCCGCGTGCGTTCGTCATCTCGAGCGGAGGAGGCGGGCAATATGCTGTGGGTACAACACCGCAAGACGCTTCCCTACCTTCTGATCCTGCCGCGCGGGCGCTCGCGCTGTGCAACCGACACGGGCTTGCGGACTGCAGGCTTTACGCCGTGGATGATCGCGTGGTTTGGACCGGTAATTGACCCTGCCAGTATCCAGAAACGGAGGTTGATTGAACGCTCCTGGCCGACCTCTGCCTGACGCGCCAATATCCTGGTGTCGTCTTGTCAGTGACAATGGTCGTGCGGACGTCGCTCACGGAGCCTCCATTTTTAAGCGCTTTATCTAAGCAGTACCGACTCGCTATGGTTTTGGCCGCGCCACTCCCTGATCGCAACCTGACGGGCGCTATCTCCCCCCCCCGTTTGGCAAGAGCTTTACCCTCGATGTCCTTGGCGAACAGGGGTGTCTCCTCGGCATTGGGGAATGCGGCACTGCGGGCTGGATCCGAAGGCTGAAGGCGCCGTGACGATGAAGCATCGTCGAACCGGCGCGGTCATCGGCATCGATTGGCAACCCGAAGAAGCGGATCTGCCGTTTAGCTTTAGCCAGGTCGAGACTCGGGTAAATCCAGCATGGGCTGCCGAGCGTGCCGCTCGCGCGGAAGCCTTTGCGACAGGACGGCGCATTCAGGTTTCCAACCGCACGCCGCAAACAAAGCGTGCCGAGCTCGCGTTGAAAACGGCAAGAGAAAAGCGCGCTCCGCGAAAGCGCAGTTCTATTTCCGTGAAGGATTGACCTTTTATGCCGACCCGCTGGCTGTCGGGACGTAGAACGCCGGTGCCCCAATGAGATCGGACTGCCAAGTCCACGGCCGTTAAAACCGAGTCTCACGGAGATCCCATGCACATACCCAGCGATCGGGTGTTGAGGCCCCCAGTGCGTTTCATCGTCCCAATCCAGAGAGAACGTCCCCCGGGGCATCGCCGGTGAGGTTGATGTGCTCGCAGCCAAGAGGCGAAAGGTAGTCGTGTCTCGAGAGCGCCTGAGCGCAGATGCTTGAGCACGGTGCGGCGAGGGAAGAGCCCGGCGCCGCACCCTGTGGGTCACTTGCCGCCAGTGACATCGAGGAACGTGCCGGTGATGAAGGAAGCCTCGGCGCTTGCCAGCCATAGGATCGCCCGCGCAACCTCTTCAGGTTGACCACCTCTTCCCATGGGGATTGAGTCCTTGACGCGATCCACCCGTCCCGGCTCTCCGCCGCTGGCATGCATGTCAGTGTAGATGTGCCCAGGGCGAATGCAGTTGACGCGTATCCCATCCCGCGCGACTTCCTTGGCGAAGCCGGTAGTGAATGTCTCAACGGCACCCTTCGACGCAGCGTAGTCGACATATTCGTTAGGACTGCCGAGCCGTGCTGATGCCGATGAGATGTTGATCACGGAGCCGCCCCGCCCGTTGTGACGATACGACATGCGCTTAACCGCTTGCTGTGCACAGAGGATAGGGCCGATCGAGTTGACCGCGAAGATACGCCGCATCCGCTCGAATTCGAGATCCTCTAGCCGGGACTGCGGCGCAAGTACCGCGGCGTTGTTCACCAGAACGTCGATCCGGCCGAACTCCCGGTCGATCGCGGCGAATAGCTGAGCGACCTGCTCGGGATCCGCGCTATCTGCGCGCACGGCTAAAGCCCGGCGCCCAACAGCTTCTACATCAGCCGCCACAGCGAGGGCGGCAGACTCGTTGGAGACGAAGCTTATCGCTACATCGTAACCTTGTGCGGCAGCAAGCCGCGCAGTCGCCGCGCCTACGCCACGAGCTCCACCGGTTATCAGAATTAACGGGGCGTGGTCTGGAGTCTTTGGCATATTGATATTCCTCACGGAGATTGAGAATGGGCGAAGAAGGCACTCAAATACAAGCTACCGAAAAATTAGGAATGCGTGCGATTGGGGGTGCCCTCAAGAAAGGGGTTTTTTCCTACGTTAAGACTTCGCCTTGGTCGTCTTCGCTGCGCGCAACGGCCGGAATCGTCCTTTGACTAATCGCCTCACGCGGGGAGCATCAATCGACCCAGGCGTTGACATCAAGAACCGCGGCGGCGAACGCTTCTGGTGCCTCCTGCGGAAGATTGTGACCTGCATTCGGCACGACGCGGTTCTCATGGCGTCCCGTGAAGCGCTTGAAGTCTGCTTGTCTTCCCAGCGGCGCGACACCGTCCGTGTCCCCCTCGAGTGTGATCGTGGGCACGGTGATCGACGGCATGCTGGACAAGCGACTCTCCATATCGTCGAACTGAGGATCACCATCGACCAGTCCGAAGCGGTGCCGATACGAATGGACTACAACGTCGACGAAATCCGGATTGTCAAACGCAGCTGCCGAGCACGCGAAGGTGTCGTCGTCGAAGCGCCAGGTCGGCGACCATAATGACCATAAGAGTCGACAGAACGCACGCCGGTTTTCAGTCAGTCCGGCCCGGCCGCGTTCGCCATGAAGATAGTATTGGTACCACATGCGATGTTCTTTTTCGGGGCTGGCTGGCCGCATGGCGGTGGCTATATTCTGGATGTTGTAGCCGTTCACCGAAACCAGTCCACGCGCTCTCGACGGGTACAGCGCGGCCACGACGCATGCTGCCCTGCCTCCCCAGTCATATCCGCCCAGCACGGCCTGTTCAATCTGAAGCGCATCGAGCAGCGATAACAGGTCTGACCCCAGCGCTGCCTGCTGGCCCGAACGAAGCGTTGTCGATGCAAGGAAACGCGTTGGCCCATATCCCCGAAGAAAAGGTGTGATAACGCGGGCACCCTGGGATATCAGGCGTGGCGCCACGTCCTCGTACGCGTGGATATCGTAGGGGAAACCGTGTAGCAGAACGACTGGCCATCCGTCGGTTTCCCCCTGTTCGTCATAGGCGATGTCAAGCAGGTCGGTCGCGATCTTTTTAAGCATGAATCCATCCTTTAGGCAATGTCAAAGCCCCAGACAAACCGCCCCACCCGCGACGATCACGCACGCGAGCCAGCGTTTTCCACTGACCGCTTCCCGCAGAAACATTCGTCCGATCAGCACCGCAAACACCACACTGGTCTCGCGCAAAGCCGATACCGCGGCCATCGCGCCCGACTGCAACGCTCATATCACGATGCCATACGCCGCGATCGAGACCAGGCCGCCAACGAGCGATGACGAGCAGGGGCGACGAGTAGCACACTTGGATACGCTTGCGCCAGATCGTTGCGGCGGTACGACCGCACGAGGGCCACGTTGTAGACTATATGCACGAGTCCTGATGCGACGATTTACGGGCCATCCCGCGGCGCGACCAGGATCACGAGCGTTGCGACCGCCGCGATGGCGCTGCCCATTCATGTCATGGACAGGAACCGGTCGTCGTTGCCGTGCAGCATCGCGTTCCAGCCGGCGTGGAGCAGAGCGGCAAAGAGGACAAAACCGCCGGTACACCTCAGCATGCGGGTCAACGGAGAAAGTGTGTAGTAAGGAGGATATCTGTCGTGTGGCCTGCTGGCAAACCAGATAAATTGACTATCCGCGTTAGACAAACTCTTGCGAATGAAGTGGATATTGCTGCCACTCAATGCTTTGCGTGCCTTCGAGGCCGCCGGCCGACTCGCCAGCTTCACGCAAGCCGCTGTGGAATTGCAGGTGACTCACAGTGCGGTAAGTCAGCAGATGCGCAAGCTCGAAGAGCAAGTCGGTTACCCGTTCCATGGTTGCGCGTCCTTCCTCGATACCGGGAGCCTGTCGCCCCTGCTCAAGAAACGTTCGCTTCCAGACGGAAACGCGGTTGTATACCTTCGCTGTCGTCGCGGCGTCCTCCTATAATTGTGGCGCTCGGCTGAAGCCACGCCAATAGACGGGAGATCCGATCGTGCGGACACGAATAGCTCGCCTAATCTCGGGCCTTGCTGTGATGGCTTTCACGCTGACCGTGCCATGTAGTCCGGTCTTGGCGCAGACTCCCGGTTCAGCCGCGTCAGATACGGCAGCTTCTTCGGCGCCAATCAATGAAGCAACCACGAACGCGCAAGCCAATCAACCCAGTTCGTCGCCGGGTGCACCGGGATCCGCAACGGCCTCCGCCGTAGCCGCAAGCGGGCCGCCATCGTATTCGTTTTCGGTGTCACTACAGCCTGGAAGCCGAATAAACCTGGATCAGCCATTGCACGTCGATGTGGAGTCGGTTCCTGCAACTGCTGGAGATGTGGCCGTCTGGGCGAAATATACGTTCGCACTAGCTGCTTTGGTTATCGCCGTCATCGCTGCGATGATCACCATGCTGGTTGGCTTGAGAAACTGGCAAGCCGCTCGAATCAACCTGCTCAATACCTGTCACAAAACCTACGGAGAGATCTTCATTGAGCTCTACGATCTATCAGAGCGTCAGCGACTTGCACCATTCGTCGGCGCGCCTGATCCGAAGTGGGCTGCCGAAGCAATAACGGCAAAGAAGCTATTCATTCGTTTGTGGAATCTGCAGTATGAAGAGTTCGTCTACTTCTACCACGGCCAGCTCATCAAGCGGGTCTTCGAAAACTGGCTGACGTACCGCTTCAAGGACTTCCGTAACCCTGCTTTCGTGCTCGATTTCGGCGTGGAAAGGGTAAGTTACCTGACATCATGGAACGACCGGAAGAGGGATCTGGGTCCCGGCCATTTCGTTACCTTCATGGAGAAGGCCGCCGGATTCCCCCCAGTGGCGCTTCCAGCCGGCGAGGTAGTCCTCGCTCCTGCAGGAGATCCGGACGGCGAGTCCAAAGCAGCAACGTCAGTCGCTATGGTCTGGTTCCGCGAGAACAAGAATGCGATACGTGGCGGCTTCTGGTCCATCGTGGGGCAACTCTTCATTTTTTGAACTACATGCCTGAGGTCAATGTTGCCTCACGTGCGCGATGTGGAACCTGGGCGCTCGGTCGGCGCGAGGCATTGGTTCTCGGGTTGTAGTTTTCTCCTCGTTCGCCGCTGATGGGAGGCGTTGCGTCGCTCCCCGCCTATCCAGAGTCCGGTGCTTTCACATACCTCGCTTCAGGAGCAGGTTCAGGATGGAGTTGCTAACCTGACCGTCCGCTTTCGAAAAAAGAGGGCCCGCTCAGGGTCGGGCTAAGCCTATGGTGGGTATGCTGCACGCGTCCCACATTGAATCTTCAACGGCGGAAATACCCCTTTCACGGCATCGCAGCATCACGGATCCGCAACGGCGCTACACTAACGAGGCAAGCGCACGCCGGAGAAAGCCATGACAGACCTTGACCCTGATACCACCTTTCGCAGGTTGCCCCTCACCCCGGAGCAGGACGCGGAAGTGAGGCACTACATTAAATCGCAGAAGCAGCGCGGCCTGCCTTGGGACACGTCGGAGCTAAGCGCGATGCTCAAGGACATGCTGCAACCGCCGGGCGACGAAGACGACGAATTCGACGCCTCGGCAGACGAGACGAAAGGGGCCGCCGAGCGCGCAATGGGTTCCGTGGAAGAAGAGATGGATGCCATCGAGGCGAGCGAGGAGCGGAATGCCGCGATGGAGTCCGAAATTATGAAAGGGCCCAAGCGTTAGGGCACGCGGCATCGATCACGAAGTTGCCCTCATCGCTGCCGTGCGTGCGCTTTGTACGCTTGAACGCAAGACGTCGTCCCATCGAGACCCAGGGCCGCGATAAGTTTATTGGGCACTCACGCGGCTAAAGATGCGCTTGATCGAACCGGATGAATCAAAGGCGTTTCTCGCGACCTTGGAGCGCATTGAGCTGGCAAGCGATGCTTTCAGTGTTAAGCAGACGGATTTGCCGGTGTTACCCCGATCAGAGCGCGGATCCGCTCCTGATCGGCCGGTGTCGCCGGGTTGTAGACGATCATCTGCAGATCCGGCCGCCCATCGACCGCGAAGGAAGAGTATTCCAGCGAGATCGGCCCTAGCACCGGATGGCGCAAATGCTTGACCCCTTCGCCGTAGGTCTGCACCTCATTGTCCCGCCACATGGCGGCGAACTCGGGACTTGACCGGCATAGTTCATCGACGAGCGGCGCCACCTCGGCGTCGGCGCCTGCGCGTGCGGCATCGATCCGGAATGCGCTCACCACGAAGCGGGCCACGCTTGCCCAATCGAACTGCGCAGCACGGACGCGGGGGTCGCAGAAGATCATGCGCAGGATGTTGCGTTGTTCGGGTGGCAGGGAGCCGTAGTCGGTAAGCACGGCCGCAGCCGCACGGTTCCAGGCGACCACGTCCCACGTCGCCGTCCTGACAATCGCCGGGCTATAGGGCAACGCCTCGAGCAGGCGTTGCAGCCGCGGCGTGATCGCGTCACCGCCGCGATAGCGGACTTCGGGCGGATGCCCGAGGCCGAGCAGGAACACGTGTTCGCGCTCGACCTCGGTCAGCATCAGTGCCTTCGCGATACGGTCCAGCACGTCCGCTGATGGATTGCCACCGCGCCCCTGCTCCAGCCACGTGTACCAGGCCGCACTGATATTGGCGCGCTGCGCCACCTCTTCCCGGCGAAGTCCTGCCGTGCGCCGCCGGCTTCCGGAAAAGCCGAAGGTCGCGGGATCGAGCTTCGTCCGCCGGTTCTTCAGATAATTGCCGAGCCGGTTGTCGTTCGCGCTCGCACTCTCGTTCAAGTTTTCGTGAGGCATGTGCAACCTGTCAGGAGGTATACCTGAATAACGTCATTACTTTAACAGGATGATCTTACCTCGTACATTGCCCCCTCGATCACTCGAGAAAGCATCACCTGCCCGACTTTGTCCGCCGACACCAAACAGAAAATCTGTCCTCAAGCTCGCGCCGATCCCCGGAATTGACTAACCTTGTCAAAACATCCCGCAACGGAGTCTTGGCATCGATAAAGCGCGCCCTCGGTCGCCGGACTCTCTGACAAATCGAGACTATTCATCCGATGCCCACCGACATTCCAGAGCCTCAAGCTGTTTGCGATTCCATCTCCCGTAGCGCGATCTTCATGGTCGCCACGCTTAAAGCCGGTCCCGAAAGCGCAAGCACAGTGCGCGCGTTATGCGCTGACGTCGCCGGCCTGGTTCGCGCGGTGGGCACGCGCGCGCCTCCGGCCAACCTCTCGTGCGTGTGCGGTTTCAGCTCTGACGGTTGGGATACGCTTTTCGGCGCGCCGCGCCCCGCGAACCTTCATGCGTTCCGCGAGTTTGGCGAGGGCGGACGCCGCGCGATTGGCACGCCGGGGGACCTCCTGCTGCACATCCGCGCGGACCATATGGATCTCTGCTTTGAACTTGCCGCTTTATTGATGGAGCGCATGGGCGACGCGGTTTCTGTCGTCGATGAAGTCCATGGCTTTCGCTATTTCGACCTGCGCGACATGGTGGGTTTTGTCGACGGCACCGAGAATCCGAGGGGCCGCGAGGCGGTCGAGTTTGCCCTGATCAGCGATCAGGATCCGGCATTTGCGGGCGGCAGTTATGTGATGGTGCAGAAGTACCTGCACGACATGGCTGGCTGGGACGCACTTCCAGTCGAGGCGCAGGAACGCATTATCGGCCGCAAGAAATTATCCGATGTTGAGCTTGCCGACGGAGTCAAGCCGTCGTCTTCGCACAGCTCGCTGACGACGATCGAAAAGGACGGTCAGGAAGTGAAAATCCTGCGTCACAACATGGCATTCGGCCGCCCGGGCGCGGGCGAGTTTGGAACCTACTTTATCGGTTATGCGAGTTCGCCCGAGCCAATCGAGCAAATGCTGGAGAACATGTTTGTCGGACGCCCGCCAGGCAACTACGACCGGCTTCTCGACTACAGCCGCGCGGTCACCGGTGGCCTGTTCTTTGTTCCATCGGCTTCCCTGCTCGAGGATCTTGCGGATCGTGATCCGCAGGCTTCGGCGAATGAATCGGCCTCGGCTGGATGATTGCTGGAACCGGTAACACGCGCTCGCGTTGCTACGCCAAGAATCTTGGCTGGCAACGCGGCTCCGTTAAAGCGAAACGCTATGGATAACTTACAAACTGAAAGCGCTGTCTTACTCCGCCCCGCACAAAAGGTGGCTCGCGGAGAATCCATACAAATAGATTAACCCGATAAATACCTCCCAACAGAAGCGCATTTAAAGCCGCACGCGAACGCACAGACGTTTTCGTCGACGACGAAGCCGCGAACGCATCGGCCTTCCTTCCTCACTGGCCCCAAGCTTACAAACCTTAGCAGGCCCTCGACCTGCTCTTGTCATCCGCACGACACCTGCCCCCGTCACGATGGAAATCTGGCATCGCACATTCTCGGCGAAAGATTCGCTTCGACAATCGAACGAGACGTGTTGCATCAGCCAGCAATAACCAGATCCGCGTGCCGCAAAAGGCACGCTCGACGAGGCGAAGACGCTCGCGGGGAACTGCTCTCCAGCGTTTAATCGCCATCGCAATAGCCGCAATTGCACCAGGAGCGAGTTATGCATGATGTGGCAGAGTCCGACAGGTTACAGAGCAACGGTGTGAAATCGGTCCAGCAGTACATCGACGAGCACCCGATGTGGCCCGATGGAACTCATCTCGCGTCGGTACCCATGACCGCGATGCAATGGCGCATCTGGGCGTTGGCCGCAGCGGGAAAGTTCTTCGAAGGATTCGTCGTTTTCATGACGGGTGTGGCGCTCCCGCTCATCTCCCGCGAGTTCGGCATCAGTGCGGCACAGAACGGCTTCATCAGCGCCGCGAGCCTGATGGGCATCCTGGTCGGCGCGGTGGGTCTCGGCGGCATGTCCGACTACTTCGGGCGTAAGCGGATGTTCATCGTGGAGATGATCATTTTCGTGGCGTTCCTGGTGCTGCTCGTTCTTTGCACCAACTTCACCTCGCTCGTGATCTGCCTGTTTGGACTCGGCGTGGCGCTCGGTTGCGACTACCCGACCGCGCACATGATCATCTCTGAAAGCATCCCCAGCAGCAGCCGGGGCAAGCTTGTGCTCGCCGCGTTCGGCTTTCAGGCCCTCGGCGCGCTCGGCGGCACGGCGGTGGGCTTCCTGGTCCTGTCCACAATTCCCACCCTCGATTCCTGGCGCTGGATGTACGGCACCGCGATCATACCGGCGCTGGCGGTGACCGTCGGCCGCTTCTACATCACCGAAAGCCCAAGCTGGCTGCATATTCGTGGTGCGGTCGACCGCGCGGAAGCCGCTGCGCAGCGCTTGCTGGTGCGCAGCCCGCAGTACCCGACGAACATTGCGTTGTCGCGCGAAATGGATAGGGCCGCCACCGGTCACGGCGGCGAAAAGAGCTTTTTGGCGCTGTTCGCGCGGCGCAACCTGCGAGCCACGATCCTGGCCTCGGTACCCTGGTTCCTGCAGGATCTCGGCACGTACGGGATCGGCATCTTCACGCCGACCATTCTCGCAGCGGCGTTCGGCAGCAAGCCCGATCATGTTCGCAGCGTCAGTGACCTGATACTGAACGACATACTCGCAGCCAAGGGCTCCGCCCTCATCACCATGCTGTTGATTGTCGGCATTATTTTCGCGGTCATCCTCGCGGACCGGGTTGGACGAATCTGGCTGCAAGTCGTTGGCTTCATCGGCTGCGCGGCAGGCTTGCTGATTGCTTCGTTCTCCGATGGTTTTGAAGGCTCGACCAAGACCGTGGTGATTTTCGCCGGCTTCATGCTCTTCAATTTCATGACCAACCTGGGTCCGAACGCACAGACCTACCTGCTGGCAGGCGAAGTGTTTCCGACGGCCATTCGCGGCACCGGCGCCGGGTTCGCGGCAGCCGTCGGCAAGATCGGCGCGGTCGCGACCGCATTCCTTTTCCCCATTTTGCTCACGGGCATAGGCACCGGTCCGCTTCTTTACATTCTCGTGGCCACATCGATTCTCGGCGCCGTGGTGACGTGGATATTTCGCATCGAGACAAACGGCGTGAGCCTTGACGACATTGGAAAATAAGCGCGCGTTCACGCACCGCCATGAAATTCCATTTGCAAGAGTTGGTTCCAGTATCGCGACGGAGACCTGCATGACCAAGCTCTATAAAAACCCGGCACGGCGGTTGCGCCCGCACCGGTTCGCAGCCCTGCCGCTGTGCGTGGCTGCGTTCAGCCTGATGACGAGCGCAGTGGCCAATGCGCAGGACCTCACATTGAGCGAAACCGGCTCGACCTTGATGTATCCGCTCTTTACAACCTGGGTGGCCGAGTACACGAAGTCGCATCCCGGCGTCCACATTACGGTGGGCGAGACCGGCTCCGAGGCCGGTATCCAGCAGGTGCTGGCCGCCAAGGTTCACATCGGCGCATCCGACGCGTATATGTCCGATGCCGAGATGCGGCAACACCCGCAGATCATCAACGTCCCGCTGGCAATTGCCGCGCAGACGGTCAACTACAACCTGCCCGGCCTCAACGCGACGCACCTCAAGCTGGACGGGCCGGTGCTCGCCGCAATCTATACCGGCGAGATCCGCAACTGGGATGCACCGCAGATCGCCGCGCTCAACCGGGGCGTGGCGTTGCCGCATAATCCGATCGTGCCGATCCATCGGGCTGAAGGCTCTGGAGACACCTTCGTGTTCACCCAGTTCCTGTCGTTCTCGACGCCGAGCTGGGAAAGCAGCCAGGGATACGGCACGTCCATCTCATGGCCAACCGTGTCGGGCAGTACGACCGCAACGGGGAACGCGGGCATGCTGCAGGCGCTGCAAGCGACGCCCTACTCGATCGGTTATGTGGGCGTCAGTTTTACTGACAAGCTGGCCGCCGCGCATCTGGGCACCGCCGCCCTCAAGAATGGAGCAGGCGAGTTTGTTACGCCGAGCAAAGACACGATCACGGCGGGCGCCGCTTCGCTCGGTCCGCGCACGCCGGCTGACGAACGCCTGAGCCTTGTGTTCGCGCCGGCATCGGGCGCTTACCCGCTCGTCAATTACGAGTACGCGGTCGTTTCGACGAAACAGCCTGACGCCACGACCGCTGCCGCGCTGCGCAGGTTCCTGCTTTGGTCGATCGTGCCGTCCGAGACCAATGAGGCATACCTCGATACCGTGCACTTTATTCCGCTCCCACCGCATACGTGGGAATTGAGCCAGGCGCAGGTCCAGTCGATCAAGTAAGCGCCGTTCAAGCGGAAACTTCCAGCGGGCGCGGCAACGCGGTTCGTTGTCGTGTGCCGCCTTCGCTGCGGGATCGGTGCAACAGCGCTGCACAATGTGCGCAACCATCCATCACAAGAAAAGTGCCGGCATCCGGACAACGCACTAGGATCTAGTGCGTTGTCCGAAACAACCGGGTCAAACTAAATCAATCAGTGGCCGCTGTGCAGGTGCGCTGCTTTCTTGGCCGCGTGTTCAGCATGCTCGCCCGCGTGCAACCCGTGACCATGCGCCAGGTGGGCATGGTGGCTCGCACTCTCGTGGTCGCCGGCTTCGGCGTGCTTGGCTGCTTCGCGATGATGCTTCGCGGCCGAATCAAGGTGCTTGGCTGCTTCGTGATGATGGTGATGAACTTCGTGTTGATCGCTCATGGAAGTCTCCAGTATCTGCAACGGGGCTCAATCCACAATAGGAGTGAGCGTCACCACGATAGTGAAATGCGGTGTCACTTGCGTGAACCCGATCGGGCAATCGCCAAGGCGCTGTAACTGGAGATTACGAGCCGTGCGTTCGATCCGACGAAAACCGCACGCGTTACGCGCGTCGCGCACCCATCATGCGTAGCGTGCAAGAAACATATCGGCGGCGGATTCCGCTACTTGCTTTTGTTCAGCCTTGCCGAGGGGGCGCTGCCCCATTGTCACCTGTGGCCAGAAAGCAAACGCCTTGACGAGAGCCTGCAACTGCTGCGAGGCGAACACGGGATCCGATGTCTTGAGCCGGCCATCAGCAGTGGCTGCACGTATCCACACGGTCAGGTCTTCTTCGCGCTCACCCATGCGGGCCACCATGTCGCGTGCACGCTCCGGCGAATGAATGCCTGCCGCGATCGCCACGCGCGCGAGTGACAGGAACGCTTCGTTGTTCAGAAGACTCAGCTTTTTCAACAGCAACTGGAGCAACTGCGCGCGCAACGGCTCAGAGCCGGTATAAGCGGGCGCCTCTCCCGAGTCGCTCGAGTCCCACAGCTGCCGCATGATGGCGGCGAACAGCGCTTCCTTGCTGGGGAAATGGTTGTAGACCGTGCGCTTCGATACCCCCGCGCGAGCTGCGATGCGGTCCATACTGGTTGCATCGAAACCCGCCGCGAGAAATTCTTCGATAGCCGCAGCGATCACGGCAGCGCGCTTGCGATCGGTCAGGCGGAGCTGGTTCGAAGTGAGGTTGACAGTGAGATTAGCAGTAGCGTTCATCGATAAATTTTACACCAGGCAGTTTACTTTTTTATAGGATAAACTACACTCCACAGTCTACTTTCCGCATCGGGACGTCACACCATGACATCGTTCACCGGTTCTATCCGCCGTGCTTTGGGGCTGACTGCAGCGCAACGCGGTCGCGAATCATTCGACTCCTCAACTCAGCACGACGGCGAGCGCTTCCGTAACGTCAAGCCTCGTCCCGTGGAAGGAATCGGCAAGACCCTGAGCATCGTGTGGAATATCCTGCTGCACAAACCGGCCGGCACCGTGCCTGCAAGCCCCTTGCCCGTCGATGCACTGACGCGCGAACAGCTTGACGCGGCGCCTGACCGAAGCTTGTTTCGCCTCGGTCATTCAACCATGCTGCTCAAGCTGCGCGGTGAGTTCTGGCTGACCGACCCAGTCTTCGCCGAACGGGCATCGCCGTTCCGGCGGTTTGGTCCCAAACGCTTTCATGCACCGCCCATCGCGCTCGCCGATTTGCCGCCGCTGCGCGGCGTGATTCTGTCCCATGACCACTACGACCATCTGGACCGCGAGACGGTGCTTGCGCTTGCGAATTCCACGAGCGTGTTCCTGACGCCGCTAGGCGTGGGCGACCGGCTGATCGAGTGGGGTATCGACGCGTCGAAGGTTCGTCAGTTCGACTGGTGGCAGGGTGTGGAGATCGACGGTCTCGCGTTCACGGCGACACCTTCGCAGCATTTCTCCGGCCGCAGTCTTTTCGATGGCAACAGTACGTTGTGGGCCTCGTGGGTCATCGTCGACGGCGATCTGCGCGTGTTCTTCAGCGGCGACACAGGCTACTTCGACGGCTTCAAGACGATTGGAGAACGGCTCGGTCCGTTCGATATAACGCTGCTCGAAACGGGCGCCTACGACGCCCAATGGCCGTACGTACACATGCAGCCCGATGAAACCGTGCAGGCCCACCTCGATCTGCGCGGCCAGTGGCTGATGCCGATCCACAACGGCACCTTCGACCTGGCGATGCATCGCTGGCAGGAACCGTTCGAGCGCGTGATGGGGCTCGCCGGTGCGCATGGCATTCCGCTCGCGACGCCGCGCATGGGAGAACGGCTGGATCTGGCCACGCCGCACCGCGGTCAGCGGTGGTGGCGCGAGGTGCCGGAGGTCGCGCAAGTGCCTGGGACGCTACGGCGCTGGTTCTCGTGCCGCAGTACGAGAGAAGCAAATTCGCAGGGCTAACTATTGGCGCTCTTGACGATCTCCCCGCCTGACGCTATGACCCCGGCGTCCATCGATAAACAATGATGCTGGACTCGTTGTAGTTGTCCTTCGTGACCACGTACTCACCGGTCGATCGCAGGTATGACCTCAGGCCGTACATCGAATCAACGTTGTTGCCTACGTCCACTGTAGCGGGGCTGCTATTGATGAATGTAGTGTCAAGGCTACCCGTGGCGAGATTGAAGGCGTCGATGTTGGGCACGGTGTTGACGTATCCGACGAACAGGTAGTTGCCGGCGGCCGTGAGCGATTTTGGATTGGCGCTGGTGAGGTTGATCACCGGATTCGGCGAGCTCTGGTTTCCCGCAAGCCAGCCGTGATAGACCTCGATCCTAGTTCCTATCGACGTCCAGTCTGTGCTCCCGACTATGCCTTGCGCGAGGATCATGGTGTCGCTCTCCGGCAGGTAGATGATCCGCGTCAATGGCAGGATGGTCCTCGGCGTGGCATACGCAATGCCTGCTCCCCAACTCGGCTTACCGTTGGCATCGAAGCCAGTCAACGGATAGTAGTAGATGCGGTTCGTTCGGTCCGGGCCGGCCCAGACGTTGCCATTGCTGTCGAGACAAAACCCGCCCGTGATCAGTGCAGTGGCATTGAACGCCGTGCCAGGCAGCGACCCGTCGGGTATGGCGATGTAGCCATTGGCCGCGTTGAAGTGGAAGAAGTAAAAGATCCCTGGATTCTGGCCGGCTGCCACAAGGATCCGGTTTGCGCCGACCGTGGCGATTTGCGCGAAGTGCTGACCGCGCTGGGTGTCGTTGATGTTGATGCGTGGATCGGACGGATAGTCGATCGGATCGACCGTATTCGCCACGAACGTGCCGCCCGCGGTGCCCGTGTAGACATTGAAACCTTCGTAGAAGTTTGCGCCGTCTGTCCCGGGGTCCGGTGCGCCGTTGCCTTCAAAATTGAGTGCCTGAAGCGTCCATTGCAGGGTGCCCGAGCTGCTGTAGGCGTGGATATCGGTATTGCCGTTGCGGCCGAGGTCCCAGGTTCCGCCCCACGGGTTGTTGAGGACATACAGGGTGCCCGCGGCGTCCTTGCCAATGCCCGCAACGCGGGTGAAGCGCTTGTCCCCGACCTGGCCTTTGATTCCACTCGTGGTGTCGAGATATCCACCCTGAATGCCGAACGTGCCGACCTGGGTTGGCGGAGTTGAAACGCCCGCGGTCTGGTAGATCTTGATGTTCATGTCGGGCCCCTCGTCGCCGACCAAAAGCTGACCGGCCGTCGCGTCGAAATACAGCCCGCTCGGGCGGGACGTGGGTGACATCTGGATCGTGTTCAAAGCCGCGCCTGCCGGACTGAATTCCACAACCGTGCCGGTGTTCTCTTGCGCGACCCAGACATTGTCGGCGCTGTCCAACGCGAGCGCCCCGGGAGCTGCTACGTTGATATCGCTCTGCCAGACGCCGTCGGTGGTGAAGACCCGGACGCGATTTCCGGGGAAGTCGCTCGCGTAAAGGAGAGAGCCTGATGTCGCGAGTCCGGTAACAACGTCACCACGCGTCTGGGTTGTTGTCGCGCTGACGGAGATGGAGAGATCGCGTGTTTTACTGGTTCGGTTATATCGCCCTACCCAGCCACTGCCATTAGTCCTGTCATATTGCAAGGCTGCAAAGATTGAAGTCGCATTGCCCGTAATGGCACTGCCCTGGAACTCGTTATGAATTCCGATGGAACCCATGTTCTGGCGGTTGCCGTATATGGCGACGCCGCCTTCGTTTTCGTCCCACAGGGAAGCCGTATAAATAATTCCCTCGGGCGCAACCCATATGGAACGAGCACCATTACCCACATACGTGGAATTCGTTCCGTATGTGTTCGCGAGCCAGTCGGTCGTGTATTGCGCCTGACACTCTGGCGCAATTGCCGCGATCAGCACAGCGGCAGCAAATAAAGCATGAACGCGTTTTTTTAACATGAAGAAGGTCTCTGAATGGTCGTCTAGCGGCGATGCAGGATGCGCGGGCATAAAATCCCCTTGGCCGGCTTCACACGGGTTCATCGCTTGATTGTGCTGGGCGCGGGCATTAAACAGCGTCCGTATAGAGGAAAGAAAATAGGCGCTTGCGTCCAGCGGACGTTTTACCGCTTACGGTCAATACAATTCTGGAGGCATAAGCCATGTGCCCTTTGCACATTACGCATTACAAAGGGCCAATTCCCCCGAAACTGTCCAGTCGTATTTTTGTACTCACCTTAAGGAAATACCGCGATGAGTGATCGTAAATCTAAAACAGTCGGAAAGTCGCCAATAAAAAATTAAAAAATATATAGCGCGCCTTAAAGTAAGGTCATCGGTAAGAATAATGAATACGCTACGGCCGACCGAAACGGCAAACTGATGAATTGACCGATTTAGTTTCTCGCCGGAGATATGTTCGGAAGTCCAACGCATTCAGTGCCGAGCAATCGGATCAACATAAGAGGTTCGAACGACAGGAAATGGAGGCCGGAATACCCTGGGCCACACTTAGCGACGCGTTGATCTCCCAACCCGCAAAAGGGGTAGTTACAGGCCGTGGGTTACGGGTGCAACCTGGATGTGTCCGACCCTGAACCGATGACGAAACCGGTCCGTAGCGAAGCGATCGCATCGACGGTTTCCTGCAGGAGCGTTGCGACCAGTTCCGCTGCGGGCATCGCTCGCGACAACCGAACTGCTTCGCCGGCCCACTGTGCGGCGAAAGCTGAACTGCCATGGGCCTTCGCCGCGGCATTCAACGCGCGGGCGGCGCCAAACGCAATTGGGTAGTCGGGGATCGAGGGACAGCCCGGATCTCGCCCAATGTCCGTGAAGGCGTTTTCGATGCTGCGGGCGAGCCTGCCGGAGATTGCCTTCGTGAATGCAGTGCGGCTTTGAGGGTTTAGCAGTGCAGCCCGGTCGGCCGCATCGGCTGCCGACTCGGGGGTAACGAGAAACGCGGTACCCAGTTGCGCGGCCTGAGCGCCGAGCGCAAGCACGCCGGCAATGCTCGCGCCGTCCATGATTCCGCCAGCGGCGATGATCGGCAATGGTGTCTCGCGCCTGAGTAACCGAACGAGCGTCATGGTCCCAAGCAATTCGTCTGACGCGGCGGGATCGAATGTGCCGCGGTGGCCTCCGGCTTCGGCGCCTTGCGCCACGATCGCGTCGATTTGCGCGTCGGCCACCTGCCCCGCTTCGTCCGCGTTGGTTGCGGTCGCGAACAACACGATACCGGCGTCGCGCAGCGCGCCGATCGCGGCCAGTGCCGGCAGTCCAAAATGAAAGCTGACGACGGCCGGGCGCTCCTCGAGCAGCATCGCCAGGACAGCGTCGTCATCGATGAAGCTTGAAGCGTCATGACTCAACGCAGCGGGCGGTGAGGCTTGAAAGCGGGCAAAGTACGGCTCGAGGAATGTAAGCCAGCGCGCTTCCCGGAATGCGTCGGCGGCGGCATGCCGATGGCAGAACACGTTCACGTTGAACGGCTTGTCTGTGAGCGAGCGTGTCTTGCGGATAACGGCGCGAGCATCCTCCGCTTTCATCCCGCCAATGCCGAGCGACCCAAGCGCACCCGAGTTGGACACCGCTGCAGCGAGGGCAGGTGTTGCCCAACCGGCCATCGGCGCCTGAATGATCGGCACGGAAACCCCGAGCTTCGCAAGCGGGCTTGCGGGATCGAAAGAGAAGTTCATTGCTTTCCCTCCTGACGAAATCTCGCGCGCTCAAGGGTAGTATGCGGGCCAACGAAAGCTACGTGCTCCCATCAAGACGCCGCTAACGCCCGCAACGCAAACCGCTTCAGCTTGCCCGTCTCGGTGCGAGGCAAGGCACTGATAAATTCAATCGCGCGCGGATACTTGTACGGCGCGATCTGTTCCTTCACGAAGGTTTGCAGTTGCACCACCAACGCGTCGCTCGCGACAAATCCCGCACTCAGAACAACGAACGCCTTGGCAATTTGCCCGCGCTCGTCGTCGGCCACGCTGACCACCCCGCACTCCGCAACCGCTTCATGCAGCAGCAGCGCGCTTTCTACTTCCGGACCGGAAATGTTATAGCCGGCCGAGATGATCATGTCGTCAGCACGGGACTGATAAAAGACGTAACCATCGGCATCGATACAAACCGAATCGCCCGGGAGGTTCCATCCGTCGCGGACAAAACTACGCTGGCGCGGGTCGCTTAGATAGCGGCACCCGGTCGGCCCTTTGACCGCGAGCATGCCTATCTCGCCCACAGGAACGCTCTGCATGTTGTTGTCCACTGCCTGCACCACGTAGCCCGGCACCGCGCGCCCGATCGCCCGGTCGCGCGTCTGTCCTTCGGCGCTCGACACAAAGATGTGGATCATTTCAGTGCTGCCAATTCCATCGATCATTTGCAAACCCGTGGCCTGTCGCCAGAGCTTGCGTGTGGCATCCGGTAAAGGTTCGCCGGCCGAGACGCTCTTTCCAAGGCTCGATAAATCAAAGCGCGAAGCAAGACCCGCCATTTGCCGATAGAACGTCGGCGCCGTGAACATGATGGTTGCGCGAAAACGCTCGACCACTTGCAGCAGCGTCTCCGGCGTCAACTTCTCGATCAATACCGACGATGCCCCCGCGCGCAACGGAAAACACAGCAAGCCGCCCAGCCCGAAGGTGAACGCTAGCGGAGGCGTGCCGCAGAATATATCGTCGGCGGTGGGCTTGAGAATATGGCGCGGAAACAGGTCGCACATTGCAAGCACATCGCGATGAAAATGCATGCAACCCTTCGGCATTCCTGTCGTGCCGCTGGTAAATGCGATCAGGCAGACGTCGTCGGCAGCGGTGTCAACCGCCGTGTATTCGGCAGGTTGAAGCAAGGCGATCGTATCGACGGAATCGGGACCATTATCATGAAAGAGCCTTGTTTGCAGCAGGCTTTCGCAAAAGTACGCGTTGGCGGGATCGTTGCATTGCGCGAGTTCATCGACCAGTCGCGCGTCGCATAGGGCCGCGGACACTTGAGCCTTATCGATGATCTGCTTCAGTTCTTTCGCCCGCAAAAGCGGCATGGTAGGCACCACCACGAGACCCGCCTTCAAGGACGCAAGCCACGCGATTGCCATGTGCAACGTGTTCGGCCCACGCAGCAAGATGCGGTTGCCCGGCACCAGTCCCATCACTCCGGTTAGCACATGCGCCGCCTGGTTCACGCGCGTACGCAATTCGCTGTACGTGGTCGCGTGCGGTGCACCATCGACGTCCGACCAGATCGCGGGTTTTGCACCCTGCCCGCGTGCCTGATGGTCATCGATTATCCGGTCGAGCAATTCGACCGCGCAATTCAGGCGCGCCGGATAGGAGACGTCGGGGTTGTCGAGCAGAAACTGCGGCCACTCGCCAGGCGGCGGCAGGTTGTCGCGGGAAAACGTATCGACGTGAGCCGAAGGTTCCATGGTGAGCTCCGAGAACAACGAAATAAGCGACGAAACAAGCGACGGTAGTTAATCCGGAATAACGGCGGTGGCTTCGATCTCCACCTTGGCTTCGTCTTCAATGAGCGCGGCCACCTGCACGGCGCTCATTGCAATGTCGTAGTTGCCGATCAGTTCTCGAAACGCGCTGCCCACGTCCCTCAGTGCGGCGACGTACTCACGCTTGTCGGTCACGTACCAGGTCAAGCGTACGAGATGCTCCGGACGCCCCCCTGCAGCATCGAGCACGGCGACTATGTTCAACAGAGCCTGACGCGCTTGCGCCGCGAAGTCGCTGCTATGGAAATGGCCTTGCGCGTCCCAGCCAATCTGTCCTGCTATGAAAACCTGCGTGCCGCGCGCGGCAACACCGTTCGCGTATCCGCGTGGCTTGACCCAACCAGCCGGGAGTAATGCATTTTTCACGACAGAGTCTCCTTTAGTTGTGCGAGCGCCGCAGGATTAAAGCGCGTCAGCGCCGCACGGATGTCATTGGGAATCTCGATCGACACCCCGGATTCGAGCGACGTTGTCACGAGCACCTGACGCGCGAGAAAGCGCGTTTCGCCCTGCGACTGTGCGTCAATCACAATGCCAACGGAACGAGCACTTATGCGTTCAAGCGTCAGCGACAACACGAGCGTGTCGCCCATCTGGCTTGGCTTTGAAAACGTGCAATCGAGCTTCACGATCGGCAAGCCGACGCGACGCTTGCTGATCATCGCGGCGTAGTCGATACCGAGTGCATCGTTAAACCAGTCCTCTACCAGCGCGTTGGTCATCACGAGATACTGCGGAAAAAATACGATACCCGCGGGATCGCAATGCGAAAAACGAATGCGCACCGGCCGTTCGAAATGGGTCGATGATTCCATCATGCGTTCCTCGCGGCATGAGCCTTGAGCAGATCGCGCCCGACAATCAACTGCTGCACTTCGGTCGCGCCTTCATAGATGCGCAGTGCGCGAATCTCCCGATACAGTTGCTCGACCACCGCACCGCTTTGCACGCCGCTGCCGCCCCACAATTGCACGGCGGCATCAATCACCTGCTGAGCACCCTCGCTCGCATGCCACTTCGCTAGTGCAGCTTCACGCGTGACCGACTTGCCCTGATCGCGCAACCAAGCCGCCCGATAGACGAGCAACGCAGAGCTGTCGATGGTGAGCGCCATTTGCGCGAGTTTCGCTTGCGTCAGTTGGAAGTCACCCAGCGTCTGCCCGAACATCCTGCGTGACGCAGCGCGTTCGATCCCTTCGCTCATCGCCCGCCGCGCGAAGCCGAGCGATGCCGCTGCGACCGACGTGCGAAAGATATCGAGCGTACGCATGGCAAGCTTGAAACCTTCGCCGCGATTGCCGAGCAAAGCGGAACGTGGCACGCGTGCATTTTCGAACGAAAGGCGCGCCAGCGGATGCGGCGCGATCACATCGAGCCGTTCGGCAATGCGCAGTCCCGGCGTATCCGCATCGACGATAAACGCGCTAATGCCACGCGCCCCCGCCGCCTCGCCGGTACGGCCGAACACCACGTAAAAGTCCGCGATGCCACCGTTCGAGATCCAGGTCTTCTCGCCATCGAGTACATAGAAATCGCCGTCTTCGCGCGCGCTGAGCGCAAGCGCCGCGACGTCCGAGCCTGCATCGGGTTCCGTCAACGCAAACGCCGCGATTGCCTCGCCGCTTGCCACACGCGGCAGATAACGCTGCTTTTGCGCCTCGTTGCCGCCAAGCGAAATCGCGCCCGATCCGAGTCCCTGCATCGCGAGCACGAAGTCGGCAAGACCGCTGTGGCGAGCAAGCGTTTCGCGCAACAGGCAAACGGCGCGCGTGTCGATGGTATCGCCGTGACCACCATAAGCCGTGCCGCCTATGCCATAGCGCAACCATCCGGCCGCGCCAAGTTCACGCACGAGACGGCGACAGATTGAGTCGACGTTCGCATGAGTCGCATGCGTATCGCCCAGATGTTCTGCTGCCCACGTGTCGATACGCACACCCAGCTCGCGATGCCGTTCTTCGAAGAACGGCCATGCGAGGGCATCGTGAAAAGCGTCGGAAGTTGTTTGAGGATTGGCCACCTCAATCTCCCTCGAACACGGGCCGCGTCTTGGCGGCGAATGCGCGATACGCGCGGCCGAAATCGTTGGTCGCCATGCAGATTGCCTGCGCCTGCGCTTCGGATTCGATGGCATCGTCTATGCTCATGCTCCACTCCTGATGCAGCATCTTCTTCGTAATGCCATGCGCGAAGGTCGGTCCCGATGCGAGATCAGAGGCGAGCGATTGCGCTTCGCGCAGAACGTCGTCGGGCTCGCATAGGCGGTTATAGAAACCCCACGCGAAGCCTTCGTCGCCACTGGCGGAGCGTCCGGTGAAAAGCAGTTCAGCCGCCCGTCCCTGACCGATGATGCGCGGCAGGATCGCACATGCGCCCATGTCACACCCCGCCAGTCCCACACGGGTGAAGAGAAACGCGAGCTTGCTTCGCGCGGTGCCTAGCCTCATATCCGAAGCCATCGCCAGGATCGCTCCAGCGCCGGCGCAAATGCCATCGACGGCTGCAACGATCGGCTGCGGGCAATGGCGCATCGCCTTGACGAGGTCTCCCGTCATGCGCGTGAACATGAGCAACTCGGGCATGGGCAAGTCGACAAGTGGCGCGATGATGTCGTGCACGTCGCCACCGGAACAGAAGTTGCCTCCGGCGCCGTGGATCACGATGCTTTTTACGTCGGTGGCGTAAGCGAGCTGACGGAACAGGTCGCGCAACTCGGCATACGATTCGAACGTCAGCGGATTCTTGCGCTCGGGCCTGTCAAGGGTGACCGTGCCAACGCCCTGCTCGACTGTCCAGCCAAAGTGCTTCGCGCGATAGTCGCCGAGGGTCTTGCGGTTACCGGCAAAAAGCGCGGTGGTGTTGTCGTTCATCGACTGTCTCCGTATCTATTCCGTACGCTCGCGCAAGTGCTGCTTCAACTTGCCCAGCTTCTGATGCATGCGCGCCTTGTCAGCCAGCGGCAATCCGCCGAACAATTCGACGACCCATTGTTCATGCGCACGCGCCATGCGATCGAACGATTCGCGGCCATGCGCGGTGAGGCGCACGGCAAACGAACGGCGGTCGCTTGGATCGGTGTCGCGCACGACAAAACCTTCCTTCTCCAACTGGTCCGTGAGACCCGTCACGTTGCCGCCGGTGACCATCAGGCGTCGCGACAGCTCGTTCATCTTCAGGCCTTCGGGATGCCGCTCGAGTTGCGCCATCAGGTCGAAGCGCGGCAGCGTGGTGTCGAATTCGGCGCGAAGGCGGCGTCGCAGCTCGGCCTGCACAAGATTGGTGGTGGTGAGCATGCGCAGCCACAAGCGCAGTCCCATGTGACTGTCGACGCCCGTGCTCATCTCCAGGTCGACGACGTTGCCGGCGGCCTTGGCTTTCTCGGGCGCGGCGGTTTTAACCGTGCGGGCAGCGGGCTTGTTCACATTACTTCTCCACCTGAAATAGAAATGGTCTGACCGGTGATCGATCGCGACTCCGGCAAGCACAGCCATAACGCGGAACTGGCGACTTCGTCCGGCGTCACGAAGCGACGTTGCGGATTAGTTCGCAGCAGTGCTTCGCGTGCCTCGTCCTCGCTGCGTCCGGTCTGTGCAACGATCTTTTCGATCGACTGATCAAGCAGACCGGTTTCGGTATAACCGGGACAAACGGCGTTGACGGTCACGCCACGCGTGGCAACTTCGAGTGCGAGCGACCGTGTCATGCCGATCACGCCATGCTTGGCGGCGCAATACGCGGCCACATAGGCGTAACCCACTTGTCCCGCAGTGCTTGCGACGTTGACAATGCGCCCGCTGCGGCGGTCGAGCATCGCAGGCACTACCTCTTGCGTGCAGAGGAACACGCCCGTCAGATTCACGTCGAGCATGCGTTTCCACAGCGCCAGATCGGTCTTTGCAAACGGTGCGGCTTCGGCCTGCCCCGCGTTATTAACGAGGATGTCGATGAAACCGTTCTCGCGCGCAGCAGCAAACGCCGCAGCGACGGAATCGGCACACGTGACATCCACGCTCTGCACATGCACGGTTCCGGCTTCGCTCAGGACTCCGGCCTGATACGCGAGCCGCGCCGCATCCCGGCCCATCAACGTGACCTGCGCGCCGGCTGTCACCAGCGCGTGCGCGATAGCGGCACCGATACCGCTACCTCCGCCTGTGACCACCGCGTGCTGGCCTTTAAGTGGATGCGGGAGGGTGTTCATGCTTCGCCCTCCGCACGCTGGGCACGCTCACGTTCATAGCCGCGCTCGAGCTGCGACTTCGCGGCATAGTATTGCTTCGGCCAGGCGATATCGGCATAACCAAGCTTCGCGGCTTGATCGAGCGTCCACGACGGATTGGCAAGATGCGGGCGCGCTACGGCGCACAGGTCGGCGCGCCCCGCTGCAATGATGCTGTTCACGTGGTCGGCTTCCGAAATCGCCCCGACCGCTATGGTCGCAATGCCTGCTTCATTGCGCACGCGATCCGAGAAAGGCGTCTGGAACATGCGGCCATAAACCGGCTTCTCTTCCTTGCTCACCTGTCCCGACGATACGTCGATCATGTCCGCGCCCGCTTCCTTGAACGCACGCGCAATCAGCACAGCGTCGTCGGGCGTGATGCCGCCATCCACCCAGTCGTGCGCCGAGATGCGCACGGAAATGGGTTTGTCCTTGGGCCACGCTGCGCGGATCGCATTGAATACTTCGATCGGAAAACGCAGACGGTTCGCGGACGAACCGCCGTATTCATCGTCACGCTGATTCGTGAGCGGAGAGAGAAAGCCGGACAACAGATACCCATGCGCGCAATGCAGTTCAAGCCAATCGAAACCGGCCTCCACGGCAAGCTCGGTCGAACGCACGAACTGCGCCTTGATCTCGCGGAGATCGTCGGCGGTTGCTTCTCGCGACCATTGACTGATGCCTTTCAAATACTGCTGCCGCGACGCCGATACGATCGGCCAGTTGCTTTCTTCGAGCGGCTTGTCGGTCCCCTCCCAACTCACCCTCGTTGATGCCTTTGCGCCAGCATGACCCAGCTGGATGCCGATCTTTGCATCGCTCTCACGATGCACGAAGTCGACAATGCGTCGCCACGCGTCACGTTGCGTGTCGTTATAGAGACCGGGGCATCCGGGCGTGATGCGGCCTTCTGGAGAGACGCAGGTCATCTCGGTCATCACCAATGCAGCACCACCCATGGCGCGGGCGCCGAGGTGCATCAGGTGGTAGTCACCCGCGACGCCATCGACAGCCGAGTACTGGGCCATGGGAGAGACCACCACGCGGTTCTTCAGCGTCACGCCGCGCACGGTGAATGGTGTAAACATCGGCGGGACGGAGCGCTTGCTGCTGTCTATATCAAGCCCCGAGCGCTGTGCGATCCAGTTTTCAAACTCGGCGAGATACGCGGCGTCGCGCGAGCGCAGGTTTTCATGGGAGATACGCTGCGATCGCGTGAGCAACGAATAAGCGAATTGCTCCGGTTCGAAAGATGCGTAACGGTCCACGTTTTCGAACCACTCGGTGGAGTTGCGCGCGGCGTTCTGGATGCGCAGGACATCGACACTGCGTACTTCCGTGTAGTGATCGAGCGCGGCCAGCAGATCGCCCGGATGCGCCGCGATGCTGTTTGTCAGTTCGATCGCGTCTTCAAGCGCGAGCTTGGTGCCGGAGCCAATCGAGAAGTGCGCCGTGTGCGCGGCATCGCCCATCAGGACGATTGGCGTGACGCTGCCATCGCTATTCGCGCGGTTATGCACCCACGTTTCGTTCACGATGCGCGGGAAGCGGATCCATTGCGAGGAGCCGCGCAAATGCTGCGCGTTCGACTTGAGCGCGTGGCCGTCGAGATACTTGGCGAAGAGCCGCTCGCAGAATGCAATACCGTCTTCCTTGCTCATTTCATCCAGGCCGGCTGCACGCCAGACCCGCTCGGGCGCTTCCACGATAAACGTGGACATGTGATCGTCGAAACGATACGCATGCGCCTGGAACCAGCCGAATTCGGTCTTCTCGAACGCGAACGTAAACGCGTCGAACAGCTTGTCCGTGCCGAGCCAGACAAAGCGGCAGTCGCGCAGATCAATATCGGGCTTGTAGGTGGCCGCGTACTTCGTGCGCACGACGCTGTTGGCGCCATCGCACGCGATGATGAGGTCGGCGTCGTAGGTTTCGTCGCTGGTGACTTGTGTTTCGAACACTAGCTTCACGCCGAGCGCTTCGGCTCGCTCCTGGAGGATATTCAACAGGCGCTTGCGGCCAATGCCGCAGAAACCGTGTCCGGACGAGCGCTGCGTGCGGCCGTTGATATGGATGTCAATGTCGTCCCAGTGATTGAACGCATCGAGAATGGCTGCCGCACTCGCCTCGTCCGCACGACGCAGGTTGCCGAGCGTCTGGTCGGAGAAAACCACGCCCCAGCCGAAGGTGTCATAGGGACGATTCCGCTCCACCACCGTCACGTCGTGAGCGGGATTTTGCTTCTTCATCAGCAAGCCAAAGTACAGACCCGCGGGGCCGCCACCAATACATACGATGCGCATAGTGCGCTCCAGGCTGGAGAGTCAGGTTTAATTTAGGCCTCGATAGTTTAGGTGTCAAGTAAATTTATAAAGAGACCGATCGTTCGGCGGAAGACTTTGAGCTGAAGGAATAAAGTCGGTCATGCGCTTTTCACAATGTGAACTGCAATGAGCCGGTACGCGTCTGAGCTACTGTGGGCGGGCAAGGGACTGGGCGCTGGCCTCGATACGGCCGGTAGGATAAGTAACGCTTGAGTCTGCCGGTTTGAGCCTGATTCTTTCCGGCGGCGCAACGCTGCTCGCAGATGAGTCACGGAACTTGACGATCGGTCTTGTTATCGCCGGCTGGCGTAACGGTGTGGGCGGTAGTGTCCCACTCGGCATTTGCCGACATTCGGGTATTGAGGTTGGTGAGATGGCTACAGGTCGCTTTCCTGACATTCGCGCATCGATAGCCACGAATGTCCGGTTTCACTGGATAGCGTCAACTACGATGGCGGCCACAGAAATTGTCGGGGGCCACTGTCGGATGACACAGAAAGTGAAAACTGTGCCAGGCAAGTGAAAAACTACTGACACGGTTAGTGAAATGATCCGGGCGGCCGACACGTTAGTGCGAAGACTCGGCCTTCCGTGACGGTCGCAAAGCGACCCCTATGCTCAGGTCGCAACTATGCGCAGATGGTCATCGCGAGCGATACCAGCCCCTTGAAGGGTGCGGTTGAGGCTGGCGACACCTTCGCATAGTTACAGCGTCCGCAGGAATCGAATCAACGCGTCGGGTGCCCGAAGTGCGTCCATCGGGCGAAATGCATGATGCAGCGCAGGTAGGTAGCGACCGTCTTTGCAGCGTACCGGCGTTGGCCCAAGTCCCGTTTAAACGCATCAACGTATGGCCCGATCGACCCGTCGGGGAAACGGTCCGTATCAGTGGGGTGGGAGCGGCGAACGTTGTTCATGGTGATCTCCGAAAGTGGAACCACCACTGCATCCATAGATGAAAACTATGTCCAGATCTTCAATCGTTCGCCTTGCCAACGCTTTGCCACGCTTGGATCGACGTCATCAGCGACCGACCATCTGCACATAGTTGCGACCTGGGCATAGGGGTCGTCAAGACTCGTTCGCCGTTCCAGGAAGCCGACGTTCGACTGCGCCGCGTCGCGAATGACAGCGAAGCGGCGAGCTGCAGCCGCCCGGCGGATGAAGGGCGAGCGTCGGCTTTGGCCGACGCGCCAGCATTCGTCGTGAGGCAGGGCTCGGCCATGTTCAGCCGGTCGCCCGCTCACTCGGCCAGACATTGAAAATTCGCTTTCATGCTGAAAGCTGCCGCTCGCTTTGCTCCGTGACCCCGGAAGAGGCTTACCACTGAACTTCGACTATGGGTTGTGTGCGCTTCCGTCGACAACAATTAGTCCAGGCGGCTCGGCGAGTATTCGCATCGCTGCTGCAGCGAGCGTCTTCGATGACCTGCATGAGTGCCTTGCAAGAGAACGGCTTCTGCAGATAGACATCGAAGTGCCCGGCAATGTCTCCCTGACTGACAGCGTCTCCCTCGTCATTGAAACGAGGGAAGCCGCGAGCGAATCGGCGTTTCCCACAGCGACCGTGCGATAGCACTGTTTTTATGTCGGGCAGGTTCTCGTCAGGGAAAGTGATTTCAAAAGCGCCGGTACAAAGAAGCCTGAGCGCAGCTTCGCCGTCGTAGGCCACACCAGCATGGTGGCCATAGCAGTCCAGCACGAAAGCGAGACTGTCCGCGACAGACTATTGTCGTCAGGCTTCGATCGGATCCTAAGCCTCGAGGACATCGTAAAACAAGGGATACCTAGGCGGACCGCATGTGTCGCGATCTAACCAACAGTGCCAGACGGAGAGTTGGATCCGACCCACCGGCCGCAACGCGCACCCCTGTCTACCAATTTGCACTGGTCACCAATAAAAATCCAATATTTTCAACTAGTTGCGTGATCGCTTATCGGGGCGCCAGCGTTTGGCACGCACATTGCATTAAGTCTCATCGAGGAGTGGCGACGCCCTCAAAACAAGCTCTGATATTCCTGACTGACTAATTGACCCTTGGAGAATCGAAATGAACGCGCTCGTAATCAAAGACCTCCCCGTAGCCGTCGAGATGGATCGCACTGCAATGACCGCCGTCAGCGGCGGCAGGTTGCCGCAGCAGATCCTGAACATCATCCAGGCCGTTGGCGACTATGCATCTGACGCTCCTACCCAGCACAGTTTTACTGGCAGTGGGGCTTCTGTGACGTACTAACGGAAACACGGTGATTTCGTGGCTCAAGGCCCCTCCAACGAGGGGCCTCTTTGCATTCGCTTACGTTGACTTTATCTGCGCTGCCCCGATACCGAGCGTTCCGCCTCAACTCGACGGGTTGTTGTGAGCGTGAGCGCTCCCGCTTACGCTGCGACCGCGTCCTTACGATAAAACGGATAGTCCGTATAACCGACGTCCGTACCGCCAAAGAAGCTCGGACGGTCATACGGATTCAAGGGCAACTGGAGGCGCAGGCGTTCGGGCAGGTCTGGATTGGCGATGAAGTCACGGCCAAATGCGACCAAATCAGCGTCGCCCGCCTGCACGATGGCTTTGGCCGTGTCGCTCTTGAAGCCGCCAGCGGCAATGATAATGCCCTTGTAGTGCTTGCGAATCAGTTGCGCGGCAACCGGGTTCTGATCCTTGCTGTCGTCATCCACATTGCCGAGCACACGCGGCTCGATCAGATGCAGGTAAGCCAGATTCAGCTTGGCCAATTCCTCTGCTACGTAAGCGAAGAGACCTTCCGGGTTGCTGTCGGACATGTCGCCCCAGGTGCCGCTCGGGCCAAGGCGCACGGCCACGCGTTCGCTGCCCCAGACCGAGATGACGGCTTGAGTCGCTTCGATCAGGAAACGGGCACGATTTTCGAACGAGCCGCCGTAGATGTCAGTGCGCTTGTTGCTGCCGTCCTGCAAGAACTGATCGAACAAGTAGCCGTTGGCGGCGTGCAATTCAACGCCGTCAAAACCGGCCTGCTTGCCGCGAATGGCTGCCGTGCGGAAGCTCTCGACCAGATCGGCAATCTCAGGGATCGTCAGCGCGCGGCTCGGCGTGTTCGGGACCCAGCCCGCTTCGGTGTAAGCGACGCCGCCATGCGGCACGGCAGAAGGCGCCACGGGCTCAGCGCCGCCCGGCTGCAATTGGCTATTGGACTGGCGGCCTGCGTGATAGAGCTGCAGGAAGATGCGGCCACCTTTGGCATGCACGGCTTCGGTCACCTGCTTCCAGCCCGCAATCTGACTGTCGTCGTACAGGCCGGGTGCACCCAGGTAACCGTTGCCGTTGGGCGCAGCGATGGTCGCTTCGCCGATCAGGAAGCCGCCTTCTGAAGCGCGTTGCGCGTAGTACTCGGCCATTAACGGACCGGGCTTGGCGCCTTCTTCGGCGCGCATGCGTGTAAGCGGTGCCAGTACTACGCGATGGGCAAATTCGTAGGGACCGACTTTGATGCTGGAATGAAGTTTGGACATGATTTCCTCAGGATTCAGTGGCTGATGAAGCTCGATCAACAGCGGGTTTTGACCTTGAGGAGAGTGTATGGACCGACCGGCAAAAGAAAAATGGGCTAAGGTTCCGAATATATCGGACACATATGTCTTCAATTGATCCCGGGATCCGGCAATGGATAGCCTCAGCGGTATTTCGATGTTTGTGCAGGTGGCGGAGACTCGCAGCTTCACTGAGGCGGGGCGGCTGCTCGGTGTATCGTCGTCGGCGGTCGGCAAGAGCATTGCGCGTATAGAGGATCGCCTGGGTGTGCGACTCTTTCACCGCAGCACGCGCAGCATCACGTTGACGGCCGAAGGCACCTTGTTCCTGGAACGGTGCCGGCGCATCCTGGGTGAGCTCGAAGCGGCGGAAGCCGAACTGTCCGGCGCTGTCGGCAGCCCTCGCGGCAGATTGCGGATCAGCACACCACAACTGTCCGGCCTGATCATGCCGGCGCTGGACGGCTTCATGACGCAATACCCGGATATCGAAATCGATGTCGATTTTTCCGATCGCATGGTGGATATCATCGAAGAAGGCTTCGATGCAGTCATTCGCACGGGCGAGCAGCTTGACTCAAGGCTGGTATCGCGGCGCCTCGGTTCCTGCGGACAGGTACTGGTCGCCTCGCCCGGCTATCTCAAGCAACATGGCGTTCCTACCCACCCTTCCGAACTCGTTCGGCACGCCTGTTTGCTGCATAAGTTCCCCGTCACCGGCAAGCTGGAACGCTGGCCATTCCGGCTCGCTGCAGCAGAAGCAGAGCCGGAGTTACCGCAAACCTTCGTCAGCAACACCATTGAGGTCCTGGGCTATCTCGCGCTTCAGGACAAGGGCTTTGCCCTGCTGCCAACGTTCCTCGTGCGGGATGCGCTGGCGAGCGGTGCATTGCAAATCGTGCTGGGTGATTTCATCGACCAGACCGTCACCTTCTGGATCTTGTGGCCGGCAAGCCGCTACGCCTCGCCCAAGCTGCGTGTTTTTATCGACTATGTCAGCGAGAATCTGCGGATATAGGTCGAACACGGTGGTGTGCCGGGTGCGAGCCGGCGTCGTCGTCGCTGATCACGCCTGCCGTGGTAGCGGACTCAGATGTCCGGAATGATCGGAAGCCGAAGCCATTTATCTTCACCCCCCTGATCCCTATTATTCCCACGTCGCTGGGCAGAGTTCCGCTCGGCCTTACTTGGGAGAATTCTCTTGAACAGCATCACGACTCCGGGCAACGGCACCGGAAAAATCAGGGTGGGTGTCATCGGCCTAGGCCATTGGTCAGAGTACGGGCACCTTCCTTCGCTGAAGCTACTGCCGGACTATGAACTGACGGCCGTGTACAGCCGCAGCCAGGAAAAGGCAGCATCGCTGGTCGAGCGCCATGGGTTCAAATACGCGGCAGCCTCGCTGCAAGAACTGGTGTCGCATCCGGAAGTCGATCTTGTCCTCGTGTTGACGCCCGCGTTCCAGCACGAAGAGGGCATCCGCGCCGCCATCGCGGCGGGTAAGGATGTCTACTGCGAATGGCCTCTGACACCCAGCACTGCATTGTCCAGCGAGTTGCTCGCATTGGCCGACAAAGCAGGCGTGCGTACCATCGTCGGTTTGCAACGGCGGCTCAATCCAGGCTACCGATATATCCGCGATTTGCTGGACCAGGGCGAGATCGGTGAAGTACGTTCGGTGCGCCTGCACGTGAGCGTCGAGTACTTCCAGCGTGAACGGCCTGCATCGCTTTACTACACGATCCCCGAAGAGAATTTCTCCAGCCTTCTGTCAATCTATGGCGGCCATTTCCTGGACGCGTTGTTTTCGACGATGGTCGGCTATCCGCACAACTTGTCGGCGGTGACGGTCAATCAGTTCAAGGAAGTCACGCTGGTGGAAACCGGTGAAACGCTGCCCCACACGAGCCCGGACCAGGTCGTGCTCGCTGGCACTTTCGCCAATGGCGCCGTGCTGAGCGTCCATCTCGAGGCCGGCAAACGCAATAATTTCGGCGTGCAGATCGATATCACCGGCAGCAAGGGTGATCTGAAGATCTCAAACACCACCAGTTTCGGCGATACCTTTAACCGCATCGAGATTGCGCGGGGTGACGCACAGCCACTAACCACGCTCGCTATTCCGGCGGAATATGAATGGGTGCCGCAGGGAGAACTCGGGGCGAGCGTGGTTGAATTGGCAAACCTGTATTCGGCCTATGCACGTGACGTAAAGACGGGTTCAACGCTTGCGCCCACTTTCGCGGATGCACTCCGCATGCATGAACTGATCGAACAAATCGTGGAATCGAATCGTTCCGGCCAGCGTGTCCAGCTCTCCTTCAGCACGCCGGGTTAAGCCGGGCGTCCGGCTGAAGCATCGACGGCGCTGGTGAGATCAGCGTCGTTAGCAATCGTGATGCAGAGGCTCATGCTCATCACCAAACCGGACGACAAAGTCCGATCGCGACGACTACTCGTCGTCGCGATCGGACATGCTGCGTCCAGCTTCCCTTTGGTTGCGTGAATCAACCTCCAAACATTGCTTTCGCCTGCGTATTAAAACCATTGACCAAATCGTGCTCGCCCGGTCCCGGGTTCGCGCGCATCGGTTTGGCTGCTTCGACCAGAATCTCGTTCGCATCCGTGCCCAGGGCCTTGATCGTCTCATCGATAAACTGGTCAAGCGGCATCGCCATTTCAGCTTCCGTGCTGTTCATCAGTTCGGTACGGACCCATGGTGGCGCAATCTCCAGCACGCGAACTGTCGTGTCTTGCAGCATGAAGCGTTGTGACAGTGCGTAGGAGTGCAGCGCGGCCTTCGTCGATGAGTACACTGCCGTCACCGCCATTGGCACGAAGCCCAGGACGGAAGTGGTGTAGGCCACGACGGCGTCGCTCCGGGTCTTGAGATGGTCGATCAGCGCAGATGTCATCCGGATCGGGCCGATCAGGTTAGTCGTCACGTGCGAGACCATCAGCGCATCGTCGATCCTTCCGTCGACCGCATCGGGTTGCATGATGCCCGCGTTATTGATCAGCACGTTGAGTTCGGGATGATCGGCGACAAGCTTCGCAGCCACCCGGTCAATACTTGCGGGATCGGAGACGTCGAGTTCGACCGCTTCCATCCCGTGGTTGGCCGCGATTACCGCGTCGAGATGACTGCGCCGCCGGCCTGAAATGATGACCTTGTTGCCAAGCTTATGAAGTGCTTCGGCGAGGCCTCGG
This sequence comes from Caballeronia sordidicola, assembly GCF_000729995.1. Classification (GTDB taxonomy): domain Bacteria; phylum Pseudomonadota; class Gammaproteobacteria; order Burkholderiales; family Burkholderiaceae; genus Caballeronia; species Caballeronia sordidicola_A. The sequence goes on along the minus strand of NZ_JNFG01000002.1, from coordinate 104,910 downwards.
CCGATACCCGAGCCGCCGCCGGTGATGAAGATGGTATTACCTGAGAGTTTCATGGAATGCGTCCTCGATTGGATAAGTGATAGAGAGTTCAAGCGGAAAACCGGTCATCGACTTGAGGCTGGCCACTTACCAAACTGCCCCGGGTCGTTCCGGTTCGTGGAGCTAAAGATAGGCCTCCGCCACGCGCGGCGGTAGCCCCTGCATCCCACTATGTTTTATGTATTGCGCGCATTAATTGGCAGATTCGTAAACGATTCATAATGCGTGACCGTTTGAAGCTTTCTGAAGATCGGCGATGATCCATAAGGACCCTCCCAGGGCCAACCAGGAATAAGCGTGAACCGGCATTCCTCTTACCAATCCTGTGATCAATGTGAGAAATACATTTAATGAGCGAGGGACATGGTTCTGCGGAGGTCGCGCAACACAACGACGACATTCCGACCTGGTTCCGCTCGGGGAAACCTGGGCACCCTGTTTGACCCATTAAGGAGTGTGTGATGCAGCGGATTGGTTTCGTCATCCTACCTAATTTCCAGATGCTGTATTTCGCTGCCCTCTCGGTGTTCGAGTTCGCCAATATCAGCGCGGGAAAGCAGTTGTACAGTATCGAGTTGCTGTCCGAACATGGCGGCTTGGTACGCAGTTCCCTCGGAACGATGACCGACACCATGCCGTTCGGAGAACCCGCGTTTGATACCTTGCTGGTCGGCGGCGGAACTGCAAGCGTGACTGCATCGCCAGCCGTCGTGGATTTCGTGCAGCGTGGACATCGTGCGTCGCGCCGGGTTGCATCCATCTGCACCGGTGCGTTCGTCTTGGCTCAAGCCGGCATCCTCGACGGCAAGCGCGCGACGACTCATTGGATAGCCGCGAGCGAGCTCAAAGAACGCTTTCCCCTGGTCAAAATGCAGCCGGATCGCATCTTTATCATTGATGGATCGGTATGGACGTCGGCCGGCATGACGGCCTGTATCGACCTGGCGCTTGCCATGGTCGAAAAAGACCATGGTGCAGACCTCGCGCACTCGGTCGCGCAAAAACTGGTTGTCAATCATCGTCGCGGTGGTGGCCAATCGCAGCACTCCGAGTTGCTCAAGATCGACGCCAAATCTGACCGCATCCAGACCGCGCTCGAGTATGCACGTCGAAACCTGAAGTCCCAGCTCTCGGTTCAGGAACTTGCCGATGCGGCATGTTTGAGCCTGCGTCAGTTCAGCCGGGCATTTCGGGCGGAGACAGGTCAGTCTCCTGCGAAGGCGGTGGCAAATCTGAGGCTGGAGGCCGCGCGTCTCCTGTTAGAGCAAAGCCGTCATCCCGTCGACGTGGTCGCGACAGAGGCCGGCTTCGCGGACTCCGAGCGGATGCGCCGCGCGTTTGTGCGCGCCTTCGGTCATCCCCCACAGGTCATACGAAACAATGCGCGGGCGGAATTTGCTGTTGCTTGATCGCTGCTTGATCGGTGCCTGAGCGCATCCATGCGAAGGTGAAGTGGATGGCGGAAGCCTTCTCTGCCCCGTCATCCACGGCAATGCTATTCAGCCTGCAGCTTGCACGATCAGTTTCGCGACCGCGTCCGGCTGGGAAAGCATCGCCACATGACTTGCCGCGACGGTGACCGTCGTTGCTTCAATCCGCGCCGCCATTTTCTTTTGCAGCTCGGGATGAATGGTGTGATCTTCGCTGGCGAGTAAATACCAGCTGGGCTTTTCTTTCCAGGCTGGAGCCGTGACTTCACCGCCCAACGCAGCGCCCGCCAGCGGATTTTGCGTTGCAAAGATCAGCGTGCGCTCGGCTGCCGTCAAATCCTGGGCAAATACTTCATCGACGCCTTCGCGCGTGAGTTTGAAAAAATGCTGCTCGTCAGGGCGGACGACCTCGAGCAAGCGAGTGGGTGGGCCGCCGGCGCCAAGCGATGCGGCCGACTCACCGACATCCGGCGCGAATGCCGCGACATACACCAGACCCGCCACTTTCGGATCGGATCCAGCTTCGGTAATAACGGCGCCGCCGTAGGAATGACCCACCAGCAGCAGCGGACCGTCGATCAGCGCAATCGCCCGCTTCACTGTCGCCACGTCATCGGTGAGCGACGTCAGCGAAAGCGAAACCGCGGTACCTGTGAGACCGGCAGCGTCGATCAGCGGCAAGACCTTCTCCCAAGCCGAGGAATTGGCCCAGGCGCCGTGAACGAAAAGGACATTTGATACCTTCGCCATGATTGTGGTCCTGTCTCTAGCGACTGCTGTCGCGGTGTATGTCGGGATGACAAAGAGCGATTGTCGGTTTGACGGTCGTCACCATGAGGGCGAAGATCCCACCTTTTCGGCCATTCTGCCGCTGCGGGCCCGGGAAAAGCGAACCCTCGTGGCCCGCCCGGGTCACTTTTCGAGCACTTCCTTAAGCGTCGAGTTGGCGGTCTTGAACGTCATCATCACGACCACGCTGAGCGCGGCGAGCAAACCGCCAAAGCGCATTGTCGTTGCGATGCCCAGGTGGTCCACCACGGCGCCACCGGCAAGCGAGCCGAGTGCAATCGCGATCTGCACGGTACTAACGAACATCGACGAACCGGCTTCCGGGCGATCAGGTGAACTCAACTGCATCCAGACGCTCAAGCAGAGCGGAATCGCACCGTATGCAAGTCCCCACAACCCTACGGCGGCAATCACGCCTGCACGCGAAGCCTGCAGCATGGGCAATGCGATCAGGGCGACCAGCACGAGCGTGCCCAGCAACAGTAACGACACCTTCAGATGGCGCGTGACGATTGCGGAAACCGCGAAGTTCGCGACAAAGCCGACAACTCCGAAGCCAAGCAGAACGGCGGTGATCCATGAAGCGCCGAACGATGCATTGCGTTCAAGGAAGGGCGCGATATACGTATAGGCTGCAAAATGGGCGCCGAAGAGAAGGCCGACCATCAATAAACTGCGTCGGACGTTTGAGCGCGACAGCATCGCCCGGAAGTCCTCCGTGCGCATCGCGGCCTTCGGTGCGAGCGAAGGCAGGAACACGGCCTGCGCCGCCAACGCGACGGCGGCGAGCACTGCGGTTGCGACAAACGACATGCGCCATGACGCCAGGTTAGCGATCAGCGTGCCGAGCGGCACGCCGATCACGGTCGCCAGCGTGATGCCCATGAAAATGGTTGCGCTTGCACGGGCAGCCTGATCCTCGCGGATCAGTTGCCCGGATGCGCCAAGCGCGACGGTCCAGAAGCCGCCAAGGCTGGCGCCCAGCAGTGCACGACCGATAAGCATCACTGCAAAGCTTGGTGCAATGGCGGAAATGAGGTTCGATGCGAGCAGCAGGACGGCCAGCGTCAGCAGGATCAGGCGCCGGTTGATACGTCCAGCGGCGAGCAGCAGGACAGGCGCCGAAATGGCGGCGATGACGCCTGGCGTCGTCACCATGAGCCCGGCGGTACCAGGCGTGACACCGAGGTCCCGTGCGATCTGCGGCAACAGCCCGACGGGCATGTATTCCGTCGCGACGAAAGCGAATGAACCGACGGCTACCGACAAGACCGCAAGCCACGACGGACCGCGCGATGCGGGCTCAAGGGCGGGAATGGGCGCGGCGGAAAACGCGCTGTCGTCTGCGAGTGACGCGCTCCCTGAAGGGCTCCCCGAAGGGCAGATAAGTTGCTGGGCATTCATTGACGTTCTCCGGTTCGGCTAACAGGAAAGTGTCGGCGTCCGGTTGCACGGCGTGCGTACATGACAGCCAATCACTACTGCTTGGTGACACGAAGAATAGAAGCTTCGATGGGGAATGTGGCTCCCCATGAACGCGACGCGCGGGCAACGGGATATGATCGAAGCGCTTTGCTCCGGCACGATTCAACGAATGCTGATCGAAAAAACAGCGACCGCCTGTGCGCTGGTTTCAAGGATGGAGCGCTCGTTTGACGCCGTCGCAACCGACTGCATCGACGAAATGCTCTAAGTGACGCCAACGGTTGAGCGCAAGCGCGTAAGAGCAAATGCGTCCTGATGCCTGGGCTTACTCAGACTTCGCCAAACTCGCTTGAGAGGACATTGACTTGGCTCCAGGAAACTTCAACGATATCGCGACGTTTGTCTCTGTGGTCAGGGCCGGCAGCTTCACGTCGGCGGCGCAGCAACTCGGCATCACGCGCTCCGCAGTGGGCAAGATCATTGCGCGCCTGGAGACTCGCCTGCAGGTTCGCCTGCTCCACCGGACCCCGCAAAGCCTGGGGCTCACGGATGATGGAGCCGTCTACTTCGAGCGTTGCACGCAACTTCTGGAAGATCTCGAAGAGACCGAGACGGCGATGGCGGTACGGAGTGCGACGCCCACGGGCACGCTGCGCATCAGCGTGCCGATTGCGCTTGGCCATCGGCAAGTGCTCCCCGTCATAGAGTCGTTTCTCGAGAGCTGGCCCGCGGTGACGGCCGAGGTCAGTTTCACCGACAGATTTATCGACCTGGTCGACGAGGGATTCGATATCGCGGTCCGGGTCGGCGAGCCCAAACCGGACTCCCGCCTGATCGCGCGCACGGTAGCGACACAGAAGCTGCTGACCTGCGCTTCGCCGGACTACCTCGCCAAGCGTGGCGTGCCGGCCGCGCCGTCTGACCTGGCAAATCATGAATGTCTTCAGTTCGTGAGTGCCGGACGCCCGCAATCCTGGTTGTTCGCCAATGCCGCGCAAGAGACCGTGAGCATGAACGGCCGCTTGAGAATGGACAGTGCTGAAGCGCTCGTCAACGCGGCGGTCAGTGGCGCAGGCATTGTCAACATGCCCTCCTACCTGCTCGCGGCTGACATCTCGCAAGGACGATTGCGGCCTATCCTGCAGGCGTTTGCAGTCGAAGCGCTGCCCATTCGGGCGATCTATCCATCCCGGCGACATCTCGCGCCTAAAGTTCGCCGCTTTATCGATTTCTTGTTTGAGGCATGGCAACCGCTGCCGCCGTGGGAGCGAGAAATCGTATAGGGTCGGCTGGGATTGGGTCCAATGGGAAATGGTGTCCGCCTTGTCGTACCCCTTTTGCTCTGGACATCCCGCGACGCGTTTGATACCGTTACCGGTAACATATTCACGACCATCGCCTCTGCGGCGCGACACTCGATGTATTCTGGAATGAACCGTCAGCCGATCCGGGCTTCGCCGAACTCGACAACGGCGTGCTGCAACTGCACAGATCCAGCGCGACAGTAGAAACCCGTACGGCGACGGCCGGCCTCGTTCGAGACAACGACCAAGCGTTCTTCAACGGCGAACCGCTGCTCACCGAATACACGTGCTAACCCGCCCAGCTGTGCCCCTACAAAACGAACTTGAGACATTCACGCTTATGAACTCATCCAACCCCACCAATACACACGACACCGACGACTCTGCAACGCCGCGTCTGCGCAGCCGTCGCTGGTTCGACGATCCCTCCAACCCCGGCATGACCGCGCTTTATCTCGAGCGCTACATGAACTACGGCATCACGCGCGAAGAACTGCAGTCGGGCAAGCCGATCATCGGCATCGCGCAGACAGGCTCGGATCTCGCGCCGTGCAACCGCCATCATCTCGAACTCGCGAGCCGCGTACGCGACGGCATCCGCGACGCAGGCGGCATTCCGCTCGAATTCCCCGTTCACCCGATCCAGGAAACCGGCAAGCGCCCCACCGCCGCGCTCGATCGCAACCTCGCTTATCTCGGTCTCGTTGAAATCCTGCACGGCTATCCCATCGACGGCGTCGTGCTCACCACCGGCTGCGACAAGACCACGCCTGCATGCCTGATGGCTGCCGCCACGGTCAACATTCCTGCCATCGTGTTGTCGGGCGGACCGATGCTCGACGGCTGGTATCACGGCAAGCTTGCCGGCTCCGGCACGGTGATCTGGGATGCGCGCAAACGCTTGTCCGCCGGCGATATCGACTACCCTGGTTTCATGGACATGGTGGCTGCTTCCGCACCGTCGGTCGGGCATTGCAACACGATGGGTACGGCCCTCTCCATGAACTCGCTTGCTGAAGCACTCGGCATGTCATTGCCCGGTTGCGCGGCGATTCCCGGGCCGCATCGCGAGCGTGGATGGATGGCGTATGCGACCGGCAAGCGTATCGTCGGCATGGTGGCGGAGAATTTGCGCCCATCGGACATCATGACCAAGGGCGCATTCGAAAACGCCGTGGTCGCGGCGGCGGCGCTCGGTGCTTCATCGAATTGTCCGATTCACATGATCGCAATTGCGCGGCACATGGGTGTGGATCACACGCTGGAAGACTGGCAGCGGCTTGGCCCCGAGGTCCCGTTACTGGTGGACTGCCAGCCCGCCGGACGTTTCCTCGGCGAAGCGTTTCATCGTGCAGGCGGCGTGCCGGCCGTGATGAAGGAACTGCTGGATGCAGGCAGGCTCAACAGCGCGGTGCGCACGGTGACGGGGCGCACGCTGGCCGACGATCTCGCCGCCGTGCCAACGCCCGATCGCGAAGTGATTCGCGCGTACGCAAACCCGCTGAAAGAGTCGGCCGGATACGTTGTGCTGTCGGGCAACCTCTTTGACAGCGCGGTCATGAAGGTCAGCGTGATCGATGAGGCGTTCCGCAAGCGCTTCCTCGCCGACCCGGATCATCCCGATGTGTTCGAGGGCAAGGTGGTCGTATTCGAGGGCCCCGAGGACTATCACGAGCGGATTGAAGACCCGGCAACCGGCGTCGACGAACGCTCGATTCTCGTTATCCGCAATTGCGGTCCGGTAGGCTTTCCAGGCGGCGCGGAAGTGGTCAACATGCAGCCGCCGGCGGCGCTGCTCAAGCGCGGTATCGACACCTTGCCTACGATCGGCGACGGCCGTCAGAGCGGTACGTCGGCGAGTCCGTCCATTCTCAACGTGTCGCCGGAAGCGGCCGTTGGCGGCGGGATCGCGCTGCTCGTATCGGGCGACAAGATCCGCATCGACCTGAAGTCGCGCAAGGTCGACCTGATGATCCCTGAGGCTGAACTTGCCCAACGTCGCGCAGCATGGAAGCCGCCTGTGCTGAAAAACCTGACACCGTGGGAAGAGATTTATCGCAGCATGGTCGGACAGCACGGCAGCGGCGCGTGCCTCGAACCGGCGACGCTGTATCTCAACATCGTCGAGACGCGCGGCGAATCGCGGCACAACCACTGAGGCGCACGGGCGCCTGTCCATCATCCTTCTGGAAACCTTCTGGAGACGCACAACATGCCTCACGCTTACCTCCCCTCCGACCTAAACGACGCGCTGCTGATCGGCCGCGTCTGGCGGCCCGCGCCTGTCAGCGGTCCGTCGGTGATCGTGGTGCGGCGTGGCGAAGTCGTCGACATCACATCGACCGTCGCCACCACCGCCGATCTTTTCGATCGCGACGATGCCGTTGAGATCGCGCGCCATGCACCGGGCGAATCGCTAGGCTCAGTCGATGCGCTGATCAGCGCGTCGCTTAATGCATCCACACAGACCACGCATTTGCTCGCACCGTGCGACGTGCAAGCGGTGAAGGCATGCGGCGTGACGTTCGCGGTGAGCCTGCTCGAACGCGTGATCGAAGAACACGCGGGCGGCGATGCAAGCAAGGCGCAGGAAACCCGTTCGATGATCAACGAGTTGATCGGTGCGGATCTGTCGAAGATAAAACCCGGTTCCGAAGCGGCGGCAAAGTTGAAAGCCGAACTCGAGCGGCGCGGCGCGTGGTCGCAATACATGGAAGTCGGAATTGGTCCGGATGCCGAAGTATTTTCAAAATCACAACCCATGTCATCGGTTGGATTCGGTGCGGATGTGGGTTTGTATCCGACTTCGAAGTGGAATAATCCCGAGCCGGAAATCGTGCTGGCGGTGAACAGCGCGGGCGCAATCGTGGGTGCGACGCTCGGCAACGACGTGAACCTGCGCGACATTGAAGGCCGCTCCGCGTTGCTGCTCGGCAAGGCAAAGGACAACAACGGTTCATGCTCGATCGGTCCGTTCGTGCGACTGTTCGATGGAACGTTCACGCTCGACACCGTGCGCGAGGCGAGCGTGTCGCTGCGCATTGAAGGTGCGGACGATGGTTTTGTACTGGACGGCGTCAGCCACATGCGCGAGATCAGCCGCGATCCGGCCGACCTGGTGGCGCAGACGCATGGTGCGCATCATCAGTATCCGGACGGCTTCATGTTGTTTCTCGGCACCATGTTCTCGCCGATCAAGGATCGCGATACGCCCGGTGGCGGCTTCACGCATCATCTGGGCGACGTGGTGACCATCTCTACGCCATCGCTGGGCGCGATCGTGAACACCGTGCGGTTATCGACGGAAATTACGCCCTGGACGTTCGGAGTACGTGCGCTTTATGGCAACCTGGCGGCGCGCGGCATGCTTGGGAGCACGCACACTTCCTGAAGCTGAATCGATACGGCGCATTCGTCTGATAAAGATCGGACGAAGTTTAAGCGCCGCTCGACTGCGTCCTTGCCCGCACATGCTGCAAGGACGCGTTCGTCATTCTTACTGATTGACGAGATCTTTGAACGCTTTACCGGCGGTAAACTTGACCGTCTTTGCGGCAGCGATCTGGATGGTGTCGCCAGTCTTCGGATTGCGGCCCGTACGCGCGGCGCGTGCGCCGGTGCTGAAGGTGCCGAAGCCGACGAACTGAACGCTGTCGCCGCTGACAACGGCTTGCGTGACGGTGGAGATAAATGCATCGATAGCTTCAGCCGCCGCGGCTTTGCTCGTGCCAGTGGCGGACGCCACGGCGTCAACGAGTTCTTGCTTGTTCATTTCTGTTTTCTCAAAGATGGGTACGACGCACTGCCCATGCGGTTTGCATGGCGGAAGCGTCACCTTACCGGACACGCACGCTAGAGGCAAATCCGTTTTCTTGCGGATAGGCAGCGGGCTTGTTCCGGGTTTGCTCCGGGTTTGCTCTTCTCACCGCCGGCGATTTCGTTCTTCTGCGCGCCACGCACCGCGACAAACTCGGGTGTCATGGAATGCAAATGCGAATTCAATAGTTTGCGACACGCTGAAACTGTGTAAGCATTCCTGCTGCCTTTATCGTTGAAACGCGGCTAAAAGTGCTTTATGTAAGCGGTTTTCGTTGGCTTCGTTCGCTCCCCTTCTTCAGCCCCACCCCTCGCGCACCACTCCCATGAGCAAGAAAAAGATCCTCCTGAACGCGTTCAATATGAACTGTGTCGGCCACATCAATCATGGTCTGTGGACGCATCCGCGAGACCAGTCAGAAGATTACCGAAAGCTTTCATACTGGACGGATCTCGCGAAATTACTTGAACGCGGACTGTTCGACGGACTTTTCATTGCGGACATAGTGGGGACGTATGACGTTTATCAGGCGTCGGTCGACCTGACGCTGAAGGAATCCATACAGTTACCCGTCAATGATCCCCTGATGCTGGTTTCCGCCATGGCGGCGGTCACGCAACATCTTGGTTTCGGCGTCACGGTGAACCTGACTTACGAAGCGCCCTATCTTCTGGCCCGACGTTTTTCCACGCTCGATCATCTTACCGAGGGGCGGATCGGCTGGAATATTGTGACCGGTTATCTCGACAGCGCCGCGCGCGCGATGGGCCTCACCGAGCAGATTGCACACGACGAACGCTACGACCGTGCAGACGAATATCTCGACGTCACGTACAAGCTCTGGGAAGGCAGTTGGGAAGACGACGCCGTCGTGCGTGACCGCAGCGCACGCGTATTCGCGGACCCGCAGAAGATCCACAAGGTCAATCATCACGGCCGCTACTACGACGTGGAGGGCTATCACTTGTCCGAGCCCTCGCCGCAACGCACGCCTGTGTTATTCCAGGCGGGTTCGTCGGGTCGGGGTCAGGCGTTTGCGATCCGTCATGCCGAGTGCGTGTTCGTATCGAGCCAGAGCAAGGCAGGCACGCGCAAGCTCGTCGATGCATTACGCAAGCAAGCGGCTGAGGCAGGCCGGGACCCTGAGGGTCTCAAGGTTTTCATGGGCGTCACTGTGGTGGTGGGACGCACGACGGCCGAGGCCGAGGAGAAGTTCGCCGAGTACGCGAGCCATGCGAGCGCCGAAGCGGGACTTGCTCACTTTGCGGCGGGCAGTGGTATCGATTATTCGAAGTTCGGTCTCGACGATGAACTCGAACCGCCGGGTGGTCACAAGAGCCGCGGCATAGAGTCGTCGGTGCAGCGCGTGACGGACGGACAATCCGGCTGGACCGTGCGGCGCCTGCTCGATCAGTTGAAACTCGGCGGGCGGTTTACGACCATCGTCGGCGATCCGGTGCAAGTGGCTGACGCGCTGGAATCCTGGATGGATGAAGCCGGCGTCGATGGTTTTAATCTGACGCGTACCGTGACGCCCGAAAGTTACGAGGACTTCATCGACCTCGTGATTCCGGAGTTGCAGGCGCGCGGTGTGTACAAGACCGCTTACGCCGACGGAACCCTGCGCGAGAAGTTATTCAACCGCGGCGCGAAGTTGCCGGATGAGCATACGGGTGCATCGTTTCGACGGGACCCTGTGAAGTAAGGGCGTTGTCACGCGAGCGCCAGTCCTGTCTCGAACTCGGCAAGATAACCGTCGAGCCGGCTATAGGCGTTGTCTTGCTGAACCTTGCCTTGAAGCATGTTCACGATCAACCGGTCGCGTATTACGGGCGTCGCAGATAGATCACCCGGTTGTTCAAGTATTTGGTCTGTTCATTTTTTATGAACACTCGCAAAAACTGAACAATTTTCCGCTTGCTCCGAGTGCCGTGGTCAAATAAGTCCAAATTTGACAAATTGGCTATTATTGCCATAATGAGGCTATTGAGCCATTTGCAGGCAATAACATCATGCTTACCGAACTGCCGAACATTCAGGAACTGCCGCGCCAGAACGCCTCCCAGGTTAAAAACAAGTGGGCGGATATGGTGCGCCTGGTACGTCAGTCAGGCAGTGTGGCCGTCACGAATCACTCGGCGGTCGAAATGGTGTTGGTCGACGCAAAAACTTACCAGCAGCTCACTGAAGAGATTCAGGCGATGAAGGCGCGCGAGCAAACCGCGCTGGATGAACTGACACACCGATTTAATGCGCGCCTCGCGGTGCTGCAGCAACCCGACGCCTCCCGGAAACTCGATGCGCTGCTCGACGCGAAGGGTGTATTGAAGAAACGGCCCAAGGCCGGTGCGTCTTATTGATGCCCGCAAGCAGTACAGCAGCGCGACCTTTCATCTTCGTCCTTGCCGGCGTCAATGGCGCCGGCAAAAGCTCAGTCGGCGGCGCCATGCTGGCCGACCATGGCCTCACCTGGTTCAACCCCGATAGCCTTGCGCGCGAGCTGACCGCTCAATTCAACATGACTCCCGCCGAAGCAAACAGCCGTGCATGGGAAACTGGCCGTGCCCAGCTTGAAGCGGCCATCGCCGACGGCAAAAACTACGCGTTCGAAACTACCTTGGGTGGCAGAACTATTCCTGGCATGCTGGCCAGCGCAACGCTTACTCATGATGTCGTCATACTGTTCTGCGGACTTTCGTCGATTGAACAACATTTAGAGCGCGTGCGGTTGCGCGTCGCCAACAAAGGTCACGCAATCCCTGAGAACAAGATTCGCGAGCGCTGGGTCACCTCCCGCGCAAACCTGATCAAGCTGTTGCCCTCTCTCAGTCGTCTGCAGGTCTTCGACAATAGCGTCGACGCCGCTCCGGGGCAGGACATTCCCGATCCCGTGCTGTTGCTTGAGATGGCTAGCGCTCAGGTGATGTTTCCCGATCAGGATGATGCGGCCGCGTTAAGCGCCACGCCGCAATGGGCGCGGCCGATCGTACAAGCCGCCCTGGAATTCCAGCACGGATAGCGTTGCCAAATGTGGTTGAATTTTTTCTCACCATTAGTTAGCATTCCGATATAAACAACCACGCTTCTTGCAACCAGTTTTCGTGTAGGCATGACGACGTCATCGCACCCGCGTCACTAACGTGCCCTCGGTTCAATCCCACCAATTCTCACAAGCTTAGCGAATTTCATGCTTTGCGCGACATTCACCCGGCGTATTGGCTGAGGTATCCTCGACGCTCCAGCATCATGAGCACTCTCTTGAATACTTCCGAACATACCCCGTTGAACATCGTCGTGATCGGTGGCGGCTTCACTGGCGTCGCATTCGTTATTCATGCCATTCGTGCCTGCCCGGCTGGTGTCGATCTCGACTTCACCATTGTGGAGCCGTCGGCGGAACTCGGCCGGGGTATCGCCTATGGAACGTCGGACCCGCTGCATCGGATCAACGTACCGAGCGACCGGATGAGCCTGTTCGCCGGCGACTCCGCGCATGCCACGCGCTGGCTCAAGGCGCACGACGCAATCGATGCCGGCAGCAGCGATGGCCAGGGCAGCTACTACGTGTCGCGCGCGCGATACGGCGAGTATGTCGCGGCGACCCTTGACGATGTCGTCGCTGACGCGGCCTCGCAGGTGCGTGTGCAGCATCGGCGAGCAAGCGCCACCGGTGTGCGCAAGATCGAATCAGGTTTTGTGGTCACGCTGGACGACGGTTCATATCTCGATGCACATCGCGTTGCGCTATGTTTCGGCCATACGCCTTCGAAACCGCCCGGGGTCATCGACGAACAGGCTTTGCATGATCCGCGACTGATCACGCATCCGTGGGCAACGGACGCGTTGCAGGCAATCCCGCCGGACGCGTCGGTGCTGCTGGTCGGCACCGGCCTGACGATGGCGGACGTCGCGGTAACGCTGATTGAGCGCGCGCATACCGGCCGCATCACGGCGATTTCTCGACGAGGTTTGCGCGCCCAGCCACACGGCGTTTTCTCCGATGCCGCCGATTTCCTCGATAACGCCGGCCCATCCGCCAGCGCCCGTGAACTCGTGCGCAAGCTCAGGCAGAGGATCGCGCGCGACGGGGCGCGCATCGGCTGGCAACCCGCCGCCGACGCCCTGCGTTTCGATCTTCCCCGGATCTGGAACGCGTTGCCAGCCCGCGAACAAAACCGTGTGGTGAAGAGGCTGCTGCCGTTCTGGGACGTGCATCGCTTTCGCATCGCGCCGCAAATTCATGCGGCTATCGAGCGGGCCATCGAGAGCGGTCAGATGAGCGTTGCCACGGCGGGTATTGTGGGGATCAGCCCCATGGCGGGGCGCTTGAGCGCCAGCCTGCGGCGTCCGGGCGGCGCGCACGAAACGCAGGCTTTCGATGCGGTGGTTTTCTGTACCGGACCGGCCCGCGATATAGACCGGAATCCGCTCGTGAAGTCACTGCTGGAGGCAGGACTCGCGCGGCTGGATGCGGTGCGGATCGGACTCGATACCGACCTGCGGAGCCAGCTCAGGAATGCGGACGGCGAGGTGTCGCCGGGCTTGCTGGCCTTCGGTCCGATGACACGCGGAAGCTTCGGCGAAATGACCGGCGCACCCGACATCGCGCGGCATCTCGAGCGGGTGCTTCAGGACGGCAGCCTGCTTGCTTATACATCGCGTTGACATCGCATTGATGCGTGCCACCAGGTAAGCTCATCACCGCAAAGCCGATGAAGAAAACCAGACGTGCTCGTAAGCGACCACCGCTGTCTTGTCCGGTGCACGCTCTGAGCTCAGCCACGCCGACCTGACGGACCATGCCGTGGCGAGATCCGGCGGATTCACGAATCCATCCGCAGTCGATGCTCCGCCAACGCAAGGAATAAACCACGAGCGCATGAGTGGTTTCGCTTCAAAACCCGTGTCCGTTCGCGTGATCAGCAGGGTTAGTCCGACATCATCAGACGGGCGCCACGGAAAAATCAGGCGCCCGCCCGGACGCAACGCCTGAAGCCACGAACGCGGCGGGGCCAGGACCCCTGCGTTCACATAAATCAGATCCGACGCGGGCAAAGGCAGCTTGGTTGCGTCGCCTAGCGTCAGGGTTATGCCCTCGAACGCTTGCAAGTTCTTGCGCGCCGCCTCGAACAATCCCGGTTCGATTTCGAACGCCTCCACGCGACCGCCAGGTAGAGCTAGCACGGAAAGAATAGCCGTGTAATAACCCGAACCGGCGCCAATATGGCAAACCACGTCGCCGCGTTGCGGCGCGGCGGCGCCGAGCCATGCTGCGTGAAGGAACGGCTCGCCATTGTTGATTCCCTTGGTTGCATCGAGCGCAACCAGGGCGTTCTGGTAGAGATGGACAGGGTCCGCGCTTGGGGTTTCGAAGTACTCGTTGTCCACCATGATCTTCCACGGACCAGGCGGCAGGAACGCCTCGCGAGGCACGAGCTCGAAAACACGCTCAAGCCTTGGATCGTCGGACTTGCTTGCGGCAGCCATGAGCCTGGCGTAGGACCTTCTGGCTTTCGCGATATTGGCATTTTCCTTCATGACAACCTACCTGATCGTGCGGTCCGAAGCGGCTCGCTTTCGTCTGCCGGTGCTGCCGATGGTGCGCTTACTGACGCGGCGCGGCAAGCCTGCATCCGCACCCACTTCGCGCGATAAGAAACGGCTTACGGACAGATCCACTCCGTGAAACCCATCATCTCAATGCGTTCACGACTTGTTTAACAGGTATCAGCCACGAAAGTGTTTCGTATCGAAGCGTATAGATCGGCGATGTCCGGGGTATTGGGATTCGTAAGATGGCCGCGACCCGCAAGGACCCAATTTTCAAGCACTTTGGGCTCGCATAATTCGCTTCGTAACCACTGACAAGCAGACCAAAATCGATAAAGAAAGTCAGCATGAAAACAAAACAGCTTGCCGGGTGTTTAGTCTTGAGTGCTGCGAGTATGACGGGATGTGCACCAGCATCTCAGGCGCAATTTTGGTTGTGGGTAAGGGAAAAGCGACCGGCCAACCACACATCTATCCTCAACCCTTATTGCACACTGCACGCAGAATGAACTCTCCGCCCGTACCCGGGACGACAACCGCCGGCGCGTCTTGCTCCGGTGGCAGAGAAGCAAGGATATTGCCTTGCGCATCGTAAAAAATCAGCGCATTCACGAGCAGTGTTCTACCCTTACAGTCCGCGATGTATTGCGTCTTGACCGCCTTCGCGGGACGTCCGAGCTGCACGTCCGTCTCTACCGCCAGGACCGTCTGAGTCCACGCGTTGACACTGTCACCGCTCCGAGTAATGGAGTCTGAATCAACGCTTATGGCCTCCGCCGGGTTCGCAAAGACCTGGACCCAGTCAGAGGCTATTGCCAAGGTCGACGAGAAAAACAAAACTGCGCCGGTCATAAGCATTCTTTTCATGTTTCTTCTTTCAATTTTAAAGTTCTCGCCGGTTGGCGGCAGAGGTATCCGTGCGCTGACTCACATCACAACACCACTACGCTGCTCGCAGCGCTTACGCGATCCGCAACACATGAGTGGGGGAATTGTCCGCAGGTTTTAGACGATATCGTCTTGTTCTAGTACCCGCGCAGCGCATTCTGCCAGTGGAGCGCTCCGCATCCAACTTTTCGCTCGTACGAGCCGCGACAACCCCTTTCCCATGGCATTCATGAACCGCAATACCTGCTGCGCACGAGCATTGCCGCCTTCACTGACGCGATCTGCCGTGGCAACGCGTTAGTCTGGCCACAAGAGGCCTCACGATCCCGCAAGCCGCTTGGAAAAGCCGTGCAATAGCGATTCTCGTTGCAGTAAAAGCGCCAATCCCAGTTAATTTAGAATTGATCCGGTAAAGTCGGCCAGGCATGGCGCCGGAAGCGAAATCCTGGCGGATAAAATTACTTCCAAACCAGCGACACTCCATTATCAACACGCTATAGGACGTTCATAAAGCGATCGCCCAGCGCATTTCCGCCCCTATTCAGCGACCGCTCGTTCGGCCAATCAGGGAAATCCCTTTGTCCAGACAACACTGGATAGGCGCCACGAAGCCTTTCATGGCCCATTATTTGGGCGCTTCGCGCGCCCATAAGTGACTGAATTTCGTAATCCGCAAGCAATGCAGCTTTTCCGGTTTGGAAAGCTTCAATAATTATTGGCGCGGCGTACAATTGATTCGCCATAATTCCAAAAGCGCATATCGCCGCAGCGACTGTTTGTTACGGACGCGCTCATGGACTTAGAGAAGTCTTGTCACAACAATGCAATGCGACGCGGCTCGGCGCTCTGGTTTTATTCTCACTCGTTAGCTCTAAATTTTGGATACGCTCATGGCAACCGGTACGGTCAAATGGTTCAACGATGCAAAAGGCTTCGGCTTCATCACACCCGATGACGGCGGCGAAGATCTGTTCGCTCACTTTTCGGAAATCAAGGCAGAAGGCTTCAAAAGCCTTCAGGAAAATCAGAAGGTAACGTTTGAGGTAAAACAGGGGCCGAAGGGCAAGCAGGCATCGAACATCGTGCCGGCCTGAGTTTGATCCGGCCGTCACGGCGGCTGGTTTTTATCCGTCATACGGATGACGCCGGGGCGTGGCCATCACTGGCCACGCCCCGCAGTAACTTTTTGCGTGCCAACACACGGTAGCGCGACAGCGACGATCGAGGCCCTTAGACCCCGACCTGCGCTTTACCTGCCAGTCCTGGCAAATGCATCGTCCTGAATGACCGCCTCCCCTCCCTGCACCGCGCCTTGTTTGAAGGCGGTCGCAGCCGTATCCGCAGCGGAATGAGAAAGACTGAACCGTTCCTCGGGCCCCGTCCCATTCAGATGATAATTGCCGACCGCAGCCTCACGCTGGATCGCCGGATTGTGCGAAGCAATGACGCGTGCATTGCGCCAGTGGCGATCAAGCCGGCGTGCTTCGCTCGTCGCCGACGCGCCGCCTACTTCGAATAGCAGCGTGGCCGCCTCGAGCACCTGCTCGAGCACGATCTGCTGCGCCTGGTAAGCCTGGATATCGACGTCAATGTAGTCCGCTGTCGTCGCCTCGCCCGCGTTGCGCGCCTGATGCACCCGGTCGAGCGCTGCGGCTACCGACTCGACCAGCGCCTCAGCCGAGTACGCGAGACTCGCGAGGCGCCCCACTACGCGATGCACCAGCGGGTTGTCACGCGGACTCGACTGCCCCGCCACGCCAAACGTGCGGGTACGGCCCTGAACGAACGCCACGCCATCGCGCAATACCGCGCGTGCAATACCGGCGAGCGTCGCCAGGTGCACGGTCTGGTAGAACGCGGTCAGGAAGGAATTACGGCGCGGCTCCGACGCCTTGTAGCGCGACAGGATCTGATCGACAGGCACGCGCACGTTATCGAAACGTGTTGTACCGCTAGCGGTCAGACGCTGGCCGAAACCGTCCCAGTCGTCAGTGCGCGCCGCGCCCGGTGCATCGCTTCGAACCAGCACGTGGAGATCGGTCTGCGCATCGTGGGCGGCCACGTTGATCCATTCCGAATAGAGCGTGCCCGTGCTGTAGTACTTCTCGCCGTTCAGCAGAACAAAGCCCGTGTCCGCGTCGGGCGTGACGGTCACGCTATTGTGCGTGGAACCGGTGCGCTCCGAGGTAGCCGCTCCAATCGTCTCACCTTTCGCAATACGACCCAGCCAGCGCTCGCGTGTTGCGTCATCGCCGGTTTCCAGTTGTTGCTCGATGAAACCGGAATGCGCGCGAATGATCTGCGGCAGGTTCGAATCGGCTTCGCCCAGACGCGTCAGGAGACGGAAATACTGCGGTAAGGAGACTCCACTGCCGCCATATTCGCGCGGTACCCGCAAGGCGGTAAAGCCGCTGTCTTTCAAACTCTGGACGGCATCGCGAGCGAGTTCACGGCCCTGCTCACGTTCTATGGTCCCTTCGCCGATATGCTCGAATATCTCCGCGAAACGCGCGTAAAGCGCAGCGTCCGCCGGTGCTGACGTCGTCATTCACTTCTCCACAATTTGAACAGGTGCGAGCCTATGAGGATAAGTGCCACGCCAAGCCACCGGCAACGAACGATAGGTGCTAACCATATGCGCACGCCGGGTTTCCTGAGCCTTGTTCTTCACGCCGTGAAGCGAATGCGGTTTAGTTCTTTAGTGCTCTGACGTATATCGATCGGCAGATTTATTCGTCGCTTTGCGCGGCTGTCCGATCAAGAATTCAAAGTCAGCCAATGTCAGCTGATTTCAGCTATTAAGCGCTAGAGCAAGATGACCCAACCTCCCAACACGCCGCCCCGACAACTTCATCTCAACGTCAATATCCTGCATTCGGGTTTCGTTCCCTCTGCATGGCGCCTGGCCGATGCCGATCCTCAAGCGTTCATCGACGTTCGTCACTACGTGCGGGTCGCGCAGATTGCGGAAGCGGCCGGCTTCGACGCCGTGTTCCTCGCCGATAACGCCTCGATCGCCGACCAGATCGACTTTCGCCCGATCACCGCGCTCGAGCCGACCATCCTGCTTGCCAGCATCGCGGCAGCGACTTCGCATATTGGAGTGATCGGCACTGCTTCCACGAGTTACAACGAGCCGTACAACATCGCGCGCCGTTTCGCCACGCTCGACCATGTCAGCGGCGGCCGTGCAGGCTGGAACGTCGTGACCACGGCGGACCTGGGCTCGGCGCGCAATTTCGGGCGCGATGCGGTGCCCGATCACGCCGAGCGCTACGCACGTGCGGCGGAATTTACCAGCGTCGTCAAGGCGCTCTGGGACAGCTGGGAGGACGGTGCGGTTATCGGCGATAAAACGAACGGACTATTCGTCGATACGTCCAAGGTTCATCCCGTCTCGCATCGAGGCACACATTTCTCGGTGCAGGGTCCGTTGAATGTGCCACGTTCCCCGCAAGGACATCCGGTGCTGGTGCAAGCCGGCGCTTCGGGCGATGGCCGCGAGCTGGCCGCACGGCATGCCGAAGCAGTGTTCTCGGCCTCGCAATCGTTCGATGAGTCGCTAGCGTATGGACGCGATCTGAAAGCCCGGGCAGCGGCCTTTGGACGTGGTCCCGACGCTGTGAAGGTGCTGGCGGGATTGACCACGATCATCGGCGCAACGGAAGCCGAAGCCTTGCGTCGCCGCGATGAACTGGTGGACCTGATTCCGTGGAGCTATAGCGTCACCCGGCTGGCCGGCACCCTCGGCGTGACACCGGATCGTCTGAAGCTGGACGAACAACTGCCGGACAACTTGACCTTACCCGGCCAGGGCAACGGCAACCATACGTTCTTTCACGCTACGCTGGCACAAGCCCGGCAGCACGGCTATACCGTGCGTCAACTCATCCGGGCGCTTGCCGGAGGCGGGGGTCATCGCGTCATCGTGGGTACGCCCGAACAGATAGCCGATGACATCGAACGCTGGTTCAAGGCCGGGGCCGCCGATGGCTTCAACCTCATGCCCGATACCTTGCCGGGTGGATTGCAGGACTTCGTTGATGGCGTCGTTCCAATCCTTCGCCGGCGCGGCATCTTTCGCACCGGCTACGAAGGCACGACGCTGCGCGAGCATCTCGGTCTGGCGCGTCCCGAGAACCAGAGCTTATGGCGCAAAAGCGCCTGAACGTGCACCTGCACCAAGCGCACTCACGCATGCCGGTGTCCCCTTTCACGCAGCATCCCGACGATCCCACACACCATGGCCAAGCGAACTGGACAACTGCGCCTAGGCGCCTTTCTTTATCCTGCAGGACATCACATTGCCGCGTGGCGGCATCCGGATGCACAGGCGGACGCGGGAATCAATTTTCGGCACTACGTGCAACTCGCCCAGGCGGCGCAAGCGGCTAAATTCGACCTGCTGTTTCTCGCCGATGGCGTGGGCACCCGAGGCGATAACCTGGACTTCCTGAGCCGCACCGCGCACAGCTATATCGCTCAGTTCGAGCCGATCACGCTGCTGTCCGCACTGGCTGCCGTGACGGAAGACATCGGCCTGGTCGGCACGGCGTCGACCAGCTTCAACGAGCCGTATCACATCGCGCGCAAGTTCGCGTCGCTCGACCATATCAGCGGCGGTCGCGCGGGATGGAACCTCGTTACATCGTCGAATGAGCATGAGGCGAAGAACTTTAATCGGGACCGGCATTTCGAGCATGGAGAACGCTATGAGCGGGCGACCGAGTTTGCGGATGTTGTCGACCGGCTTTGGGATAGTTGGGAGGACGATGCATTCTTGCGCGACAAAGAGCAAGGCCGCTTCTTCGATCCCGCCAAGCGTCATGTCCTCGATCACAAGGGACGCTTTTTCCAGGTCAAGGGGCCTTTGAACGTAGCGCGCTCGCCTCAAGGTCAACCGGTGGTCGTCCAGGCGGGTTCATCGGAAGCCGGCCGGGCGCTGGCTGCCCGTACCGCAGAGGTCATCTTCACGGCGCAGCAAACCCTTCAGGACGCGATCGATTTTTATGCCGATGTCAAAGGCCGCCTCGAACAGCATGGGCGTCATCCCGATGACCTGAAGATAATGCCCGGCGTCATGCCCATCGTCGGACGCACCGAAAGCGAGGCGCGCGAGAAGTTCGAGCATTTGCAATCGCTGATCGACCCGGCGGTGGGACTCGCGTTGGTATCGGGCCTGACTGGTGGTTTCGACTTGTCGGCTTACCCGCTCGACGGTCCTATCCCTGAACTGCCTGAAACGAATGCGAGCAAGAGCCGTCAATTGCTCACGCTCGAATTGGCGCGGCGCGAGAACCTGACGATTCGACAGCTGTATCTACGCGTGGCGGGCGCACGCGGACATTGGCAGGTGGTCGGAACACCTGAGCAGATCGCGGATCAACTGGAAGAACGCTTCGTGCACTATGGAGCCGACGGCTATAACGTCATGCCCGCGGTTCTGCCGGGCAGCCTGACGGATTTCATCGAACTGGTGCTGCCGGAGTTGCGTCGCCGTGGACTGTTTCGCACGGAGTATGAGGGCCACACGCTGCGTGCGAATCTTGGCCTCACGCGGCCTGTTAACCGATACTCGGCGGAGAAGGCCAATACAGTTGCAGCCTGAGCGGACGGGTCAGGCGGGTTCAATATGAACACACGCCCGATCGCTATCAGGACAGTTCGCGCTCTGTTACCGGACCTTCGGTTCTGACCTTGTCATCAGGATATGAACGCCGAAGTGCCGGCGTCGACAGCATCAAGAGCTTCGTGTACGGATGCTCCGGCGATGCGAACACGCGTTCAGCCTCACCTTCTTCAACAATACGGCCGTCCTTGAAAACCAGCACCCGATCGCTGAGATGACGCACGACGTCAAGATCGTGCGAGATGAACAGCAACGACGTATGCAACCGTCCCTGCAACTCTGCCAGCAAATCGAGCACCTGTGCCTGGACATAGACATCGAGCGCAGACACAGGCTCATCGCAGACGATCAGCGCGGGCTCCGGAGCGAGCGCGCGTGCGATTGCAATGCGCTGCCGCTGGCCACCCGATAGCGACGTGGGACGGCGGTCGAGAAACGCAGCATCGAGTCCGACCTGTTCAAGCAGTCCGACGCTTTTCTCCAGTAGCTCCGACCTGGATAATCGCTTCGACCACAACGCTTCTTCGAGCAACTGGCGCACTGAATGACGTGGGTCGAAGGAACTGAGCGGGTCTTGCGGAATGTATTGGAGACGCGGCCGCAAGTCGCGGCGCGAGCGCTCGGAGACTCCCTTGCCGTTCCAACGCGTATCGAGAAACTCAACGTTGCCGGCATCCGGCTCGACCAGGCCCAGGACAATGTTCGCGCAGGTGCTTTTGCCAGAACCGGACTCACCGACAATACCTAGCACCTCCCCTTCGTGCACGGTGAACGAGATGTCCTGCAGCGCAGTAAAAGTTTCACCGCGGTGTGCACCACGACGCGAATAGTGCTTGCCGATGCCATCGACGCGCAGTACGACCTTTTGTGAGCGAGCACGTCGCGGCGGCAGCGGCTCGCGCACGATCAGCGGCGCGTTAGCGGCTGTATTGTCATCATCGGCTTGGATATGAGCAGCCACCGTCGTCACGAATCGCGCGGAACTCAGCCGATGCCCTCGCGACTGCGCCGACGGTTGTGCAGCCAGCAACTGCCGCGTGTACGGATGCGAGGGGTTGTTCAGCACGCTCTCTGCAGTGCCACTGTCGACCACTTCACCGTTATGCATCACGAGCACACGATCAGCAATGCCGGCTACCACCGCTAAATCGTGGCTGATCAGAAGCACACCCACGCCCTGTTCAAGACGTGCCGCAAGAACGGCCAATACCTGCGCCTGCACCGTTACATCGAGTGCCGTGGTAGGCTCGTCCGCGATTACGAGCGCCGGTCCCGCCGCTATGGCCGAGGCGATCAACGCACGCTGCCGCAAACCTCCGGACAATTCGTGCGCATACTGAGTCCCGCGATGTTCCGGCTCGGCAATACCAACGTCCTGCATCACTGCGTGAACCCGCCCCCGGCGTTCACGCCGCGACCGCACGAGCCGATGATGCACCAGCACCTCGCCTATCTCCGCACCCACCGTGCGCAGAGGATCAAGCGACACGAGCGCGTCCTGCATCACCAATCCCGCGAAGGTCCCACGCAGCGAGCGCCAATCATGTTCGTTGAAGTTCAGCGCTTGTCGTCCATCGATATCAAACTGGCTGGCATCGATCACTGCATGCGGTCCGGCCAGGCCGAGCAGCGAGCGCGCCGTCAAACTCTTGCCCGACCCCGACTCGCCCACCAGCGCAACACACTCGCCGGCATGGATGGAAAGATCGACACCGCGCACCAGCGGCTCGCCGCCGTTAGCGCCTGGAAAGCGAATGGTCAGGCCGCGGATATCGACTAGTGTTTTTGGGTCTTGCACGGTGCCTGTCATCGCGTTCGTCCCTCGACCTTGCGTTGCAAAAACTTGCCGATCACCGAAAACGCGATGACAGTCAGCGTAATCGCGAGCCCGGGGAATACGCTCGGCCACCACGCGACCCGTAGCACGTCGCGGCCTTCGGCGAGCATGACGCCCCATTCGGGCGTCGGCGGCTGCGGCCCTAGCCCAAGGAAACTCAAGCCCGATACCGCTATGATCGCGCTCCCAATGTCGATAGTCGCTATCACCGGCACGACGACAAGCACATTGGGCAGCACATGCCGCAGGAAGACGCGGCTGCGCGAGAGCCCATAGCTCACCGCGTGCGCGACATAGTCGGCGCGCCGCACCACCAGTGTCTGGCTGCGTAGCACCCGCCCGAATTTCGGAATGCCTGCGATGCCCACCGCGATCGCGATATTGACGATGCCTTGACCAAGAAACGTGACGACGAACAACGACAACAAGATGGGAGGAAACGCCGAGAGGACGTCGAACACGCGTGAGGCTGATTCATCGGTCAGACGTTTTCCCAGGCCCGCCGTCATGCCGATCACGAGACCGATTGCTAGACTAACAAGCATGCTGGCAAGGCCGATCAGCAGCGAATAACGCGCCCCGTAGATCACTCGCGAGAAAACATCGCGGCCAATACGGTCGGTGCCAAACCAGTGCTGCGCGCCGGGCGGCTGTAACGTCTGCGCGATGTCGCTTGTGAGCGGATCGAAGTGCGTGACGAGAGGCGGATAAGCGATGGCAACGGCCAGCACCACCAGGAAGACCCCTGCAAGCAATACGCTTGGGGGAATGGCTTGTATCGACCACTCTGAAGACCGCTTGGCGGCCGGGGCCCGGGCCGGAGAAATGATCTCGCTCATTGGCTGCGCAACCTTGGATCGATGAACAGATAGGCGACGTCGAGCAGCGTCGAAATCACCACGTGGACGAAGGCCGCAAGCAGTACCACGGCAAGTACGACCGGCACGTCCTGCGCGGTGACCGCATTGAGCGTCACGCTGCCGATGCCGGGCCGCCCGAACATTTTTTCGGTGATCACCGCGCCGCCAAGCAAGCTGCCGATGAGCCAGCCGCCCAGTGTCACGACCGGCAGCAATGCATGCCGGAGAACGTGTCGAAAGCGTAGTGCGAGTTCGCCTACGCCTCGCGAACGGATCGTGGTGACGAAGGGCTTTTCCAGCGCCGCCTCGAGCGCCTCGCGCATCACTTGCGACAGGATCCCCGCCGTCGGCAACGCCAGCGTGACTGCGGGCAGCACTAGCGAACGCCAACTGCTTGCACCCGACACCGGGAAGATATGCAACTGGAACGAGAAGACGATCAGCAACAACATGCCCAGCCAGAACACCGGTGTGGAAGTGAACGTGAGTTCAAGCACCGACGCAATACGAGTGCCCCACGCACCCTGTCTCGATGCCGACCCGGCAGTCAGCGTGGCGATCAGGATCGCCAATACGATTGCTAGCAGGCCGGCCGATCCCGCCAGCTCCGCTGTGGGCAAAAGCTGGCTACCCAGAACGGCGCCCACAGGTTGTTGCATCACGAACGACGTACCCAGGTCTGCATGGGCCAGCCGCAACAGGAATTGCCCGTACTGCCATGGAAGACTGCGATCGAGTCCCCATTGCGCTGCGATCGCTTCGCGTAAGCCGGGATAGGCCAGATCCCCTGCAAGCACATCTTCGATACGTCCCGGCAGTGCGTGAATAGCCACGAACGCCGCCGTGGCCGCAAGCCACAGCACGAGCACGCCGGTCAGCAAGCGCGTGACGATCTTTTGAAGCATGTCAGCCTCCCTGCTTTGCTTGTGCCTCGACCCAAAGGTCGTAAGAACTCGCCGGGCCATCCAGTTGCGGTTCGAAGCCGATGCCATGCACGTTCGACTTCGCGGCCAGGTGATATGCCGGCGCGAAGAGCGGCACGATAAACGCCTGATCCACCGCGCGCGTCTGGATCTTGGCAAGCAGCTTGCGGCGCTCTTCGCCTACCGGCAGGAGGCGGCTATGGTTGATATCGTCGACTATGGTTGCGTCGGGATTCTTGATGGCGTTGTAGAGGAAGCCCTGGTCACCCAGCATGTCCCATAGCTCCATGGCGACGTCCGACGGGTTGTCGGTGTTCGGATAGATGGTCCAGTTGCCGGTCGCTTTCTGGTTGGTGAAGTCGCCCGCCGTGGTGATGCGCAAGCCGAGATCGAGCCCGATGTTCTGACGCAGCGCGGACTGCACCGCGCGAATCAGCACGTCTCGGCTGTCGCGAACGTAGGGCTGCGGATAGCCGACTTCAATGGAGAGCCGCTTGCCCTCGCGTGTACGAAAGCCGTCACTGTCACGCTGGGTCCAGCCGGCATCGTCGAGCAGCTTGTTAGCCTCGGCGATCTTGTTGCCCCACGATCCCTTGAGACTAGCGTCATAGTCCGCGTTGTCCGGTCCAATGTTCGAATACGCGCGCCGCACCGTGCCCAGATAGACGCTCTTCACGATCCCATCGAGATCGAAGCCGTCGCGCAACGCGCGCCGCACGCGTACGTCGTTAGCCGGGGCGACGGTGTAGTTGACGTTGAGCGAGAACGAGGTCGTCGCCGACGGGCCGGTCAGGTACTGAAATCCATCGACCTTATCGAATACGGTGATATCCGTAGGTTGTACGCCTTCGATCAAGTCGACTTGTCCTGAACTAAGTGCGCCCGTGCGTACGGCCGCTTCCGGAAGGAAGCGGTAGGTAACGCGATCAAGATAAGCCGGGCCCTGATGCTGTGCGTTGCCGGGTCCCCACTGGTAGTCCGGGTTGCGTTCGAAAACCGCCGCCTGGCCACGCTGATATGACTTGAATACGAAGGGTCCGGTCCCGACTAGGCCGGGTCCGCCGCCGCACAGATCCTTGTTTTCAGCCAACGCCTTCGGCGAGATAAAACCGAGCTTCACGCTCGACAGCGATTCGAGTGTCGTTGAATCGGCCTGCTTCATGACGAGCTTGACCACCGTCGGCGACACAACCTCCGCGTGGTCAAAATGAACCAGTAGCGACGCCGATGCCGAAGTCGTGCTGACATTGCTCAGGATGTAATCGAAGTTGGCCTTGACCGCTGCCGCGTTGAACGGTGTGCCATCGGTGAATTTCACGTCGTCGCGCAGCGTGAACGTGTAGCTTTTGCCGTCATCGGCGACCGTCCAGGACTTGGCCAGCCACGGTGCGTAGGTGCCGTCGGTTTTCTTGCTGATCAATGAATCGATGAAATTGCGGATCACCCAGAACGCGTTTTGTTGCGATGAACGGTGAGGATCGAAGCACGCCGGTTCTGTCGTTACACCCCACGTAAGCGCGCCGCCCGAAACCGGCTTGGCTGAGGTCTGTTGCTGAGGCGAAGCTGAGTCGGATTTGCTGCAGCCACTCAGTACGAAACTGGCACTAAGGGCCGTCGCGCCCACGAGCGCGAGAAGTCTTGCGTTCATCTAACCGGATTCCTGTCGAAGGTCGAGCGGCCCGTAGAAGGGTCCGCTCTTGCTGCGCGGTCGCTTGAGGCGACCACGTGAAAATTGACCTTGCATGGTAGGCGGCGAGACAGGCATCGCAAACGCAGCAATTATTCTATGGATAGAGGATGCGATTTCATATCGATCGGAAGGATTGGCTTACGCTGGGATGCTGAGACCGAGCGTGGGAAACGGCAAATCGAACAGGAAAGTCGCGCACCCACTAAAATCCATACTGGACACACGTTTTCCAAGGTGGGCATCTGGCCGGGCATCAACAAGGTTTTATTTTGACGCGTCATTGGCGGGACACCGCCGATGGGACGGAGGTCGAATTCTGGCTGGCGACGGACGACGGTCCCTGCCACCTGCGTTTGCGCCCGCAGGACTCGGTGGCGTTCATTCCAGCCGAACACCGCGAGCGCGCTGAAACCGTCTTGCAGCGCGAGAAGCAGGTGGAATTGCGCCCGCTGGATCTCGTTGATTTCAACCATCGGCCGGTGTTGGGCCTGTATTGTCAGCAGTATCGGCAATTGACGGGGCTGGAGAGGCGCTTGAAGCAAGGCGGCGTCGATGTGTACGAAGCTGATGTCTTTCCGCCGGACCGCTACATGATGGAGCGCTTTATCACAGCGCCAGTTGTGTTCAACGGCGAGTCTCATGGAGACGGTCCGCTGCTGAACAGCGAGTTGAAACCCGTGTCGGGTTATCGGCCGAGGTTGAAACTGGTGTCGCTCGATATAGAAACCAGCGCGAAAACGGAGTTGTATTCCATCGCCCTCGAAGGCTGCGGCGAACGCCAGGTTTATATGCTGGGACCGCCCAACGGAGATAGCAGTGGCATCGACTTCAAGCTTGAATACTGCGAAAGCCGCGCTCTCCTGCTGGAAAAACTCAACGAGTGGCTTGAGAAGCATGATCCCGATGCGATCATCGGCTGGAACCTGGTTCAGTTCGATTTACGCGTATTGCAGGAGCACTCGCAGCTGTATCAGATTCCACTGCGGCTAGGTCGCGGCGGGAGCGTAATGGAATGGCGGCAGCATGGTCTTACTCAAAACCATTTCTTCGCGGGCGCAGCGGGACGATTGCTGATCGATGGCATTGAAGCGCTTCGGTCGGCAACATGGAGCTTCCCTTCGTTCAGCCTCGAGTATGTCGCGCAGAGCGTGCTCGGCGAAGGCAAGGCCATCGATAATCCGTACCAGCGAATGGACGAAATCCAGCGTCGCTTCGATGAAGACAAGCCCGCTCTCGCACGCTACAACCTGAAGGATTGCGAGCTGGTCACGCGGGTCTTTGCGAAGACGGAACTGCTGCCGTTCCTCCTCGAGCGCGCGACGGTCACGGGTCTTCCCGCGGACCGCAGCGGTGGATCCGTGGCCGCTTTTACGCACTTGTATATGCCGCGGATGCATCGGCAAGGTTTCGTCGCGCCCAATCTTGGCGATGTCGCCGGTGCGGCAAGTCCCGGCGGATTCGTAATGAATTCGCGGCCGGGTCTTTACGATTCCGTTCTGGTTCTCGACTATAAAAGCCTGTACCCATCGATCATTCGCACCTTCCTTATCGATCCCGTTGGATTGGTCGATGGTCTGCGGCATCCCGATGACGAGCACTCGGTGCCGGGTTTTCTCGGCGCACGTTTCTCACGCACGCGGCATAGTCTGCCGGCCATTGTCGATCAGGTCTGGAAAGGACGCGAGGAAGCCAAGCGCGAGCATAACAAGCCGCTCTCGCAAGCGTTGAAGATCATCATGAACGCGTTTTATGGCGTGCTGGGTTCAACGGGATGCCGCTTCTTCGACCCTCGCCTGGCGTCGTCGATCACCATGCGCGGTCATGAAATCATGCGCAAGACGCGTGAGTTGATTGAAGCCGAAGGCTACGAAGTGATTTACGGCGATACGGATTCCACGTTCGTGTGGCTCAAGCACGCTCGCAGCGAGGAAGAAGCGGCGCGTATTGGCGGCGCGCTTGTCGAGCACGTGAACGCGTGGTGGCAGGATGATGTGCGAGAACGCTTTGCGCTGGAGAGCGCGCTGGAGTTGCAATTCGAACGACACTATCGGCGGTTTTTCATGCCGACCATTCGCGGCGCGGAAGAAGGCAGCAAGAAACGTTATGCGGGTCTTAGCCTTTTGCCCGACGGTAGCGAAGAGGTGGTCTATAAGGGACTCGAAACCGTTCGCAGTGACTGGACTCCGCTCGCACAGCGGTTCCAGCGAGAACTCTATTTGCGAATCTTCAAGGGTGAACCGTACCAGGATTATGTACGCGACTACGTGCGGCGCACGCTGAGCGGCGAATTCGACGAGTTGCTCGTGTATAGGAAGCGCCTGCGCCGGCCACTGGATGCGTATGAGCGCAACGTGCCGCCGCATGTCCGCGCGGCTCGCATGGCTGATGAGTTCAACCGCGAGCGCGGCCGGCCGTTGCAGTATCAACGCGGCGGCTGGATCAGCTATGTGATGACGAGTGCGGGACCGGAGCCGCTTGAAACCTTGCAGTCGGCCATTGACTACGATCACTATCTGATGCGGCAATTGCAGCCTATTGCCGATGCAATCTTGCCGCTTCTGCAAAGCGACTTTCAGACGCTGGTGTCTGGTCAGCACGAGTTGTTTTAGCCCACGAAGATATCCACAGAAATTGTTGGCAAGGCTGTGGACAAGTCGCGGGGAGGTGAGGCAACGTGTTGATTTGGTTGGGGCTTGCTTCCCTGCTTCGCTACGAACGACGCGAAGCAGTCTGGCAAGAGTTGTTCAACAGAATGCCTGGATTTTTCCGCGCCATAGTCAACTTTCCCCCTGTGATCGCTAGATCCTGGTTAGGCGGATACCACTGCCGGCGCCGGTTTTATCCGCTTCGGCGCGTGCTTGCGCGCCTGCCAGAGATCGTAGTCGAGCTGCATACCAAGCCAAAGATCAGCTCGCCCACCGCGCTCCACACCCAGCCACTGTTCAATGCGTAGCGCCATTTCGGGAGTAATCCCGCCACGTTCGTTGAGCAGACGAGACAAGGTCACACGGGACACACCAAGTTGCTCAGCAGCCTCGGTAACCGTCAGGTTCAGTGCAGGCAGCACATCTTCCCGGAGGATTGCCGCAGGGTGTGGCGGATTGAACATGTTAGACATAGCTTTCGTCAATATGAATACTTCAGTGTAATGCCCGATGCAACCGGGCTAAGCGAATTGAGCGTTCAGACAATCTTTTAATGGTAGTCCCTGTAGTCAACGAGGATTGCATCCTCACCGTCAAACATGAACGTCAACCTCCAGTTGCCGTTCACCGTTACAGACCAGACTCCAGCCTCCTCACCCTTAAGTGGATGCAAACCCCAGCCCGGCTGATTCATATCTTGCTGTGATTTGGCCCTGTGTAGCGCTGTCAACTGACGGGTCAACCGCGGCTTATGTGCTGCCTGAACCCCTGCTGCTGAACCGGTTTCAAACAAGCGTTGCACACTTTTATGTTTCGACGATTTGATCATGGCGCGCAATTTAGTGACTACCAGATCAGTGCATCATGCATTAATACACTTTACAAACCCCAAGCGCGTTTTCCACCGCACCCGCCAGCTCCAGGATCCCCTCATCCTGTCCATGAAATCCACCGATGCTGAACCCCACCGGCACATCCCCCTCCCGATGGCAAGGCACTGAAACCGCACAGCCATCTAAAAAATTCACTACGCTCGGATTGCGAAGCACCAGCGCATTGGCTGCGGCGAAGGCGGCGTCGTCAGCTTCGAGCGCGGCAATCGTAGGCGGAGCGATAGGAACAGTAGGCATGACGAACGCATCGAAACCGGCGAAGAACTGCCGAGCCGCCGCGATGGTCGTGCGCCGCGCCGCGAGCAGATCGAGGTAGTCCGCCGCCGATGCCGCCTCGCCGCGCCTGATCCGCGCCAGCACGCGCCGATCGTACATATCGGCCTGCGTCGCCAGCCGCGAGCGATGAGCGGCAAACGCTTCTATCGGCGAAAAGCCGAACGTGTTGATCGCAGGAAGTGGATCGAGCGGCGCGAAACGAACTTCCGTGAGCAACGCCCCGGCATGAGCGAGCCTATCCAACGCCGCTTCATAGGTTCGCGCGACTTCCGGCTCGATACCGTCCATCACATAGTTGCGCAGCACCGCAAACCGCGCGCCCGCAAGCGTCCTTCTTGCATCGAACGAGGCACCTGAAAGCACGCCATCCATCATCGCGCAGCAGGCGACACTCGGCGCAATGGCGCCGACTACATCGAGCGTCGGCGACAGCGGCACAACGCCTTCAGTCGGCACACGTCCCGCGCTCGGTTTGAAACCCGTGAGCCCACAAAACGCGGCAGGAATCCGCAGCGACCCGCCCGTGTCGCTGCCCAGGCCCGCTGCCGCCAAACCATCGGCTACGGAAGCCGCCGCCCCCGACGATGACCCGCCCGCAACATGCCGTTCACTCCGGCGCCACGGCGACGCCGGCGTGCCGTAGTGCGGATTGAGGCCCAGCCCCGAGAACGCGAACTCGCTCATGTTCGTGCGCCCGATCAGCACCGCACCGGCTCGCCTCAGCCGGGCAATCGCGGGCGCGTCGGCGCGAGCAGGCGGAGCGTCGGCGAGGACGCGAGAACCGGCGCGGGTCGGCTGACCTTTTACATCGAAGAGATCCTTGACCGATACCGGCACACCTGCCAGCGGCGAGAGACGCGTGCCGGCGCTGCGTAGGGCATCTAGGGCATCGGCCTGGCGGCGGGCGCCGTCAGCGTCCACGAAACAAAACGCGGCGCCGCCATTGCCGCCATCGGCAGCGATGCGTTCCAGCGCGGTTTCAGTCAGTTCGCGCGAGGTCGTCGTGCCTGCGTCAAGCATGGCGGCGAGGTCGGCGAGTGGAGTCTTGAGAGCGAAGAGCGTCATGGAAATGATCCAGTAAAAGTCAGGCGACGACCGGCAGCGAAGCCACCGAATATCGATGTTTCAAAGTGCGGCCGAGCACTGGATCGTGGAGCTCGAGTTCGAAGACATCGCCCGAGGACATCGCCGCGATCGCGCCGTGCACAGAAAGCGTACCGCCGAACATTGCGCTCTTCGCAGGCAGCGTTGGCGCACCTGCGAACCTGCGCCATAAATCAGATGGGTCCAGCAGTCCGTTGACCGTGCCCGATTGATAAAGACGGCGTTCACCGTCGGCGGTGCTCAGCCACGAACGCATCGTCAACTGATCCCAATGCCCGGCGACATCGGCATAAAGCCAGGCATCGCGGCCGAGCGGCTTTGCGCAAACCTGTTTCGATACCGCCACCCCATACGCCTCTACTTCGCGGTCCGTATGATCTGAGCCGATAGCGACCAGCGTGCCAAGCGGGCTATCGAGCAGCACGCATTCGACTTCGCCGCCCGAGTGCGCACCGAGCACGGCAATGCTGTCGTCCTGCGTGAGCAGGCCAGCGGCCAAGCGATAGAAACAAGGCGTGGTTGATGGCGGCGCTACACCAAGCGCCGCGAGTTCATCGATATGCGCTTGGATCGCGGCAGGGTCTCGCCCTGCCCAGCCTGCGATCACGAGGTCGTCTATGTTGGCAGTGGTCGACACAGGCGCTGAGCCGAAGGGAAATACATTGAAGGAAAGCGTAGTCATTGGGGAGCTTAAGTAGATGAGCGCGGCGCGGCAACGCGCGCCGGGACGACAGGTAGCGCCTTAGTTTTCCAGTGGCCGTCGCGCAGTCTCACGCGCGACGATCAGCGAGATGCCGGTGACAATCACTGCAATCGCCACATACACCGAGACCGCCAGCGTGCTGTTGTAGTGCTTGAACAGGCTCACGATGATGAGTGGCGCGAAGCCACCGCCGAGAATGCCGGCCAGCGTATAAGCAAGCGACGATCCGGCATAACGCACGCGGGTTGGAAACTGCTCGGTCACGAATGCGGCTTGCGGCCCGTACATCACGGCATGGATCACAAGCCCCACTACGACAGCGAGCACGATCTGCCACGGTTGTGCGCTATCCACGAGCAAGAAGAAAACAAACGCCCACACCAGCGCGGCAAATGCACCCGCTAGATAGACCGGCCGACGCCCGAACCGATCCGACAGCGCGCCGAAGAACGGCACGCTCAACGCATTGCACGCGGTGCCGATCAGCACGGCGGTCAACGCTGTCGTACGCGAGAGATGCAGGACGGTCGTGACATAAGTCAGCGTGAACACGACCAGCAACGCGTACAGCACGTCCGATCCGATCCGCGAACCGCCCGCAATCAACAGACGCCGCCAGTGCAGCGTGAGTACTTCAACGACGGGCACCTTAGCCGTTGCATGGGCGTGGCTCAGCTGTTCGAACTGCGGCGTTTCATCGACACCGCGCCGTACCCACAGGCCGAAGACCACCAGCAGCATGCTGGCGATAAAGGGCAAACGCCAGCCCCAGGCGAGGAAGTCGTCGGGGGAGACCACGAGCGTGAGAAGCGCGATGAGACCCGTCCCGAGCAACGTGCCGAACGATGGCCCGACCTGCGTCCACGACGCGCTCAGGCCGCGCTTGTCCTGATCGCCATGTTCAATCGATAGCAGCACGGCCCCTGCCCACTCGCCGCCGAGCGCGATGCCCTGCACGAAGCGCAGCGCAACGAGCAGGATCGGACTATAGATCCCGATGGCGGCGTATGTCGGCAGGAAGCCCATCAGCGCTGTGGTGATGCCCATCAGCACGAGCGTGAGCATCAGGACGGCACGACGGCCGATACGGTCGCCAAGGTTGCCGAAGATCACGCCGCCGAGCGGCCGCGAGATATACCCGACCGCGTAGGTCGAGAACGCGAGAATGGTGCCCGCGAGCGGGTCGACCGAGGGGAAGAACAGGTGATTGAAAACAAGCGCTGCAAGCGTGTTGTAGATCGTGAAGTCGTACCACTCGAGCGACGTGCCGACCATGCTCGCCGTGGCGAGACGGCCGCGTCCGACGTGCGGTGAACCGATATCAGACTGCTGGGCAAGCGTATTCATCGAGAACCTCGGATGATGAAAGCGGGATCACGTTGGGTCAGGCCGACATGCGCCAGAGCATCTGGAACGTACGGACTTCGGCACCGTCCGCGAGTGTTTCGGCAAGCGCGCGGGTGGCCTCGGGGTCGCTGCCTTCGATCAATACGAGTGCATCGGCAGCGGGCAAAGCTGGTTTCTTCGATGCCGTCAGCGAAACAGACAACGCAGGGGCAGTGCAAAAAAGCCGTGCGGCATGAACGCCGGCCTGACGCACACCCGCTTCGAAGCGTGGTTTCAACAACGCCGCTTCAACGCGTTCCTGCGGCAGCACAAATAGCGCGAGAAACACGCCTTCACCGTCGCCCGTTTCAAGTGTCAGTTCGCCCACGCGGCGTTGCGTGTCGGTCATTCGAGCAAAGTTGGCGAGAGACCATGGAGTTTGTTCAGTGAAGGCGCGTTGATAAGCGTCGCTGCGAAAGACATCGAGCGACTCAGTCACATAGAGCGCGAGATAGCGGCGCGGGCCGCCATCGGTGGCCTTGAAACGGCGTGCGTAGCGAAAGCCGGGAATCGCGACGCGTTCCTGCATGTGCTCACGGTCGTACCACGCGTTGAAATCGGCTTCCTGCACCGGATCGGGATCGGTGTCCGTCCAGATGCAAAGCTGGCCCTGCGGTTGTGATGTGCTCATCGATCGTTCCCTGGCGAAAGTGGATTCGTAGTGGGAACAGTGTCGCGAGCAACGGGTGCTTCGGTCCAACAAGAAAACAAATACGGCGTGAACAAATTTCCTTATGACTTGCTTTCCGGTGACTTGCTCGTGCGGCGCGGTTTGCGAGCGTTGACCGCCGGCGACAACGTCCGCGCGCTGTCAGTCTTGCGGGCGCCGCGTTTTGGCGATGCCGCTCGCTTGGTCTGTGTCTTCGCCACCGGTGCCGACTCAGCGAGGAGCGCTGTTTCGAACTCGCTCGCGGCTTGCCGTGCCAGATCGGCGATACGCGCGGCGAGCGGATGACTCTGTGCCCTGCAGGTCACCACCAGCGGCAGCGATGGAAACTCGGCGCTCACATCGAGGACCTCAAGCGTCCCTTCGCGCAACTCGCGCTGGATGATCGCGGGTGGCAGCGCGGCCACGCCGAACCCGTCGGCGACCAGCCGGATCATTGCCGCCACCGACGTGATGCAGTTGATCCGCGCGGGCCGCTCGACTGCCAGCGCAAACAGTTGCTCGAGCGTCGCGTGCGGGCCGGAATGGCGCGAGAAGCTGACGATCGGAAAGTCCGCCAGTTGCGCAAGATCGAGGGTCCGGCCTGAGAGCCCGAGCTTGGGACTGGCCACCCAACGCACCGGGAACTCGCACAGCGGCAGATTCGTGAAGTCGGGGCCGGCGATTGCATCGGTCTGCAGGATCAACTCGATCTCACCGCCACGCAGCAGGTTCGCGAGGTGAATCGTGGTGTCGCTGGTGACTTCTATTTCGAGCCGGGGATAACGCTCGCGCACGAGCGCCATCAGCGCGGGAAACCAGCTATGCACGATTGATTCGATCACCCCGATGCGGATCAGGCCTGCATCGGCGTCGGCGTCGTCGACTTCCCGGCGCATTTCCTCGCCAAGGCGCACGATGCGCTCCGCATAGGCCAGCATCTTGCGACCGGCTGGCGTGAGCGTGGCCGAGCGCGAGTTGCGATCGAACAGGCGGACGTCGAAGCTCTCCTCCAGCGACGCGATCCTGCTTGAGACCGCCGCTTGCGTGGTGTGCAGTTTTTCGGCCGTCAGGCGGAAATTCTGGAGTTTGGCGAGCCAGACGAAGGTTTCGAGGAAGCGGATGTTCACGGCAAGGGTCGCAAGTCATGACGAACAGGCATGGTAACGCGTCGTGATGGCGGGGCAGATCGGGTGTCTAAGGTTGCTTTGAGACTGCGGACGGATCGGCGCACTTGAACATATTTTTGGTGGATATGTTCGCTGTATAAAAAATTGCAACAACGAAACGAATTTCGAGATTAATTCTATTGCTTATTCAATCCGTGATGTTTTGCCAAATTAGAATGCTTGATATAACCTCCTACCGTATTAAAATTTCCGTTTAAAGCAAGAGCGACGAGGCCTGCTCGCGGAGTCCCGACGGTTTAAATTTGTCGCTCACCGAGCGCCCGCTATGCACGTTACAACGCGGCCTTGGGCGGTCTTGGCGTTAAACACACTTATCGTTTCTAAACGTGTTATCAATCGCCTTCAATTGAAATTTTTATTGAATACGCCGAATAATATTATTGACCACTCAATCATTTCAGATAACAGCTGCTGGTCAAGGCTATTTGACTCAAGCTATTAATCCGTGCGCTGGGACGTATTCCAAATTAAAAACGCCAACCGTCATTACCACCGATAAAGCGCATCTACCCCAAAGTTGTATTCAACCGGATATGACCGATCTGCAAGCGGAGTTGACCTCATGACCCAATGCATCAGACTGATCCTCGTTAACCTGCTCCTGCTGTTTGCGACCTCCTGTTCGACTTCGCAAATACCCCCGACCAACGGGGTCGACCCGGATCTGGAAGCAAAGGCGCGCGCAGCGCTCCAGCAGTTGTACAGCACTACACCCAATGCGAAGTTGCTCCAGTCCCGAGCGAAGGCGGTGCTCGTGTTTCCGGAGATACTCAAGGCGGGCTTGATCGTCGGAGCCGAGGAAGGAAACGGCGTGATGTTTGGCGCGGATGGGAAAGTGATGGGCTACTACAATGCGACGTCCGTTTCGTATGGGCTGCAAGCCGGCGCGCAATCGTTTCAGGAAGCCATGTTCCTCACGACCGATTCCGCCATCAAGTATCTGCAGACTAGCGGCGGCTGGTCGATTGGCGCGGGGCCAAGCGTGGTTGTCGTGGATTCCGGCACGGCCCGGTCGTTGACATCGACCACGCTGCAGTCTGACGTCTATGCGTTCATTTATGGTCAGCAAGGGCTGATGGCCGGGGTAGGTATTCAGGGTCAGAAAATCTCGAAGCTTAGTCCGTGAGCGGTTGGGTGTGCGGGTGATCTGCACGTGAACCTTTTAGTTCATCGGGCGCGTGCCCGGCACCATGCCGGTATGCGCCCGTATACATCTGCATGTCGCAGGTGCCGAACCTCAGCGCTTTCCTTTCGGCGGTCGAGTGCACGAACACCGTGTCGGGAACCTCCTTCGTTATCTTCGATTCGACCAGTCCGAGCAGTTGAAGTTTGTGCCGAGACGACCTTGTCTTTCTATGCTGCTTGCAGCATGAAATCGACGTGGACGGCCTCGTAAGGGAACACTATCGCACCCTCTGCGTTACGCTCGATGACTCCGGCATCAAGCAACGCATGCACGTCTCTATGTACGGCCTTTACGTCTCGCCCCACGCGACGAGCAATCTCGCGAATAGACAGCGGCCCCGTCGCCGTGATGGCTTTGATGATGTTCCAACGCATTTGCGTAAGCGTCTGGAACAGCAGTTCCGGCGATTCGAACGTGATGTATGCGCCTTGCGCCTTGCCTTCGAACGCTGCCAAAAACCGCTTGTTGACGGTTTCGCGCGAGGCGACGCCTAGAGTAACGGTTTTCATGATGGGCTCCAGTTATCTACGTCAGTCCAAAAATCCGCGAATCTTATATCGGCACCGCCTCAGCAACCGCAGCTCCACGAAATTTTTCGGGAAGTGCATTCGGGGTCAGGACGTCTACCGAGACGCCAAGCAACTGTGCCAGTTGGCGCCGGATCGAACCGATATTCAACAGGGTCATCCCCGGTTCCGGGTCAACCAGGATATCCAGATCACTGTCCTCCGTATCTTCCCCGCGCAGGACAGAACCAAATACGCGCGCATTGATGGCGCGGTTTGCCTCGACAATAAGCCTGATCTCAGCGCGGTGCGAATCAAGTGCAATGGACGGCTTCATCGAACGAACTCCTCAGCTGTTTAAAATCCGTCGGGCTCCAAGGCCAAGATCATGTGCAAAACAGCGAACCAACACATGCATATCGAGGCCGATCATCGAGCCGATGCTCCCTACTCGTCGATTGCCGAGTTGATTTCCTCAATCGACACTGGTTTCGCAGGTTTGCGGATGATTCGCTTCAGCGCGGTCACGGAGCGATTAGCAGGTAAGATTTCGTACCACCCCGTTTCGTCGTTGAGGATGAACTCGATGCGGTCCCCTGCACCCAACCCGAGTTGGTTGCGAACGTCCAGCGGAATCGTCACCTGCCCTTTAGATGTCACAGTTGCGGATGCCATCATTCCTCATATTCGACATTCCTTAATTTGCTTCCCGTTAGCGCGGCATCCTCTTCGTGCCGCTGCGGGCGGATCACGAGTTCGAGAGTCGCACCGAGACAAAACACACGCTCGGGCAGTCCCTCGACCCTCAGCTGTCGCTCTTTCACCGTACCGGCCAGTTGTACTACCTAGTCGGTCACACGCACTACTACTTACCTTCCATCCTTGCCGCGATGCGCTTGTTCGATTCCGCAACAAATGACAGCGCATCATCGAGTGCGGCGCTCGCTTCCTGCGTGGACACATTCACGTGCCGGATCAGCGCGTTGATATTCTCTTCATCGTCCGACGGCTTGAAGCCCTGCGCCGCTTGGCGCATCAGTTCGCTCACGTTGAGCCCGAGACGCTTCGCGGCGCTCGCAATCGCACGTTTTTGAACCGGCGTCACCCGGACGACATTTCGTTTTGTTGCAGCAGCCATCCCTACACTCCATGCACGTCAAACCTGGTGCGTACATATCGGCCCGTTTACAGCATCGGTCAAGCGCTTTTTTACCGCATCACCACCCCACCAACGCAAACGGCCCGCTTCCGCGGGCCGTTCTCACATCATCACACACCCCGCACCAACTTAATCCGCCGCCCTCAGCTTCGCCACTTCCGCATCCGAAGGCTGGACACTCGCGCCATCGATATACCGAAAGTTCGTCATGATGCCCTTGCCGTCCTTCACTGCCGTCGTCCCGACATACGCGCCCATCGTCGATTGATTGTCCTGAGCACGGTACGTGATAGGACCAAACGGCGTCTCAACCTTCAAGCCCTTGAACGCTGCCGCAAGCTTGTCCGGATCGGTCGACTTGGCTTTCTTCAAACCATCCGCAATCGACATCAACGCCGAATAACCCACCACCGATCCGACCCGCGGATAGTCGTGATACTTCGTCTCGTAGGCGGCGACGAATTTACGGTTGGCAGGTGTATCGATCGAGTACCACGGATACCCCGTCACGATCCAACCGACCGGCGCCTCAGCCCCGAGCGGATCGAGGTACTCAGGCTCACCCGTCAGCAGCGACACCACCGAAACGTCCTTGAACAAGCCACGCGTATTGCCCTCACGCACGAACTTGCCAAGATCGGCAGCGAACTCGACGTTAAAGATTGCATCGGGCTTCGCGTCCGCGAGCGCTTGCGTGACCGCGCCGGCATCCAGCTTGCCAAGCGGGGCCGCCTGGTCCGCAACGAACTCAACGTCAGGCTGCGCCGCTTTCAGCAAACGCTTGAACGTAGCCACTGCCGACTGTCCATATTCATAGTTCGGATAGACAACCGCCCAGCGTTTCTTGTGCAGCTTGGCGGCTTCAGGCACGAGCATCGCGACCTGCATGTACGTCGACGGGCGCAACCGGTACGTGTACTTGTTGCCGTCCTGCCAGACGATCTTGTCGGTCAGCGGTTCGGCAGCCAGGAAGAAAACCTTGCGCTGCTTGGCATAGTCGGCAAGTGCCAAACCGGTATTCGACAGGAACCCGCCGAACAACAACGAGACCTGCTCGCCCGTGACCAATTCCTGCGCGACCCGAACCGTATCCCCCGGATTGCCGTTGTCGTCGCGCGAGATGACTTCGAGCTTCTTGCCATCGATACCGCCCGCCGCGTTGACCTCGTCGAGCGCCATGTTCCAGCCGTTCTTATACGGGCCTAGGAACGCAGGCTGCGCTTTATAACTGTTGATCTCGCCAATCTTGATGGTCTGGGCGGCAGCGCCGACCGACACCAGAGCGGTGGCCAGGGGCGCAACCATGAAGGCGGTTAAGCGCAGCAACGATCCAACACGCGTGGTCATAGTTTTTCTCTCCGGATGAAGCGGCTAGGTTGAATGCTAAGTGACATGGCTAAGGTTGCTTGAAGGATACCCTTGGTCGATCTTTACTTGAATTGAACACGCTTAAACACTCAGGTAGGCCCGCCGAACCCCTTCGTCGCGGGCGAGCTCGTCTATCGTGCCGCTAAACCGTATCTGCCCTTTTTCGAGCACATACGCACGGTCGCTGACAAGCTCGGCGAAATGCATGTTCTGCTCGGACAGCAAGATAGACAGCCCTTCGCGCTTCAACTCGAGAATCATGTTCGCCATCTGTTCAACGATGATCGGCGCCACGCCTTCCGACGGTTCATCGAGCAGGACCAGCGTCGGATTGCCCATCAGCGTACGCGATACGGTCAGCATTTGCTGCTCGCCGCCGCTCATCTGGCTGCCCGGCCGATTCGGCATCTCGCCAAGATTCGGGAACAGGCGGAACAGTTTTTCAGGCGTCCAGCGGGGCGCGTCGTCGCGCGGCGGCTGGCGGCCGGTATCGAGATTTTCCATCACAGAGAGATCGCCAAACACGCGCCGGTCTTCCGGCACGAAACCCATGCCGAGACGTGCAATACGGTACGGCGGCAACTTCGCGATGTCGTGCCCGCAGAAATTGATCGCTCCCTGCCGCGACGGCAGCATGCCCATCAGCGCTTTCATCGTGGTCGACTTGCCCGCGCCGTTGCGGCCCATCAGCGCGACCACTTCACCACGGCCGACTTCGAGCTCAACGTCGTACAGGATCTGCGCGCGGCCATAGAACGCGTTCAGGCCGGAGACTTTCAACATGGTCTTGTCTTGAGTGGCGGTGGTCATTACGCGACTCCGTCTGCAGCGAGCGACGCACGCGGCGTGAAAGATTTTCCCGTGCCGAAATACACCTCGCGCACACGCGGATCGTTGCGGACGGTCTCCGCATCCCCCTCGCCAATCAGCTTGCCGCGAGCGAGCACGATCAGCTTGTCGGCGTAGGCGAACACCACGTCCATGCTGTGCTCGGTGAAGAGCACGCCGAGCTTGTGGTCGATCACCAGTTGCTTGGTCAGCGCCATCAGGTCGTTGCGTTCCTTGGGCGCCATGCCCGCCGTCGGTTCGTCCATCAGCAGGAGCTTGGGCTTGTTAGCGAGTGCAATGGCCAGTTCGACGCGCTTTACATCGCCGTATGCGAGCACACCGCAAGCGCGCTTCGCATGCGCTGCCATGCCGACCTGTTCAAGCAGCGCGATCGCTTCATCGGCGTGAATGGATGAGGTCGGTTTCCACAGGTTGAATAGCTGGCGGTCCCGCGAAACGAGCGCCATCTGAACGTTTTCAATCACCGTCATCGAATTGAAGGTCGCGGCAATCTGGAAGGTACGGCCAACGCCGAGACGCCAGATATCGCGCGGACGTTTGCCGGCGATCTCGTGGTCGTCGAACAGGATCGAGCCTGAACTCGGTCTCAACTGCCCGTTGAGCATGTTGAAGCAGGTCGACTTGCCCGCACCGTTCGGTCCAATCAGCGCAAGCAACTGCCCCGCGTGCAAGTCGAAGGAAACGTCGTCGACCGCTTTGACGCCGCCGAACGACCGTGCAAGATGAGAGACGCGCAGAAGAGTCACAGGGCCTCCTTGGCGGGTTGCGCGGCCACGCTGTTGTCGGAATTCTTGTGCGACCCAAGCTTGTCCCGCACGAACCCCACGATCCCCTGCGGGAACGCAATGACCAACACCAGGATCGCAGCGCCCAGCAGCGCCTCCCAGTAGTCCGTCTGACGGGCGACCGTATCTTGAAGCCAGGTGAACACTGCCGCGCCGACAATCGGGCCGGTAAGCGTCTGCAAGCCACCTAGCAGCACCATGACGAGGCCATCGACCGAGCGCCCGACGCTGATCACTTCCGGCGAGATCGACCCCTTGGAGAACGCATACAGCGATCCCGCGAGACCACAGAACAATGACGCGATGATGAAAGCAACCCACTGCACGCGCTTCACATCAATACCAATTGCTTCGGCGCGAAGGGTTGAATCGCGTGAGGCGCGCATGGCATAACCGAGTGGCGAGAACAACATTCGCCGCAAGAGCCACACACCCAGCACCGCGAACACCAGAGTCACGTAGTAGTACGCCACCGTCGAGCTGAGCCAGGTCGACGGCCACAGGTTGAGAATACCGTTGCTGCCGCCGGTCACCGCGTCCCACTGGAACACGATCGACCAGACGATCTGCGCGAAGGCCAGCGTCAGCATCGCGAGATAGACGCCCGACAAGCGCACGCAGAACCATCCGAACACCAGTGCCCCGATACCGGCAAGCAATGGCCCGAGCACGAGCGCGGCTTCCATCGGTAGGTTCAGGACCTTCAGGAACAACGCTGCGCCATAGGCGCCGAGGCCGAAATACGCGGCATGCCCGAAGGAATGCATGCCGCCCGGACCCATGATGAAATGCAGGCTCGTTGCAAACAAAACCGCGATCAGGATCTCGACCAGCAACACGGGCATGTAGGGAAATACGCCTGAAAGCAGCGGCGCCAAAACAAGCACCGCGAGCACGACACCAGCGAATATCTTCAGGCGGGTATCGGCTGGACGCAGAGGTGTTTCAGCGGCAGCCATGGTGCGAACCGCGGCCTGCGCGCGACCGAGCAGCCCCCACGGCCGCACGACGAGTACGATCGCCATCACCACGAACTCAGCCACCAGCGTGAACTTGCTTAGCGAAAACACCACGCCGCCAATGGTCACGTCACCTATTCCAATGCATAGCGCCTTGATCTCAGCAATCAGCAATGCGGCCACGAACGCGCCCGGAATCGAGCCCATTCCGCCGACCACCACGACGACGAACGCATTGCCGATTGTATCGATATCAAGCGACAGGTTCGCCGACATCCGCGGCACCTGAAGCGCACCGCCAAGACCCGCGAGGAATGCGCCGATGAAAAACACGCCCGTGAATAGCCAGGCCTGGTTGATACCGAGCGCACCGAGCATTTCCCGGTCACCGGTCGCCGCGCGCACGAGCGTGCCCCAGCGCGTTTTAGTCAGACCGAACCAGAGGATAGCCAGTACCACGGGACCAATCACGATCAGCGCAATGTCATAGGTGGGCAATGCGTGGCCGAGCAGGTTGACCGCGCCGCCAAGAAGCGGAGCGCGCGGTCCGAACAGGTCTTCCGGGCCCCAGATATACAGCGCCGCGTCGCGAAAGATCAGCACCAGCGCAAAGGTTGCCAGCAGATGAAATAACTCGGGCGCCTGATAAATGCGCCGGAGCACAATCACTTCGACCAGCGCACCAAGCACGGCAACCACAAGTGCTGCCGCAAGCATCGAAAGCCAGAATCCCGCTACGGTCGAACCAAAGCGGCTGGCGATGCTGTAGGCCACATACACGCCAAGCATGTAGAACGAGCCGTGCGCGAAGTTGACGATTCGCGTCACGCCAAAGATCAACGACAAACCGGACGCGACAAGAAACATGGCGCACGCGTCCGCTAGTCCGTTGATGAGTTGTATAGCCAGATTCGAAAGCATCGATGCCTCTATTGCTCGGATTTCATCAAGGTGTTCGTGTCGGCAAGCGTGCTTTTTAAAGCGATGCCCTTGCCCGCCGATACAAATGTACACACTTTAATTCTAGTCTTCTATGCAATGACCATGCCCACTTTATATCTAGTGACTTGTACTAGGTACAGTGACTTTCCACCCTTGTTTCAAAGGGCCTTTCCGCTAACGTTAAGCTGACATTCAGGTAATCGTGCGGGTCGTGCTGCACCTTATAAAACCAGCGTACACACCATAATCGCTTTTCCGGTGCGAAGGTCCCGCTATTGGTGCAACGCGATTGCGGTGGCGTTTGCCGGTGCACCAGACGAAGCGGCTA
The DNA here is from genome assembly GCF_000729995.1 of Caballeronia sordidicola. Lineage (GTDB taxonomy): Bacteria > Pseudomonadota > Gammaproteobacteria > Burkholderiales > Burkholderiaceae > Caballeronia > Caballeronia sordidicola_A. Next base: position 61,804 of record NZ_JNFG01000002.1, on the reverse strand, counting down.
ATTAATAAGCGTGAGCTTAGCCACAAAAACGCACGACAGACGGATTGCGCTTAGTCGGAATCCGGCGCGCTTAGCTTGCGCAGCAAATACAGCACGGCCACTCGCTCCGCTTCGTTCAGCTCACCCATGGTCAACTCACTAATGCGAAAGGCGGTTGGCGTGATCTGTTCGACCAGGCTTTCACCTGCCCGCGTCAGTTGCACCGTCACCTTCCTGCGGTCGTCGGGATTTGTCTGCAACTCGATCAGCTCGCGTGCCCTCAGACGTTCAATTATTCCACGTACCGTTGCCGCATCTATCGCGGTCGCCTTGCCCAGGTCGCTCATCGAAGACGGTCCAAGCCTTCGGTTGGCGCTCAATACTGCAAACTGCACTGCCGTCAGTTGAGGGTCGTCGATGGTCTGGCTGAAGATAGCCAGATGGCGCTGATAAGCCTTGCGAAGAAGATGCCCGATCTGCTCCGACACCTCATAGCGGGACACAGCGTCCTGTGCAGATTGCGATGAACCGGAAGGAAGCTTCGAAGGCGCCATGATAGTTCGTATGTCGGAAAGGTGGATTGGGGGCCGGCACGTGCCAGCAGCGGGCCGCGCCATTCATCAAAGGAGCCGGAGCAACATCCTGCCTGTCGCTAATGCACGTGCTTTCGAATCCGCGCCGATGCCTGCGCCAGGTCTTTCCATGGCGCTTCATTCGGTGCGAATGTAGCGCGGATATACGTCACGAGATCGGCGATCTGACGGTCATCGAACGAATCCTTGAAGCCCGGCATGTAACCGAGCGCGTCGGTAGCGGGAGCATCAATACCATTCTGGATGACGTTCAGGAGATTGTCCGGCGTGCCTTCGCTTACGCTGGTGTTCAGCGAGAGAAGCGGACGCACCCCGAAGTTGCCGACACCGCCGGTCGCAGCATGACAAACCGCGCACGCGCCTTCGAAGATCCGCCGGCCGCTGTCGAGTCCCTGCAGGGTCACTTTGCTTATCGCGAGATCGTGTGCAGGCTGGGACAAGGGAACAGCAACCGGCTGCGGCGACAGCGACGCCACGTAATGCGCCATTGCGCGCACGTCCTCTTCCGGCAGCGTCGACAAGCTTGCGACGACCGGCGCCATTGGCCCCGCCGCAACGCCATGCTCATGCGAGAAACCGGTCTTGAGATAGTCGTACAGCGCCTGCTCGGTCCATCGCACGGGCGCTTTCGAATTGGCCACGAGCGACGGCGCCACCCAGCCTTCAGCGCTGCCGCCGGTCAGGTACAAACGCCCGCCCTTCTCCGCTCCGAATGCATTGCGCGGCGAATGGCACGCGCTGCAATGTCCGACGCCATCTACGAGATAGGCTCCACGATTCCATATCGCCGAACGCGTCGGGTCGGGCTTGAACTCGCCCTGTTTCAGGTACAGCGCGTTCCATCCGGCGACCAATGCGCGCTGATTCAGCGGAAATGGCAGGCGTGTGACAGGCGGCGCATTTTCGACCGCCGGCTGCGACATCAAATACGCGTACAGCGCGGTCATGTCGGCCTCGGTCATCTTCGTGAACGCGGTATAGGGAAACGCGGGATATAGATGATGGCCGTCGCGTGAAATGCCTTGGCGCATGGCCCGGTCGAATGCGGCAAACGACCAGTTCCCGATGCCCGTCTTCGGATCAGGTGTCAGGTTGGTCGTGTAGACCATGCCAAAAGGCGTTTCAAGGCCAAGGCCACCGGCATTGATCACGCCGCCGGGCGCCGTATGGCAGACCGCGCAATCTCCGAACTCGGCAATCTGGCGACCGCGGGCGATGGTAGCGTCAGACCACGTCGATGCAGCCGGCCGGGCGATCGCTTCAATCGGGGCACGCAAGGGCCACGCCGTGCAGGCCAGCCCGATCAGGCTGCCCACGCCGCCGGCAGCGAGCGCGGTCCAGAGCGAGCGTTTTGCGCGCCTCAGTTTATCGCCGAGCGAGTCCATGGCAGGGGGTCCGCCCAGCGCCGCCAACACACGCTCCGGCGTGAACGGGGGCGCACGAAAGCGCACACCTGTCGCGTCGTAAAGCGCATTCGCAATAGCCGCCGCGGCTGGCGAGACATCGATATCCAGACGATCGCCGGCAGCGCTCTGCGTTGCGACTTCGCCGGATGTCAACGATGCGGGAGCAAGTTCATGCGATACAGCTTGCACGCCCGGCGTCTCATCGTGCGAGGGCCGCGCAGTGAGTTGCAGACCCAAAGCGCGCGAAGCCGCAGCAGCGATCTGCCGGGCCGGAACGCCATTCATGCGGCCAATCCTGCGGCGTCCGCTTGCCCGCCCTGCCACCACCCGCTTGAGCGCCACGTCACCCGTCAGGCGGTTTACATCAAGATCAACGATCCACGCTGAGTAGTCGGGCGTGGGGTTATCGCCGGATGATGCATCGTGTTTGTCGAACGCGAAACCGCGGCCATGCGCAACGTTGCTGTCAGCGCGGTGATTCTTGCGAGCTTGTTTATCCGCGTTCCACGCTGCCCGCTGCGCCACCGTGTCAATCAGTTCCCGCGCGCCACCATACTCCACCGGATCGAGGTGATCGAGACGAAACGAAACCGGATCGCGATGATGATCGCGAGCGATTTCATCGACGAAAGACTCGCGTGCAAAGGTATGCGCCGAGCCGGGAATCAGCGCGGCGGGATCATCGACAAACGACGTGGCACGAGATGCAGCATAAGGACCCGGGTCCTGCGCGACTGCTTCGCCGCTGGTTAAGCCCGGCGTTCGCGCCATGTAACGCCAGTCGAGCAGCGCGCCTTCGCCGTCCAGCGATGCGGCGACAGAAACTGTCGCTTCCTTGACCTGAGACGCCGCCATATAACCGCCAACGCATATCGTCCGGCTGGTCTCCGCCATCAAGACAACCGCAGCGAGTGCGGCGTGCGTTGCAATCAGCGGATCGGCGCGGCCATTGTGTGCATCGAGCGAATGCAACGAAAATCGGTCGGACGGCAGGCCGGTGATAGCAACAAGCTTCGCCCGCAAATCCGCTGTCTCGGGAGCACCGCTCCAGACCTTGATACTACCGGCATCGTTACATGCAATAGCCTCGCACGGCACCATCCTGTCCGCCGGAATCGGCCATGTGTAATGCGCTTCCTGCTGCAAGCCGGAATGTTGCACGGGCAAAGAAGGGCTATCACCGGCATGCTGCGCACGGGCCGATAACACCAGCAGGCAAGCAGCGTCGCGTGCCTGCTCGAAACGCTCGGCCACGAACGCCGCGACGTTTCCCGCGACCACCCAACGCACGCCTGCTTCCACATTCAACTGCCGCGCAGACGCGAGCAGCGCGGCGTCGGCTTCGCCCAGCACGCACGCGTGAAGCATCGACTCGGGCATCAGCACGGGTCCGCCAGAACTTCCTTCGTGCACGGCGTCCATTACATCGGGTCCATTACAGGGCGTCCATTACATGATGGTCCAATGAATCAGTTTTTTGGTTCGCGTTTCAGGTACTCGGCCGCGCGATGCACTGCCTTCATGATTTCGATGTGCGTGCCGCAACGGCACAGGTTGAAGCGCAGCGCGTCACGGATATCGTCGTCATCAGGCGTAGGATTGCGATCGAGCAACGCCTTCGTGCTCATGATCATGCCGTTGAGGCAGTAGCCGCATTGCGCTGCTTGTTCATCGATAAAAGCCCGCTGGATCGGGTGCAGCGCGTCCAGCGTTCCAAGCCCTTCCAGCGTGAGCGTCTCGCGTCCTACGGCCGCCGCGACCGGTACAACGCATGAGCGCGCAGGACCGCCGTCCAGCAGCACCGTGCAGGCACCGCATTGGCCGAGACCGCAGCCGTACTTCGGCCCGTTTAGTTCGAAGTCGTTGCGCAACACATACAGCAAGGGCGTGTCGCGGGTCACGTCGACCGTGCGAGTGCTGCCATTGACGGTCAGCGTCAATGGCCCTGAAACCGGTGTGGCGGAAGCAGACACGCTCATCTTCTAGTCATCGAATCAAGACCGCGGGCGGCAGCGCATCCAGACACCGCCGCGCGCGGCCGGGTCGAAATATCAAGCGGCAGCAGTCGTTGCCTGCTTGGCCGACGGCGACTTCAAGGGCTCGTTGAACACGTCGTAAGCGAACACCCATGCCGGATCTTCGTTAGTGCGCAGCCACGTGTTGTTATGCGAGACCAGTTGCACCTTCGATGCGCGCTCAGCACGATTCGCTTCATACAGCGCGAACGCTCCGGCGTAATCGGTTGCCCCTACTTCGTCCAGGCAGCGAGTCAGCATGGCTGCATCCTCAATCGCCATGGCCGCGCCCTGCGCCATATGCGGTTTCATCGGATGGCACGCGTCGCCGAGCAGCACGAGACGGCCACGGCTCCACAACGGCAGCGGATCGCGTTCCAGCAGCGGCCACTTTGTCACTTCGGGCGTGGCGTCGATCAGCTTCTGCACCGACGGATGATAGCCCGCGAACACCTCGCGCATTTCGTCACGGCTGCTGGGCGCAACCGACTGCCCTGCCGGCCACTCAGCCTGCGGAACGCCTGTCACGTAATAGATTTCATCGCGCTTGGACGTCACGTAATACACCATCATGTGCCGGTCTTCCGACCACCACTTTACACACAGATCGAAAGGATCGGAGCCGAGCAGCGACGCGGGAAATACCGCGCGATGAGCGACATATCCCGTATAACGCGGCGGTTCAGCGCCCAGCAGATGGTCGCGAATCTTCGAGTTCACGCCGTCCGCGCCAATCACGATGTCGGCTGTTTCAACACTGCCGTCGGCAAAAGTCAGCCGGACTTCATTCTCCAACTCTTCAATCCCGCTCAGGCACTTATTGAATTCGATCGTGCCCGGTGCGACCGATTCAGTCATCAGCGCATGAAAGTCACCGCGATGCACGGTCAGATACGACGCGCCATATTCCTTCAGCGCGAACTCGCCCAGCGGAATCTGCGCGATGGCTTCGCCCGTTTTCCAGTCCCGGCTGTACCAGTAGTCCGGGTGCGAACCCATAACGTTCAGCGCGTCTTCGCAGTCCATGCGGCGCATGATCTTCATCACGTTGGGGCCGAGATGAATGCCCGCGCCGAGACGCGAAAACGCAGGGGCTTGCTCGTACAGACGCACCGAATACCCGGCGCGCTGCATCAGCGCCGCAGCTGCTGTTCCGCCAAGGCCCGCGCCAATAATCGCGATTCGGGGTTTGCTCATGATGATCTCTCCATGTCTGGCGCTCGCCGAAAGAAGTCGTTCAGCCGAGCCTGTTGAATGAACTGATATTGAGTGTACACATTGAATTTTTTTGAGTAAAGAAAATTTGCATTGCGTCGATGTCAGCGCGTTTTATCCCTATGTTTGTGCATTTTATAAGGGTTTTCACCAATCTAAAGCGAGCATGCACCATTAAAAAATGTTTTCAGAATCTTGTTAAATTACAATGTGTACACTAGACTTTATCGAATCAAATTGCTGCAGCATTTGCCAGACCAACAACGCCGCTGCGGGCGGCCCAAGACAACCACATACGGAGTCGACCAGATGACCAAGACCTTTCGCATCGGCCAGATCGTGCCGAGCTCGAACACGACGATGGAAACCGAAATCCCGGCCATGCTGCTCGCCCGCCAGAGCATCCGCCCGGAGCGTTTCACGTTTCATTCCAGCCGCATGCGCATGAAGAAGGTGGTCAAGGAGGAGCTTGCGGCCATGGACGCGGAATCGGACCGCTGCGCGCTGGAACTCAGCGACGCGCGCGTGGACGTGCTCGGTTATGCGTGCCTCGTTGCAATCATGGCGATGGGACATGGCTACCACCGTGTGTCGCAGAAGCGGCTGCACGAGCGCACCGTGGAGAACGGCGGCGCCGCGCCGGTCATCACCAGCGCGGGCGCGCTTGTCGAAGCATTGAAGGTCATCGGAGCGAAACGCATCGTGGTGGTGGCGCCCTATATGAAACCGCTGACCGAACTGGTCGTGGACTACATCCGCAATGAGGGTTTCGAAGTCGTCGCCTATCGGGCGCTCGAGATTCCCGACAACCTGGATGTCGGCCGCCACGACCCGCGCCTGCTGCCGGACATCGTGAAAACCCTGCCCTATCAGGACGTCGATGCAATCGTCTTGTCGGCCTGCGTGCAGATGCCATCGCTTGCCGCAGTGCCGCAAGTCGAGGCAATGACGGGCAAGCCGGTCATTACCGCTGCCATTGCCACAACTTACGCCATGCTGCGCGAGCTGGATCTCGAACGTGTGGTGCCGGGCGCGGGTGCGCTTCTCTCCGGCGCTTATTAACCACACTTACTGATCGCTTTCGATTCACTCACGGACTCCGCGATGACCACAACTTTTCTCTACGGCGCGAACGTCAACGCTAACGGCATTCGCCAGCATTACCTGCGCTACGGCGGCAAAGAGGGCGTGCGTGCCGGCCGTCCCGCCGTGATCGTGATTCCTGGCATTACCAGCCCGGCCGTCACGTGGGGCTTTGTCGGCGAGACGCTTGGCCGCCAGTTCGATACCTACGTGCTCGATGTACGCGGTCGCGGTTTGTCCGAAGCATCGCCGACGCTCGACTACAGCCTCGACGCGCAAGCCGCCGACGTCATCGCGCTCGCTGAAGCGCTTGGCCTTGAACACTATGCGCTCGTCGGCCATTCCATGGGCGCCCGCATCGCGATCCGTGCTGCCCGCAGCGCGCCGAAGGGCCTGACGCGCACGGTGCTGGTCGACCCGCCCGTGTCCGGTCCGGGCCGCCGCGCGTATCCGGCAAAGCTGCCCTGGTATGTCGATTCGATCCGCCTCGCTTTGAAAGGCATTGACGCCGACGGCATGCGCACTTTCTGTCCGACCTGGACTGAAGAGCAGTTGCGCGTGCGCGCACAATGGCTGCATACCTGCGATGAACGCGGCATGCTGACATCGTTCGAAGGCTTTCATACCGATGACATCCACGCCGACCTGCCCCTGCTTCGCGTGCCTTCGCTTCTGATCACGGCCGCGCGCGGCGACGTGGTGCTCGACGAAGACGTGCAGGAGATGCAGACACTCGCACCGGGACTGCTGCATACCCGCGTGCCGGATGCCGGACACATGATTCCGTGGGACAACGAAGCCGGCTTCTATGAAGCGTTCGGCGATTTCCTCGGCGCAAAGCTCGTCTAAGGTCCGGCACAAACGACCCAAGACTAGCCGACACTGACACTCATTCTTCAGGAGTCAACATGCCAATCAGCGATTACGAAATGATCGCCGCATGGAAGCAGGTACTGACGTTGTCGAAGCTGCAGGCCGGCCAGACCGTCACCATCCTCACCAGCGCGTCCACGCATCCGCAAACGCTTTCAAGCGCCCTGATCGCCACGCAATCGATGGGCGCGATCGTCAACCGGCTGGACCTGTTGCCGGTAAACGGAGAAAAGGCGCTGAGCCGCGACTCGCTCGCGTATCTCGGCACCACGCCTCTCACCGGCAACCTGGCCGCTATCGCCGCGTTGAAGGCGAGCGATCTCGTGCTCGACCTGATGACCTTGTTGTTCTCGCCCGAGCAGCACGAGATCCTCGCGACCGGCACGAAGATCCTGCTCGCGGTTGAGCCACCCGAAGTGCTCGCGCGCCTCGTGCCGACCGAGGCCGATCGCACGCGCGTGCGGGCGGCGGCCGAGCGGATCAAGGCATCGCGAGAAATGCGCGTCAAGTCGAAAGCGGGCACGGAACTCGTGTGTCCGCTGGGCGAATTCCCTGCAATCTCCGAGTACGGTTTCGTCGATGAACCTGGCCGCTGGGATCACTGGCCAAGCGGTTTTGTGCTGACCTTCCCGAACGAAGGACAAGCGAGCGGCCAGATCGTGATTGATCGCGGCGACATCCTGCTGCCGCAAAAAAAATACGTGAACGATCCGATTACGCTGACCGTGGAAAACGGTTACGCGACGCGCATCGATGGTGGTGTAGATGCAGACTTGCTAAGCGACTATATGGCCTCGTTCAACGATCCCGAAGGCTATGCGATCTCGCATATCGGATGGGGTTTGCAGCCTCGCGCACGCTGGTCCACGCTCGGCCTGTACGACCGCGAGGCAACCATCGGCATGGATGCACGCGCGTTCGAAGGCAACTTCCTGTTTTCGCTTGGGCCGAATAACGAAGCGGGCGGCAAACGCACGACGACGTGTCACATCGACATCCCGCTGCGCCATTGCGACGTGACGCTCGATGGCGAAGCCGTGGTCCGCGATGGCGTGGTGATGGACCGATAGAACCTGACCCCTTGGAGTAATCTGAATGAGCGACATCCAGAGCCACGCCGAATCGGGCGTGTACAAACAGCAGGGATTTGGCACACCGTTGCCGGTGCAAGGCAATATCGGCTTGCTGATTGTCGACTTCGTGGTCGGCTTCGCGGACCCCAAGACCTTCGGCGGCGGCAACATTGCGCCGGCTATCGAACGGACGGTGCACCTGCTGGCGGCTGCGCGCCGGCATGGCTGGCCGGTTGCGCATAGCCGGATTGTTTACGCGGCCGACGGCAGCGACGACAACGTGTTTTCACTGAAAGTGCCGGGCATGGCGACGCTTACCGAAGATCATCCGAACAGCGCGATCGTGCCTGAGTTGACGCCTGCACCGGGCGAGTTGGTCGTGCGCAAGACCGTGCCCTCCGCGTTCTTCGGCACGCAACTCGCGCCGTGGTTATCGCAGCGTGCAGTGCAGACCTTGATCGTGGCCGGTGCGGTCACGAGCGGATGCGTGCGCGCAAGCGTGGTCGATGCGATGTCGCATGGTTTCCGTCCGCTGGTTGTGTCCGATTGCGTCGGCGATAGGGCGATCGGTCCGCACGATGCGAATCTCTTCGACATGCAACAAAAATATGCCGCTGTCATGACGCTCGATGAAGCCCTTGCGACGATAGAACAACGCCGGGCCTGAGCGCAGGATTTCCAGGAAACACTCTCGCGGGTTGCCTCTTGGTGTTCGCGATGCGAAAGCGTATCGTTGGACTTGAAGCTAGTCGTTGACGTCAAACGTTGGAAGCGGTGTAGTCGAATAAAAGCTGCGTTTTCGGAAACCATCATGCCTACAGCAGCAGCGCTCACCCGAGGTGAACTGCTCGCGCTCAACGGCTGCCTGACCATCGTCAGGCAGCCCCTCGCGCCGGTCAAACCCGCGCCCGGGCAACCGGGCAGCGGGTCTTCCTACGTTCAGGACTCGCCGGAAATTTTCGTCGCGATACTGGACGACGGCCGCATCCTGGCGTTCAACGGCCACGTCGATCTTGGCACAGGCATCCGCACGTCGCTCGCGCAGATCGTGGCGGAAGAACTCGACGTGCCGGCCCCGCGCGTCGCGATGATCCTCGGCGACTCCGCCCAGGTGCCCAATCAGGGGCCGACCATCGCGAGCGCGACCATCCAGATATCCGCCGTGCCGCTCAGGTTTGCTGCGGCGCAAGCGCGCCTCGTGTTGATCGGGCTCGCGGCGCAACGCTGGGGTATCGATGCCGCCCGCCTTGCCACCGACGACGGTTATGTCATTGCCCCGGACAAGACCCGCATCGGCTTCGACGAGCTGCTCCAGGGGCAACGGATCTCGCTTCCCATCGACTCATCGGTCGCGGTAAAAGACCCGTCGACCTACCGGATTGTCGGGCGGCCAACCCCGCGCGTCGATCTGCCCGCCAAGGCCACCGGCACCCTAACCTTCGTCCACGACATGCGTGTGCCCGGCATGCTGCACGGGCGCGTCGTGCGGCCACCGTATGCAGGACACGATTGCGGAGCGTTCGTCGGCAAGACGCTGATCGACGTGGACCGTTCATCGGTCGATACGTTGCCGGGCGTGCGTGGCGTGGTTGTCATCGGCGACTTCGTCGGGGTGGTGGCGGAGCGGGAGGAACAAGCGATCCGCGCAGCGCGTGCGCTACGCGTCCGGTGGCGCCCGCTGCCGCCGCTCCAGTCTCTCGATGACCCAGCAGAGGCCATCACCCAAGCTCCGGCCCAGCGCCGCCTGCTGCTGGAAGAAGGCGACGTGGAGAGTGTGCAGGGACAGCCTGGGACGACCACGCTGACACGCAGCTATGTATGGCCGTATCAGATGCACGGCTCGATCGGGCCGTCCTGCGCCCTCGCGGACTATCAGGACGGACGCATCACGGTATGGTCGGGCACGCAGAACCCGCAGACCTTGCGCTACGACTTGTCGCGTCTGGTCGAGCGAGACGAAGCTGATATCGATATCGTCCGTATGGAGGCCTCCGGATGTTATGGCCGCAATTGCGCCGACGACGTCGCGGGCGATGCGCTTTTGCTCTCACGTGCGATGGGTCAGCCGGTGCGGGTCCAGCTATCACGCGCGGACGAACATCAGTGGGAGCCCAAGGGCACGGCGCAAGTCGTGGATGTGACCGGCACGGTGTCCCGTAGCGGCGACACGCTGGGTTATTCGTTCGCCTCGCGCTATCCGTCGAACGACGCGCCCCTGCTCGCCCTTCTGCTTACCGGCGCGACGCCGGCGGAACCGCGCGTCTTTGAAATGGGCGACCGGACCGCGGTGTCGCCCTACACTTTCGCGCATCGCCGTTTCGTTTGCCATGACCTGGCGCCGCTGGTCAGGGCATCGTGGTTCAGAGGGGTATCTGCACTGCCGAACTCCTTCGCCCATGATGTATTCATCGATGAACTCGCGTTCGAGACCGGCGCCGATCCCCTGGCTTTCCGGTTGCGTCATCTCGAGGACGAGCGGGCGGTGGCGTTGCTTGAGGCAGTCGCGGAACGCGCAGGCTGGCAAGCCCGTGCCGGACGCCGTCCAGCACGGGAAACCGGCGAACGTGTACTTCAAGGACGCGGCGTGGCTTATGCACGATATGTGCATAGCCGCTTTCCCGGTTTCGGTGCGGCCTGGTCGGTGTGGATCGTCGATCTGGAAGTCGATACCGTCAGCGGGGAAATCCGCATCACGCGCGTGACGGTCGGTCAGGACACGGGCACCGTGATCAATCCGGACGGGGTGCGCCATCAGATCCATGGCAACGTGATCCAGACCCTGAGCCGCACGATGAAAGAGCGTGTGCGCTTCACCGACGGTCTGGTCGCAAGCAAGGAATGGGGCAGCTATCCGATCCTGACATTCCCCGAACTGCCCCCCGTGGACGTGGTGCTGGTGGACCGGCAAGGCGAGCCGCCGCTCGGCGCCGGCGAGTCCGCTTCGCTCCCCGGTGCGCCCGCTATCTCCAATGCGTTATTCGATGCAACTGGCGTACGGTTCCGCGCGCCGCCCTTCACGCCAGACGCTGTCAGGGCGACGCTGCAGGCCGCCGCTGCGCTCGCGCCTGCCGAGCATCGATGAGCGCGTAGCAGTGGCCTGTAGGCGTTTATACGGAGCTACAGGCACATACGGCTCAGTTATCTTCCGCCTGCGCCATGGCGCGCAACAGATACACGATCGCAACGCGCTCCGCCGGATTCAGCCCCCCAAAAGTCTGCTCACTCACCTGCTTCGCAAAAGGCACGGTCTGGTCGATCAACGCCAGTCCTTCCGGTGTCGTGCGCACGAGCAGCTTGCGGCCGTCGAGCGGGTCGGGCGAGACCACGATCAGCGAACGCGCTTTCAAACGCTCAACAACGCCGCGGATGGTGGCCTGGTCGATTGCCGTCGCTTTGACGATGTCGTTAAGCGAGCAGGATTGCTTCTCCTTCACCGCGCATAGCGTGACGAACTGGGCCGCGGTCAGGTCGGAATCCGGTATGGCCGCCTGGAAGATGGCGACGTGGCGCTGGTACGCGCGCCGCAGCAGATGGCCGATCTGCCTGGAGAAGTGATACTCCTCGCTGTCTGCAGCAGCCGGAGGGGGAGAGGGCTTTTTGGACATGGGAAGAATTGTAGGGCACACGTTATATTACGCTGCCATTCCGGTGGCGCACCGTTTTCTTCAGTCCTGCCGTGATGCCCTTTTCATCATGGTCCGCGCGGGGGTTCGGGGGCGTTGTGAAGCGCGCGAGGGGCCATCTGCCCATACCCTTCCCTGATCTTTACCCGAGCGTTCCATGCTTCGAAGGCTGTCCTCATGCATCTAATCCCGTTGGCGGCTTCGTTCCATCATGAGGCGACCTGCCAGATCGGAAGCGAAGGTGTCGCGCCCGTCCGCGTCCGCATTGCAGCCGTTGGCGACGCACCAATCCGGAAACACATTCGGGTCGATATATGCCTGGATCACGCCAATGCCCTGGTGGATACACCGTTCACGGAAGCGCTCGACCTGATTTTTCCAGTCCATGTACGAGGCTGGCAACACCTCCCCGTCGACGAACATGGCCCGGCATCGGTCGTAGTGCTCTTGCGTGTACCACGCCACGCCCAACAAACGGAACTGCGAGTTCATGGATTCCTTTTATACATGCGAGCTCGCGAGGGAGCGGGAGCGCCGGGCGCGAGTAACGCGCGCGGATCGACGCGAAGGCCGCCGCCGACGATGACCCGCCCCGTCAGCCGGACTCGACGTTGGTGAAACCGTATCGGCCATACCAGGGATGCACTCGACAGGACCGGATGGAGAAACACCTGGTGGATTGGACTACCAGACTGACACCGGGTAGCCGCGCTCAGCGACGCTTCTTAAATAAGCTGCCTGACTGCGTAGTACAAACTCCTTCCGAACCTCACGCTCATCTTCGCTTGCAGGGTCCTGAGGAACTCACTGCGGAGTATCTCCACTTCACGGCTTGCCCGCGGAGGCAGAAGACCTACCGCCTGAATGAAGTCGTCCACCTCATGCGTACCCATGTCGTCTTCGAGCACGATCATTTGATGGCCAGGCTCCGCCGACATCTCATCCACATCGCGAGCATCTGTCGCGCAAGGCAATGACCGCGATGCCCCGAGGGCGCCCGCCGGCATGAGCAAGACATCGGCGGCGTCGAAGTCGCACGTGCCGTTGGCGCACGCACCCATGATCCGTACCCGCCCGGGAAATGTTGCCGACAGATCGGCGAGCCACGCCGCCGGTTCGTGACCGACTCCAGCTATGAGTAACCGCGAGCTTGGAGCCTGCATCAATGCGCGAATTAATGCAGCTTGCCGGGCGATGCCGGTAGATGAAAACTCGTCACTGACCACCGCCAGCGCGAAGTCGTTATCCGACACGTTCATCCTGGCGCGAGCGCGTTGTCTTACCGCGAGCGGCACCTCACCGCGGCGAGGGTCCGGTAAGACTTTGACTTTGACTGCGGCCGCTCCCACTGCCCCCGCATCGAAGCGCGAATCGAACGTAAGCAAGGTCGCACGCGACGCAAGAGAACGGCGCGTTCTCCATTCGCTGTCGACAGGCGACGCTTGAGGATTCTCCCGGCGCATGTCCAACGCGAACACGGAAGCGGGCCCGAACCATCGCCTTAGCGCGAACGCACATTCGGCGAACGCTTCGGCATAAGCCTCGACACCCACGAAGACATAAAGATTGCCGGCAGCGCCCCCATGACTGTCCGCATGTGCCCGTTGCACCATCGCAAGCAGGTGCGCCGAACTGATGAGCGTTGCGCTTTGCGAGCCCCCGCGCAACTCGGCGTTGATGAATTCGACTCCCGCAAAGCTGTCAACCCCTACACCCCGCCATAGCTGCATAGACCTGGTAAGAGGGGCGACCACCTTGATGGTCACACTCGAAACAGAGCGAATTCCCTTTACCGAATCGCAAAGGATTTTTATCGATGCCGGATGCATCACTGGAGTTAACAAAACGATAGACGAATGCAATGCCTTCTCAAATAGTATGATGAATTAAGACCAAGCTGAATGGTGGTTTGAGTCTTGATAAACAATGAAATTAGAAGATTTCTTATTGCTTATCGATGGCCAATTATTTACGATTTTTTTCTGATTATAGATACATATTCTTAACTAATTCGGACAATACATATCCTTTTTGAGACAGTCGGTAAAGGAGCTTTTCTTTGTTAGCTAGAATGGTTTTAGGGCACACACTAACGAGAAAAAAATGAACTTAGAGGTTGCAAGATCCTGGGAGAACTCAAGACGGGTAGTCTCCATCGAGCAAGGGAATCGTCGGCACGGGCACGCGACCAACAAGCGGATCGCCATCCTGGTCTACGAGAACTGCTCGTTCGTGGAGGTCGGACTGATTGTCGAGACCTTCGACCTCGCCAATCTGGCCGCTACGACTCAGTACGGTCAGGCTCCACATTATTCGATATCCTTATTATCGAGCCGGGGAGGTCGCGTTCAGTGCTCCAACTCCATCAGCATGGACACGGACTCTGTCGACTCGTCGAATCCGTCCGGATACGACGCTTTGTTCATTGCGGGAGGCGAGGGTGCATCGGCTGCGGCCAACGACGACCGGACAACCGGGTGGCTCAAGCGCGTGTTCCAGACCGTGCGGGTGGTGCAGGCGGCGGGCAACGGCACGTTGTTGCTCAAGGGCGCTGACCTGCCCAACGCGCGCGGCATGATCATCCCGATACGGCCGTCGGGCAGGCAGCACATCCAGGGACCGGGAAACGATGTGGTGATTGACGTCAATGCCGGTTCGCCGGTCATCACTGCCCTCTCTCTCATCAAGAGCGACTTCGATTATGAAACAGCGGAGGGCATTGCCGAACGCCTCATGCCCTTTCCCGGACGTTGGCTCGAACCGCTGCTCGGCGACCCGCCCAACGCAAACGTTGCTTCAACAATCAAGGAAGCGACTCGCTGGATAGAAGAGCATTGCGCCCGTCCGATCACGGTCGACGACATTGCACAGAGCGTGTCTATGGGCGAGCGCACATTTCTCCGGCATTTCAAGGCCGAAACCGGAATGCCGCCTTCCGAATACTTATTGCGTACCCGCCTTGATATTGCGTGCCGGTTATTGATCACCACGACTTTACCGATCGATAAGGTGGCGCGGCGATGCGGAATGCGCAGCGGCACCCGGCTGGCGAAAATCTTCAAGCGGCGCCTGGGTATTTCCGCCAGTGACTACCGTAACTGCGCGCGTGCCGACTTCGGCAATACCTGAATCTCCAGAGTCCAGTGCCAAGCCCCGATCGCGGGCTTCGGCACTTTTCAACCTGCGGCGCTTTTCAGCCCTGATTCCAGGGCTATTTCTTGAATACCCCGACAATGCCCGCGTGATCGACTACGAGTAGTGAAGTGATCTTGTGCCGCTCCAGCAGCGCGAGCGCGTCTTCCACCCTCGTGCCGATCCGCGTGGTAACCGGGTTGCTCGACATGAACTCGCTTGCCGATTTGCTGAAGGCATCTTGTCCATGCACCTCGATCACGCGCCGTATGTCGCCATCCGTCACGAGACCATGACCTTCCCCGGTCCTGACGATCGCGATTCCCAGGTTGCTCTTCGTCATGACCGACACGACTTCCATCACCTTCGCGGCAGGGTCGACAAACGGTAACGCGTCGCTGATCATTTCGTCCTCGACCATCCGCAAAAGGCGCCGGCCCAGCGACCCTCCGGGGTGAAACCGGGCGAAACTCTCGGGCCGGAAATCGCGGGCTTCCATGAGCGTAACTGCTAATGCATCGCCCATTGCGAGTGTCGCCGTGGTGGACGCGGTCGGAGCCAGCTGCAACGGGCACGCTTCGCTTTCCACCGCCACATTCAGGTGGCAATGCGCCGCGTTCGCCAGCGTCGAGCCGGGCTTGCCGGTCATCGCGATCACGGCATTGCCGTTCTGCCTGAGGAACGGCAAGAGCTGGATCACTTCATGCGTCTCGCCCGAATTCGAGATTGCTACGAACACGTCGTTGTCCTTCACCATGCCCAGATCGCCGTGATAGGCCTCGCCGGGATGCATGAAGAAGGCCGGCGTGCCGGTGCTTGCCAGCGTGGCGGCAATCTTTCGCCCCACAATGCCCGACTTGCCCATGCCGCAGACGATCACCCGCCCGCTCGACTCCAGGATGGTGCGCACCGCCCGCGAATAGTCCTCGTTCAGGCGAGCCGAAAGTGCGGCCACCGCGCGTGCTTCTATGTCGAATACGCGCCCGGCGGACGCTATAAAAGTGGCATCGTTCATGAATATGCTCCGTTACCGGCAATTAGAAAGTCGGATACGCGCTTCACGTCGTCCCATGTGTCAACGCCATGCGGGGGCGCTTCAGGCCAGGTCATCACCTTGATCGGAATGCCGAGCCAGATCGCGCGCAACTGCTCGAGCTTCTCCCATTGCTCGAGCTGGCATAAGGGCTCCCGCGCAAGCGCGCCAATCACCGAGCGGCGATACGCATAGATCCCAATATGGCGCAGGAAAGCGGGCAACGGCCATTGATGTAGCGGAACATCCCGGCAAAACGGAATGGGTGAACGGGAGAAAAGCGCCGCGTCACCCGCTGCATTGACGACAAGCTTCACGATGTTCGGATCGTGCAGATGCGCCGGGTCAGTGACGGACGCGGCGACGGTGGCCATGCGCAATTGCGGATCGGCGTTGCAGAACGCGATGAATCCGGTGAGCAGCGCGCACGGCAGCAGCGGTTCATCGCCCTGTACGTTCACGACGAGATCATCGGCGTGCCAGCCGAGGCGCTCTGCCACTTCCGCGCTTCGATCCGTACCTGATCGATGTTCCGGGTCGGTCAGCAACGCCGGGACGTTGTAAGCGTCGAGCACGGCGGCGATGCGGTTATCGTCGATTGCGACGATCACGTCAGTCTGCCCATTCTCACCATCCAGTGCATCCAGCGCGGCCCTGACACGCCGGTACACGCGCACGATCATGGGCACGCCCGCGAGTTCGATCAGCGGCTTCGCGGGCAGCCGCGTCGAACCGTAGCGTGCGGGAATGACTACATGAACCCGCGAGCAGTCATTGCCTGACGTCATGTCGGCTCCATTCGTCGATAAGAGGCGCGTAGGCGGCGTCCAGCGACAAGCCGCCCAGCGCGAGGAGATGGTCAGCCACATCGCGGGCGACACCGTGACCGCCGATGCAGGGCGTGACGTAGGCCGCAGCGCGCCGCACGAGCGGATGGGCATCGGCCGGTGCGCAGGAATAGCCTGCGATGGCCATGGCCGCGAGATCGATCACGTCGTCGCCGACAAACGCAATCTGCGCATCTTGCAGCGCGCGCTGCGAGCGGATGCGTTCGTAGGCGGAGCGCTTGTTATCGCATCCGGCGACCACGACATCGAACTCCAGTTGCCGCGCGCGCAACGTCAGCGCCGGGCTCGAGCGCGCGGACACAATGCCTGTCGCAATGCCGTGCGCGCGCAGCAACGCGACGGCAACACCGTCTTTCACGTTGAACGGCTTGATGCATTCACCTTCGCCGTCCAGGTAGATTGATCCGTCCGTCAGCACGCCGTCGACATCGAACAACACGAGCCGGATGGCCCCGCGATAGCCGCTGCTCACAGGAGGCCTTCCTCGATGGGTGCGAACGACTTGACCAGGTCATCGACCGCTTTCATCTGAACCAGGAACGCTTCGAGCAGCGCGAGCGGCAATGCGCTCGGACCGTCGCAGCGCGCCTGCTCCGGGTTCTCGTGCGATTCGAGAAAGAGTCCGGCCACACCCGCGGCAAGACCGGCGCGCGCCAGTTCAAACACCTGTTCGCGGCGGCCGCCGGACGCTTCGCTTCCGGCGTCGCGGCGCTGCAGGCTATGCGTGACGTCGAAGATCACAGGGCTTCCACCTGACGCTTCACGCATCGTGCGAAAGCCAAGCATATCGACGACGAGGTTGTCGTAGCCGAACGAACTGCCGCGCTCACACAGCATGACGTTGTGATTGCCCGCCTCATGGCATTTGTTCACCACGTGCTTGACCTGTGCCGGACTCATGAACTGCGGTTTCTTGATGTTGACGGCGCGTCCGGTCCGGGCGATAGCCACCACCAGATCCGTTTGCCGCGCAAGGAATGCGGGGATCTGCAGCACGTCGACCACTTCCGCCACCGGCTTCGCCTGTTCGATCTCGTGAACGTCGGTCAGCACGGGGACGCCAAAGCGCAGCTTGACCGCCTCGAAGATCCGCAAACCCTCGTCGAGACCCACGCCGCGGTATGAATGCATCGACGAACGGTTTGCCTTGTCGAACGATGCCTTGAAGACAAATGGAATACCCAGGCGTTCCGTGACGTCGACATAACGCGCGCAGGCAGCCAGCGTCGAATCGAGGTCTTCGAGCACGTTAATGCCGCCGAACAACACGAACGGCGCTTGATTGGATACGGTGATGTCGTTTGAAATTACCAACGATTGTTGACTGGCAGTCATGGCTGTTGTCCAGGTGGCTTGGCATCGGGACCCGTCGTGGTGACGGGCAGGATTGACTCAAAGGCATAACGTCGATCAGCGTACAACGCACAATGTGCATTTCGTGCACTTCACTTGCTTAAACAACCGGCCTCATGCGTGGAGCCGCACACCAGGTTCGCGGCTGGCGTCGCTTGCCATACATCGACGGAGCGCACGGTCATGGGCTGCGCACTGCCGCTGCCGAGAATCAGAACGAGGTGATCCTTGTCGAGCACGCTGAAGCCAGCGGTCTTCATCTCGGTCTCAGGCGATCCGTCACCGGCGCGTGCCCAGGCCATGGGCTTGCCGACCGGCTTGCCATCGAAGAAAAATTGCGCTTTTCCCGGTTGACTGGCGTTCGCCGGAATCCACAAAAATCCGTATCGGTGATAACGGCTGAAGTCCGTGCCGGACGGCGTGCGCATGCGCACATCGAGATTCGCGGTCGAGCGGGCGCAATAACCCGAGGGGCAAGTATGCTGATACACGCCGAACCAGTCATGCAACGCACTTCCGTATAAATCGCCCGGCAATCCGAACCGCTGCAGATCGTATTCGAAGATGTCCACTTCAATGAAACGCCGGTAACCCGGCGGCTGACCCGGCCACTGTTCGCCGGCCAAGCCTGCGAGATGCTCGATCGCCATGCTCCAGAACGCCGGCCATCCGCGCTGCGCGGCCGAGCGTGAGGCCGCGGGGTCGAACTTGAGCTCCGCCTCCATGTACGCACCGCCGCCAAAGGCCGTGCCGATCCATCCGGGCCCGCTCAGGGCGGGTGCAGCAGTCGCCACGCCATAGTTCGCGCGGCCGCTGTCGCCCAGCGTAATGCCCTGCTCGCCCGAGTCCGGCTTTGATAGCGCCGAGCGCTCCAAAGGCGGGTAGCCGAAAAACCGTCCACGGAACCATTGGAACTTCGCGTTGCGCTCGTCGCTCCAGTCCACGGTCACCGGCTCGAAGCGGCTGCGAAACGTGTGAGTCGTGTAGCCCGCGCTGCGTGCCTCTGGAGGCACGGTATCCATGGACGTCTGCGCGGAAGTTTGCACGGGCTGCGCTGCGGCGAGCGCAAACACGGGCAGGAAAGCCAGCCCGGCGCATACCCGTCCGATCATGGACATCACACTCTTTCGCTTATTTTTTTGCATCGCTTTCGTACGCGTAGGCTGCATAGCGATAGGCGCCGTACTTCGAACCATAACCGTATTTCACATGCTTGAGGTTCAGGCCGTTGAACAGCACACCGGTTGGCTCGACACCCGCCTGGGCCAGCCGTTTCACTGTCTCCGTGATTTCGCCCATCTTGGTCACCGTTGCCCAGGCGACCAGGAACACCGTGCCCGCGGCCGGCGCGAGAATGCCGGCGTCGGCGGCGACCAGCACGGGAGCCGTATCGATCACCACAATGTCATACGCTTCGGACACGTCTTTAACAAGCTTGAGCAGACGGTCGTTGAGCAGGAGTTCAGCCGGGTTGCGCGGCTGCGCGCCCGTCGAAATGAAGTCCAGGTCCGGCACCACGCCGCGATGCACGGCCGCCTCCACGCTGGTTTGGCCCGAGATGATCTCCGACAGTCCAACACCGCGTTCCAGCCCAAAATACTGGTGAAGATAGCCCTTGCGCAAGTCGGCGTCGATCAGCAGCACGCGTTTGCCGGCCGTCGTCAGCACGGTGGCGAAGTTCGCCGAGACAAACGATTTACCCACCGACGGCGCCGGTCCTGTGATCAGCACCACGTTGTTCTTTGCGTTGAACATCGTGAACTGAAGCGCGGTTCGAAGGCTGCGGAAACTCTCAATGGAGGGATCCTCCGGTGCATCCAGCGCCAGCAGCTTCACACCCGGCGACTTGGCACGAATGCGCTTCGACAACGCCGTTTGATGCTCGCTCAACGGAATGGTGGAATACACATGCAGTCCGCTGCGCCGCTCAATTTCATTAGGATCACTGATACCACGGAACAGCATGTTCCTGACGAACGCCACCACAACGCCGAGAAACGCGCCCGCGAGGAATGACCCGAGCACGACCAGCAGACGCTTTGGTTTCACCGGATCTTCAGGCGTGATCGCCGTATCGACCAGGCGCACGTTGCCGGTCTTGCCCGCCTTGACCAGTTGCAACTGCTGGAAGTTGTTCAATAGCGACGTATAGAGATCCGTATTCACCTGGACTTCGAGCATCGTGCGGACAATGTCCTGCTGCGCGTCCGGAAGCAGCTTGAGCTGCGCCGCGGTGTTGTCGGTGAAACGCTGCAAGCTCGCCAGTTGTTCATCAATCGCGCGAATGGCCGGATGCGTCGGGCTGAAGCGCAGCAGCAGCTCTTCGCGGCGCTGCTGCAACTCGAGCAGCCGCGTCTTGGCATCGGCGGCCTGGCCGAGTGAGAGCTTCGCTTCCTCGGTCATGTCAATCGATCCGCGACGGTCACGCATCGCGGTATAGCGCGCCTGTGCTATTTCGAGCCGCGACTTGATCTGAGGCAACTGAGTATCGAGAAACTTGAGCGACTGCGCCGCTTCCGCGGACTTGCGCTCGACGTTTTGAGCAACATACTGCGTGGCGATAGCATTCAACAGATCCGACACGCGCCGCGCGTTCGTATCCTGCAATGCGGCAATCAGGATGCCCGACTGCTTGACCTTCTCCTGCACGTCGAGGTTGTCCTGCAGGTTTTCGATGGTCTTGACCTTGGAGTAACGCTTCAGGATGAACTGCG
Organism: Caballeronia sordidicola; assembly: GCF_000729995.1. Lineage (GTDB taxonomy): Bacteria > Pseudomonadota > Gammaproteobacteria > Burkholderiales > Burkholderiaceae > Caballeronia > Caballeronia sordidicola_A. Next base: position 40,864 of record NZ_JNFG01000002.1, on the reverse strand, counting down.
CGCCCGGGTTGCCGCGCACGGTGTTGACCAGCAGGCTCAGGTTGCCGTACGACGAGGGAATGGTTTCGAGCCGGCCGACCTGACCCGTGAACGGCTGGTCCAGGTCACTGCCGGACAAACGGTAATGGGTGGCATCCGTGACCGTCAGCGTGAATCGTTTGCTCTCGAGGTCTTGCGGTACGTCGAAACGCTGGACGTCGATACGTTCGCCGCCCCATCCGTAACCACCGAATCCGAGCAGCCCCGGTGTGGACAGATCGTCGTTCTGCCTTGCCAGCCAGTTGCCGATCACCGGAAAGCGCTTCGGACCCGCATCGATATAAGTCCGCAGCTTCTCGACTGCCCGCGTGACCACGAGCCGTGACGCGAGGATCTGGCTCTCGGCGGCGGCGGTCGACTTCACGTCGAAGAGGGACGATACATCGCCGAGCATGCTCTTGGCCGCCGAGGAGTCGGGACTTTCCTCGACCTGGATCATGATGTCCGTCTGATAGACGGGCTCGGTGGCGAACGCGTACAGGAGGCCGAGCGCCAGGCAGGCGCCGGTCACGAGAGCGATCAGCCAGCGGCTCTCGATCATGACATCCAGGATCGTGACGAGATCGAGATCTTCTTCTTTATCGACCGGAGGCGATGGAGGACGTGTCATTAGATTCATTCAATTGCGCCAAGGTAAGCAATGCGCCAGCAAGGAAAAAGTACCTGACGAATCAGGCCGTGAGGGCGATGCGTTGCGCCCATTCGTCGACGCCCGCTTCGATCAACGCAAGGCATTGCTCGAAGTCGGCACGACTGCCGCCGTAGGGATCGAAGATGTCGCGGTCGTGGAACTCGCCCAGGCGAAACACTTTGCCGCGGGTCGCCCGGTAGGTCTCCTGGATCACGCGCTTCTGGTTCGCGTCCATCACAAGGATCATGTCGACGCCGGAGCAATGTGATGCGCTGAGCTGGACCGCGCGGTGCGCTTCAATGTCTATACCGCGCTCAAGCAGTAACTGGCGACCTAACGGATCCGCAGGCATGCCCGAGAGCGCGCCCAGACCTGCCGAGAGCACCTGGAACTCGGGCAGGCGCGCGCGCAGGAGGCCTGCGGCCATCGGGCTGCGGCAGATATTGCCAATGCAAACAGTCAGGATCGAACGGATCATGCGTCAGTCGCCTCGTGCCGTGCGTTGCAGGTAATAGGCGCCGGTCGTACTGCCGACGAGCGGCGTAATAAAGCGATCCCAGCGGATCACGCCCGGTGCGTCGACGTACACCACGTCGTCACTCCTGAGCTGGAAGCTGCTGGCGAGCGACATGGCGGAGGGCGACTTGCTGTCGAGGTGATACACGACTGGCAGCGCGCCATCCACGTGACGCCGGATCACATAGATCTCGCTCGCGTCGGCGGTGACCTGGCTCACGCCGCCAGCGTCGCCCAGTGCGTCGCTCAACGTCAGGCGGCCGTCGCTTCGGAACGGCACCGGGCTCGGCTTGCCGACTTCGCCCATCACGACCACGCGGTGTTCAAGCAACGGCGGCACGCGGATCACATCGCCATTGCGGATCGCAATGGCCGTCGTGCTCAGCCCCTTCGCGTGGAGCTCGCTCAGGTCGATGTCGTAGGTAGTCTCGCCGCGCGTCAACTGGATGCGTGACCGGTCGCCCGTCGGTGCAATACCGTCGGCCTGGTTCAGCATCTCCGCGAGCGTGGCGGGAATGTCGTTGATCGCCTTCACGCCGGGCGTACGGACTTCGCCCTCCACGTACGCTTTCTGGCTGCGAAAACCGACCACTCGCACCGTGACTTGCGGATCGGTGATCACACCGGTCAGCTTGCGGGTCACCGCGTTCTGTAACTCCTGTTCGCTGAGCCCTTCGGCACGCAGACCCTTGACGTAGGGAAACTGCAGCAGCCCGTTCTCATCGACGACATAACCCGGCACGCTTTGCGATGCCATGCCGGCGCTGCCGGGCATGGCGCCGTTAGTGCGCTCGATGTCGTAGGTCAGGTTCGGCATGACCAGTTCCGGGTGGTCCCATACGATGATCGACAGGACGTCGTGCCGGCCGATCCGGTAGGGCTTCGGTTTGCCGAGCAACGGCGCATAGCGGGTATCGGCCGTGAGCTGTTCACGCTGGTCAAGCAGGTCGCGCTGGATCAGCGCGAACGTGATCGGCGTGACCACCGGGACCGAGTTCGGATCGCTCGGATCGACCGGCTTGGACGCGTCGAATTTCATGCCGGGAGCGAGCATGCACCCGCCGAGCAACATGCAGGCAGACGACAGGACCACGATCAGTTTCGACGACACAGCAAATTTTTTCATAGTCAACAGATTGGATGGTGCAACCGATGCACGCGGCCGATCGACCGCGCCTCTCATCGGCGATCGAACCACGTGCGCTCTATTCCGGACCAGTGGTCGCGGGCGTTGGCGGTGAGAACCACAAGTTGCGTGGGTTGCTCTCGTCCGTGAGGTCATACAGCGGGAACTGGCGCGCGAGCTTGGCCCCGCCATCGCGGGTAAGCGGCGACCAGCGGATGGCCGCGACCCCGGAGGTCGAATGCGTGAACAGCGCATCAAATGGAATCGTCACGTAGATGCCTTTGTCAAAACTCCCTTCACCGAACTCGCTGCTCGACACGTTGGTCTTGGTTGCATAAGCCCCTATGCGCACGCCGTTGCGAAACACGCGGCTGATATCGAGCGTCGCGCCGCGGTCTTTCGCGAGGTACTGTCCAACGCTCAGGTCGACCTGCACGCCGTGCCAGCCGGTGTCCCAATAGAGCGTCACGTTGCCGGTGGTCACCGAGTAATCGCGCAACGCAAAGTCCTGCCGGAAATCCCGCTGCTGGACCCGGTTCACATCGACGCCGACCGCCAGCGGACTCGACCATGGCCGATACAGCCACTCGCCGCCCACACCGGCGAACATGCTTTCCAGATAGCCGCCATAGACGCTGTAGTACTGGTCGCGGCCAAGCGCGCCCACGTGCGTCAGTTGCAGCAGCGGCATGGTGAAGCGCGATGTCGTCAGGTACTCGCGAAGGTAGGTCCGCACCCGCGGCAGCGAACTCGGCGCCGTGTAGGTGAACTTGTCGTAGTTGTCGACGAGCCCCAGGTTCAGGTCGCCGGCAAGCCACGTATCGCGGCGCAGGCGTGCTTCGGCATACGCGTTCAACGACAACTGATACAGCACGAATCCGTTCGGGCCGCCGAGCGTCTGCTGATACGCCGGCCCGACCGACAAGGTGAAGCGCTTTGGCTCCTGCCGGTAGATGTCCGTATACATGCCCTTGGGCGGCGGACCATCCGGCATCGCGGCAGGCGGCATCTTGAACACTGCCTGCTGCCGGTCGACAGGCGCCAGCAGGCTCGCATGGTTGCGCACCCAGGTGTCGCGCTCGATCGCATAACCGGTCACGGGCAAGCCGCGCGACACGAGCGTCACGCGAAACGCGCGAACCTCCGGCGGTGCATCGCGGTTCAACACGGCGGCGATGCGGTCAATCTTGTCTGCGAGGTAAAACGCATCGATCTCGTCGAAAGCGACGATGAGCTGCGAACCATCGCGATAGATGCTCTGCACCCGGAAGCCGGTTTGTTGCTCCAGGGCTTGTGCGGTTCCACTCCAGTCCGTCGCAGCCACCGCGGGCGCTGCTTGCTGAATCAAGGGCTGCATAACGGGCTCTGCGACTGGCTGTATGACGGGCTGCACCACGGGCTGCATCAAGGCCGGCAACGGCGCCGGATCGCTGACCTTCGGCGTGCCGATATCCGGCAGCTTGCCGTGCAGTGTGATACCCAGCATTGCCCGGTTGCCGCGTTCCAGCGCGGCGCTGACATCGATGTGGGACGACACGCGATACACCGCGCCAATGTTGAAACTCGACCGTGTCGTGAAGTGCTGGTGAAACGGTTCGTTTTGATAGTTGTTGCCGTCGTACTCGAGTTTCAGCACGAGCGGGGTCCAGGGCGTCTGGTACTGAACGCCGCCAAACAACGACATCGGTCCGCGAAAATACGCCTTGGAAAAAGTCCCCGAGTTGACCACATTCGAGTCCGGCGCGGGACGGGTCTTGAATTTGTCGCTGATGATCGATAAGGGGTTATCGATGTTGCCGCGCGCGCCCAGGTAACCCCAGCCCAGACCAAGGCTCCAGTCGAAGTCGCCAGTGCGTTTGTTCGCCACCAGGTACTCGCCCGAAAACAGGCCCGTGCCGCCAATATCCCTCATCCCCAGCGCAACCGCCGGCCGCATCGCCGTCTCGGATAGCAACCGGACCTTGAAATCGATGCTCTTGTCCTTGTAGCTCTGCGATCCGCTTAACGACGCCGGCCCATACTTCTCCGAGCTGATGTCCGTATAACGAAAATCAAACTCCAGCCAGTCGAGCGGCTGCAGCATCACGTTCACCCGCGTGTACGGCGAGGTCGTGGAGATGCCGATCGACGCTTCGCCCGCTTCGCCCATGCGGGCGGTTGGGGTCTGCAACAAGCCAATCGTGCCCCAGTCGCTTGCGGTAACCGGCAGATCGCGGTCATGAAATTGCGCCGCAGCCGGCGACAGCTCCTCTTGTGAGTCCGGCTGCAGCGGAGCATCGTGCCCTGCGTCGTCGAGTCCCGACGGGCCTTGCGTCGCAAAGAAGCTCGCAAGACGCACCGACAAAGACTCAGGCCACCCCGCTGACCTGTCCGGCGCCCAGATCCATGCGCCGGGCGCAGGCGGCTGCTGCGCCGTCCGGTTCCACAACCCGACATTCACCTTCTGCACCACGCCGTCGGGCTGCACGACCCACGCGTCGTCAGGCGCCGCATGCGGATCGCAGCTTCGGATGTAATAGCTCGCTTCCGCCTGCGCCACATGCTTTACTTTGCATAGCGAACCATCTCCGCGAATCACGGTAACGCTTGACGGACGTTCGGGAATCGCCACCGCGTCGCCCGCGTTCAGCACGGGATCCTCCGCAGGATTCGCCTGCAGCCAGCGCGGGTCCGCCTCCTTGAGCACCACGCGCCCTGTTGCCGGGCGCGCGGCAATCAGCGCGCTCAACCCATCCCGATCCGGTTGCGCGGGCGCAGCCGGACCAGCCAGGTAGCGGACCAGGTCCAGCAGCGTTTGACGTGCACCCTGCTGCAACGAACGCTCCCGCGCCGACTGCCATTGAATGCCTGTGACATAGATGTCTCGTTCACGCTGGGCAGGCAAGGCCAGTTGGCTCGCCAGCCAATCGCCCAGGCGCACAGGTGCACCGATGGTCACGGCCTGCGCTCCAAAAACATGTACCGATGTGCATGACAGCAAACAATAAAGCGCATAACTTCTTCCGCGATCGAGCGCGTCCCTGACTCCAGTCGCCATAACGTCAGACTTCGGCCGGCCAGCGCTGCCAGCTCAGACAGAGCCGGTCATCGAGACATTGTTCGCCGTAGACGACCAACGCGTGGCCGTCCCTTTGCAATACGCCATAACGCGAATCGCGTAACCCGATGCGTCCCTGCGTGCGCTCCGCAAACCAGCGCAAGGCCGATGCCTTCGGCCCGCTGTAACGCGTGTTCGCCGGCATATCGATGGGCGTCACGGTGACGACGTCGGCTTCGCCGAAGTCATACGCCGGCATCACGTCACGGCGGCGTGCATACGATGTCGGCGCGCTGATCGAGAGCCAGTCCGGCGGTGCCGAGAGGCGCACATTCAACCACTCGGTCGCCATCCCTGTCGCACCGATCAGGCGGCCGTTCTGAATTCGCAGTACTTCACCGGCGCCCGAGTACCACACCTCGACCGGGCCGGCCGCGTTCTGCTCCACGTTACCCAGCACGAGCAGTGCAGAGCGCCCTCTCGACGACACCTTCAGGTACTGATGTTCCTTCGCGAGAACGGTGCGATCGATCTGCGCGTCGCTGTTCTGACGTACAAAGGAATAACTGTCGGAGAGCGCCCGCATCGGATCCGAGCACGCACCCAGCAAGGTCATCGCGGCGCAGGCGAGGCAGCGTGCGAACGCCGGTGAAAACAACCGATGCGGTGCATGGCCGCGATGGCTGTCATGACGCGAGTGGACACGGGACACGGAATCGAGCGCGCGCAAGGGTTAGCGAACCGTGCCGGTGGTTCCGGTCGTACCGGTGGTGCCCGTCGAGCCCAGCCCGTTGCCACCCCCGCCGGATACCGCCGCTACCACGAGCGCTGTGACCACCACGCCGCCCACCACAAGCGCGGCCGTACCGATGCCACCGGCGCTCGCGGCGGCCACCGCGGCAGTGGCGCCCTCTTCGCCCTGCGCATGCGACAGCGAAGGCATGGCCAGCGCTGCTACCGTCATCAATACAGGAAGAGCTTTCATACATCACCTCGTCAGGGTGCGGCGCAAGCCGCATGAGAGAAGCAAGACCTGTCCCGATGCCCGGATCCAACCCCAGGCGATGGCCGACATGCTCTTGAGAAATCGATAAATATCTCAATGGCAAATCACGACAGATAAAGCTGGCTAAATTCAAGGCGGATAGTACATTTGCTGCATCGCAGTGACTGTCCGTGACTTTAAACGGCAAGACTTTGACGCGAATGGGAAAGCACTATTGAATTGACATGAATGTCGTCTGATCAATAGCAGCCCCGGCTGGTTGGATTTATTGACCCGCTCCGTCAACATCGTGTTCTTTTACGCCAGACAGGTACCGTCCGCTTTTCGCCTATGTATGATGCAACGCAAAAGACGGGTGGCATGCCTTTGGTTATTTGTTTAAAGCATTGCCAGGTGATTAATATTTTGAAATTCGCGTTTCGAAGCGAATGCCGCTGCATTTCCTGATTCGCGTCATCCATCGGGCGTGGCGAGGCGCTTTTTAGCATCGTGCCAAAGACGGTGTGCGGAGCCTTGCCCGCTCTCCGGGGAAGAGCATCCAGCAGATTTAAACGATAGCACCAGTTAAATAAAATGCGGTTGAAGACCAGTCACGCTATTCATTGGGGAATAACATGCAATCGGCTCGGCTTCTCGAAACGGACGTTATTACGTACCGGCTTGGATTCTTATCGCGCACAGTAGACGCCTGCATGATTCTGATTGGTGCCGCGATTGCTTTTGCGTTGCGTTTTGAGGACTTCCATTCCTGGACCGAGCCTATTGTCATTTTGGTCGCATTTAACGCTTTAATGGTCGCGAGTTTGTTTCCGGCACTCGGATTTTATCGAACATTTCGGCGTGATTCTTTTATCAAGACTGCAATGCGCGTGACAGCCGGCTGGACCACCGTATTCATGCTTGGCATTGCATTCATGCTGTCCGTCCAGCAGATGTCCCTGATCTCGCGCCTGTGGTCCGGTGCATGGTTCCTGATCTCGCTTGCGCTGCTGATTGCGGCGCGCACGGGAGGGTACCGGTTGTTCGGCGTGGCGCAATCACGGCGCGAGCGAGCGAAGTCCGTCGCCATAGTGGGCGCCAGCGCCTACAGCATGCGGTTGATCGAAAAACTGCAACGATCGGCAAGCGGCGGTCTTCAGCCCGTCTGCGTATTCGACGAACGCCCGGACGCTGCAACGTTCTCCTGCGGATTGCCGGTCGTACGTTCGCTTGGGGCACTCGCGGAAGCGGTCAAGCATCGGGCTATCGACGAGTTATGGTTGGTCCTGACCCTCAAGGAAGAAGAGCGGATCCACGCAATCCTGCGCGAGTTCAAGCACGAGTTCCTGAATATCCGCTTCATCCCCAACGTCCATAACTTCGCGCCGTTCACTCACGCCATAGACGGAATTGTCGGTGTACCCGCGATCAACCTGCTTGCTTCGCCGCCTGCCGACCACCGTTTCGTGCCCAAGGAAATCTTTGACCGTCTGTTCGCGGCGCTGGTGCTCGTGTGCATTCTCCCGCTGATGCTGGGAATCGCGGTGGCGGTCAAGTTGTCCTCGCCGGGGCCGGTGTTTTTCAGGCAATCGCGCAAGGGCGTCAACGGCACGCCGTTTCAGATCTACAAGTTCCGGACCATGGTCGTGCACACGGAAGAGCCCGGCAAGCTCACGCAGGCGAAGCGCCGCGATCCGCGCGTGACGAACGTGGGCGCGTTCCTGCGACGCACCAGCCTGGATGAATTACCGCAATTCCTGAACGTGTTGCGCGGCGAGATGTCGGTCGTCGGCCCTCGTCCTCATGCGCTGCAGCACGACGAACAATACAAGGATTTGGTCCACGGCTACATGTGCCGGTACCGGATCAAGCCGGGCATTACCGGGTGGGCGCAGATCAACGGCTACCGCGGTGAAACCGAGGCTATCGACAAGATGCAGGGCCGCGTCGAGCTCGACCTGAACTACATCGAGAACTGGACCTTCGGCCTCGACCTGAAGATCGTGCTCATGACGATCGTGCGTGGATTCAGGGGGCTGCATGCGTATTGATGAGATCGCATGTGAGCGGCAATCGCCCCTCCATTGCGGGACCGAACCCACTCGCCCACACCACGCCGGCGGCCCGGAATCGCGTGTTTTTCTTAAGGCATTTCCCAGCATGAGAGTGACATGACTGTCCCAACCCGCGTTGCCCGGAAGGGCTTGATCCTGGCCGGGGGCACCGGCTCGCGCCTGCATCCGCTGACACGGTCCGTCAGCAAGCAGCTCATGCCCGTGTATGACAAGCCGATGATCTACTACCCGCTCACCACACTCATGCTGGCGGGCATACGAGACATCCTGATCATCACCACGCCGCAGGACAGCGAATCTTTCATTCACCTGCTCGGCGACGGGTCGAGCTGGGGTCTTAACCTGTCGTATGCAGTGCAGGAGCGTCCCGAAGGACTCGCCCAGGCGTTCCTGATCGGCGAACATTTTCTCGGCAACAGTCCGGCCGCGCTGATCCTCGGCGACAACATATTCTATGGCACGGGTCTTTCAGTGCTGCTGCAAAACGCGTGCTCGCGCGAGGACGGCGCAAGCATCTTCGGGTACTACGTGCGCGACCCGGAACGCTACGGCGTCGTGACGCTCGATCAGCACGGCAATGCCGTCGACCTGGAAGAAAAACCCCGTCATCCGCGTAGCCACTATGCGGTGACGGGCCTCTATTTCTACGACCGCGACGTCGTGCCGATGGCGCGTGAGATCCGGCCCTCGGCGCGCGGCGAACTCGAGATCACCGACCTCAACCGTGCCTACCTGGAGCGTGGAGACCTCAAGGTCGAACTGATGGGCCGCGGCTACACGTGGCTCGACACGGGAACCCACGAATCGCTGCTGGACGCGGCCAACTTCGTCCATCTGATGCAAGTGCGCCAGGGCCTGCAGATCGCCTGCCCGGAAGAGATTGCATGGCGGCTGGGGTGGATCGGCAGCGAAGACATGCAGCGTCTCGCGTCGCCGCTGCTGAAGAGCGGTTACGGGAACTATCTGGTGGACCTGCTGCGTCGCGAGGTAGCGCTGTGAACATAGTCGAAACGCGTCTTCCCGGCGTCCTGATCCTGCAGCCCAAAGTCTTCGGCGATGAACGCGGTTTTTTCGTCGAGACCTTTCGCGAAACCTGGCTCGCCGATACCGGCGTGAACGCCCGCTTCGTCCAGGACAACCAGTCCCGTTCGGCACGCGGCGTCTTGCGCGGGCTCCATTACCAACGGCGCAATCCGCAGGGCAAGCTCGTGCGCGTATCGCGCGGCGCGGTCTTCGACGTGGCTGTCGATGTCCGGCTAGGCTCGCCCTCCTTCGGCCAGTGGGTCGGCGTGACACTGGACGACGTGCGCCACGAGATGTTGTGGATTCCACCCGGTTTCGCCCATGGCTTTTGCGTGATTTCTGAACAAGCGGACTTTGTCTACAAATGCACGACTTACTACGATCCCGAGACCGACGCGGGTGTTCGCTGGGACGACCCGGCCATTGGCATCGAATGGCCGGAGCCTGGCGGCGGCGCAGCGACGGCAATGTCCGCCAAGGACTTCGCGTTACCGCTGCTGCACGAGCAGGAACCGGCCAGGCTGCCGCGCTTCGAGGAGGTCGCGGCATGAGCTTGCGCGACTTCGCATGGAGCGCCACGCGATGACGATTCTCGTAGTCGGAGCCGGCGGCCAGGTGGGCCGCGAGCTCGTGTTGCGCTCTCACGGCCGCGAATTGATCGGACTCGACCGGCAAGCGCTCGATATCACCGATCACGACGCGGTCGATCGTGCCCTGAGCGAGTACGACGCGGAGCTGGTGATCAACGCCGCCGCGTACACATCCGTCGATAAGGCGGAGAGCAATGTCGAACAGGCGTTCGCGGTGAACCGCGACGCCGTCGAGATCCTGGCCTGCGCGTCGGCACAAGCCGGCATCCCGTTGTTCCATCTGTCCACGGACTATGTATTCGACGGCAACAGCACCACGCCCTACGAACCGGGCGATCCGGCTTCGCCACTCGGTGTGTATGGCCGCAGCAAATGGGCCGGCGAGCAGGCCATTCGCGCGCTGCTTCCGGCGCATCTGATCCTGCGGGTGTCGTGGGTGTTCGGCGCGCACGGCAACAACTTCGTGAAGACGATCCTGCGTCTTGCGCGCGAGCGCCGCGAACTTCGGATTGTCGGCGACCAGTACGGCGCACCCACGCACGCCGGTGCAATTGCCGAGGTGCTGCTGTTGCTCGCTGACCGGTATCTGCGGGCGCCCGGCAACCGCTCGCTGCCCTGGGGCACTTACCACTACACGGGGAGCACCGTGACCACGTGGTGCGGTCTGGCGCAGGCTACGGTCGCGCAGGCGGCGTCGCGCGGCATGCTCGACCGCCCGCCGACCGTGCGGCCGATCACGACAGCCGACTACCCGTTGCCGGCGGCCCGTCCAAAGAACTCCGTGCTCGACATGCAAACGACCCGCAACCTGCTTGGCCTCGAGCCCCGGCCGTGGCAGGAAGGCCTCGCCGAAGTACTCAATCACTGGGCTGCAAACTGATGGATTATCGACCCTCTACCGTCCTTGTCACGGGCGGCGCCGGATTTATCGGCTCGAACTTTGTGCATCACCTGCTGCGCGCCGATACCCGCGTGCGGATCATCAATCTCGACTCTCTGACCTACGCCGGGTCGCTGGACAACTTGTCGAATCTGGCGGACCCAAGCCGCCACACGTTCGTGCACGGTGACATTTGCGACCGTCCGCTGGTGGGCCGGCTCCTGGACGAACATGGCATTGATACCGTCGTCCACTTCGCGGCGGAAAGCCATGTCGACCGGTCGATCAGCGACCCGCGCGAGTTCGTTCGAACCAATGTGGAAGGCACCTTCACGTTGCTCGAAGCGGCCCGCGCCGCCTGGCTCAACGCCGGCACGGACGCGGCCCGCGAGCGGCGCTTCCATCACATTTCGACTGACGAAGTGTTCGGCTCCCTGGGTCCGGGCGACCCGGCCTTTGTCGAGACCACACGCTATGCACCGAACTCGCCTTACTCAGCGAGCAAGGCCGCGTCCGACCATTTGGTACGCGCCTATTTCCACACGTACGGGCTGCCGGTCGTCACAACGCATTGTTCGAACAACTACGGCCCGCGCCAGCACGCGGAGAAGTTCATTCCGACCGTGATCCGCAACTGCCTCGCCGGCACCCGTATCCCGGTTTATGGCGACGGCCAGAACGTGCGCGACTGGCTTTATGTCGATGATCATTGCGACGCGCTGCAGCGTGTGCTGACGAAGGGCAAGGCCGGCGAGACGTACAACATCGGCGGGTGCAACGAGTGGCGCAACAGCGACGTGGTTGCACTGATCTGCCGCCTGCTCGACGAACGGCTGCCCGAACGCGCGCCGCACATGCGGCTGGTCGAGTTCGTTACCGACCGCGCCGGACACGACCGCCGCTATGCAATCGACACGGCAAAAATCAGCGACGAACTGGATTGGGGTCCTGCGGAAGACTTCGAGACCGGCATCGCCAAGACAATCGACTGGCAACTCGGATTGACGCTATGAAAACACTGATCACCGGCGGCGCCGGTTTTATCGGCAGCTCGCTTGCCAAAGCGCTCGTTGCGCGCGGCGACTCCGTTACCGTGCTTGACAACCTGTCCCCGCAGATTCACGGCGCAAGTCCGGACGAGTCGCCACTTCTTGGCGAGCTTCCGGCAAGCGTGCGTTTCATCAAGGGCGACGTGCGCCACGTGGATGACTGGGCCCAGGCGCTCGAAGGACAAGAGGCGGTGGTGCACCTCGCCGCCGAAACCGGCACCGGCCAGTCGATGTATCAGGTCGACCGTTACGTGGAAACGAATATCCGCGGCACGTCCTTGTTGCTCGATCATCTGGCCCACCAACCACATTCGATCCGCCGCGTGGTGGTGGCGTCGTCACGTTCGATCTATGGCGAGGGTAAATATCGCGGCCCGAACGGCGACACTTATCCCGGCACGCGCAACGCCAGCGACATGCGCGCCGGCGCGTTCGAATGCCTGTCTGCGGACACGGGTGAACCGCTTGAGGTGGTGGCGACGGACGAAGCGTCCAAGACCCATCCGAGTTCCGTCTATGGCATTACCAAGCTGGTTCAGGAGCAACTGGTCCTGATGACATGCGGCGCCATGGGTATTGGTGCGGCGGCGTTGCGGTTTCAGAACGTATATGGACCGGGACAGTCGCTTCGCAATCCCTACACAGGAATCCTTTCTATATTTTCCACGCTGCTGCTGCAGGGCAAGGACATCAATATTTTCGAAGACGGCGAGGAGACACGAGATTTTGTGTACATCGACGATGTGGTCGAGTCCATCGTCCTGACACTGGACGCGGAGCACGCGCAGCAAGTGGCCTACAACGTTGGCTCGGGCGTGGCGACCAGCGTGCTTGAAGTCGCGCAAACACTGAAGCGGATCTATGGCGCTGCGGGCGAACTGAAGATAACGGGCGACTTCCGGCTTGGCGATATCCGTCACAACTTCGCCGACGTCAGCAAGATTCGCAACGAGCTCGGCTTCCAGGCAAGCGTCTCCTTCCGCGAAGGCGCCACGCGTTTTTGCGAGTGGGTCAGGAGCCAGACGATTGAAGACGCGGGTTATGAGCGCTCCGTTGCTGAAATGCGCGCCCGGGGTTTGATGAATTGAAGCATTGCCCAGGCAACGCAGAGACTGGCGCCCGTGCTTTCCATGGAGGATCGAGACAATGAAAATCGGCATCGTGACCGTGCTGTTCAAATCGGACGACGTGATCAATGGGTTTATTGACAGCATGAACGCCCAGACGTTCGATAATTTCCATATCTTCTTCGTGGAGAACGACGTGAGCAATCTTCATTGCGAACGCGTGATCCGCGAGACGCTGAAGACGCCGTTCACGTTCGTGCGCAACTACGAAAACACCGGCGTGGCCGCGGGCAATAACCAGGGGATCGACTTCTTCCTGTCCGACCGCTCCTACACGCACCTGCTGTTCCTGAACAACGACATCGAGGTCGATCCGGACTTCCTGCAAAAGCATGTCGAGCTTCTCCAGTTGCACCCCGAGGTCGATGCGCTCGCGCCGAAGATGTTCTATTACAAGCCCGAGAACAAGGTCTGGTATGCCGGCGGCAAGCTGAGTTACCTAAAGGGCGGCTGCAGGCATTTCGGTCATAACAAACCCGACCGGTTGACGACGGACGAGCTGTATCGCGTGGACTACGCACCGACCTGTTCGCTGATTGTGAAGATCTGGCCGTTGCGCGACGCCGGCATTCGCATGTGGGAAGAACTGTTCGTGTACTACGACGACACCGTGTTCTGCCACGAGCTCAATCAGGCCGGATTCAGGATGTATTTCACGCCGACCATTCATCTGCGGCACAAGATCAGTTCGTCCACAGGCGGTGCCAAGTCTGATTTTTCACGCTATTTCATGACGCGCAACTGGCTGTACTGGGGGCTGAGGAGACGCAACCTTGCCGTGCTTACTTCTGCACTGGCGCTAGGCGGCTTTCACTTCGTGGCACGTAACAAGGTTGAGATCCGCGCAATGCGCGACGCGCTTCAAATGGCACGCCCGCTTGCGCTAGAGGTGCAGCAATGAGCCCGACCGCCGCCCCGGATTTGTGGAGACAGACATGACTTACCGGTACCACATGCGCGGCAACAGCCTGATCAGGAAGCTCACGCTCGTCATGAGCGAGCGTGAGGAGGACAGGATCATTGAAGCCATGCAGACCGCGCGCAAGCCGATGGTCGTGTCGTTCCTGAACGCGCACGCATTCAACCTCGCGTGGAAGGAGAGCGATTTCAGGAGGAGCCTGGTCGAGTCCGACCTGCTGCTTCGTGACGGTATTGGCGTATCGATCCTGCTGACGCTACTTGGCATCCGGCCGGGCCTCAACATGAACGGCACCGACCTGATTCCGAAGGTGCTCGAGCGCTGTCGCGGCAGCGTCGCGCTGCTGGGTACCCGGGACCCCTACCTGTCCATGGCGGCTGCGAAACTGCGTGAGGCAGGTTCGGACGTCACGATCACGCTGGACGGCTTCCAGCCGGACGCGCGCTACGTGGACGCGGTGCGAGCGAGCCGGTCCACGATCGTCATCCTGGCAATGGGTATGCCCAAGCAAGAGCGCGTGGCGCTGGCGTTAAAGGAGGCGATCACGTGGCCGTGCCTGATCGTCAATGGCGGCGCGATCCTCGACTTCATGTCGGGCCGGGTAAGCCGCGCGCCCGGCATGCTGCAGACGCTTCATCTCGAATGGCTGTTCCGCCTCGCCCGTGAGCCCCGGCGTTTGTGGCGCCGGTACGTGCTCGGAAACTCGGTGTTCCTGTTTCGCTCGCTGCGAATCTGGCGCTCATTGAGACCCGACCGCGACAACGGACGAACGCTGATCTAGCCCTGCGCTTTCGCGGCTCCCGACAACCACATGGCCGCTCGCGCCCCAACTCAACGACTCATCCGAAAGCGCATGACAAAAATCGTAACGCTGGTCTATTACCACTCAATGGCGCGTTTTTTTTGCGGCATAGAAGATGCGTGGAAGCAATTCGAACCCGATGCCGAGTTCCTGCATCTCGCGGTATTCCCCAGCGCCTGGGCCTACCTGAAGGTGCATGGACGGCAAACAGCAGCGCTTTCCTGGCAGTCGTATCTGGGTGGAAGCCTAAGCACAAGGGGCATCGCCGCCACCGTGCCCGGACCGGAGATCGAGGCCATGATCCGGTTCCACGCATCGGACCCAAACATCAAGCCGACACAGACAATCGCGTTGCGGCGCCAGGCGCAAAAAATGCTGCGCGCCTGCCACTCGATCGTGACGAAGTTCGATCCGGACATTGCGATCATCAGCGGTGATACACGGCTTCCCGCCGAGTCGCTGATTCGTGCGCTAAAGAACCGCAAGACTGTGTCGTGGTATTTCGAGCAAGGCCCGTACCGCACGACGGTACTCGATCGCCAGGGCGTCAACGCGAACTGCTCGTTTCGCCACGAACTTGCCCGACTCGAGGCGTCCGGGCCATCCCTGCCGTCTCGCGTAAATTCAGCCCGTTGGACGAACAAGCTCTATACCCTGCTGGACCGCGTCGCGTTCACACAAGCACATGTCACGCGCCTGATGCCACCCGACCTCCTGCCCTACACGCTGCACAAATGTCCGCAGGCACGCTATGCCAGATTGCGTTCGACGGTACTGCTGCAGTCCGATCCGCAAAAGGTCGTACTGGTCGCCATGCAGGTCCCGGAAGACGCGAACAATATTTACCACAACCCTCTCGGTCTCGACGACGTCGGCCTGCTCAAACTCGTGCTGGAAAACGTGCGACCCGGCTCGACCGTCGTGGTTCGCGAGCACCCGCTGTATAGGCGAAAGTATTCACAGGTCTTCTATGCGCTGATTGAAGCGTCTTGCAACGTGGTCCTGAGCCAGGCATCGCTGCAGCAGGATCTCGACAGGAGCAGGACCACGGTCACCGTCAATTCGCTCACCGGACTCGACGCCTTCGCGCAAGGGCATCGCGTGATCTTGCTGGGGGAGTCGTTCTACGATCATCTGCCCGGCATCGACACGCTCCGCTCCGGCGTGTCGCTACAGACGTTGCTGATGCGAGACCACCCGCCTTCCGCCGATAAACCCGCCTCGTTGCTTGGGCCGTTGATCGATAAATATTTCTTCAAGGGACACTTCACCGACGTGGACTTGTCATTTACCCGCACGATCGCGCAACAGATCGCCAATGACTCGCGAGCCGCTCAATGAGCCGGATGCGGTTCACGCAAATGGCGGGGTTGATCAAGCGCAATAAGATGCTCAGGCGCATTGCGTCAAGCCTGTTCTCCCGTGTGCTGGGAGCAGTCGTCAACTTCACGCTGGTGATCTATCTGGGCCGGTATTTCGGCGCGGCGCAGACCGGTCTCTACATGATCGGTTTCGGCGCCGCGACCCTGCTGTCCACACTGGCACGTCTCGGGCTCGAACAGATCATCATCCGTGAAGGCGCTCCGCTGATCCGCGATGCCCACTGGCACGCACTGCGGCGTCTCTACCGGCGGGCGTTGTTCACGTCCCTTTGCGCCGGTGCATTGATCGCAATGGTCATGTTCGCGCTCGCTCGCGTGATTGCCGTTTACATCTTCCACAAGGCGGAACTGGGCGGCGTGCTGCCATGGTTCGCGCTCTCCATCCTGCCGCTGACGTTCGCATTGATCCACGTGCCGTTCCTGCAGATCGCCAATCGTCCGGAAAGCAGCATCGCCATCCTGAGCCTATGGATACCGCTCTTCTCGCTGCCCGCGCTCTTGCTGGTTCACCCACATTCCGGCGTGGCCGGTGCTCAGATCTTTCTAGCGGCTTGCATGGTCAATGCATTGATTGCGTTTGCGCAATGGCGGCGCTTCATGGCGCATAAAAGTGCGCGGAACACGAATGCCACGGCCTTGCCCGACCCCGCGTTGCTCGCACCCGCGATGCCGCTTCTCGTGGGCAACGTCTGCCAGATGGCGCTGCTGTGGATCGCGGTTTTTGCGGTGGGCATCGCCGCTTCGCCTGATGCCGTCGGCGCGTATTCGGTTGCGCAACGTGTTGCGTTAACGTTGTCGGGATTCCTCGTCCCGCCTATTGATGCGCTCGTCGGGCCACGACTCGCGATGATGCGTGGGGACAAGTCACGCGAGGAAATCCAGTACCTGATCCAGAGCATCTCCTCGGTGCTGTTCGTCTCTGCGACGGCCGTGTTTGTCGTGATCCTGCTCTATGGTTCCGAAATCCTCAAGTTATTCGGCGGTGATTTCCGCGAAGGTTACGGTGCACTCGTCTGCCTCAGCTTCGGGCAACTCGCGATTGTCGCGAGCGGTTCAATTCGCCCGCTGCTCGTGGTCTACGGCCTGGAGAAAATGATCCGGAATACGATGATGGGGGCTGCCCTCTGTTGTGTCGTGTTGTGCGTGGCGTTGATTCCGCTCATCGGTCCGCCAGGCGCCGCGATTGCGACCTCGCTCGCACTCGCCGGGGAGAAAGTAATCGAAGGATTCATTGCCCGGCGCAGGCTCGGCATCTCCGTGTTTCCGTCGCCCGGTTTCTATGCGCAACATGTCAGGCTTTGGCTTAATCGCGACAGCGCACAACGGCGAGGAAGCTGAACCATGGAACTCGGCATCTGGTTCAAGGTTCGCAACCGTCTCAGCACATGCCTTCAGGGTGTGCTGCTGCCTTTCTTCTTCGCCGATTTCGGGCGCGGCGCGAGAATTCTCCGTCCGATCCGGATCAGCGGCTCGAACAATATCTCGATCGGGCGGGATGCGTTCATCAACCATTTCGCCTGGCTCGAAACCATTGCGTGCTTTGACAGGAAACCGGCGCTGCGGATTGAGCGCGGTGTTTATATAGGCAACAGTGCGCACATCATTGCGACGCAATCGATTGTGATCGAAGCCGATGCGCTGATCGCGGACCGTGTGTATATAGCCGACTACGCTCACGGCTACAAAGATGTCCGCATGCCCGTGAAACATCAGGCGTTGACGCCCCGCGCGCCCGTCAGGATCGGGACCGGTACGTGGATTGGTGAGAATGCAGTCTTGATTGGATGCACGATCGGGCGCAACTGCGTGATCGGCGCCAACTCAGTGGTACTCACCGATATTCCCGATTATTGCGTCGCCGTGGGAAGCCCCGCCAGGGTCATCCGCCGATGGAACCCGCAGACCGAAGAATGGATAACCGCGTGAAGATGACCGGACACCCACTCAATTCCCCCTTCACTCGAACACGCTTTTTTCGCCATGAAAATACGCTTCAATAAACGCATGCGATATTCGCTCCTGCTGCTCGCCATCCTGCTGGCAAGCGGCGGCTGGATCGTCGTTGTGCGCATGGGCAACGGGCCGCTGATCGCGGCCATCACGCTGATCCTGTTCTGCGGCTTCCTTGCCTCACCACGCATTCCGCGTGCGGTCGGGCTGATGTTTGCGCTGCTCATCGGCCTGATTTTCGTTGTGAGTTTCGTGCAGGACTGGACCATCGACGACAAGGAGCTGTTTGTCATTCTGAAAGCGTTGATCGCGCTCTTTGCATGCATTCATTTCAAGCGCTCCGGTCTGGATTTCCGCGAGTTGTTTGTCGACGTCATGTATTACACGGCCATCGTCTCTCTGGTCCTGTATCCGCTCGCGTACGTGGCGCCCGGAATCGCCCGCTTCATAGACGGCGAATACAGCACCGTGTTCGGCCTGCTCTATGTGCGCTCGTCCGACCTCGAGCGCTTTCATCATTACCGCAACCAGGGTTTCTTCTGGGAAGCGGGCGTGTATGGCGTGATGCTGACGCTTGCGTACACGTACAACGTGCTCAAGTTCCGCAGGCGGCCAAGCGCGGTCTTCCTCCTGGCGGCGATCACCACGCAATCCATGGGCGCGCTGTCGATCCTGTTTCCGTTCGCGGGATTTTGCTACATCTACGCGCGTCAGCCAAAAGTGGCCAAGCTGCTGGCGGGGACCGTTGTCGTGCTGGTAGTCCTGGGGGTATCCGCGCCAGGTATTCTCGGCGATGCGTTCTCCGCGCTCTTCGGCCGCAACGTCCAGAACGACGCAAGTATCCTGGTGCGCATCAACGACCTGACCCTGGGTCTGCGTGCAGCCTCGGACAGCCTGCTGCTTGGCAGGCCCAGCGGCGATATGGACGCGTACAACGCGCTCGCGCTGGATGAATTCGGCTACGTCAAGGTGGAGGATAGCGGCATATCCAACTCCATGACGTGGCTCGTCTACAAGTACGGGGTGCCGGTTGCGCTGATGTACTGCGTGGTGCTGTGGATTCGCGTCAGAAAGGACTTCGGCAGCCTGGCGCCGCTCGTCTTCCTGGTGTTCTCCGGCTTGATGATGATCGAGCCGCTTGGCGTGTCCATCTTCGTGTTTATGTTGCTGGGGTATAGGGATGGCATCGAGGTTGAAACGGAGACGTCAGCGCTGGTTTCAGACGCATCGCCCGCGCCGGTTGGCGGCCGTGTCGCCGGTGCGTGACGGAGTCAAGTCTGCGACACTCGCGCAGGCTTTGCCGAACGTACCTGACGGCGACGGCCATTGATGAGATCGCCAGCCACACCCATGCGGTCGATAGCCCAGGCAATCGCCGCCAGCAAAGTGGCCTGGATGACGAACGACAGCAACCAGTGGTTCGCATGAACGGCATCCAGCAGATGGACGACCGTCGCGTTCACCAGATAGTTGAAGCCAAGGATAGGTAGCGTATGTGTCCCGAGCCAACGCAAAAGCCGGGAGTCGGGAAGTGCCACGGAGAGATGACCCAGCATCAGCGTACCGGCGAGCGCCGCCGCAACGTCGAGCGTGCGTTTCACCGGAGTGGAACCATATATGCTGTCCGACATGTTTAGCGCATCTCCCGACCTGTTCGTCAGCACAGCCCACACCATTGCGACACTGAAAATTAGGATCACACGGCGTACCGCGGAGCCATTTTCGTGAAAATCAAACCATCGTCTTCTCCTGACGACGTGTCCGATCGCGAAGAAAAAAGCTGCGGATGTTGCTATGTCAAGGTCGAACGGGATGAACGGCAAATGCGCCGCGCCCACTATTCCGGCAGCGCCAATCACCATCAGCATCGGCACCATCGCTTGGCCGATAACGCGCGCGAGGCAGGCTGCCGCCGTCTCCAGGCTGAACAGGCAAAACAGGAACCACAACGGTGTGGAGAGGAAATTGCCATCGGCGCGCGGGAAGCCGACCGCGGTACCCCAAGCCAAGCCGAGGAATGCTGTTAGCGTGAGCCTGTGAAGCAGCAACTTGGCGATGAATCCCAGTCCGCATACGGCGCCCATGCACCACGCTGGAATGATCAGCCGTTGGAATTTCCCATTGGTAAACGACCCTGGAGAACGCTGCGCCTTATCGATCTGGAAGAGATAGCCGGACAGGAAAAAGAACGCCGGCATATGGAAAGAATAAACATACCGGTGGACTTCTTCTGGAAGCCCCGCGGTATGTCCAAGCACCACCAGCAGAATCCCAAGGCCGCGGAACAGGTCGATTTCCGGGTTGCGTTCTGTGCTCATTCTTTGCGTTTCCTCAGGAGTGCGCATGCGGACTGGCGAGGTTTCATGACGATCCTCAAGACGATCCTTTAGTGATTGCACATGTCAGCATGATCAGCAGCGCCAAAGCGGCCAGCCAACGCAGTCTCAACAAAAGGATCAGGCGCCGCGGCGTCCACTTGCCGAACTTGCGCCACTTGGCCGTGCCATATTCAATGTGCGCGTAGACGCCATAAAACAAGCGCATTCGAATAGCTGAGGCGAAGGAAGCAACCACATAAACGGCGATGACAACGGCCGCTAAAAACATGATCCCGGATAGCATCACACCCCCGTGCGCTGGTTGGGATTGGCGAAACGTTCGCAACTGGTCTTGTTGATAACCGCACTGTGCCGGCGGCTTTGAAGGAGTCGATTGTTTCACCAGGCACCGGTTGGCATCAGTCAAAACAAGCCGCTTTTCTGACACGAGAATTACTCGCGTAACGATTGCTGGAACAGTGCTGTCACACGGATTCAGCGTGCTTATCCCGGTACGTCAAAACCTTACCTTTTTTCGCAAGTGTTTTTGATGGCGCGGACGACGCCCCTATGATTGGTCCGCTTGCACTCTCAGGGCAGGCATAAACCTCGGAACTTTCCTGCTCACCCCCTTAGGGTGAGCAGGTTTTTTTTAGGTTCGACGCAATGATTGAGATATCAGACCGATTCAAAATGGCCAGTCTTCTTAAATTCGACCACGGAAGGCAAGCGCGGTCTCACCCCTACCCTCCAGCGCCGGATCAAGCACCGCCGCCAGCTTTTCAAACGCCGGCTCGATCTCCTCTTCCGCCACGCATCCGTACCCGATCAGCAAACCCGACATGCCCTCTCCAGGCCGCAGGAAATAACCCGACAGCGGACGCACCACAATATTGACCGCGAGCGCCGCTTTCGCCACCTCACGGTCATCCACGCCATCGGGCAAACGCAGCACGAGATGCAGCCCGGCATCGCCACCCACAATCTGCAGTGCGTCGCCATAACGCTTCCTGATCGTGTCCAGCAGGATCTGGCGACGCTGCCCGTAGATCCCGCGCATTCGCCGGATATGCGACGTGAAATGCCCTTCCGCGATGAACTCGGCCAGCACCGCCTGCTGCAACAGTTGCCCCTCGCGATACAACTCGGCGGAAGCGGTCGCAAAGCTCGTCGACAAGCCCTCGGGCACCACGATATAGCCAATCCGCAGCCCGGGGAAAAGCGTCTTGCCGAAGCTGCCTACGTAGATCACCTGACCCGATGTATCGAGTCCTTGAAGCGACGCGAGCGGCCGGCTGCCGTATCGAAACTCGCTGTCGTAATCGTCCTCGATGATCCAGCAGCCGTTTTGCCGCGCGTACTCCAGCAGCATGCGCCGCCGCGCGAGGCTCATCACCATGCCCAGCGGATATTGATGCGACGGCGTGACCAGCATCAGCTTGGGCGGCTCTGCAAGATCATCCGGAGATGGATTGATGCCCTCTGCGTCCACGGGAATGGCCTTCAGCGATAGCCCGGACACTTGCAACACACTACGCACTCCCCAGTAACAAGGATCTTCGGTCCAGATGACATCGCCGGAATCGGACAGCAGGCGCACGGCAAGATCGATGGACTGGTGAATCCCCGTCGTCACGATGATTTGTTCCGGCGTGCAATGCACCGAGCGCGAGGTCCGCAGATAATCGGCGAGCACCTGACGCAGCTTCGGCAATCCGCCGCCGGGCGCGTAGGTCAGCAGATCCGGCGGCAAGCGGCGCCAGTATTTGGATTGCAAGCGGCTCCAGACGGCCGCCGGAAACCGCGACACATCGGGTACGCCGGGCATGAACGCGCCGCCTTGCCGCTGCGACACACCCGCCCCCTGCAGCAACCGTGCACCGCGCGCGGACAGTACACGAGGTTCAGCCGGGGCCGCATCGCGCGCCGCTGATTCCGCGCCCACGATCTCATCAGGCGCGCTGTCCGAGACAAACGTGCCCTGCCCCGTCGCCGACCACACGTAGCCTTCCAGCGCGAGTTGCTCATAAACCTGCGTGACCGTATTGCGGCCGAGGCCCAACTCGCTCGCGAGCAATCGCGACGACGGAACCTTGGTCCCCGCCGGCAATTCCCGAGACAGGATGGCTTGCTGCAACAAGCCATACAACTGCCGGTAAATGGGAGGCCCGCCCGTCCGTTCAATCCGCTGAGCCAGCCAGTCGGACAACATGCTTGCACGCATCGCGGACATGTAGAAAGTGGCTCCTATAAAAACACGGAAATGGCTCTGATTGAAAGAGCCAAATCTTACTATAGTCGAGGTACCGCCTAAGAACCGTCAAATAACGATCAACCCTCCAAGGAGCCATGCCGTGAGCCAGACCCTGAAGAACGCCGACCTTAAAGCCCGCAAGGATGCAGCTACCCCGCGCGGTGTCGGCGTGATGTGTGATTTCTACGCTGAACGTGCTGAAAACGCCGAGCTGTGGGATGTAGAGGGTCGCCGTTTCATCGACTTCGCGGCGGGCATCGCGGTGTGCAACACGGGACATCGGCACCCGAAGATTGTTGCGGCAATGCGCGCGCAACTCGAGCGCTTCACGCATACGGCGTATCAGATCGTCCCTTACGAATCGTATGTTTCGCTCGCCGAGAAGATCATCGCGCGCGCACCCGGCGACTATGCAAAGAAGGCCGCGTTCTTTACGACCGGCGCGGAGGCTGTTGAAAACGCCATCAAGATCGCGCGCGCCGCGACGGGCCGGCCGGGCGTGATTGCATTCGGCGGCGGGTTCCATGGCCGCACGTTCATGGGCATGGCGCTCACGGGCAAGGTAGCACCCTATAAGATCGGCTTCGGACCGTTCCCGTCAGACGTATTCCATGCACCGTTCCCGAACCCGGTGCGCGGCATCACGACCGAGGATTCGCTGCGCGCGATCGAGCAACTTTTCGCGGCGGATATCGAGGCCAAGCGTGTTGCCGCGATCATCTTCGAACCGGTGCAGGGCGAAGGCGGTTTCTATCAGGCGCCCGTGGAATTCGCGCGCGCGTTGCGCAAGCTCTGCGATACCCACGGCATTTTGCTGATCGCCGATGAAGTGCAAACCGGCTTCGCGCGCACCGGCAAGCTGTTCGCGATGCAGCACTACGATGTGGCGCCGGACCTGATGACCATCGCCAAAAGCTTGGCGGGCGGCATGCCGCTGTCGGGCGTGGTCGGGCGCGCCGACGTGATGGACGCGGTCGCACCCGGCGGTCTTGGCGGCACGTATGCCGGCAATCCGATGGCGGTGGCGTCGGCGCATGCGGTGCTCGAGATCATCGATGAAGAGAAGCTCTGTGAGCGTGCCGTGCGGCTGGGCGACAAGTTGAAGTCGCGGCTGACGACGCTTAAGACCGACGTACCCCAGATCGCCGATGTGCGCGGCCCCGGCGCCATGGTCGCCGTCGAGTTCTGCAAGCCGGGTACCAGCGAAGCGGATGCCGCTTTCGCCAAGCGCGTGCAAACCCTGGCGCTTGAACGCGGCCTGCTTTTGCTGATCTGCGGCGTGCATAGCAACGTGATCCGTTTCCTGTTTCCGCTGACCATTCAGGACGCCGTGTTCGATGAAGCGCTCGCTATTCTCGAACGTGTCCTGACCGAAGAAGTGGGTGTCGCAGCATGAGCACGCAACATTCATCAATGCAGTTGAAGGACCCGACGCTGCTGCGTCACGAAGCGTTCATCAACGGCGAGTGGCAAGGCGCCGATGATGCCTCCGTCTTCGAAGTCATCGACCCGGCGAACGGACAGTCGCTCGGTCATGTGCCTAAGATGGGCGCGGCGGAAACGCGTCGTGCGATTGATGCGGCGAACACCGCGTGGCCGCTTTGGCGCAAGAAGACCGCGAAGGAACGCGCGGCCATCCTCCGTCGCTGGTATGACTTGATGCTGGAAAACGCCGACGATCTCGCCATGATCCTCACGCGCGAGCAAGGCAAACCGCTCGCCGAAGCGCGGGGTGAGATTGTCTACGCAGCATCGTTTATCGAATGGTTCGCGGAGGAAGGTAAGCGTGTTGCCGGTGACACGCTGGCGTCGCCGGCCGCCGATAAACGCATCGTGGTGACCAAGGAACCGATCGGCGTCTGCGCAGCTATTACACCGTGGAACTTCCCGAGCGCGATGATCACGCGCAAGGTCGGTCCGGCGCTTGCAGCGGGTTGTTCGATCGTCGTCAAGCCCGCTGAGTCCACGCCGTTGTCCGCCTTCGCCATGGCCGTGCTGGCCGAGCGCGCGGGACTGCCCAAGGGCGTCCTCAACATCGTGACTGGCGACCCGAAGGCGATCGGCGCCGAGCTGACCAGCAATCCCATTGTCAGGAAGTTGTCGTTCACGGGATCGACGCAAGTCGGCCGTCTGCTGATGGCGCAAAGCGCGCCGACGGTCAAGAAAGTGTCGCTGGAACTGGGCGGCAATGCACCGTTCATCGTTTTCGACGATGCCGATATTGATGCCGCAGTCGAAGGCGCGATTGCGTCGAAGTATCGAAACAGCGGGCAGACTTGCGTGTGTACGAACCGGTTTTATGTTCATGACCGGGTGTATGACGAATTTGCCGCCAAGCTGGGTGCGGCCGTTGCGAAGCTCACGGTGGGCAATGGGTTGGAAAGCGGTGTGTTGCTCGGACCGCTGATTAACGACGCCGCCGTGCAGAAGGTTGAATCGCATATTCATGACGCATTGGAAAAAGGCGCCCGGGTTGTGACAGGCGGCAAGCGGCATGCGCTCGGATTCGGCTTCTTTGAACCAACGGTGTTGTCAGGCGTTACTTCAGAGATGAAAATCGCCAGGGAAGAAACGTTTGGGCCACTCGCTCCGTTGTTCCGGTTCTCCTCCGATGAAGAAGTGATTTGGATGGCTAACGATACTGAGTTTGGACTGGCTGCGTATTTTTATAGCCGTGATATCGGTAGAGTTTGGCGTGTCGCCGAAGCGCTGGAATATGGCATGGTCGGTATTAATACCGGGCTGATCTCTAACGAAGTTGCGCCGTTTGGCGGCGTTAAGCAGTCGGGGCTCGGGCGGGAAGGCTCGCGGTATGGGATCGATGACTATCTGGTGATCAAGTATTTGTGCATGGCAGTTTGAGGGCGTTCGCACTCATGTTCCGTGGGTGCGAACGCCTACCATCACGCGGTACATGCGGCACGTGCGTGCTGCTGCATGTACCGCCCGGTTCAAACCTCGACCACAACCCGCTCCAAGCTCTCCACCGAAAACGCCTTATTTAGCGCCGTATGCAACAGCGCCGCATGCGCCCCACCCGCATCCAACACAATCAAGTTCTCCGCAAAGGCCTGCTCCAGCGAAAGCCTGCCCTCGATCACCGCCTCCATCGCCACTTCCGTTGCAATAAAGACCACATCCCGGTCCTCCTGTTTTTCCGCCGTCACATCGGGGGGCTCTGGACTGCAATCAGGATCGAACCCGTTCTCCGTCGCGTGGAAAAATCCCCAGGTCCCTATTTCGATCAGCAGCACATAGAAATCCGGCAGCGCCATCAACTGGCTAACCGGCATGGACGACTCCAACCGGCGTTGCAACGCCTTCAGCGTATCAATCGCCGCCACGCGCAACTTCACATTGGCTAACGGACCATCGAAAACCTTTTCCGGCAGCAAACCCGCATCAATCGCTTCCCGCGTAGCAACAGCCACCGTGAGCGATCCGGGATGATCCACATTAAATTCAATCTTGAGGTCACAGATAGAGCACATTGTCTTGATTCCTTTGCAAGCGTCGGAGCAACGTCATGAACCTCAAGGCGTCACGATGTTGAACCAGAAGTCGAAGTTATCCAGCCAGGAGACGAACTCGCCGAGCTTCTGCGTGTTGCCCGTAATCTTCGCCTTGCCCGCAATAATCTGCTTCTGCATGGTCGTGACGCCCATCATCACGTCGTTGAGATCGGTCCGGGACATGCTTACTGAAGCATCGGCCGTGTCCGAGGTCTTGCCCTTCGAGTAATGCAGCGCCGAATTCTCAACACCGACCAGATAGTTTTCTTTCGTGTCGGTCATGATGAAATTGAACGAGATCGACTTGCCTGCCGCCCGATCTGCATTCAAGCGAACACCCTGGTAATCAAGGAACATTTCCAACGGCATCGCCTTGATCGTGTCAGGGCTTTGTGAACTGCCGAACGGAACCTTGTGCACGCCATTACGAAGTTCCATGGCGCCCGTCAGATAGAAATTGCGCCAGCTCGAAGCTTCTGACTGGTAGCCAAGCTGTTCATAAGCGTCGGCCAGCATGTGCTTGGCGGAAACGTTCTTCGGGTCGGCAAACACCACGTGGTTCACGACTTCGGCAACCCAGCGGTACTCGCCCTTGTCGTAGTATTTCTGCGCCTTCTGCAAGACGGCGTCTGCGCCGCCCATAAACTCCACGTAACGCTTGCCATTTTCGACAGGCGGCAATCTATGGAGATTCGCGGGCACGCCGTCAAAAAAGCCCAGGCGCAAGTTGTATTGCGCGACCACATCATGGAACACAGTGCCGTAATAACTACGGCAGTACCATTGTTTTGCCAACGTATCCGGCAACCGCAGCATCTCCCCTATCTCTAGCGGCGTGTAGCCGGTATTGGCCAGGCGCATGGTCTGGTCATGCAAATAGCGGTACATGTCGCGCTGCGCCTTCAGGAACGCAATGATCCGGTCATTGCCCCACGTCGGCCAATAATGCGAAGCGAACAGGACCTGCATGTCGCTACCGAACATATCAATGGCCGCCTGAAGGTACTTCGACCACAACAATGCATCGCGTACCTTTGCACCGCGCAACGTGTAAAGGTTATGCAGCGTGTGAGTTGCATCCTCGGCGGCGCAAAACGCCTTGTATTTTGGAATGTAGAACATGAACTCGGACGGCGCTTCGGATTCCGGCGCCATGATGACCGTCATTTCAACGCCATCCATGGTCAGCTTTTGCCCCGTCTCGGTCGCGAAGTCGGTCGGCACGAGCAACGTTATCGCGCCGATGGACGTGGTCTTGCCCAGCCCGGCGTCGACTACGCCATCCACCCCTCTAGGCAGCAAATTGCCGTACATATAAGCAGCCCGCCGGCTCATCGCGTTCCCGGCAATGACGTTTTCGCCCACCGCGGCCTCGGTGAATCCAGCCGGCGCGTAAATCTTTACCTTGCCCGCTTTTAAATCGGCTTCATCGACAATACCCCGAATGCCACCATAATGGTCCGCATGGCTGTGCGTATAAATAACGTGCGTAATCGGACGGTCGCCAAGATGCGGTATGACCAATTGCTTCCACACAACGACAGATACATCCGCGGTCATCAAAGGATCAATAACAATCCAGCCCGACTCCCCACGGATAATGCTCATTACCGAAAGGTCATAACCCCGGACCTGCCAAATTCCATCAACAACTTCGAACAGACCGTGATTCATGTTCAGCTTGGCATTTCGCCACAAACTGGGATTAACGGAATCCGGCGCATTATTCTCCGGGCCACCGCTGATAAACGAAAACTGCCCCAAGTCCCAGGCCGCACCACCCTTCGAACTCGGAATGATTCCGGGGCTCGGCAACGTGGCGACCAGCCCACGGCCCGCATCCTGAAAATCCTGTGTGTCATTGAAGGCTAATTCGTGCGCGTAGACCGCGTTCGCTTCCAAGGTCGCCTTGGTCGGCGGCTTGGACCCAATGCCCGTGGGCATGGCGGGCGGCGTGCCTTGCGCCAACGCGTCACCGGCTACCGCGCCAAGACCCGACGCCACGCCGACAGTGACAGCACCAACGCCCCTCAAGAACTCTCTGCGTTTGGTCAGGGAAGCCGGGATTTTTTCATCAGACATAGGTCAATACCTCTAGGTATCCAGTTGTTCTAAAACGCATATAGCCGGTCAGGAACGTATATCAACACGTCCGGCAACCGTTGCTTTCAATCTCATTTACTACATTCTTGGCAATTAACTCATCGCCCGAAACATTTATTGTCAGCTTGGGTTATCAATTGCCACAAAATTGTCTCAATCGATTTCCATCGGGTCAGCAATGCGAATAACTTTACAAACACATGACTGACAAGATGCCTCTAACGGCATTAACTCACCTTGACCAATATCGGTTTTCACGGTGCTTGGGTGGAATTACTGAAAAATTTTTCTGCTTGATATTTATTGTGATTTCACCTATATCGCGAGGCGATTGCTGAGTACACACAAAATATTCGATTGGCCCGTAATCTATAAATTAATTACGCAAATGTTTTACTTTTTGCAATGTTCCTGGCAAGTACCTCGCCGGTCCCTGGAAAGTTCATCGTGCCTCTTGCTTCCCACACCCCGCACTATGTAAAGCATTTTTGATCATTTGCATTCCACATGCTAGGCGCGCAAGAATGCGTTTTATGCATTCATCGATCTAATCGGTCGGCCGTCGCGTACCCATGGAAATTCGTCAACTGGAAGCGTTCGCCGCTGTCATGTCCGCCGGAAGCGTCACCGCCGCCGGGCGTTTGCTCGGGCGCTCGCAACCCGCCGTATCGCGCTTGATCCAGGAACTGGAAGCCGAGATCGGCTATCCGCTGTTCCAGCGTTTCGGGCCACGCGTCGCGCCCACACGCGAGGCATCCGAGCTTTACCAGGACGTCGAACGCTCACTGGCAAGCCTGCGTCAGGTTAAATCGCGCGCCGAGCAGATCGCGCGGCAAGCGCCGCCGCCGCTCACCATTGCTGCAACCTCGGCGCTTGCCGCAGGGCTCGTGCCTCGCGCGCTGGCTTTGCTTAACGAGGACCATCCGCTCGAATCCGTGCACTTGCGCAGCGCCGCACCCGAACAGGTCGTCGATGCCGTGCTGAACGGCATCGTCGATATGGGCGTCTCAAGCCTGCCGCTCGAACATCGCGGCGTGCTCGTTCACTGGATTGGCGAGGCTGCGTGTGTTGCCGCCGTGCACGTCGACGATCCGCTCGCGCGAGCACCGCGCATCGCATTGAGCGACTTCGCGAACCGTCGTCTCGTCACGATGCAGAACCCCTACCGCCTGCGGCCACGACTCGATGCGGCATTCGTGCAAGCGGGCGTGCGCACAGCTGGGGTGATCGAAACCAACTCGTCATTGAACGCACTCGGCGCGGTGCGCGCAGGACTCGGGCTCGCCGTGCTGGAGCCGGTGACCGCGCTTGGATTGCCCGTCGATGGTGTGGTGATCCGTCCATTGGATATCCGCATCGCGTTCCTGTTCGGCGTCATTACACCCGAATTTCGTCCGCCCAGCGCAGCGACCCAGGCCGCGGCAAAAGCACTGGCGCAAGCAGCCGCCGAGATCCTGCCCGACTTCGTGCTCCACGACGCAAGCCAGCACAGCGCGATTCTCCAAGCGCTCTACGGCGAGCCCGACGACATCCTCAATCCGACCGAAGAGCCCGCCACGTGAGCCTCGACAAAAAAGTATCATCGATCCCCCCCACCGGCCTCGCGGCGCTCGAAGCACGCCTCGCGGAAGACCTGTCCTTGCTCGAATTGCCCGCACGCGAATGGGTGCCCGGCAAGACCCACAACGGCAGCGAAGTACTGGACGTGGCGGTGATCGGAGGTGGCATGGCGGGGCTGGCAGCGTCCGCCGCGCTCAAGCTGCTGGGTGTGCGGGCAATAATCTTTGACCGCTCGCAGCAGGGGCTGGAAGGCCCCTGGGCCACGACCGCCCGTATGGAAACGCTACGCTCACCGAAGCAACTGACGGGTCCCGCTTTAGGGTTGCCCGCGCTGACGTTTCGCGCTTGGTTCGAGGCCCAGTTCGGCACCGAAGCATGGCAAGCGCTCGACAAGATCGACCGCCTCCAATGGATGCAATATCTGGTCTGGTATCGCCGCGTGCTCGCGCTCGATGTCCGCAACGGCCACACCATTGAAGCCGTGACGCCGCGCGCCGATGGTCTCGTCGTATTGAGCGTGCGCACACGCGATCGTCGCTTTGAGGTCTATGCACGACGCGTTGTGCTCGCTACCGGGCGCGACGGATTGGGCGGGCCTGCGTTGCCGGGGTTTGTTGAAGGACTGCCACGTAATCGCTGGGCCCATTCGTCTGATACAACCGATTACACGACGCTGACCGGCAAGCGCGTGGCTGTGGTCGGCGGCGGTTCGTCTGCCATGGACAGCGCGGCCACGGCCCTCGAAGCCGGCGCCGCCAGCGTCGATCTGCTGATCAGGCGTTCAGATCTTCCGCGCGTCAACAAGGGCAAGGGAGCCGGTAATCCGGGACTAACTCACGGCCACCAAACATTGCCTGATGAGTGGAAATGGAAGATACGCCACTACATCAATACCGTGCAGGTACCCCCGCCGCGTGGCAGTACGCTGCGGGTATCGCGTCATCCGAATGCACGTTTTAACCTTGGATGCCCAGTGTTATCGGTTGAAAACACGGAGAACGGTCTCTCGATCCAAACACCCAAAGGCACCTTCGCGGCGGACTTCCTCGTGGTCTCCACGGGCTTCAAGGTCGACTGGTCCGCGCGCCCGGAGTTCGCCGCCTTTGCGCCGTTTATCCGCACGTGGGCCGACCGCTACACGCCGCCAACCGGCGATGAAGACGCCGAACTGTCCGACTCGCCCGATGTCGGACCCGCGTTCGAATTCCTCGAAAAGTCCCCCGGCGATTGCCCTGGCTTGTCGCGCATCCACTGCTTCTGCTATCCGGCGTCGCTCTCGCAAGGCGCCGTCTCCGGCGACATTCCCGCGATCAGTACAGGCGCAAAACGGCTGGCGCAAGGTTTAGCAAGCCTGCTGTATAGCGAGGACGTTGAGCAGCATTACGCAGCGCTGGAAGCGTACGCCGAACCCGAACTCTACGGCGATGAATGGCAACCGGCCGAAGCACCGCCACAGTACGCGGAGGACCAATGAGCGGCTGGCTCATTCGCCGAATCATGCAGGCGGCGTTCGTCGTGCTGCTGATGACGCTGATCGTGTTCATCGGCCTGCATGCGATCGGCAATCCGATTGATATTCTCATCGGGCAGGATGTGGATCAGGTCGACCGGGCGCGCATCATCGCTCAACTCGGCCTCGACCAGCCGCTTTGGAAACAGTACCTGGCGTTCCTCGCCGGCGCCATGCATGGCGATCTTGGCAACAGTTTCGTTTATAACGAGCCCGCAATCCGCCTGATCCTGCAACGCCTTCCCGCGACCCTCGAACTCGCTGTTTCGGCGCTGCTGCTGGCGCTGGTGATTGGTATTCCGCTTGGGCTTTTCGCTGGGCTGCATCCGCGCAATCCGCTCTCCAAGATGCTGATGACGGGCAGTATTGTCGGCTTCTCGCTGCCGACATTCTGGGTCGGCCTGATGCTCATCATGTTGTTCAGCGTGAAGCTCGGCTGGCTGCCCGCTAGCGGCCGCGGCGCGACTGCGAGCCTGTTCGGCGTGCAGTGGTCGTGGCTCACGCTCGACGGCCTGCGCCACCTGATCCTGCCCGCGCTGAACCTGTCGCTATTCAAGGTGTCGCTTGTCTTGCGCCTGACGAGTGCCGGCGTGCGTGAAGTGATGCCGATGGAACACGTACGTTTCGCTCGTGCCAAGGGTTTGTCGCCCACGCGCGTGGTGCTCGTTCATATCCTGCGCAATACGCTGATTCCGCTTGTCACGGTGATCGGCCTGGAGTTCGGTTCGACCATCGCATTCGCGGTCGTGACCGAGACCGTGTTCTCATGGCCGGGCGCCGGCAAGCTGATACTCGACAGCATCAACGCACTCGATCGTCCGGTGATCCTTTCGTACCTGATCGTGGTCGTCTGCATGTTCGTCTCGCTGAACCTGTTCGTCGATATCCTCTACAAGTTCCTTGATCCGCGCGTGCGGCTGGAGGGTGCGCGATGAGCACGACTCCGCTGGCTCCCAAAACAGAACAGCCCGTGCGCGGCGCGCTTAAACGCCGTCAGTCGCCGTGGCGTCAGCTCGTCGCTGACTTTGGCCGCTCGCCCGCGGCGATGGCCGCGTTGATCGTCGCGATCCTGTTAGTGCTCGCAGCCATATTTGCGCCACTGATCACGCCGCAAAATCCCTATGACCTGTTGCAACTCGATGTCCTCGATGCCCGCCTCCCCCCCGGTTCGATGAACGGCGCCGGCACGCATGCGTACTGGCTTGGCACCGACGGCCAGGGCCGCGACCTTTACTCCGCGATGCTCTACGGCCTGCGCTTAAGCCTGTCGGTAGGTCTCGGCTCGGCGGTGATCGCGGGCGTGGTCGGCACCGTGTTCGGCTTGGTCGCGGCGTATGCCGGCGGCAAGGTCGACAGCCTCATCATGCGGCTCGTGGACTTGCTGCTTGCCTTCCCGTCCATCCTCGTCGCCATGATGCTGCTCGCGTTCCTGGGCAAGAGCGTGACGAACGTGGTGCTCACGCTGGTGCTGATCGAATGGGCGTATTACGCACGCACTGCGCGAGCGCAAGCATTGGTTGAAGCGCGGCGCGAATATGTTGAAGCCGCGCGCAGTCTCGCGATTCCCAACTGGCGCATCGTGCTCGTTCACATCCTGCCGAACTGCCTGCCGCCGCTGATCGTGGTCGGCACGCTGCAGGTCGCGCGCGCGATCACGCTGGAAGCAACGCTGTCGTTCCTGGGCCTCGGCGTGCCGATCACCGAGCCATCCCTCGGGCTGCTGATTGCCAACGGTTACCAGACCATGCTCTCAGGCGAATACTGGACCAGCGTCTATCCGGGCCTTGCGCTGCTGGCCATGCTGGTATCGATCAACATGGTCGGCGACCGTCTGCGCGAATTGCTCAATCCGAGGTTCGTGAAATGAGCGACGCTGCCTTCCATGATTTCCATACCGCGGACAACACGCTCGAAGTCCGCCATTTGCGCACGCGCTTCTTCACACGCGAAGGCGAACTACCCGCTGTTGAAGACGTCTCGCTCACGCTCGCGCGTGGTCGCGTGCTGGGTTTGGTCGGCGAATCGGGATCGGGGAAATCCGTGACCGGCTTCTCGATCATGGGACTCATCGATGCCCCCGGCCGCGTGGTCGGCGGCGAGATATTGTTCAAGGGCAAGAACCTTGTCGGCTTGCCCGAAGCGGAGATGCGGCGCCTGCGCGGCAGCCGTATCGCGATGGTGTTCCAGGACCCGATGTCCACGCTCAATCCGGTGCAGCGCGTGGACGCGCAGATGATCGAAGCCGTGCGCGCGCATCGCGACGTCAGCCGCAGCGCCGCGCGCGAACAGGCGAGCGAAGCGCTGGCGGCCATGGGCATTGCCAGTCCCGGCGAACGGCTGCGCGCGTATCCGCACCAGTTATCAGGCGGTATGCGCCAGCGTGTGGCAATTGCGATTGCGATGTTGCACAAGCCAGACCTGATCATCGCCGATGAACCCACGACCGCGCTCGATGTCACCATCCAGGCGCAGATCCTGTCCGAAGTGCAAACGCTCGTACGTACGCAAGGCACCTCGCTGATCTGGATCACGCATGACTTGTCCGTAGTAGCAGGCCTCGCCGACGACATCGCCGTAATGTATGCGGGCCGGATCGTTGAACAGGGCACCGTGGATGCGGTGCTCGACCGTCCGCAGCATCCGTACACGGCGGGTCTGATCGACAGCTTGCCGAGCCTCAACACGCGCGGCAAAAGGCTCACGCAGATTGCAGGCATCACGCCCGATCTGCGCTCGTTGCCGCCGGGCTGTGCGTTCGCCGCGCGTTGCACACGAGCCACGTCGCTCTGCTCGACGCCCCCGGTGCTTGGACCCTCTCCGGCCGCGCAAGCGTCCGAGCACGGCACGCATCTGGTGCGTTGTTTTCATCCCGGCAGGCAAACCGACGTCCGCACGGAGACAACCGCATGAGCGAGATCAATGCACGCGCGCTCATTGAACTGCGCGGGGTCAGCCAGCGCTTCGGTGAACGCGATGAGAACGCCGCGACACGCTGGCTGCGCGAGCGAAACGTGCTCGCGGCGCAAGCGGTCACGCGAGCAGTCGAACATGTCGATCTCGCGATCATGCCGGGCGAAGTGGTCGGGCTGGTCGGTGAATCGGGCTGCGGAAAGTCGACGCTCGGACGTATTGTTTCCGGCCTCATCGCGCCGACAGAAGGCGATGTGCTGGTGGACGGCCAGGACCGCGCGGCCATGTCGCCGGCCGCGCTGCGCGCCGCCCGGCTGGCAATCCAGATGATTTTCCAGGATCCGTATTCGAGCCTCAATCCTAGACGCCGTATTCGCGATATCGTCGGCGAAGCACCGCTCGTTCATGGCATGGTCGAGCGCAGCGATCTCGACGCCTACGTGGCGGCGCAGTTAAAGCGCGCGGGCCTCGATCCGTCGCTAGCCGACCGCTACCCGCATGAGTTCAGCGGCGGTCAGCGGCAGCGCATCGGTATTGCGCGAGCGCTCGCCGTCAACCCGTCCATGCTCGTCTGCGATGAAGCAGTCGCCGCCCTCGATGTATCGATACAAGCGCAGATCCTGAATCTCTTCATGGACCTGCGCGAGCAGCTAAATCTCACGTACTTGTTCATCAGCCACGACCTAGGCGTTGTCGAACAGTTGTCTGATCGCGTAGTGATCATGTATCTCGGGCGGGTGGTGGAGAGCGCGCCCGTTGAAGAAATATTCCGGCATCCGAACCATCCTTACACGCAGACCTTGCTGGCGGAAATTCCCCGTATAGATGCACGCAAGAAGCACTTCACCGCCATTCGCGGCGAGATGCCGAGCCCGCTTGCACCGCCGTCGGGTTGCCACTTTCATCCGCGCTGCCCGCACGCCATGCCGCGTTGCAAGACCGAGGTGCCGCGCTTACGCGGCATTGCCATCGAGCATGTCAGCGCGTGTCACCTGAACGACGCTCACTAAATTTCAATCCAGAACACACTTAATAAAAAGGAATTGCATCGTGAAACGCCTGATCCTTTCCACGCTGACCGCCGCGCTCGCCAGCGCGGCGTTGTTCAGCTCCGGCGCGTCGGCGCAAACGCTGAACATTGCGTTCGCCGATCCGCTCTCGTCACTCGATCCGCAACTGAACAACTACGCGGGTGACCGCTCCGTCGACCTGCACTTCTGGGATCTTCTGGTCGAGAATCACAACAATGTCCTCTCGCCGGGCCTCGCGACAAGCTGGAAGTCGACCGGCAACGACACGTGGGAATTCAAGCTACGCCACGACGTCAAGTGGCAGGACGGCACGCCGTTCACCGCGGACGACGTAATCTATTCGTATCAGCGCGCTCGTAATGTGCCGGGGACCATTGCCACCTTCGCGGGGTATCTGCGGACCATCGCATCCGTCACTGCGCCTGATCCGTACACACTGATCATCAAGACCAGTTCGCCGACACCGGACCTGCCACTCAACCTGACGTCCGTTCACATTGTGAGCAAGCATGTGGGAGAGAAATCGACGACTGAGGACTACAACTCCGGCCGCGCGATGGTCGGCTCCGGGCCGTACAAGTTCGTTTCGTACACGCCGGGCGACCGGGTGGTGATGACGCGTAACGACGCTTACTGGGGCGCCAAACCGATCTGGGACAAGGTGAACTACCGCTACGTGAGCAACGCGGCGGCACGCACGGCGGCGCTGTTATCGGGCGACGTGGATATGATCGACAAGGTCTCCGTCTCCGACCTGCCGCGTCTCAAGCAGTCGACGAAGGTATCCGTGTTCGCATATCCGGGCCTCCGTGTGCTGATACTTCAGCCGAGTTTCCGTGAAGGCCCAAGCCCGTACATTACCGATAACGCCGGCAAGCCGTTGGCGAAGAACCCGCTACTCGATGTGCGCGTGCGCCGCGCGTTGTCGCTGGCGATCAATCGTCCCGCCATCACCGACC
The DNA here is from genome assembly GCF_000729995.1 of Caballeronia sordidicola. Classification (GTDB taxonomy): domain Bacteria; phylum Pseudomonadota; class Gammaproteobacteria; order Burkholderiales; family Burkholderiaceae; genus Caballeronia; species Caballeronia sordidicola_A. The sequence continues at coordinate 4,576 of NZ_JNFG01000002.1, read as the reverse complement.
GCATCCTGCAAGGGGCGGCCACGGTCGCCAACCAGTGGATGCCGGCCAAGACCTTCGGATATAACCCGGACGTGAAGGACATCCCCAACGACCCGGTCCAGGCGAAGAAACTGCTGGCCGAGGCGGGTTTTCCGGACGGCTTCCAGTTGACGCTGAGCGTGCCTAACGATCGTTATCCGCAAGCGCCTGAAACGGCGCAGGCCGTGGCACAATTCTGGACGCGCATTGGCGTGAAGACGAAGGTCGAGGTCATGCCGTGGGCCGTATACGCCAGCCGCGCGAACAAGAACGAGTTTGCGGTGAGCATGATTGCGTGGGGTAACGGCACGGGCGAAGCAAGCTATGCGCTCGTCAACATTCTCGGCACAGTTGATCCGAAGACGGGCATTGGCGCGTCGAACTGGGGCCGCTATAGCAGCCCGGCGGTCGATCATGCACTTGACGCCGCCACGGCCGAGTTCGACACCGCGAAGCGCGAAGCCATCCTGCGACAGTCGGTGAAGGTGGTGAGCGACGACGTGGGCATCATTCCGCTGTTTCACTACGAGAACATCTGGGCCGCGAAGAAAGGCTTGAAGGTGAGCCCGGCAGTCAGTGACCGGACGACCGCGATGATGGTTACGCGCAGCGGCAATTGAGGTCATCATGATCGACATCACGGCTACACCGGGCGATGATCTGATCGACGTCGCGCGACGCATCGCGGTGACGGGTGCGCGCGCGGGCGCATTGTTGACCCTTCGCACACAGACGGTTCGTGGCGCCGGCACGGTCTGGACAAGTCGCGCAGTTTTTCGTGCCGATGACCAAGGCGTCATCGACCTTTCCCGCGATGCGCCTGTCGAAGGCGATTACGGCGGTGTATCGGCGATGGGACTCATCTGGTCGCAGGTTCCCGTCGAAGCGGGCAAACGCGAGGTGTTTCCCGCTGATGTCGCTAAATCGTTGTCGACCTGCATCGAAGTCATTGATGAACGTGGGCAGGTGCTGAGCGCTACCCTGCTGATCCAGCGCCTGATGGCGCCCGGCGTGCAGCGCAAGGACATGCGCGTCGACGGCTGTGTCGGCACGTTGTTCCTGCCCGCGTCACCCGGACCGCATCCCGTCGTCCTCGTGCTCAACGGATCGGGTGGCGGCATCAATGAACCGCGCGGTGCGCTCTACGCATCGCGTGGATATACCGCCCTCGCGCTTGGTTACTTCAAGACGCCGGGGCTGTCCGACTACATCTCCAATACGCCGCTCGAATACTTTCGCCGCGCGCTCGACTGGATCGCACGCGAGTTGCAACCGGCGTTCGGCTTCATTGCCGTAAGCGGACAATCGCGCGGTGGCGAACTCGCGTTGCTGCTCGGCGCAACGTATCCGGATCGCATCAAGGCGGTGATCGGTTATGTGCCGGGCGCGGTCGTTCACAGTGCGCAGAATGCGGCCGACCCGGCGACCGGTCGCGAAGGTCCGACCTGGCTGCTCGACGGCAAGCCCCTGCCGCACCTGTGGGAAAACAACCGCACGGCTAGCTGGAAACCCTTCGACGATGGGCCACCGCCGCATCGTCACGAACGCGCAATTCGAACGGCGTTACTCGATAAGGACGCGGTGGAGCGAGCACGGATTCGCGTCGAGAATACCGATGGGCCGGTGCTGCTGCTCTCCGCTACCGACGACGGTTCGTGGCCGTCCTCCGACTACTCACGCATGGTCGTGGAGCGGCTTGAGCGGGAGAAGCATGCGTATCCGGTGCGCCATCTCGACTTCGATAACGCCGGCCACGCGATTGTTTTTCCGTACGTGCCGACCACGCAACTCGTGTATGCGCATCCCGTTTCCGGACGTATCAGCACCGGCGGCGGTGAACCCGCTGCGAACGCACGCGCCGATGAATCATCGTGGCGCGAAGTGCTGGCTTTTCTCGACGCGGCTGTCGGTTCCCGTGCATCAAAAAACGCTGGCAACAACTTCAGGCAGGAGCATTCATGACAGACACCTACGATCTCAGCACCGACATTGTCGACCGGATAGCAGGTCTCACGCCCGGTTCAGCGACCTATGTAACACGACATAAACGCGACAAGGTCGCCGCGGCGACACAACGCAGCTACGAAGCGTTGTTCGATCCGGCACTGCCCGATTTGTCGCTGAGCGACCGCTTGCTTGTGGCCTTGTATGCCTGCACGTTGTCGAATGCCCCTGCGTTAGCGACTCATTATGCGGAGCGGCTTGCTTCGATCGATGCGGACCGTGCCGTGATCGACCAGATCGCGCTGGGTTCGATCGACGCTCAGGAGCCCCGCTTGCGTGCAATGCTTGCGTTCACGCGCACGCTGATCGAAGCCCCCATAGACGGCGATAAGGCCGCGCTGGAACGCCTTCCCGCCGCCGGCATTCCGACGCCCGCCGTGGTCGCGCTCGCGCAGTTGATCGCGTTTCTTTCTTATCAAATTCGCCTGACGGCCGGTTTGCGCGCGCTGCAGGTCTTGAATGCAACGGAGGCAGCATGAGCCGGGTCATTGAAGCGCATGGCTTCACGAATCGCGTGCTGGGGTGGGACGCGTGGCTCGATGTGGTAGAACTCGCCGATGCCTCGCCTGAACAGATAACCGTGCTTGAAGAGAGCCATCCGAAAGCGAAAGAATCCGACTATTACCTGTTCCTTGTGCATCAGCCGGAGATCTTGCGGCAGCGCTCGGCGGCTTTCAACGCGATCATGTATGCACCGGGCGGCTTGCCGCGTGCGGAGCGGGAACTGGCATCGACGGCCGTCTCGCGGATCAATGGCTGTGTGTATTGCGCGTCCGTGCATGCACAGCGTTTCGAGCAGCTGGCGAAACGCGACGACGTGATCGAGCAGGTTTTCAATGATCCGGCTACCGCTGGAACATCGCCGCGGGAGAAGGCGATCGTGCTGGCGTCGATCGACCTGACGCTCACGCCGGGCCAGGTTGAGCCGGCACAGTTGCGGGCGCTGCGCGATGTGGGTTTGAGCGACGACGAGATCCTCGACCTGATTCATTCCATTGCCATCTTCGCGTGGGCCAATCGTCTGATGCTCAATCTAGGCGAACCGGTTGGATAAGCGGGCAGGCGTCGGCCGCGGTCGATCAAAGGAAACACGTCAAAACGGAATAAGGTTCCAACAACAAGTTCTTTGCATTGTTCCGGCAGGACGGGTACGTATAGCGATTGACCGCTGAACTATGCCGACCCCGTCATGCCCCTTCACGCCGAAAAAATTGCCGACTGGCTGCTTGCCGGTCTCGAACTCAAAAGCACGCTGTTCCATGTCGGCCAGTATTGTGGAAGTTGGCAGGCGTCGACGGCCGGCCATCAGCGGGCGAGTTTCCATGTCGTGTTGTATGGCGAATGCTGGCTGCATCTACCCGCCAAAGCGGGACGCAATGCGACGAGCGTGCACCTGACGCAGGGCGACGCCGTGTTCCTGCTGCACGACATGCCGCATTGCCTCTCGCCGCTGCCCGTGGCGCCACCGGTTGGTCAGGAGAGCCAGCGTGTGGGTGCGATGGAGGCGCTTTCGTCCGATGGAAGCTCAGTGCAAGAGAGTTTGGGACTCGCATGTGGATTCTTTGAATTCCGCTCGGGTCTCGACGACCAACTGCTCGGACTCATCCCCGATCACATCGTCGCCCGCCATGACACTGCGGCGCTTGACGGTCCTCGCGCCGTGTTCGACTTGATCCGTGCTGAGGCGCGGCAACATCCTGATGCACCCTCGCCGTTGATTGCGCGCCTGACCGAGTTGTTGTTTTTCTACGCGCTGCGTTCCGTCGCGGCGCGCGACGATATTGCGCCTGGTCTTTGGTCATTGATGCGCCGTGCGGAATTTGCGCCGTTGATTACTGCGATCATCGATACCCCTGCTGAGCGCTGGACGACCGACAGAATGGCGGATTTCGTGCACATGTCGCGTGCCCGTTTCTGCAAGCAGTTTGTAGAGGCCTGTGGCCAGCCCCCTGCGCAGTTCGTGACGCTGGTGCGGATGAAAGTGGCGGCAGCAATGCTTCGTAATGGCACCACGACGCCGGACGCGGCGGAACAGGTCGGATATCAATCCGAGTCCGCGTTCGCGCAGGCGTTCAAGCGCGTGACCGGTGAGCAACCGGGTGCATATCGCAGGACGCGAACACAGGAGCTTGAAGCGCCGGGCTTCGCAATCGATGAAAAGCGGGTAGCGCTGCACTGAGACATTATTTTCGCTCGCGGCGGGACGGGTTCAGGACTTCACCGTGCGTACAAATTTGGTGGATGGTTTTACGCGGATAGCGCGGGGTGAACCTTGGGCAGGTTCAGTCACTGGTGGCGAAGCGTGTGGGTATCCGTGTTCGGAGAAAGAGGGTTTCACACATTAAAAAAGCCACGGGCAGCGGACAAAACCGAGGGGCGATCATCGATGCTGTATCAATCAGCGAACGTCCCGCCGAAGTGGAAGATCGAGCGGTTCCCGGGCACTGGGAAGGTGACTTGATATCGGGCTCGAACAACTCGCATATTGCGACCCTGGTTGAACGCCAATCGCGCTTTGTGATGCTGGTGAAAGTCCAAGGCAAAGACACTACAA
>NZ_JNFG01000001.1 GCF_000729995.1 Caballeronia sordidicola | reverse complement strand
CCCGTGCGTGCGAATGCTATGGCATCGTCAAGCGCGAGTTCGACCGTATGCTGCCGCGCGTGCGTCAGACCGAGGAAGTCTGCTAAGGGTTGCGCGGTTGCTGCGGAGCACAGGTCGTGTAGACGAAGCTTCGTCCTCGACCAGGGCAAAGAAATGGTGAGCCATCGAGGACCCACAGTCGTGAACGTCTTTCAGCTCCCGAGCAGGGCGTTGAGGGCGCGTGGTTAATCGAAAACCCATTTACACAAAATACGGGGCAGCCTCGTCGAGTGTGCACATCTCGGCGCCAGCTTCCATGCCTTTTAGACAACGATGTCGGGCAACCAAACTGTTCGGATAACTGACGATACCGCCAACATACCAACGCGCCTTCGATGCGAGGTGGAGTGCTTTCACCGCGATCGTCTCGAGAACGGGCTTGACCTGCGCAGTGGACAACATTGAGATCGATTCGTTACGTAACGCCGGCGTCAGATACTCGAGCAGCACAAATTCGGTTTTGCGGTAAGTTTCACCCGCTCATTCTTTGCACTTGAATTCGAGCCATGCGTTGGCAGCGCGCGTTCGCGCGGCAACATCGGCACGCCGTTGTTCGAGCGGATCGACGTCCTCGCGTACAAGATCGCGAGCGGTGGCGGCGCGCCGCCGCGCTTCGATCAGCCTGATGTCGGGGTAGGGGCCAAGGATCAGGAAGTTTTCTTTCCCGGTGCCGGGCCGGCGATATCGGAGCAGCCAAGTCTTTGCGCCGTTCGGACGTATGCGCCAAGAAAAGGCCCTGGCTGTCCGAGAGGCGGTAGGGCTTCGGCCTGGTTTTGGCGTTGCCCTGAAGCTGGCATACGTACGCAAAACCGCCGGAAGTTACGGGAAAACCTTCGCTCGCCCAAAAACAAAAAACCCCGCAGGCTCAAGGCTTTACGGGGTTTCTCTTACTTCTTCGAACTATCTGTTGGTGCCCAAGAGAGGACTCGAACCTCCACACCTTGCGGCGCATGGACCTGAACCATGTGCGTCTACCAATTCCGCCACCTGGGCCAACTGCTACAACTAAGACTGCTATTTTAGCGAACGATTCGAAGCTGTCAATGGCCGTGCAAGAAATCGATCAAAAGGGGAGGGAAAGCAGAGGCGATCAAGCCGCCTGATAGTGATGCCGCATGAAAAACCGATCGAGTTCACGCTCCTCTGGCCGTTGACCCGTAAAGACCTCGACGTACTCAGCGATACGCATCATGCGCACCGATAGCGCCTCTTCGCTTTTCATCGAAATGTAGCCCATCTGCGTCAGGTAGATTGCTCTCGCGCGCACATCGGCGGAGATGGGTTCATATTCGTAACGCTCGAACAACTGCGTGAGCGCAGCTATGCGAAGTTGGTCCGCCACCTGGATCTCGGCAGCAATCTCAGGCGACTGCAGCGCCCAGCTCCGGATAGCGGCTTCAAACCGTGAATCGAAGATCCGGTCATCGAGCCAGCAATCAAACACGTTCAGAACCGCCTCGCAGATTGTTTCGGCGTAGGCCTCGGTCTGCTTGACCCAGTTGCCGGTGTTTTTGGCGCGCCAGCGCTCAAGTAACGCGGCCAACAGCTCCTCGCGGTCCTTGAAAAACCAGTAGAAGCTCGTCCTCGACAGATTCAGCTTCTTGGCCAACGGAAGGATGCGCACGGACTCGACGCCGGCATCGCGCAGGCTTTCGTAAGCGACCTCGAGCCACGCTTCCGATGACCCTCGTCCCGCATCCGCAGTCGGTTGATCCATAGGTAAAAGATTCCTTAAAGCAATCGTAAGCGCCGGTTTGAAGAGCGGCAGTCCATCAGGAAAGGCGACGATATTCTGGCGTCCGGACCGGCATCGGTCAAAGTGCTTTCCTCCGTCTTTCGCCTTTATCCCGCAGCGCAACCCCACGCCACTGATCGGTTCAGCATCGCAATGTTCATTGTAGTCGAGATACTTGACACAGGTGTACAGAGTGAATAATCTTCATTGCGTCCCCCAACGAAATCGTCAAAGGCCACGCCATGTCGTCAAGCGACCCGCTCCTTCAGCCTTACACCATCAAACACCTGACGTTCCGTAACCGCATCATGACTACGTCGCACGAGCCGGCGTACGCGGAGGACGGCATGCCGAAGGAGCAGTACCGCGCGTATCACGTCGAGCGCGCCAAGGCGGGCATCGCGCTCACAATGACCGCCGGGTCGGCGGCGGTATCGAAGGACAGCCCGCCGGTGTTCAACAACGTCCTTGCTTACAAGGATGAGGTCGTGCACTGGATGAAGGATCTCGCCGACGAGTGCCACGAGCACGGCGCGGCGGTGATGATCCAGTTGACGCACCTCGGGCGTCGAACGCGCTGGGACAAGGGCGACTGGCTGCCGGCGGTGTCTCCCTCGCACAATCGGGAGCCCGCGCATCGCGCCTTTCCGAAGAAGCTGGAGGATTGGGACATCGAACGCATCATCAAGGACTATGCGGACGCCGCAGAGCGAATGAAGGCGGCCGGTCTTGACGGGCTCGAGCTGGAAGCCTACGGACACTTGATGGATCAGTTCTGGTCGCCGCTCACGAATACGCTCGATGCGCCCTACGGCGGTTCGCTCGACAACCGCATGAAGTTCACGTTCGACGTCCTGACGGCGATGCGCAAACGCGTCGGTCCGGACTTCCTGCTCGGTATCCGATACACCGCCGACGAGATGATTGAAGGCGGCCTCACGAAAGAGGACGGGCTGTACATATCGAAGAAGCTGAAAGATAGCGGTCTCGTTGATTTCCTCAACGTGATCCGCGGTCATCTGGAAACCGATGCCGGATTGACCGACATCATCCCCATCCAGGGCATGAAAAGCGCTCCCCATCTGGACTTCGCCGGGGAAATTCGCAAAGCGACTGAGTTCCCTACCTTTCACGCAGCGCGAATCCAGGACGTGCCGACGGCGCGGCACGCTATCGAGTCAGGCAAGATCGACATGGTCGGCATGACGCGCGCGCACATGACAGACCCGCACATTGTTCGCAAGATCATCGAGCGCCGGGAAGACGATATCCGGCCGTGCGTGGGCGCGAACTATTGTCTCGACCGTATCTATCAAGGTGGCGCGGCGTACTGTATTCACAATGCAGCCACAGGCCGCGAAACCACGATGCCGCACGACATTGCGCGTGCGCCAACCAGGCGCAAAGTGGTGATTGTCGGGGCGGGCCCGGCGGGACTGGAAGCAGCCCGCGTGGCCGGTGAGCGAGGACACGAGGTCGTCGTGCTCGAAGCCACGAACCACCCTGGCGGCCAGATCCGCCTGACCGCGCAGAACGTGCGGCGCAAGGAGATGCTTGGCATCATCGATTGGCGGATGTCTCAATGCGAGCGGCTTGGTGTGAAGTTCAAGTTCAATACATGGGCCGAACTTGCGACAGTGCAAGCCGAAGACCCTGACGTGGTGATCGTGGCAACAGGGGGAATGCCCCGCACCGACGTTTTGCGTGAAGGGAACGAGCTGGTTGTATCGACATGGGACATCATCTCCGGCGACGTCAAGCCGGGTTCGAACGTCCTGATCTTCGACGACGCGGGCGACCACGCAGCGCTGCAGGCAGCCGAGGTCATCGCGCAAGCCGGAGGGAAGGTCGAGATCATGACGCCGGACCGCTCGTTCTCGCCCGAAGTGATGAGCATGAACCTCGTGCCCTATATGCGATCGCTGCAGAAGCTGGACGTGAAGTTCACGGTGACCTATCGGCTCGTTGCGGTGCATCGCGACGATAACGGGCTTGTCGCGGTGGTGGGCAGCGACTACGGCGGTATCCGCAACGAGCAGCGTCATGACCAGGTCGTGGTGAATCACGGAACCATTCCAATGGATGATCTGTATTTTGAACTGAAGCCCCTGTCGAGCAACCTCGGTGCGCTGGACTACGATGATCTGATTGGTGGGACGAAACAGTCACGCAAGTCCAACCCGGAAGGCACGTTCCAGCTTTTCCGTATAGGCGATGCGGTGTCCGCGCGCAACACGCATGCGGCAATCTACGATGCGCTTCGTTTGGTCAAGGATCTGTAGGGCGGTGACAGTTTCATCAAAGCTCGCATTGCTATTTTTAGTAATTTGGATAACTAATAACTATGGTTTTCGTAAGGCTATCCATAAGCCTCCGGGCGCATCAATTTATTAGGCAAGCGCTTCAAAACGTGCCTATACGATCCGCGCAAAATCAGCGTTTTTGATACCTTGACATATGGTTCCACGTGGGACTAATCTGAAATTGTCGGTGGTCGGATAGCAGGTTGAATAGGGTGATGGTTCCTTTGTATGCCCTGGGCATTCGACGAATTCATACAAGCCGCGGACCTTCGAAAATGGATGGACGTAACCATGGATCGTGACGCGCGCCTTTCCGGCCTGACCCTGCAGCGACCTCGCGATGGCCGGGAGTATCGTGAAGATCAGGTGGTCAAGGGTCACCAGATGGCGCCTGTCGACCGGTCGCTGATTGAAAGAGTCGAGAGCATCGACCGGCGCTCGCTGCGTGCATATCGTCTCGAGAGAATTCGTGCGCAACTGCGCTTGCATGACTACGGCGGAATCCTGCTGGCGGATCCGCTGAACATCCGCTACGCCACTGACACGAACAATCTCGGGCTCTGGGTCATGCATTCCCCGAGTCGTTATGTCTATATCGCGACCGACGGGCCGGTCATCCTGTTTGACTTCGTTAGCAGCCGCCACAACAGCGAAGGCATTGAGACCATCGACGAGATACGTCCGGCGATTCCGTGGCTGTACTTTCTTGCCGGCCCGAGAGTCGAAGAAAAAGCCACGTTATGGGCGAGGGAAATTGCCGACTTGGTGGCAACCTACGGCGCGGGTAACCGCCGGCTTGCGGTCGATCGCTGTGATCCCTGGGGAGCAGACCGCCTCAAGGCGCATGGCATTGAATTGTTCGACGCGCAGCCGCTCACCGAACAAGCGCGGCTGATCAAGTCGCCGGAGGAAATCGCGCAGCACGAGGTGTCGATGGCCGTGTGTGATCTGGGCATATCGCGCATGTTTGAATCGCTTCGTCCCGGGGTGACCGAGAATCAGTTATGGAGCATCCTGCACGAGACGAACATTGCGCATGGAGGGGAGTGGGCCGAAAGCCGTTTGCTGAATTCAGGTCCGCGCACGAATCCGTGGTTCCAGGATGCAACGAACCGGGTGATCGAGGCAGGAGACATGGTGTGCTTCGATACCGATATGGTCGGGCCCGGAGGCTACCTGTCCGATATCTCCCGAAGTTTTGTGTGTCCAGGCCGCGCGATGTCCGCAAGTCAGGGAAATCTCCTCGGCTTCGCAGAGGACCAGATCATGCACAACGTGGGTCTGCTTCGCGCGGGGCTGTCGTTTCGTGAATTCGCCGAACAATGCTGGCCGGTTCCCGAGCGCTACGTACATAACCGATACATGATGATGCTTCACGGTGTCGGGCTGGTGGATGAATTTCCGAGTGTCGCTTATGCCGTCGACTTCGACGCCTGGGGGTACGACGGAACCTTCCAGGAAAACATGGTCGTGTCGGTGGAGAGTTATATCGGCGAGCAGGGAGGCAAGGAGGGCGTCAAGCTTGAGGAGCAGGTCCTGATTACCGCGAACGGTGCGATCGTTCTGTCTCAGAGTCCGCTCTTGAGCCACCGATACTCATAGCTGCGTCTAACCGATATGCGAAGCGACACCACAATGACACAAGCCCTTCCTCGAGTGATTGATTCCGACGCGGTGCTGGAACGGCTTTCGCCTATTGCATTGATCGATGCATTGGAAAAGAAACACCTGGAAGACTACGAAACCATAGGCCGGCTTTATACGCCGGTATCGAGAGTCGAGCGGCCCGGCGCTGAGATGCTCATTTGGGCGGGTGCGCGGGCGGACGGATCGATGGGCGCGAAAATCGTTTCGATCTCTCCGGACAACGGTCAATTGAGCGCGCCCGCACCTACGGTTCATTCCGCGTTTGCACTGGTCGACCGGTTAGATGGGCACTTCAGGTCCTTTATCGTGGGCGAGAGTTTTACCCGGTGCAAGACCGCGGCTGATTCCGCGCTTGCGGCGCGCTATCTCGCCCCGCTCAAGCCGACGAAACTGGTCGTGCTCGGCGCGGGTGCTCAGGCGCGGACTCATCTGACCTACCTGCATGCGGTTTGCCCGAGCATCGAACGGATTGACGTGTGGAACCGGAATCGTAGTAGGGCGGAGCAGTTGGTGGAAGAGCGGTTTCTGCCCGTCAATTTTCATGTGTCGAATGATCTCGAGGCGAGTGTCGCGGGCGCGGACATTGTGGTGTGCCTGACGTCGTCGTCCACGCCGGTGCTTGACGGGAAGTGGCTGAAACAAGGCTGCCATGTCGATCTCGTCGGTGGCTTCACGCCCGACATGCGCGAGACCAACGACGCCGCGATTCTTCGATCAAGTGTTTTTGTCGACCATAGGAAGCTCACGGCTGAGCATTGCGGCGACATCTTTCAACCGTTAAAGAGCGGGATTCTGGATATGTCGACTATCCGGGGAGACTTGTTCGACCTGTGCAGGAAGAAGATTCCCGGGCGACGCAACCCGCAGGAAATTACCCTCTTCAAGAACGGCGGCGGCGGGCATCTGGATTTGATGGTGGCGGAATGGCTGTCCGAATCTCCACATTGATAGTGTCGAATTCGAGGATGAACAGACATGGTTAGTACGGTTGAAGATGCGCAGGTAACGGATCCGCAGACAGAGCCAAAGGCATCCGACGGCGCCGCTTACGCACACGACGTGTTCGCTTCGGTCGTCACGAAGGGACCGATCAGCGACGCATGGCGTTTCACGCTCTGGTCGAACTACTACACCGAGCCGTGCTTTTCAGCGATGAGCCGTGACTTCGATGTCGGCCGCGACGAGTTTAACGTGCTCAGTTGCCTGAGTTCCCACGGTCCGATGGCCGCCAAGACAATTTGTGAGGTAACCGGCCGTCCGAAAAACAGCATCAGCCGCGCTGTCACGCGACTGAGCGAAAGGAAGATGATCCGGCGCAAGATTAACCCGCTAGATCGGCGTGAGAGCTCGCTCATCCTGACCGAAAGCGGACGGAAGCTTTATGAACGCGTGCTTCCCATTGCTATTGATCGGCAATCCACCATGCTGAGCGGATTGAGTTCGTCAGAGCGTGCGCTTCTCGATCAGGTCCTGAACAAGTTAATGCAGTTTCGCCATGAATGGTGAAGCGAATGAGGTAAATGCGGGTCGCAGGAAGTTGATTCGATTTCCGCACTACATGATTCGAAAGCATCACTTGAGGTCCGCTTTTTGGCTTAGTCAAATCGACTGAACGAGCGGCGGTCCGAGGTAGCCTTGGCAGGCGCGGGTGCGTGCCGGGCGCGCCGAAACCGGCTTGGCAAGAAGTTCACGGAGTGAGTTCCATGAATAGTATCGCTTCCTCTTTCCTGGAGTCCGAGCCCGCCGCATCGCAACGTGCGGGGCCTGCTTGCGAGCCGATACTTTGCGTTGAATCGGTGAGCAAGACATATGGCACGCATCGGGTGCTCGAGAACATTACCTTCCAGATGCAAGTGGGGGAGGTCATCGCGATCATTGGTCCCAGCGGCTCAGGAAAAAGCACGTTGCTTCGGTGTATCAATCAACTCGAGCCGCCCAACGAAGGCAGGGTAACAATCGGCGGCGTAACGATCGATGCAGGACGCCCGCCTGCGCGGCGCGACCTCGTCGCATTGCGCCGGAAGATCGGCATGGTGTTCCAGTCCTTCAATCTGTTTCCCCACCTTTCCGTGTTGCGCAACGTCAGTCTTGCGCAGGAGCGCACCATGGGACGCTCCAGGAAGGACGCCGACGCCAGGTCGATAGAACTTCTGGCGCGTGTTGGCCTTGCAGACAAGGCGAGCCAGTATCCCGCCCGTTGTTCAGGCGGGCAGCAGCAACGGATTGCGATTGCCCGTGCGTTGGCCCTCGAACCGGAGATCATGTTGTTCGACGAGCCGACTTCCGCACTGGATCCGGAGTTGGGCCTGGAAGTGCTGGCGGTCATGAAGGAACTCGCGTTATCGGGCATGACGATGATCGTGGTAACCCACGAGATGCATTTTGCGGAGAACGTTTCGGACCGCGTGATCCTGATGGCGGAAGGTCACATACTCGAGGAAGGACCCAGCGCCGACATCATGCGTGCACCGAAGACGGAACGCGCAGCCAAGTTCCTTAGCGCTGTGAGGGACCGCTAATGATCATGGATCTCACTGCGATCCTGCAGGGCGTCCCGTGGACAATCGCACTCACGCTGGCTTCGTTTGTTCTGGGCGGGGCGCTTGGATTGCCGCTTTGCGCGATGCGTCTCTCGACTAATGGCGTGCTGCGACTCACGTCGACGGCGATCGTCGTTTCATGCCGGTCCATTCCGCCGATTGTCTGGCTCTTCTTTGTGTTCTTTGGCATTGGCAACGGCCTCATCGCCATGAGCCCGTTTACGGCCGCCGTGGTGGGCCTTGGCCTGGTGACGGCAGCCAATATGTCTGAAATCTATCGAGGCGCATTGACCGCGATTCACCCGGGGCAGTTTGAAGCAGCGAAGGTGCTGAACCTGACCAGGAGCCAACAGTTTCGCGACGTCGTTCTGCCGCAGTTGACGAGGATCGCATTGCCATCCGGGGCTACGTATCTTATTGGCTTGCTGAAGGACTCCGCCGTTGCTTCGACAATCGGCGTAAGTGACCTCGCGTACCAGTCGTATCACGTTTCGCAGCAGACGTTTCGAGGACTGAGCGTCTACGCGGCCGCGGCCCTTCTCTACATACTCCTGAGCTTGCCGATCGCGTGGCTGTCGCGCTGGGCCGATGTTCAATTGCGTTCGAGGGTATCGAGATGATGGAGCTTCTCAACCTCTGGAAGGGTTGGCTTCCCGAGCTCATCGGCGGTTATGGTCTTTCGCTCGAGGTCACCGCCCTGAGCCTCGCAATAGGCATTCCGCTAGGGCTGGTGCTGGCGCTTGCAGTGCCGGCGAAAGCTAGGGCGATCCGGATCATCGCGCTGACGTTCGTTGAAATCGGAAGGGGAGCGCCCGTTCTGATCCTGCTTCAGTTTGTCTATTTCGGTTTGCCGACGGCGGGTCTTACGTTGTCGTCGTTCGCGTCGGCAGTGGTTGCGCTGGCGTGCTGCACCGGCGCTTATACGAGCGAGATCATCCGGGCAGGATTTGAGGCCGTCCCCTATGGACAAAAGGAGGCTGCGTTAGTGATTGGACTCAATGGCGTTGATGCCCTGCGCTTCGTGATTGTTCCTCAAGGCCTGAGAGTTGCGCTGCCCGCGCTGCTTGGATTTTCGATCATGATGCTTCAGGCGACGTCTCTCTGTTTCACGATCGCGCTTCCCGAGCTGGTCAGCCGGGCGTCGAATATCGGGTCCACGACCTTTGAATATATGCCGGTGCTGATCCTCGCCGGCTTGATGTTCGCTGTCATCTGTATTCCCGCAACATTGTTTGTCTCCGTGCTCGAACGAAGATTGGGACGTCACGCCGTTCGATAGCTCGATCCGCTCCATGTTTGCTGCTTAGTTTACTGCTTAGCTGTTCGTGAATATCCCTCCACTGAAACCACGACAAGGAAAACGACATGAAAACGTCAGCGAAATTTTTGGGGGAGCTGTGTGCGAGCTTCCTGTTATCTTGCGTCACTTATTCTGCCTTCGCGGATCAGTGCAAGCCTGCTCACACGTTTCCGACTATTACTTCGGGTACCTTATCGGTTGCGGCGTGGGTGTTTCCTCCCTATTCGATTCCGGCGGGCAGCACCGACATTGGTGGCGTTGACGGAGATATCGTCAAGCTGATTGCCGCCAAGGAATGTCTGAAGCTCTCGATCAGCACGGTGGATCCGGCGGCCGTCATCCAGTCGGTGGTGTCCGGAAAGGCGGACATCGGGATGGGGGACTGGTACCGGACGGCTGACCGCGCGAAGGTCCTGGGGCTCAGCGGGCCAATGTATCTCGATCAGATGGGTGTCATCTCCAAGGAGGGTATCGATACCATCACCGGGTTGCAGGGCAAGCGGGTCGGCTCGGTTCAGGGATATCTCTGGACGGGTGACTTGCAGAAAGTACTCGGCAGCTCGGTGACGCTCTATCCCAACCCGGTTGCAATGGCTCAGGATCTGGCGGCCGGCCGGATTGACGCGGGTACGGACAGCTACGCCGTTGCGCAATACGACCAGATGAAGGGCGGTTATGCCGCGATCAAGATCATGGCTGTGAAGCCGGACCCAAGGGTCCCGGCATCGGTTCAGCCGGGCCAGACCGCGTTTCCTTATACGAAGTCGAACCAGGCGCTTGGCGATGCTCTTAGCGCGGACATCGCGGATCTGCACAAGTCCGGCGATATCGCGCGGATCTTGAAGGCGCATGGTCTGGCGCCCGCAGCTGCCGACGTCGGCGCACCGCGACTGGTGCAGTAACGAATGGCCGGCCCGAATCGAGGAGAAGCAATGATCAGTTCGGCCAGGGGAGTCGCGTTGAGTCCTGATGTGACGGGCTCGCATTTTCTCGATGCGACCACGCTTCAATGGCAGCCGACGGACACCCCGGGGTTCGATGTTGTGACGTTGTTCGAGAATCCGTCCAACGGCGAATCGACTGTCTTGATGAGAGTCGATCCCGGTGCAAGTACGGGTTCGCATAGTCATGAGTTATTCGAGGAGATCTATGTCCTCGACGGCGATTTTTCGGACGAGGAGCGCACCTACCTGCGTGGACAGTATTGCGTGCGTTCGCCAGGAACGCTTCATACGGCGGCGTCGGAAAACGGATGCATGGTTATGCTGATTTACCGGAACATAGCGGCGGCGTCACCGTGATCATGCAGACGTCACGCGCATCCGTGATCCGGCTTGGTGTCATCGGCACGGGGCAATTCGCTTCGTATTTTATTGCGGCGCTCCGCCGTGGGGGCTATGACGGAAACGTGTTGCTTTCGCCGCGCAATGCCGACGTCGCCAACACGCTGGCGCACAAGCACGACTGCGTTGTGGCGGCGTCTGCAGAAGAGGTGTTGGCCGGGTCCGACGTGGTCCTCTTGAGCGTGAGGCCGGAATATGCAGAGGCCGCGTTGGCGAACCTCCGCTGGGAGCGCCGTCACACGGTCCTTTCGGCCATGGCCGGCATTCGCCTGGACGAGCTTCGTGCGTTGCTGCACGGCGTGGATGATATTCATCTCATCATGCCTGGCAGCTACATAGAAACTGTGCCGGGTCCCATACCGCTTTATCCGCCGGCGCCGGCGCTCATGCCGTTGCTTTCCTGCGCCGGAGATGTGATTGCATTGCCGAACGAGGCCGCGTTCAACGCGGCGATGGTGTCGCTGTGTACGTCGACGTGGATATACGACTTGGCCCATGCACTTGCGGCCGAGCTTGAGCGGCACGGTCTCGAACCTGACGCTGCTCGCGCGTTGACGCTCGGAAACATCGCGGGTCCGGCCAGTTTCGCGTTGAGCCAGCCGGAAACAAGCCTTCTTGAAATCTCCGCAGGCATTGCGACGGAGCGGACTTTTACCAAGGACGGACTCGATCATTTAAAGGCGCGTCACTTCGCCTCTCCATGGAGAGAAGCGATTGGACAGCTTGCGGAAAGGCTAAAGCCGGGCGAGTGAGGTCTTGAGCGCGACGGCATTAATCGGCAGCAGGCGTAGTTGGTGTAAAAAGTTACTTTAGGGAACGTGCTCGCGAACGCGAGGCGTCAGGCTACAACCATTTGGAGTGAGTCGTGAGTTCTAAGGTTGTTATTGTGGGCGGCGGGGTAATCGGTAGTTCGATCGCCTATTTTCTGCGTGCTTCAGACCCGACGGTCGAGGTGACCGTGATCGAGCGCGACCCGAGCTACGCGAAGTCATCGTCGGCGCTGTCGGCCGCATCGATCCGGCAGCAGTTCTCGACGCCGCTTTGCATTCAAATGTCGTTGTACGGTATCGAGTTTCTTCGGGGTATCGGGGACCTTCTTGAAGTCGATGGTTTCAAGCCGGCGATCGAGTTGCACGAAGGCGGTTATCTTTTCCTTGCTACCCAGGCAGGGGAAGCAACGCTTCGTGAAAACCACGCGTTGCAAAGGAAGCTTGGCGCCGACATCACGCTCATGGCGCAGGACGCGCTGCACGCGAAGTTCCCCTGGCTGAACGTTGAGGATCTCGTCTCCGGCACGTTTGGCGAAAGCGGGGAAGGGTGGTTCGACGGCTATGGTCTCGTGCAGGCGCTTCGCAAGAAGGCGCAGTCGCTGGGTGCGCGATACGTGGCGGCGGATGTGACCGGATTGGTGCGGGAGGGCCGGCGGGTCACACATGCTGTGGCGAGCAACGGCGAGCGCTATGCATGCGACACGGTGGTCAATGCGGCGGGTGCATGGGCGCGCAAAACAGCGGAGATGATGGGTATCGATATCCCGGTTTTCGCGCGGCGCCGGAGCATTTTCAATGTGTCGTCACCGGCGCAGTTGCAGCACTGTCCCTTGCTGATCGACCCGACCGGTGTTTATTTCCGGCCTGAGGGGAAGACGTATATTTGCGGTACGTCGCCGAGTCCGGACAACGATCCGGATGACTTGCCGCTGGACGAAGTTGATCACGCCATCTTCGACGACGTCATCTGGCCGACGCTTGCTCACCGTGTTCCCGGGTTCGAAGCCCTGCGCGTTGAAAACTGCTGGTCGGGCTACTACGAGTACAACGTGCTCGACCAGAACGCAATTATCGGCTATCACCCGGACATCGAAAATTGTGTGTTCGCGAATGGCTTCAGCGGTCATGGGCTTCAGCAGGGTCCCGCGACCGGACGTGGCGTAAGCGAACTGATCCTCGCAGGGAAGTACACCTCGCTCGACCTGTCGTCGCTGAGCTGGGAACGCGTGATCGAGGGACGTCCGATCGTGGAAAAGAACGTCGTTTAGCGCGGCGCGGTGATCCGCGGCCGGCTGGTGTCGCGGTCTGGCCGCGTTAAGCGATTGCTAATAGAGGGAACAATTCGCAGCTCAAGCGTACCTAAGGGAATGAGAGTCGCAATCCAATGGAGGCGACACTTGCTTCGGGCGTGATAAGCGCCTCCTTAATATCCGTTATCAAGAGTCCCGGCATAGCGGTTAATATTCGGTGGACAGGCCGCCCTTGGCCGCGTCATCTCGACCCAATTGATTTCGGAAAATATGGAAACGGTAATGCCTGGTTTGAAGGAACTACTGGCGCAGCGCGAAGCGCTTCAACACGACCTGGAGCAAGCACGCCAGCAGGAAGCAGATCGCGCGCTGCGCGAGATCGTGGCGAAAATGAGGGAATATAAAATCTCCCTGCAGGAACTGATAGGGACCCGGGCTAACGCCCGTCTGGTCGCGCCAGTCGCCAACGCAAAGTACCGCGACCCGGCAACCGGGGCGACGTGGAGCGGGCGGGGACGGGCGCCTCAGTGGATCGCAGACAAGAACCGTGACGATTTCCTTATCCAGCCGTCTTTGTTTCGCAGTCAGTGAGGCTTTCTCGCTCCTTTGCGCCTGATCCGCGACGCTCGAGATAATCAGCCGCAAAGGCTGAAATCCCGGAGTTATTGCGTGTGCAACTCGTCACCGGCGAGCCAATACCCGTCGAACGTCGCGTCGATCAAGACACCCGAAGCTTTTTTAATAGTGGACACCTGCGCGGCACGGATTTGCGTCCGATCGTTCGATAACCGCCGCCGGTTCGCTTCATTGCTGCCCTGCCTCGCCGCCTGTGCATCAAGCCAGCACGGGAGGCAACGCTGCTCCAGCGCTTTTTACGGAAAGCCCGCTCTCGGCAAGTTGACAATGCCTAACGATTAACAGACCTAAAAATCACGATCAGGTGATATCTGGCAGGGTAAAATGCGCGCCAGCAGTTTAAATGGTAGGACGTTTGAGATCCTGCGAGTCCAGAAAACCGGATTCACCGCATCGGCCGCAGGTTTTATTTAGAGAACAAGCGCCAGTCAGATTCACCCGGTTAGCGCTCGCATGAACTCAGGTCCAAAACAGCACGCGCTGCGGGCCAGGATCAAACTTGGAAACGACCGACAATCATGTCAGCGCGAATTCTTTCTATTTTCGGCACACGCCCGGAGGCCATCAAAATGGCGCCGCTCGTGAAGCAGCTTGAGGCAGACCCTTCTATTGAATCGATCGTCTGCGTAACCGGTCAGCATCGCGAAATGCTGAACCAGGTACTCGAGCTGTTCGACATTACGCCCCATCACGACCTCGCGCTGATGACAGGTAATCAGACGCTTAATGGCCTCACGTCGCGTTTGATCGCGTCGCTCGACGACGTGCTTGCCGCAGAAAAACCCGATCGTGTACTGGTTCACGGCGACACGACAACGGCGTCGGCTTCCGCGCTTGCCGCGTTCCATCGACAGATCCCTGTCGGACACGTCGAAGCGGGCTTGCGTACCGGCAACCTGATGCAGCCGTGGCCGGAAGAGATGAACCGCCGTCTCGTCGATGTCATCAGCGACCTGATGTTCGCGCCCACTGCCGGGTCCAAAGCCAACCTGCACGCCGAGTCGCTGTCGGGCCGGGTCATCGTGACGGGCAACACGGTCATCGATGCGCTGTTCATGACGGTTGCCCGCATCGACGCGAACGCCGCGCTGCGTGCCGAGCTCGACGCGCGGCTGCTCTTTATCGACGACACAAAACCGGTGCTGCTCGTCACCGGCCATCGCCGCGAAAGTTTCGGCACGGGCTTCGAACGCATTTGCTCGGCGCTGGCCGAACTCGCCCGTCGCGGCGACGTGCAGATCGTCTATCCCGTGCACCTGAACCCGAACGTGCGCGGCCCGGTCCAGGACAAGCTCGGCAAGCTGCCCAACGTTCATCTGATCGAGCCGCTCGACTACGTGGGCTTTGTCCGGCTGATGCAGCGCGCGTCGATCATCCTGACCGACTCGGGCGGCGTGCAGGAAGAAGCCCCGGCACTCGGCAAGCCGGTGCTGGTGATGCGCGATGTCACCGAACGGCCGGAAGCGGTTGCGGCCGGCACCGTGAAACTGGTCGGTACGCGGCGCGAGTCGATTGTTGAAGCGGTCACTGCGCTGCTCGACGATCAGGGCGCGCGCGACCAGTTCGCTTGCAGAATCAACCCGTACGGCGACGGTCATGCATCGGGGCGCATTGTCGCCGCGCTGGCTGGCCGGCCCTTCGAGGAATTCACTCAGGGAGCGGTCGTGCAGTACCCGCCGTTCAACGCCGCCAGCAAGATCCGTTCGAAGCAATTCGTGTAAAACCTGCGCGCCGGCTGTCGCCGCGCTTTAAGCGGCGGTGCGCAACCGGTGCTGTACGCCGTTTTAGCAATAACACCCTCGCAATGCCGCGTGAAACCAGCACGCGGCCGCTGCGTCTGCCGGCCGTGCATTGCCCGATGTTCTGAACGCGTTGCATGCTAATTCTGAGATAACACTCTTGACCATCAAACCGTTTTCTCGCCGTACTGCATCCCGTCGATTAGCCGCCTTCGCAGCGTGGCCCGTCTTTTGTGCGCTGCACCTGACCGCCTATGCCGCGCCCGTATCCCCGAGTGCTCCCGCCGTTGCCACCGCGGCCGCGCCCACCGGTGTAGCCGCTGCTTTCGCGCAACTCGGCAACGGCCGCATGGCGATCCGCAATGTGTCGCTGGCTGATCTTGGGATGCACGATCCGGTCGTCCTGCACGCGCCGGATGCGCGCCAGGAGCTCTACCTGCCGGTGCCGGTCAATGTGCCGATCTCCAATGCGACGTTTCAATTCGACGGCACCTATCTGCACGCCGACGGTGGCCGCACGACCATGCTGCTGTCGCTGGACGGCGCGCCTGTTCTCGCCCGCGCGCTGACACAGCAGCAAGGCGACGCCGCAGCCACGATCGGCGTTGACGGCGCGGCGCGGCCGAGCGGCTTCGTTCGTGTCGGTCTCGGCTGGTTGTCGGTGATCAGCGATAACGTCTGTGCCGACCAGACGGCGATCGGCAATGTGCTGCGGATCGGACCCACTTCTCGCCTGACATACAGCTTCGATCCCGCCGCGATCAACGATTTGCGTACCGTGTGGAGCGCGCTGCCGCCGACCCCCGTTGTGATGACCGGCGCGCGCGGCGTCGCGGCGCCGGCGTTCGATGCAGGCTGGCGCGCCGAAGCGCAGTTGCAGCGCGAAGGCAAGACACCGGTCACGCGCGCATGGCCAGTCGCAGGGGACACCGTGGACCTGAGCGGCGTCACTGTGCCGGACGCGCTGCGGGCCATTCCCGCATTCGCCGCGCTTGCCGCGGGCGGCCTGCACAAACTGGCGAACCCGACAGAAGCCGGCGCATTGGTGGCGCTCGCGCCTCACGCCGGTTTCGCGCCTGATGTGATCATCGCCGACGACCGTTTGCGTGACTCGCTCAAGACCGAACTTGACGCACTGCGCACGCAAGTCGACGCCACAGCAGTCACCGCGTTCGACGCATGGCGCACCCGTTCCATTGGCCCGATCGCCGAGCCCCTTGCAGCCGGCGAAGTGCGCATCGCGCATCTGGCCGGTCAGGTCGCCATCGTCGTAGGCGATAACGACGGCGTCGCAGTGCTCGCGCGTGCCTGGCGCGCAATCGATGTGTCGGATCGCCTGGTCGTGCATCAGATCGACCGCGCGCAGAATGTGGACGTCGATGCAATCTCGCTGTCGGCGCTCGGCGGCCAGCCGCGCACGCTTAATGTGCTCGGCCGCGCGACGTGGGACGCGAATTTCGACCTCGGCGCGGTGTCGGGTAACGGGAAGCTCCCGTCCGCGATCGTGCTCGATGTATCCGCGATGCCCACGCTCAATGGCGCTGCGCAAACCGCCGCGATCTATTTCAACGACGTGCTGATCGGCGCGCAGTTACTGAACACCACCGGCAAGCCGCAGCGGATCACAGCGCACGTACCGCACTACGCGCTGGCACCGGGCAACCTGCTGCATGTGGTGTTCGAACGCCAGCCGGAAGGCGGTTGCCAGGCTCGCTCGGAAGGCCAGCCCATCGCGGTGCTGCCGACGAGCAACCTGCAACTCGACAAGGCCGATCTCGACGATAACTTCGCGGGCATGGCCGCGCGCTTCGCGACCAGCGCCACGCTGATCGTGCCGAATGCCTATCTCGACGACACTACTCTGTCGCTCGCACGCGTCGCCCGTCTGGCGAATGCAGCCGGCATTGTGCCGGCGCGCACGACGTTATCGGTCGCGCCGAACGGCGAAGCCTTTGCGCCGAAGGGACCGTTCCTTGCCGCCGATGTCGCGCTGAAAGGCGAAACATCGCACGCGATGCTGTCGCAAGACCGCCTGACGTTGACGGATGCGTCGGGCAAGATGCTCGCCGATGTCTCGGGCCTGAAGAACCTCGCGTTGATCGGTGCGGTGAGGGCGGACGGCGAGCCTGGCATTGTTTATCGTGCGACCGGCGACACCGCGCCGGTGCTGACGGCGTCGCTGCAACTGACGCCAGGCGACGTTGCTCTCGTCGATGCGGGAGGCGTGGCCAGGCGCTTTGACACGCTGCATCCGGGTGAAGTCATCCAAGCGGATACAGGCGGTTCATGGTTCACGCAGAACGCGTGGCGCTGGGGCATTCCGGCGGCGCTGGTAGCGCTGTTCCTCGTCTTGCTGCTGGTCGCTTCGATCGCTCGCCGCAGGCATCGGGACAAGACGTGACTGTCGCGCCGTTGAATTGGGATGCAGGCTTCGCGGTCGCGCATTACTACCAGGGACTCGAGTATGTGGCCGCGGTGGTCGCGACGATCATCCTGCTGTCCAGTCTCGATGACCTGTTCATCGACGCCTGGTACTGGTGTCGCGAGATCCTGCGCCGCTTCACGGTGCAGCGCGTGCACAAGCCGCTGACCACCGCGCAGTTGTATGCGCACGACCAGCAGCCGATTGCGATCATGGTGCCTGCGTGGCATGAGTACGACGTGATTGCATCGATGATCGAGGACATGGTGCGGGTGCTCGATTACCGCAACTATGTAGTGTTCGTCGGCACGTATCAGAACGATGCGCGGACTATTGCCGAAGTGGAACGGATGCGTCGCCGCTACAAGCAGTTGCGGCGCGTCGAGGTACCGCACGACGGTCCGACCTGCAAGGCGGATTGCCTGAACTGGGTAATCGCCGCCATTTTCCGATATGAAAAAGAGGCGGACATCGAATTCGCGGGCGTGGTGCTGCATGACAGCGAGGACGTGCTGCATCCCGTTGAACTGCGCTTCTTCAACTATCTGTTGCCGCGCAAGGACATGATCCAGTTGCCGGTGGCGTCGCTGGAACGCAACTGGTTCGAGCTCGTTGCGGGCACGTATATGGACGAGTTCGCCGAATGGCACGCAAAGGATCTGGTGGTGCGGGAAAGCCTGTCCGGTACGGTGCCGTCGGCTGGCGTGGGGACGTGCTTTTCACGCCGTGCGCTGCTCGCGTTGCTTGAACAAACGAACCACCAGCCGTTCAATACCGAAAGCCTGACCGAGGATTACGACGTCGGCGAACGGCTTGGAAAAATGGGCATGCTCTCCATTTTTGCGCGCTTTCCGGTGCAGTTCGCGACGCGCCGAAAGTCCTGGTTCGGCTTGGGGCCTGAGCGCGAATTCATGCTGACCATGCCGCTGTGCGTGCGCGAATTTTTCCCCGATACGTTCCGTACTGCGTATCGACAGCGGGCGCGCTGGACCCTCGGCATTGGCCTGCAGGGCTGGAAGCAGACCGGCTGGAGCGGCTCGCCTGCGAATCGCTATTTGCTGTTACGCGATCGCAAGGGCATTGTCACGGCGTTTGTCGGGATCCTCGCTTATGGACTGGTGCTCCAGTTCTTGCTGTTCGCCATCGCCAGTATGTCCGGTGTGTTGCCGCGCTTGTTCGCATCGCCGTTTTCCGATTCGAAGTGGCTGGATTTCGTGTTGTGGGCGAACGGTTGTGCGCTGCTATTACGCGTCGCGCAACGGATTTTTTTCGTCACCCGGTTGTATGGATGGGAACACGGCCTGCTGTCGGTGCCGCGGATGGTCGTTGGCAACTTCATCAATTTCATGGCCGTGTCGCGCGCGTGGAAGCTGTTCATCGGGCATCTGATGACCGGCAAGCGGCTCGCGTGGGACAAGACGATGCACGACTTCCCGTCGGAAGACGGACTCGGCAATGCGCGTCAGCGGCTTGGGGAACTGCTGGTTTCGTGGCAGGCAATTGATGCGAACAAGCTCGAACTCGCGTTGAACGAAGGCCATGCGCGCGAAGCGCCGCTCGGCCGCGTGCTGATGGCAAAAGGCTGGCTGGACGAGGAAACGCTCGCCGAAGCGATTGCGTTCCAGTCGGATCTGGAGCGTGGGTCGCTCGATCCTGAACGGCTGCCTCAGGACGCCGAACAATTGCCGCTTGCCGATATCGTCCGGCATCGCGTGATCCCGCAAGGCGAGGATGCTCAAGGCCGCGCGATCCTGCTGACGGCAAACCCGATCAGCGAGGCGCCGCTCGCGTACCTGGTAAGCCAACTCGGGCGGCCCGTCACACAGCGGATCGTGCGTGAAGGCGATATCGCGACCGGAATCCGGCTGCTGCGCGGCGTGGCTGTCACGGGGCCGGCGCCCATTGCAACGGACACTGTGAAGGACCTGCGAGACCGTAGGTTGCCGGCGGATGCCGAGGCCGACGCGGTGGCGGCGCCTCGGCGCGGCGTGCCGTTGATCGGCGATCTGTTGATCGAGCTCGGACATGTGACGCGCGCCAGTTTCGAAGGAGCGCTGCAGAGCTATCGACCAGATCTGCATGGTCTGATTGGCGACTACATGGTGGCGCGCGAGGTTATCTCGCGTGCCGCACTCGAAAACGTGATTCAGGAACAACATCGTTTGCGCGGCGATGAGGCGAATCGCTGATGAAGCTCGATGTGATACCCCACTGTTACAGGTCTGCGGCTTTCGCATCGGGCACTCATGTGGCAGGTGCGATCGTTGCGGCTGCGCTGTGCTTAGGCACGGCGGCGCAGGCCGCGGACGTGCCGGCCGCATCTGCCGCATTTTCGGCATCCGGCGCATTACCGCTGCCGCTCTCCGGCGCCGCGTATGGCGTCGCACAAGAGGGCTACGCTTCGTTCGCGCGTCACGATTACGAAACGAGTGCAGCGCAGGCGCGCGAAGCGATCCGTCAGCGTCCTGATGTAGTGTCGTTGCGCCTGCTCCTCGCCAACTCGCTGGCGGCGGGGCACCACTACGAGGCGGCAGCCTTTTCGCTGAGCCGTGCGATTGTCGAGGTTGGCCCGGATCAGGCGCTGGTCATGCGGCGTGCGCAGATCGAAGCGCTGAGCAGATCGGTGAGCAGATCGGTGACTGCTGCCGCGCACAACCGAAGCGCGCTCGGAAAACGCAAGGCGGCTGATGCATCTGCGGCATCCGCCGCGCCCGCAGGAGGGGACGAGAAGCCGCTCACGGGCGCCGCCTTCGCCGCCGCGCAACGTGCGTATGCGCTATACGCCAGCAAGGATTTCGCCGGCTCGGCGCAGGCTGCAAGCGAAGCCATCGCGCTGCGTCCGGATCTGCTGCGGTTGCGTCTGCTTCAGATCGATGCAGCGAGCAACGCGGGACAGGACGCCGCTGCGTTCGATGTTGACGAGGACGCGGTCAAGCGGTTCGGCGATACGGACGCATTGCGTTTGCGTCGTTCTTATATCGGTAATCGTCTCGCGCCAAAGTTTTCCAGCGACGCGTTCGCCGCGCGAAGTCAGGGCGACATTGCAAAGGCGGTCGAGTTGATCCGCCGGGCGGTTGCCTATGCGCCCGACAGGACAGGCTACCGGATCCAGTTGATCGACGCGCTGTTCGCCGCGAACGATCTGCCCGGCGTGGAGGCCGCGGCGTCGGACGGCATCGCGTACGGCACTGCGCACGCGGGCGACGACATCATGCTGTGGACGCTGCGCGGTTATGCCCGCGCGGCGCAAGGCAAGCTTGAGCTAGCCGACGCGGACTTCGCGAAGGCGCTGCAGGAAAAAGGCGCGACGCAACGCGACCAGCGGGTGGCGCGTACGATCATCGCCGATGTGTGGAATAAGGAAGGCCAGCCGCAACGCACGCTCGACCTGCTCGCGCCCCTCAAGTTCGTCAACGACGATACCGATCCGCCGCTCGCTGCACGTCGCTTCAAGGCGAAGCAGTTGCTCGCTGCGGGCGCGTTGAACGTATCCGCGACGACCGCGCCCATCGACCCCGCACTGCGTCCGGATATCGCCTGCAATGCCACCGAGTTTGGCGCGTTGTGCTACGTCTATCCCGCCGATCCCGGTTTTACGGCCGCGCGAAATGCTGTCGCGGCCACCAAGCGAGGCGACAAGAAGGCCGCCATCGAATTTGCGCGCAAGGCCGTTGCCGCGGCACCCGATGATCCACAGCATCGAATCGAACTGATCAACGCGCTGACGAACGATCACCAGAGCGCGGCCGCCACGCGTGAAGCCAAGGCGACCTTGCGCGCTGGCTTGCTGGACGGCATGCCCGACCTGAGCGCTGCCTACATTGCGCAGCGCGCCGGTGAAAACGGCGACGCGTACCGGCGTTTCGCCCAGGCGGACGCAGCGGGCGAACTGCCGTCCAGGGCGAATGCCGATGCGGCCTATGCCGCGGCCAAAGCGCACGAGAACAAGGACGCCGCGATGTATTTCGAACGCGCGATCGACGCAGGCATCACGCCCGCCGACGGCGACACGGCCGCGACGCCGCAGCAACTGCTCGACATGCGTAGCGCGCACGCCAACGTGACGCGCGACTGGGGCTTCAACGTATCCACGAACTATCGCAGCGCGGGCTTGCAGCCCGGCTTCGCGTCTACGCCGTCGCCTGGCATTGCGAACAACTGGCAGGCCGGCGTGGAAGCATACTGGCGGCCGTTCGGCAGCCTCGACGACCGGATGTTCGAAGTCTATACGCGCGGTTACGAAAACTTTGGCGTAAGGGACGGCGGACCGAGCGGTGTATCGACGCTGGAAAACGTGGTCGGTGCGCGCGTCAAGCCCTTCGCCAGCATCAACACGATCTTTGCGTTCGAGCATATTTTCCCGATCGGCTCGCACGTGAACAACGACTGGCTCGCGCGAATCGCGTATTCGGGAGGTGTTGGCACCGAGCGCCGCATCGACAAGCCTTCGTGGTGGACCGTGCAGATGTACGCGGAAGGCGGCTGCTACCTGAACGCGGCGACGTGTTACGCGACGACCAACATTGAAGGCGGGCGTACTTTCCGTATCGATTCGATCAGCCCGAAGCTGACCGTGTTTCCGTACGCGGTGCTCGGCGCGGATTACGACTCGTCAATCGATCATCGTGTTCCAGCCGGCGCGGGCGTGGGCGTGTCGACGCGCTATTGGATGCGCGACAGCGCCTACGACACGCCGCGTTCATTCGTTGATCTTTCGGTGCAATATCGCTGGCATATTGCCGGCGACGACCGCTCCCGCGGCTTGTTCTTCGGCGCCATCTACTCCTACTGATTGACGTTGCCGGTATTCGCATGCGAACGCTCCGGGCGGTGCGCTCGCGTTGTCTAGCGTCTTATATGATTCAATCGGAGTCATTCGGAGCCCGTGCGTTACCGTTCCGATGGACTTCAAGACCGACTGCGTGAAGCGGGTGCGATTACCGTTGCGCTTACCGAGTTACCCACTTCAGAACCAGACCCTTATGCCTGATGAACGTTACACGGCGCATGGCGTGGCCGGCAAAGCGCCTGAGGAACCGGACGGCACGCGGCGTCGCCTGATGGGCGCGACCTTGCTCACCATGCTCACGTCGCTCACGTCACTCACGCCGGGCTGTGCGCTTGAATCGGATGAAGCGGCATCGTTGGCCCAGGGCGTGGTGTGGCAGATCGACGAGGATCATATTGATCCGCATGGCAACTGGGACAAGCTCGGTGTACGCGATCTGCTCGTGCAGTGGACGGCCGTCGACGGTGTGTCTTTCCTGCCCGGCGCCGGCTTGGCCTTGGCAGGACGGGTGCCCGACTGGACGCGGATCGCTGATGAGCGCTGGGCGCGCAATGTGATCGTTGGGCTGGCGGGCCGTTTCGACGAGACCACCGCGCGGGCGCAGATCGTGGACCTGGTCGCGCAGTCGGAGCGGCTCGCGGCAGTGCGTCCGCCCGTGCATGTGGCCGGCTGGTACTTTCCGGTCGAAATCGATCCCACGTGGGTCGATGCCGCACAACTCGGGCCATTGCTCGCTGCGTTGCCACGGCCACTGTGGGTCAGTGTTTATGACCGCGCCAATGTCGGTGGCAGGACCCTTGCGAAGTGGCTCGATACCTGGCTGCCGAAGGATGTCGGCGTATTTTTCCAGGACGGCTGCGGTGTTTATGCACGCGGGCCGACGGCGGCACGGGAATACGCGAACGCACTCTCGGAGACACTGGGCAAGAGCCGCGTGCGGATCATCGCCGAAGCGTTTCGCCCGCAGGCTGGCGGCGGTTTTCGAGCAGCTACGTCGGCGGAGCTTTTGCCACAGCTCATGGCTTACAAGGGATATCGCGTGTATTTATTCGACGGCCCGCATTATGTTTCCGCCGAGCTCGTCGTTGCGCTTCTGAAGGATTTGTCGCGGTAAGCAGTCGTAGAGAACATGTTGCCCGTCATCCGTCTCGTTTGGCTGGATTTGCAGCGCTGCCGATGCAGAACCCTGAAGCTGCGGCACGTGAACTCGAGCGGAGCTTAAAGGGTCTCGGATCTCGGATTCCATGGCTTCATGGTGAATGGCTTTTGCCAAGTGGGTGATGCGGAGAATGTCGTGTACTACGACGCCCCACAGTACACCGATTTCTGGGCGAGCGCGGCGGTGCTCGGCAAGCCTTTCTATATGCATCCCCGGGATCCGCGAGCCGCTTCCTCTACTCGGGAAAATAGCGAGTCAAAAAAGGTCGTCAAGCGCGCCAGCGTTCTCGTACAACTTGAGCAGCATGGCGCGAAGCACCTGAACGTCGCTTGCCGTGAAAGCGGTAAGGATCACCGACTCATGTTGTTTCGCGACCGGGAGTATGCGCAGCACCAGTTCGTCTCCCTTGCTTGTCAGGGCAATCCTGATTGACCGTCCATCCGTCGTGCTCTTCTCGCGCTTGACCAACTCCTGACTCTCAAGACGGTCAATGATCCTGGACAGCGCGGAAATATCCGACGTCGCGTGCACCGACAATTCAGACAAGGTCTGGTGAGGAACGTACAGCAGCGAGGCACAGACTCGCCACTCACTGAGGTTCAGGCCAAACGGTTTCAGTGCCTTCGCGAATGCGTTTCCCATTCGGCCTCCGGCTCGTGTCAACAGGAAGGGAATCGCCTGTTCGAGTTCTTCCGGTCGCTTGCGTGTCTTCATGGTGATCGGCGCGTTGAGGGTAGGTTTACATAGGTCGGTATGCTTGAAAAATCAATTATACTCTATCAAAATAGTAATTGAATAATCAAATAAAATCTATCCGGGCGACTTCGGACACCGTGCCACTTTTTGAGCGAAGCAAAGCCTCATACGCTGTTCCGGCGAAAATTGATGGTAAGCAAAATCCCACCTGAAGAGTACTTCGCAAACGACCACGATTGAGCAATTGAAAAGCTGCGCGGCCTCCCACGTTGGAAAATGCTGAAGTCGAATCTGATCGACATTCAGAAGCAGCGACTCGACAGGATCCACAACTGATCAAACTGCAGCGGTCGAGCACACGTTGTCTCGCCGCGACTGAGAGCGTCCGAACCAGGATCGTTTCTGATACTTGTTTTACTTGACCATGCGCCAGGGATGAATCCGATTGGTCTAGCTTGGGGCTAGCTGGATATGAAAGACACATAGCTAGCGATTTCGATTTAATTTATCAGCATTACTAATAAAAATAGAGGCGGTAACGACTGCTTCTGCGCTTGGTTCATCCGAAGACAAATGGTGCCAGGAACGGAAGGTTCCGGTTCAGATTAGACGGCCATGACTAATTGGAAGCAAAAAAATAAGCAGCAGAAAACACTCAGAACATCCAGGAGAATCCTGGACGTTCGCGAGGCGGACTGAGTACCAAACTGCATCTGGCTGTGGATGAGGCAGGCCGGTCCCTGCGGGTGACCCGCAACCGAGGCGCAACTCGCCGACATTTCGTGCGCGAAGAAACTGCAGTCCGAGAGGAGATAGTGCTTCGGCTTCGTTCTGGCGTTGAGAAACGCCAATTCCGACTTCGGTTCGACGTATCTGGGCATGGCATTGCCGCCGAAACCGGTATTCATAAAAACGCTGGATGTGACTGGACCACCTCGGACCGTCCAAAACAAAAAACCCCGTAATCACATGGATTGACGGGGTTTTCCGGACTTCTTCGGATTGCTCCGAACCTGAATGTTGGTGCCCAAGAGAGGACTCGAACCTCCACGCCTTGCGGCGCATGGACCTGAACCATGTGCGTCTACCAATTCCGCCACCTGGGCAGGTGCGTTTGCAGCAAAGAACGCAATTATAGCCGGGCGTATCGCGCTGTCAAGCATTTTGAGACCGAAACTGAAACGCGGCTCCGAGCCATTACCCATATGGCTTCTGAGCCGATGTGGCCCGGTTGGCGGGTGTTAGAATGGTTCGCAAACTATTCGTGAACGAACCGGAACAACGTTAAGTGCAACGTCCCGGCAACGCGCCGATCCGGCCCTTCGCGGGCCGGAAAGTAAAGCCGGGATGGGACTGCCTACAGGTGCTGCCTACAGGTGATCCCCCGTTAATCGATTAACCGCGGCATTCAGTTAGACGAGAAGAGATCATCGATAAGCCCTTGAACAAATATCCGTATCCGATTCCGAGCCGCGAAGAAATTCTCGGCGTGTTGCGCACGAGCGAGGCACCGCTCGCCGCGAACGACATCGCCGAAGCTCTGTCGATCAAGCGCCAGGAGCGCGAAGGATTTTTCAAGCGATTGGGAGCCATGGAGCGCGACGGCCAGGTCCGTCTCGACAAACGCGGCTATTACCAACTCACGCATCCCTCGAACTTCGTTGCCGGCCGCGTTCAAGGCCATCGCGACGGCTTCGGCTTCCTGATTCGCGACGACGGCCAGGACGACCTGTTCCTGCCCAACGGCGAAATGCAGAAGGTCATGCACAACGACCGCGTGCTCGCGCGCATTGTCGGGTATGACCGTCGCGGGCGGCCCGAAGGCCATATCGTGGAAGTCACGGACCGTGCGAATAAACGCATCATCGGCCGGCTGATCAGCGAGAACGGCGCGCTGATCCTCGTGCCCGAAGACAAGCGCATCGGCCACGACATCCTGATCACGCAGAATCCGAAGAAGGCGAAAGTGGGGCAGGTGGTCTCGGTGGATCTCACCGACTTCCCGAGCCGCCATTCGCAGCCGCTCGGCCGCGTGGCGGAAGTGATCGGTGACATTGACGATCCGGGCATGGAGATCGAGATCGCGGTGCGCAAATACGGCGTGCCGCACGAGTTCAGCGACCGCGCGCTCGAGCAGGCCTCGAAGCTGCCGGACGAAGTGCGCCCCGTCGATATCCGGCATCGCGTGGATTTGCGCGATGTGCCGCTGGTCACCATTGACGGTGAAGACGCCCGCGACTTTGACGACGCCGTGTTTTGCGAGCCCATGACGGTCGGCCGCGGCACGGGCTTTCGTTTGTTGGTCGCGATTGCCGACGTCTCGCATTACGTGCGCCCGAACGAGGCGCTGGATGTCGATGCGCTCGATCGCAGCACGTCGGTGTATTTTCCGCGCCGCGTGATTCCAATGCTTCCCGAGAAGTTGTCGAACGGGCTGTGCTCGCTGAATCCGCAAGTGGATCGTTGTGTGCTCGTTTGCGACATGGTGATTACCGCGCGTGGCGAGATCAAGGCGTACCAGTTCTATCCGGCGGTAATGCATTCGGCAGCGCGGCTGACTTATACGGAAGTCGCGTCGGTCCTGACCAACACGAAGGGACCGGAAGCCGCGAAGCGCGCCGACCTGTTGCCGCAATTGCAGAACCTGTACGGTGTTTACAAGTCGCTTCACGCAGCGCGTCAGAAGCGCGGCGCGATCGATTTCGATACGACCGAGACGTATATCGTCTGCAACGCGCAGGGCAAGATCGAGCAGATCGTGCCGCGGCATCGCAATGACGCGCATCGGTTGATCGAGGAATGCATGCTGGCCGCGAACGTGTGCGCCGCTGACTTCCTGAAGCGCCACAAACATCCGGGGCTGTATCGCGTGCATGCCGGGCCGACGCCCGAAAAGCTCGAAAACCTGCGGGCGTTCCTGCGTGGCGTGGGGTTGTCGCTGGGTGGCGGCGAGAAACCGCATGCAAGCGATTACGCCGCGCTCATGGCCATGGTCCGCGACCGCCCGGATGCGCAGATGCTGCAGAGCATGGTGCTGCGCTCCATGCAGCAGGCCGTCTACAGTCCGGATAACATCGGCCACTTCGGGCTCGCATATGAAGCGTATGCGCACTTCACGAGCCCGATTCGCCGATACCCCGACTTGCTCACGCATCGTGCGATCTATGCCATCTTGCAGGGCAAGAAGTATCAGCCCGAAGTTGGCCACGACACCACGCTCAGCACGGGCCTGACGAAGGCCGCGCGGGCCATGCAGAAATCCGACGACGAATCGCGCAGCCGTCAGCGCAACAATGTCGCGATCTGGGAAGAGCTCGGGCTGCATTGTTCGTCGAATGAACGCCGTGCGGATGAAGCGTCGCGCGACGTCGAAGCCTGGCTCAAGTGCTATTTCATGCGCGACAAGCTGGGCGAGGAATACGGCGGCATGGTGAACGGCGTGACAACGTTCGGCATCTTCGTGCAACTGGATTCGCTGTTTATCGAAGGGCTGGTGCATATCACCGAGCTCGGCGCCGACTATTTCCAGTACGACGAGGTCAAGAACGAGCTGCGCGGCGAACGCACGGGCATTCGGTACCGGATGTCGGACCGGGTGCGCGTGCAGGTCAGCCGCGTCGATCTGGATTCACGCAAGATCGACTTCCGGCTGGTCCGCGATACGCCCATCAAGCCGCCAGGACGGACCTCAGCGCCTGCCGTCGAGCACTCGGCCATGAACGGCGCGAGTGCGGGTGCCGGGCCGCGTGTGCGGCCATTCCCGTCGGACGAAGGCAGTAGCGTGAATAGCCGGCGGCGCGACCGCGGCGGCAAGAAGGCGGCGGCCCAGGCTTTGGGCAAGGCAGCCGCAGCTGCACTGCCGCCCACTGTTGCCAAGGACGTAGCGGTGGCGAAGAAACGCGGCGCGGCTCCGAAGACGGCGGCCAAGAGTCATCCGCCACGCAAGAAGCGCTGAGGCGCGCGGTCGCGATACAAAGGCGACGAAGGCGACGCGCCTCAGTTTGAAATGCGCGGCCCGATGCATCACGCACCGGGCCGCGTTTCCATTTTGTTTTGTTTGAATACGGTCTGGTCCAGTCATGTCACGTCTCAAAGTTTTGTATGGTTTTCACGCGGTGACCGCACGGGTTCGCGCCGACGCATCGACGATCGAAGAAATTCTCTACGATCCGACCCGCAAGGACCGGCGCATGACCGATTTCCTGCGCACGGCTAAGGAAGCGGGCATTCGCCTGATCGCCGCGGACGAAGCGCGCTTGTGGGGCCTGTCAGGCAACGTCGGCCATCAAGGCGTGGTCGCACGCGCGACCGACATGCCGCTTGCGCAGAACCTGGCGGAACTGCTCGATGGCGTCAGCGGTACGCCCTTGCTGCTGGTGCTGGATGGCGTGACCGACCCGCATAACCTCGGCGCGTGTTTGCGTGTAGCCGATGCCGCCGGCGCGCATGCGGTGATCGCCCCGCGCGATCGTTCGGCCGGACTGAACGCAACCGCGGCGAAGGTGGCGAGCGGCGCCGCCGAAACCGTGCCGTACATCACGGTGACGAATCTGGCGCGTGCGTTGCGCGAGTTGAAGGACGCGGGCGTGTGGGTGATCGGTACGTCGGGCGATGCCACGGCAAGCGTCTATGACACGAAGCTCGATGGTCCGGTAGCGATTGTTGTCGGCGCGGAAGGCGAGGGCATGCGGCGCCTCACCGGCGAAACCTGCGATGAGATCATGAAGATCCCGATGGCGGGCAGCGTCGAGAGTCTGAATGTGTCGGTGGCGAGCGGGATTTGTTTGTTCGAAGCGGTGCGGCAACGGTCGGTGAAGAAGTAAGCGGACGCCATGCGATTCAGCTCCGCTGTCATTTGCGGTATGTGCTGCGCGCTGCTCGCAGCGTGCTCCAGCACCGAGATCAATCGCGGCGCCTATATTGCCGACACGCGTTATCACGCGCCCAGCGCCGACTCGCGTGTACGCTTTCTTGTCATGCATTACACGCAAGGC
Source organism: Caballeronia sordidicola (assembly GCF_000729995.1). Classification (GTDB taxonomy): domain Bacteria; phylum Pseudomonadota; class Gammaproteobacteria; order Burkholderiales; family Burkholderiaceae; genus Caballeronia; species Caballeronia sordidicola_A. The sequence continues at coordinate 179,451 of NZ_JNFG01000001.1, read as the reverse complement.
AACGAAGCGCGATCACTCGCAGTCCTGACGGGTGATGATGTCAGCGTCCATTACGTCGTGCCCGATAATCCACCTGTCAAGAACGGCGAGCCGGTGGTCTATCAGCTCGTACCGGAATCAGAGCGGGCATGGCATGCGGGGCCAAGCGAGTGGCAGGGAACGACGGAGTTGAACGCTGCGTCAATCGGCATTGAAAACGTCAACGTGGGTCCTATCGATACACCGCAGGGACGCACCTGGCAACCGTATCCGCCGGCGCAGGTCGATGCGCTCGTGAAGCTCGCGAAGGACATTGTCACGCGCTACAAGATTCCGCCCACGCGCGTGGTGGGTCATAGCGACATCGCGCCGCAACGCAAGACCGATCCAGGTCCAGCATTCCCCTGGCGCGCGCTTTACGACAACGGTATTGGCGCCTGGCCGGATGATGCAACGGTGGCGCAACATCTCGCCGGACGCGATCCCAAGTCGCTGGTCGACGTAGCCGCCTTGCAGCAAAAACTCCAGCGATACGGCTATGACGTCGCCACCGGCGGCGTGCTCGACGACAAGACTCGCCGCGTGATTGCCGCATTCCAGATGCACTTTCGAGCCGCCGATTACGCGGGCAACCCCGACGCAGAAACAGATGCAATCGCGGCTGCGCTGCTCGATAAATACTTCCCTTGAAGGCCGTTCGCGCCCATGTCCGATCTTTACCTGCCGCTGCGCTTCGCGCATATGACTTGCGCGGCGCTCAGCATCCTTTGCTTTGTCATTCGCTATATATGGATGCTGCGTGAATCGACACTGCTGCGAAACCGCGTGGTGAAGATCGTGCCGCATATCGTGGATACATTGCTGCTCTTGAGCGCTATCGGGTTGGTGGGAATGATTGGCTTTGGACCGAACGCGGCATGGTTGTCGGCTAAGATTGCCGGGCTGATCGTGTATATCGTGCTGGGTATTTTTGCGCTCAAACGCGGTCGCACGAAGGGCACGCGAGCGGTGTTCGGCCTGCTCGCAATATTTGTGTTTGCGTTTATTGCGTCTGTGGCGCGCACGCATAATCCGATTGGATTTTTCATGCACGTCTGAGCGGATGACGCGGCCGCCGCCCTGAAAACGCTTGGCTGCCGGGCTCAGCTAGAATTGAGGTTTCCCCCTTTCGTTGTCACCCTCGCCATGACCCAAGACGAACTGAAGCAACTGGTTGCCGCCGAAGCGGCCGCCTATGTCCACGCCAACGTACCCGAGGGCGCAGTGATCGGCGTCGGCACGGGCACGACGGCGAATTGTTTTATCGATGCCATCGCCAGCACGAAGTCGCGGTACCGCGGGGCGGTATCGAGCTCGCTGGCCAGTACCGCTCGACTCGAAGCGCATGGATTCAAGGTGCTGGAGTTGAACGAGATCGAATCGTTGCCCGTGTACGTGGACGGCGCCGACGAAATCGATCCGCACGGCGCGATGATCAAGGGCGGCGGCGGGGCGCTGACGCGCGAGAAGATCGTGGCGTCGGTGGCGGACGTGTTTGTCTGTATCGCGGACGCAAGCAAGCGCGTCGAGGTGCTTGGGACGTTCCCCTTACCCATTGAAGTGGTGCCGATGGCGCGCACGGCGATCGGGCGGCGCATCACCGCATTGGGCGGTGTCCCGGTGCTGCGCGTGAAGCAGGACGGCTCGCCGTTTATCACCGACAACGGCAACGAGATCATCGACGTGAAGACGCTGAAGATCGCCGATCCGCTCGCGCTTGAAGCGCAACTCAACGCATGGCCGGGCGTGGTGACGGTGGGCTTGTTCGCCGCGCGCGGAGCGAATGTATGTTTGCTTGGAACGCCGGGTGGTGTGGAGCGGATCGATTACGCGCAGCGCTAACGGCTTGCAGTGAATTTAGAAAAGCGCGGAGGCTTTCAAGCCGGCCGCGCTTTTTTTTGGTGCGCAATTCGCTGCGCACCATAAGTCTGTTTTGATTGTGGCTCCACGCGCAGATTCCGTGCACTGACCGTTCCTGTTTAGTAGGTGATTACTAAGATATCTCCGATCGAGAAGAACGGGCGCTCAGTCAAAATAAGCCAGTCCCTAGAGCAACACGCTCTAAGTCCACCCGATTGCGCGAGCGCGAACATTCTGTCTGCGTTAGAAAGCGTAATAGCTTGTATAGCCGCTGATGCGTGGGTGTGACGTCAAAGGTCTTAACAATAAGGGAGTTCGGCGATGCAAACCAATCTTCGCAAGACGCTCGACGCGTCTTACTCACGGCTCAAGCACGTAGAGCCATCACCCACGGCATTTGCAGGCAACTACGCGTTGTGCCTCGGCATGATCATGGGCGGCCAGACCTGCAAGGGGATGTCGGCGCAGGAAGCAGAAAGTGAACGTGCTTACTTGGCTATGCTTGCCGCCCTCTACGAGATCCAACTTGCCATGCCGCGCAATTTAAGCAAGCGTTGAAGCCGTCAGGCAAATAGGTTATCGAAAAGCCCGGCATTGCATGTATCAAGACTTTTCAATCTTTAACCGATTCATTCAATTTTTCTTTGCGTCTGTTTCGGTCTTTGCCTGAGCATTTCGGTTAGCGATGCCTCGCGAGGGTCAAATCGACATCGACATCGACATCGACATCGACATCGACATCGGCTTTAGGTCCCGGTGCTGTGCCGTCGTTAGAGGCGATCACGGGTTTGCCTGCTGCCATCGATTCAACGATCACAAGACCCAACGGGTCCGGTTGCGTGGATGCATGCTCGACCACGTCCATGGTGTTCATCCATGACGCTGCGCCGTGTTGAAATCCCGCGAAGTGCACACGCTCCTCAATACCAAGCGCTCTGGCTTGTGCTCTTAGACTCTGTGCGTAGTCGGTCTCGTCGAAGAGTGCATCGCCGACAAGAACAAAATGGGCGTCCGGCACGCGTGCAATCGCATCGAGTGCTACATGCTGACCCTTCCATGCCGTGAAGCGACCGAACAGGCCGACGACAAAAGCGTTCGTGGGAAGCCCAAGCGCTGCACGGCGCTCATTAATTGGCATGGCCGCTTGCTCTGTGTTGCCTCGAGAATTCGATAACGACGCAATGGCGGTATCCGCGCGTTGCGGCGCGGATTCGCGTGCGTTGGCGGCCGTTGCCGCACCTTAATCGCGCACAGCGTGATTGATGGAATTGATAAGCAGGCTGCCGATTTCCTGGGCATCGATGACAGGGCGGTGCGAAAAGTCGAATGACCGATGGGAAAATCCTGCGCCGGCGCAGGTGCCGACCGTGGGCAAGCGGACACAGCGTTCATTATTCGCGTGCGATGGTCGAAGTGTGTGGGCATGCGCACGAAAGCGTGGAGTGACTATCTTTAAACTCGTTTTATCGGCAGCAAAGGCTGCGGCAGACGGGTTTCATCATGAAAGTGGCTATTGTTCACGACTGGCTGGTGACGTCGGGCGGTGCGGAGAAGGTGCTGGAGCAGATGATTGCGTGCTTTCCGCAGGCAGATATCTTCAGTCTGGTGGACTTCCTCGAAGATCGCTCCATTGTTCATAACAAGCCAGTGAAGACTTCCTTCATTCAGAGGCTCCCCTACGCGAAGAAAAAGTATCGGGGGTATTTGCCGCTGATGCCGCTTGCTATCGAACAGTTCGACTTATCCGGCTATGACCTTGTGCTCTCGAGTTCACATGCGGTGGCGAAGGGCGTGCTGGTTGGGCCTGACCAGACCCATGTGAGCTATGTGCATTCACCCATTCGTTACGCTTGGGATTTGCAACATCAGTATTTGCGTGAGGCGCGTCTTGAGCACGGACCGCGGTCTTGGGCTGCCCGCATGCTGCTGCATTACCTGCGGAACTGGGATTCGCGCTCGGCTAACGGCGTGGACCGCATGATCGCGAATTCGCAGTTCGTGGCGCGCCGGATCATGAAGAGCTACAGGCGCGAGGCAGCGGTCATTGCACCGCCGGTTGATGTCCAGGCATTCGAGGTGGGTGACAAGAAGGACGACTTTTATTTGACGGCTTCGCGGATGGTGCCCTACAAGCGTATCGATATGATCGTGGAAGCGTTTGCTTCGATGCCCGATCGCAAGCTGGTGGTGATTGGCGATGGTCCGCAGATGGATCTGGTGCGGTCGAAGGCTACACCCAATGTGAGTATTTTGGGGTATCAGTCGTTCGAGGTCTTGAAGGATCATATGCAACGCGCCAAGGCGTTTGTGTATGCCGCGGAAGAGGATTTTGGCATTGCCATAGTGGAAGCGCAGGCATGTGGCACACCGGTGATTGCTTATGGCAAGGGTGGGGCGCTGGAGTCCGTGGTTCCGCTCGGCTCGCCGGGGGCTACGGGTTTGCATTTCATGAGCCAGACAACGGCCTCATTGCGTGATGCCGTGGAGCGGTTCGAGGATTGCTCGCATGCCTTTACGATCGCTGCGTGCCGCAGGAATGCGGAGCGCTTCGGTGCTGCTGATTTCCGTCGCCGGTTTGTGGTTGAGGTGTTGAACGCGATGGCCAAGGCCGGTCCTAGCCGGGAAAGCGAGCTGACGAGCGTTATGCCGCCGTCGTATGTCAAGCTCACATAGAGCGGCGGTTATTCGTCCGCACCGGTCGACGGGTTTGGGTGCTGGCGGTTTCGGGCGTAGTGGTCGGGGTTGATGCCGGGTTGCCAGGTTTTGGGGTTGGCGGTCGAGGTCAGTGCCGGGTTGCTGCTTTCGGCCATCGATCGCGGTTCGGCGACGAGCAAACGAAGCAAAGAAGAAGCAAAGAAAACGTTTTCAAAACGCGGGCGCGTCAGTGTCTACAGCGTGCGGTTTTCATACATGGGTAAGCTTGCGAAGCCCTTCGATCGATGTATCGAACGGATGCGTTATTGAAAGCAAAGGCCGCGTGCCACTGCGTGAAGCCCGCAAAACAGTCGTGTTCTGAAGCGCCATTGCCACGGGCGTTTTCGCAGAAAGACCAAGCGTCGAACCGAGTCCATCGCCCACCTGCTGCGTACCCAACCGCTTGATGCCCTTGGCTGGGGGGAACGCAATCGGACGATCAAGCGGGCTTGCTCGCCAATGAACGCAATGGCGCCGAAGATTGGCTGGTTGAAGCGGCGGTCAACCAGATCCGGATCGTCCGCGCCCGCAAAAAATGCACGACGTACAAAGGCACCCTCCAGCGGCAATGAGCAACGTGGTCTTGGCTTGAACGAGCTGCGAGGATACAAGTGCCATATCGATGATATGCACATTGCCTCCGGTCCCCGCGTGGCTGATCGAAAAATCCTGGGTCTTGTTCAGCCGGGGCAACATAGATTTCAGAGTTGACTTGGCTTCCCGTTGCAGCGAATCAGCCTGATTCGCCAATAGCGCCCAGGGGTCGCATCGAGACACGAGCGCCCAGCACCTGAGGCCATGGCCTGGTTCCTTCACTCCTGCACCATGTCCCGTGTTCAGTGAACCGCTTCAGCCTGATGCAGACGCGGCAGCAGCCGGTCGAATTCACGCTTGACAATGCCGTAGCATTCACATGCACGCGACTCGAGGCCTTCGCGATCCAGAACCTTGATGCAACCACGGCTGTGATGGATCAGTCCGGCATCGTGAAGCTTGCCTGCAGCTTCTGTCACGCCTTCACGTCGCACGCCCAGCATGTCCGCAATCAACTGCTGCGTGACTTGCAACTCGTTCGACGAGGTGCGATCGATTTCGATGAGAAGCCAGCGGCACAGTTGCTTGTTGAGCGAGTGGTGGCGGTTGCATGCTGCTGTTTGCGCAACTTGCGTGAGGAGAGCTTGCATGTACAGCAGCATCAGGCGGCGCAGGAAGTCAGAGCGGCCAAACTGTTCACGCAGTGCGGATGCGCTCATGCGATAAGCGAAGCCCGGGCATTGCACCTGGACGCGCGTCGGCATGGTTTCGCCGCCAGTCAGTACCGGCACGCCGGTCATGCCTTCACGGCCGACTGCTGCGATCTCCACGGAACCGCCGTCTTCCATCGTATGCAGCAGGGAGATGATGGCGGTGGTGGGGAAATACACGTGATGAATGCGTTGTCCCGAATCGCACAGCAATTGGTCGGTGCGAAGTTGAACCAGTTCAAGATGGGGCGTGAGGGCTTGCCATTCGTGTGCGGGAAGCGCACCCAACAAATGATTACCGTGCAGGTCGGACTGAAGGGTCAGCATGATGTTCTTCTCTCGTAACTTTGCGCATTGCGCCTTACTTGTTATTTACCGGTCAGCGATTCGTTTCGCGGGTGCATCTGACGGCATCCATCAAAACGTGTCGCGACCAGCCCCGTAAGCAACTCGGCAGCGTCGATTAGTTAAATTCGTATTTCGACGCTGCCGGTGCTGCGAGACTCATTTAGCGAGGACCGTGCCAGCAATGCGATATCTCAATGCCATCATGGCGTCGTGCTTCAGGCGCGATGAGCGCGAATCAGCAGATGGATATTTTTGTTTCACTCTTGAACATGGCGTCAGTAGACAGACGCTATTGATGCGATTGATGCAGTCCATGCTTTCGTCTGCGCAATGCCTTGCTGGTGGCCCATTCGAGTTTTTTTCCAGACGTGCAAAGTGGGCCCGTGAGCTTGTGCGTTGAGGGGGGGAGGCACCATTCGTCGGTTGTTTTAAAATTGATTCAGAACTGTTCTATCAACTTGGTGCGCTAGCGAACGCATTTGCTTCGCAGCACCGCTTGACACGCTTATACGGCCTGATGGAACGCGTCTCGTCTTGGTCAGCATCGCCTTCTAATCGCGCTGGCAATAAATTGAAAACGTTGCGTTCAGTGCACGAACCTCGTCTTCTGGCGGATGAGACGCGCTGCGCTGGCGACCAATCAGCGGAATACGGCGTTCGTGGCGCGGTGAAAGATGGAACCAGTCGAGCGTCGCGCGATAGCGCGGATCGACAATATGAACGCAGCGTGTCAAACGTTTGGCGCCCACTACCAGCGCGCAGTTCTCGCTGCCGGTTTGCTTCACGCGAACCTCGAGTCCGAGTTCGTGGCGCTGCGTGAAGGCGCGCTCGGGGAAGTGAAATGCTTAGCTCAACACGTCACCGCTGACCTTGTCACGCAAGGTAATCACGGTGGCATCGTGGGCGCGGACCGACTCTGTACGCGTAGGTGAAGTCGAAGAACTGGCCGAGCGGGTCAGAGGCCCGGATACGCGCCGTGCTGAGTGCGGCGAGTGTGACCTCCTTCCACGCACTGGCCACTTTCGTTGCGCCGTCACGAAGGCATGCGAGTTCGAGATGGGCGTAGATGGGCGCGGCAGTCTCGTTGATCAAATGCACAGCGAGGCCGTCAAGGTCCTCGTCGGTAATGAGTGCTGTGATGGGAAGCAAAACCAGCGCGAGGCCGTGCCAAGCGCTTTTGGGCGTTCCCAGGGCATCAATTACACCCAAGCCCGCACCCTGCCGCAGGTCCTGCAACTGCCAGACGATCCCGCCGCGCACGACGAGCGTCTTCGAGCGGCAGGCCAAGCATGGCCCCTTGCTGGTCGGCGTCACTGCCACAGCATTGAACGCCAAGCGAAGGCCGTGTGCGCGACAGGAATTGTTCGGCTTCGCGCTGGACACTGGCCGTGAAGGCCGTATCCGTCGGATAGTCGAAATTCGCAAATCCAAAATCTTGCCAGATCAAACGTCCGTATTCATCCGCCAATGCATAGAAGGCATCGGACTCATAGACCATCGTGCCGCCCACTCGCAAGAGGTTCATGCCGGCGTCACGAGCGGGCTGGAAAAACGTTTGCGCCTGTTCACGCGAACCGCTGAACGATACGAGATCCGCGTGCGTCCAGCATGCGCCGCTCGCAAAAACAGGTACGCCGTTTCAATTTGCTGAAAGCCATCGCCCAACGGGCCGCGGTCAACGCGCAGTTCCCTGAAGCCGATGCGCCCACGCTCGATCACTTCATTGTCAGTAAATTCCAGCGCGACGCGATGCAAGGCCGGTTCACCATGCGTATGCGGGCACCGGCGCGGCGCATCAGGAACGCGCAACGTGCCCGCAAGCGTTTGCGTATCGCGCCGTTGCAGTGTTATTGATGCATCGTTGCAAACAAGTCGAGCCGTCTGTTCGTGTTGCGGATGGACAAACCGGAGCGTCAGTTGGATCAGGCCGTCGTTGCCATCGAGGCTCGAATGCAGGTCCACGCGATCAATCGCCATCCACATGCAGGTCGAGATCGTGCGCGACGAACATCGAATCGGGCGGTTTTGTATTGTCGAGCCAGACTTCCGAAAGTGTTGCAAGTCCGTGCATGCGCAGTCGGCGCAGCCCTTTTTCGCATAGGACCAGTCGATACCAATGGTTATCAAAAGCGAGTACTTGCGGGGTCTGCGGATCGAACGTGCCGGCCTCTCGCCAAGCCGATGCAACCGTGCGCGGCACGGGCGCGGCTAGCCATCCGCGAGCACTCAACGCAGCGGGCGTGGCATAGGCGCCGGCGATGAGCGACTATCTGCTAGCGGATCAGCGCGGCAAGCGGTTCCACGATCTTGTCGTAGGACTCTTCCAGCACGTCGAAACACTCGTGACAGGGGTCCTTCCGGCCACGAGCAATGGCCCGCACCAGCCGGAACTGCATAACCATTGACTCGGTCGCGATGCGTTGCGCGGCTGTTGGCATCGCGTCAGGGATAGCGAAACCACGCTCGCGCATCCAGACGAGGTATCTCGACATGAACTCGAAGTTCGAGCCGAGTTGCCGCATGACGTTGAAGGTGTACAGGTGGAAGTGGTCCGGGCCGCGCTCGAACAACATCTCGAGATGCTCGGGAAAAACCGAACGCCATTGCGCAATCGGATTGCGCGCCGGACGCCGTTGCAAATGCGCCACCAGGAGATCCGCCGATGCTTCCGCCAGCGCCGTGCCGCTCAGCGGCGCCCGGGCGCGCTTGCAGAATTCCACGTAGGGAAACAGCAGCTCGGGACGGCCATCGAGTTCCGGCAGCCGCCGAAACACGCCTTCGTAGTCCTCGCCGTCCAGCACGAAGTAACCCGTGTTGTGGAAATAACCAAGCCGGTGCGAGCGCGGATCGATGTAATCCACGCCGATGGTCGTCTTCGTGTGCTCGCGCCGGTATGACGTGGCGCGCGTATCGGGAAGGTAAAACGCATCGACTTCAGCCAGCACCGTATGGCCGCGCTGGGTCTGCGTGCGCACGCGGTCTTCCAGTGAATCGTAGATGGCCAGTTCCTGGACCTGCAAACCGTAGAGCTTGTCGAGGTCTTCCAGCGGAAACTTGAAGAACGTGAACTGGTCGCCTTCGAAGTCTTGCGTCACCGTAAAGGCAAGCGCTGCGCGCGGATCAAGTCCATAGCCGTGCAGCAGCTCGATCCACAAATCCACGTAGCAGTTTGTTTCCGCCCAGACCCGTTCGCCCTGATGCAGCGAGTGCGACTGGTGTTTGCGCACGCGCAGGGGAGATGGGTGCAGTTGCACGACCCGCGCGCGCTCGCGGCCGGAATCCATCGCGCTGTCGCTATGGACGGCTGTCATGACAGTACCTCGAGGCCGGCGCTGATAGGCGACTGCGTATCGTTCCACAGGAACTCACGCACGTCTGCGGGCCAGGCTTTGACCGACCCGTCTCCGCCGGTGTCGATCTCGATTCCCGCATCGATCAAACGATCGCGCAACGTGATGTCCGGCGCGTGGCAGGTGGACACATCTTGAGCATTGGCGGCTGCGATGGCCGCGTGTTCCGTTAGCGCATTCATGTCCTGGATTTTCCCCGTAGCCGGCGTGCACTGCACAAGCAGCGGGTTCGCCGTGTTCAATTGGATGCGGTCGTTGCTGATCATCAGCGGTGCTGAAAAAAGATCGCGCAGATGACGCCTGACGCTGTAATCGGTGTTGTTCTGGTACCCCCGCCATGCCGCAGATCATCAGCGTCTCCTGTACGACCTGCAACGCAGTCGACGAGATGCTGAGCTTCAGCGTGTTCATGCAACCTGCCGCACGTTTGTTTTGAAGCCTGGAGGCTCATACCGTGTGGCTGGCCTCAGGCTTTTTCTCGCCGCAGTTCGTTATGCGCCGAGTGCGGATCGATTGACCGTATTTAACGAATTGGCAAGGGGTTGGGTCGGTGCGATAGCGCACGGAAATTATGCGATCGGAGACTTAAGGTATGAACATTGAACAAGCCGGTGCTGCCGGCTTTATCTGGAGCAGGGTGGGCACATGAACTGGAAAACACTCGACTTCGAGCAAATCACCGCACGGGAGCTGTATTTGATCCTGCGGGCGCGTAGCGCCGTATTCGTCGTCGAACAGTCCAATGTGCATCTGGACCCGGACGGGCGCGATGAATCGTCCCTCCATGTGTTTGCAGTCGACGACATCTCGCGGCCGATGCCCGTTATGGCCTATGCGCGCTTGCACGAACGCTGCATGGGGCCGGAGGCGTCGAACGTGGTTGTGGTGGACAAGATCCTCACGAGCCCGCTACGGCGCGGCGACGGGACGGCTGCGGCGCTGATTGCACGTGTCCTTGCGGCAGCGGGCGAACGGTGGCCCGGACGTGGTGTGCGCTTGCTGGCGCCGGTGAGCCTGCGCGGATTTTACGAAGCATTCGGATTTCGCAAGGATGAGGGGCCGTTCGTCGAGCGCGGGGTTCGCTTGATTGGGCTGATACGCAAGAGCCGTCATAACGGCCGGATGAACCAGCGTGCCGGCGAAGCGGATTTCGTCGATATGGTCGAAGAAGTGTGAAGTTGTCCAGAACGCAGTCGCGCAAAAAGCACATGAGGTTCCTGAAATACGTATCCGCAAGGGCCTGATGTCGGCATCGGACGTTTCCAAATGACACAGAGGACGCGGGTGCCGTGCATTGCACGAACACGATGCCGACCTCGCCTTCACAGAATTTATCGATGTCGAGTGTTGGTTCGATGAACCTCCCGGTGGTGTCGGTGTATCGCGAATCTATCGATTCGTACTGAATGAAAGAGAAGTAACCAGCAGTAGTCGCTGGTCAAAAGCAGATAGAAAGAAGGGCCCCGGCGCCCCAGGCGCCGCTCAACCTCGAACCCGATCTAGTCATGAAAATCGTTCACCTGGCCACGCATGCGCAATGCATCGGCAACGGCACCGTCAACGCGATGGTCGATCTGGCGTGCATGCAGGCGCGTGCCGGACACGACGTCGTAGTCGCTTCAGCGGGCGGCGCCTTCGAGTCGTTGCTGCGGCGCCATGGCGTCACGCATTCGCTGCTGCACCAGTCGCGCCAGCCCTGGCGCGTGCCGGCCATGATTGCAGGCTTCAGCCGGTTGATCGAGCGCTTCAATCCCGATATCGTGCACGCGCACATGATGACCGGCGCGTTGATCTCGCGCTTCGGCAGCATGCGCCGCCGCTTCGCGCTGGTGACCACCGTCCATCACGATATCCAGAAAAGCGCTTCGCTGGTGCGGTTTGGTGATCGCGTGATCGTGGCGAGTCACGCGGTAGGCGACGCCATGCTGGAATGCGGCGTGCCGGCGGACAGATTGAGTGTAGTGACAAGCGGCACCATCGGTTCCCCGCGTTTTACCGGGCAACAGCCGCCGCGGCCATTGCAGTTGCAGCATCCGAACGTGGTGTGCGTGGCAGCGATGTTCGAGCGCAACGGCATTGCCGACCTGCTGCAAGCGTTTGCGCATGTGCGGCAGACGCAAGACGCGCAGCTTTATCTGGTAGGAGAGGGGACTGATCGAGGCTTGATGGAAAGTCTTGCCGAACAACTTGGCATTGCGAACCATGTTACGTTCACAGGGTTCGTCGCGGATCCCCGTGCGTACCTGGCCGAAGCCGATGTCTTCGTGTTCGCCGCGCATCAGGCACCCGGGCCGCTGGTGATCAGCGAAGCGCGGGAGGCGGGTTGTGCGATCGTCGCAACGAAGGTGGGTGGCGTTCCGGAGATGCTGGAGAACGGCGGTGCGGGGGTGCTCGTGGCGCCCCAGGAACCGATGCAACTGGCAGCCAAGCTGGGATGGTTGCTGATGGATTCGCCGATGCGTGCGCAATATGGCGCGCGTGCGAAGCGAGATCTGGAGCGCTTTTCGGTGCAGCGCGTGTGCACGGAACATCTGGCGGTCTATGAACAAGCAATTTCCCAGTGTGAACACAGACAAAACCGTCCGTCGACACGGCGTGCGCCGGTGGCGTGACGGGTCGTTTGTGTTGCGGAAGATGAAAAGGGCGATCAACTCATCCTGATCGCCCTTTTCAACAAATGCTGTACACGACCGGCCGCGCGATTCGATCACGCCGCGAAGCCGCGTCCGACGGACAGTGAGCCGCAGCAAGGCAATGCCTCGGCGCGCACGGCGATATCCACTTCGTCATTACCGTAGACCAGATGCTCGTCGAGGCGGATCAGCTTGAAGAGTCAGGCAGCGAAGACGGCGCGGTTGATGACCACGGTGTCGTGTTTGTCGCTGGTGCGGCAGGGCTGCGGCTTGAAATCAAGGAACGTGGTTGCGTTTGCATATACACCCGGGGGAGTAACGGTGGCGGAGAAGTGCTTGCGATGGCGGAAATATCAGGGTGGGCATTGTGCAATGCACGCCGCCGCGCAGCTCGGTCGTGTCGTTCACTTGGGCGCGCCCCATCGGATAGGCGACGCGCGCATCCCGGTCACGCTCGGCCGCCGGGTGCCTTGAACAGCAGATCGACCGAATAGCGTGCGGGCGTTCGCACGCGCACACAACGGAAAAGATTTGCCTGCTTAAATAGCGCATCAATCGATGCGTGCTTTTCACGCGCCCGCACCTATAAGACGCGTTCGGCCCTCAATCAGCTTCAGGCTTCAGGAGTCACCGTGGACGTGTCCCACTATCCGCTTACCAGCACCCCCAAGACGGGCGCGGCGAGTGTTCGCATACAAATGGTCATTCTCGCCGGAGGGTCCGGCACGCGTCTGTGGCCCTTATCGCGGCAGCAGTTCCCCAAGCAACTCATCGGACTCATGGGCGCGGAATCGCTGCTCGAAGCCACGCTGCGCCGTCTTGACGGTCTTGACAGTCTTGACGGAATTGATGTGGCAACGCATGGCCACGACACGGTGCACTTCGCGAGCGCCGATGAACTGATCGTGGTCTGCGGCACGGAGCACAAGTTGCTGACGGCCCAGCAGATCGAGCGTAATGGCCGCCGAGCGCGCATTGTGCTCGAGCCCTGCGCCCGCAACACTGCACCGGCGCTTACGCTCGCTGCATTGGCGGCCGGCTCCGGCGACGACCCGGTCATGGTGGTCATGCCCGCTGATCACGCCGTGTCCGACCTTGATGCGTTCCGTCGCACGATCGCCAAGGCGATCGAACATGCCGCAAATGGTGCGCTCGTTACGCTTGGTGTCGTGCCCGACAAGATCGAAACAGGCTACGGGTATATCAAGGCCGGCGCGGACCTGGGAACTGCAGATGATGGCGCCCCTCAAGCGCGGGTGCTTGAACGGTTCGTCGAAAAGCCGCGGCGGGAAATTGCCGAACAGTATCTGGCGTCCGGCGAGTACTGGTGGAACAGCGGCATTTTCGTGTGCCGGGCCTCGGTCTGGCTTGCCGCCATCGAGCACTTCCAGCCCGCTATTCACGCCGCGTGCGTGATCGCGTTTGAACGTGGCCTGCATCAGGACGGCTTCACACAACTCGATGTCGACGCGTTCGAAGCATGCCCCTCCGATTCAATCGATTGCGCCGTCATGGAGCGGATTGCGCACGAGCCGGCGTTTCCGGGCGTCGTGGTGCCGCTCGCCGCCGGCTGGTCCGATGTCGGCGCGTGGGACTCCGTATGGGACATGTCGAACAAGGACGCCGACGGTAACGTTGCTCGCGGCCGTGTGATCTTCGAAGGGTCAGCAGACAGTTTCGCGCATTCCGACGGCCGGCTGGTGGCGTGCGTGGGAGTGACGGGTGTAGTCGTCGTGGAAACCGCGGATGCGATCCTGGTGGCATCGAAGGATCGTGTGCAGGAAGTGAAGACGATGGTTGGACGCCTGAAAGCCGCCAAAGGCGCGGAGGCGCAGGATCATCGTAAGGTTCAGCGGCCTTGGGGTTTCTATGACTCCATCGATCATGGTGAGCGTTTTCAAGTAAAGCGTATTGTGGTGAAACCGGGTGCGCGGCTCTCCCTGCAGATGCACCATCATCGTGCGGAACACTGGATCGTCGTGCGCGGCACGGCGCTCGTCACCCGCGGGGAAGAGACCTTCCTGGTGAGCGAAAACCAGTCCACCTTCATTCCCCTCGGTACAAAACACAGGCTCGAAAACCCCGGCAAAACGCCGCTCGAAATGATCGAGGTGCAATCGGGGGCGTATCTGGGCGAGGATGACATCGTGCGTTTCGACGATCAGTACGGACGCGTGACCGAGAAGAAGACAGCAGGCTGAACACCGGGGAAGGCATGGCGATTTGCCGGGCAATGAGCACGGAGACCGGGCATTAGGAAGCATTTAGACGAAGCATTTAAATCAAAAAGATATCAAGAAGTGCTTAATACAGCGGTTGCCGAAGCAGTACCGCGAGACGCAAGAACGCAGAGGTAAAGGGATAACCCTTGAGAGGGACATTCCGACTGGCGCTAGCGGTACTGAACACGCAATTTATCGTGCACGGCGCAGGGCTGCCGATTCATCAGGTCAATTTTACTAATCTGATGAATCAGCGGAACTCACCGGGCCTTTCGGCGAGCTTGGGGCAGCTTGCCGGATGCGCAGGGACACAATGTAGGGCAAGGGGAGAGGGGTGATGGACGAAAACAAAGAGCGATCGTTGGTGGCTAAGGTGATGGACGGGCTCGTATCGGGCATCGTCGAACAGAAGTACGGCGCGATCCTGCCTCCGCAGGACGTCTTGTCGAAGGAGTTCGACGTGAGTCGGACCGTGATGCGCGAGGCCTTGAGCATGCTGCTCGCGCGTCACATGCTGGATGTGCGCCCCAAGACGGGCACGCGGATCCGGCCGATGAGCGACTGGCGGCTGATCGATGAGGACGTAGTGAGCTGGCGCTTCCGTGCGACGCCTGATCAGGCGTTCCTGCGCGACGTGATCGAGTTTCGAATGTTGATCGAGCCGCGCGCGGCCGCGTTGGCGGCGGCCCGTGCAACCCCGGAGGAAGTGAGCGGGATTCGCGATGCGTTCGACGCGCTTGCGTCGCTCAACGGCAGCGAGCCCGAGTATCAGGCCGCGGATGTCGCGCTGCATACGCGTATTGTGGCCGCGAGCGGTAACCAGTTCTTCCAGCAGATGACGGCTATCGTGCGGGGCGCGCTGGTGACGGTCTATCCGATCGTGGCGGGCATTGTGACCATGCGTGACGCTACGCTGGAAGCGCAGCGCCACGTGGTGGAAGCGATCGAGGCCCATGATGCCGGTGTGGCCGAGCGCGCGATGAGCACGTTGATCGATGTCACCGCGGAGGAAGTCGGGCGGGCTTTTTCGCTTGAACGCCGCGAGGACAGTTCGTCGCCACCGGTCGGCGAATCCGAATCGGCCCGCGCCTCCACCGGCCGGTGATCCGAATCGGCCGGCGCCTGACACGCGCCTGAAGCTTCGCGTCCGGGATGGTTCCGGCGTGACGAAGCTGGCCCGAAGTTTCTGGTCACGTTCATCGTGGCCGGGCGCGCAGCGCCCTTTTCGGGTTTTTTAAATACGCAAACGTTTCACTCAATCTACCTGCCTGACATCGGCGCCTGATGGCCTGTTCGTCGAACAACACTCTCCCGGTGTATTCCCTTGAGCTTTCTTTGTGACCGGAACGCGATGCGTTCTGCCGACCTCATGCCGGCCTCATCGAGGTTTCAACCAGAGCACTTGCGAGGCGGACAATGGGACAATGTGCGCATCGCCGGCTTTGGCCGACTATTCACCACGCACGCAGGGAGCGGGACAGATGAACGCACAGAGCACGATCCGTTGGGGCATCGTTGGCGCGGGACATATTGCGCGCAGGTTCGCCGAGGGGCTGGCCTTTGTGCCGGGAACAACACTTGGGGGCGTCTGGTCGCGGCGGCCCGAGACGGCAACTGCGTTTGCCGCGCAGTTTCATACCAACGCGTATGAGAGCTTCGATGCGCTGCTCGACAACATCGACGCGTTATACATTGCGACGATGCAGGACAGCCATCCCCAGTACGCGCTGCGTGCTTTCCAGGCAGGACGTGCCGTGCTTTGCGAGAAACCGGCGGCGGTCAACGCGCGGGCGTTGCAGGAGATGATCGACGTGGCGCGGTCATCGAAGCTGCTGTTCATGGAAGCGATGAAACCGCCGTTCTATCCGCTCTACAGGCAGTTGCGCGACCATCTTGCGACCGACCCTGTCGGTGAAATCGGGCTGGTTCGGGCCGGTTGTTCGATCGCGAACGTGCCGCTTTCGCACCCCTCGTACTCGATGGAAATGGGTGGCGGCGCGTTGCTCGATATTGGTATTTACGAAGCGTTTCTCGCGGTGGACTGGCTGGGTGAACCGCTCGAGGTGCAGACTTTTGGGCGGGTCGGGCAGACCGGCGTGGACACTTTCGCGAGCTTGAATGTGCGGCATGAACGCGGCGTTGCGCAGTTGTTCTGCGGGCTGGATCTGCAAGGCAAAGGCGATGCGTTGCTGGCTGCGACCGGCGGTACGGTGACCATCCACGAGAACTGGTGGAACCCGGCGCGCGCGACGATCCGTTATGTGGATGGCCGCACCGTTGAGTTGGATGCACCGTTCGAGGGAGGAGGCTTGAACTACGAGACCGCGCATTTTTGCGAGCTGCTGCGCGATGGCGCGACAGAGAGCCCGATCATGCGCCATGCCATATCCATGCAGATGATATCCATCACCGATGCCGCTCGCCGCGACCTTGGCGTGCGGTTTCCTTTCGAAACTGAATGAGCGCGGGCTGATCGGTCGACTTGATTTAAGCGTCGTTTCAGGTTTGAACGTTAAGCTGCGTCGTCCTCAACCGCCGGCATTCTCCACCATGCGACTGTTACCCCGACTCTGGCGCGAATATCGGAACCTGATTGCTTTCCTCGTGCTGATGGCGCTGTTTCGCAGCGCCATCGCCGACTGGAATGTGGTGCCGAGCGGTTCCATGCTGCCGACCATTCGCGAGGGCGACCGGATCGTCGTTGACAAGATGGCGTACGACCTGCGTATTCCGTTCACGCACATTGCGATTGCGCATCTGCATGATCCGCAGCGTGGGGACATTGTGACGGTGGATTCATCGGCGGCACATGAATTGATCGTCAAGCGGCTGATCGGGGTGCCTGGCGATGTGGTTGCCATGCGCGACAACGTGCTCTATATCGATGGCAAGCGGGCGGGTTATCAGCCGGTCGATATCACGGGAGTGGAGGGCGATGCGTCCTCGCCCGGCGAGTATCTCGACGAGAAGCTCGGGCATGTTACGCATGTGGTGAGGTTGTCGGTGCTGGCGCCGAGTCCGCGGCGTTCGTTTGGGCCCGTGACGGTGCCTAAGGGCGAGTATCTGATGCTAGGGGATAACCGCGACGACAGCGCGGATTCACGGTATTTTGGATTTTTCCCCCGCAATGAATTGATGGGAAGGGCCCGTCGGGTTGCATATTCCCTGGACCCGGATCGGCATCATATGCCGCGAATGGACAGGTTCGGGGCGAAGCTCGATGGGGCGGTCGCACCGGTCGACAGGTCCTGAGGGAGCGGCGCCGGAACGCTGAGCGTGAACGCCCCCTTCTCAATGCCTCCCCGGCAACGCCAATCTCCGTTCAAACACCCGCTGCACCACTTCCAGCACGCTGCACAGCACCCAATACACCACGGCGGCAGCAAGATACAACGGCAATGGCTGATACGTCGCGGCAATCACTTCCTGCGCGCTACGTAGCAATTCGGTCACCGTAATCACGGAAACCAGCGACGTATCCTTGATCAAGCTGATCAGGCTATTGGAAAGACTGGGCACGGCAATCCGCAGTGCCTGCGGACCAATCACATAGCGCAGCGTCTGCATCCTCGACAAGCCCAGACTATAAGCCGCGAGCCACTGTCCGCTCTGAATCCCGAGGATGGCGCCGCGCATGCTTTCGGAAAGATAAGCCGCCGCATTCGCCGACAACGCGATGACCCCCGCCGGCGTAGGATCGAGCGAAATACCCAGGCTCGGCAGTCCGTAATAGATCACGAAGATCTGCACCAACAGCGG
The DNA here is from genome assembly GCF_000729995.1 of Caballeronia sordidicola. Taxonomy (GTDB): domain Bacteria; phylum Pseudomonadota; class Gammaproteobacteria; order Burkholderiales; family Burkholderiaceae; genus Caballeronia; species Caballeronia sordidicola_A. Next base: position 161,323 of record NZ_JNFG01000001.1, on the reverse strand, counting down.
CGTCCCGCGCATCACACTCACATAAACGCGCGCTATGCCGACCAGCGTGCGGTTTCGGCTGATGCCCATCGTCGCGAGTATCGTGCCGGCGATCAGGCCGAAGAACATCGAATAGACCGCGAACTTGATCGTCAGGACGGCGCCTTGTGCGAGGGCCGGTATGGATTGAACGAGCAGGGAGGTCGTGGACATGGAGGAATTGAGTAGGCGTAACGTCGGAGGCGGGCATCAAATGCAAAGGGCGGCATCTCTCAAGAAGCCGCCCCGATGCCGAACGCTTGAGGGTCCGGGGTTTATTTCGCCGGCTTCGTCACGTCGATACCGAACCATTTGTCCGAGATCTTTGTGAACGTTCCATCGGCTTCAAGCTGGGTCATCGCGTCATCAATGGCTTTCTCGAACTTCGGATTGCCCTTCTTGAACGGAATGCCCGACGGATTGCCCGGGCCCACATTCGCGCCCGTACGCAGCGGCAACTGCGAATTCTTCATCAGGTACGCAAGCATCAGGCGGTCGTTCAACGCAGCGTCCAGACGGTTCGAAGCGAGATCGCGCAAGTACTCGGGTGCGCCCGGATACGTTTTCACATCGATACCCGGCACAGCCTTCGCCATGTCCATGTAGTTCGTGCCCAGACCCACGCCGAGCTTCTTGCCCTTCAGGTCTTCAAGCGTCTTGAAGTCCCGGGTATCGTCCTTGCGCTGAATCAGTTGCGCATTCGAATACGTGTAGGCCGGCGAGAAATCGAGCGTCTGTTTGCGGGCATCGGTAATGCCGACCTGGTTCACGATCACATCGAACTTGTCAGCCTGCAAGCCCGCAATGATGCCGCTCCATTCGGTCGTCACGAACTCAGGCTTCACGCCGAGCTTCGCTGCAACCGCCTTCGCGATATCCACGTCGAATCCGACCAGTTCACCTTGCGGGGTCTTCGAGTTGAACGGGGGGAACGTACCTTCCAGGCCGATGCGCAACGTACCGCGTTGCTTGACCGAATCCAGCAGGTCTTCCGCGTGGGCGACGGCCGAGAGCGATGCGCCGATCAAGCCTGCCACGAGCACTTTCTTGAGGAGGGAGAGTTTCATGAATGTTTGCCTTTGTACTGGTTTTTGTCAGTGATCTGAAGTGCGGCGATGAGTGCTAAAACGCAATGCCCTTTTTCAGATCGTTTGCTCATGTGGATATGAGCCCAAGCGTGGTGAATAAGAAAGACGCATCACGCAGCTGCGCTCGTGCGGGCCAGCGCTTCGACGCATTCCGTCACGAGCGCCGGGCCGCGATAAATCAGGCCGGTGTAGATCTGCACGAGCGACGCACCCGCTGCGAGTTTCTCGCGCGCGTCGTCGCCCGACATGATGCCGCCCACGCCAATGATCGGCACCTCGCTGCCCAGCTCCGCGCGCAATTTGCGGATCACGGCATTCGATGCTTCGAATACCGGCTTGCCCGACAAACCGCCGGCTTCATCGCCGTGTTTCATGTTCGTCACCGCGGTGCGCGACAGCGTGGTGTTGGTCGCGATCACGCCATCAATCTTGTGGCGTAGCAGGGTGGCGGCAATCTCCTTGACCTGCTCATCGTCGAGATCGGGGGCGATCTTCAGCGCGAGGGGTACGAGCTTGCCGTGCATGTCGGAGAGCCGTTGCTGTTTGTCCTTCAGCGCGCCGAGCAGCGCGTCGAGTTCGCCGGCGCCTTGCAACTGGCGCAGGTTTTTCGTATTCGGCGACGAGATGTTGATCGTTACGTAGCTCGCGAACGGGTAGACACGCTCGAGGCAATACAAATAATCTTCGGCGGCGCGTTCTATGGGGGTATCGGCGTTCTTGCCGATATTCAGCCCCAGCACGCCGCGATATCGCGCAGCCTTGACGTTCTCGACGAACTGATCGACACCGCGGTTGTTGAACCCGAGCCGGTTGATCAGCGCCTGTGCGTCAGGCAGGCGAAACATGCGCGGGCGTGGGTTACCGGGCTGCGCGCGCGGCGTGACCGTTCCCACTTCGATGAATCCAAACCCGAGCGACGCCAGCCCGTCGATACAGGCACCGTCCTTGTCCAGCCCAGCGGCCAGCCCGACCGGGTTGCGAAAGTTCAGGCCCATGACGGTACGCGGCGAATCGGCGGCGCGCTCGGCGAGCATGCCGGCCAGGCCGGTGCGGCCGGCGGCGCCAAGCATACGCAGCGTCAGGTGATGGGCGTCTTCCGCATCCATGCGAAAAAGTTGCGCGCGGGCGAGCGGGTAGAGGGAGCTGAACACGAGGAGGAAAGGCCGGAGCGGCGTAAATTGAGACGCGCCATTTTAACGGCTTTGAGGAGGCGCGCCGAAAAGCGATGACAAGTGGATGAAAAGGGCCTCGCTGGCGCCGGCTTTAGCCTTTAGCGCCGCGGTCTGTCCAAAGGCATTTTGCCGGGCATGGGCGGCGTTCCGGCGGAGTGCATGGTAGTGGGATCGAGAAGATCCCAGTGGCCGTCGATCAAGCCCTCCAGCGGCCGGAAATTGGCCTTGTACGCCATTTTGTCGCTCTCACGGATCCAGTATCCGAGATAGACGTGGGGCAGATCCAGGCTGCGCGCCTGCTCGATCTGCCACAGGATGTTGTAGGTGCCGAAGCTGGTGTGCGGCAGGCCGGGCTCGAAGAATGTGTAAACCGACGAAAGTCCGTCGCCGAGAATGTCGATCATGCTGATCATGCGCAGCGTGCCGCGTTCCGGCGGATCGTCGACGAGGCTGCCGGACAGGCTGGTATCGGAGTCGTCGAGATTGCCGGTGCGCACCGGTTCGCGGAATTCCACCAGGCGCGAGTTGATCCGGCTCTGCAGCAAAAATTGCTCGTACTGGTCGCGGCTGTCGCGATCCATGCCGCCGCCCGCGTGCCGCGCCGACTGATAGCGCATATAGAGCGCGTAATGCTCTTCGTCGTAGTGAAGCGGTGCGACGCTCGCCACCAGCCCGCCATGCTGCTTCCAGATACGCCGCTGGGTGCGGTTCGGCTTGAAGTGGTCGATGGCCACGCGCACCGGCACGCAGGCGCGGCAGCCGTCGCAATACGGCCGATAGGTAAACACACCGGAGCGCCGGAAACCCGCCTTGACGAGTTCGGTATAGACGTCAGAGTTGATCAGATGGCTGGGCGTTGCCACCTGGGAGCGCGCAATGCGTCCATCCAGATAGCTGCAGGGGTACGGCGCCGTTGCATAGAATTGCAACGCCGAAAGCGGAGAAAGCGGCAGCTCATTGGGGTGAGTCACGTTGGCAGCTCTCGTTCTAAGCGTCTATCTTCGCGTCTATCTCGTTGACCGCCCCAACCGTGCCGCAGCGGTTCGATGCAGGGCGGAAAACCTCGGTTGTGTCGCTATCTGTTTCGCTATCTTTATCTTGCGTGCTTTGCATCACGTCTAACCATCACGTTCGATATCTCAGGATTCGTTCGCGAATACCAAAGGGTGCATCGGCTGGTGTTCCGGACCTCGTTCAAAACAGCCGCTTTTCAAAACCGCCGCGTTCATAGGCGACTTGTTCATTCAGGCGGCAACACAGGTGGCCGAAGCGTCTCGAGCAGCGCGGTTTTGTCGAAGCCCCACGGGACCGGCGGTTCGCCGACTGCCCCGCGCAGATGTCTCACAAATGTCTTGCGGGAGATCTCCCGGCCGCCCAGGGACGCCAGATGCGACGTGTTCTGCTGGCAGTCTATCATCTCTATTTTATGGTGGCGCAAGTGTCCGATGAGCGCCGCGAGCGCGATTTTCGAGGCATCGGTGCGATGCGCGAACATTGATTCGCCGAAAAACATGCGCCCGAACGACACGCCATAAAGACCGCCCACGCGCTTGCCCTCGAACCACGTTTCAATGCTGTGCGCCCGTCCTTCGCGATGCAGCGAGGAATACGCTTCCACGATATCCGCCGTGATCCACGTGCCGCGCTGGCCTTCGCGCGGCGTCTGGGCGCACGCACGCATCACGCCGGCGAAATCATCGTCCACGCGAATTTCCCACGACGCCTCGCGCAGCACGCGCCGCAAGGTTTTCCGCAGCGAATCGGAGACTTTGAATTCGTCGGGAATCAGCACCATGCGCGGATCGGGACTCCACCAGAGCACCGGCTGGCCATCGGAATACCACGGAAAAATGCCGCGCTGATACGCGTCCACCAGACGGCTGCTCTGCAATTCAGCGCTGGCCGCGAGTAATCCGGGCGCGCCGCTTGCCTCGCCGAGCGCGCGCTCGACGGGAGGGAACGGATCGTCGGAGGCGAGCCATGGAACCATGATTCTCGGGGGCGCTCAGCCTTCGCGCAGCGAGCGGAAGATGTCGCCGGTATGCAGCGCGTAGTTGCCGGCAGCGCGGTCGGCGAAAAAGAAGCGCAGCGTCTGTCCGACTGTCGGGAAGGCGATTTCGTCCCAGGGGATCTCGCTCTCGTCGAAGAGCTTCACTTCGAGACTTTCCTCTCCGGCGTCGATGTCCAGATCCAGCAGCCGTGCCAGGTAGAAGAGGTGCACCTGATGCACGTGAGGCACGTTCAGCAGCGTGAAGAGACTCTGGATTTCGACGCGTGCGCCAGCTTCCTCGAGCGTTTCGCGCGACGCGCCTTCGCTGGTGGTTTCGTCCATCTCCATGAAACCCGCCGGCAGGGTCCAATAGCCGTAGCGCGGTTCGATCGCGCGCCGGCACAGCAGCACCTTGTCGTCCCAGACCGGCACGGTCCCGACCACATTGCGCGGATTCTGATAATGCACCGTACCGCAATTAGCGCAGACGTAGCGCTGGCGGTTGTCGCCAGGCGGAATGCTCAGGCTGACCTCGTGGCCGCAGACGGAACAGAATTTCATAGAGGAGAAGTCTGAAAGTGTCGTGCGAGTGTATCACCGAGCCCGGTCAGCGAGGCAGCGCGGGCGCCTATCGAAGAAGGGCCGGGGTGGGCGATTGCCGAGCACTTGTCCGGATGGCCGATGAGCCCGGATTGGGCACAACCGGGCGGACGCGTGCGGCCGGCTTCTCGCTACAATAAGTGCTTCGGGTGCAACGGTTTTTTGCGCTGCCCCTTTTCACCATTTCACGATTCCACCATTTCACCATTTCACCATTTCACCATTTTGCCGTCCCACGGCTAATACAACTCCCCCGACGATGTCCACCACGCCCGCCGCTCCACGCCCGCCCATGCTGTCCACCGCCGACGCGCTCGCTACCTTGCTGGCGGCCGCGCGCCGGGTGGACGGCGCGCAAACGGTCGATACCTTCGAAGCGCTCGGGCGCGTGCTGGCCACAGCGGTCGTGTCGCCGCTCGACGTCCCGCCCATGCGCACCAGCTCCATGGATGGCTACGCGGTGCGGGCCGCGGATCTCGCCGGCGCGTCTGATGCGAACTCCGTGACGCTGCCCGTGTCCCAGCGTGTGCCGGCTGGCCAGACGGTCGAGCCGCTGGCTGCAGGCACGGTCGCGCGCATCTTTACCGGGGCCACGGTGCCGCCGGGTGCGGACACCATCGTGATGCAGGAAATGGTCCGTGCCGACACTGCCGGTGCGACGTTCTCGAACGTGCCGCCGGAGGGTGAATGGATCACCCAGCAAGGCGCTGATATCCGCCGCGACTCCGTGATTCTGCCTGCCGGCACGCGGCTTACGCCGCAGGCGCTGGGACTCGCGGCATCGGTGGGAAGCGCTGCCCTCGACGTGGTGCGCAAAGTACGCGTGGCGGTGTTTTTTACCGGCGACGAACTCACCATGCCCGGCGAGCCGTTGCGCCCCGGTGCGATCTACAACTCGAATCGTTTCACGCTGCGTGCGTTGCTCGCGAAGCTGGGTTGCGACGTAACCGACCTCGGTATCGTGCCCGACCGGCTGGACGCAACCCGCGAGACCCTGCGGCAGGCCGCGCGCGATCATGACCTGATCCTCGCGTGCGGTGGAGTCTCGGTTGGCGAGGAGGATCATGTGAAACCGGCGGTGGAGGCTGAAGGGCGCATTTCCATGTGGCAGATCGCGATGAAACCCGGCAAGCCGCTCGCTTTCGGTGCGGTGCGGCGCGAGTCGGTGGATCAATCGGCCTTGGAAAACAGCGGTGAGGCGTTTTTCATCGGATTGCCCGGGAACCCGGTTTCCAGTTTCTGCACGTTCCTGCTGTTCGTGCGGCCGTTTATCCTGCGGCTGGCGGGCGCCGAAGCGGTTGAGCCGCGCGTCTACTCCATGCGCGCCGATTTCACGCAGAAGAAGGGTGACCGGCGTAATGAATTCCTGCGTGCCCGCGTGAACGAAGCCGGTGGCCTGGAGGTGTTCGGGAATCAAAGCTCGGCTGTGTTGACATCCACAGTCTGGGGCGACGGTCTGATCGATAACCCGCCGAATCACGCTATCCAGGCCGGCGAGAGCGTGCGGTTTATCCCGTTTTCAGAATTGATGCGTTGAGTTGCGTTGAGTTGCGTTGAATTTGTGTTGAATTTGTGTGGGCGGCAATCATGAAAGTCGAATTAAGGTTTTTTGCGGGTGTGCGCGAAGCGCTGGGCGTGGCGAACGAGAGCGTGGATGTGCCGGACAGCGTGTCCAGTGTCGGCGACGTGCGGGCGTGGTTGCGCACGCGCGGCGGTGCATGGGCGGAAACGCTCGCCGAGGGCCGCTCGTTGCGCATGGCCTGCAACCACGAAATGACGGATCCGTCGCGACGCATCACGGAAGGCTGCGAAGTCGCGTTCTTCCCGCCAGTCACGGGAGGCTGAGATGACCCGGGTACGCGTGCAGGAAGCCGATTTCGATCTCAGCACGGAAGTCGCCGCGTTGCGCGCAGACAACCCCAAGGTGGGCGCGGTGGCGTGTTTCGTCGGCACGGTGCGGGATTTGAACGAGGGCCAAACCGTTCAGGCAATGGAGTTGGAGCATTATCCCGGCATGACCGAAAAGGCGCTGGAGGGTATTGCGGCGCAGGCTCGTGAACGGTGGCCGGGTTCGGACGTGCTGATCGTGCATCGCGTGGGAAAACTCCTGCCGCTCGACCAGATCGTGCTGGTTGTGACCACCGCGATGCACCGGGCGCAAGCGTTTGAGTCGTGTGCGTTCGTGATGGATTATCTGAAAACGCAGGCGCCATTCTGGAAGAAGGAAACGACAGAACACGGCGAGAAATGGGTCGATGCCCGCGAATCCGACGACGCCGCGCTGTCGCGATGGGATCTGGGATCGCGAAAAGCGGCAGGGGCGTAGGAAACTGGGGCTAAGCGGCAGCAAGCGGCGCTCCGTTCGGCTGAGTCACAGGCAGACCGGGAATCCTCGCTTATGTGCCGTTTATGTGCCGTCTATGAGTCGCTTGATTCGTCGCGTGGTTTGTCGTTTTCAACGCCCGACAGCCCAACTGGAAAGGATTTGCCGTGGCTCCGGTCGGGCATTTTCGTTGCAGGCGCGTTCCCGCTGCCGCCTGTGCGCAGGCGCTTGAGCGACGCCAACAAAGCGACTTGCGCGTCCGGAATGGCATAGTCCCAGCCGAATTTGCTGAGTTGCAGGCTTTGCGCAATGCGCAGCGCCGGTTCCATGAACTGCACGGCTGCGGCGGGTTCGTAGCGGATGTTGACGGTATCGAGGAAAAGCGTGAGCCAGCGGGCGAAGTGCTGGGGTTCAATAGCGCCGAGAGGCCGGTGCGCCTCTTGAACGTTGCCCCTGTACCCCTTCGTTCCAAGCACGAGGCTTGACCAGAACGTCGTCATTTTCGCCAGATGCTCGTCCCAGCGCCCGTCGAGTTCACGGGCGAAGATAGGGCCGAGCAGCAGGTCATCGTCCACGCACCGGTAGAACGCGTCGACCAGTTCCCGGATATTGGTTTCATCCGGTTCCGCGGCGCGGACGAATGGCGTCGGTAGGGGATTCAGCTCGGGGTCCGGCTCGCTGGAGGACTCAATCACGGGCTTGCTCATAAAATTCGATGACAGGATTCGGTGGGGATTTAGTCTGGCTGGCGCAATGCTGATAGCGGCTCTCGAATCGGTGGATGCAATTTCGACCCGCCGGACTAGCAAATCAGTAACATTTCACGCACAGCAGGTGTTTCACGGAAACAGAATAAACTAGCAATGTATCGCCGAACAGGCCAGAAAGTGGGCGATCGGCCATGCGACGATTACGCGACTGATTACGCGAACAACGCGAATACCCATGCGACTGACCGATTACACCGACTATTCGTTGCGCGTCATGCTCTATCTGGCCGTCCGGCCCGAGGGGCTGTCGACGATCCAGGAGATCTCCGGCGCCTATGGGATCTCCAAGAACCATCTCATGAAGGTGGTGCAGCGGCTGGGGGAGCTGGGCTGGGTGGAAACCGTACGCGGCCGTAACGGCGGCCTGAGGCTCAATCCTCGTACACTGTCGCTGAGCATCGGCGAGGTCGTGCGCAAGACGGAGAACGATTTTTCGATAGTCGGCTGTTTCGCCGATGAAAGCGAGGCTCACCGGCATTGCGTAATCCAGTCACATTGCCGTCTGCGGGGGGTGTTCGCCGCCGCGCGCGATGCGTTCCTCGCGGAACTCGATCAGCATACGGTCGGCGATCTGGCGTCGCCGGCCGATGAGCTCGCGGGCGTGCTCGGCATCGTGCGGTTCATGCCGGCAGCGGCGGGCATAGATCGTATCGCCGGACATAGCTGACTGAGCTGCTTACGTGACTGATGTGACTGACTGACCTTCCTGACGCGCGTTTATTCCGAGCGCAGCCCGTGCTGGTTCTTCGACCTGGATCAGTCCGCGGCCGTCGCGATCCGGTCACAATTCTCCAATGACGCGCACATTCGACGGACGCCAGCGTAAGTTGCGGCTCCCGACTCGACATTTTTTGCGCAGCATGACCGGTACCAACCGCCATTAACCGTTCGCCACCACCCAAGCGCGTCAATCGGCATTTCGCAGAAAAGTGCGGTTTTTGGGCAGTGGAACGCTTGAAAGTGCCGGATCACGCCTCATTTTGAACACATCCCGATTTGGAGGTCTCAATATGAGAATCGACAAGCTAACTACGAAGTTCCAGGAAGCACTGGCTGACGCGCAGAGTCTCGCCGTCGGCAATGAGAATCAATATATCGAACCGGTGCACCTGCTTTCCGCGCTGATCGCGCAGCAGGACGGTTCGGCGCGCTCGCTGCTGTCGCAGGCGGGCGTGCAGGTCCAGGCGCTGCAAACCGCGCTCAAGGACGCCATGACGCGCCTGCCGCAAGTCCGGGGCACGGACGGTAATGTGCAGGTCAGCCGCGATCTCGCCGGCTTGCTGAACAGCGCCGACAAAGAAGCCCAAAAGCTCAACGACACGTTTATCGCGAGCGAGATGTACCTGCTCGCCATCGCCGATGACAAGGGCGAAGCCGGCCGTATTGCCAAGCAGCACGGCCTCACGCGCAAGGCGCTTGAAGCGGCGATCAATTCGGTTCGCGGCGGCGGCCAGGTGAATAGCCAGGACGCCGAAAGCCAGCGCGGCGCGTTGAAGAAATACACCGTCGACCTGACCGAGCGCGCACGCGCCGGCAAGCTCGACCCGGTGATCGGCCGTGACGATGAAATTCGCCGTTCAATCCAGATCCTGCAACGCCGCACGAAGAACAATCCGGTGCTGATTGGCGAGCCGGGCGTGGGCAAGACGGCGATTGTGGAAGGTCTCGCGCAGCGGATCGTGAACGGCGAAGTGCCGGAATCGCTCAAGAGCAAGCGCGTGCTGTCGCTCGACATGGCCGCGTTGCTGGCCGGCGCCAAGTATCGTGGCGAATTCGAAGAGCGGCTCAAATCCGTGCTTAGCGACATTGCCAAGGACGAAGGCCAGACCATCGTTTTCATCGATGAAATCCATACCATGGTGGGGGCTGGTAAAGCCGAAGGCGCCATGGATGCGGGCAACATGCTGAAGCCGGCGCTCTCGCGCGGCGAGCTGCATTGCATCGGCGCAACGACGCTTGACGAATATCGCAAGTACATCGAAAAGGACGCGGCGCTCGAGCGCCGGTTCCAGAAGGTGCTGGTCGACGAACCGTCGGTGGAAGCAACCATCGCAATCCTGCGCGGCCTGAAGGAACGGTACGAGTTGCATCACGGCGTGGAAATCACCGATCCGGCAATCGTCGCGGCGGCGGAATTGTCGCATCGCTACATCACGGACCGTTTTCTCCCCGATAAAGCCATCGACCTGATCGACGAAGCTGCGTCCAGGGTCAAGATGGAAATCGATTCGAAGCCCGAAGAGATGGATCGGCTCGATCGCCGGTTGATCCAGTTGAAGATCGAGCGCGAAGCCGTCAAGAAAGAAAAGGACGAGGCATCGCAGAAGCGCCTGCAGTTGATCGAGGCTGAAATCGAGCGGCTGGGTCGGGAGTACTCCGATCTCGAGGAAATCTGGATGGCGGAGAAAGCCGCCGTGCAAGGCAGCGCGACGCTGAAGGAAGAGATCGAGAAAGTGCGGGCGGATATCGTGCGGTTGCAGCGCGAAGGCAAGTTGGAGAAGGTTGCCGAATTGCAGTACGGCAAGCTGCCCGGGCTTGAAGCGCAACTGAAGCAGGTGACGCAGTCCGAGACCGCGGAGCAGACCAATCCCACGCGACCGCGTCTGTTGCGCACGCAAGTGGGCGCCGAGGAAATCGCGGAAGTGGTGTCGCGTTCCACCGGCATTCCCGTGTCGCGGATGATGCAAGGCGAGCGCGAGAAGCTGTTGCAGATCGAAGGCAAGCTGCATGACCGCGTGGTGGGTCAGGATGAAGCGATCGGCGCGGTGGCCGATGCGATCCGCCGGTCACGCGCGGGGTTGTCGGACCCGAATCGTCCGTATGGTTCGTTCTTGTTCCTTGGGCCGACGGGTGTGGGCAAGACCGAGTTGTGCAAGGCGCTCGCCGCGTTCCTGTTCGATTCGCAGGATCACATGATCCGTATCGATATGAGCGAGTTCATGGAGAAGCACAGCGTCGCGAGGTTGATTGGTGCGCCGCCGGGTTATGTCGGTTATGAGGAAGGCGGTTACCTGACCGAACTGGTGCGTCGCAAGCCCTACAGCGTGATCCTGCTCGATGAAATCGAGAAGGCGCATCCGGACGTGTTCAACGTGCTGCTGCAAGTGCTCGACGATGGCCGCATGACCGATGGGCAAGGGCGCACCGTGGACTTCAAGAACACTGTCATTGTGATGACGTCGAATCTCGGGTCGCACGTGATTCAGGCGATGGTCGGCGAGCCGCACGAAGCGGTTAAGGAAGCGGTCTGGGAAGAGGTCAAGCTGCACTTCCGGCCGGAATTCCTGAATCGTATCGATGACGTCGTGGTGTTCCATTCGCTCGACCGCGAGAACATCCAGATGATCGCGAAGATCCAGTTGCAGCGCTTGCATGAGCGGCTCGCGAAGCTGGAGATGCAACTCGACGTGTCGGATGCCGCGCTGGAACACATCGGCAAGGTGGGTTACGACCCGGTGTTTGGCGCACGGCCGTTGAAACGCGCGATCCAGCAGCAGATCGAGAACCCGGTCGCGAAGCTGATCCTGGCCGGCAAGTTCGGACCGAAGGACGTGATCCCCGTGGATATGCGGGACGGCGAGCTGGTGTTCGATCGCGTCGTGCATTAAGGCGGGTGGGGAAGGTGCCCGGCGACGTAGGTCGGGCGTCGTTCGTCACAACAAAAAGGGGCAACGGAGTGATCCGTTGCCCCTTTTTGCTATTACAGAGGACTAAGTCGGGAACGCTTACGCCTTCGGTTCTTCGCTCTTGCCGAACAAGCCTGCCAGACCGCCAAGCCCACCGAGCGATCCCAGCAAACTGCCTACGTCCAGCTTGCCGTCCGCCGGCACCTGGCCGTCCGGCGTCGCGTGGTTCACGAGGTGCGGCAACACCGCAGCCAATATGCCGGACACCTGGTCGCCGGACAGGCCGGCTTTCTGCGCCAACTGGCCGACCGCGTCCGAACCGAGCACGTTGTTCACGGTGTCCGAGCTGATGGGCTTGTTTTCGCCGTTGCCGACCCACGACGACACGATGTCGCCCGCGCCGTTTTCATGGAAACGTTGAATCAAGCCGTTCAGGCCGCCTGGCTGGTTATTGACGAACTCCGTCGCAATGGCGATCAGTCCGGACTGCGAGGCGCCGCCCTCAGACGAATTGCCGAAGGAGGAGGCGAGGGTATCGAATAGGCTCATGGCTGTCTCACTTGAAACGATGCTGGTTAGATGCCGTCCGGCGTGATGCTGGTTTGCTTCTGCCGGACGGAAAACATGCCGTCCGTTAAGGAGCGGCCAAATTGTTTCGATGCTGCAAGGCGATCTGGGCTGCTTGAATTCGAGCTACGTGCCGATGGCCGATCCACACAGCCGTTCCACGCTCGGGATTCAGCGCCGAAGTGCGTCGCCGTCCTCAGGTTGCTGCCGCGTCGCTCGCGGCTTTCTTTTTCTTGGACTTCTTCGACGCCTTCGCGCCGCTCGCACCCGACGCCGCGTCGGCGGTCGTTGCTGCAGTCGGCGTGCTCGCGCTCGCTGCCGCGTCGGCCTTGGCTTTTTTACCCTTCTTGCCCTTGGTGGTGGACGCAGGGTCTGCCGTTGCTGCCGGCGTCACCGCGGGCGTCGTAGCCGTGGTCGCGGCGGGTGAGGTCGCGGCGGTCGCGGCCGTTGACGATTTCACCGTCGATTTGGCGGGCGCCGCTGCTCCTGCATTGGCGGCGGCCGGCGTCTTGCTCGCCTTCGTTCCGGTCGGCGGTGCGGATGAACCGCCAACTGTCAGCCCCGCCTGCTCCAGGTTCGTCACGGACTTTGTGCCGAGGCCTTTCACGCGGCTGGCGAGATCGTCGGCATCCTTGAACGGGCCGTTCTTCGTCCGTTCATCGATGATCGCCTTCGATTTCACCGGCCCAAGCCCCTTTACCGCCTCAAGCGACGTTTGGTCCGCCGTATTCACGTCGACGGCCGCGAACGCGGCGCCTATGGACAACGCAAGGGCCAGACATAGCATCAACAGCTTTTTAAGCATGACAAGTGCTCCAGGTTAAAAAATAAAAAGTGGAATCGATGCCGGCCTTACTGGATGCCTGGCCAGAAGTCCAACAAGCATAGGATAAAACGCGGGTCAGGATAATGGCAGCGCCCTCCGTCCGGTGCGGCTGGGATTATTTTTTACAACATCACCGGCTATTATTTTGCCGGTTGTACCCAATCCACTGTCTGGTTTCAATTCCGTTTAGCGATTATCACCAGACTCATGGCGGATGGGGGCGGGTGGGTTCAGATTTAACGTTTTCCGGATATAAGTTTGTCGAAATCGATGCTATGGCGATTTGATTCTTCCGGTTTGATCGTTCGGGTTTTGATCGTAATCAACCTTTTGTCTTGATTTTCGCAAACGCGCCGCGTACTTCGAACTTCACCGAATCGACCACCACGCCCTGGCGGTCGACCAGTTCCAGCGTGTGGTGCCCTGGCCACGGCAGCCACGCCATTCGTGCCATTTGAGCGGAAGGCCCGGCCGATTTGCCGTCCAGCCGCCACACGCTGCCCGCGGGCGCGCTTTGCGCGCTCTCGAACCAGACCCGCTGACGCGCGGCGGGAATGTCGGGATCGAGCGCGAAAATGGTGCCGTCGGTGGGCGAGGCAATTCGGGCTGTGCCGTTGCGTACAGCCGCGCCTTCTGCATTCGCCGACAACGCGATCCGCGACATTTGCGTGCCGCTCAGGAACCAGTCGTCGCGCGCCGGCTCGATATCGTTTTGATAAACGATACTCGCGCGCACCACGCCCGGCGGCGCGGCTGGCGCTCGGCTTGGCGTGCGCCGGTGCAGGTAGTTCACGAGCGCGGCCCATACGGGCGCGGCGCCCGTGACGCCGGAGACGTCCCACATGGGTGCGCCGTCCGCGTTTCCGACCCATACGCCGACCGTATAACGCGACGTGTAGCCGACTGCCCAGTTGTCGCGCATGTCCTTGCTTGTACCAGTCTTCACAGCGCTGAAAAAGCGCGTGGCGAGGACGCTGTCGAAGCCGAAGGTACGAGTGCGAGCATTGTTATCGGCGAGGATGTTCGTCACGATAAAGCTCGCTTGCGGGCTGAAAACTTGGGTGCCGGGAGGCGTCAGGGCGCGCGCCGGGACATCCGAAATTGGCCCTGTAACACCGCCGTTCGCAAGCGTCCGATACGCGTTCGAAAGCGTTGCCAGCGTCACGTCGGCGCTACCTAGCGCGAGGCTGAAGCCGTAGTAATCGCCGGCTTGCGTGAGCGGCAGACCGAGCGACACCAGAGTTTTCGCGAACCGGTGCGGCGTGACCATCACCAGCGTGCGCACGGCCGGCACATTCAGCGACGACCCCAGCGCCGTGCGCATGCTCACCCAGCCCTTGAAATCGTGATCGTAGTTTTGCGGGATATACAGGCCGCCGCCGGTGGCGAGATCGAGTGGGGCGTCATCGAGTAGAGAGGCAGGCGTGAGACGCTTTTCGTCGATGGCCTGAGCGTACAAGAACGGCTTGAGCGTCGAGCCGGCCTGGCGCAGCGCGACGACAGCATCGACTTCCGGTGCGTTCGACAACCCTCCGGCCGAGCCGACCCACGCGAGAATCTCGCCGCTGCGGTTATCGATGACGATCGCCGCGCCGTCGTGCACGTTGCGCTGATGCGCGCGCGAGTTGAGTTCGAGCAAGGTACGCGCGAGCGAGTCGCGGGCGAAGCGCTGCAGCGAGGCGTCGAGCGTGGACTGGACGCGTGCGCCCGCTGCCGGATGCACTTCGGCGGCCACACGGCGCGCGAAGTGCGGTGCGAGCGCGTCGTAATCCGAAGACCGCGGCGAAGCGGACGCGGTGCGCGTGAGTGTCAATTGCACGTAGCTGTCGAGGTTCGCGCAAGGGTCGGTTGCCGATAGCCGCGCCCGGTTCATGTCCCGCAAAATGCCGCAGGTCCGCGTCGATACCTTCGCGTAATTCGCGTTTGGCGCCCGCACCAGCGCGGCCGTGAGCGCGGCTTCGCGTTCATTCAACCCGGATGGAAATTTGCCGAACAGAGTTTGCGACAACGCCGACAAACCCACGATCTCACCGCGAAACGGCACGAGATTGAGATACGCCTCAAGAATCTGGTCCTTGCGCCAGGCGTGATCGAGCCATAACGCGCCGACCGTCTGCGTCGCTTTCTCGCTTATCGAGCGGCGACCCGGCCGGCGATCTTCATCGATCAGACCGGTCAGCTGCATGGTCACCGTCGACGCGCCGCGCGTACGCGTGTTCCACAGGTTCGCCCAGGCGGCGGCCGCTGCGCCGCGCCAATCCACGCCGCTGTGCTCGTAGAAGCGCTTGTCTTCCGACACCACAATGGCTTCGCGCAACGCCGGCGACACATCCTGTAACGCGACCCAATCGCCGCGCCGCTCGGTTGTATCGATACGCGTACGCTGCAGCGGTTCGCCATCGCGGGCGAGCAGCACCCAATCGGAACTGCGCCAGCCGGAGCGCACTTCGTCGAAGCTCGGCAGCGCATTAGCCGAGCTGGCAAACCCGGCGAAGGCGACGCAACCGATAAGGGCGAGGGCAGCGCGTTTCATGGAGCAGTTATTTAGCAGCAGCCAGTGGCGCGACGACCATCGTCGCGTTGGGAATCGCGCCGAATACGGAGGGTGCGTAGAGCGCTTCCACGCGCGTAGGCGGCAACCCGAACGTGCCGGCATTGTTCAGCCGGACCGTGTATTCCACTTGCAATTTCCCCTTCGGCAGATAGTCGTAATACGCGCGATACCCATCGAAACCACGCTCGACAAACGCCGGCCACGCGCCTTGCGGGCTCTTTTCGCCTTCGGTCGCCGCTTCGGAATCACGCCCGAGGCCCGAGCCGAGAATCGTTGCGCCGGCCGGAATCGGATCATTGACGACGACCCATGTCATATCGCTTTGTGCATCGATGTCGAGATGCACACGCACGATGTCACCCCGCGAGAGCGTGCCCTTGACCACAGGATCGACCGGCGTGATGGTTTTCGTGATCCGATACCCCGCCGCGAACGGCGCTTTCAACGCGACGGCCGCAAGGCTCTCGATAGTCGCCCATGGTTTGCCCGTGCCGTCTTGCGTCAGGTTCAACGTGCCGGATGCCCAAGGCAACGTTACGTTGCGAGGATTCGCGGGCGAGGCTGGCGCATTCCACGCTATCGCTTTTTCCACCGCACCCAGCGCAATGTGCGTTTGACCGCTGACCGGCGTGCTTTCAAACACGCGCGAGAAGCGCTGCACGGCGAGCTTGCCCCACAGGTTCGACGTCGTGGTTTGCCACGCGCCGTTCGTCTGCAACGCGAGCAAACCGCCGACCAGGCGCGGCATTTCATCCTTCCACGCGGGGTTATCGGCGAAGATCAATGCCGTGCGTGCCGCATTCGATTCCGGGCCGGTCATGAGCCAGTAGAGATCGTCATCGGCGGCGGTCGAGAAGGTCAGGCGCGTGCCCGAATACGTCAGACGTGCCCGCAGGATCTGCTCGACTTGCGCGCGCTGATCGTCGCGTTGTGGGATGCCATCGACACGCGAAAGGATCGAGTAGTAATCGAGCAGCGCGGACGTCGGCCACTGATTCGGCGCGATGGTGATCGAGCCGAGCATCCGCGGTGCAGCCAGCCCGTAGCGCGACAACGCTTCAATCGCCGAGAGCTTCACGAAGTCCAGGTCCTGCCGAGGCGACCAGAACTTCCGCTCGATCTTGCCTTCCACGAAGTTCGTCAGCGCACCCGCGAGTTTGTCGCGCAGGTCGTCGGGCAGCGCGAAGCGGGGATCGGCTTTCGATGCCTCATCGCTGACGGCAAGCAGATAGGCCGACAACGCCGGGCTCCCGTAGGGCCGCGAATCGTCCGAAGGCGGGAAGTAGTTGGCGAGCCCATCGCTGTCCAGATACGACGGCATGCGCGCGATCACCGTCTGCCATTGCGTGAGGTCATCGAGACCCAGCGCGCGCGACGTTTGCTGCTCGAGGCAGTTATACGGATAACGTTCGAACCAACGTCGTACACCCGGCAGGCCATCGGCGAGTTTCGGCTGCAACGTCACGGCAATGCCGCCGCGAATTTGACCATCTGCCGATGCCACCGCAGTCTCAGGCGGCGCCACGGGCAACGCGAACGTGCCATCGACCTGCGTGATCGTTGCTTGCTGCACGGTCACGGGAATCGCGGCCACCACGCGTTGCGTGAGTTTGACGGCATCGGTGGCTTTCGGACCGCCTTGTTCCGTTGCGCTCACTTCCCAGTTCAACGCGCCCGTTGCCGCCATGCCGATAGCATCCGGCGTCTTCACGTCCCACATGATTTCCTGCGATGAATCCGGCTTCAGCGTCACGTTCTGCGCGGGAAGATCGAGCGAAGGAACATGTGGCGTGACGACAACCTGCATCGTCCGTGCGGTCGTATTGCGCAGCGTAAACAAGGCGCGGAACTGGTCGCCTACACGCACGAGCGGCGGCAGACCGGAGATCAATTGCAGATCCTGTGTGCTGCGTATCGATGCACTTCCGGTACCGAATTGACCTGCGCCCACAGCGCCGATCGCGACAATACGGAAGCTCGTGAGCGCGTCGTTGAGTGGTACATCGACTGAGGCCTCGCCGTTTGAATCGAGCGTCACGCGCGGGTTCCAGAGCAGGAGCGTATCGAACAGTTCGCGTGTCGCGCTATGTCCGCCGCCACCGCCCGCGGGCACGGCTTTACGCCCGAAGTGACGGCGTCCGATGATCTCCATTTGCGCCGTCGATGTCTCCACGCCATATGCGCGCCGTTGCAACATGGCGTCGAGAACGTTCCAGCTTTGATTTGGCATCAGTTCGAGCAGGGCTTCATCGACGGCGGCGAGCGCGATCTGCGTGCCGGCCGGTGCGGGCTTGCCGTCCGGTAGCGTCACGCGGACTTTCACATGCGCCTTCGAACGCACGGCATACGACTTTGCATCCGTCGTGACGGTGACGCCGAGCTTGTGCGATGCCGTCGCCACCTTGATCTCGCCGAGCCCGTAACGGAACGCGGGCTTCGACAAATCGACCAGTGGCGTAGGCGCTTCATACTGCCGCCCTTCATACCAGAACGCGTGCACCCAATCGAGCGGCGCTTTCCACCCCCATGTGAAGAACGAATACCACGGCACTTCGTGAATCCGTCCGCGGATCGCGAGCACGGAGACATACACGTTCGGCCCCCACGTGTTCTGCACTTTCAATTCGACGGTCGGGTTCTTGCCATCGAGTTGCACGACCTTCGTTTCGACGATCCCCTCGCGCTCCACGGCCACCAGCGCGGTCGCGAAGCGGAACGGCATGCGCACCTGGAAGCGGGCGGTTTCGCCGGGTTCGTAGCTTGTTTTTTCAGGCAGCACATCAATTCGGTCAGTATTTTCGCCGCCGAACCAGAGTTGATCTTCGCGCGTGACCCAGACCGAGGTGGTCGCGTTCGCCACGCGGCCATCGCCGTCTTTGGCAGTAACGATCAGGTCGACGTTGCCGGGTTCCTTCAGTTTTGCCTCACAGGAAAGCAGGCCGTGGTCGTCGCTCTTGCCACTGCAGAGCGTGCCGAGGTCCTTGGTTTCCGTATGGTTGTCGTACGCGTAGAAACCGCCGACCATGCGCTTGCGCGAGCTCGTCATGGTCCGTGCAACGCCGCGAATTTCGAGCGCAACCCCTGCTCGCGGCTTGCCTTGCAAGTCAACGGCAAGCGCCTGCACCGGCACCGCATTCCCGACGGATACCCAGTCACCCGCCTTGATGCCGGCGGCAACCGCCGCGGGCCAGAGCGTCGCACTGCCGCGTAGCGTCTGGATCTCGCCGTTCGGGTCCGCGAAGGTCGCTTCCAGCGCAAGCTGCTTCGGCGCTTCCACGATCGGCAGCGATTTCAGCGTGAGGGTTCCGGTGCCGTTGCGGTCGAGTGTCAGCGCGGTTTTATCGGCGATAAGCTTGGCCGTCGACGTATCTTCCTGCGCGTTGCTGTTGTCGTCGTCGCCTTCGGTTGCGGGCGCACTGGCGCCATCATCGGTGGGCTTCTTGTACGGCGCGAAGCTAAACGATTCGAACTGCGAAGCAAATGACGGCGATGTGTCCTTCATCAGCGCCGACACTTGCACAGGCAGGTTCGATGCCGGTCCGCCTGATACATATTCAATCTGCACCGCAAGCGGCGCCGTGGTCGCGGCCACCAGCGCGCCGGTCTTCTGATCGCGAATGCCGATCGATCCCTTGAACACCGGCAGGCGGAATTCCTCCACGCGGAAATTGCCCGTCTCGATGCTCATGTGCCTCGTCGAACCCTGGTCGTCGTTGCTGTTATCGCTGTCGTCGTCCGAGTTCGTCGAGCCGTCATCCAGCGTCACGCTGTATTCGCCGAGCTTCGCGGCGGCGGGGATCGGGAAGGTGGAATCCGCGCTCCGGTCGGCCGCCCATTTGAGCGGCAGATGATAGGTCTGGCCGCTGCCCTCATGACGGATCGTCACGCGCGACGGCAAATGAGAGGGAAAGGCAAAACCGCTCAGCGTTTCTTCGCGCATCAAATGTTTCATCGATACCGTTTCGCCTGCGCGCAGCAGCGTCCGGTCAAATACGGTTGTCGCGCGCGTGGTTTGATCGCGGCTCATATCGGTAGGCACATTGAAGCGCCACGATTCAATTCCGCGATTCCAGTCGGAACGTACGAACGCCATGTCCGGACCAGTCTTCGGATCATCGACGCGCGCCGAGACGAAAAAGCCGGAATCGTCGATGCTCTTTTCATCGCAAGCACGCGCCGATGCCAGCGGTTTGCTGATCGTCGCGATGCCCTGCGCATCCGTTTTCGCGGTGGCGACCTGATCGCCGTTGCAATCGGCGACGCGCACTTGTGCGTTCGGCACAGGTTTGCCGCTATCGAGCGCGGTCACCCAGACGATGCTGTTTTCGCGGCCTTGTTTGAAGTGGACACCAAGGTTGGTGACGAGCACCGAGGTACGCACATACATGGCTTGCGGTTTGCCGAGCAACGATGCGCCGAGCGCCGGCGATGCCAGTTCGACTACATAGAAACCGGGTTTCGGGAGCGGAATGCCGACCACTTCAAAAGGCCGCAGCGACTTGGGATCGGCCTGCGGCACGCTCAGGCTTTCAACGCCGGGTTGTTTCGCCAGCAACGACAGCGAGCGGATATCGATTTGCGGATCTTTCGCCGTGCTGCCCTGGGCGTAGACGGGCTTGATGCCGTTGCTCAGCGCCTGCGGCATATCCTCTTTAATCTGCGAGACGGCCATTGAAAAGCCATCGAAACGATCGACGGTTTTCATCCATTTACGGATGTCCGTGTCGGCATCCACGCGCAGTTTCGTCACACTCGATGACCCCGCGTTGAGCCCGTTCACCTTTAGGTCGGCTTCCACGTGGCGCAGCGTGACGGGCAACATGGCAGGCATGTTGGGCTCGGCGAAACGCTCGATGATCCCGAAGGTCGACGATGAAAACTTGGCGAGCGGCGGCATGGGCGCCGTCGATGTCTTCAGCGGGAAGAGGTCCGCATTCGAGAGCGTGCGGCCGCTGGAATCCTTGAGTCCGTTCGGCAGTTCTATCGATAAATCCGCGTGTTCGGGTAACGGCGCTGCGAACTGGACGCTGGTGATGTCGTTGTCCTTTTCATCGGGATCGAACTGGGGCGAGGTCTTGCCGCCCGGGCCGTGCAGGGTGATTTTCTCGGCGTCGGAACGCGGCACGGGCGAGCTGAAGCGGATACGCAGCGGGCGCAAAGGCGTGCAGGGCGCCTTCGCGTTTTCACGTTCGCAGGAGAAACTCGCAGTAAAGGGTTCGCGGACATCGAAGTCGAAGCGTTTCTCCACGTCGTTCGCGAGGCCGCTCGGGCCGGCTACGCCCGCGCCGTACACGAGTTGCATCTTCGTGGCGGACGGCAGGGTTTGCTGGCAGGCAAGCGTGAGCACGCGTGCGCTGTCTTTTTCGAGGCGGAAATGTTTGAGAAGGGCGGCGCGTGAATTGGAATCGACGGTTTTGACGGGGATCCGGTTCCCCAATCCATTCGATTCGCACCAGATGTCCTGTAACGCGGACGCTTCCGTAGCGGGGCCGTTCAGGCGCAGCACGAAGATCTGGTTTTCTTCTATTTCGCCGCCGCCGGGCATGACCTGTGTGACAAACGGGCCGCCGGTTTCGAAGCGGAACTGGCGTGGACCGGTAAGCGCGTTGCCCGCGGTGGACTTGAGCCCGTCTTCCAGCGCGACCGAGCAGCGCATGCCGGGCGTGAGGTCTTGGGCGAAATCGAAGGCCCAGGTTTTATCGTCGATCCAATGCGCAGAACCTGCCGATGTCCCCCCGCTGCAATGGACCTGAGCCGGGGCCTTGGCTGCGGGGTCTCCGAACGCGATCATCGCTTCGTCGAACTTGACGACCACCTGGCGTACCTGCGTGACCTTGCCCTGTGGCGATACGCTTATTGTGCGGGCGGCGTCGGCGCGATGCGTGGCGCCCAGGAAGCCGACGACGAACACGGAAAGGGCGGCAAGCACCGCCAGTGGCCAGCGTTGTTTTTTTATGTCGCGGATCATCGCACTCGTTCCAGGGTGGTCAAAACGCAGGCGATTCTACCGGAGTGTTACGTCATCCTTGCCAATTGTTTTCAATTTATGACAAGACGTGTGAATTGATTGCATTCAGTGCGCGGTTGTTGCGATTGAAGCTAAACCGATTCCGCCCCCGCGCGAACGCGATCGTCCGGGATATGCCGCGTGCTGATCCGTCGCCAGTAGAGGAACAGTCCTACACCCGCTACGCCCAGACTCACCGAGTTTGCCACCCAGAACCCGCGTGCGCCTTGCAGCCAGGCCGGCGCGTAACCGCCGACGTCGAATCCGAGCAAGTAGCCGCCGCCCAGCCCGATGCCCCACAACGCGACCGCGTAGATCACCGTGGGCACCACCGCCACCTTGTAGGCGCGCAGCACGAAAGCCGTGGTGATCTGGAGGGCATCGAAGAAGTGATAAAACACGACGATTGCCAGCAACGGCATGGCCGCCGCGATCACCTGACTGTCAGGCGTGTAGGCCTCGAGCAAGTACGGCCTGAGCGCAAACAGCGCCGCGCCGTACACGCACGCGATACCGCACGACAACGCAATGCCGTGACGGGCGAGCGACCGGGCGGCATCGAAACGTTGAGCGCCGAGGGCTTGCGAGACGAGGGTCGCGGACGCCACGCCAATGGACAACGGCGTCATGTAGAGCACCGCGCCAATGTTGCCGGTGATCTGATGGCCGGCCAGCGTGGTCGTGCCGAAGTGCGAGATGAACAACGCCATGAACGTGTATGACGTCACTTCGATCAGGTAGGACAACCCCATCGGAATGCCGAGTTTAAGCAGTGCCTTCTGACGATGCCAGACCGGCCAGCAAAATCGTGAAAACACGCCGAACGGCCGGAAGAACTCGACGCGCACAAGCACAGTTATTCCCACGATGGCGATCAGCCAGTTGATCATCGTGCTCGCGATGGCGCAGCCCGGACCACCGAGCGCCGGCACGCCGAAACCGCCGAAGATGAACCACAGGTTGAGCGGAACTTTCAGCATCAGCGCGCCGACTTGCAGAAACATCACCAGGCGCGGTTTGCCGACGGCGTTCGTGAGCGAGCTATAGACGCGAAATGCGAGACTCGCGGGCAGCCCAAGCGACAGGATGCGCAAATAGGCGAGGGTGCGTTCGTGCAGGGCCGGGGGAGCATCGGCGATGCTCAGCAGAGGCTGGGGAAAATACAGGCAGACGAAGCCGATCACCGACAACACCGCCGCCAGCCATAACGCCTGCCGGACTTCCTCGCCAATCTCGGCTTCGCGGAGCGCACCGAACAATTGTCCTGCAATGGGCTGCAACGCCGTCAAAATGCCCGTCAAACCAATATAGACAGAGATGTAGATCGACGAACCGAGGCCAAGCGCCGCGAGATCCGTGGCGGAATATCGGCCGACCATGGCCGTATCGATCACGCCGAACGCGATGATTGCCAACTGGCCGATCAGCACCGGCCACGCGAGAGCCACGATCTTGCGGACATCCGGCCACATGGTCAGTCGCTTCCGCGATGCAGCGACTTCGGTCGCGGTCGCTTGACCGGCGGCACCGGCCGCTCGATGCGCACATACAGCCGGAACCGCTCGTCGCGGTCGGCCACGCGCCGGCCTTCCCACACGAGCTTCCACTCGAACTGCGAGATCGACGACGGTTCGCCGTAATCCTGCGTGTCCTGGCGCAGGATCACGTCGCAGTCTTCATCGAAGGCGAAATGCATGCCGCCGAAATACGCGAAGGTCGCAATCTGCGCATCGCCCAAACGCACCGGAGAAATGCAGGTGTAGTCGGGCGGCAGATGATCGGCGATCTGTTCAGCCACGTCGCGATACGTCCGGCTGTAGTTCACCACCGGCAGCCACAGCGTCATCAGCAGCACCCACATCAGCGTGGTGCCTGCGCTCGACAGCACGACGCTGCGCCACAACACCTTCGGATGGCGCGCGAGACGCCAGCGCGCGAGCGAGAACCAGCACACCGTCACGGCGACCGCGCACACGAACGACAGGATCTTGAATTCGGGCTGGAAACCAGGCGCGAGACGCGCGAGATTGCGCGCGAGCGGCGCAGGGAAGCCAAACAGGCCCGCGGTCCAGACAAGCCATACGAAGGTCGCAAGCAGTGTGAAACTCAACATCGCGAACCAGTCGATGGCGTTGATCGCCCCGCGCTTGAGCGTGGGCAGCGCGAACGTGGCCAGCACGGACAACGGCGGCAGCAACAGCATGAACAGTCGGTTCGACTGGTGGCTCTGCAGGATCACCAGCACCAGCAGCGGCCCGATCACCGATAACGGCACGGCCACATGCGGCGAGCGCCGCAGCCCGCTCCAGCTCACAAACGTCCAGATGGCGAGCGGCCACGCTGGCCACGTGAAGAGCGGCAGATTCTTGAGGGAGTAGGAAAGCGCCTGGATCGGCGAACCGGAAAACGAATCGAAGCTGTTACGCCACCATTGACGCAGCCACCATTCGCCGTCGTCCGGGTAGAAGTGCAGTACCGGCCACACCCATGCGCCGATCAGGATCACGGCCACGGGCACGCCGAGCACGAGCAGATAAAACGGCCGCACTTCGCGCACGATCACAGTCATTGCCAACGTACAGATCAGCAGCGCGAGCACCAGCACCGGACTACTCGACAAACCCACGAAGCCGATTGCCGCGCCCCAGATCAGCGCGCCCTGGATCGGCTTGTCGCAACTACGCACGAGTCCGTAGACCAGCATGGCGGTGCCGGCAAACTGAGCGAGCTGAGGCGTGGTTTCGTGGCCGCGTTCGGCCAGGCCGAAGCACGCGAGCAGGATCAGCAGCGCGCCGTCGGCGAGCGTGCGGCCGTAGTCGCGCGGCTCAGGCTCGCCGCCAAAGGCGTATTTGAACGGTTGTGCCTCGTCGCGCCGGCCGAGCAGATACGCCGTGTACCAGACGAACGCGCAGGCGAGACAGAACAACAATCCGGTTACCACGCGCGATGCATTGCTTGCATCGACCCACGGGCTTAGCAGGCGGATAAAACCCGCGCCGAACCAGTACATGAACGGGCCGTCACCGGTAAGCGCCTTGCCTAGCAGGTTCGGCAGCAGCCAGTCTTTCATGCTGCCGTTGGCCATCGTCCACATCACGCCGAAGCCCGCTGCGTCCTCGTTTTTCCACGGGTCGCGACCGAACAGTCCAAACGACGCGTAGACGATACAAATAGCGAGCAGCAGCCAGCGCGGCAGGGCGTTGGTGGCGGAGGCGGTCAGGCGGACGACATTTCGCATGCGTTTTGGGGCGACGGAACAAAACTGATGGAGCGCTGATAGAGCAAGGCGGCGGCGCTTGGGTCGTGCTTAAGTCATACAAGGCACGCGAATCTCGTGACTTAACGGGTCACGCGCGGCTCGTGCGATTTTTACCGAATCCGGCATTGTAGACGGGCGGCGTTGCGCGCGTCATTGCGGTGATTGTGAGCGTCTGGGTTCGGCGGGGTGAGTTCGCCCGTTTAGCTCCAAATTGCCCCGAAACTGGGTGCATAGACGAAAAAAAGGCAGCTTTCGCTGCCTTTCTTCAAATCCAGCCTTGGCGGCTTTCCCGACTAATTACTTCTTTGCCGAAAATGCTGCAAACTTCTTGTTGAACTTCTCGACGCGGCCGGCCGTGTCCATAATCTTCTGGTTACCGGTGTAGAACGGATGCGATTCCGACGACACTTCGATCTTGGCCAGCGGGTACGTCTTGCCTTCGAACTCGCCTGTTTCGCGCGTGTTGATGGTCGAACGTGTGATGAACTTGAAGTCATTCGACATGTCGACGAACAGCACTTCGCGGTAATTCGGGTGAATGCCTTCTTTCATGGTCTTTCCTTGGTATCTGTTGGTAGCCAGCCCACCCGGGTTGCGGGTTTTGCGCGTGTTTGCAAGCTATCCTGCAAACCGATCCTGCGAGCGCGAGCCACTTGCCTGAGGTCGAAAAACGGCGATTATGCCAGAAAATCAGCCGTTTGGCATGTTTTCAGGGCTTCTGGACCGACGCGCCGCGTTCATTCCTGCTTCAGCGCGCCCACGCCCGCCGGGTCCTGCCGGTAATATCGCGCGAGCAAGCGATACAACTCCGGATATTCCCGCTCGAACGCCACGGGCTGGACGAACAAAGCCTCGCTGCAGACCGCGAAAAACTCCGACGGATGGTCTGCGGCGTAAGGATCGATCAGCGATTCGCGTTCAAACCGGCCCCAGCGGCGCGCCGGAACGGCATCGACCTGGGCGCAGAAATGGTCATAGGCATGATCGAAGACATCGTTCCAGGCATTGGAATCGAGCGGCGCGTGCCAGCGTCGAAAAAGCGGCGGATGGCCGTCCGCCTCGCCATTGAGCATGTCGATCTTGTGCGCGAATTCGTGGATCACCACGTTGTAGGCATCTTCGCCATCGGTCATCTGGGCATCTTCCCACGACAGCACGACCGGCCCGCCTTCCCATGCCTCGCCACTTGCATCGTGCTCGATCTCGTGCACCACGCCGGCCTCGTCCTCGACCGTCTTGCGGATCACGAACTCGCCCGGATACACGATCACGCCGACCCAGCCGCGGTACAACTCCAGGCTCAGATTCAGCACGGGCAGGCAGGCTTGCGCCGCGATGGCGACGATCATCGCGTCGGTGAGCGCCAGATCGTGGGCGGTCGAAAACTCCTTTTCGGCGATGAAAAGCGTCGTGCATTCGCGCAGGCGGATGCGGTCGACGTCATCGAGATGGCCGAAATATGGCAGGCGGTCGAGTGTGTCTTGCCAGAGCGTGTCGTCGATCGCGTGTTTGCGCAGCGCTTTTTCACGTCGATTCCCGCTGATCAGTCGGGTCAGGAAATTGGCCATGAGGTCTGTAGTGTTCTCTCCGTGTTTTTCGCAAACTCAATCGATTTGTTTTTGCCAGAGGGCGAACACGCCGCCGCAAATTGCCACGGCCATCATGAAATAGAAACCGTCGAGCGAGGCCAGGAAACTTGCCTGCTGCGCGACCGTGCGGGCGATGGTTGCAATAGCGAGCGCGTGGGCATCGACGGCTGAATGACCCGCTGCCGCGAAGCCATTCGTCAGCGCACTCGCGGCGTTCTGAAATTCCGGATTGTACGGATTCACGGCTTCGGCGAGGCGCGACTGATGCAGCGCTTCCCGATGCTGTTCGACAATAATCACTGCCGCCGTCGCAAACGAAAGCGTCAACTGCCGCACGATATTCTTCAGCCGGTACCCATGCGTAAACTCCTCGATCTCGAAAATTTTGAACGTCAGGTTCGCGACCGGCAACACAATGAACAGCAGCAACAAGCCACGCAGCAGCATGGGCAGAATCAGGTCGCTTTGGGCCACGTCCGGCGACATTCGCGTCATCAGCCAGCCGACCAGCGCCGCAATCGCGAAACCCGGCACGATGATCCATTTCTTGCGCTTCACGTACTTCGAATATCTGAAGTATAGGAACAGCGCAGAACCCGATATCAGCGACGTAATGCCGACTAGCCGGCCCGTGTTCTCGACCGGATAACCGAGTCCCTGTTCGAGGAATCGCGAGATCAGGTAGCTGAACCCCGTCGACTCGAAGTAATAGAACATGTACAGCAGGAGACCGATCCGAAACGAGCGTTCGCGTAGCGCGTGAAGGCGCACGAGCGGTGCAGGGTGATGCCATTGATGCCACGCAAACCAGGCGAGGGCGCCAATACCCGCCATCGTCAGCAGCACGAGCGCGGGCGACGTGCTGAAGTGCACGAAGCGCACTTGCTGCATCACGATTTGCAGCGCGCCCTGTGCAAATGCAAACAATAGATACGGCCAGAAGCTCGTCGCGCCACGTTCTTCCCGCACCACGTTGCCTGAATCAGGTAATGCGAGCATGGCCAGGACGGCGAATGCGAGCCCAGCGGGCGCGGTGCAGGCGAACAACGCGCGCCAATCGAAGTGCGACACCAGCCAGCCGCCAAGCAAGGGCGCAACCGCGCTGCTGCCCACAATCAGGATCAGGAACGCCCGCGTTGCGCCGGCGCGTTTTTGCGGCGTAAAGCTCACCTGGATCAGGATGCGACAGGCGCCCATCATCGGACCGATGAAGTAGCCTTGCAAACCGCGCGTGAACATCAGTTGCAGCGAGGTTTCGGTGAGCGCCGACAGCATTGCGCCGCACGCGTACAGCAGCATGCAGCCGGCCACATAACGCCGGTGCCCGAGACGATCCACCCACCATTGCTGCTGCAGGATCCCGAGCACGGCGGCGACCGCGTACGCGCTCGACGACCACACGAGTTCATCCGGCGATGCATTGATGCCGCCCGCAATGTAGCTGGCGAAAAACGAGAAGATGGCGTTGTCGAAGTAATCCAGCCCGGTCACGAGCGCGAGCACCCACGGGAAAAAGTCGCCGCGCAACCGCTCGACGGTGAACACCGGCGCCCGCGCACTCATTACTTCTTGCTCCCGGCCTTCGCGCTCGCCTTCGATCTTTGTGCGAGCAACGCGTCGGCAGGCTGGCCGGCGAGCCGCGCTTCCACGTAATCCAGGTCGAGACGCAGTTCGGCGCGCACCGCTTGCGCTTCTTTCAACTCGCGGCGCACGGACTCAATGCGGGTATCGATTGCATCGAGTTGCTGCTGCAGACCTTGGCGAATGTCCGCCAGCGAATCCGGCGAATAGCGGTTCTGGCCAGCTTCCGTTTTTTCGAGCGGCCGCTTGAGCATTTCCACGATGCCGTGCAGCGAAAATCCCAGCGATCGCAGCCTCAGGATTCGCCCGAAGCGTTCCAGATCGTTTTCGTCATATAGCCGATAACGCCCTTCGCTGCGGCTGGGCGTAACGAGACCGCGTTCTTCGTAGTATTTCAGCGTGCGCGGGGTGACGCCGAGGCGCTCGGCGGCGTCGCGTACGGTGAGCAGTTCGCTGGACATGGCGCTGGCCGATGGTTTTATCGGCGGATGATGATGTCCCGGAATTATAGATCAACATGAACGTTAACGTACATGTTGTAAATCTCGCCCCTCGTTTCGACAGACGAAAAAAAGCCGCCCGCGAAGGCGGGCGGCTTTCATGTTCTGAACTGGTGCGTTGGATTAGCTACGGATTCAGCTACCGCCGCGGCGCATCAGGTCGAAGAATTCAGCGTTGTTCTTGGTTTGACGAATCTTGTCGAGCAGGAATTCCATCGATTCGACTTCGTCCATGTCGTGAATGAACTTGCGCAGCACCCAAACCTTTTGCAGCAGGTCCGGCTTGATCAGCAATTCTTCGCGGCGCGTGCCTGACTTGTTCAGGTTGATCGACGGGTAGACGCGCTTTTCTGCGAGACGGCGTTCCAGATGCACTTCCATGTTGCCGGTGCCCTTGAACTCTTCGTAGATCACGTCGTCCATCCGGCTGCCGGTTTCAATCAGCGCCGTGCCGATGATGGTCAGCGATCCGCCTTCCTCAATATTACGTGCCGCACCGAAGAAGCGCTTCGGGCGTTGCAGCGCGTTTGCGTCCACACCGCCGGTAAGGACCTTGCCTGAGGCTGGGACAACCGTGTTGTAGGCGCGTGCGAGACGGGTGATGGAGTCCAGCAGAATCACGACGTCGTGCTTCATTTCGACCAGGCGCTTGGCCTTTTCGATCACCATTTCCGCGACTTGCACGTGGCGCGCGGCGGGTTCGTCGAAGGTGGAAGCGATCACTTCGCCGACCACCGAGCGCTGCATTTCCGTCACTTCTTCCGGCCGTTCGTCGATCAGCAGCACGAACAGCACGATATCCGGATGGTTCGATTTGATGGCGTGCGCGATGTGCTGCAGCATCACGGTCTTGCCCGATTTCGGCGATGCCACCAGCAACCCGCGCTGACCCTTGCCGATAGGCGAGATCATGTCGATGATCCGGCCCGTCACGTTCTCTTCACCTCGCATTTCGCGCTCAAGCGGCATCGGCTTGTTCGGATGCAGCGGCGTCAGATTCTCGAACATGATCTTGTGCTTCGAGGCTTCCGGCGCCTGGCCGTTGACCTTGTCCACTTTGACCAATGCAAAGTAGCGCTCGCCGTCTTTTGGCGTACGTACTTCACCTTCGATGGTGTCGCCGGTATGCAAATTAAAGCGGCGGATTTGCGACGGGCTGATGTAGATGTCGTCTGTGCTGGCGAGATATGAAGTCTCGGGCGACCGAAGGAAGCCGAAGCCGTCAGGTAAAACTTCGAGCGTGCCGTCGCCGAAGATCGTGTCGCCGGTTTTGGCGCGCTTTTTAAGAATCGCGAACATCAATTCCTGCTTGCGCAGTCGATTGGCGTTTTCGATCTCCAGGCCATTGGCCATTTCGATCAATGCGGAGACGTGCTGAGACTTGAGCTCGGATAAATGCATACGGATTTCCCGCCAGGGAGAAGAGGTACAACAGAGAATTTGGGAGGAGAAGTGAGCTGAACGCTCAAGGACCTAAACGTATTGCTGTCTTAAGAAACGTCTTGCAGTCTTAGGATTCTAGCATAGCACATGCCGACAGGGCCTCGGGTGGCCGTGGCGACAGTGTGATTCGCTCATGTTGTGGCATCACAACAATCTGCAGAAATCTCACGTGCAGTTAACCGCTTTTGCCGTCTTTACTTGTATTCACCGGCGCTGCCCGGATAAGACCCGGTTCGGACGCCGGCGCTTGTCGCTGGAAGCCAGCTAATGCGCGAAAGCCGGAAATGCCGTTGCGGGCTTTCCGGCTTCGAGTCACAACTTCGGGCCCAGCTTCAAATCACAGATTGCTGTCCAGGAACGCGGTCAGTTGCGACTTGGACAATGCGCCGACCTTTTGCGCAGCGACTGCACCATTCTTGAAAAGGATCAGCGTGGGGATCCCGCGCACTCCGAACTTCACCGGTGTCGATTGATGCTCGTCCACATTGATCTTCGCGATCTGCAGGCGGTCGCCGTAATCCTTGGCCACTTCGTCGAGGATCGGAGCAATCATCTTGCAAGGACCGCACCATTCCGCCCAGAAGTCGAGCAAGACAGGTTTATCCGATTTCGTGACGTCCTGGTCAAAGGATGCGTCGCTGATATGTTTGATCGATTCGCTCATTATGTGAATACCTCTATGAATTCGAGGCCCGCGTTTGAATGCTCGCCACGATACACCAAAACAGGAAATAGTTCGCCGCGCTGCGGGGTGTAGAACCGCTCGCTTGGATGGGCGCATACCGTTGCCGGAAAAGCCGCCTTCTGCCCGTCACACGGTGATTAACCAGTGCTTTAAAATGTCATCTTAGCTTACTTTGCTATCTGTTGCCGGGTACCGATAGGCCCCGTCGGGACGAACCTCCGGCGCGCGATATTGCGACCTATTCAGCGGCGGTTTTAACCAGCGAGCACATGTGGCAAGGCTGCTTGCCCCCAGGTCACGCATATTGCGATTGCGCGCCTGAATTGCAATAGCATGGTGGGCGTGGCGATCCTTCTCTGATATGATTCTCCGTGACGGGCCTCCTCGCATGGTGGCGCGGTCAACCTGGTCAGGTCGGGAACGAAGCAGCCACAGCCGTTTTCTACCAGTGCCGAGGGTCGGGCTCGTCACCTTCGCTTTTTGTCGTTATCCGCTGTCCTCAGTTCTTCGCCGTACCCCCCGTAGTTTCCCGAGCATCTCCTCAGTTCTCATCGTTTTGTCCCTCGTTTCGAATCTCCTGTCTTCCAGGTTTCTTGCGTCCTGTTAAGGTTTGCGTTTTTCATACGCTTACTTCTCACCTTTATTGCTCACGATTTTCGCCCTTGAAGAAGCCATTCTGCAGGTATGCGCGGGAGGTTTTGACTCGTCGCTTCCACGGGCGTGTGCCACTAGGCGAAACGCTTTGCCCCTTGACGTTGCTGATACAATTTCGGCATGACCTATCAAGTTCTCGCACGCAAGTGGCGGCCCAAATCTTTCGCTTCGCTCGTTGGCCAGGAGCACGTGGTACGCGCGCTTACGCACGCGCTCGACGGCGGACGGCTGCACCACGCCTATCTGTTCACCGGCACGCGCGGGGTCGGCAAGACGACGCTGTCGCGGATCTTCGCCAAGGCGCTCAACTGCGAGACCGGCGTGACATCCACGCCGTGCGGCGTATGCCGGGCGTGCAAGGAGATTGATGAGGGGCGGTTTGTCGATTATGTGGAGATGGACGCGGCCAGTAATCGCGGCGTGGACGAAATGGCCGCGCTGCTCGAGCGCGCGGTGTACGCCCCGGTCGACGCGCGTTTCAAGGTCTACATGATCGACGAAGTGCACATGCTCACGAACCACGCGTTCAACGCCATGTTGAAGACGCTGGAAGAGCCGCCTGCACACGTCAAGTTCATCCTGGCCACCACCGATCCCCAGAAGATTCCGGTCACCGTGCTGTCGCGCTGCCTGCAGTTCAATCTGAAGCAGATGCCGGCGGGGCAGATCGTGGGGCATCTGGAACATGTGCTCGGTGAAGAGCAGATCCCGTTCGAGCTGCAAGCGTTGCGGCTCTTGTCGCGTGCCGCCGACGGCAGCATGCGCGACGCGCTTTCGCTTACCGATCAGGCCATCGCGTATTCGGCCAATCAGGTCACCGAGGAGGCCGTGCGCGGCATGCTCGGCGCGCTCGACCAGAGTTATCTGATCCGCTTGCTCGATACCCTTGCCGCCGGCGACGGGGAGGGGGTGCTTGGCATCGCGGACGAGATGGCGTTGCGCAGTTTGTCGTTCTCCACCGCGCTGCAGGATTTGGCCGGCTTGTTGCACCGGATCGCCTGGGCGCAATTCGCGCCTGCTTCGGTGCTGGACGAATGGCCGGAGGCAACCGATATCCGCCGTTTCGCCGACTTGCTCAGCGCCGAGCACGTGCAGCTGTTCTATCAGATTGCAACGATCGGGCGCGGTGAGATGGGTCTGGCACCCGATGAATACGCCGGTTTCACCATGACCCTGCTGCGCATGCTTGCGTTCGAACCCGCTGGTGGTCCGGGCGGCGGTGGCGGCGCGCGGGTCAGGCAGGCGGTTGTGGGTTCGGCCGGTGCGAGCACACGTGAATCGGCGCCGAGCGGTGTTGTAGCCGGTGGGACGGGTTTGTCGGTAGCGGGGGCTGCAAAGCCCGTGGTGGGTCGCGCGGCTGATGTCGCTTCGAAAGGACCGGCCGCACCGGGTTCGGAGCGCGAAAAAGCGCCGCTCTCGCAGGATGCGGGTCAAGCAGCGTTGACCGGGCGTAGTGCTGCTGCGGATGGGCGCGATTCGGCTGCGGCACCGACGGTGGATTCTGTATCCGTCCCGAGCGAAAATCGTGCAGCGACTAGCGACGATACCGTGCAAAGCCTTGCCATTGAGCCTGAGCCGGTTGCGAAGCCGCGGGCTGTCACGGAGCCTGGTCAAGCGGCTGCGGTTGTCGATAATCCCGCTGTTTCCTTGGCCCTCGAAAGCGCTCCAAACGATACCGCGTACGGGAAGACTGAAGCGCCGATGGACACGCTTGTGGCCGGGCATGAAGTTGGTGCAGAGGAGGCAGGCGCGGCAGATGCTCGAAGCGCGTCGGCGGCCATTCCTGCTGCACCCGAATCGCCCGAAGTGACCGCGCTATCCTCAGATCCTTTGAATTCGCAGTCTTCCGGCGACACGCCTTCGTCACCTACCGGCCCCGGTGCATCGCCGGATGGCGTATTAGCCACTCCGGCGGCCGAACCCGATTCCAGTCCGGCGACGCTGGCAGCCGCCGCCCAGGAACTCGTCGATCGCGCCGCTGCCGATCGGCCCGGGAATCGCGTCGACAACCGGGCCGTGCCGTCGGCCGAAAAAAACGCGTCGCCACGTCCGGCGGGCGGTGCTAGCGCCGCGCTCGATGTGTTGCGCAGCGCCGGCAATCGGGTATCGTCCGATCGGGTATCGCGTGTTCCCGAACCCGTGCGCAAACCCGCAGCCGCCAAAGTGGCGCCTGCCGTGCAGGTTCCTGTGCCGCGCCGGCCTGCTGCTTCAGCCGATCAAAGCGCAGCACCTGCCGCGGGCGACTCCAGGTTCGGTGGCGCGCAGCCCAACGCGAACGGCAATGATACAAATGGCGTAGCGCCGCGTAACGCTAACGGCACTGGTGCTATCCCCGGCAAGAACAGCGGCGGCGCAACCCCTCCGTGGGAGGAAATGCCGCTGGACGACTATCAACCGGTGTCGTCGGAAGATGGCTATTTCATGCCGCCCGACGACGGTTTCATGCCGGCGTTTGACAGCGGCCCGGATGACTTGCGCTTTAACGATGCGCCCGCCGCCAAGCCTGCACCCAAAGTCGATGCACGTCCGCTGCCGCCCGCCGTCGCGCTCGATGCCATTGGAGTGAGTGGTGACTGGCCATCGCTTGCCGTGGATTTGCCGCTGAAGGGGATCGCGTACCAACTCGCCTTCAATAGCGAACTGACCGCGTGCGACGACACGTCCATCACGCTTGCCGTGCCGGTCCCGCAATACGCCGAAAGCGCGCAGGTCGCGAAGCTGAAGGTTGCATTAACCGATAAGCTCGGCCGGTCGATCGACGTGAACGTGAGTGTCGGTCCGGCGCGTCGCACGGCCGCGGCGGTCGATGCCGCCGTTCGCGCGCAGCGCCAGCAGGAGGCGGAGCAGGAGATTACGCAGAACCCGTTCGTGCAGTCGCTGATCCGCGATTTTGGCGCGAGTATCGTGCAAGGTTCGATCAAGCCGCTGGCATTGGGTAACGCGCAGGATGGCAGCCAGAACGCGGCATCGGCGAATTGACGTTTTTTCGGTGGGCGAAGAAGGAATAGCGTGGTGCAGGGCGGAACATCATGGTGAGCTGCGCCGCAGGCAAGCACACAGTGCTCAAGCGCCGAGAGCCGTTAAGCTACGCAGCCCATGAGAACGCTGGAAAGCGATACAGCCAGAACCCCTGCGGAGCGAACCAGTCAGAGCGTTAAAGCGCCCGCCCGAGAGGGTTGGGCAAGCACGAAGGTAAGGAACTCCTTCATGCTGGACGGCTTGAACGAACATCGAAACACCCGCTGCAAAACATATAAAGCACACAAAGCAACAACCATCACCCATTCACAGCCCGCGCGCAGGCGAGCCGATCCCGAACCGCGCGGCATGCACCCATTCTCTTTACCCCGTTTCCAGCAAGGAGCCCGACCATGATGAAGAACCAACTCGCCGGCTTGATGAAGCAAGCTCAGCAGATGCAGGACAACATGAAGAAGATGCAGGACGAACTCGCCCTGGTCGAAGTGGAAGGACAGTCCGGCGCCGGCCTCGTGAAGGTGACCATGACGTGCAAAAACGACGTCCGCCGCGTATCGATCGACCCGAGCCTGCTCGCCGACGACAAGGACATGCTGGAGGACCTCGTTGCCGCTGCGTTCAACGACGCCGTGCGCAAAGCCGAAGCCACCACGCAGGAAAAGATGAGCGGCATGACGGCCGGCATGCCGATGCCGCCGGGTTTCAAGCTGCCGTTCTAAACACCTCAACCCTCAGAGCATAGGGTCCCAAGCGCATGAAACAACCTTCCGCCTTGTCGGCGCTCGTCGAAGCGCTGCGCGCGCTGCCGGGCGTGGGTCCCAAGTCGGCGCAGCGCATGGCCTATCACCTGATGCAGCACGATCGGCCGGGCGCTGAAAAGCTCGGCCGCTCTCTGATGTTCGCCACCGAGCATCTGCAGCATTGCGAGAAGTGCAATACGTTCACCGAGGCGGCGATTTGCGAAGTCTGCATCGACCCCGAACGCGATCCTGAACTGCTTTGTGTGGTCGAAACACCCGCCGACCAGATCATGCTCGAACAGACGCTGACGTATCGCGGGCTATATTTTGTGTTGATGGGACGGCTGAGTCCGCTCGATGGCATCGGGCCGAAAGAGATCCATTTCGATCGCCTGATCCAGCGCGCCACTGACGGCCTCGTGAAGGAAATCGTGCTCGCTACGAACTTCACGAACGAAGGCGAGGCGACTGCGCATTACCTCGCACAGACGCTCAAGTCGAAGGGCCTGAAGGTGACGCGCCTGGCGCGCGGAGTGCCGGTAGGCGGCGAACTCGAATACGTTGACGCGGGTACGATTGCGCGTGCAATGCTTGACCGGCGCTCAGTTTAGACAGCAGTTTGTAGGCGTTAGTCACACCGCAACAAGGCAACGATATGACTGAAGCAGAAGCATTGGCGCTCGCCACGCACCGGCATTACAAGGGCGGTTTATATCGCGTGATCGGCGTGGCGAGGCATTCAGAGACGGAAGAGCCGATGATCGTCTATGAGCATCTCTGGCCGCACGATCATGGCCTGTGGGTGCGTCCGGCGGAATTATTCAACGGCACACTCGCCGACGGGTCGCCGCGGTTCAAGGCGCTCGACATTCCGCTGTAAAAGGCGATGCGCACTGAAGGCCTTTCCGGCCCAGATAAACCACTTCAAACCGCTTCGAAACTGACAACGAAGGAGACACCATGAGCGTTTCTTCGGGACCGCTCGCCGGCGTCAAGGTGCTCGAACTCGGTACGCTGATCGCCGGGCCGTTCGCCGCACGCTTCATGGGCGAGTTTGGCGCCGACGTGATCAAGATCGAAGATCCTAACGGCGGCGATCCGCTGCGCAAATGGCGCAAGCTGTATCCGGAAGTGGGTGGGACATCTCTATGGTGGGCCGTCCAGGCACGCAATAAAAAGTCGGTGACGGTCAACCTCAAGTCCCCCGAAGGCAAGGAAATCGTCCGGCGGCTGGCGAAGGAAGCCGATATCGTCGTCGAGAATTTCCGGCCGGGCTTGCTCGAGAAACTCGGGCTGGGTTACGAGGTGTTGTCGGCCGAGAACCGCGGTCTCGTGATGGTGCGCCTGTCGGGCTACGGGCAGACCGGGCCGTATCGCGACCGGCCGGGCTTTGGCGCCATCGCCGAATCGATGGGCGGATTGCGCCACATCACCGGTTACCCGGACCTGCCGCCGCCGCGCATCGGCATTTCCATTGGTGACTCCATTGCAGCGCTGCATGGCGTGATCGGCGCGCTGATGGCGTTGCATCACCGGCAAGCGAATGGCGGCAAAGGACAAGTAGTCGATGTCGCGCTGTACGAAGCCGTCTTCAACATGATGGAAAGCGTTGTCCCCGAATACGGCGTGTACGGCATGATCCGCGAGCGCACGGGCGCGTCGCTGCCGGGCATCGTGCCGTCGAATACGTATCCGTGCCGCGACGGCAGCATTGTGATTGGCGGCAACAGCGATCCAATCTTCAAACGGCTGATGCTTGCCATCGGCCGCGAGGACCTGGGCAACGATCCCACGCTGGCATCGAATGACGGGCGTGTGCCGCGCACGCGGGAAATTGACGATGCTATCCGCGTATGGCTTTGTACCCGTTCCATCGATGAGGCGCTCGCCGTGCTGAACGCCGCGGATGTTCCTGCCGGCCGGATCTACAGCGTGGCCGATATGTTCACCGATCCGCAATACATCGCGCGCCAGATGATCCAGCATTTTCCCTGGCAGGATGGCCGGGAGATTGCGCTGCCGAACGTCACACCGAAGTTGTCGGAGACCCCGGGCGAGACACGCTGGCTCGGCCCGCAACTCGGCGAACACACCGATGAAGTCCTGCAATCTCTCGGGTATGAGCCTGACGAGATTGCGCGACTGCGGGCGAGCAAGGCGATTTAAGCATTTCCACGTCAACGGTCCGCAAAACACAGAACTCGGCACGCGGGGTCGGCTAGCTGATCCTGCAAGCTAAAGGTAGCTTCGACATCAACGCCGTGCTCGCCAGCACCGGGTACAGACGGCATGAGCGCTGGTGCTTGAGGAGACCCTGTGCAACGCCGGAGTGAGCGCGACATTCGATGAAACGCCAGCCGAGCACCTGCGATATCGAAAAGATGTGAGATCGGCGGCCAGCTTGTTCAACGTTGTGAGAACACGCAACCGTCATCCGCCACCTCACGATCCATCAAGGTTCGATCACGATCTTCCCCGACACCCGTCGGCTAGCCATCTCGTTCAACGCGGCGGCGGTCTCTTCAAGAGCGTAGCGCTTCGTGACATGCGGCCGTACCCGGCCTTCCTTGATCCAACCGAAAATCTGCTGCAACGCGGCACTCGCCAATCCGGGCTCCCGCTGGATATGCTGGCCCCAGAACACGCCGACAATACTTGCGCCCTTGAGCAGCGCGAGGTTGAGCGGCAGCTTCGGAATCTCGCCGTTCGCAAACCCGACCACGAGATACCGGCCGCGCCACCCGATACTGCGAAAAGCCGGCTCCGCGTACTCGCCGCCGACCGGATCGTAGATGACGTCGGGCCCGTTCCCGTCTGTCAGCGCCTTGATCCGTTCGCGCAGGTTTTCACTCGTGTAGTCGATGGTGGCGTCCGCACCATGTTTCACGCACAACGCGAGCTTCTCCGGACTCGACGCCGCCGCAATCACGCGCGCACCGAGCGCCTTGCCAATTTCCACCGCTGCCAGCCCGACGCCGCCCGCCGCGCCCAGCACGAGCATGGTTTCACCGGCCTTCAGTGCACCCCGGTCGACCACGGCGTGGTGCGAGGTGCCGTACGCGAGCGTAATGGCTGCAGCGCTGGCGAAGTCGATGTCGTCGGGCAACGGCATACATGCCGCCTCGCTTGCCAGCGCCTGCTCGGCGAACGCGCCCTGCGCCGTGTAGGCGGCGACCCGCATGCCGGCCTTCAGCCGCTTGACGTCCGGACCCACGGCCCGCACCACACCGGCGAATTCGGAACCCGGCGTGAACGGCAGTTCGGGTTTCATCTGATACTTGTTCTGGATCACGAGGACGTCAGGGAAGTTCACGCTGGCGGCGCGTACGTCGATCACAACCTGGCCCGGCCCGGGCTGCAGATCGGGCAGTGTTTCGAGGACGAGGGACTCCGGTGGTCCGTACTGGTTGCATCGAATGGCGCGCATGGTGTCTCCGGGTGAAATTATCGTGATCTGGCAGTGTAGATCAGGGCTGCGTGAGCGTGCTGCTGCCGCTGTCGCGTTGGCCGGACGGTCTATAAAACGCGCGCAATTTGCCCACTGTAAAGCGCTGTAGCAGACCGTTTGGCCGAGGGCCCCGACGTCGATCCGCGGGCCTTCCTTCCTCGGTTACAATCGTCGGATGCGAATCCTACTCAGCAACGACGACGGTTATCTGGCCCGCGGCCTTAACGTGCTGCACGAGGCCATGCAGCCGCTTGGCGAAGTCACTGTGATGGCGCCGGAGCAAAACTGCAGCGGCGCTTCGAACTCACTGACGCTGTCGCGCCCGCTCATCATTCACACCGCGGCGAACGGTTTCAACTACGTGAACGGCACGCCAACGGATTCGGTGCACATCGCGCTGACGGGCATGTTGGCCGAGCAGCCGGATCTGGTCGTATCGGGGATCAACAACGGCCAGAACATGGGCGAGGACACGCTGTATTCCGGCACGGTCGCGGCGGCCACGGAAGGGTTCATGTTCGGCGTGCCGGCCATTGCCTTCTCGCTGGTCGGGCGCGACTGGCTGCATCTGGAGGACGCGGCGCGCGTGGCGGCGGACATCGTCGCGCATTATCTCGCGCACCCCATGCCCGGCCATCCGCTGCTCAACGTGAACATTCCGAGTCTGCCGTATGACGAGATGGGCGAGTGGCGCATTACGCGGCTGGGCAAACGCCATCCGTCGCAGCCGGTCGTTCGGCAAATCGATCCGCGCGGTAACCCGATCTGGTGGATCGGGCCATCCGGCGACGCGCTCGATGCGAGCGAGGGCACGGACTTCCATGCGGTCGCGAACGGCCATATATCGATTACGCCGCTGCAACTCGATCTGACACACACCAAGCTGCTGCCGGCTACGCGCGAGTGGGCTGAAGCACGGAGCCGCCGTTCATGACGGACGAACGCGCGAAACGCTTTCCGCTGGCGCTCGCCGATCTGGTGCGCGAGCCGCGCAAGGCGACTGCGCGTCCCGATGCGCGCAGCAAGCCGGCATTGAAGGCGATTTCGGGTGGCGGCGTTTTGAAATCCGCGGCCGGCACGCACAAGGTCTCTGCAGCCGCCCCGAAGCTCGCGGCCGGAAGGGCAGTAAAACCATCGGCTGGCATGCATGCCGGGATGAAGGCGAGTGTGGCGGCGAAACCTGAATCAAAGGCGCTCGCGGGCAACACGGCGGCGCGAGGCGTGGCGGGGAGTCAGGCTGCATCGGCGGGAGATGGACATCGTTCGGCAGCAAGATTGCATGCTGCGTCGAAGCCTTCCACGGTGGTCGCGCATCATCAGCCTGGCGCGTTGCGCTCGGGTGCGCGTCCGAACGACACACGCGATGCTCAGCCAAAGTCCAGGACGAACATAAAGCTGGATGCAAAATCGAAGTCACAACCGGCGCCGCAGCCAGAGGTCAAATCGAGCGCCGTCCGAAAGACTGCATCACAGGCCGGGCAGCAAAGCACCCACGCGCTGACATCGGAACGAGTGCGCGAGCGCATGGTCGAACGGCTGCGTGCCAACGGCATTACGGACGCACGCGTGCTAGCCGCCATGGCCGCCGTTCCGCGCCATATGTTCGTCGATCCCGGACTTGCCACGCAGGCCTATGAAGATGCGGCGCTGCCCATCGGTCATCATCAGACTATCTCGAAGCCGTCGGTGGTCGCGCGGATGATCGAGCTGGTCGCCACCGGGCGCACGCTCAGGAATGTGCTGGAAATCGGCACGGGCTGCGGGTATCAGGCGGCCGTGCTGTCGCAGGTTGCAACTGACGTGTATTCCATTGAGCGGATCCGGCCGTTATCCGAGCGGGCGAAGCTGAACCTGCGGCCATTGCGTGTGCCGAACATCCGTCTGCATTACGGCGATGGGCGCCTCGGATTACCGGCGGTCGCGCCGTTCGACGCCATTGTGATTGCCTGTGCCG
Source organism: Caballeronia sordidicola (assembly GCF_000729995.1). Taxonomy (GTDB): domain Bacteria; phylum Pseudomonadota; class Gammaproteobacteria; order Burkholderiales; family Burkholderiaceae; genus Caballeronia; species Caballeronia sordidicola_A. Next base: position 120,950 of record NZ_JNFG01000001.1, on the reverse strand, counting down.
GCCTCGACGTTCCGCAGGCGTTGCTCGATCAACTCGCTGTAGGCGGCAGACTTGTTGCGCCCGTCGGATCCCAGACGGCGCAAGCGCAGATACTGACACTCGTCGAGCGCGTTTCGCCCACTCAGTGGCGCGAGTCGCAGCTCGATCGGGTTTTCTTTGTACCCTTAAAATCCGGAGTGATTTGACACCGATGAGTATGTTGCGTGCTAAACGAGAAGTGAGCGCGAACCCCGGTCTGTCGGTGGTTCAGCGCGGTGTATGCGTCGTGGCGCTGTCCGCACTGGCCGCCTGCGCGACCCGGATGGATCAGGCGCCCGTCGTCGACCGGACTGGATCCGCTATCGGCACGCAGACCGCCCAGGATGGAGCCGCGTTGCCGCCGGGTCCGCCGCCGCCGGGTTACTACCGGGTGAAGCCGGGTGACACCCTATACCGGATCGCACTGGAAAACGGCCAGAATTATCGGGATATCGCGTCGTGGAACAACATGACGAACCCGAACCAGATTGAAGTCGACCAGTTGCTGCGCGTGGCGCCTCCGGGCGCCAATCTCGCGGCTGCAACACCGGGCGTTTCTACCGCTCCGATTGTTGGCGGTGGGGTGCAGGCCCAGCCGCTCAACAATACGTACGGAGCGAATTCGGCGGCGGCCCCCGGTACGGCGCCTGGCACGAATGGGTACGCAAACGGCAGTACCCCGCCGGCACCGAATTACGGTACGTCTTCCGGCATGGGGGCCATGCCGGGCACAGCGGCGCCAGGCTTGGCCATGACGCAGCCGCCGGGAACGGGTGTCGACAATGGCGCGGCCGCGGTTCCGGCTGCGCAACCGGCGTTCATCTGGCCGGCGCGTGGACCGATTCTCGGCACGTTCGACGAAGCGAAGAACAAAGGTTTGAACATTGGCGGCGCAAGCGGAGATCCGGTCAATGCAGCGGCCGATGGACGGGTCGTCTACTCCGGCAACGGTCTGCGCGGCTATGGAAATCTGGTCATCATCAAGCACGACGCAACTTTTCTTACCGCGTACGCACATAACAGTGCTTTGATGGTAAAAGAAGGAGACGCGGTGACAAAAGGGCAGAAAATCGCCGAGATGGGCAACAGTGATTCGGACCGTGTGATGTTGCATTTCGAAGTTCGCCGGCAGGGCAAACCTGTCGACCCTCTGAAGTATTTGCCGCCGCAATAAGCGAAATCATCATGCCTAAATCGAAGCGCCGCCCGCCGCAAGCCGAGACTGAGACAATCAGCCGACCCACGCAGACAACGGTGGACGACGGCGCTTCGAGCCAGGCAGACGAATCTGAAAGCGAAACGGCCGACGCCGAGCTCGATTCAGATGAAGAAGGTGGCGTAAACTGCAAGGATGCCGTCGAGGGTGCGGCTGATTCCGTACCTGACGTCGACGACTTCAAGTCTATTTTGCAGGCCGAACTCACGGCCGACACAATCCAGCATTATCTGAATCGCATCAGCGTGAAACCGTTGCTGACCGTCGAGGAAGAGCAGCGCTATTCGCGGCTGGCGAAAGCCGGCGAATTCGAAGCGCGCCAGGTCATGATCGAGCGCAATCTGCGGCTGGTGGTCAGTATCGCGAAGGGGTATTTGAACCGTGGCGTGCCGCTGCTCGATCTGATCGAGGAGGGCAATCTCGGCTTGATGCACGCTATCGAAAAATTCGATCCCACGCGTGGTTTCCGGTTTTCGACCTATGCCACGTGGTGGATCCGGCAGAGCATCGAGCGCGCGATCATGAATCAGGCGCGCACTGTGCGTTTACCCGTGCACGTGATACGCGAACTCAATCAGGTGCTGCGCGCGAAACGTCATCTCGAAAAAAGCTCGGCGAACTCGACGGCGGCCATTGCGCCGGACCGGCGCGACGCGAGTATCGATGACATCGCGCATCTCACTGGCAAAACGCCCGAGGAAGTGACAGACATCCTCGCGCTCAATGAACACACGGCGTCGCTGGATGCGCCGCTCGATCTCGATCCGGCGAGCAGTTTGCTCGATTTGCTGTCCGACGACGCGAGCCAGTCGCCGGATTCGGAAGTTCAACATCGTGAACTTGAAACGCTCACGAAGCTGTGGCTTTCCCGTCTCTCCGACAAACACCGGCACGTGATCGAGCGCCGTTTCGGCCTGAACCATATTGAGCCGGCCACGCTCGAAGAACTCGCCGACGAAATGGGTCTGACGCGCGAACGCGTGCGCCAGATCCAGCAGGAAGCGCTGGTCCGGCTCAAGCGTTTCTTTGCATCGAACGGTGTGCGAAAAGACGCCGTGCTTTAGGCGCAGCGTCGTCCTTGCAATGCTGTCCTTAAAAAAGTAATGACTCCAATTCTCGTATTCGACATCGAGACGATTCCCGATGTCGACGGTATTCGCCGTCTCGACACCCTTCCCGCCACGCTGACCGACATCGAAGTAGCGGAGCATGCGTTCGCCGCGCGCCGCGAAAAGGTAGGCAACGACTTCCTGCCGCACCATCTGCAGCGCATTGCCGCCATTTCGTGCGTGTTTCGAGATAACACGGGTTTTCGCGTGCGTTCGCTCGGCGCAACGACCGATTCCGAGGCGTCGCTGATCCAATCGTTTTTTCGCGTGATCGAAAAATATACGCCGCAGCTCGTTTCATGGAATGGCGGCGGTTTCGATCTGCCCGTGCTGCACTACCGAGCGATGGTGCACGGCGTGGCGGCGTCCCGCTATTGGGACCAGGGCAACGACGATCGCGAGTTTCGCTACAACAACTACCTCAGCCGTTACCACGCGCGCCACACCGACCTGATGGACGTGCTAGCGATGTACCAGGCGCGCGCGAGCGCGCCGCTCGATGCGCTCGCCAAGCTGTGCGGTTTTCCCGGCAAGCTGGGCATGGACGGGGGCATGGTCTGGCAGGCGTACTCGGAAGGACGCATAGAAGAGATCCGCAATTATTGCGAGACGGACGTGGTCAACACGTACCTGATGTACTGCCGTTTTCAACTGATGCGCGGCGGGTTTTCCCCTGAGGAGTATGCCGACGAGATCAGCTTTGTAAAGAATGCGCTCGCGCTTGAACCGGCGTCCCATTGGGCTGAATATCTGGCGGCATTCGACGACTGAGCGCCGCGCCGGGGCTCACCCGGCATCGTCTACAATCTCGCCTTTGCTGCTCTTTTCCGGGGTGTTGGCCCCGCTTTTCGTTTCGTCTTCCACTTCCCGATTGTTCATTCTTTTCACTTTATTTTCTCTTTAGCCAGGAAGTCCGCAGGTGTCTCACGCTCGAAAAAAATCGCGTAATCGCTGGAATCCGCCGGTCCGGATCGTTCCTCTGGACCCTTCGGCTGCACCGCTCGAGATCGAAATCAAATCGCTCGATATGGACGCCCAAGGTGTCGGCCGCGCGACGGCCGAGGACGGCTCGGAAGGCAAGGTTATTTTCGTGGAAGGTGCGCTGCCGGGTGAACGCGTGTTGTACGCGAGCTTTCGTAGGAAGGCCGCATTCGAGCAGGCGCTGCTGATAAAAATCCTGCGTGAAAGCGTCATGCGCACGCGGCCGAAATGCCCCTATTTTAGTAAATGCGGCGGCTGCTCCATGCAGCACCTCGATGTGCGGGCGCAGATTGCCGTCAAGCAACGCGTCCTCGAGGACAACCTCCAGCACATCGGCAAGCTCCACGCCGAAACGATCTACCGGCCTATTCACGGGCCGTCGTGGGGATACCGGTACCGGGCGCGGCTGGCGGTGCGGCTGATCGCGGGAAAGGGCGGCGCGCTGGTGGGATTCCACGAGAAAAAGAGCAGTTTCGTCGCCGATATTGAAACGTGCGACGTCCTGCACCCGAATGTGTCGGCGCTATTGATGCCGCTGCGCGCGCTCGTCCGGGATTTGTCCATTCGCGACCGCCTGCCGCAGATTGAAGTGGCAGTTGGCGCTGAGACAACCGCGCTGGTCCTGCGGGTACTCGAGCCGTTGACGCCAGCGGATGAAGCGCTGCTGCGTACGTTCGCCGATACCCATGGTGTCCAGTTCTGGCTGCAGCCAAAGGGACCGGAAACGGCTTATCCGTTTTATCCTCTCGGGCAGGAACTGGCTTACACGCTGCCGGAATTCGGTATCCGCATGCCGTTCAAGCCAACCGATTTCACCCAGGTCAATCATCAGATCAACCGGGTGCTCGTCAGCCGCGCGTTGCGGCTGCTTGCCGCGCAGCGCACGGATCGGGTGTTGGATTTGTTTTGCGGTATCGGCAACTTCACGCTGCCGCTCGCGCGGGTGGCACGTGAGGTGGTGGGAATAGAGGGTAGCGCGGGCCTCACAGAACGTGCGCTGGAAAACGCCAGGACAAATGGTGTCCATGAGCATACGTCGTTCGCATGCCGAAACCTGTTCGAGATCACAGCCGACGATTTTCGCGCGCTAGGTCCCTTCGACAAGATTCTCATCGATCCACCGCGTGAGGGTGCGCTGGCGGTATCAAAGGCGCTGGGGGAGATTGCCCACAGCGGTGAGGGCGTGTTGCCCAAGCGCATTGTGTACGTCTCCTGCAATCCGGCAACACTCGCCCGGGACGCGGGCGTGCTCGTGCGCGATGCCGGTTATCGCATGAAGGGCGCGGGTGTGGTGAACATGTTTCCGCATACATCGCACGTTGAATCGATTGCGCTGTTCGAGCGAGATTGATCCCGGGGTTTTGCATCTCCCAGCTTTCCGAGCATAAAAAAACCGGCCTTCGAAAAGGCCGGTTTTTTGCGAGCGAAGCAGAATTAACGCGCAATCAGTTCCGGTTGCCGCCGAAGATACCGAGCAGCATCAACAGGTTCGTGAATACGTTGTACAAGTCCAGATAGATCGCGAGTGCGGCGCTGATGTAATTCGTTTCTCCGCCATTCACCACGCGCTGGACGTCAAACAGCATGTACGCCGAGAAAATCACGATAGCCAGCACCGATACCGTCAACATCAAGGCCGGCAGGTGCAGGAACACGTTCGCGAACGCGGCGAGCAGCAATACCAGTACGCCCATGAAGAGCCACTTTCCGAGACCGGAAAAGTCGCGCTTGCTGACCGTCGCGATCGTCGCCATGGCAGCGAAGATCACACCAGTGCCACCAAACGCCATCATGATGAGCTGCGGCCCGTTCGTGTAGCCGAGAATGAAGCTCAGCAAACGCGACAGCATCAGGCCCATGAAGAACGTGAAGCCGAGCAACACGAACACGCCAATGCTGCTGTTCTTGGTGCGCTCGATGGCGAACATGAAGCCGAACGCGATTGCCATGAAGGCGATGAAGCTCATGGCCGGGCTGGTTGCCGCGAACAGGGAGAACCCTGTTGCTACACCGACCCAAGCGCCCAACACGGTTGGGACCATGGACAGCGCGAGCAGCCAGTAGGTGTTCCGCAGTACGCGGTTGCGGGTTTCGGACGACGTGACGCTACCGCTGCGGCCAAAACCGTAAGGGGATTCGTTCATGGTTTCTCCTTGCCTAAACTTGTGTAAAGCCATCTGGTTCCAAAAACACCGGCTTGTTTTGCCCTAAAACGCCGACGCTGTGCTGTGCGAATACACGGCTTTTGTCGGTCGGTCGGGCTCGTTGGACGATTTGCCGCGAACACCCTTTGGCTGCATTGTACGCTGCGGGCCCGAAGGCCGTTTCAACACAAAATATGGGCCCATCTTGCACCGAAATCAACGATGCTGCGGCGCAGCAGCAAGACCGCTAAAATTACCGCGCGTTTCATACCCACGTTGCGGTTCGCACTGCAATTCCGAACCACGTTTCACCTATGCTTTGATGCTTACGAAGTCGTAAGGTTTCCATCGCAATCATACAACGCTTCGTGCTACAATTGTCGATTCATTTATTTTCGTAACCCGTTCATTTTTTGGAGTTTTTCATGGCGATCGAGCGCACCCTGTCGATTATTAAACCGGATGCAGTGGCAAAGAATGTGATCGGCCAGATCTACAGCCGTTTTGAGCAAGCTGGCCTCAAGGTCATCGCAGCTCGCATGGTCCACCTGTCGCGCGCTGACGCGGAAAAGTTCTACGCGGTTCACGCTGCACGCCCGTTCTTCAAGGACCTGGTCGAATTCATGATCTCCGGCCCCGTGATGATCCAGGCGCTGGAAGGCGAGAACGCCATCCTGACGAATCGTGACCTGATGGGCGCGACCGACCCGAAGAAGGCTGACAAAGGCACGATCCGCGCGGATTTCGCCGACAGCATCGACGCTAATGCCGTGCACGGTTCGGACGCTGCTGAAACCGCACGTCAGGAAATCGCTTTCTTCTTCCCCGAAGTGAACGTCTATTCGCGTTGATTCGGGAGTAGATTTATCGCTGGAATTGGCGCGAAATAGCTGGAGCGCGGCTCAGAACGTGTTCCATTTTTCGCTCAGCAAGGAAATGGCAGAATCGAAATGACAGCTGCAACAGTCAACCTTCTGGACCTCGATGCCGCCGGGCTCGTCGCTTATTGCGACAGCCTGGGCGAGAAGCCGTTTCGCGCCAAGCAATTGCAACGCTGGATTCACCAGTTCGGTGTCGACGACTTCGACGGCATGACGGATCTGGCGAAATCGCTGCGTGAAAAACTGAAAGGGCGGGCAAGCCTGGACATGCCCGCTATCGTCCGCGATCACGTGTCCACCGACGGCACTCGCAAGTGGCTGATCGACGTGGGTAACAGCAACGCGGTCGAAACCGTGTACATCCCGGAAGAAAATCGCGGCACGCTCTGCGTTTCGTCGCAAGCGGGCTGCGCCGTGAATTGCCGGTTTTGCTCCACCGGCAAGCAGGGCTTTTCGCGCAACCTGAGCACGGGCGAGATCATCGGCCAGTTGCGCATGGCCGAGTTTGCGCTGCGGGCTTCGAAAAGCGGTAGTGACGGCGCGCCGAATAACGGCAAGGCCGATCGCGTGGTGACCAACGTCGTAATGATGGGCATGGGCGAGCCCCTGCTCAACTACGACGCGGTCGTGCCGGCCATGCGGCTGATGCTCGACGACAACGCGTACGGACTGTCGCGTCGCCGCGTGACGTTGTCCACTTCGGGCGTCGTGCCCATGATGGACCGTCTCGGCGCGGATCTGCCGGTCGCGCTTGCCGTGTCGCTGCACGCGCCCATCGACTCGCTTCGCGACATGCTCGTGCCGCTCAACAAGAAATATCCGTTGCGGGAATTGATGGCCGCCTGCCAGCGTTACCTGAAGGTCGCGCCGCGTGATTTCGTCACATTCGAATATTGCATGCTCGACGGCGTGAACGACACCGAAGCGCACGCGCGCGAGTTGGTTGCGCTCACGCGCGACGTGCCGTGCAAATTCAACCTGATCCCGTTCAATCCGTTCCCCGAGTCCGGTCTGATGCGCTCGAGCAACGAACAGATCAAGCGGTTCGCGCAAGTGCTGATGGACGCCGGCGTCGTGACCACCGTGCGCAAGACGCGCGGCGACGACATCGACGCGGCATGCGGGCAGTTGGCAGGCGCGGTCCAGGATCGTACGCGGCTGGCGCAGCGCATGGGCAAGCCGGCGAAGGTCATCGAGGTTCGTGCTGTCTGAGTTCCCGGCGGGATAGTTGCGCTGCCGGCCTGCGGCGCCTCATTCGGCGGAAAAACTGGAAAATCCGGCAATAAATGCCAGAAGGCGGCACACAATGCCGTGCATTTTGTTATAAAGCCGTCTGCAACGCCGACTCGGCTGTGTCGTGCGGTGGCGCTAAGGTCAGCAACGAAGCTGAACAGCGACAAAAAAGAATCAATGCGAGGAATTTGGGATGAGTGAGCCGCAGCACCCGACGCCTTTCGGCGCTCATAAAGCTGGCCAATCAGGCAGTCAGTCCGGTGCTTTGCCCGGAAGTCAGCCCGAGAACGCCGCGAGCGCCGCCAATACCGCGCCGGGCGGCATTCAGCAGGCAGCGAGTCTTGATTCAGTCGCCGCGGTGGGTGTGCGACTTACGCAACTTCGCGAAGCGAAGAACTGGTCTTTGGACGACGTATCCGCGCGGCTGAAGGTATCGCCGCAGAAACTGCGTGCGCTCGAGAGCGGTGATCTCAGCCTTTTCCCGGACCGGAATTTCGCGACGGGCATTGTGCGCAGCTACGCGAAAATCATGGGTGCCGACCCGGCTCCCTTCACGGCCGCGTTGCGTCACGCTAACGGCCCCCTCGAGCAGAATTTATCGTTGCCGGCATCGTCCGGTGCAGGTTTGCCGCGTGGCCGCGTGTCGGTCCCGCTGGGCAGTTCGCCGCGACGCCGGTCCTGGTTGTGGGGCGTTGCTGCTGTGATCGTGGCCGTGATTGCGCTCGCGATGTGGCACACGGGCGGGGATTCTGCCGCATGGTTTGCCCGGCTGAAGGCCAGCGCCAGCAGTGCAACCCAGGCAACGAACAGCGACACCAGTGCGAGTTCGTCGGCGGCGGCTACCGACGAAGCGACGGCTAATACGGGTTCGGTCGCGTCGGGTGACGCCGTTACGGAAGCGCAGGCGAATGGAGCCGAGGCTCAGGCGGGAACTCAGGCTGCCGCGCAGGCAGGTGCCCAGCCTATGCCGAGCCCGCTAGGTACGAACGCGCTTCCCGCGTCTTCATCCACCATTACGGCCGTTCAGGGCGCCGCCGCGCATCCACAAAGCGCGAGCGCACCGGTCACGGCGCCGTTGGCGAATGCAGTAAAGGCGGGTGCGGCTGTTACTGCATCAGCGGTTGCTTCGGTCGGCACTGGCGCGAACCAACTTGAATTGAAGGTGGCAAGCGATAGCTGGTTCAGCGTGCGCCAGAAGGATGGCAAGGAAGTGTTTTCGGGTCTGGTCAAAGCCGGCAGCGTGCAACAGGTGGCAGGCGACGCGCCGTTCAAGATCACGGTCGGAAATCGTGCGGGCCTTGAATCGTTGATGTTCGACGGACAACCCGTCGATGCAGCTAAATTCGGTCCTGCGAAGGGCAACGTCGCCCGCTTTTCGCTGCCTTGAGTTCGGCCGCGCGCGTGCTCGCGTGAGGTTGAGTCCGCGTTGTTAGACAACGCGGGCTTGAAAGAATTACGCCACACAGCGTGAGGGGCTTTGAGACCGGTTCTCAGCCTTGACACGGAGTTGTGCGAAGATTTCATCAAGGCGTCGCAAAGGTGGCGGCGCCGTTTTTATGTCCTCGAGTCTCATTCATGTCCAGATACGCGTCACCGTGTGATAGCCGGCGGCGCAAAGGGTCTTTCGATGCAATCCGAAGCTCAACAACCCCTTATTGAAAGCAAGATTTGTTCGTCGGAGCCCGTCTTCGGCGGATCGTGGAAACGGCGCTCATCGCATGCCGTCGACGTCCGCTGGGGCGGTCAGCTCGTGACAATCGGCGGCGATGCGCCCGTGCGCGTCCAGTCGATGACGAATACCGATACCGCCGACGCCATCGGCACGGCAATCCAGGTCAAGGAACTGGCGCAAGCCGGATCGGAACTGGTGCGGATCACGGTGAACACGCCCGAAGCCGCAGCAGCAGTGCCCGCGGTACGCGAACAGCTTGACCGGATGGGCGTGACCGTGCCGCTCGTCGGAGACTTTCATTACAACGGTCATACGCTGTTGCGCGACTATCCGGCTTGCGCCGAAGCATTATCGAAGTACCGGATCAATCCGGGCAACGTGGGCGCGGGCGCCAAACGCGACACGCAGTTCGCCCAGATGATCGAAGCGGCTGCGCGCTATGACAAGCCGGTCCGGATCGGCGTGAACTGGGGCAGCCTCGACCAGGATCTGCTCGCGCGGATGATGGACGAAAACGCGGCCCGTTCCACCCCGTGGGAAGCGCAAAGCGTGATGTATGAAGCGCTGATTCAATCGGCGATCGGGTCGGCGGAACGTGCGGTCGAACTGGGCCTGGGGCGCGACAAGATCATCCTGTCGTGCAAGGTAAGCGGCGTGCAGGACCTGATTGCCGTGTATCGCGAATTGGCCAAGCGCTGCAGCTTCGCGTTGCACCTCGGCCTGACCGAAGCGGGCATGGGATCGAAGGGCATCGTAGCGTCGACGGCAGCGTTGTCGGTGCTGCTGCAGGAAGGAATCGGCGACACGATCCGCATCTCGCTCACCCCGGAACCCGGCGGCGCGCGGACCGGCGAAGTGATCGTCGGCCAGGAAATCCTGCAGACCATGGGCCTGCGTTCGTTCACCCCGATGGTGATTGCATGCCCGGGTTGCGGACGCACCACCAGCACGTTGTTCCAGGAATTGGCGTCGCAGATCCAGGCGTATCTGCGCAACTCAATGCCCGAATGGCGCGATCAGTTCCCAGGCGTCGAGAAAATGCACGTCGCGGTCATGGGTTGCATCGTGAATGGACCGGGCGAGTCGAAGCAGGCGAATATCGGCATCAGCTTGCCGGGGTCGGGCGAGAATCCGGCGGCGCCGGTGTTTATCGACGGCGTGAAGGTCAAGACGCTGCGCGGCGAGCATATCGCCGAGGATTTCCAGCAAATCGTCAGCGAGTACGTGACGCGGACCTACGGCAAGCGCGAAACCGCGCAGGCAGAAACACTTTAAAGACAGATGACTGAACAGAAGAAAAAGCTCGAGAAACTGAGCGGCGTGAAGGGCATGAACGACATCCTCCCGCAGGATGCCGCGTTGTGGGAATTCTTCGAAAGCACCGTCAAGTCGATGCTGCGCGCATACGGCTATCAGCAGATCCGCACGCCGATCGTCGAGCCCACGCAGTTGTTCACGCGCGGCATTGGCGAAGTGACGGATATCGTCGAGAAGGAAATGTACAGCTTCACCGACGCCCTCAACGGCGAGCAACTCACCATGCGCCCGGAGAATACGGCGGCTGTGGTGCGTGCGTCGATCGAACACAATCTGCTCTACGACGGCCCGAAGCGGCTGTGGTACATCGGTCCCATGTTCCGTCACGAGCGTCCGCAGCGCGGGCGGTACCGGCAATTTTATCAAGTCGGCGTGGAAGCGCTTGGCTTCGCCGGACCGGACACCGACGCTGAAATCATCATGATGTGCCAGCGCTTGTGGGACGATCTCGGACTCTCCGGCATTCGGCTCGAACTGAACTCGCTCGGCCAGCCGGAAGAGCGTGCGGCGCATCGCAAGGAACTGATCGCGTATCTCGAGCAGCATGTTGATGCACTCGACGAAGAATCGAAGCGCCGTCTCTACACCAATCCGTTGCGCGTGCTGGACACCAAGAATCCGGCGATGCAGGAGATTGCGACCAACGCGCCGAAGCTCGTTGATTTCCTTGGGGCCGAATCGCTCGCGCACTTCGACGGTGTTCAGCGTTTGCTTAAGACGAACAACATCCCGTTCAAGATCAATCCGCGTCTGGTTCGTGGTCTCGATTACTACAATCTCACCGTGTTCGAATGGGTGACCGACAAGCTCGGCGCGCAGGGAACGGTGGCGGGCGGCGGCCGCTACGATCCGCTGATCGAGCAACTGGGCGGCAAGCCGACGGCGGCGTGCGGCTGGGCGATGGGCGTCGAGCGCATTCTTGAGTTGCTGAAAGAAGAAGATCTGGTGCCGGCGCCGGAAGGCACCGACATCTACGTGGTGCACCAGGGTGAAGCGGCGGCGGAGCAGGCGTTCATCATCGCCGAGCGGCTGCGCGACACCGGCCTGGACGTGATCCTGCATTGCAGCCCGGACGGCACGCCGGCGAGCTTCAAGTCGCAGATGAAAAAGGCCGATGCCAGCGGTGCGGCTTTTGCCGTGGTGCTGGGCGAGAACGAACTGGCGCAGGGCATGGTCGGCGTGAAGCCGCTGCGCAGTGCATCGGTCGAGTCGACGGGGCAAAAGAACGAGCAAGCCACGGTGCCGGTGGAAGACTTGACCGAATTTCTAATCAATGCGATGGTGGCAACCGCCGACGATAGCGCCGACTGATTTGTCGGGCGGCGCCGCGCGGGCAAAGCCGTGCAGCGGGTCGAAACAACGGCGTGCAGCGTTGCGCGCGAATACAAAAGCAGTCAAGGAATACGCAGGGCATGAGCTATCACGAAGAACAAGAGTCACTTGAAAATCTGAAAGCCTGGTGGGCGAAATGGGGCAACTCCACGACCTGGATCGTCCTTGCTGTGCTCGTCGTCGCGGCGGGCTGGAACGGCTGGAATTTCTGGCAGCGCAGGCAGGCGGCCGAAGCTGCCGTGCTCTACGACCAGGTGCAGCAAGCGGTGGCATCGAGTGACAAGGCAATGGTCACACGGGCCGCGACGGACATGGAAGACAAGTTCGGCGGCACCGCGTACGCGCAGATGACGGCGCTGGCCGCCGCCAAATCGCTATACACCGCAGGGGACAGTGCAGGGGCTAAAACGCAACTGCAATGGGCCGCCGACCACGCGAAGGACGATGAATACAAACAGATCGCGAAATTGCGGCTGTCTTTGTTGCTGCTCGATGAAAAAGCCTATGACGCTGGCCTGAAGGTGCTCGCTGACGCGCCGCTCGACGCGTTCAAGGGTGTGGTGTCGGACCGTCGCGGTGACCTGCTGGCGGCCGAAGGCAAGCGCGATGACGCGCGCGCCGCTTACAAGGTTGCGCTCGACACGCTGCCGAAATCCGATACGTCCGCTCGTCAACTGGTCCAGTTCAAGCTGGACGCACTCGGCGGCTAGCGCCGACGGCCGCCTTGAGGCCTGTCAGCCGACCTCGTCCTTATGCAGGCGCGTCGCTCACTAGGTTAAAGTCACCGGTTTGCAGCGGTGATTGCAACCTTAGCGAGCACCACGCCGCACACCGATCAACCGATTTCACTTATTCATGTTGCGTCCACCGATGACCTTTCTGAAACGCTACGCTCTTCCGCTCGCTTGCGCGATGACGGTTATGCTCACCGCCTGCGCGACTAAGGACGAACGCCGCATACCGACTCCGCTTGTAGACATCAAGCCGGTCCTGACCGTGGAGCAGGCCTGGAAGGCGAGTGTCGGCAAGGCCGGACGTTACCTGTTCTCGCCGGTGGCAATTGGTGACTTCGTCTACGCGGCTGGCGCGAACGGCACGGTGGCGAAGATCGATGCCAAGACCGGTCAGGACGTATGGCGCATCAAGCTCAAAGACGATCTGTCGGCGGGCGTGGGCAGCGACGGCAACCTGACCGCGGTCGGTGGCCTGAAAGGCAACGTCTACGTGCTCGGACCGGACGGCAAGCAACTCTGGACGGCAACCGCACCGGGCGAAATCATCTCGCCGCCGCTGGTCGGCAATGACGTCGTCGTCGTACGGACGATCGACGGCAAGGTTATTGCGTTCAACGCCCAAACCGGCGAACAGAAGTGGATATTCCAGGCGCGCGCCGTGCCGCTCAACCTGCGTGTGGCTGCGGGCATGACGTTCGCCGCTTCGCAGGCGGTGCTGGCGGGCTTCCCGGGCGGTACCTTCGCAGCAATCAATCTGCAAACCGGCGACGCCTACTGGCAGACGCCGGTGTCGTTCCCGAAGGGCGTGACTGAAGTCGAGCGTATCAACGACGTCACCGGTGCGCCTACTCTGGTGGGATCGGAAACGTGCGCGGTGACGTTCCAGGGCCGCATTGGATGTTTCGATGCGAATTCGGGCCGTCCGCAATGGGAAAAGGCGTTCTCGAGCGACAGCGGCCTGGCGCAGGACAACGAAATGGTCGCTGCCGGCGACGACTGGTCGATCGTCAACGCGTTTAGCGGGATCGACGGCGCACCGCTCTGGAAGAACGACAAGCTGAAGAATCGCATGGTCAGCGTGCCGTTTATCCTGGGCCGCGCGGTCGTGCTTGGCGACTTCGAGGGTTACGTGCATTTCCTTTCGACGGCAAATGGACAATTCGTCGGCCGGGCTAAGACCGATGGCAGTGCAATCACTGCTGCGCCTGTGTTGGCGGGCGATACCCTGGTTATCCAGACGCACGACGGCGGCTTGTACGGTTTCCGTCCACGCTGATGTGACGGTTTGAGTTGATCTAGCGTTCTGACGAACGTGCCGGCTTTGCCGGCCGTTCGCGTTTTTCCGGACTTTTTTGTTTTTTGAGTCCGCGCCGTGCGAATAGAATCGATTCATCAAGGCCGCGCGTGAAGGATCATCGTGCGGCAAATAAGCGCACAAGTAGCATTAAGGTGGTATCCAAGCAGTAGAAGCAACCATAGGCAACACCAGGCATCGGGATTCCGGCAGCAGGATTGTGCAAGCGGGTCCACACCTTCGGGTGACGTTGCCCGATCGATCATGTCGTTTGGCGGAGCGCTCAGCGCGTTCCACATGCGCTTCAAACGCCATGAACGTGGAACATCGCTGCACGCTGCGGTCTCCGCGGAAACCGTGCTAATTTTCGACACATCGCCGGGCCACGCACACTCGCGGCTCGCCGTTTCCGGACTTTTATCCGGCGCGCGCCGGGCCGGAATCATCCGCCTTGCGTTCAACTGTGAACACCATCTGATGAAACCCGTAATTGCCCTCGTGGGGCGCCCCAATGTGGGGAAATCGACGCTTTTCAACCGCCTGACCCGTTCGCGCGACGCACTTGTCGCCGACTTGCCCGGCCTTACCCGTGACCGCCACTATGGCGAAGGCCGGGTCGGCGACCGGCCGTACCTAGTGGTCGACACCGGCGGTTTCGAACCGGTCGCGAAAGACGGCATCCTGCACGAAATGGCTCGCCAGACGCGCCAGGCGGTGGAGGAGGCCGACGTGGTCGTCTTCATCACCGACGGCCGCAACGGATTGGCGCCGCAGGACAAGGCGATTGCGGACTATCTGCGCAAGACCGGACGGCCGCTGTTCCTCGTAGTCAACAAAGCCGAGGGCATGAAGTACAGCGCGGTCGCCGCCGACTTCTACGAACTGGGCCTCGGCGACCCGCGTGCAATCTCTGCCGCGCACGGCGACGGCGTCACGGAAATGATCGGTGACGCGCTCGAGATAGCGTATGCCGGACAGCCGGAAGAGGATCCAGAAGAAAAAGCGGCGCGGGGCGTAAAAATCGCCATTGTGGGCCGCCCGAACGTTGGCAAGTCGACGCTGATCAATGCGTTGGTCGGTGAGGAACGGGTCATCGCGTTCGACATGCCGGGCACCACGCGCGATTCCATCTATGTTGATTTCGAGCGAAGCGGCCGCAAATACACCCTGATCGATACGGCTGGGTTGCGCCGTCGCGGCAAGGTGTTCGAAGCGGTGGAGAAGTTTTCGGTGGTGAAGACGTTACAGTCCATTTCCGACGCTAACGTGGTGATTCTGCTGCTCGATGCACAGCAGGACATCTCGGACCAGGATGCGCATATCGCGGGCTTCGTGGTCGAGCAGGGACGGGCGCTGGTAGTGGGGGTCAATAAGTGGGACGGACTCGACTCGCATGTGCGCGAGCGCACCAAGGCCGATCTGACGCGCAAGCTCAAGTTTTTGGACTTTGCTAAATTTCACTACGTGTCGGCGCTGGAAAAGACGGGCATCAGCCAACTCATGAAATCGGTGGATGACGCCTACGCCGCCGCCATGGCCAAGTTACCTACGCCGAAGCTCACGCGCGCGCTGATCGACGCGGTTGAATTCCAGCAGCCGCGCCGACGCGGGCCGATTCGTCCGAAGCTTCGTTATGCGCACCAGGGTGGACAAAATCCGCCGATCATCGTCGTGCACGGAAATGCCCTCGACGCGATCACCGACACTTATAAACGTTACCTCGAAGGCCGCTTCAGGGAAACTTTTGGGCTGGTTGGGACTCCATTGCGCATAGAGTTCCGTTCAAGCGCGAACCCTTACGCGGACAAAGGCTGAATCCCGCGTGCATCAAGCGTTTCGGCGGGTTTTACACAGCCGTGGCGCGCTGGTGCGAAAATGAAAATCGGCTATAGTGTAGCGATTGACGGCGGATCTCTTTTTCTTCGTCGCAATCACGTCAACCTGCAAAAATAATACGGAGTTTGCTATGAGCAACAAAGGGCAATTGTTACAAGACCCGTTTTTGAACGCACTGCGAAAAGAGCATGTGCCTGTATCGATCTACCTGGTCAACGGCATCAAGCTGCAAGGCAATATTGAATCGTTCGACCAGTACGTCGTGTTGCTCCGGAATACGGTTACCCAGATGGTCTATAAGCACGCCATTTCCACGGTCGTGCCGGCGCGTCCGGTGAATTTCCACCCGGATGCAGAGACGCCCTAAACCTCGTTGCGCCCGGTGTCATGGCATGAATGAACGTGCTAATTCACCGGTCGCTTCAAAATGAAAATATTGATTTGATCAACGCAGCGCTTGTCGGTGTCGACTTCGGAAAAATCGATTTCGATGCCAGTCTCGAAGAACTCAGTCTGCTCGCACAAAGTGCGGGTGCTCATCCCGCCGTCACCCTGACCGGTCGCCGTTCCAGCCCCGATGCCAAGATGTTCGTCGGCAGCGGCAAAGTCGAAGAGCTGCGCCTCGCATGCGAAGCCAACGACGTGGAACTTGTCATTTTTAATCACGCCCTCGCGCCCGCGCAGCAGCGCAATCTGGAAACGGCGCTGGATCGGCGCGTGATTGACCGGACCAGTCTCATCCTCGATATTTTCGCGCAGCGTGCCCGCAGTCATGAAGGCAAGCTGCAGGTCGAACTTGCACAGCTGACTTACTTGTCCACAAGACTGGTTCGCGCATGGACTCACCTTGAGCGGCAGAAGGGCGGTATTGGTTTGCGCGGCCCGGGTGAAACGCAGCTTGAAACTGACCGCCGGCTGATCGGCGAGCGGATCAAGGCACTGAAGGCGCGGCTGAAGAAGTTGCAGCGTCAGCACGGCACGCAGCGTCGTCAGCGCGATCGCAACCGGACTACGTCGGTGTCGCTCGTCGGATATACGAACGCGGGCAAGTCGACGTTGTTCAACGCGTTGACGAAAGCGCAGGCCTACACGGCGGACCAGTTGTTCGCCACGCTGGACACCACCTCGCGCCGCGTTTATCTCAGCGAGGAAGCTGGGCAGGCGGTGGTGTCGGATACGGTCGGCTTCATTCGCGACCTGCCTCACCAGTTGGTCGCGGCTTTTCGTGCGACGCTTGAAGAAACCGTTCAGGCCGACTTGCTGTTGCACGTGGTCGATGCGTCGAGCATGGTGAGGCTCGACCAGATCGAAGAAGTCAATAAGGTGCTGAGCAGCATTGGCGCCGACGGCATTCCGCAGATCCTCGTTTTCAACAAGATCGATGCGGTGCCTGAACTCGCGGCCCGTAACGATCCAGTCGAAAGGGACGAGTATGGTAATATTTTGCGCGTCTTTTTAAGCGCGCGAACGGGTCAGGGACTCGACGCGCTGCGCGCGGCAATCGCCGAATTCGCGGCTTCCGAACCCAAAGATAACAACGAGTACACGGAACTTCCGGACGGCACAATCGTGCCGGAGTCCATGGATAGCACATCCGACGACGGAACCGCGCTACCGGAAGACCACCGGTCAGCCGACGAAAGTGATGACCGCAAGGTCCCCGAGCACGGGCACTGATCTGTTCCGATTTGCATTGACCCGGCTGTCTAATGGTGAATCACCGAGTGAACGACTACAACGAGCGGAGTAACCGGCAGCTTTCGCATGCCGTCTTTTCGATCAACGATCCGCGCTGGGGGCGGGGCGACGGCAATGGCGACGGTAAAAGCCAGGAGCAGAAGCGTCCGCAGGATCAAAAGCGCCCATCGAAGGACAAGGATGGTGAAGGCCCGCCGGATCTCGACGAAATGTGGCGCGACTTCAACAAGAAGCTCGCGGGCTTGTTCGGCAAGAAACCGGCAGGCGGCGGTCCGCGTGCCGACAACGGCCGCGGCGCCAAGATCGGCATGGGCATTGTTATCGGCGTGCTGATCGCGATCTACCTGGGCAGCGGCGTATTCGTCGTACAGGACGGCAATGTGGGTGTTGTGTCGCGCTTCGGAAAGTATGAAGAGTCGGCCGACGCGGGCATCCACTGGCGTCTTCCGTATCCGTTCGAGTCGCAGGAGATCGTCAATACGTCGCAGATTCGCTCGGTCGAAATCGGGCGCAACAACACCGTGACGCAAGCCAACGTTCGCGATGCATCGCTGCTGACGCACGACGCGGATATCATCGACGTGCGGTTTGCCGTGCAGTATCAGATCAAGTCGGCGACCGACTATCTGTTCCGCAATGTCGATCCTGATCAGAACGTGACGGAATCGGCGCAAGCCGCGATTCGTGAGATCGCGGGTAAGCACAGCACAGACGACCTGCTTTTCAAGGATCGCGAAGCATTGCGCGCGAAGCTTCTCGACACCATCCAGGCATCGCTCGATTTGTACAAGACGGGCTTGCAGGTGACCGGCGTGACTATCGAGAGCGTGCAGGTTCCGTCGCAAGTTCAGCCGGCGTTCGAAGATGCCGCGAAGGTGCGCCAGGACAACGAGCGCGCGGTCGACACTGCAAAAGCCTACGCAGATCAACTGTTGCCGCGCGCGAAGACTGATGCGGCACGCATGATCGACGACGCGAAGGGCTATAGCAACCGGGTCGTTTCACAGGCGCAAGGCAATGCCGAGCGCTTCAAGCAGGTCTACGCAGAATATTCGAAGGCGCCGGCAGTGATTCGTCAACGCATGTATCTGGACACAATGCAGCAGATCTATTCGCGTGCGACGAAGGTGTTCGTCGACAGCAAGAGCTCGAACAACGTGGTGTACCTGCCGCTCGACAAGCTTGTCGAGGCAAACCGGCAGAACGCGAACGCAGCCGCTGTAGGGACGGTGCCTACGGGCGCGTCGGGTGTTGCTGCAGGGACGGCGCCTGCGGGCGCGAATCAACCGGTCGGCGCCGCGCCTGCCGGCGTGATCGGAGGGTCGATCACGCAGGATGCACGCGCCGAAAGCGCATCGGCGGCTTCGGCCGTGACTGCGCAGTCCGCCGCTCCCGCCAGCGCTGCAGCATCTGCTGCTGCGTCGGGCGCCGCCGCGCAGTCGTCGGGTGACGCATCGCGCTCGCGCGATGCGTTCCGTTCGCGTTCGCGCGAAGACGACACGCAATGAGGGGCGCGATCATGAATCGAATTATTGCGCTCGTCGTTGCCGTGGTTGTCGTGTTGTTCGTCGGCTCGTCCATGATGTTCGTGGTTGACGAACGCCATGCGGGCGTCGTGTCCGCGCATGGCGGCGGCACGCCCACGCTGGTCACGCCCGGCCTGCATTTCAAGCTGCCGCCACCGTTCCAAACCCTGACGCTGATCGACACCCGTACGCTGACGCTCGACGAAGCAGGCTCGGACCGCTTCAATACGTCGGACAAGAATGAGGTGATCGTGAATACGGTCATCAAGTATCGTGTGGCCGATCCGCTCAAGCTGTTCGAAAGCGACGAGAAGAACACGCAGACGGCGCAGGACCGGCTGGCCGCGCTTACGCGCACGGCGTTGACGTCGTCGTTCACGAAACGTTCGCTGACGGATGTGCTCGGTGAGCAGCAGGCTATTGCAGGCGAAGCGCAGAAGGCGATCGAGCAGCCGGCAGCGGCGTTCGGTGTGGAACTCGTCGACCTGCAACTGACACGCATCGACTTTCCGCCAGCGGTGGCCGATTCGGTCTACAAACGCATGATCGCGGCGCGCCAGCAAGCGGCGGCCGAGGAGCGCGCGAAGGGGACGGCGGACGCCGATGCGCTGAAAGCGGCCGCGGAGCGCCAGCAGGAATCCATTCTTGCCGATGCCTACAAGGAAGCGCAGACCATCAAGGGTGAGGGTGACGGCCGAGCTGCGTCCATTGCCGCCGATGCATACGGCGTCGATCCGCAGTTCTACCAGTTCTATCAAAGCCTCGAAGCGTATAAAAAGACGTTCAATGCCGGCGACGTGATGGTTGTCGATCCGAGCAGCGATTTCTTCCGCTTCATGCGCAGCCCGAATGGCGCTGCGCCGAGCGGAACCGATGCGACCACCCCGGCGCTCGCGCGCAAGCGCTGAACGCCCAAGCGTCGCGGTGCGAGCCGCGACGCCTTTTATCGAATGGATATGGCTGCATCGTTACTGCTCGCGATTGCGTTGATGCTGATTATCGAGGGGATGTTTCCGTTCGTCTTCCCAAACTCCTGGCGCGACACGTTCCGCCGGATCGCACAACGGCCGCCGCACCAGATTCGGATTGGCGGGCTGATCGCCATGGTGCTTGGCGTTATCCTGCTGATTATCGCTACGTGACGCTTGCAACCTCAAAATTCAAAGCGGGTCGACGAGTAGTCCCCAGTCGCCCATAGACTCAAAGCTTGCGCTCATCCGCGGCAATCATCCCCGCCGCGCTCGAACGCTCCGTAGGAAACGCACTGATGTCCACCTGGTTACTTCCCGAGAATATCGCCGACGTCCTGCCGTCCGAGGCTCGCAAGATTGAAGAATTGCGCCGTCGGCTGCTCGACCGTTTTCGTTCGTACGGCTACGAACTTGTCATGCCGCCCATGCTCGAGTACATCGAGTCGTTGCTCACCAGCGGCGGCAGCGACCTGAACCTGCGCACGTTCAAGCTCGTCGATCAATTATCCGGCCGCACGCTCGGCCTGCGTGCTGACATTACGCCGCAGGTCTCGCGTATCGACGCGCATTTGCTGAATCGGCAGGGTGTGACGCGCCTTTGTTATGCGGGCAATGTGCTGCATACGCGCCCGCGCGGTCTGCATGCCACGCGCGAGCAGATCCAGATCGGTGCGGAAATCTACGGCCACGCGGGACTGGAAGCGGATCTCGAGATCCAGCAACTGATGCTGGACTCGCTGCGTCTGAGCGGCCTCGATAAAGTGCGCCTCGACCTGTGCCACGCCGGTGTTTTGTCTGCGCTGCTGGAGCTGGAACCGGCTGCGGCGGCGCTCGGTGAAGCGCTGTTCGACGCGCTCGGCGCTAAGGACGTGCCGCGCCTGAACGAACTCACGGCCAAGCTCGGCGATGTCACCCGGGACGCGTTGCGCGCGTTGCCATCGCTGTATGGCGATGCTTCCGTACTCGACGAAGCGCGCGCCCGGCTGCCGAATCTTCCGGTGATCGGCCGGGCGCTGGACGATCTCGCGTTCCTCGCGGCCCAGGCGAACGGCGCCGAGCTGATGATCGATCTCGCCGATCTGCGCGGTTACGCGTACCACAGCGGCGTGATGTTCTCGGCGTACGTTGACGGCGTGCCGAACGCGGTGGCGCGAGGCGGTCGTTACGACGATGTCGGCCAAGCCTACGGCCGTGCGCGCCCGGCGACGGGTTTTTCGCTCGACCTGCGCGAAGTCGCCCGTATCTCTCCCGTCGATGCCCGCGGCAGCGCGGTCCTTGCCCCCTGGAAGCATGACGAACCGCTGCTCAAGGCAGTCGCGCAATTGCGCGATGCGGGCGAAGTGGTGATTCAGGCGTTGCCCGGCCACGACCATGATCTCGACGAGTTCGCGTTCGATCGGGTACTGGTCGAACGGGATGGAAAGTGGGTTGTAGAGGCCCGTTCCTAGCGGTTTTGCGGAAAACTTCGGGCAGATCCGATCGATGCAAAATCGATACGCGTTCGCAAATACCGGGAAAAACTCGGAACCTTTCGCGAACATAGGTAAAATGCTTTTTTAACCAGCTATCAAATTGACATGTCTGCCAGCGCAGTGAATGTGAACCCGGGGCGCAACGTCGTCGTGGTCGGCACCCAGTGGGGTGATGAAGGCAAGGGCAAGATCGTCGACTGGTTGACGGACCACGCCCAGGGCGTCGTGCGCTTCCAGGGCGGCCACAACGCCGGCCACACGCTGATTATCGGCGGCAAGAAAACCATCCTTCGACTGATTCCGTCGGGCATCATGCGCGCCGGCACCGCTTGCTACATTGGCAATGGCGTCGTGTTGTCGCCGGAAGCGCTGTTCAAGGAAATCGGCGAACTGGAATCGGCGGGTGTCGACGTCCAGAAGCGTCTGTTCATCTCCGAAGCCGCCAACCTGATCCTTCCGTATCACATCGCTA
Organism: Caballeronia sordidicola; assembly: GCF_000729995.1. Classification (GTDB taxonomy): domain Bacteria; phylum Pseudomonadota; class Gammaproteobacteria; order Burkholderiales; family Burkholderiaceae; genus Caballeronia; species Caballeronia sordidicola_A. The sequence goes on along the minus strand of NZ_JNFG01000001.1, from coordinate 99,044 downwards.
TCGACCAGGCCCGCGAAGCGCGGCGCGGCGCGGCGAAGATCGGTACGACCGGACGCGGCATCGGCCCGGCGTATGAAGACAAGGTTGGCCGCCGCGGCTTGCGCGTACAGGACCTGTACGACCGCGAAGTGTTCGCTGAGCGTCTGCGCGAAACCCTCGATTTCCACAATTTCGTGCTGACCGGTTATCTGGGCGCCGCTGCGGTGGACTACCAGGAAACGCTCGACACCATGTTCGGCTACGCCGAGCGCCTCGCGCCCATGGTGACCGACGTCTCGCGCCGTCTTTACGACGAAAACCACGCTGGCCGCAACCTGCTGTTTGAAGGTGCGCAAGGCACGCTGCTGGACGTCGATCACGGCACCTACCCGTACGTTACGTCGAGCAATTGCGTCGCTGGCGCGGCAACGGCCGGTGCGGGCGTGGGTCCGCAAAAGCTCAACTACATCCTCGGTATCACGAAAGCGTATTGCACGCGCGTGGGCGCAGGTCCGTTCCCGAGCGAGTTGTATGACGCCGATAACGCCAGTCGCCAGGAGCAGGTTGGCCTGACGCTCGCGACCGTCGGCAAGGAATTCGGTTCGGTGACCGGCCGTCCGCGCCGCACCGGCTGGCTTGACGCCGCCGCGCTGCGCCGCTCGATCCAGATCAACGGCATCTCGGGCTTGTGCATGACGAAGCTCGACGTGCTCGACGGTCTGGAAGAGGTGAAGCTGTGCGTGGGCTACAAGCTCGATGGCAAGGATGTCGATATCCTGCCGCGCGGTGCGTCGGAAGTCGCGCGTTGCGAGCCGGTGTACGAAACGTTCGGCGGCTGGAAGGAAAGCACCATCGGCATCACGCAATGGGACAGCTTGCCGGCCAATGCGCGCGACTATCTCTCGCGTATCCAGGAAGTGGCGGGCGTACCTATCGACATGGTGTCGACCGGTCCGGATCGCGACGAAACCATCCTGCTGCGTCATCCGTTCAAGGTTTAAGTAACCTAAACGGGTAGCATCGACCAGAGTGGCCGCGAATCAGCGGCCACTTTTGCATATTCAACAGACGTACATAGCTGTACATATTGAAAAGAGTTTCACCATGATCGCGATGAAAGATCCGCGCAACGACGACCGGAACCTGTGGGTAGGCTGGGACGAATATCACCGGCTGATCGAACTGCTCGCGCTCGCCGTGCATGACTCGGGCTGGAAGTTCGACAATATCCTGTGCCTCGCACGCGGCGGCCTGCGGGTCGGCGACCAGCTTTCGCGCATCTATGACTTGCCGCTTGCCATCCTGGCGACGAGCTCGTATCGCGAGGCGGCCGGCACGGAGCAGGGCACGCTCGATATCGGGCAATACATCACCATGACGCGCGGCGAGCTGTCCGGCAACGTGCTGCTCGTGGATGACCTGGTCGACTCCGGCGTGACGCTTTCGCGCGTGCAGCAGCACCTGAAAGACCGTTATCCTGCGGTCACGTGGGTGCGTTCCGCCGTGCTTTGGTACAAGGGCTGCTCCAAAGTGAAGCCCGACTACCATGTGCAGTTTCTCGAAACGAACCCGTGGATTCATCAGCCATTCGAAGAATGGGACACGGTCCGGCCGCACAACCTCGGTGCGTGGATCAAGCGCGGTGTCCAGGACGAGCGCAGCTGATTCAAATCCTGAGCGTGTTCAAGTCGGGCGCGTGAGCCGCAAGTAGTCACGCACTAGAACCAAACTGAAACGAAACGCCGTTCAATTCGCCTATCCGGTGCGATTGAACGGCGTTTTTTTGCTTATCGCCGGTTAAAGCCGGAAAGCACCTTACATGCACCTTCGCGGTCTTGCCGCAATGCTAAACTGCCGTCTCGCTCCGGTCGTAGCAGTATCACAACAGGCCGGTCGGGCGCCGCACGCAACGTTAGAATGGCGTTCGTTTTTTCCGCTTCGGACGGCTTCCCGCGTTTATGAACACAATGACTCACGCGCACGAGCGCAAACAGCCGCTACCTGCCCTGGCACTTGCCGCAATCGGCGTAGTGTTCGGCGATATCGGCACCAGCCCACTGTATGCGTTGAAAGAGGCCTTCAGCAAATCGCACGGCATTGAACTGAGCGAAGCCTCCATCCTCGGGGTCATCTCGCTGTTGTTCTGGGCGATCATGATCGTGGTCTCCATCAAATACGTGCTCTTCGTGATGCGCGCCGACAACAACGGCGAAGGCGGCGTTCTCGCGCTGATGACGCTTGCGTTACGCACATTGAAGGGGTCTGGACGTGCAACCGGCGTGCTGATGATGCTCGGCATTTTCGGCGCATGCATGTTTTACGGCGACGCTGTGATAACACCGGCCATGTCGGTGATATCCGCAGTGGAAGGGCTGGAGATTGTCTCGCCGGCGCTTGCTGAAGGGGTGATCCCCATCACCATCGTCATTCTCGTGTTGCTGTTCTGGATCCAGCGCCGCGGTACGTCGGTGGTCGGCAAGCTCTTCGGCCCGATCATGGTGCTGTGGTTCCTGACACTGGCCGTGCTTGGGCTTTATCACATTGTGCAAATGCCTCGCGTGCTGATCGCGTTGAATCCGTATTACGCGTTTTCGTTCATGGCTGCCCACGTGCTGCAGGCGTATATCGTGCTCGGGTCGGTCGTGCTGGTGCTGACCGGTGCAGAAGCGCTGTACGCCGATATGGGGCACTTCGGCGCCAAGCCCATTCGCTACGCGTGGTACGGGCTCGTCATGCCGTCGCTGGTGCTCAATTATTTCGGCCAGGGTGCGTTGCTGATGCACTCGCCGGAAGCCGCCGAAAGTCCGTTCTTTCTCCTGGCGCCTGAATGGGCGCTCTTGCCTCTGGTGATCCTGTCGACTGTAGCGACAGTGATTGCATCCCAGGCCGTCATTTCGGGCGCGTATTCGCTGACGAGCCAGGCAATCCAGCTTGGCTACGTGCCACGCATGAAGATCCTGCATACGTCGGATCTGGCGATCGGGCAGATCTATATTCCGGTCGTGAACTGGCTGTTGCTGTTCGTGATCCTGTGCATCGTGATCGGCTTCAAAAGCTCCGAGAATCTCGCGGCCGCATACGGGCTTGCCGTCACCGCGACCATGCTTGTCACGACCATTCTCGCGTCGGTCGTGATGACCAAGCTGTGGGGCTGGAACAAGTTTCTGGTGGGCGCGATCATCAGCGTGTTTTTTATCGTCGATGTCGGGTTCTTTGGCGCCAGCTTGCTCAAGATCGAGCAGGGCGGCTGGCTGCCGCTGGGTATTGGCGGCGTGCTGTTTTTCCTGCTGATGACGTGGTTCAAGGGCCGCATGATCGTGAAGGACCGGACCGCCGCCGACGGTATTCCGTTGATGCCGTTCCTGAAGGGACTGCTCGCGCACCCGCCGCATCGCGTGTCGGGCACCGCAATCTATCTGACCGGTAATGACACGCTCGTGCCCGTTAGCCTGTTGCACAACCTGAAGCACAACAAGGTCCTGCATGAACGGACGATCTTTCTGAATTTTGTTACGCGCGATGTGCCTTATGTCGATGACGACAAGCGTGTGGAAGTGAAGGACGCGGGCGGTGGGCTCTTTCTCGTGAAAGCGCAGTATGGGTTCAACGAAACCCCCGACGTGAAGGCGGTGTTGAACGAGATTGGGCGCACCCACGACATGACGTTCGAACTCATGGATACGTCGTTCTTCATGGCGCGGGAAACGGTGGTGCCGACGCAGTTGCCGGGCATGTCGGTATGGCGCGAACGGGTGTTTGCGTGGATGCATCAGAATGCCGCCAAGCCGACCGACTTCTTTAGTATTCCCGCGAACCGGGTGGTCGAGTTGGGGACGAAGATCGAGATTTGACCGCGGGTGTGCGTGTCTGAGAGGATGACGCACACGCTGCCCGATTTGATGAGTTACAGCAGCTACAAGGAAAACGGCCCGTTCTTGCGACGGGCCGTTTTCGTTTTCATCGAGCCATATCGCTCGTTTACTTCTTCAGCTTGGCAAACGCCGCCGCCATCGCGCTGCCCGCCTCCGGTTCACGCTTGCCGCCGCTATTACCCCGGACATCGCGGGCACTGCCGCCGCCGCCCGAGCCACCACGGCGGTCTTGCGCGCCGCGTTGCTGTTGTTGTGGTGCCGCGCCGTCAGCGGCGAAGTCATCGTCCAGACGCATGGTCAGCGCGATCCGCTGGCGCTTCACGTCCGTCTCCACCACTTTCACTTTCACCACCTGACCCGCTTTCACGACCTCGTGCGGGTCCTTGATGAACTTCGTCGACATCGCCGATACATGCACCAGTCCATCCTGATGCACGCCGATATCCACGAACGCACCAAACGCCGCCACATTCGTGACCACGCCTTCCAGGATCATGCCCGGCGTGAGGTCGGAGAGCTTCTCGACGCCATCGCGGAACGTGGCCGTCTTGAACTCCGGACGCGGATCGCGGCCCGGCTTTTCGAGTTCAGCGAGGATGTCGCGCACAGTCGGCAGACCGAACCGTTCATCTACGAATTCGGCCGGCGAGAGGCCCGCCAACGCTTCGCGCTTGCCCATGACATCGGCGGCGTGCTTCTTGATCTTCGCCAGGATACGTTCGACGACCGGATACGCTTCCGGGTGCACCGACGAGCGGTCCAGCGGATTCACACCGTTGTTGATGCGCAGGAATCCGGCGGCTTGCTCGAAGGTTTTATCGCCGAGACGGGGCACTTTCTTCAATTGATCACGTGATGCAAACGGGCCGTTGGCATCACGGAAATCGACGATATTGCGCGCCAATGTAGCGTTCAATCCCGACACGCGTGCAAGCAGCGCAACCGATGCGGTGTTCGCGTCCACGCCGACCGCGTTCACGCAATCTTCCACCACTGCGTCGAGCGACCGCGCGAGATCGCGTTGATTGACGTCGTGCTGATACTGGCCCACACCGATCGCTTTCGGATCGATCTTGACGAGTTCCGCGAGCGGATCCTGCAGCCGCCGCGCGATGGATACTGCCCCACGCAGCGTGACATCGAGATCAGGAAATTCCTTCGATGCCAGTTCGGACGCCGAATAAATCGATGCTCCGGCTTCGGACACCACGATCTTCTGCAGCTTCAGTTCCGGATGTTTCGCGATCAATTCGCTCGCGAGCTTGTCGGTCTCGCGCGACGCCGTGCCATTGCCAATACTGATCAACTCGGCCTGCGTCTGCGCGGCGATCCGCGCGAGCTTGGCGAGCGAACCGTCCCAGTCGCGACGTGGTTCGTGCGGATAGATCACATCGGTGGCGAGCAGCTTGCCGGTGCGATCGACCACGGCCACTTTTACACCGGTACGCATGCCGGGATCGAGGCCGATCACGGCTTTCGGACCTGCCGGAGCGGCGAGCAAAAGGTCCTTCAGGTTGCGTGCAAATACCCGAATGGCCTCGGCTTCGGCTTCTTCGCGCAAATTCGTCAGCAGGTCATTTTCGATATTCGGTTGCACCTTCACGCGCCAGCACCAGCGGCACACGTCCGAGAGCCATTTATCGGCTGGCCGGCCCTGATTCGCGATACCCACGTGGCGAGCGATCAGCGCTTCGCCAGGATGCGGCACTTGTGCGTCGAGCTCTTCGCCCAGGCCCAGTTTGACCATCAATACGCCGGCATTGCGCCCGCGAAAAAGAGCTAACGCCCGGTGCGACGGGACCGTACGGATGGTTTCCGAGTAGTCGTAGTAGTCGCGGAATTTCTCGCCTTCCTCGGTTTCTTTGCCCAGCACGACGGTCGAAATCACGCTGCCTTGCTTGAACAGGTAATCGCGAACCTTACCCAGAATTTCCGCCGTTTCGCCGAACTGCTCCGAGAGGATGTCGCGGGCGCCATCGAGCGCGGCCTTGATATCGGCGACTCCTTTTTCGGCGTCGATGTAATGCGCGGCTTGCGTTTGCGGATCGAGCGTCGGATCGGCGAGGAGGGCATCCGCGAGCGGCTGCAGGCCGGCTTCACGGGCGATCTGCGCACGTGTGCGGCGCTTCGGTTTGTAAGGGAGATACAGGTCTTCAAGCACCTGTTTGCTGTCGGCGCCTTCGACGGCTGCGCGCAGCTCGGGCGTGAGCTTGCCCTGCTCTTCGATGCTCTGGACAATCGTCGCGCGCCGGTCTTCCAGCTCGCGAATATAGATGAGCCGTTCCTCGAGATTGCGCAATTGCGTGTCGTCGAGATTGCCCGTGATTTCCTTTCTATATCGGGCGATAAACGGAACTGTTGCGCCTTCATCGAGAAGCTGCACGGTCGCGGCGACCTGCCGCGGCTGCACATTCAACTCGGAGGCGATGCGCTGGACAATCTTGAGTGCTACGGTTTCCGTCATGGGGGTCTGCGTCAGCCTGCTGGCTCATCAAGGGCTTTTCGTACCGTGCGCTTCACTCGAATTTCACTCGCATTTCACTGTAAGCCGCGCGAACACGTTTGCCGGGTTGGTGAAGCGGGGCATTTTGCCATAAATGCCGGAGGGCCCCGGCGCGCGGTGATAGAATTTCGGCATCGTAGAAGATGCTTTTTCACGCCATTGTTAGTCTCCTTGTCCGTTTTCTTGTCCTTCACGCTGGCTATCACGTTGCCGACTTCCCGCCTTTCGCCCGCTTTGCCGACTGCTCCAGTCGATTCGTTCGCCTCGACCGGTCAGGCCGCATCGGGCGGCGGTGTTGCCATCGCGCGACCAGCCGTGCTGTCGGTCGTTCCGCTGGCTGGATTGTCGCGGCAGGCCTTGCAGTTCGCGCGGCCCGTTGCGGCATTATTGTTCGCGCTAGCTTGCGCGGGTGTCGGCACGGCTGCAATGGCGCAGACACCTAAGCCCATCAATCCGGGTACCTCGGTCACGCAAACGCCGCTCGATGAAAGCGGCGCGCAAGGCACTGCTGCGCAAGCGGCATCGGGCGTGCCGGCAAGCCGGGCGTCGGGTCAGATCGGCGCAAATGGTGCAATCGATGCCGGCGAAGCGCAAGACACTGCCGATCCAAATGGTTTCTCCGCTCGACAAAAGGCGTTGGACGTTCGCAGCGCGGAGAACAACTATCGCTATGGGGTCAAGCAGCACGATTGCTACAGCGATTTCTTCGTCAATCACTGCCTGGACAAAGCGCGTGACGCCAAGCGTGCGGTAGCTCAGCAAATTCGCAAGGAACAACTGGCGCTCGACGACGAACAGCGTCTGCAACACGCGCAGCAGCGTGACCAGCAAACGGCGATCAAACGCGCGCAGTACGTGTCCGAGGCGCCGCAGCGCGCGGCGACCGAGAAGGCGAGCGAAGAATCGTTTGCAGAGAAGCAGCGCCAGAACGAGTTGTCGGCGGCGCAGCGAAACGCGGAAGCGCCGCAGCGTGCGGCGAACCAGGCCGATTACGATCGCAAGCAGGCGGATTACCAGAAAAAACTGGCCGATGCCGCCGCGCGCGGTGTGCAGGACGCAAAAGACCGCGAGGACAAGGCGGAGCGCTTTGCGGCCAAGCAACGTGACGCTGCCGAGCATCAGACGGAAGTCCAGTCCCGGCAGAAGGAAGCGGCCGCCAAGCAGCAACAGCGTGCACAGCAGGACGCGGCAGACCAGGCGCATCAGGCAGAACTCAAGCAACAGCAGCAGCAACAACAGCAGCAATCCAAGTAAGCCGGGGCCGTACAGCAACCTCGGGCGATGCCGCCGGCAATCTGAAGCGGTCCGCCGCGACCAGGGGAGGCGAATATGCATGCATATCCTGCAGCAGCAGTCGACACAGGCACGATCCGGGAACGGATCGGGCAGCTGGAAGCGGAGCATCACGGCCTGGATTGTCTTATCGGCAAGATGGCTGAGGTTCCCGGCATCAACGACCTCGAGATCAGGCGCCTCAAGAAGCGCAAGCTCAAGGTCAAGGACACAATCATCCTGCTGCAATTGCAGTTGGAACCGGACATGCGCTTGAATCCTTGACGTGCACATGATGCACATTCGATGCACGCGCGGCCCGGAAAAACTTTACGCCAGCCGCCCTTGACGCCTCGTTGGCAAGGGTAGAACAAGTCTCGCTTATTGACCCAAGTCATGACCCGAGTCATAGATCGGGCCACAAGCCGGAACATAAGCCGGAACACAAGCAGGAACGTCCCTTTGAATTCGCCCGACAATGCCCCCACAGAAAACGCGGAAGCCGTGCTGAAGCCGGCCGCGAAGGCGGGTGTCGCCGACACCACGCTTTCGCTCACGCTGGCACCGAAGCGCCGCACTGAACTCGATGCGATTTTTGCCGCAGAGGGTCTGCTGGCGCGGCAAATCGATGGTTATCGCTCGCGCGCTTCTCAAGTCGACATGGCGCGCGCCGTTGCGGCTGCCATGGAGGCGTCCGGGCGTGCCATGCCGGAACCCGCGATGTTCGACACGCAACGCCGTCCCGCGCGCAAGCTCGGGCCATCGGATGCGCCTGTCGTTCATGAGGAAGGTACGGACGAGCTGGGTGTGGCGATGGTATCGACGGGAATCGACGGCGGCGAGAACACGCTGATCGTGGAAGCGGGTACGGGGACGGGCAAGACCTTCGCGTATCTCGTGCCGGCCATGCTGTGGGGCGGCAAGGTGATCGTCTCGACCGGCACGAAGCACTTGCAGGACCAGCTATTCCAGCGCGACATTCCTACCGTGCGCGACGCGCTCGCCGTGCCGGTATCGGTCGCCATGCTCAAAGGGCGCGCGAATTACCTGTGTCACTACTACCTGCAGCGCACGGCCGACAGCGGCCGTTTGCCCACGCGTCAGGACACGTCGCATCTGCAGGAAATCATCCGTTTCGCCAAGATCACGCGCACCGGCGACAAAGCCGAACTCGCGAGCGTGCCCGAGAATTCGCCCGTCTGGCCGATGGTCACGTCCACACGTGACAACTGCCTCGGGCAGGAATGCCCACAGTACAAAGAGTGTTTCGTGATGCAGGCGCGGCGCGAGGCGCAGCAGGCGGATATCGTCGTGGTGAATCACCACCTGTTTTTCGCCGATGTCATGTTGCGCGACACCGGCATGGCCGAGTTGCTGCCGACGGCGAACACCGTCATCTTCGACGAAGCGCATCAGTTGCCCGAAACCGCGACGCTGTTTTTCGGTGAAACGGTATCCACCACGCAGTTTCTCGAACTGGCTCGCGACGCTGTAGCAGAAGGTTTGAGCCACGCCCGCGATTTCTCGGACTGGACGAAACTCGGCGCTGCACTGGAACGTGCGGCGCGCGACGTGCGGCTGGCATTTAAAGAAGAATCGGTGCGTATGTCGCTTGGTCAGCTTGCCGACGACCATCCGCTATTCGACGCGCTTGATACGCTTGAAGAGCATCTCGACGCACTCACCAAGGCGCTTGGCGAGCACGCTGAGCGGGCCGAGTCACTTGGGGTGCTGTTGCGCCGTGCGCGCGAATTGCAGGGCTTGCTGGGTGGCTGGACGGCGCCGCCGACCTCTGTCGAAAAGGCGGTAGCGCAGGAAACTGAAGCGGCGGCGAAAGCCGATCCCAACGAGATGGTCCGTTGGATAGAAGTGTTTTCGCATACGGTGCAGTTACACGAGACGCCGCTTTCCGTCGCGCCGATTTTCTCGAAGCAGCGCGCCGGTGTGCCGCGGGCGTGGATCTTCACATCGGCAACCTTGTCGGTGCGGGGGGATTTCACGCATTACGCGGCGCAAATGGGCCTGAACGCGCGTCGTTCAATGACGCTGCCCAGTCCCTTCGATTACCCGACGCAAGGCTTGTTGTACGTGCCGCGTAACTTGCCGCAACCGTCGTCGCCGAATTTCACCGACGCCGTGTTCGATGGCGCGCTGCCTGTGATCGAGGCATCGAAGGGCGGCGTGTTTTTCCTTTGCACGACGTTGCGCGCGGTGGATCGGATTGCGATGCGACTGCGTGACACGATCGAGCAGCGCGGCTGGGATTATCCGTTGCTGGTACAGGGCGATGCCAGCCGCACCGAGTTGCTCGACCGTTTCCGTTCCCATGGCAACGCGATACTCGTGGGCAGCCAGAGCTTCTGGGAAGGCGTGGACGTGCGGGGTGATGCGCTGTCGCTGGTGGTGATCGACAAGTTGCCGTTTGCGCCGCCCGATGACCCGGTGTTATCGGCAAGACTGGATGCGTTGACCAAGAAGGGCTTGAGCCCGTTCGCCGTGCATCAGTTGCCGCAGGCGGTGATTACGCTCAAGCAGGGCGCGGGCCGGTTGATACGCGCGGAAACGGATCGTGGCGTGCTGATGATCTGCGATACCCGTCTCGTCGATAAACCCTACGGCCGGCGCATCTGGCAAAGCCTGCCGCCGTTCACGCGCACGCGTGAACTGGAAGTGGTGCGCGCTTTCTTCTCCGACCGGCAAGCGGTGGTGGATCAGGAAGACGAATGAGCACGCTGCGCTGCGCGATCAGCTGCCGGGCGGTTGGGCCGGCACCTTCTGCCAACCTGCGGGGCAGTTCTTGACGTACGGGTAATAACCTTCAGGCCTCCCGCAGTAATACCAGTAGCCCGTTTGCGATGCGCCGCCACCGCCGCCGGCTGTTTCCGTTTGCCCTTGCTCGACATACTGCGCCGGCAATGCGGGGTCACCGACCGGCACAGGCCCATAAGGGTAGTAGCCCGGGTAGTAACCTGGGTAATATCCTGAGTAGTAGGGGTACGGGTAGCCACCGACGAACCCCGGGCCAAAATAGATCCCGACTGATCCGCCGCCGCAGCAACCACCGTGATAGTAGCCCCCGGCCGTGGCTGCGCCGCTTGCGCCCAGGGCCGCCAACACCAGCAATAGCTGGCACGCTCTACGCCCGTTCATGATGATCACCTCAACTGTCCGTGCAATTTCAGATTTGATTCGCCTGGCCGGATCTTGCACAGGGCAGGCTGTCCCGAATCAGGACCGGCTATTCATAATTGTATGAATTCCGCGGACATTTTTCCTTGTTTGTGTAACGGGACATGACAGAGGTTTCGGTCGCACCCGCAAACAGTGTGTAATGTCCCGCGGTCACCCGAGTGTAATTGCCGGTCGAGCACACTTCCCCTTCACATCATGAAGCTCAATGCGGCATCTCTTTGAGGGGGAAATTGGCACGACTGGAACCCGGCCTGGCCTGCGAGAATGGAGTCCGAAAAAAATGCCGCGCTCCGAATGAGCGCGGCATTTTTATAGACTTAACCGAATTGCTTGATGGTTTCCAACGGGTGTTTCGTCGCAATGGTCAGCGTGAAAAACCGCTTACCAGATTTGCCACCACGATTTATTTTCCTTACCCGGGCGCGACTTGCCGGTGACGTACGGGCTGTCAGGGAACGTAGCGGCCAGCACGCGCTTCGTATCACCTTCCAGTTGTGGCTGATCAAGCTTGCCGTACGACAGCATCATGATATGCAACGCGTCTTCCGTTGCAGGCGCGTTCCGGTATTCACGGATCGCGAGCTGCGCACGGTTGATGGCCGCCACATAAGCGCCACGCCGATAGTAATAATCTGCTGCGTGCACCTCGTGCGAAGCCAGCGCGTTCACAATGTAGCGCATGCGTTGCGCGGCATCGGGGGCATACTTGCTTTGCGGATATTTGTCGACCACGACCTTGAATGCGTCGTACGATTCGCGCAGCGAGACAGGATCGCGCTCGCTCATGTCCTGGCCGGAGAAGCGGCCGAACAGACCAAGATCGTCGTTGAAGTGGATCATGCCTTTCAGGTAGTACGCGTAGGCAATGTCCGGGTGATCCGGGTGCAGCTTGATGAACCGGTCGATGGCCGAATCTGCGGAAGCGGTTTCACTGTCCTTCCAGTTGCAGTAGGCCACATTGATCTGCGCTTGTTGCGCAAAATGACCGAACGGGTCGCGACCTTCAAGGTTCTCGAAATACTTCGCACATTTACCGAAGTCACCGCCGGTCAGCGCATCCTGCGCCTCCGAGTATAATTTGCCGTTATTCCACGTTGCCGTTTCGTCGGTTTTCTCGGGCAAACCATGACAGCCCGCAACAATGACGGCACTCGCAGCCAGCGCCATGACCTTGACAGACGTGTTCGACGATAGTCGGACCAGTTGACGGACAGGGTTCAAAACGGTTCTCAAAGCTTGATTCACGGCTCGCATCAGTGCTTGCATTTTCTAGCTCATGCCTTTCTGGCTAATTCCCAGCTTTTCAGTCTAATGACCCGCTCAAGTACAAGTCGTACCAAAGATCGCAGCAAAGATTATAGCCCAAGCGCATCGGCCGACGACGCACGTCCGGACGATTTGACCGAACCGGCCGCTGCGCCGGACGCGGCAGGCGAGATTCACGGCAAACCCGTGCCCACCAACCTGCACGAGCGCCGCGCCGACGCCGAAACGCCACGCACGATCCTCGTGCCCGACGAGTATGCCGGCGAGCGCCTCGACAAGGTCATGGCGCGCTTGTTTCCCGAGTTTTCGCGCAGCCGCCTGCAGACCTGGATTGATGCGCAACGCGTGGTGGTGGACGGCGCGCCCGCGAAGATCCGGCAGCCGGTGCCGCTCGGAGCGACCATTACGCTGATTCCCGATTTGCTGCCGGAACAGCTTGCGTTCACGCCGGAACCGGTGCCGCTTGAGATCGTCTATGAAGACGATGCGCTCGTGGTCATCAACAAGCCTGCGGGCATGGTCGTGCATCCGGCCGCGGGCAACTGGAGCGGCACGCTGCTCAACGGCTTGCTGTACCGGTACGGCGATGCCGCCGCCGGCTTGCCGCGTGCGGGTATCGTGCATCGGCTGGACAAGGAGACGTCCGGGTTGATGGTGGTTGCACGCACGCTCGAAGCGCAGACGGTCCTGACGCGGCAGTTGCAGGCACGCACGGTGAAGCGCCGCTATGTCGCGCTGGTGTGGGGGACGATGCCGGACGAAGGCACTATCGACGCCCCCATTGGCCGCGATCCGCGCGACCGCACGCGCATGGCGGTGGTGGAGAGCGCATCGGGGAAATACGCGCGTACGCACTACCGCACCATCGACCGCGCGATGTGGAACAACCAGCCGGTGTCCGCGGTTCACTGCGATCTCGATACCGGCCGCACACACCAGATCCGCGTGCATTGCGCGCATATCCGCCATCCGTTGCTGGGGGACCCCATCTACGGCCATGCACGTGGCAAACGTTCGGTGCAGCCGCTGCCCGATGGGTTCAATCGACAGGCGCTGCATGCTTGGCGGCTAGGGCTGATTCATCCGACCACGGGCCGCGAGATCAGCTGGCGCGCGGATGTGCCGGAGGATATTGAAGCCCTCGCGGCGGAGCTGGGACTGGGTCGCGACGAAGCGACGGATCTCGATCCGGAGGATGCGGATTTCATCGATGAAGACGATGGGGGCGCTCAGGTGCGCGGCGGCTGGGACGAGTCGCAGCCAATCGAATATGACGAGGATGACGACGAGGAATGACGCCAATGGTGACGCCATCCGGGCCCGAATTCGAGGCTGACTTCGCCACGAAATTTGCGGGTTATCAGCCGTTTCGCAGCGACGATTGCCTGTGGCCCGGCTGGGCCAGCCGTCCCGATGCGGTTTCGCCTCGCGTGAAAGCGTTCGCAACCACGCGCAATGGCGGCGTCAGCGCCGCGCCGTATGGCGGTGCGAACAGCCGTGGCGGCCTCAACCTCGGCCTGCATACCGGCGATGTACCCGACGCAGTGATGGAAAACCGCCGGCGCGTGGTGGAACTCACTGGCGCTCCAGTTGCCTGGCTCGAGCAGGTGCATGGCGCCGAGATCGAGGATGCAGGTGCGGTGATCGACCGCTGCGCCGGTTCTCCCACATCGGTGACCAAGGCGGACGCAGCGGTGACGGATCGCGCGGGAGTCGTGTGCGTTGTGATGATTGCGGACTGCTTGCCGGTACTTTTCTGCGATGCGGCCGGGCGGGCCGTCGGCGCAGCGCACGCGGGCTGGCGTGGACTGGCGGCTGGAATCGTGGAAAAGACGGCGGAGCGGGTCGCGCATCTTGCTGGCGCCCCGGCCGGCACGTTGCACGCGTGGCTTGGTCCGGCGATTGGCCCGGCAGCGTTCGAAGTGGGTGAGGATGTGCTCGACGCGTTCGTCGCTGCGGCTGATCCCGCACTTCGCGATGTGACCGTTGCCGCTTTCGCCAAGCGTGAAGAGAAACACAAATACCTCGCCAATCTCTATGCGCTCGCCCGTTTGCGCCTGGAACGGGCTGGTGTGCCGTCCGGGAATGTCCAAGGCGGAACGTTTTGCACGATGACTGACGCGGAGCGGTTCTATTCGTATCGACGGGACCGGACAACAGGGCGCATGGCCGCGATGATCTGGCTGGCGGACTAAACCCGTACCAGACCGGCATAGACGCCACTCAAACCGCATATGACCTGATGTTCGCCTATGCGATCGGCGCACGTTTTTTGCTGCGTGACTAAAACGTGGCTGGCCGCGCCAATTGCCGTTTATGTTGCGCAACAATTTCTGACATTCATCACCCCGTCACATCGGGAAAACGATGATGAAAAAAATATCGCACTGCGTCAAAATCATGGCGACGCATTGACACGCCTTGCACCGTGGAGCAAGAATGTTTCACAAAAGCGCACGGCGTGGCAAGGTCACATCATCGCGGTCGGGTGTCTAGCAGCCCGGCGCGACGATCACGACGACGCGGCCCACGTCACGCCTGCATCAGCAACTCAGTCTCTCGGGACGCTTAGGTCAAACGCGGATATGGCTGCCTCCAGATCTTCATCTTTATCGTCACCCGGTTCATCACCTCCATCCGATGCCAAGGCAACGCCTGGCGCACCGGGTGCGCCTTTTGGAATACCTTCCGGGATGCTTGCTGGAATGCCTTCTGCAGATCCAGCGGCAGTGCAAAAGCTGTTCGAACAGTGGCTCAACACATGGCGTGCGGTAGCCGACCCGGCCGAGTGGCAAAAGCTTGCCGCCCAGGCGAATCCGGCACAGGCGGAATCGGTTGGATCAGCATCGGCTAATCCGTTTGCGGCGCTGGGCGGTTTCCCGGGGTTTCCTGGATTTCCGGGGATTGGTGGTGGCAATGGCGGTAGCAGCGCTAGCAGCCAGTTGCCGTTTGCGATGTCCGCGATGCCGAATATTCCGACTGCCGCTATCGCGCCCCAGCGCTTGCAGGAACTGCAGTCCAGTTTCTCGCGCGACGCCATGGAACTCATCAAGCAGGCCGGTGAGCAAAGCATCGACCTGGCGACGCTGAAAGACCGCCGGTTCAGCGGCGCCGCGTGGCAATCCGCGCCCGGTTTCGCATTCGCCGCTGCCTGGTACGTGCTGAACGCGCGTTATCTGCAGGAGCTTGCAGAATCTGTCGAAGGCGATCACAAGACCCGCGAGCGAATCAGGTTCGCCGTACAGCAGTGGGCGGCAGCGGCATCGCCGAGCAATTACATTGCGTTGAATCCGGATGCGCAGAAGGCGCTGATCGAAAGCCGTGGCGAGAGTCTGCAAAAAGGCATGCTGAACCTGCTCGCCGACATGCAGCGCGGCAAGATCCAGCAAAGCGATGAATCGGGTTTCCTGGTCGGCAAAAATATTGCGACCACGCAAGGCTCGGTCGTGTTCGAGAACGATCTGCTGCAACTGATCCAGTACACGCCGCGCACGGCGACCGTGAGAGAGCGGCCGCTGTTGATCGTGCCACCGTGCATCAACAAGTTCTACATTCTTGACCTGCAACCGGAAGGCTCGCTGGTCGCCCATGCGCTCGACGCCGGCCATCAGGTTTTCATGATCTCGTGGCGCAATGCGGACGCATCGATCGCGCACAAGACCTGGGACAATTACATCGAGGAAGGCGTGCTCACGCCTATCGATATAGTCAAACAGATCAGTGGGCGCGAACAGATCAACACGCTGGGCTTTTGCGTCGGCGGCACGATGCTCGCAAGCGCTCTGGCCGTGCTGGCCGCGCGGGGTGAACATCCCGTTGCATCCATGACGTTGCTGACCGCCATGCTCGACTTTTCCGACACGGGCGTGCTCGATGTGTTTATCGATGAGCAGCACGTGCAGATGCGCGAGCAGACCATTGGCGGGAAAGGCGGCAAAGCGCCTGCGCTGATGCGCGGTGTCGAGTTCGCCAACACGTTCTCGTATCTGCGCCCGAACGATCTGGTGTGGAACTACGTGGTGGACAACTACCTGAAGGGCCGTACGCCGCAGGCGTTCGATCTGCTTTACTGGAACAGCGATTCGACCAATCTGCCAGGCCCGATGTTCGTCTGGTATATCCGAAACACGTATCTGGAGAATCGCCTGCGCAATCCGGGCGAACTGACTGTGTGTGGTGAGCCGGTGGATTTGTCGAAGATCGATGTGCCGACGTTTTTGTATGGTTCGCGCGACGATCACATCGTGCCGTGGACGGCGGCGTATGCGTCCGCACCTTTGCTGACCGGGCCGCAGACGTTTGTGCTCGGGGCATCGGGACACATTGCGGGCGTGATCAATCCGCCATCGAAGAACAAGCGCAGTTTCTGGCTGCTCGATAACGCCGATAAAACCCTGCCCGAAGATCCCGATGCATGGTTCGAAGGCGCGACCGAACATCCGGGTAGCTGGTGGCCGACGTGGACGAATTGGCTCGATGGTCACGCCGGCAAGAAAGTGAAGCCAAAGGCAACCCTGGGGTCTGAGGATTTTCCGGTGATCGAGCCGGCGCCGGGACGTTATGTCCTGCAGCGGGACCAGTAATATATTCTGCGTGATCCGCACGACCTAATGACTTTTGAGTGACGGCCAGGGCGGGTCATGCGGAACGGACCCGATTGCATTTCACGCGTGACCGGTCGACAGTAACCGACGTATCGCTTACTTAGCGTGTTGACTTAGCGTTTTAACTTAGCGTTTTATTGCAGCTGCTAAACCCTGATAAAGCTGATGTAACCGCTGTTGTAATCATGAGCCAGCGCTGTTGAGAGCGTCACCTGCACCTTTTGAAAACGGCGCAGGCAAACAAGGGGCAAGCGCGAATACGCATCCAGCCGGCCATGCAGTCAGCCGGCTAAAACCGGGCTAGCACTTTCGATTCTCAAAGGAAACTGAAATGACAGACGTAGTGATCGTATCGGCCGCACGGACGGCCGTCGGCAAATTCGGCGGGTCGCTGGCGAAGATTGCCGCGCCCGATCTGGGCGCAATCGTGATTCGGGCTTTGCTCGAGCGTTCGAACCTGAAGCCTGAGCAGATCAGCGAAGTGATCCTCGGTCAGGTTTTGACGGCGGGTTCGGGACAGAATCCGGCACGCCAGTCGCTGATCAAGGCAGGCTTGCCCAGCTCGGTGCCGGGCATGACCATCAACAAGGTATGCGGATCGGGCCTGAAGGCCGTGATGCTGGCGGCAAACGCGATTATCGCGGGCGATGCCGACATCGTGATCGCGGGCGGCCAGGAAAACATGAGCGCGGCCCCGCACGTGTTGCCGGGCTCACGCGACGGTTTCCGCATGGGCGACGCAAAGCTGATCGATTCGATGATCGTGGACGGCTTGTGGGACGCGTTCAACTCGATCCACATGGGCATTACGGCGGAAAACGTCGCGAAGGAATACGGCATCACGCGCGCCGCGCAGGATGAATTCGCGGCGCTGTCGCAAAACAAGGCAGAAGCGGCGCAGAAGTCGGGCCGTTTCAACGATGAAATCGTGCCCGTTGAAATTCCCCAGCGCAAAGGCGAGCCGCTGCGTTTTGCCACCGACGAATTCGTGCGCCATGGCGTGACAGCCGAATCGCTGTCCGGCCTTAAGCCGGCGTTCTCGAAGGAAGGCACCGTGACTGCGGCAAACGCCTCGGGTCTTAACGATGGCGCCGCGGGCGTAATCGTGATGTCGGCGAAAAAAGCCGAGGCGCTGGGTCTCACGCCGATCGCGCGCATCAAGGCGTACGCGAACGCGGGCGTCGATCCGAAAGTGATGGGCATAGGTCCGGTCCCGGCATCGAAGCGCTGCCTGGAACGCGCCGGCTGGTCCGCGTCGGACCTCGACCTGATGGAAATCAACGAAGCATTTGCAGCGCAGGCGCTGGCCGTGCATCAGCAGATGGGCTGGGACACGTCGAAGATCAACGTGAACGGCGGGGCAATCGCGATCGGTCATCCGATTGGTGCGTCCGGCTGCCGGATTCTGGTCACGCTGCTGCATGAAATGCAGAAACGCGATGCGAAGAAGGGACTGGCGTCGCTGTGCATCGGCGGCGGTATGGGCGTGGCGCTCGCTGTCGAGCGGCCGTAGGGAGACAGTGTGCGACAAGCACCGCGCGCCGCGGTTCGGGTCGGCAGTACGCCCGGCACGCCGCGAGCGCGCATAACGATAAATGGAGCGAGCAATGACGAAACGAGTAGCGTATGTGACGGGCGGCATGGGCGGCATTGGTACGAGTATCTGCCAGCGGCTGCATAAGGACGGCTACACGGTCGTCGCGGGCTGTGGGCCGAATTCGCCGCGCCGGGTCAAATGGCTCGAAGAGCAAAAGGCGCTGGGGTATGACGTCATTGCTTCTGAAGGCAACGTGGGCGACTGGGAGTCGACCAAGCTTGCCTTCGACAAGGTCAAGGCCGAAGTCGGCGAAGTCGATATCCTGGTGAACAACGCGGGTATCACGCGCGACGTCGTGTTCCGGAAGATGACGCACGAAGACTGGACCGCGGTCATCGATACCAACCTGACGAGCCTGTTCAACGTGACGAAGCAGGTGATCGACGGCATGGTCGAGCGTGGTTTCGGGCGTGTGATCAATATTTCGTCGGTGAATGGTCAGAAAGGGCAGTTCGGCCAGACCAACTATTCCACTGCGAAGGCCGGCATTCACGGCTTCACGATGGCGCTCGCGCAGGAAGTGGCGACCAAGGGCGTGACGGTCAACACCATTTCGCCGGGGTACATCGGGACGGATATGGTGAAGTCGATTCGCCCGGACGTGCTCGAGAAGATTGTCGCGACCATTCCGGTTCGCCGGCTTGGGCGGCCGGAGGAAATTGGTTCGATCGTGGCGTGGCTGGCATCGGAGGAATCGGGCTTTTCCACGGGTGCTGACTTCTCGCTGAATGGCGGCTTGCACATGGGGTGAGGGTGTTTCAAGCGGCGCGCCATCAGGTTGTGCGCGCCGCGCGTCCCGCGTCGGAGCGGGGCGTTACGACTGGATGCCGGTTCGCCGGCACCGACTACGAACCGGCGGCTTGCGTCGCTTTCAATTACGCGGAGTCCGTCGGCACAGTTTGAGTTTTGCGTTTAAAGGCGTTACATGACCACTACAAAGAAATCCGCCGAACGACTCATAAAAAAATATCCGAATCGCCGGCTCTACGATACCGAAACCAGCACCTACATCACGCTTTCCGACGTCAAACAGCTTGTGCTCGACCAGGAAGAGTTCAAGGTGATGGACGCCAAGTCCGCCGAGGACCTGACGCGCAGTATCTTGCTGCAGATCATTCTGGAAGAAGAGAGCGGCGGCCTGCCGATGTTTTCATCGGTCATGCTTTCGCAGATCATCCGCTTCTACGGCAACGCGATGCAGGGCATGATGGGCACGTATCTGGAGAAGAATATCCAGGCGTTCATCGACATCCAGCACAAGCTCACCGACCAGTCGAAAGGGCTGATCGACGGTAATGCGGTGCCGCTCAATCCTGAAGTCTGGTCGCAGTTCATGAACATGCAGGCGCCCATGATGCAGGGGATGATGACGAGCTATATCGAGCAATCGAAGAACATGTTCGTGCAGATGCAGGAGCAGATGCAGACCCAGGCGAAGTCAATGTTCAACACGTTCCCGTTCCCTACGCCGGGGACGGCTGGGGCTACGGCTACGGCTGCGGCCGGGACGCCGACTGCTACTACGGCTACGACTCCGCCGGGCGGCACGCCGGAGAAGAAGTAAGCGGGGATCACGCGGGGTTTGGTTTGAACCACACTTGCGACGGCCTGGAAGGTCGCGCGGTATCCAGGCGCGTGGAAGGACAGCTTTGTTTCCTTCGGATATCCGAAGGAAACGCCGATATATCGGTGTCCTGGCTTTTAAGCCGACCCGGCTCCGTATTTCCGCATCACATCGTTTGCAGGTCTCGCAGTGCGTCCGGATGAAGAGCGGCGACACGCAGCAGGGTTTGTGCGGCCCCGGTCGGTTCCCGTCGACCTTGCTCCCAATCTTGCAATGTACGCGTCGATACACCGAGCAGAGCGGCAAATGCGCTCTGCGAAAGTCCTACCTTAGCGCGGGCCAATGACGCGGTTGTAGGCGCAACTTTGGTGGTGCGTCCAGCACGTCCAGATTTCATATCGCGGACAGATTTCAACAAGTCCGCTTGGAATTGCTCCATTTCCTTATCCATTCCTTTGTGCAAGCGGCAACGCTTGTATTGCTGGTCAGGCGCCGTCGCGCCCGACGTAACGTAACGATTGCTTGCGTCTTTACATAGTCCCAAATTGGGACTATGCTTGGTTATGCAAATTCTCGCCAGACGAACCATCCTGACGTTCTGCCAAAAGCACCCCTCGGCAAAACAGCAAGCCCTAACGTGGCACGATGAAGTGGCGAAAGCCAAGTGGACGAACACGCAGGACATCAAGAACCGTTACGCCTCTGCGAGCTTCGTCGGTCGAAATCGAGTGGTGTTCAACCTGAAGGGCAACGAGTATCGATTAATCGTGGCGGTCGCGTACAGGATTGGCGCGGTCTACATCAAGTTCATCGGAACGCACGCTGAATACGACAAGGTCGACGCGGAAACTGTGGAAACGGAGTAAATAATATGGATATTCGACTGCTACACAATGAGGAAGATTATCGAGCCGCGTTGGCGGAAGTGTCGGCACTCGTCGACATTGATCCTGAAGCCAACACGCCGGAAGGCGATCGTCTGGAGGTACTCGGGGTCCTTGTCGGACGTTACGAGGATGAGCATTTCCCGCTGGAGCGTCCCGATCCGATCGAAGCAATCAAGTTTCGGATGGAGCAGGAGCAACTGTCGATTGCAGATATGCAGGAGTACATTGGCGGAGCAAACCGCGTGTATGAGGTCTTGGCGGGCAAACGCGCATTGAGCCTGGCAATGATTCGGCGCTTGCACGAGGGGTTGCATATTCCAGCCGAGGTGTTGATTCGAGAACCTTTCCGAGCCAACAAGTAAGCGCTGCTCGAAGAGCATAAGTCGGGAATTGCGCGTAAGCAGGGCTCCTGCGCGCAGTTTTGCGCCCCGCAAGCCTTACAGGGCAAGTGGCGGCTCCAAACCCGTCCCGGTTGAGGCTTTGGCGCAGGGCAATCTCGCGCGTGGCGCACGGTACAATATCTTGATTCGCCGCCCGGCACTCACATCGCAGACCACAACATGACCTACATCACTACGCCGGCCACATCGAAAGTCGGCTTTGTTTCGCTCCGATAACCGAAAAATCCGCAAAAGCAGCTTAGGCGCCGTTCTCGCATGAGCCAGTTGTTTCTTGCGCCCATGGAAGGGCTTGCGGACTACGTGCTGCGCGACGTGCTGACCAGCACAGGCGGATTCGACGGCTGCGTGTCCGAATTTGTCCGGGTGACGGGCTCTGTGCTTCCCCGAAGTGCCTACGAGAGGGACACGCCCGAAGTCCTTTACGGAGGCCATACACCCGGCGGTACGCCGATGGTGATCCAACTGCTCGGCAGCGATCCCGAATGGATGGCGCTCAACGCAGCCCAGGCCGCCAGTCTGTCGCCGCATGGCATCGATCTGAATTTCGGCTGCCCCGCCAAAGTCGTCAACCGGCACGGCGGCGGCGCGATGCTACTGGCGCACCCTGAACAGCTGAACCGGATCGTTTCGTCCGTTCGTGCAGCGGTGCCTGCCGGCATCCCCGTGACCGCAAAAATGCGGCTTGGCGTGTCCGATACTTCGCTCGCGATCGACTGCGCCACGGCGCTGGCGGAAGGCGGCGCCGCCTCCCTTGTCGTGCATGCCAGGACGCGTGACCATGGCTACCGGCCGCCGGCCCACTGGGAGTGGATCGCGCGTATCGACGCTGCCGTGGACGTGCCGGTCGTGGCCAACGGAGAAGTCTGGACAGTGGCCGATTGGGAGCGGTGCCGGGCGGTCAGCGGCTGCGCGGACGTGATGATCGGGCGCGGCGCCGTCTCGGACCCGTTCCTGGCTTTACGCATCCGCGGACTGATGGACCCGACGCCTTCGGGCGAGGAATGGTCGGCCGTGCTGGGTCAACTTGCCGATTACCTGACAAAGCTGCAACTCCGTGTCGCGTCCCGTCATGAACATGGACGCGTCAAAATGTGGCTCAGCTATCTTAAGCGGACCTGGCCGGAGGCTGCCGAACTCCATGCAGCCATCCGGCGCCTGCATGATCCGAGCGAAATTCTTGAAGTGATCGAGCGCGCTCCGGCATTCAACAGCCTGATGCCGGAACGCCATCGCGCGACCCTCGTCCCGCTCGTCCCGGCAACGCCTCGCCGCTTGACCGGCTGCACTGTCGCCAGCGCGGTACAATAAACGGTTGCGTGCGCAGGGCGCTGTCCGGGCTGTGGTCCTTATGGACATCGGATCCCCTGGCCTTGCCGCACCGTCCCCATTTGTCGCCATCGTCACCGCTATACGCCGGACTCACCCTATGTCGCAGACCATTTCCCCCGCCGTGCCGACCCTTTCGGCCCCCAAAGTCGGGTTCGTAAGCCTCGGATGTCCGAAAGCGCTCGTCGATTCCGAGCAGATCATCACCCAACTGCGCGCGGAAGGTTACGAGATCTCCGGCTCCTACGACGGCGCCGATCTCGTTGTGGTCAACACCTGCGGTTTCATCGATGAAGCCGTGCAGGAAAGTCTCGACGCCATCGGCGAGGCGCTCCACGAGAACGGTAAGGTGATTGTGACCGGTTGTCTCGGTGCGAAGAAAAGCGCGAGCGGAACGGGGCTTATCGAGGAGGTACATCCGAAGGTACTGGCCGTGACCGGCCCGCACGCGACCGCTGAAGTCATGAGCCACGTGCATCTGCATTTGCCCAAACCGCACGATCCGTTCATCGATCTCGTGCCGCCTGCCGGCATCAAGCTGACGCCGCGCCATTACGCGTATCTGAAGATATCGGAAGGCTGTAATCACCGGTGCACGTTCTGCATCATCCCGTCCATGCGCGGCGACCTGGTGTCGAGGCCCGTGGCCGACGTGATGCTAGAAGCCGAGAACCTGTTCAAATCCGGCGTCAAGGAACTGCTCGTGATTTCGCAGGACACGAGCGCGTATGGCGTCGATGTGAAATATCGCACCGGTTTCTGGAACGGCAAGCCGGTGAAGACGCGCATGACGGATTTGGTCGGCGCGTTAGGTGAACTCGCCGTGCAATACGGCGCGTGGGTCCGCTTGCATTACGTGTATCCCTACCCGAGCGTGGACGAAGTCATTCCGATGATGGCCGAAGGTCCGTTGAAGGGCCACGTGCTGCCGTATCTGGATGTGCCGTTCCAGCACGCGCATCCCGAAGTGCTCAAGCGCATGAAGCGCCCGGCGAACGCCGAGAAGGTGCTCGAACGCGTACAGAAATGGCGCGCGATGTGCCCGGACCTGACGATCCGGAGCACGTTTATTGCGGGCTTCCCGGGTGAAACGGAAGAGCAGTTCCAGACGCTGCTGGATTTCATTCGCATAGCCGATCTGGATCGGGTCGGATGTTTCGCTTATTCGCCTGTCGAAGGCGCAACGGCGAACGAACTCGACGGCGCGCTGCCGGATGAAGTGCGCGAGGACCGTCGCGCACGTTTCATGGAACTGGCCGAAGAACTGTCGGCGGAACGCATGAAACGCAAGGTCGGCAAGACGCTGAAAGTGCTCGTCGATGAACTGAGCAACGAAGGCGGTGTCGGCCGGACCGCGGCAGATGCGCCGGAGATCGACGGCGTGGTGTATATCGAGCCGGCAAAGAAGGCATCGAAGCGTTACAAGGCGGGCGATTTCGTGTCGGTGAAAATCACCGGCGCCGATGGTCACGACCTGTGGGGCGAAGTCTGAGCGTCTGGTTGTGATTTCACTCTCGGCGCGACGGTTTACACGAAGCACAAAACAACTCGAGACGAAGGAGCTTTCATGGCACAACGTGAAGTGGTGGTGGTCAGCGGCGTGCGGACCGCAATTGGCGATTTCGGCGGTGCGCTGAAGGACTTCAGCCCGACGGATCTCGGCGCGCGCGTAGTGCGGGAGGTTTTGTCGCGAGCGAACGTGTCGGGCGAGGATGTCGGCCATGTGGTGTTCGGCAACGTAATCCAGACCGAACCCAAGGACATGTATCTGGCGCGAGTCGCCGCGTTGAACGGCGGCGTCGCGCAGCACGCGCCCGCGCTGACCGTCAACCGCCTGTGCGGTTCTGGCCTGCAGGCAATCATCTCGGCCGCTCAATCCATTCTGCTTGGTGACACCGATGTCGCCATCGGCGCAGGCGCGGAAAGCATGAGCCGCGCGCCGTATCTAGCGCCATCGGTGCGCTTCGGACAACGCATGGGCGACGCGCGTCTCATCGACATGATGCTCGGTGCGCTGCACGATCCCTTCGATACGATCCACATGGGCGTCACGGCGGAAAACGTCGCCGCCAAATACGGTATTTCGCGCGAGATGCAGGACGAACTTGCCCTTGAATCGCATCGGCGTGCGGCGCGGGCTATGGAAGCGGGATATTTTAAGGAACAGATTCTTGCAGTCACGCAAGCATCGAAGAAGGGCGACATCGTCTTCGATACCGACGAGCACGTCCGTCTGAACGCCACGCTCCAGGATTTTTCGAAGCTCAAGCCCGTGTTTGCCAAGGAAAACGGGACGGTAACCGCGGGCAATGCGTCGGGCATCAACGACGCGGCCGCCGCCGTCGTGCTGATGGAACGCGGCGCGGCCGAAGCGCGTGGCCTGAAGCCGCTCGCGCGGTTGGTCTCGTATGCGCACGCGGGCGTCGATCCCAAATACATGGGCATTGGTCCGATTCCGGCCACGCGAAAGGCGTTGGAGCGCGCGGGCTTAAGCGTTGGCGATCTCGATGTGATCGAAGCCAATGAAGCGTTTGCGGCGCAGGCGTGCGCGGTATCGAAGGAACTGGAGCTGGACCCCGCGAAGGTCAATCCGAACGGTTCGGGCATCTCGCTTGGCCATCCGATTGGCGCAACCGGCGCGTTGATTACCGTGAAGGCGTTGTACGAACTGCAGCGCGTGGGCGGGCGTTATGCGCTGGTGACAATGTGCATTGGCGGCGGGCAGGGCATTGCGGCAATTTTTGAACGCGTATGAGCCGCGCAAGGACAGGAATCTATTCGATGACGCAAATGAAAGTGGCGGCGGTGGCGGCAGCATTGTTGCTCGCCGGCTGCAATTCGGCCATGTCGCCCGACGGTTCCCGGGCCGTGTCGGCGGCACGCGCAGCGGCCACGCCAGGCGATCTGGGCCTGCAAGCGCCGGGTACCGCCGAAGCCATTGAAACGCTGGCGCTTCCGCCCGCCAAACCGCTGACGCCGAATCCGGCGTATGCGCGTTTCCCGACTTATGTCGGAACGCTCGGCGATAAGCAGATCGAAATGAAGCTTGGCGCAAAAACGGATGAGCGCACGGGCGTGCACGGCGAATATCGGATCGCGGGGGCGTCGACGGTAATTCTGGTTGCGGGGGACCGTGACGGCGATACGCTCGAGATCGAAGAGTCGAATGACGGCACGCACATCACAGGCAACTGGGTTGGGAAGTTTGCAGCCGATGGCAGCGTGTCTGGTGAACGCATGAATGCCGACGATTCCAATCCAGTGCCCTTTGAGCTCAAGCCGGTTGGGTCCGTATCGGGTGCGGCCCCTGCGCCTGCCGCAGGTACGGTCGCGCCGAAAGCGCCACAATCGGCTGCGCCTTCGCTGGAACCCGCTCCTCCGGCTACGGGCCACGCGTTGGGCGGGACCAGCAACGTGACTATCGGCGAGTGAAACGGGGTCTTACGCGATTTCACGCGATGTCACACGATCGCGCCGTCCGATGTAACACGGCGTCATCGGCTTCGGGCGATGACGCTTTTTTCTTATAGCCTCGAACAAGCAGGGCACTCATGACCGATTCCAGCAACTCGTCCAGCGCGCGCAGCTTGCAGACCCGCATCGTTCATCCGGAGGATCAGCTTACCCCCGGTTTTGATTCGTTCTCGATGCCGGTTACACGGGCGTCGACCGTGGTATTTCCGGATCTCGCCACCATGCGCGCGCTCGTCTGGAGCGACGACAGTCAATGGCGATACGGCCTTCATGCAACGCCGACGTCGCTTGCGCTGGCGCAGCGGCTGGCGGTGATCGAGGGTGGCAAGCATGCGTTGCTGCAGCCTTCGGGTTTATCGTCCATATCGAACGTGTACTTTGGTTTGGTGAAGACCGGCGATCACGTGATGATTCCCGACAACGCGTATTCACCGAACCGCGACCATGCCGACTGGCTTGTGGCGGATTTCGGACTGGAAGTGACGTACTACGATCCGCTGATCGGTGCGGGCATTGAAGCGCTGATCCGGCCGAACACCAGGCTGATCTGGCTCGAAGCGCCGGGTTCGGTGACCATGGAAGTGCAGGACGTGCCGGCGATCACGAAGGTCGCGCGGGCGCACAAGATCCTGACGGCTATCGACAATACCTATTCGGCTGGTCTCGCATTCAAGCCGTTCGAGCATGGCGTCGATATCTCGGTGCAGGCGCTGACGAAGTACCAGTCCGGCGCGAGCGATATCCTGATGGGCGCGACGATTACCGCCGACAAAGCCATCCACATGAAATTGAAGAGTGCGCGGATGCGTATGGGAATTGGCGTGTCTTCGGACGACTGTTCGCTCGTGCTGCGCAGTTTGCCCACCATGCAAGTTCGTTTCGACGCTCACGACCGGACGGCGCTTTCCCTGGCTCACTGGCTGAAGACGCGACCGGAAATTTCGGCGGTGCTCCATCCGGCGTTGGCGGATTGCCCGGGCCATGAATTCTTCAAACGCGATTTCACGGGAGCGGGTGGACTGTTCTCCGCGGTCTTCGACAAACGCTACAGCCCGGCGCAAATCGATACCTTCGTCGAGGCGCTGGAATATTTCGCGATCGGCTGGAGTTGGGGCGGTGCGAATAGCCTCGCCATGCCGTACGACATCAAGTCGATGCGCACGGCCGGTGTGTGGCCGCATGAGGGCGTGCTGGTGCGGTTTTATATCGGGCTGGAAGATGAGGCGGATCTGCGGGCGGATCTGGAACGGGCGCTGGCGGGGTTGGAAGCCTGAAGACGTCGATTGATTGATACAAGAAGGGCTGGGTCTGTGGCTCAGCCCTTCTTGCAGCGATACGCGCCTACTCAAAACAGCCGCAGCAACCCGTCCAGTCCCACGAAGTTCAACGCCAGTCCGGCCGCTTCGCGCACCACCGGCTTCGCGCGAAACGCCACCGACAACCCCGCTTCCGCCATCATCTTCAGGTCGTTCGAACCGTCGCCCATGGCGATCGAGCGCTTTGGATCAATGCCGAGTTGCGCGCAGGTTTCACGCAACGTGCGCGCTTTGACGTCGGCATTGACGATCTCGCCGGTGACCTTCCCGGTCAGTTTGCCATCGACTATTTCAAGCGTATTTGCGTGCGTGAAATCAAGCCCTAACCGTGCCTTCAGCTTCTCGGTGAAGAACGTGAAACCGCCCGATACCAGCAGGGTTTTCAGTCCCGCCGCCTTCGCACCCGCGAGCATGATTTCCGCGCCCGGCGACAAGCGCAGCCGTTCCTCATAAACCCGTTCCAGCGCGCTTGCGTCGAGGCCCTTTAGCAGCGCGACACGCCGCGTCAGGCTCTCGTTGAAGTCCTTGATCTCACCGCGCATCGACGCTTCAGTGATGGCCGCAACCTCTGCCTTCAACCCGCAAAAATCGGCGATCTCGTCAATACACTCGATAGTGATCAGCGTCGAATCCATGTCCATTGCCACGAGGCCGAAATTGCTCAGGCGCAGGGAGGGGTCGATGAACGCGTAATCCAGCCGATGCGCGCCGCAATACGCATCGATATCCGGGCGCTGCAGAGGATCGGCGCCGCGCAGCCGCAACACCCGGCCGGCGTCGGCGCGTTCGGCATGCTGCGCGCGGGCGAGGGCGGTGAGCGGTTTCAGATGGGTATCGGCGATTGGATCGAGGCTTTGGATGACAAGGTTCATGACGGACGATGTGCGAGAAAAATAGCGGTGGGAACAATCGAGATCCGTCATTGTAATGGTCCGGACCGATGGCGGACGTGCGTGCCGCGCCGCTATGATGGCTGCCGATAAAACGACGGAGATCCGCATGACCCCGACCGAACGCGCGCTCGCCTTCGATCTGCGCAAGCTCGACGCCGCGTTTTACGCTGATCCGTATCCGGTCTACGGCGCGCTGCGCACCACGGAGCCGATCAAGGCAATGCCCGATGGCTCGCTGTTTCTCACGCGATACAGGGACGTGCAAGCCGTGTATCGCGATCCGAAAATCTTCAGTTCGGACAAGACGGTGGAATTCGGCCCGAAGTATGGCGCTCATACTGCGTTGTTCGCGCATCACACGACGAGCCTCGTCTTCAACGATCCGCCACGCCACACGCGCGTGCGCAAACTGATCGCGGGGGCGCTGACCGCGCGTGCGATCGCGGCGATGGAACCCGGTCTGGTGCATCTCATCGACGATCTCCTCGATCAGGCTGCAACACGCGGTGAGATCGATTTAATCGATGATTTCGCTTCGGCGATTCCGGTTGAAGTGATCGGCAATCTGCTCGATGTGCCGCACGATGAACGCGCACCCTTGCGTGACTGGTCGCTCGCGATTCTCGGCGCACTGGAACCTGCGCTCAACCCGGAGCAGGAAGCGCGGGGTAATCGGGCGGTAGCGGATTTCATCGATTATCTGGTGACGCTCGTGGCCCGCCGTCGGGTGCATCCGGGCGATCCGCAGCATGACGTGCTGACGCGGCTGATTCAAAGCGAAGCAGACGGTGAGCGCCTGGACGAAGCCGAACTGCTGCACAACTGTATTTTCATCCTGAACGCGGGGCACGAGACGACTACGAATCTGATCGGCAACGGCATCGTGCTGCTGGCTCAATGGCCGGAGCAGCGCGCGCGGTTACTGGCCGATCCGGCGTTGATCGACAGTGCAGTCGAGGAGTGTTTGCGCTACGAAAGCTCGAATCAGCTTGGCAACCGGATCACGACGGCGGATACGCATATTGCCGGGATACCGGTGGCAAGTGGGACGCCGGTGACGCTGTGCATCGGGGCGGCGAATCGGGACCCGGAGCAGTTCGAGGCGGCGGATCAGTTCGATATCGCTCGTGAGCCGAATCGGCATCTTGCTTTTGGGTTCGGAATTCACCAGTGCGCGGGGTTGTCGCTGGCTCGGCTGGAGGCGCGAATTGCAATCGGGCGGTTCATTGCGCGGTTCCCGGATTACGGACTCGCGGGGGAGCCAGTACGCGCGTCCCGGGCGCGGTTTCGGGGATTTGTGAAGGCGCCTGTGAGAGTGGGGTGAGGGCGCCCTGAATGGCGCGCCCTTGCTCTCCCATGATTCAAAGCATCAATCCGTGCGATTTTGCGTAATCGCGCAACGCGGCATTCATTCGCGTTTGCCAGCCGTCGCCTTGCGCTTTATAAGCGTCGACCACGTCCGGGTCGATGCGCAATTTGATCGGCAACTTCGGGTTTTCGAGCTTCGGCCGTCCGCGCGGGCGCAGGATTTCCGTTGCTCGCTCCTGCCCGTAAAGCTCCGGCAAAACTTCTGCTGCAGGTCGCGCCCGCGCGAATTCGGCCTCACCCCATTCGGGGTTCTCGTCCAGAATTTCGTCCTTGTTCTTCTTGCTCATACCGCTTTACCTCGCGAAGGTTCGCCTTCCGTAAACTAATAACGTGAATCTTGTCGCCACGTGGTGTGAATACCAGCATGTGTAGCCGATCGGCTATGAAACCGAGGGCTTGAAACCTGCGTTCGAGATATATGTTGCGACAATCCTCGACGATCAATGCACTCGACATGACAAAGTCGCGAACTGCCTCGAACGATAAGCCTCGTTCCTGGATATTTGCTTCACTCTTTTGGACGTTATACGCAATGCCCATGAATAATGTACCCCCAAAAAACAGTGAGTACAAGGATTATTTGTACACCCAAAATTTATAAGCGTTGTTGGCTGGAAAACAGCCAACTCAGGGACAGCAAGTTGACTTGCCGAAGGATGCATATGACTGAGCGCGCCGACTCGAATTCGTCATTGCATTTCGATACTCCCGCCGCAACAAAAATTTAAGAATACGTAAATTCCTATTTCCATTTACGGGATGACGACTACCGCATCACTCTCTGCGGATCCACGTCCCAGTAAGGCGGATCACCGAAATGCCCGGTCAGGAAATCGATGAATGCCGTCGTTTTCGGCGGCACGAATGCTCGGCTCGGGTACACCGCCCAGATGGCTACCGTTTCCGCGAGCGGATAGCTATCGAGCACGGTCACCAATTCGCCACTGTGCAGAAACGGCGCCACGCTCCACGTCGATTTCAACCCGATGCCGAACCCGGCAAGTAACGCGTCGCGAATGACTTCCCCGTTGTCCGTCTCGAGCCGGCCGGACACGCGCACGTCGATGGTCCCGCTCGGCGTGACGAACGCCCAGTCTCGTTGGCCTGACAGAATCGCGCACTCGTGCTGCGCGAGATCGGCGGGGTGGCGCGGCGTGCCGTGCTCAGCGAGATAAGCCGGCGATGCACACAGCACCCGCCGATTGCTGGCAAGTTTTCTCGCGACGAGCGTCGAATCCTTTAACGCGCCAATACGCACCGCCAGATCAATACCTTTATCGACGAGATCGACTATCTGGTCGGTCAGGCGCAAGTCGAGGCTCACGCCGGGATAGCGGCGCAGGAATTCAGGAATGACCGGCGAGACATGCTGACGCCCGAGCGAGGACGGCATGGTCACACGCAAGCGCCCTTGCGGTTGTTCGAACGCGCGTCCGACCGAGGCGCGCGCGGCATCGGCGGCGTCGAGTAACGCGCGGGCACGCTCGGCGAAAATTTCGCCTTCCTGCGTAACGCTGATGCGCCGCGTCGTCCGATGTAAAAGCCGCGTGCCAAGCTGGCGTTCGAGCTGGGCGAGTCGGGCGCTCGCGACGGCGGCCGACAAGCCGAATTCCCGCCCCGCCGCCGACAGATTTGATAAAGCCGCCGCCCGGACAAAAAGCGCGACGTCCAGCAAATCGAGCTGCGCTTTCTGCGGCAATTCACCCTGCAAATTGATCATCGTCATTTTCTTGATTATCAATAAAATGTTTTAGCCATTATGACGGTTTCACGAGAAGCTGAAAGCCCTTAACATCGGGTCCATGCATTGCACATCCGACGCTTGAAACCCCTTAAGGAGTTCTTTCATGAAAGCCATTGCCCTGACCCATTACCTGCCGATTTCCAACCCGGAATCCTTGATGGACGTGGAGATCGACAAACCCGCGCCAGCCGGCCGTGACCTGCTGGTGAAGGTCGAAGCGATCGGCGTGAACCCCGTCGATACGAAAGTGCGCGCGCCGAAGGACAAGGTCGAAGAAACGCCGCGCGTCCTCGGCTGGGACGCATCGGGCGTGGTCGAAGCGGTCGGCCCGGACGTGACGCTGTTCAAGGTGGGTGACCCCGTCTTTTATGCCGGCAGCATTACCCGGCCGGGTACGAACAGCGAGTTCCATCTGGTCGATGAACGCATCGTTGGCGTGAAGCCTGCCTCGCTCGATTTCTCGCACGCAGCGGCATTGCCGCTCACGACGATCACCGCATGGGAAGCCCTGTTCGACCGGCTGGGGGTATCGGCAGAAGGACATGACGCCGGCAAGTCCGTGTTGATCGTGGGCGGCGCCGGCGGCGTGGGTTCGATCGGCATCCAGCTCGCCAAGAAAGTGGCGAAGCTGCAGGTGATCGCGACTGCGTCGCGGCCGGAATCGGCGAAGTGGGCGACCGAACTGGGCGCGGATCATATCGTCGATCATTTCGGCGACATGCCGAAACAATTGAAGGACGCGGGTTTCGAGCAAGTCGACTACGTGCTGATCTTCAATGACACGGACAAACATTTCGCGGCCGCTGCCGCCGTCATTGCACCGCAAGGGGGCATCTGCACGATCGTCGAAAACAGCAAGCCGATTGCGGTCGAATTGCTGAAGGCGAAAAGCGCCGCGTTTCATTGGGAGTTCATGTTCACGCGTTCGATGTTCGGCACGCCGGACATGCTCGAACAACACAAGCTGCTGACCGAAGTGGCGCGACTGATCGACGCAGGCACGATCAAGACGACGCTTGGCCGAGACCTCGGCAAGATCAACGCGGCGAATCTGCGCGAAGCGCACCGCCTTCTGGAAGAAGGCCGAGCGATCGGCAAACTGGTGTTGACGGGCTTCTGATTCACCCGGTGTTTGTATCAGCCAATTCGTTGCACGCTGCACGCGTGCCCCGGGTTTCCCATGAGAAGCCCGTGGCGCGCGTCGCGCTAGACTGATCGCGCCACACGCGCGGCGCGGCCACCCCGGCGCCGTTGCAGTTTGCCCGGCGTGACGGCTGCACACGGAGGGGTTTTCGCATGATCGATCGTTCGGGTTTTGTTCAGCTTGGCGGGTCTTCGCCACGTCGTGTGATTGCAGGCGCTGTGTTGGCGCTGCTGGCTTGCGTGGTTGAACCGGCAGCTCATGCGACGCCCAGCATCAAGGTGCTGTCGGAAGTTGCTTACGACGGACCGATCAAATATACGGTGAAGATGGCGTCGAAGAACTGGGGCAGCGCGCAGGAAACGCGAACGATCCGCTCGGGCCAGACCGATGACTTCACCTGGCAAAGCAAGCCTGCCGGCGGTTCGCAGAACATTCCCGATGCATGTCCGGACGTGGACTCCATCCGCAACGCAAGCGGCACCACGGTGCGTCAGGTGAAGATCCGTTTCGCCGCGGTGGTCGCGAATAGCGGGGACGCCGACGTCCAGTTGGGCTTCCAGGGCCATGCGCCGCGACCGGCCGCCGCCGTTACCGTGGGCGGCAAGAAGCTTCAATGTCCCACCGATAACTTCTTCAGCCAGCTAGTCCATTTCACGATGCCCACCGGCGGCACCGACAAGAACATCACGCTTAGCGACGGCACCAAACTCACGATCAGCGCGAGCCGCAAGTAGCTTCTCGCCGCGCGGGCCAGGCGTTTCCTACTTCACGGTCGAGACCGCGCTGGCTGAGTTGATCGAACGCGCCCAAGCCGGCGAGCGCTTATTCCATCGGTTTCCCATCTGGCACGTTTTCTGCAACGCGATAACTGCCATGCGTCTATCGGCGCGTGTTAATCGTTGTTAGCGTTTTCAAGCGCGTTCATCCCGTCACGCCGTCAGAGCGGCTTTCGGAAAGGCCATTCGCGATGCCACACATGATCTGGAAAGGCGCAATCAGCTTCGGGCTGGTCCACGTCCCCGTGCAGCTTTATCCGGCGACGCAGTCGGAGAAGGTCGGCTTCAACCTGCTCGACAAGCGCTCGATGGACCCCATCGGCTATAAGCAGTTCAACAAGAACACGGGTAAGGACGTCACGCGTGACAACATCGTGCGCGGCTTTGAGTATGAGAAGGGCAAATACGTCGTGATGAGCGACGCAGAGATTCGCTCGGCCAATCCGGAATCGACGCAGACCGTGGACATCCTCGCATTCGTCGAAGCCCCTGAAATCTCGTTTCTCTCCCTCGACACCCCTTACTACCTCGCTCCCGATCGCAAGGGCGAGAAGGTGTATGCGTTGCTGCGCGACGCCTTGAAGGCGTCGGGAAAAGTCGGGATAGCGAACGTGGTGCTGCACAACAAGCAGCATCTGGCCGCGCTGATCCCGGTGGGTCCTGCGCTGGCGCTTAACACGTTGCGCTGGGCGGATGAAGTGCGCGAATTCGATGACTTCAAGTTCCCGGACGAAAACTCGAAGAAGGCGGGCGTATCGCCGAAAGAACTGGAGATGGCGCAGCGATTAATCGATGACATGAGCGATACGTGGAACCCGCAGGACTATCACGACACGTTCCGCGAAGACATCATGGCGCTCGTCAACAAGAAGGTTAAGGAAGGGAAGACGGAGGAGGTGTCGGAGGTCGAAGAGGGCGCGCCGAGCAAGGCGTCCGCGGAGATCCTCGACTTGTCCGAGCTGTTGAAGCGCAGTTTGAAGAAGGAGAAGCCGGCGAGACGCGGAGCTAAAAGTGCCGGCAGCACCGAGGACGACACGGCTGATGCTGAAGCAGCGGAACCGGCGGCTAAACCCGCACGCAAGACAACCACGCGCCGCAAACGCGCTTGAACGCGCGCGGTAAGTCCGTTGTCGCGCGCCGAGTCATGCGTTTAGTTACGCGTTAGACCATCCATCTACACGCACCACGAAAAGCGATCCGCCAATGGCCGATAAACTGGAAACCTATCAGCGCATGAGGCGTTTCAACCAGACGCCAGAGCCATCCGGTCAGGCGGCTGACAAGGCCAAGGCCAGGCGTGCGTCGAAAAAGGCTCAGGCGAGCGCGCTTTCGTTCGTCATCCAGGAGCACGATGCCCGGCGTCTTCATTACGATTTTCGTCTCGAACTCGACGGCACGTTGAAGTCCTGGGCCGTACCGAAAGGGCCGAGTCTCGATCCATCGGTGAAACGGCTGGCCGTGCATGTGGAAGATCATCCGATCGATTACGGCTCGTTCGAAGGCGATATCCCAGAGGGAAATTACGGCGCGGGCAGTGTGATCGTGTGGGACCGCGGGACGTGGGAGCCGCAGGCTGGCAGCATCGACGAAGCTCGTGAAACGTACGCGAAGGGCAAGCTCAAGTTCGTTCTGCACGGCGAAAAGCTGCACGGCGGCTGGACGCTCGTACGCAGCAACATGCGCGGCAATAGCGACAAAGAGCAATGGCTGCTGATCAAGGAACGCGACGACGAAGCCCGCAACGAGGCCGACTATGACGTGCTGCTCAAACAGCCCGGCAGCGTGATGAGCGACTCGCTCGGCGCACGTTCGAAAAGCGGTGAAGTGCGCGAACGGACCGAGCGTAAGACGGCTGCCAAGACCAGCAAGACCACGAAGCCCGCACCACCGCCGAAGCGGCCTGCCGTGAAGGATCAAGGCAAGAGCCCGGAGCGGCCGCGGCCGGATATCGTGGCGAACCGGAGCGGGGAATCGCTGCGCACGCTCGCCGACAATCCAGCGATCCAGGACGCAATACGCGCGAAGCTCCCTGCAACCTTGAAGCCGCAACTCGCGACCCTCGTGGACACCGCACCATCGAGCGACGACTGGTCCTATGAAATCAAATTTGATGGTTATCGTGTCCTCGTGCGCATCGATCGCGAGGCTGCATCGAAAGCGAAATCCACGCAGATCTTCACGCGCAACGGTCACGACTGGACCGACAAGTTCAGCCGTCAGGTCAAGGCACTTGGCCAGCTCGATGTGGACAGCGCGTGGCTCGACGGCGAGGCGGTCGTGCTCGACGACAACGACCTGCCCAGCTTCCAGAAACTGCAGAACGCCTTCGACGCGAATCGTCCGCAAGATATCGCCGTCTATTTCTTCGATCTCCCCTACCTGAACGGTTACGACCTGCGTGGCGTGCCGCTGGTGCAGCGGCGAGCGATCCTGAAGGCGCTGCTGGAACCGGTCGATGACGACGCGCTACGCTTCTCCGCTGACTTCGAATTCAGCGTCGATGATCTGCTCAAGAGCGCTTGCGACATGGCGCTGGAGGGGATTATCGGCAAGCGGCGCGACAGCACTTATACGTCGGGGCGAAGCAACGCATGGATCAAGCTCAAATGCCGGCGCCGGCAGGAGTTTGTGATCGGCGGGTATTCGGAGCCGACGGGCAGCCGCGGGCAGTTCGGCGCGTTATTGCTCGGCGTTTATGACACGAACGGCAAGCTGCAATACGCGGGGCGGGTGGGCAGCGGCTTCGACGCATCGACTCTGCGCGCCGTCAAAAAGCAACTCGATGCGCGTGAGGTCAAGACCATGCCGTTCGTCAGCGCGCCGAAAGAGCGCAGCCGCACACCGGTGCATTGGGTCAAGCCGGAACTGGTCGCTGAATGCAATTTCGCTGAATGGACATCGGAGCGGATCGTGCGGCAAGCATCGTTTGTCAGCCTGAGGGATGACAAGGCGGCGCGTGAGATCGTCAAGGAAGTGCCGAAATCGACGAAGGAGGTTGCGTTGGACGATGACAACGATGAGGAAAAAAAGCCCGCAAAGAAAACAGCGGCCAAGAGCGTAGCCAAAGCGACTCGTGCGGGAAAAGCGCCGACGAAAAAAACCTCGGCGAAGACCACCGATACAGCGAAACCGACCACCAAATCCACGACGGCTTCAGCCAAGAGCGCAACGAAAACAGCCGCTAAAAAAACCGCCCGCAGTCCCGTTGGTAGCGAGCTTGTTGCAGGCGTGAAGATCAGCCATCCCGATCGGGTGATCGATCCATCGGCGGGCACGCGGAAGCTCGATCTCGCCCTCTACTACGAGTCCGTGGCGGCCTGGATGCTGCCGCATCTCAAGGACCGGCCGGTGTCGCTGGTGCGTGCGCCCGAGGATATCGGCGGCGAGTTGTTCTTTCAGAAACACAGCGAGAAGCTGACCATCCCGAACGTCAAGCAGCATCCAGGCATCGATCCAGGTCATCCGGCGCTCATCACGATAGAGAACGTTGGCGCGCTGGTGGGCGCGGCGCAAATGGGCACGATCGAGATGCACACCTGGAACGCGCTCGCGGCCAGGCTTGAGAAGCCCGACCGGATGGTCTTCGATCTTGATCCGGGCGAAGGCCTTAGCTGGGACCGGATGCAGGAGGCCGCACGCCTGACGCATGAGTTGCTGACGGAACTCGGTCTTGAATCGTTTTGCAAGACGAGCGGCGGCAAGGGCTTCCATGTGGTCGTCCCGCTTACACCACAGGCTGGCTGGGACGAAGTAAAGGAGTTCTCACAAGCGGTTGCGCAGCATATGGCCAGCACGCTGCCGAAGTATTTCTCCGCGAAAATGGGCAAGCAGAATCGCCGGGACAAGATATTTGTCGACTACTTGCGCAACAACCGGGGGTCGAGCACGGTCGCGGCGTTCTCGCTGCGCGCGCGGCCGGGCATGGGGGCGTCGGTTCCTATCGGCTGGGATGAACTTGATGCCACCACGAGCGGCAATCAATGGAATATCGGCAACTTGCATGAGCGCCTGCGCGCACTCAAGACAGATCCGTGGAGCCAGTACGCGAAAACACGGCAACGCATCACCGCTTCCATGAAGAAGCGGCTCGATATCAAGTGAACGAAGGGAAAGATCACCATGACGAGGTTGCAATGACTCAACACGGCAAGACATCGCACGACGCCGCCGCCAACGCCACGCGCCAAGGTCCGGCGCAGGACGGACGTGAACTGGAAAGCAAGCATCCGACGCAGCAAAAACGCGATGACGGCGCGGTCGCGCCGCTGCCGCATGAGAGCGATCAGAGTCCTGCGTCGCAGCAGGAAGATGAACCGCGTGAGGTTGGCGAGCAGGCGCACGAGGATCTGGAGCGCGGCTTGCAGGACACGGATCGCCGCGGCGGCACGGAGTATCAGGAGCGCACGCAAACCGGTGCGCACACGGAGCAGGGCAGCAAGCGCAAGCGGTGATGCGGTGCCGCCGGTCGCTGCCCGTGGTCAACAAAGCGCCTCTTGCGTAGAATGGGCGCGCGATATCGGAGAACTTGCACGGCGTCGTGCGAGCCAAGCTGGGATTGGCATTCACCCCTACCTACTGCAGTTGTTTCTACCATTTTTGCCTACGCGCCGACCTGCGTGTCGGTAATCGATGCCGAACCGGTGCGGAGCGCAAGGCGGCGGGCCAGGAGCGTTCCATTCCGCGCCGGCGACGCTCACATGCCGGTCCACGCCGTAGCACCTGAACTGCCGCAACACCGCACGCCGGGTCCACGATGGTTACCCGGCATCCGGTATCTGGCATCCGGGTCAACATCGCGGCAAACCTGCGGCAAACCTATTGAATGGATCATGCAATACGATCTCCTGTCCCGTCTGAAAAACGAAACTGCCGAGTGTCATGCGAGGCTGGAAAACGCACTGGACCTGATGCGCCTCGACTGGCCTCGAGAGAGCTATGTGGCCTTGCTCGAAGGCTTTTACGGATACGTCGCACCGTGGGAGGATGCGGCGGCGGCCTCCATGCCCGCGCATCTGTGCGACTTTTTCGAAGGGCGTCGCAAGGCGTCGCTGCTTGCGTCGGACCTGGCGCTCCTGACCGGCGATAACAACCGCGCGAACAGCGTGACGAAGATCGAACTGCTGCCTTCGATGGACAGTATCGGCCGCATGTTCGGCTCCATGTACGTGATGGAAGGCTCTTCGCTCGGAGGGCGTTTCATCGCGCCGCACGTCGCGACTTTGTTCGGTCTGCGAAGCGGCTTTGGCAACGCTTATTTCGAAGGTTATGGATTGCGCACGGGCAGCATGTGGAATGCGTTTCGCGAAACTGCGAGTGCGAACGTGCCGCCTGAGCAGTACGACGAGGCGGTGAATGCCGCGATCGTCACGTTCGACGGGTTGCACGTCTGGCTCGGCGAGGTCCGCACGCAATCGGGGGCAACGGCATGAGCAGTGGGCCAAAGCCAGTGTCGCCGGATACGGCGGCCATGCGCGTGCAGGATGATCGCGACGTGTCGAGTCCGGGTTTGGACGGAACCACGCCTGCGGATGGGGAAGCGATATCCGGCGCAGAGCCGGCCTACCGGACACTCACGGCAGAGAGCGCGGGCGCGACGAATGCGCAGTGCGACGCCGAACCCATCCACATTCCTGGCGGTATTCAGCCGCACGGTTATCTGCTGTGCCTCTCCAGCGCGCTTGCCATCGTGCAGGCCAGCGAGAATGTCGCGGCGCTCGTGGGCAGTCCAGTGGAGCAACTGCTGGGGGAGCCGCTGGACGTGGTCATTGGCGCGGCTGCTGCGGCGCGGGTCGCCCATGCTGCCGCCACGGCGATGCTCGACGAAGCGCCGCTCTATCTCGGCGTGATCGACAACCCGCTCTTCAGTCCGCGTGAAGCCGCACGGGAGCACCTGTCCACGGCAACGGACGGTCCTGAACTCGACATCACGATGCACCGGCACGACGGCAACCTGATCGTCGAACTCGAAGTGGCGCGCCATCCGACTGCGGACGTGTTTGCATCGATGTATCCGCTGGTGCGCACCTTCACGCGCAGCTTGCAGGACGTGGCGACCTTGACCGAACTCGTGGACCTTGCCGTGCGCGAAGTGCGCGCGATGACAGGTTTCGGCCGCGTGCTGATCTACAAATTCGATGACGAGGGCCGCAGCCACGTGCTGGCGGAGCACATCGAGGACGGCTACACGTCGTTCCTGAACCAGCTGTTTCCCGCCTCGGACATTCCGAGTCAGGCACGCGCGTTATATGTGAAACAGCGCGTGCGGCTCGTGGCGAACGTGGACGCGAAAGCCGCGCGGCTCGTGCCGCCTGTGAACCCCGCGACTGGCCGCGCGACCGACCTCACTTATGCGGCGCTGCGCAGCTTCTCGCCGATCCATCTCGAGTACATGCGCAACATGGGTACGCATGCATCGATGTCGGTGTCGCTGGTCGTGCGCGGACGGCTCTGGGGCCTGATTTCCTGCCACGACCACGACGCACGCCTCGTGCCCTTCGAGGTGCGTGTCGCGATCGAGCATCTTGGGCAGCTCCTGTCGCTGCAGATCGAGGCGAAGGAAGAACGCGCGGAGACGGCCTATCTGCTGAGCCTTCGACGCACGATGTCGCAGCTCATGGCCGCGCTGGCGGAGCAGGACGACTATCTGTCGGTTCTCAAATCGGCGCCGGACGATTTGCTGTGTTTCGCCGGCTCGACCGGTGCCGCGATCGTGGTGGATGGCAAGGCTACGCTGGTGGGTTCCACGCCGGACACAGAAACCGTGCTCGCGCTCGCGCAATGGCTCGCGTCGAGCACGTCGGGCGTCTACGCCACCGATTCACTTTCGCAAGCATGGCCGCGGGCGTCTCGTCACACGAACACCGCGAGCGGCATCCTGACCGTGCCTATCTCGCAGATTTTTCGCAACTACGTGATCTGGTTCCGTCCAGAAACCACGCGCACGATCACGTGGGCGGGCGAGCCGGTCAAACGCGTGTCGGATCAGGGCGGCAGCATTGCGCCGCGAAAGGACTTTGCGCCGTGGCTCGAAACCGTGCGCAACCGGTCGCTGCGCTGGCATCCGGTGGAACTCGAAATTGCGGGCGAATTCCGCTTGGGCATGCTCAACATCGTGCTGCGCCGTGCTGAAGAACTGGCGGGACTCGCGGATGAATTGCGCCGTGCGAACAAGGAGCTCGAGGCGTTCTCGTATTCCGTTTCGCACGACTTGCGCGCGCCTCTGCGCCATATTGCCGGGTATGGGGATTTGCTGCGGGAAAGCGAAGGCGAGACGCTGTCCGAGCGCAGCAAGCGCTTCCTGAACAACATGCTCGAGTCGGCGCGTTTCGCCGGCGTCCTTGTCGACGACTTGCTGACGTTTTCGCAAATGGGCCGTGCCGCATTGCGCCCGGTGAGCGTCGACTTGAATCAGTTGGTGCGATCAGTCGCGCAGGAATTCAGCGTCGAGACAGCGAACCGAAAGGTGGAATGGATTATTCCGGAACTGCCGACGGTGACCGGCGATCCGGCGTTCCTGCAGATCGCGTTGCGTAACCTGTTCTCGAACGCGGTGAAATATACGCGTACACGGGACACGGCGAAAATCGAGTTATTGGTAAATTCGACAGCCGATGAGTACATAATCAGCGTGCGGGATAATGGCGTCGGTTTCAACATGAAGTACGTGAACAAGTTGTTCGGCGTGTTCCAGCGGCTGCATCGCGCGGAGGAGTTCGACGGCACCGGCATTGGCCTGGCGAACGTGCGTCGCATTATCGAGCGGCACGACGGCAGGACCTGGGCCGAAGGCCGCGAAGGCGAGGGCGCCGCGTTCCACTTTTCCCTGCCCAAGGTGTTCAGGACCGAGTCCGCCGCCACCGAAACCGGCGTCAGCAAACTGCGTAAGCCGGGGACGCCGTCACCTCGGAACTGAATGTGCCATGCTTGACTGCTGACCCAGCGTTTCACCAACTGGTCGCCGAGTGACTGATCTCGCGGCCTTTTATTTCACCCCGTCATCCCGGACCATGCTGAAACCCATTTTGCTTGTCGAAGACAATCCCAGCGATCTCGAACTGACCCTCGTGGCGCTCGGCAAAAGCCAGCTTGCCAACGAAGTGATCGTGGCGCGCGACGGCCAGGAAGCTATCGATTACCTGCGTTGCGAAGGCGAATGGAGCGCACGCAATCCAGGAAACCCCGCCGTCATCCTGCTCGACTTGAAGCTGCCGAAAATCGACGGCCTGGAAGTGCTGGAGACTATCCGTTCCAATGCCGCGCTCAAGGCGATTCCGGTGGTCATGCTGACGTCGTCGCGTGAGGAGCCGGATCTCGTGCGCAGCTACGCGCTCGGCGCGAATGCTTACGTGGTGAAGCCGGTCGAGTTCAACGAATTTGTGCAGGCAATTGCCGATCTTGGCGTGTTCTGGGCCGTGCTCAATGAGCCGCCGCCGGGATCAACGCGCCTTCGCCGTCAGTTCGCGCCGGAATGAATCTGGTGCACACTGGCGTCTTCCTCCTGCATAGTGCTCGGCGTAACGGCCTGGGCCCGCTGGCCCTTTCGTTGTTTTGCCCGATGCGACCTGCCCGGCAGTATCGCGTGCGCCGGTTCGCCTGAGTGCCCTGACCATGCAGCCTTTGCACCTGCTTCTCGTAGAAGACAACGCGCTCGACGCGGAACTGACCCTGACTCAGTTGGAACGCGCCGACTATAAGGTCGACGTGCAAATCGTCTATACGGAACAGGGTTTCATAGCGGCGCTCGAAGCGTCCGACTTCGATGTGATCCTCGCGGACTTCGTGATGCCGGTGTTCTCCGGCGTCGAAGCGTTGGCAATCGCCCGCGAGCGCGTGCCGCATACGCCGTTCATCTTCGTCTCCGGCGTGCTCGGCGAGGAGCATGCCGTCGACATGCTCAAGCGCGGCGCCACCGACTATGTGCTCAAGCAGCGTATGCAACGGCTGCCTGCCGTCGTGCGGCGCGCCTTGACGGAAAGCGCCGAGCGCCAGCAGCGTATTGCGGTCGAACGCGCGTTGCGGGAGACGGAAACGCACTTCCGCTTGCTGGTCGATGCGCTGAAGGATTACGCGGTCATCACGCTCGATCAGGAGGGCAGGATCCGGACGTGGAACGCGGCGTCGGAGCGGATTCTCGGGTTCGCCGCGCAGGATGTGGTCGGCCAGTCCGCAGAAGTTTTCTACGGCCAGGAAGATCG
Source organism: Caballeronia sordidicola (assembly GCF_000729995.1). Lineage (GTDB taxonomy): Bacteria > Pseudomonadota > Gammaproteobacteria > Burkholderiales > Burkholderiaceae > Caballeronia > Caballeronia sordidicola_A. The sequence continues at coordinate 56,672 of NZ_JNFG01000001.1, read as the reverse complement.
CGACACCCGTGTGTTTGCGCAGGAACTGGAGACGGCGCAAGTCCATGGCAGTGCGAGCGACGACCGCTGGCTCTGGCGTAAAGACGGGCGCTCGTTCTTCGCATCAGGCGTAACGACAGCGATTCGCGCCGATAACGGCGACCTGATTGGTTATTCGAAGATCATCCGCGACGTCACCGAAGAGCACATGGCCGCCGACGCCTTGCGCGTGGCGAAGGAGCAGGCCGAGACCGCGAATCGGGCGAAAGACCACTTTCTGGCAGTGCTGTCGCACGAATTGCGCACGCCGCTGACGCCGATCGTCGCCGCTGTGCGTTTGCTGGAGATACGCCACGCGCTACCCGCCGACGCCCAGGCAACGCTCGAACTGATCCGGCGCAATGTGGAGCTGGAGGCGCGCTTGATTGACGACCTGCTCGACCTGACCAGCATCGCGCGCGGCAAGCTTTCGCTGAACTTTGCGAATGTGGTGCTGGAGACGCTGATGTCGAGCGCGCTCGATATGTCGGAGTCCGATCTGCGCGGCAAGTGCTTGACGCTGGAAACAACCTTGGGCGCTAACTCCACGCTGGTTTTCGGCGATGGCGCGCGCTTGCAGCAGATCGTGTGGAACCTGATGAAAAACGCGGTGAAGTTCACGCCGGCGGGCGGGCGTATTGCGGTGCGGATGTGGAATCCGGATGCGTCGACCATCGCGATTTCGGTGACTGACAGCGGCATCGGAATTAGCGCCGAAGCGTTGCCGCGGATCTTTTCGGCCTTCGAGCAAGCCGATGATTCCATCACCCGGGCGTTCGGCGGCTTGGGTCTTGGCCTGGCTATCGCCAGCACGCTGGCGTTGAAGCATGGCGGAACGCTGACGGCCCAGAGCGACGGGCGCGACAAGGGCGCCCGCTTCACGCTGACTCTGCCGCTCGTCAAGGCTGGGCCGGAAGATGAAGCGTCGCCTCTCGCGGCGCAGGACCCGAATGAAATCGTGCGGTCATTGAAGGTGCTGCTCGTCGAGGACAACGAATACACGTCGTCCGCGATGGCGCAGGTGCTGGAGGTGCTCGGGCATCAGGTCGGGGTTGCCACGACGGTCGCCCAGGCGCTTGCTTTAGCCAGGGGCGAAGTGTTCGATCTGCTGGTCAGTGATATCGGCCTGCCGGATGGCAGCGGGCTCGAGGTCGCTCGCGCGTGGACCGAGTTGCAGCCTGGGAAACCGTCGGTCGCCATCACCGGTTATGGCATGGACGAAGATATTCGTCGATGCCGCGATGCCGGGTTCCTGGACCACCTGACAAAGCCGGTCGACTTCGCCCGGCTGGAGTCGCTGATTCATGCGTTGGCGCGGCGGCCGGGCGGCGCTTAGTGCACCAGCGCACCGGCTTGCACCGGACATCGCTCTGTCCGTGTGGTTCATCCGCGCTTGGGCTTTTCCCTCTCCACGAGCTTTGACGCCATGAACCGGTGTTCCGGGGAGAACAGCCGCCGGTAGGTCAATAACACCGCGCCCACCGTTCCAAGAGCCGATGAGGCCGCGATAAAAAACATGATGACGATCTGATAACGGACCGCCTGCAGTGGCGACTGGCCCGCCAGCACCTGACCTGTCATCATGCCTGGCAGACTGACCAGTCCTACTACCGTCATCTGGTTCAACGTCGGGATCATGCCCGCCCGCACGGCCTGGCGCGCCGGACCTTGTGCGGCTTCCCATCGCGTTGCACCGAGCGCGAGCGACATCTCCACCGTCCCTCGTCCCGCCGTCAGTTCCTCCGTCATCCGTTCGATGCCCAGCGAGACGCCCGTCAACGTGTTGCCCAGGATCATGCCGAGGATCGGTATGGCGTATTGCGGCTCGTACCACGGATGAATGCGGATCACGACGAACAGCCCCACCGCCGCTACCAGCCACGAACTCACCCAGATCGACACGATGCTATCCGCCCGCTGCCCAACGTACGTGCGCCTGCCGCGATTCGATGCCGACAGTCCCGCTATCAGCGTCATCAGCGCCATCAGCGGCAATACGACATACCAGCGTGAAAACTGGAAGACCCAACCGAGCACGTACCCGATCGCGAGCAGTTGCACGACAGTGCGCACCGCAGCCCACACTAGTTTGCGTTCCAGGTCGAGCTTCAGCGCAACCGATAACGCCCCGTTCACCACGATCAGCGCCGCCGCGATCCCGATGTCGAACAGGCTCAGGTTCTGATAGCCGCTCATGACAGAGTGCCTGCAGTCATGACTAGCTGGTGCTCGCCGACGCGTTGCGCCTGCGCGGGATCGTGCGATACCCAGATGCTCGCGCGTTCGCCCGGGCGCTCGTCGAACCAGGCGCCGACGAGCGCTTCTATTTCCAGCGCGGAAGCAGGATCGAGTGACGCCGTCGGTTCGTCGAGCAGCAGCACGTCGGGGTCAACTTGCAACACGCGTATCAGCGCGGCAACCTGCGCTTCACCACCGGATAGCTCGCTCGCGCGTTTATCGAGAAAATCGGCTTCACGGCCTGCACGCCCGGCCAGCTTGACCACCCGCTCACGATCGAAGCGCGCATCGCGATACACCTTCAGCGAAAACGGATAACGCAGGTTGTCTTCCACGCTGCCGTCGAGCATGGCCGGGCGTTGCGCAATGTAAGCCACGCGTCGCCGGTACGCCGGAATAGCTGCGCGTGCGATGGTCTTGCCGCGCCACTGGATCACACCGTCATCGACAGGATCGAGCAACGCGAGCGCACGCAGGAACACACTCTTGCCCGAGCCCGACGGCCCGGTGATAACCGCGCGCTGGCCTCCGGACAAGCTGAACGTGGTGGGGTGCAGCAAGACAACGTGGCGCACGGGATCGCGGCGAGTGAGCGTTGTCGCGCGAATCAGAGGCGTGTCGGCTGGCATGGACATGGCGGAGACAAGCTCGGGGAATGATCTCGGAGCGCAATCAAAAATCAACGCTGCTTAGGTGGCCCTTAGGTCCGGGCGCGTAGGCCTTGATCGGGCTGTTCACGCGTCGGGCACGGCGGTCCTGTCCGGCATGGGGAACTGGCCGGTATCATCGGCGGGCACGCGACGTGCTGTGCGGTTTTCAAGAAAAACAGAGGGAGCCACTATGGCGCTTGGCCGGAAAATTGGAAAAACAGTCGCCTGGATCATAGCGATTCTGATCGTCCTGATCGCGGTACTGGTGATTGTGTTCCTGACTTTCGACTGGAACCGGGCTCGCCCCTGGGTCGACGATAAAGTCTCGCAGGCCATCGGGCGGCAGTTCGAGATTACGGGCGACCTGAAGGTCGGCTGGCAACGGCCGCCCGGGGAAACCGGCTGGCGCCGCTGGGTCCCGTGGCCGCGATTCTCGGCGCAAAAAATCACGGTCGCGAATCCCGACTGGACCAAACAGAAGTTTTTCGCGACCCTGGACGAGATTGATTTCCAGGTCGAGCTCCTGCCGCTGCTCGCACACAACATTGTGATTCCATCGATCAACCTGGTGAATCCCTCAGTTGATCTCGAACGCCTCAACGACAATCGCGATAACTGGACGTTGAAGTTCAAGCAGTCGACCGAACCGTCGGCCTGGAACCTTCAACTGCATGACATCGCGCTGGACCAGGGCAATATTTCGTACGTGGACGAGATCACGAAAGCGGATATGCAGGCTGTCGTGAATACGCTTGGCCAGTTGGTTCCCATTGGCGACGTGATGAAACAGCAGGAAGCGGCGTCGCAGAAATCGTCGGCACAGGTGGTCGGCAAGAGCGGCGCGACCAAGCTGAACCAGCAAGTCGACAAAGCGGCGGCATCTGAAGCCGCTGCTGCATCCGCGGCGTCGGCCGCTGCCGCTGCGGCGGCGAGCGCGCCGAACCCGGCGAGCGTCTCGGCGAACACCAGCATCACCACGAAGGAAGGGCCGAAGCCGCCCGTGCCGCCTTATGGCATCGGCTGGTCGGTGAAGGGCAAATACAACAGCGTGGCGGTGTCCGGCGACGGCAAGGTCGGCGGCGTGCTCGCGCTGCAGGACGCCATGCGCCCGTTCCCCGTGCAGGCGGATGTTCGTATCGGCGACACGCATATTGCTTTTGTTGGAACCGTGACGGACCCGGCCCATCTCGCCGCGCTCGACTTGCGGCTGTGGCTGCAGGGCGTGAGCCTCGAGCACTTGTATCCGATCGTTGGCGTGACGCTGCCTGCAACACCGCCGTATGCAACGGAAGGGCGGCTCGTCGGCCAGTTCAAGGCTGATGGGAATGTCTTCAGGTACGAGAACTTCACCGGACGCGTTGGCGGCAGCGATGTGAACGGTTCGCTCACGTTCGTGGGACGCAAGCCGCGGCCCTTGCTGTCGGGCGAACTCGTGTCGAACCTGCTGCAGTTCTCCGACCTCGCCCCTGTCATCGGCGCCGATTCGAACGCCAGCAAAGCGAAGCGCGGCGACTCGGCGAAACAGCCGTCGTCGAAGGCGTTGCCGACCGAGGAGTTCAAGACGGATCGATGGAAGGCGATCGATGCCGACGTGAAGTTCACCGGCCGCAAGATCATCAAGGACCCGGCGTTGCCAATTTCCAACCTCTATACGCATGTGGTGATGAGCGACGGCGTGCTGTCGTTCGAACCGCTGTCGTTCGGGGTGGCGGGCGGGACGCTGTCGTCGAATATTCACCTCGATGGCAGCAAGGAGCCGCTCGAAGGCCGTTTCTCGACCTCGGCGCGGCATCTGAAGCTCAAGGAGTTGCTGCCGACCGTCAAGACGATGCAGTCAGCGCTCGGTGAAGTGAACGGGGACGCGGCGTTATCGGCGACAGGCAATTCGCCTGCCGCACTCGCCGGAACCGCGAACGGCGAAATCAAGACGCTGATCACCGACGGCACGGTCAGCCGACTGTATATGGAAGCGGCGGGACTGAATGTGGCGAATGCGGTCTACGAAAAGCTCTTCGGCAAACACGACGTGAAGATCAACTGCGCCGCGGCGGATTTTGTCGCGACCAATGGCGTGCTGGAATCGCGCGTGTTTGCCCTCGATACCGACGACGCGGTGATCAACATGGACGGCACCGTTAATCTTAAGACCGAGGAGATGGACCTGAATATCCATCCGCATACGAAGGGTTTCCGGGTGTTCTCGCTGCGCTCGCCGCTGTACGTGAAAGGGACGTTCAAGGACCCGCATGTGGGCGTGAACGCCGGCGCGCTGGCGGTGCGCGGTGCGGCGGCGGTCGGGCTCGGCCTGCTTAACCCGTTTGCCGCGCTGATCCCGTTGATCGCGCCGAGTAACAACAAGCCTCTGCCATGCACGCAAATGCTTGCCGACATGCGCGCCCCGCCGTCTGCGCCACCGCCGGGGCAAAAGCAGAAAGCGAAGGGTGCACCGGGGTATATGGAGCCGGGCGTGGCGAATCCCGCGGCTGCGTCGTCTCCGTCTTCATCGTCCAATAGTGCGAAGGGTGCTAAAGGGGCTGCCGGTGGCCCGGCCCGGCCGGGGGTGTCCTCACCGGCCAGTGCGGCGCTTTATCGCGGAAGCTGATAACCAGCGACGGGATTGGCCACTTCGTGCGATGGATCTCGGCGTTGCCGGTCCCAAGGGAAAATATGCGCGTCTTAACGCGCATATTCGTGTTTATTGAGATAATTGCGCATAATAATGCGCAATTATTTATGATCAGCCAGTAAGAAATCGATCGGTACAAATGCGCGTAATACTGCGCAAAACACAAAAATAACCTATAATTGCGCATCATGACGCGCAAATACACCGACCCCATCAGCAATTTCGAGCGTGTGGCAGCCGAACTCCGCTCCCTCCGCCGCGAGCGACGCATGAGTCAGCAGACGCTGGCTGATCGCGCGGGCGTGGCACGGCGCACAATCACCAATGCCGAAGGCGCACAGAACGTCGGCCTTCATGAGTTTTGCCGGATCGCCAATGCGCTCGGCTACGACCTCACATTGCGTCCGAAAGACACTGTGGTCTTCGAAGATCTGGACTTCTTCTTCAGGGAGGACGAATGAGCACGCCGTCGCCGCTTAAGCCTGCGCCGCCATTCGATCTGGAACAACTCTTCGACAAAATCCGCCGGCTCGACGTCCACACGCCCCAGGGCATAGCCGGTCTGCTGGCGAAGGAGAGCACCTTCGTCTTCAACTACGGAGAAATCGAACCGGACGCGGCCGTGTCGCTGACCATGCCCGTGCGGCGCAAGAGCTACAGCAGCGGCGCGCTGATGAACGTGTTCGCGATGAATCGCCCCGAAGGTTATTTGCGATACATCATCGAAGAACGGCTGGCGCGCTTCGGCACTCCCAGCGACATGTTCCTGCTGTTCCTCGCCGGGCGAAACCAGATCGGCAGGCTCACCTACGCGCTGCACGGCCAGACAGTGCCTGAGGGCGAAGGCGAGCGGCTTGACGAGTTGCTGTCGTCGCCATCGGGACAATTGTTCGAGCGGCTGGTGAGCAAATATGCGCTTGGCTCAGGCATTTCAGGCGTGCAGCCCAAGACGGTGGTGCCGCTCGCTCCCGATGTTCCCGCCAGCGTGGCACTGCCCGGCGTTGCGACGCCCGGCGTCGCTACGCTCGACGCACACGCGACCTTGCCGCTGACCACGGTGATCGTGAAGGCTGAGGGCGACGACTATGCGGGGATCGCCCGCAACGAATTCCTGTGCATGTCGGTGGCGCGCGAGGCGGGTTTCGACGTGCCGGATTTCTGGCTCTCCAACGATGGCCTGCTGTTCGTGATGGCGCGTTTCGATCGTGCGCCGGACGGTACGCCGCTCGGCTTCGAAGACATGAGCGTGCTGACTGGCAACGATAAATACCGCGGCAGCTACGAGATGATCGGGCGGGCGGTAGAGGTCTATACCGGTGCTGATTTTCGCGCGCAATCGCTGCGGCTGTTCGAGCGTGTCGCGCTGTCGTGTTTTCTCCGCGATGGTGACGCGCACATGAAGAACATCGGCATTATCTATACCGATCCCACCGGGCCGCGCCGGCTCTCGCCCATCTACGATGTCGTTTGCACGGGCATCTATCCGTTGCTCGACGGCCGCATGGCGTTGAACCTGAATAAATCAAAAGTTTTCCCCGTTCCCGGGCAACTGATTGCGTACGGCGAGCGCCTGGGTCTGAAACGCGCCGAGGCGCAAGCGATCCTGCTGCGCATCGACCAGGCGTTCGACACCGTGGCCGAGCGCCTCAGCCAGGACGACCGCTATAAAGCCGATGATCTGCTCACGCGGATCAGAGACGTGATCCGTCGCACCGGCGCGATCCCTGTCGCTCGGGCGAAACGTCCGGCGTTTCGTCTTCCCTGAAACGTCAGCGCGCATAAGAAGCTTTCGAGTCACGGGGTTTAAACCGTTCTGCATCAGCGACTTAAGCGTTGAGCCCCATGCTTATCAACAAGCCTGCCCACAATTACTGGGGATAACTCGCAAGTCATTGCGGGATTGGCATCGCGCCGAAATATCACGCAACGCGTGGTTCAAATTGGGTCGATTATAAATTTCGTTTATTTATCAAATACTTAAGAAGATAACCTCACGCTTGTCCACAGGTCCTTCAACAGATTGTGTGCACAACTTCGGTGCGTTAAACGATCGAATCCGCATGCTCGGCGCACTTTGAAGCGCCCCCTAAAAATCGTTTCCGTTCAACGCATTCCGGGGTTTGTCAGAAAGTTGTCAACAGGGTGGTCCCCAATTTCTGTGCACAACTTTCGTGCCGAAGCTCGTCGTGCACGTTTGAATTGAGCCTGTACCGTTCCGCCGATGTTGCCGCCCGCTTTGGCGGCGAGGAATTCGCGGTGGTGTTGCCGTCCACATCGGCTGGCGGCTTGCGCCTGCTGGGTGAAAAGATCCGCATGACGGTGGAGGCGCTTGCCGTGCCGCATTCGGGTTCAGCCAGCTATCGGTCGACGATCAGCGTCGGGGGCGTGATGCAGGTTCCGCAGCCGGACGAAACATGAAGCAGTTGATCGAGGCCGCCGATCTGGCTGTGTATCGGGCCAAACGTGACGGGCGCGATCAGGTGGAAGTCGCCAGTTGAGCCGGTCCGCGAGGAACGGTTTCGCTCGTTGTGCCCGTGGCGCCGTTCACCGATGCCGCGCGCTTGCCGACACTGAACGGCACCATGCCCGTGAGGGCGCTCTAGCCGATTTAGTCGCTCTTGCGCGCTTCATTCCCGACGATCGAGGCGCGTTTGCGGTGCTGTGAAGAATCGGACGCGACCGTCGATGCATCGGCCGGCCGGCTGCCAGAACCGTTGTCGATGCCTCAGCAGGTAAAGCGCCTCGAGCTTCACCGACGCGCGGCAACCCGGCGTGGGGCGAGACTACGCTCTCGGGGCGCGAGCTGGTGTCGAAGGCGGGAGAAGAAAGCGCTGGGCCAGGCGTCGAAACATCGTTCGATGCAACCAGGCCGATCCAGCGAGCGCTCCACGGATCGGCCGCCGGAGGGGGAGCGCTGTACACCGGCGCTTTCGCCGGCTCGCTCTTTTCCGCGACGGGCGTGGTGCGCTTGAGCCACGCGTCATGAGAGGCGATCAGACCGGGCGAACGTCCGCGCGGTGTTTCATTCCAGTCGGAGCGATCCATCGCGAGGGCGCGGGGCGTTTCCTGAATGGTGGTTGCTACAGAGCCTGGCGTACTCTTCGTGACGGCCGGTCGCGGCTCTTGCTCTGATGCAGACGGGGGTGGCACTGATGACGCCGCGCGGCTTTGCCCCGACGATGTGAATCGATCGGACGCCGGTGCGCTCCAGGCGTCGTCAATTGCAACACTGGGTGCCGAGGGGTTGCTCCATGGGTCGTCAGCCATGGCTTGGGGCGCAGTGCGACTGCTCCATTGCTCACCCGCGGGAAGGCTGGCGGGGGCCGGGGTGGACTCCCCCGCGCGGGCCGTCGCGTGCATCAAACCGAAGGCAGCGCACGCCAGCGCGACTTTTTCCAGTCCGGAATGAACGAGCCGAAACAGGTCACGGAGCGGTGAGCGAGACATGGCATTTCCCCTGAATACACGAAAGCTGGCAAGCCTATGGGAAAGTGATGCCCGAAATAACGCGATTTATCTGAATAGTGAAAGGATTCAGTGAAGAAGTTGAGTTGAGGGAAGGTTATGGGCGCATTTGGATGGCAGTGCGATGTTTCGACAACCCTGAATTGTGACATTTGATGTTTTTGCTTCGAGGCTTCTCACGACAATGCGCGGATTTGTCCGGTTGTCCTGATGAAGTGCAAAGGGCCGTTCCGACTCACATCGGAACGGCCCTTTGCATGCGGCGCTTGCTTTAGTTTCTACGCGTCAGGCAGTCGAGAGCGAACTCTCACGAATCGAACGGGGTTCTAATGCGACCCGGTAGCGAAGGTTATTTCGCTGCCTGCGCCGTTTTCGCCGCGGCCGCAAGATTCGCCGACCCACCGGCCGGCGAACCCATTGCCTGGAACAGCAACGCGGTATCGCTGAGACGTGCGCTTTCATAGCGGATGGCATCCAGCCGCGCATTGCGATACTGGCGCTCGCTCGCACGCGATGCAGACGGCGGAATCGCCCCGAGCCGCTCGCGAGCCGCCGAATCCGTGAACGCGCTCATCGAGGTGCGGCTGGCGCTATCGGCGAAACTGAGCGCCTCGTTGTCCTGTTCGAGCGCGGCAAGCGAATCCGCCACGTTACGGAACGCGCTCAGCACCGTCTGCTTGTATTGCGCCACGGCCGCCTCATAGCTCGCTTGCGCCGCGCGCTTCTGGGCGAGCAAGGCGCCGCCATGAAACAGCGGCTGCGACAGCGACGCGCCTATGCCCCAGATCGTGCCCGCGCCGGACAAGGCGGCCGGCCAGCTGAAACCCGCTTGTCCCATCGATGCCGACAGCGTCAGGCTCGGAAACATTTGCGCCGTCGCTACGCCCACTTGCGCCGCGGCCGCCTTGAGCAGCGCATCGGCGGCCTGGATATCCGGGCGGCTCGCAAGCAGTTCCGACGGTACGACCACCGGCACATTACCCGGCACGGTGAGCGACGCGAGGTCGAGATCCGGTGGCGCCTGATCCGGTGTCCGCCCAAGCATCACGGCAAGCGCGTGACGGGTTGCAAGCCACTGGGCCCGCAGTCCCGGCAGCGAAGCGGCGAGCCCGGCGGCGTTCGATTGCGCGTTGAGCGCATCCGTGCGCGACGCCGAACCGAGTTCGTAGCGACGCTGCGTTTCTCGTGCGTCTTCATTGGCGAGGACGATCAGCCGCTCGGTCGTATCGATTTGCGCTCGCAACGACGCCGCACCGATCGCCCCCGTGACGATGTTCGCGGCAAGCGCGCGGCGGGCGGCATCGAATTGCCAGGCCTGGCTGTCCACCTGTGCAGCCAGCGCCCGGTCCGCCAGCCGCGCGGCGCCGAAGAGGTCGAACGTGTATTGCGCCCGGATCTGGCCGACAAAGAGGTTGTAAAGCACAGTGGGTGGCCCGAAGTTCGGCACGCCGATCGCACGCTCCCTGTCCGTCTGGCCGCCGAGGTCGACGCTTGGCAGCATCGACGATCCGACTTGCGCCCGCAATTGTTCACGCGCCGCAGCAAGGGTTTTATCCGTCGCGGCGAGGCTCGGGCTGTTGCGCAAGCCTTCATCGACCAGCGCGTTCAACGGTTCCGAACGATAAAGCTTCCACCACTCGGGCACGGGTTTCGCGTTGGCGTCGAAACTCTGCGATACCCCTTCGGCCGTCACGGTGCGCGCCGGTTGCTCAGTCACACCGTAATGCGGCACCGCGGGCAACGTGGGCGGCTTCCCATCCGGACCGAAAGAGCAGGCGGAAAGGGTGGAAACGGCGGCTGCAAAGCCGAGAGCAGTGAGGGCAGAGCGTGTCATGACTGGCCTCCATGGCGGGCATCGGGCAGGTTGTGGTCTTCAAACCCCGCGCGCTCGTTACGCCGCACCTTGAACGAAGCCGCATACAGCGCCGGCAAGTAAAACAGCGTCAGCACGGTCGCGCTCGTGATCCCGCCCATCAGCGCGGTCGCCATCGGGCCGAAGAAGTTGCTGCGCAACAGCGGAATCAGCGCGAGCACGGCAGCGGCGGCGGTCAGCGTGATCGGCCGGAAACGTCGCACGGTCGCGCCGACAATGGCGTCAAAGCGAGGATGCCCCGCGGCAATGTCCTGCTCGATCTGATCGACGAGAATCACCGAATTGCGCATGATGATCCCGAACATGGCGATCACGCCGAGCATGGCGACAAACCCGAACGGCTTGTTGAACAGCAGCAGTGCGATCACCACACCGATCAGCCCGAGCGGCGCGGTCAGCACCACCATCATCACGCGTGCGAAGCTCTGCAACTGGATCATCAGGAGCGTCAGCACGACAATGGCCATGATCGGCATTTGCGCGTTGATGGACGACTGGCCTTTCTCGCTTTCCTCAACCGGTCCGCCCACTTCTATCCGATACCCCACCGGCAAGCCCGCGCGCAACGTGGCGAGTTTCTTTTCAATCGCATGCGTCACGTCGATACCTTGCGCGCCAGCCTTCACATCCGACTGCACGGTGATGGTCGGCTGACGGTCGCGTTCCCAGATCACGCCGTATTCCAGATCGTTCGCCACATGCCCGATCGTACCGAGCGGCACGGGGCCGTTCGGCGTAGGCATGGCCAGCGTCGCGAGCTTCGCCGGATCGACCCGTTCGCTTTTCGGCGCCCGCAAGTCGACGCTGATCAGCTTGTCGCGTTCACGATACTGCGTAACGGTATAGCCGGTCAGCTGCATCGCCAGGAAATCCGATACGTCCTGCGAACTGATCCCAAGTTCACGCGCCTTCTTCTGGTCGATATCGAAGCGCACCGAGCGCTCCGACGGTTCGTCCCAGTCGTACTGGACATTAGCCGTACCGTTGTCCGCGCTCATTTCGGCAAAGACCTTTTCGGCGATACCACGCACCGTCGGCAGATCGTCGCCGCTCACGCGGAACTGCACCGGATAACCGACTGGCGGACCGTTTTCGAGTCGCGATAAACGCGTGCGCACGGCAGAGAACTTCTCGCGCAATACAGGTTCCAGCCAGCGTGCAAGCTTCTCGCGATCCTCCACGGACTTCGCCGTGATCACGAATTGCGAGAAGTTCGGTTGCGGCAATTGTTGGTCGAGCGGCAAATAAAACCGCGGCGCCCCGGTGCCGACGAAACTCACCAGGTGGTCGACCTCAGGCCGTCCTTCCAGCACCTTCTCAAGGCGTTTAGTCTCGCGCAGCGAGGCTTCGAACGAGGCGCCTTCCTGCAGGCGGACATCGACGAGCAGTTCCGAGCGGTCCGAGCTCGGGAAGAATTGTTGCGGCACCAGCGTGAACCCTGCCAGCGCAATCACGAACAGCACGAGTGTGATGCCCAGCACCACGAAACGCCGTTCGATACACCATGTCAGCCAGCCGCGCAGCCGGGTATAGAACTTCGTGTCGTAGATATCGTGTTCATGATCATGGGCATGATGCGCCTCGCGCTTGCGTTCGGGCAGCAGCTTGTAGCCGAGCAACGGAATCAGCACGACCGCCGCGAACCACGACGCGATCAACGCAATGGCCGACACCTCGAAGATAGAGCGCGTGTATTCGCCGGTGCTGGATTTGGCCAGCGCAATCGGCAGGAAGCCACCGACCGTCACGAGCGTGCCCGTGAGCATCGGAAACGCGGTGCTGGTGTAGGCGTATGCCGCAGCACGCGAGCGTATCCAGCCCTGTTCGAGTTTCACCGCCATCATTTCGACGGCGATGATCGCGTCGTCGACCAGCAGGCCCAGCGCAAGGATCAGCGTTCCGAGCGAGACCTTGTGCAGGCCGATATCGAAGAGATACATGAAGAGGGCAGTGACCGCGAGCACGACCGGAATCGAGATCACGACCACCATGCCTGTGCGCACGCCAAGCGACACGAGGCTCACGATCAGCACGATGATGACGGCTTCAGCGACCGCTTCAAGAAAGTCATCGACTGACTTCGATACCGCATGCGGCATGCTCGACACTTCGTTGAGCACGAGGCCGGCAGGCAGTTGCTTACGCAACTCAGCCACCTTGGCGTCCAGCGCCTTGCCCAACTGCACGACGTCCTGACCCGGCTGCATCGTGATGCCGATACCCAGCACGGGCTTCTCGCCGGCGCGCATCTGCGCGGCCGGGGGATCGAGATAACCGCGCTTGATGGTTGCTATATCGCCGAGACGGAACGAGCGCCCGTTGACACGGATCAGCGTATTGGCGAGCGCGGCCATGTCGTTGATCTGGCCGCTCGGGCGCACGAACACGCGGTCGTCGGGCGTATTCAGCGTGCCGGAGGGCGCAACCGCATTCTGGCCATCGATCGCTTGCGCAATCTGCTGCGGCGAAATGCCGAGGCGCGTGAGTTGCGTGTTCGCTATTTCGATATAAACGCGCTCGTCCTGGTCGCCGAAATAGTTGACCTTCGCCACGCCGGGCACGCGCAGCAGGACCGTGCGCAGCGAGTCGGCGTAGTCGTGGAGTTGGACAGGCGAAAAACCGTCTCCTTCCAGCGTGTAGATGTTCGTGAAGACGTCGCCGAACTCGTCGTTGAAGTAGGGACCTTGCACGCCTCTTGGCAGCGTGTAGGCAATGTCCCCGACTTTCTTGCGCACCTGATACCACTCTTCAGGCACGTCCTTCGCGGGCGCGCCGTCCTTCATCGTGAAGAACAGTAGCGATTCACCGGGGCGGGAGTAGCTGCGCAGGAAGTCCGTGGCAGGCGTTTCCTGCAGTTTTTTCGCGATCTTGTCGGTGACCTGTTCCTGCATCTGCTGTGCGGTCGCTCCTGGCCAGAAGGTCTGGATGACCATCACGCGGAACGTGAACGGCGGGTCTTCGGATTGGGCGAGCCGGGTGTATGCAAGCACGCCGAAAATGGTCGCCATCGCGATCAGGAAGACGACCAATGCCTGATGACGCAAGGCCCAGGCTGAAAGATTGAAACTGCCTTCTTCGTGCCGATAATCGCCTGCCGCCGCGGCGGCAGCGTTGGCAGCGGCTTTGGATGAAGCGGCTGCCGATGAATCCCGTTCGTTGTCGCTCATGACGCGAAATCTTCAGGATGCAAGGGCGCGACCACGCGAACTTTCTCGCCGGCGGAGACGGTATGGACCCCCTGCCAAACCACGCGATCCCCGGGCGTGATGCCGTTGGAAACCGTCACCGTGCGCTCGCCGTATCGCGACACGTCCACGCGGCGCAACTCAAGCGACCCGTCCGCTTTCACGATCCACACGGCGGGCAGCTTGCCCGCGTGAAAAAGGGCAGTGGAGGGCAGCGTGAACGCTTCGCGCGACGCCCCGGATGCCTCCGATGCAGGCACCTGCGCGAACGCCACGTCGGCGGTCATGCCAAGCCGGACTTCCGGCGTGGGCGCTTCAAGCGTCATCCTCACGCGATAGGTACGGCTTTGCGGATCGGCGGCGGGCGACACTTCGCGCACGCGGGCTGCAAACTGTTTGCCTCCCAGCGCCGCAAGCTTCACGCTGGCTTTCTGGCCGACGGCGAGAGACCCGAGCGTGGTTTCCGGCACGTCCGCCACCACGTCGATGTCGCCGCTCCACGCGAGGTTATAGACGGCTTGTCCTGCCGATACGTTCTGTCCCGTGTCAGCCTGTTCAGCCGTGATAACACCGCCGCGGTCGGCGACAAGCGTGGTGTATTTCAACTGATCGGCCGACAACGCGGCCTGTGCCTGCGCCTGGTTGCGCTGCGCGAGCGCTGCGGCATAGACGTTTTCGGTTTGTTCGAGCTGCGCGCGCGCGATCAGGTTTTCCTGCGCCTGGGCACGGTCGCGGGTGAGTTGCTGCTCGGCATAAGTGAGCTGATGCTGCGCGGCTGACAGTTGCGCGGCGGTGCTCGCGGCGCTTTTGGCGTTATCGGCGGGATCGAGTTTGGCCACGATCTCGCCGGCTTTCACGCTGTCACCCAGACGCACACGGCGCTCGATGATCTTCCCGCCCACGCGAAACGACAGCGGCGTCGAGTACCGTGCTTCGATAGTCGCGGGCAGTGACGACTGCACCGTGTGCGTGTCGGCGACGGCTGCCATGGCGACCACCGGACGCAGCGCCACGGCCGGCGCCTCCTTCTTGCCACATGCGCTGAGCGCGACGACGGCCACGACACCCAATGACCAGGCAAGGGTGCGACGAGCAGGCAAAGGTCCCGACCCGCGCAACTTGAACGACCAGCTGAACGACGATAACCGCGATCCGAGCGATGACAATGACAACGTGCGGCGACAGACTTGCAGAATCACGAATGACCTCGACGCAAAGGCTTTCCATGCGCGCAATCGGCTTGCGGGCACGGCCGGCGCGCAGCGTCGACAAGGCATGTCGCTGCGCATTTCCAAGATATGGCGTTATTCGGGGCGCGATACTCGAACAGGCGGCACGCCATGACCACCAAGCTTTCCAGTACCTTGTCACCAGATACGCGATGAATTCTAATACAACTATGAATCTGAAATCAAAGTCGTATCATAATTCAATTTTGAGATGCTAAACTCAGCCGATGAAACGAATTCGCCTCACCCGGGAGCAAAGCCGTGATCAAACGCGTGAGCGTTTGCTGGACGCTGCACAAACTGTGTTTATGAAGAAGGGGTTTGTTGCCGCCAGCGTGGAAGACATTGCGGCGGCAGCGGGTTATACGCGCGGTGCGTTCTATTCGAACTTCGGCAGCAAGTCCGCTTTGTTTCTGGAGCTGCTCAAGCGCGATCACGATGTGATCATGCGCCGGCTGCATTCCATCTTCGATGGCGAAGCGAGCCGGGCCGACATGGAAGCCCGCCTGTTGCAGTATTACAGCGAGTGCTATCGCGACAACAAGTGTTTTTTGCTGTGGGTCGAAGCGAAATTGCAGTCAAGCCGCGATGCGAAATTCCGCGCGCAATTCAACGCATTCATCCGGGAATTGTTGCAGACGACGACCGCTTATATTGTCGCGTTTTCGGAGAGAGCGGGCACGCCGTTGCCCATGCCGGCTGAGCAGTTGGCGCTCGGGCTGACGGCGTTGATCGATGGAATGCAGTTTTTTTATACGTCGGATCCGCAGGCTTGCGGCAGCGAAATGTCCGAAGCCGTCCTAGCGAAGTTTTTCAGCCGCGTGGTGTTTGGATCCGACCTTGTCTGAGAGGGACGTTCGAACGAGACGCTCCTCAGATGGAGAGGCCCGATCCGCCGTTACTGCCTAGCAACTGTTCAACGGCGTCGGCGCTGGCATAGTCCTGCTCAGGCAAGCCATCGAACACGGCAATCACGTCGTTGCTCGCGCCTGCAGCGCGCGCCGCATCGACAATGCCATCCTTGTTGGTCGGAAACGTCAGATCACGCAAGACCTCTGCGATTTCATCATCGATTGGCTCGTCGTTCAGGTTGGCATTCGCGTGCGTATCGGTCATTGGTGCCCTTGGTTGTTCTTGGTGATCATCCGGCCAATCCTAGTTGCGCCATGCTGACGGCGCAACCTCACGTCTGCACTGCTATTACCTGACTCGCCACGCCGTGGCTGGGCGAACGCGACTTCGGTAATTCCACATGAGACCAGTGCGCGTGATCGAGTTCCTGTGCACGCACCTCCGGCGCAGGCGGCGAGACCGGCGGGGCATTGGCGCGAATGGCAAGCGCCGCGCGCATCCCCTCAGCCTGGCGAGCAGCGTAAATTGCCGCATCGTCCGTGTGGATTGGCGCGGCATAACACGACACGGATACCAGAACCATCAATAAAGCCGTTGAGGTTTTCATCGCTCAACCCTCCAGATACTTTGCACACAAGCTCACGCAAGCGGTACACAAGCAGCAAACACGAGGCCTTACGGAGAATATTAGCGAGGATTCGAGCAAACGCTATGCCAATCGAGCAGTGCTGTTTTTCAGCGCTTCATCTGATGAAAAGTGCTCGCCCGCCGAGCCTTGTATCAAACGGCGTTGACGCCCGTTCTTCGAGCGAAATCTAGGATAGGGTCGTAAGCGAGTGCTTCAGAGGGTGCTCTTTCACTGCCGCAAATTTGCACGCTTCGAGCAATTTCAGCGCGATGCCGGGTTTAAGCGGAAGTAAGCATCGAGAAGCGATGTTTTGTAGACAACGCCGAGCAGCACTGGCCGCGTCGGGCAATCGATGACCGGCAAACGCTCGCCCTGGAACGCCAGGAAATGCTGCAACGCTTCACCCAGCGACATGTTCGGTGTGAGCACATCGAAATGAGGTTGCAGATAATCTGCGGCGGTTTTGACGGCGGTGTCGCGCTCGTCGAGCAGATCGGACGTGATGTCCTTGAGCGCCACCACGCCACGAAACTGGCCGTCCGCATCAACGACGTAAAGGTACTTCACCGGATATTCGAGGAACACCCGCGTCATGGCCTTCACGTCGGCATCCAACGGGACCACCGTGTCGGCCGGTTTCACCAGCTCGCGCATCTGCGTCGCGGCCAGCCGCGAGCGCTCTTTTTCGTCGCGGTTGCGCCGCAGCGTGACCTCGTACATTGACGTCTGCGCCGATGCCCGCGCGATGAAAAACGCCACTACGCACGACAGCATCAGCGGAAGCATGACCTGATAGCTCAGCGTCATTTCGAAGATCATCAGAATCGCCATCAACGGCGCGTGCGTGGCTGCAGCGAGGAACGCGCCCATGCCGACCATCGCGTAGGCAAACGGCGCGGACGTGGAGTCCGGCCAGATCGTGTGTGCCGCCAGCCCGAACAGGCAGCCGACCACTGCGCCGACGAAGAGAGTCGGCGTAAAGATCCCGCCGACCGCACCGGAACCCGCGGTCGCGGCAGTCGCGACGATCTTGAAGAACAGCACCGCGGCCAGCGCTTCCCAAGTCCAGGAATGATGCAGGATTGAGTTGACGACTTCATAGCCGTTGCCCCAGACCTCCGGGAACCAGATCGAGATCACGCCGACAATCAGGCCGCCGAATCCGAGCCGGATTGGCAACGGCATGGGCAGCTTGGCGAAGCGTTGTTTCGATGCAGCCAGCAGGCGCAGGAAATACGGCGCCAGCACGCCACAGAGCAATCCAAGCACGACGAACAGCAGCACTTCGACGCCGGTGACCGTTGGAAACACCGGCATTTCGTAAGGCGGCCGGTAGCCGGCGAACTCGCGCATGGTGATGTTTGCGACCACCGACGACACCACGATCGGCCCGAAGCTTTCCATGGCCATGGAGCCGAGCACGAGCTCGGTCACGAAGAACGCGCCGGCGATAGGCGCGTTGTACGCCGACGTGATCCCGGCCGCCGCACCGCAGGCGACGAGCAGGCGCAGCCGCGGTGGACTGAAGTGAACCCAACGGCCGATTGCCGACGCGCACAGGGCTGCGAGCTGCACCATCGAACCTTCGCGCCCGATGGAGCCGCCGCTGGCGATGGTGAACAGCGACGAAATGCTGCGCCACAGACTTTGCCAGACCGGCACGACGCCGTCGCCTATGGTCACTGCTTCCATGTAGTCGGCATTCGCCTGACCCGTGGAACGACGCCGGGCGACTAGCAAGCAGAGGCCCGCGACCAATCCGCCTGCTGTTGGCAGCGCCACCCGCACGGGCCACGGCAGGCTCTTGGCCATTTCGACAAAGTTGCCGTGGTCCCCGCCAAAAAGCCGCTGCATTTCGTCGATACCAATGCGAAACGCCGCCGTCGCAAATGCGCCGGCGACGCCGACAATCACGGCCCACACGAGCATGGAGCTGGATTCGGAGAAGCGGAACCGGATCTGTGCCCGGGTGCGTAGCTTGAGGAGGAATGAAAGCACGTGAGCTTGAATGTCGGAGCGGGTCGAGGCCAATGGCGCGGGGCAAGGATATCACCCGCGGGGGCCGGGGGCAGTGCTCCGATGGACGCATGCATACAGATTTGCCTGGGGCGCCCGTGGGTTATCGGCGTAACAGGCGAAGTCCGTTGGCAACGACCAGCAAGCTTGCCCCTACGTCGGCGAGAACGGCCATCCACAAGGTCCCCGCACCCGTCAGCGCGAGCACAAAAAATATCGCCTTGATCCCTAGCGCCAACACGATGTTTTGTATCAAAACCGCATGCGTCGCCTTCGAGAGCCGGATGAAAGCCGGGATCTTGCGAAGGTCGTCGTCCATCAACGCGACGTCAGCGGTTTCAATGGCGGTATCCGCGCCCATTGCACCCATCGCAAAGCCGATGTTGGCACGGGCGAGGGCCGGGGCGTCGTTGATCCCATCGCCGACCATGCCTACTACCGCGCCGTCCGCCGCTAGTTCTGCTACAGCAGTGAGCTTGTCCTCGGGCAGCTGATCGCCACGGGCTTCATCGATACCCACGGCTGCCGCTATGGCGGCCGCCGTATGCGAATTGTCGCCGCTCAGCATCACGGTGCGAACGCCGAGCGCATGCAGGTTGGCGATCGCGGCGCGGCTCGTTTCCTTGACCGTGTCCGCGACGGCGAACAACGCCAGTACGCCTGCTTCGCCGATCAACAGGACGACGGTTTTACCCTCGCGTTCCAGGGTGTCGAGCCGGGCTTCAAGGGTTGCGGAACAACGCCCGAGCTCTTCAACCAGACGATGATTGCCAAGCGAGTAGGGTTTCCCGCCGATTGTTCCCTGCACGCCGCGTCCGGGCAATGCCTCGAATTCATCGACGGGTAAATGCGCGATGTTGTCCGCGTTGGCGGCACGTGCCAGCGCTTGGGAAACTGGATGATCCGAACGGCCGGCGAGGCTGGCTGCAAGCTGCCGGCATCGGTCAATGTCGATATCGGCCACGGCTTCCACGTGGGTTTGAGCCGGCGTTCCGTGTGTGATCGTGCCGGTCTTGTCGAGCGCGAGCCACCTCAGCTTGCGACCCAGTTCGAGGTAAGAACCACCTTTGATCAGAATGCCTTTTCGCGCCGCCGCGGTGAGACCGCTGACGATAGTCACGGGCGTCGAGATCACCAGCGCGCACGGGCAGGCAATCACCAGCAGCACCAGCGCCTTGTAGATCCAGTCGTGCCAGACGCCGCCAGCCAGGAGCGGCGGCAGGACCGCGACAGCCACCGCGAGCGCAAATACAACCGGCGTATAAATACGCGCGAACTGGTCGACGAAGCGTTGCGTCGGCGCCTTGGAACCTTGCGCCTCCGACACCGCGTGAATGATGCGGGCGAGCGTTGTATCGCTGGCGATTGCCGTCACGCGATATTCGATAGAACCGGATCCGTTGATGGTGCCCGCGAACACGGCGTCGCCCGGTGCCTTGTCGACCGGCAGGCTTTCGCCCGTGATGGGCGCCTGGTTCACCGTGGTGCGCCCAGCGTTCACTTTGCCGTCGAGTCCGATCCGTTCGCCGGGTTTGAGGCGCACGATTGAGTTTATCGATACCGATTTCGCGTCCACGTCATGCCACGTGCCGTTGGATTTCTTGACGGTCGCGCGCTCGGGCGCGAGCTGCATCAGCTTTTGAACGGCGTTGCGCGCGCGGTCGAGCGACTTCGCTTCGATCAGCTCAGCCACGCTGAAGAGGACCATGACCATGGCTGCCTCGGGCCACTGGCCGAGCACCAATGCACCCGTGACGGCGATACTCATGAGCGCGTTGATGTTGAGATTGCCGTTGCGGATCGCGACCCAGCCCTTTTTATAGGTTCCAAGGCCGCCGGCAATGACGGCGAGCACCGCAAGTAACGCCGCGATCCAGCCGGGGAACGCCGCAAAGCTTGCTATCTCCGATGCAACCGCCGCTGCGCAAGCCAGTGCGAGCGGCCAGTGAGCGCTTTTCCTGGCGACGCCTGCGGTTTCACTTTGCGCGACTGTTTCGGGCAATTCAGCGGTGAAACCGAGCGATCGAATGGCCTGCGCAATCGCCTCGCGCTCGAGCGGCGAGTGGTCCACGGTCAGCAAGCGTTGCATCAGGTTGAACTGCACGGTTTGCACGGATGGCATGGACGAAAGCTTCTTGCGGATCAACGCTTCTTCCGTCGGGCAATCCATTTGCGCGATGAGATACACGGTGCGTTCGGCGCCGTCCAAAGGCTTTTGAGGAGCGGGAGCAGTGGCTTTAGCCTCGGCGTGGGAATGTGGATGCGCGTGGTCCGAAGGATGGCCATGGCCATGGCAGCACGGCGCGCTGGCCGGGGTTTCATCGACCGTGTTGTTCGCTTCGTTGGGTAGGGACATCATGGCTTCCTGAGGGGATCTATGGTCTAGTAGAAGCCCTGAAGTCACTTCAAGGTCAAGCGTTGGCCGGGAGCATGTGCAATGAAAATCGGCGAACTGGCGAAAATGGCTCAGTGCACGACTGAAACCATCCGCTTTTACGAAAAAGAAGGCTTGATGCCGGAAGCCAGCCGGACGGATTCCAATTACCGGAACTACACGGAGGCGCACGCGGAACGGTTGCGGTTCATCCGCAATTGCCGTGCACTGGATATGACACATGAGGAGATTCGCCATCTGCTCAGCGCAACCGATGCGCCCGGCGAACCGTGCGGCTCGATCAATTCACTCGTCGATGAACACATTCTTCATGTGGACAGGCGAATCGAGGAATTGACGCAACTCAAGGCGCAACTGGTGGCGTTGAGGGGCCAATGCACGACGGAAGAATCAGCGACGGACTGCGGCATCGTCCAAGCGCTTTCTACGAACGATGTTGCGCCCGCACGCGAGAAGCGGACGCATTTGGGCTGAGAGAGAAAGCGGGGCGGGTTCCGAAAACCCGGCCTCGTCACATCAAAGCCGGGCTGTCCTCTACGTCAAACTACCCAATCACCACTTCGGCGAAAACGGCGGCTTCGCGTTTCGCTGGCCTTCGTCCAGCGCATCGATCTTCGCAATATCGTCGGCGTCCAGCCTCACCTTTTGCGAGTCCCAGTTCAGTTCCTGGTGTTCCGGGTTCGTCGATGCCGACAACACCACGATATCGCGCGACAGCAGCCATGCGAACGTCACCTGAGCGGGTGTCACGCCGTGTTTCTTCGCGATGGCAACCAACGTGGGATCCTTGTGCGCACGGCCTTCGCCCAGCGGCATATACGCGGTCACCTTCACGCCGAGCCTTTGCGTTGCCTCGACCAGCTTGCGGTTCGCGAGGAATGGGCTGATTTCGAACTGGTTCGTCACAATGCCCTCGCCGCCGGGCGCGTTCAACGCTTCCTCGAGCAACGGCGCAGTGAAGTTCGACACGCCGAAATGCCGGATCAACTGCTGCTTCTGCGCGTCCTGAAAGCCCGCGATCGATTCGGCGATTGGCACCACGCTATCGGGCGACGGCCAATGAACCAGCGCGAGATCGATCGTACCGATGTTCAGTTTTTTGTGGCTTTCCACCAGGCTTTTAACCACATCTTCACGACGCAGCCGGTCGTGCCAGACCTTTGTCGTAATCCAGATATCCTCGCGCGGCACGGTTGAGTCGCGCACGCCTTTACCGACGGCTTCTTCGTTCTTGTAGAGCTGCGCGGTATCGATATGGTGGTATCCAAGCTGCAGCGCGCTCGTGACAGACCTGGCGGTTTTCTCCGCATCTACGCGAAAGGTGCCGAGTCCGAAGGAGGGAATGGTTTCGATCATCTGATACTCCTTTTGATTACGTTTATCCGATACAGGCCGGCTGGGTCAGGAATTCTAGGCATCCTGATCCAGTTCCGGGTAATGGCGGAAGATGCCGGATTCGTTGAATGAAATCCTGCGTTCCGAATCCACATAAGCTGCGATATTCGGTCGTTCAAGCACGGCATCGTGTAATGCCGCGACGCGCGGATACAGGCTGCCGAATTTTTTCGTCGCCCGGGGAAAGGCGTAGTACAGGCCGTCGACAAGTTGAAATATCGACAGATCCACGTACGTGGTCGTGTTGCCGATTATCTGCGTATCGCCGTGAGGATTCTGCGCAAGCACGCGCTCGAAATAGCCGATGAACTTCGGAACCCGGCTTTCGATGAAGTCCTTCGAGCGCTTCTTCGCTGCGTCCTTCTGGTCTTCGTAATACTGGCCGCTCGCAAGCGGATGGTGAGTGTCGTGGACTTCGGTCACCATGTCCGCGATTGTCAGTTGCAAGCCGTGCGCGACATAACGCAGGCCTTCGTCCTTCGGCGCGAGACCGAGCTTCGGCCCCAGGTATTGCAGGATGTTCGCCACGTGCGGCACGATCAGTTCGCCATCCTTCAGGAATGGCGGGGCGAACGGGATATGTGGCTCCGTCTTGCTGTTCATGATCTTCATCATGGCGCCGGTGCCTTGTCCGTCCTTCTTCGCGCCGCGTGCAATGTCCACGTAATCCGCGCCCGCGTCTTCCAGCGCGAGCCGGACGAATTCGCCGCGGCCTTGAAGACCATCCCAGTAATACAGTTCGTAGGCCATCGGCCATATCCTCGCGGTGTGATCGCTGGAAACCCAAAGACAAGAGGGTAGCAACACGCGTGCCGTTGCGCTTGGATTGCACTTGGACGTCGCACTCGTAAGCTCGCTGAAAAGCAAAACCCCGCACGGGCGGCGGGCTTCTGCGGGGCTTCTGTGTTCTTGCAAGCGGTACCGCTACGAACCTTACCCGAGCAGGCGCTCGACGCCCATGGTTATCGCAAGTCCTCCCCCGATCAGCCAGGCGTAGACGATGGCGCCGGTTACGAGCGCACGCGGTCCTGCCTGGCGGATCTGCGCGATCCGCGTTTCAATGCCCAGTGCGGTCATCGCCATGGTCAACGCGAAGGTGTCGAGCGTGTTCAGCGTGTGCGTAGCGGTATCAGGCAAAACGTGCAAGGAATTCACGATCACGAGCGCAAGGAAGCCGAGCGCAAACCAGGGAATTGCGAGCTTGCGCTTCGTGCCATCGGCGGCTCCGCGCGAGCGGTTCACCCACATGCCGATCACGAGCAGCACCGGCACGAGCAGCATCACGCGCGTCATTTTCACGATGGTCGCGATATGCGTCGCTTCCGGGCTCACATTGCTGGCCGCGCCGACCACCTGCGCCACTTCGTGAATCGTGCCGCCGAAAAACAGCCCGACGCCCAGCGTATCGAGATGCAGCCAGCCGAGGTGCAATGCGAGCGGATAGAGGAACATGGAAAGCGTGCCGAACAGCACGACACTTCCGACCGCCATCGCGCTCTTATGCGGCTCGGATTGCAAGGTGGATTCGAACGCGAGGACCGCCGCGGCGCCGCAGATTGCGCTGCCGGCGGCGGTCAGCAAAGCCGTATCGCGGTCGAGTTTCATCAGTTTCATGCCCGCCCATGTGCCGATGGCGAGCGTGCTCACCACCACCAGCACCGACACCGTCAGTCCCGGCAGCCCGACTTGCGCGATTTCTTGCAGGCTGACACGCAGCCCGAAGAACCCGACTGCGATGCGCAGCAGCTTGCGAGCCGAAAAATTCACCCCCGACGCCCAGCTTTCCGGCATGCCGTCGCGCAGCGCGTTGCCGTAGATAGCTCCCGCGACAATGCCGACGATCAGCGGACTGAGCCCCAGATTCGAGACGAAGGGCAGCGCCGCCAGTTGCGTGACGGCGGCGGCGAACATCGCGACGAACAAGATGCCGTTCAGGTGACCGCGCGTTTGACCGACTGGAGCGGCGGCGGGAGCGGAACGAGATGCGACTGGGGTAGCGAGGGAATTCAC
Organism: Caballeronia sordidicola; assembly: GCF_000729995.1. Classification (GTDB taxonomy): domain Bacteria; phylum Pseudomonadota; class Gammaproteobacteria; order Burkholderiales; family Burkholderiaceae; genus Caballeronia; species Caballeronia sordidicola_A. The sequence goes on along the minus strand of NZ_JNFG01000001.1, from coordinate 32,092 downwards.
GGTTTTTTCCGTTTTGGTTCGATGTTCTAATCCTAATATTGATATATCGATATGAAAAATCGTCATTTAGGATGTAAACTATCCACTTAGCCGATAGTTATGCCCAAATGACCCCAGACCAGCTTATAACCTTCGCCACCGTCGCCGAGCATTCCAATATCAGCCGGGCAGCACTCGCGCTGCATTTGTCGCAGCCGGCTGTCTCGGGGCAGTTGCGCCAGTTACAGGACGAATTCGGCGAGCCGCTGTATCAGCGCGAGGGTCGCGGAATTCGGCTGACCGCCGCCGGCGAACAGCTCGCGGTTTATGCGACGCGAATCCGGGAGACGGTGGGCCAAGCGCGCGCGTACCGGAATGCGCTGCGGGGGCTCGAGCGCGGCACGCTGAGGATTGGCGCGAGCACGACGCCGGCGAGTTACCTGTTGCCTTATCTGATTGCGGAGTTTCATCGGCAGCATCCGGATGTGACGGTTCACACGATCAACGGGAATACGACGGAAATCGTCGCGACGCTGGGTTCGCTGGATATCGCGATGATCGAAGGGCCGGTGGGCGCGGATTTGCCGCCGGGAACCGAAGTCACGGCGTGGCGCGAGGACGAAATCGTGGCAATTGCGCCGAGTGGACATCCGCTGGCGGCTATTGCCGGCGGGGTGACTCTGGAAGCGGTGTGCGCTCATTCGCTGGTCTTGCGCGAGGGCGGATCCGGCGTGCGCCAGTTGGTCGAGCGCGCATGCGCCCGGGCCGGTGCGCAGATGCGCGTTGCACTGGAAATCGCGGGCGTGGAGGGCGTGAAGGAAGCGGTGCGGGCGGGGATGGGAATTGGTTTTGTGTCGGCGATGTCGATGCGCCATGAGGACGGCGCGCTGCAGCGCTTGCGAATTGCGCCGGAGCCGCTGACGCGACGGTTTTCGATCCTGATGCCGCACGGGGCGGCGGCGTCGCGGGCGGCGGGGAGGTTTTATGCGCTGTGCGTGGAGGAGGGGGCTGGGAAGTGAATTTGTATCGAGCCCTTGGTTTTGCAAAACCTCAAAGGGCGTGTGAAAAATCAAGTCTCAGCGTCGTGCATGCTCAACCCATCCTGCAATGCATACCGCACTTCCTCGATAACGGTTTCCCAATCGCCTAGTTGATGCTGACGAAATAGTCGCATCGACGGATACCACGGGCTATCTGTTCTATCGACTAGCCATCGCCATTCAGTGTTAGCGGCGACGAACGTCCAGACGGGTAGTGCAGCGGCGCCGGCAAGATGCGCCACTGACGTGTCTACTGTAATGAGTAAATCAAGTGAATGGAGTATGGCCAGCGTATCGGTGAAGTCGTCGATAGCCGGACCTAAGTTGTGCAGTTCGAATTCATTCGACAGCGATTCGCTCTCGTATTCCCGGTCGCCCTTTTGTACAGAAAACCAGGTTATATCGGTGAGCGCAAATAGCGGCCTCAATGTATCAAGCCGGATAGAGCGAAAACGGTCAAGCGGGTGAGCAGAGTTACCCGCCCACACAATCCCGACGCGTCTATTCTTTACCCGCCTTGCGGGCGGCGACATGCCATCAATGCGAGTTTTCCAATGGCGCTGTTTATCCCGTGTTGCTGAGAGATAAGGCATTGCAACAGGCAGCATCTGCAAATCAAGCTTCACATGCTCCGGCATTCTTAGCATGTGGCACCAGTAGGTATAGGGGCCAGGCGGCATCGTGGTGAATACCGCCCTCACGCTATCCATGCTGGCTGCCAAGCCCGCTATCGGCTCACTCACCAGCACATCAACCGTTGCTCCTTGCCAAACTAACCAATTGGCGAATCTCAGGAACTGTATTTGATCGCCGCATCCCTGTTCGCCGACAAGCAGGAACTGGCAGCCCGCGACAGGCTCGCCATTCCACTCAGGAAATGTGGGGCTAGTCCGTTGGTGCGCGGCGCCGGGAATTTCATAGAACCATCGATAACGCTTCCAGCCTTCGTCATATTCACCGAGTGCGAGCTGCACCCCTGCTAAGTGAAATTGCATATACGGGTTGTCGGGCAAGAGCCGCGCGGCTTCCATACTGTACGGCCGACTTTCGATGGTCCTGCCACGAATGCCCAACGAGCGCGCTGCATTGTGATGTAGCAAAGGATGCGTCGGATCAACGGTTAGTCCCTGTCTCGCGACACTGCACGCTTCCGCGAATCGATCGTTTGTGTTCAAGACGAATGCGAGTGACTTGAGCGCGTTGGCATTATCGGCAAATCGCGTTCTCAAGTCCGTGACGGCTTCTTCAAGCTGGCTGATAAGGTTGCTTTTCGATAGAGCGGCGATGAGATCAAGGCCTTCTTGGAGGGTGTCCTGCTCAAGCATCATTTTCTGTTTGTCAGTAGTGCATGAAGATCTGCCCCGGTGACCCATATGAGGGGTCACTGAGGGGAGTAGTTGCAACGGGCTATTGCTCGTAAGTAGCGGTGAGCTTCGCCGATTCGAGGTCAGTTGTCCCGCTGACGATAACGAAATAGGGGCCTGGAACTGGATTGGTAACTTTACAGACCGCAGGGTGATTATTCCCCATACCTGATTGGCAATACGGCGCGATCGGAGTTGGCGACCGGGCGAGAAAGAGCCATGCTCCGTCGTTCGCTCTCCCTTGAACAAGGTTGACCGTCATGCTCTTTAGCCCAGTTGGGATATCGAGTTGGAGATAACGCATCTCATAAGAAGGCAATGAGACAAGATACGGTATATCAAAATCTAAGGAGAAGACGGTCGGGGCAACCACTGAAACCGCACGAGTCAGTGTACTAGTGGTGCCATTGCTATCCGTGACTTTTAATCGAATTAGATATTCGCCAGCGTCTTCGTAGTTCGCGTAGGGGTCGACGGAGTTTGAGTATGTCCGATTAGCTTGATCTTCTCTGAATTCTTTGTAGAAATTCCAGACCCATGAGCAGATAGGCGCCCCCCCTCTGGATGTAGACAAGTCTTTGCATTTCACTTGCATTATGTTGACAGCTTGCGAGCACGCGAAATCTGCCGCGATAGGGATGTTTCCGGACTTTGCAGCAGCGACCGTTGCCGTTGCATCGACAATTCCTTGCCCGATAGGATTATTCGGCGTGTTAGGAGCAAACGGCTGTACGTTTTGCTGGATCAAAGTCCGCATTTCCGCGTAAGTCAACGGTGTCGGAGCTACTGACTGCGCGAGCGCGACAACGCCGCTTACGAATGGGGCGGCCATCGACGTACCGGTCAAGTATCGATACCCTTCGGCGCCAGGTGTAGACGTTCCGTCGTTGTACGTGGACAAGATTGAGGTGCTGGGTGCTGCAACATCAACCGCGGGTCCGTAGTTCGAGTAACCGTAATTGGTGCCATCTGGAGCACTCCCGCCAACACTGATCACATTACGACAGTTGGCAGGCTGAAAGTACGCCGCGTCGACACCATTGTTTCCTGCTGCTACGACTACTACCGCCCCTTCGCTAGTCGCGTAGTCGATTGCACTCTGCATTGTTTTATCGCAGTCCCCGAGACCGCCCAAGCTCAAATTAATGACCTTCGCACGATGCGCAGTCACCGGCGTATTAGGGACACTTCCGCCCGCTGCCCAAGTAATGCCGTCTGCAATGCTGGACATGAAGCCTTTACCGCATGCATTCAATACTCGAACTGGCACAACCTTAGCGGCCGGCGCTACCCCTGCAATACCAACGCTGTTATTTGTTAACGCGGCAGCGATGCCCGCGACGTGCGTCCCGTGCCATGTGACCGAACAGGTTTCGGTTGTGATGCCTGGATCACTGCCATTGCCCCCATTATTGTCAGGGGTGAAGTCGTATCCGGACAGGATATTAAGATTGAGATCGCTGTGGTTTGTAACGCCGCTGTCCACAATCGCAATTACGGATCCCGAACCCTTAGTCATGTCCCAAGCATCCTCAACGCGAATTCCTGCAGTTTTCGTTCCCGGCTTCAGATTTGAAGTTAGTCCCATTGATTTATGTATTCAGGATCGTTTGGAACCATTTGCGCCGACATTATCACGTCGGGTTCTACATACTCAACGTCGGGGTCTGCGGCAATAACCCGCATGAATGCTTTCGCTTCATTCGCATTCAGCTTTCGATCGGTCGTCACAACATCAGCTCCGATACCCATGCGACGCAGATGGCGTGCCTTTGCAGGGAAGGTGCCACGCTGCCGATCAAATTTCGACTGGATCGTCGAGGGAGCTTTCCGTTCGGTCGTCCCGTCTTTGTATTTGACGATGAAACGGTCTGTCAACGAGTCCGGAGCAATGCTGCTTTCGTTTATCGCTGACGACATTTGCGCGGAGTCCATGCTCGAACCGTTGGCGCTGGCTGCAAGTTTGTCCAGTTTCGGTGCCGTTGCGGAATCCGTTTCAACGCCTCCGTTTCCACCACATGCCGCTAGAGCGATTAACACGAATACACCGGCTGCGCTGGCAATCCAGCGGCGCCCTTTAGGTCGTCGCAGCAGAGAGATGCCGGTGGCTTGTTCTGGATAGTTTTTTTGTCCCTGCTTTTTCATATTTTTATACCTTGCACTACTACTAAGTGGGGCGCTTTTGGTATTCGCGAGCGCGATCTGGGGTGTCAACCTTTTGCGCTATGTCAGCGCGGGTCATGTTTAGCGATCTCGCTTTATCGTTTAGTACTCCAATTAGATGCACATCGCTTTATTCAGCAATCCCATCGTAACCGGCCGGATTGTTGTCGCAGGTGAGGCGCAGACGTTGACAGGGATTCACAGCGTTAAGACGTCAGATAGCTTACGTTGCGTAATAAAGAAAGTAACCTTCTGCCGGCAAAATAGGATTTATCCTAGATCGTGTTGACTTGATGGAGAGCTATGTCAGTAGGCCTGACCGTCACGAGGAGAAAGCGTTCTTCTACGAGTCGTCGTCATAAAGTGAGGACAGCGGTATTGCTCGATGCGATGGGCGAGGGCTTGCTGAAATCTCGTGCTATTCGGCGGTTCATGATGGACGATTTTCTTTGAGGAGATCTCGCCTGGTTGGGAAACAGCTTTAGTGCCGTGCGTTCCTCAAGTTGTCGCTGCAAATTTTTCTTGTCTCTTTACTCGCAGCCAGATAGGTATGAAGTCATTGAACAAAGAGTGACACTTTGGGTTGGCGGATGAACACTCGCCTGTCAGACGCACGCGCGAGCAATCGCGGTTCATCTATTCTCTGTCCGACGTCACAGCTTGGGCCGGTGGCGAGCGCAATTCACGGCGGGGTATTGATTTCGGTCGATTTTTCGGTTCTTTATGGATCACGCGGCGTTCCGATAGCAGAGACCGCCGGGTGCTCCACGTTAATCTTCTGAGACCAAATTTAGGAGTCGTTTCGGTGCAAACGACGCGGATACCGCTTTCTTAGGGATTTCCAGAATAGCGCCTCTCAAACCCCCGGCGCATCATGCGAAATTATCCGGACGCATCACGCGTCTTTTTTGAAATTCGTTCTTGGAACCGGTTCCATTAGCCGGTTAAAGGCAAATTCCACTGTGGAATACGGCAATTCTGGAAATCTGATCAAAAACACCCGGGCGAATGCGACCGTCCCTGTCGTTATCGTGGCGAGCGCATTTGGCGCGGAAACGATCCGCCGCGACGGCCATGCAGCCTGGGCGGAAGTGGCGGCAAAAGCCGGCGCGGCTGGTTTCGAAGTCCGCCGCGAATTGTTCTCTTATAAGGCTCAATCCCAGCCCGCTTCCCTGTATGAACTCGGTCAGCGGATCCGTACGGCCGGCATCTGGCCCGTTTATTCCACCCCCGCGACGCTTTTCGACGATACCGGCGCCCTCGATGAATCCGCGATGGAGCAAACCCTGGACGAAGCCGCTGCGCTCGATGCGCGTATCGTCAAATTCCAGCTCGGCGGGTCAGAAAGCGCCGGCACGGCGACGGATCCCTCGACGCTCGATCGCCTGATTAGCGGCATCCGAAATTCCACCGCGCAGGTTGTCGTCGAAAACGGTCAAATGAAAGCGGGCGGCACAATCGATGCGTTCTCCACGTTGTTCGAGGCGCTGGACACTCGCTCGCACACGCTCTCTATGACTTTCGATACCGGCAACTGGCGCTGGGCGCAACAAGATCCGCTCGAAGCAGCGAGGCGCCTGACCAAATTCGTGGGCTACGTGCATTGCAAGGCGGTGCAGGGCGAAGGCGCCCGGCGTTTCGCAACGGCGCCCGCAACCGACGATGCGCACTTCGCCGAATTGCTGGCTTGTCTGCCGGCCGGCGTTGCGCGCGGCATCGAATTTCCATTCGATCAGGACAATCTCGCCGCCGATGCTGCGCGCTACGTCAAACAACTCGAATCGGCCTGAAATCGGCCTGAAAATCAGCTGCATATCCCATCAATGAATGACGAAGGACCGCTTATGAAAACCTCTCTCGATGTCGTGACCTACGGCGAAGCCATGACGATGTTCGTCGCCGTCGAGACCGGCGATCTCGCGAAGGTCGGCCAGTTCATCAAGCGCGTGGCCGGCGCGGACCTGAACGTTGCGATCGGTTTGTCGCGACTCGGTTTCAAGGTCGGCTGGATGAGCCGTGTGGGTAAGGATTCGTTCGGCCGATACGTGCTCGATGTGCTCGCGCAGGAAGGCATCGACGCGGGTTGCGTCACCATCGACGACCGTTATCCGACCGCTTTCCAGCTCAAATCGAAGAATGACGACGGCAGCGATCCGGCGATCGAATACTTTCGCAAAGGGTCAGCGGCGAGCCATATGTCGCTGGACGACTACGTAGCCGATTACGTGCTGGGCGCTCGCCATTTGCATCTGACGGGCGTCGCGCCGGCCATTTCGGCGAGCTCACGTGAACTTGGTTTTCACATGGCGCGCGAGATGCGCAAGGCCGGCAAGACCATCTCCTTCGATCCGAACCTGCGTCCCACGCTCTGGCCATCACAGGAAGCGATGGCGGAATCGCTGAACGCGCTGGCCGCGCTGGCGGACTGGGTGATGCCGGGTGTCAGCGAAGGCAAGATCCTGACGGGTTTCACGAAGCCTGAGGACATCGCGCGGTTCTATCTGGATCAAGGTGCGAAGGGCGTGGTGGTGAAGCTCGGGGCGCAAGGCGCGTACTTCCGGACCGTGGATAACGACGAAGGCACGGTGCCGGCGATCCCGGTGAAAAATGTCGTCGATACAGTCGGCGCCGGCGATGGTTTCGCCGTCGGCGTGGTGAGCGCGCTGCTGGAAGGGCGCGACGTGCGGCACGCGCTGACACGCGGCAACCGCATCGGCGCACTGGCGATCCAGGTAATCGGCGATAGCGAAGGTCTGCCGACCCGCAGCGAACTCGATGCGCTGGAACAAGCCAACGTCGCGGCAGCCAACGTCGCCTTATAAAGCCGCTTCATAGCCCCATCACAGAGCAAAAAGCCAAGGACGGAGACAATCATGCAATCAGCCAGTGTCAACACCAGTACAGCCAAGCTCGCGGTGCGCCGCTGGTGGACGATCATGCCGATCGTATTCATCACGTACAGCCTCGCGTATCTCGACCGTGCGAACTTCGGCTTTGCGTCGGCGGCCGGTATCAATCACGATCTCGGCATCAGCAAAGGGTTGGCGTCGCTGATCGGCGCATTGTTCTTCCTCGGCTATTTCTTCTTCCAGATTCCCGGCGCGATCTACGCCGAGCGTCGCAGTGTGAAGAAGCTCGTGTTCGTGAGCCTGATCCTGTGGGGCGGCTGCGCCGCGCTGACTGGCGTGGTCACCAACATCCCTTCGCTGATGGTGCTGCGATTCATGCTCGGTGTCGTGGAAGCGGCCGTGATGCCCGCGATGCTGATCTTCATCTCCAACTGGTTCACAAAATCCGAGCGATCGCGCGCCAACACCTTCCTGATCCTGGGCAATCCGGTGACGGTGCTGTGGATGTCGGTGGTATCGGGTTACCTGATCAACTCGTTCGGCTGGCGCCACATGTTCGTGGTCGAGGGCGCGCCGGCGATCATCTGGGCGGTGATCTGGTGGTTCATCGTGCAGGACAAGCCGGCGCAGGTTAAGTGGCTGTCCGAGCAGGAAAAACGCGATCTGGACAATACGCTGCGCGCGGAACAAGCGGCAATCAAACCGGTCAAGAACTATAGCGAGGCGTTCAAGTCGCCCGCGGTGATCAAGCTGTCCGCGCAGTATTTCTGCTGGAGCATCGGTGTATACGGCTTCGTGTTGTGGCTGCCGTCGATCCTCAAGAACGCTTCCACGTTCGGCATGGTCGAGACGGGCTGGCTGTCGGCCGTGCCGTATCTTGCTGCGACCATTGCGATGATTGCTGCCTCGTGGGCGTCCGACAAACTCGAGCGCCGCAAGTTGTTCGTATGGCCGTTCCTGCTGATCGGCGCATTCGCTTTCGCGGGATCGTACTTGCTTGGATCGACAAGTTTCTGGGGCTCCTATGCGCTGCTCGTGATCGCCGGTGCCGCCATGTACGCGCCTTACGGCCCGTTCTTCGCAATCGTGCCCGAGTTGTTGCCGAAGAACGTGGCGGGCGGCGCCATGGCGCTGATCAACAGCATGGGCGCGCTTGGATCGTTTGTCGGATCGTATGTGGTCGGGTACCTGAACGGCGCGACGGGGTCACCGGCAGCGTCGTATGTGTTCATGAGCGCTGCGCTGGTGGCAGCCGTGATACTGACGCTGATCGTGAAACCGCAGCCGATCGCAGCCGCCGCTAAACTGGCCACACGTGCTTGATACGCTAGAGACATTAGAGACACATAACCTTCTTGACTCCACAGGACCTGTTTCGATGAAAAAGAAAATCGTCGCGTATAAGCCATTGCCCGCGGACGTGCTTGCGTATCTGCAGGAACACGCGGATGTCACGACCGTTGACCCGAAGCAGCATGACGCGTTCGTCACGGCATTGAAAGAGGCCGATGGCGCGATCGGCGCAAGCGTGCAGATCACACCGGCCATGCTCGAAGGGGCGACGAAGCTCAAAGCACTAGCGACGGTTTCCGTGGGCTTCGATGCCTTCGATATCGCCGACCTGAACCGCCGCGGCATCGTGCTCACGAACACGCCGGACGTGCTGACGGAATCGACGGCGGATACAGTCTTCGCATTGATCCTCGCAAGCGCGCGCCGCGTGGTCGAATTGGCGGAGTGGGTGAAGGCAGGCAAGTGGACGAAGAGCATTGGCGAAGACTGTTTCGGTGTCGATGTCCAGGGCAAGACGCTCGGTATCATCGGGCTGGGGCGCATTGGCGGTGCGGTTGCGCGGCGTGCGTCGCTCGGTTTCCGGATGAATGTGCTGTACACGAACCGCAGCCCGAATGCGCAGGCTGAACGCGATTACGGCGCGAAGAAAGTCGAGCTCGACGAACTGCTGGCCACCTCGGACTTTGTGCTGTTGCAAGTCCCGTTGACCGCTGAAACGCGCAACCTGATCGGCGCTGAGCAACTGAAGAAGATGAAACGCAGCGCGATCCTGATCAACGCATCGCGCGGACCGACGGTGGATGAAGATGCGCTGATTCAAGCACTGCAGGACGGTACGATCCTCGGTGCAGGCCTCGATGTGTTTGTGAAAGAACCGCTGCCCGCCGACTCGCCATTGCTCAAGATGAAGAACGTGGTGGCGCTGCCGCATATCGGCTCGGCCACGCACGAAACCCGCCACGCGATGAATAAGAACGCTGCTGAGAATTTGATCGGTGCGCTGAATGGCACGCTGACGAACAACATGGTGAATCCGGAAGCATTGAGGCGCTGAGCGGCTTGATCGCCAAGCTTGCTGCAAAGGACTAAGCGCGCCGTGGCGCGCTTTGTTTTTATCGGATGTCGAACGAGAACATGGCAAGAGACAACTTTTCGAATGACCGGCGCGCGACCATCACTGACGTCGCGCGCGAAGCCGGCACCGGCAAGACCAGCATCTCGCGTTATCTGAACGGCGAGACGGGCGTGTTGTCGACGGAATTGCGCGAGCGCATAGAAGAGGCGATCGCGAAGCTCGATTACCGCCCGAACCAGATGGCACGCGGCCTCAAACGAGGGCGCAATCGGCTGGTCGGGATGCTGGTCGCGGACCTGACGAATCCTTACTCGGTTGAAGTGCTGCAGGGCGTGGAGGCGGCCTGTCACGCGTATGGTTATATGCCGCTGATCTGCCACGCGGCGAACGAGATTGATCTTGAACGGCGATACCTGCAACTGCTGAGCACCTATCGCGTGGAAGGCGTGATCGTGAATGCGCTTGGTGTGAAAGAAGAGACGCTGGAAACGCTCACTCGCGGCGGTGTGCCGGTCGTGCTGGTGGACCGCTCGGTGGAAGGGGTCATCACCGACATGGTCGGACTGGACAACATCGAAGCGGTGCGGATGGCGGTCCAGCATCTGGTGAATCAGGGTTTCGACGAACTGCTGTTTATCGTCCAGCCGTACGCGCAGGTCAGCTCGCGACGCGTGCGCGAAGCGGCATTTCGTGACACTATCGGCGCGCTCGGCGTTTCCGGAGCGTCAGGCGTATCAGACGTTTCAGGCGCCACGATCGTGCTCGATCTGGATAATGACGAAACCCTCGCCGAAATCGATGGGCGTATTGACGCCGCGCAACGGCGGAACCGCCGCGTAGCGCTGTTTGCGGCGAACGCGCCGGTAGCATTGCGTCTCGCGCTGCATCTGAAGGAGCGTCATGGCGCCGACTGGCAGCGACAAGTGGCGCTGATGAGTATCGATGACTCCGAGTGGGCCGAACTCGCCGGCATGACGACCGTGCGCCAGCCGACCTATACCATAGGCGAGCGCGCCGTCGAGTTCCTGCACGAGCGCATAGAAGGCGCGGTCGTGGCGCCGCGAGAATGCCTTCTGCCGGGCGAACTGGTCGTGCGGGCATCGACATCTGCACCAACACCACGCGGCAGTACATAGTTTTGAGGAAATTTAATTAATGGTAAGTGCCTTAGCGCTGGTCTGTATCACCCTCGCGACGCTGCTGATTGCCGCGTTGCCTATCTGGTTGTATCGCAAGACGAAACCCCGCTTTGGTTTCGAGCGGCGCGACGTGATTGTCGGGATCGCGGTCTTCGCTCTGTTTTCGATGGTGATCGAACGCGGCCTGCACGGGCTCGTCCTGAGCAACGCAACCACGGTCGGCCTGCTGCTGAATCCGGCCACTTTCTTGATCTACGGTGCGCTTGCGACGGGTATCTGCGAAGAAGTCGGGCGCTACGCCGGCATGAAATGGCTGATCAGGCGCGATCCCGCCTCATTGCAGCGCCCGGGCACGGCGCTGGGTTATGGAATCGGCCACGGCGGGGCGGAAGCATGGCTCGTTGGCGTGCTGGTGCAACTGCAGTGGATCCTTTACGCGCTGCTTGCCGATCGCGGCATGCTCGATCAATATTTCACGAGCGTCCCGGCTGAGTCTCTGCTGCGGTTGCACGCCGTGCTCGGCAGTCTCGCGCCGGAAACGGCCGCGTTGTTCCTGGTCGAGCGGGCGTCGGCGTTCGTGTTCCAGGTGGGATTGTCGGTTGCAATGTGGCACATGCTGCGTGAGCGTTTCCGCTTCACGCTGCCGTTCATGATCGTCGCGCACGCGCTGATCGCGTTGCCGGTTGCGCTGTATCAGGCGCGCCTGATTCCGCTGCTCGCCGCCGACGCCGTGTATCTCGTGTTCGGGTTGATCGTGATGCGTGCGCTGCGGCGCTATTTCCTGGGCGTGGCGGCGGCCGCGAATCGAGCGGCGCGCGTGGCGGGTGTATCAGGTGCAAAGGCCGGAGACTGAGATGGACGACGAATATCAATACGACTGCGCGAGTGCCGATATCGAATTACTGGCGCGCGTGGTCAGCGATCTGTTTCCGGAGCAGACGCAATTCTCTGAGCGCCCGGGCGACGACGGCCAGCTTTCGCTCGTGATTCATTACGTGGCGATGCGCTTCGGCGCAACGGCGCGCCGAATTGCCATCGATATCCGTTTCGATCCCGCCGCACTCGCGCGTTACAGGGCGATGCCGCCGCGCATGCACGCGCGCAGTTATGCAGTGCTGCGTGCTTATGTGGAAGCGACGCTCGGCTCGCTCGAGGAGATGTATGCGGGCGGAGAAACCGTGCCGCGCACGGTGGAGATAGATATAGGCGAGGATTTTGCGTGAGTCAGGGCGCAAAGTAGCCCGGCTTGGCGTGGCTACAAAGCGTGCTTATCAAGCGCGCTTGTACACCTTCGCGAAACGGACCGCCTTGACTACCCCGTAGTCGCCCGGCGCGTATTGCATGACCCAATCACCCGCTTCGCCGTGAAGCACATCGCCGGCTTCAGAACGCGCGATTGAAAACGCTTCGTGCATTTGCTTCGCGAGGACCGCGACCGGTACGTTGCGGTACGCCCCGGCATGGCCATGCGTGACGCCGTCGTGCGCGACGTACTTTGCATCGAATCGATCCCGCGATACCACCCAGCGCTCACCGGTAGCGCCCGTGATCAATGCATCGCCCGGAGCATAGCGGTTCGGGCCTTCCAGGCTCATCAGCGAGCCGGGTTCTTCAGCAAACTGGACCGCGACGGTTTCGTCTTTCACCACGCGATGTGCGGCGGGGTCAGCAGTAAGGTCGAGGCGGGTAAGGGTGATTTGTGTCATGCGGATGTAATGGAAACGCTGAGACGATAATAATCCGCGATCGTAACGCCAAGCTCGCTGCTATGCATATCGCAATGTGAAAGCGCCCGCATCGAAACCACGATACGGGCGCCTTTCCACGTGCTCACGCACATCAGCTGCAAGAAGTCCGGTCTTCAGATCGCGCCGTTACCGGAATACTCAGGGCTTGGTGGTCGAAGCACCATCAGCCGCTGCGGCTGCCGGCGCCTTGCGATGCGGCGCGCGGCCCTTGTGCTCGCCCGGTTTGCCCGACTGGTGGAAGCTTGCGTCGGCGAGTTTCTTCTGCTCGGGCGAAAGGCTCGCGTACAGCGGCTCGAAGGCATCGACCAGATGTTTCGTGCCGTCCGCGTGTGCTTGGGTGATCTGCTCGTACTGCTTCATGTCGTCGAGCGCACTCGTGTTGTCGCCCAGCGCCATGCGTTGACGGTACAGATCGCCCATCGTGTGGCCGTTGTCGCGCATGACGTCGGCGAACTTGTTCCATTGCTCATCCTGCGCAGGGGTGATCTTGAGCTTGGCATGCAGTTCCGAAATACGTTGCTCGACGCGTGCTTCACGCGCCTGGCCGCGTGCCGTATCCGGCGTCGATGCGCCTGCGGGCGCGGCGGGCGCAGCCGGAGCGGACGATTGGGCGAAAGCCGTGGAGAGGGCCAGCGAGGCAGCCAGTGCAACGAATGTTTTTTTCATGGGTGACACCTTGGGTCCATTGAGAAGGGGCAAGCAATACACGAAAAGATAACGTGTGATGTTTGGCCGACGCCGCTATTAATATCATGTTAGCGCGCGACGTTGCTTGAGTTGCCACAACTGCTTACAACCGATACGTCTGCGAAAAAAACGCGTTGAAGATGAAACCCGGGAGCAAGCCGGGTTCACAGCGGTAGGAGTTTAACCAAGAAGCAGGGGCGGCCGCAGTTTGATGCGCCCGTGTTTTAATGGCTCTGCTGTTTCATGCTTTTGTCACGCTCAAACAAAATCAAACAAAGGATCACGCCCCATGCGACCGCCGCGCCTCGATCAGCTCGACGACATCGACCGGAACCTTGTTGCATCCTTGCAGGTGAACGCCCGTGAAAGCGTGTCCGAACTCGCGCGTCAACTCGGCATTGCGCGCACGACCGTGATCGCCCGGCTTGCGCGGCTCGAGAAGACCGGCGTGATAGCAGGGTATGGCGTGCGGCTCGGACAAGACGTGCTCGACGCCAGCATCCAGGCCTACGTGGGCATCAAGCTGGCGCCGAAGTATGGTCGCGATGTGCAGAAGCGTTTCGCCAGGATGCCCGAGATGCAACTGCTTTGCGCAGTGAGTGGCGAGTTCGATTATGTCGCGTGGCTGCGTGCTGATTCCCCGGACCGGCTGAACGATCTCCTCGATGAAATCGGCGGCCTGGAAGGCGTCGAACGCACGACGACCTCAATCATTCTTGCTCGCAAGGTTGATCGCGGCGGCTTGGGTTAAGCGGCTCGTTCGACAGGGTCAACGACGCGATTTCATACAGTTTGTCGCATCGAATCGTCAAAACGTCGAAACTGATAGTCGATTCGCATCATTTTGTGTCTTTTATCAATATTCATGCGCTCCTAAACTGGTGGTCGGAGATTTGCCTCTCGACCGCCCATCAAGGAGATAAACATGAAAATAGCCCTCATCGGCGCCGGCCTGATTGGCCAGAGCATTGCTCATTTGCTGCGTGAAACCGGCGACTACGACGTAGTCGTTTTCGACCGCGATACCCACGCGCTCGAACTGCTTGAAGCGCAGGGTATTCCCACCCGCCGCGTCGATTCCGCCGATGCCAACGCGCTGCGTCTCGCGCTGCAAGGCTTCGACGCACTCCTCAACGCAATGCCGTATTACCTCGCCGTGACCGTGGCAACGGCGGCGAAAGCGGCCGGCGTGCATTACTTCGACCTGACTGAAGACGTGCGGGCGACCCATGCGATTCGCGCGATCGCCGACGACTCCAGCCACGCCTTCATGCCTCAATGCGGTTTGGCGCCGGGGTTTATCGGCATCGTGGCGCACGACCTGGCGAAGCGCTTCGCCGAGGTGCGCGAAGTCAAGATGCGGGTTGGCGCGTTGCCTGAGTTTCCGACGAATGCGTTGAAATACAACCTGACCTGGAGCATCGATGGGTTGATCAACGAATATTGCCAGCCGTGCGAGGCTATCCGCGACGGCAGTACGCAATGGGTGCAGCCGCTGGAAGGGCTGGAGCATTTTTCGCTCGATGGCACTGAGTACGAGGCGTTCAATACATCGGGCGGATTGGGTACGCTATGCGAAACGCTGGCCGGCAAGGTGGAAACGCTGGATTACAAGTCGGTGCGTTATCCGGGCCATCGCGAGCTGATGAAGTTCCTGCTCGACGACTTGCGCATGTCGAGTGACCGTGACGGATTGAAGGCGATGTTGCGGCGCGCGGTGCCGGCTACGGCGCAGGACGTGGTGCTGGTATTCGTCACGGCAACAGGCATGCGCGACGGCCGTCTTGTGCAGGATGTATTCACGCGCAAGATCTTCGCGAAGAACGTATGCGGGGTGCCGATGAGCGCCATTCAAATCACGACGGCCGGCGCGATCTGCGCGGAACTGGATCTGTTCCGGGAAGGCGTGTTGCCGCAGAGCGGTTTTATCCGTCAGGAACAGGTCCCGCTGGAAGCGTTTTTGGCAAACCGGTTCGGACAGTTGTACGAGGGTGCGAGCACGCTGGGCGTTGTCCGGCAACTTCAGGCGGCCTGACCCGTGCGGGTGGTTTTTCGCCCGAGCTCTTGGGCTCTTGGGCGACAACCTACCTGCTATACCGGTTCATCAGCGGCGTCGACGTAATGCCATGCAGGATTACCGACGCCGCGATCACTCCCAGCACCAGCGGCGCAAGCGGTTCGACCGCACTACGAGGAGCGCGCTCCAATGCGTACATCAGGTAATAAAACGACCCGACGCCGCGAATTCCGAACCAGCTGGTGAGCAGGCGTTGCGAGCCCGTCGCCGATGACCCCAGCAGCGAAGCCTGCACCGACACCGGCCGCGCCACGAAAAACAATAGCCCGACCACCGCAGCGCCTTGCCACGTAAACAGCCGGTCCCACACGGTGGCGAGCGCACTGCCCACCATCAGCATGACCGCAACTTCCGCGATTCGCTCGAGTTCTATCGTGAAGCCGAGCACCCGTTCCGCGACAAACGCATGCGCTCGGTCCGGATCTGAGGCGGTCGCGCCGACGTCTTCGGTATCGATAACGCCAACCGCTTCATGCGCCGACTTGTCGCCGCTCGCTTTTTGCTCGACACGCCGCATCGCAAGGCCCGCCGCGAACACGGCCAGGAACGCATACGTGTGGATCAATTCGGCGACGCCATACGCGAGCGCGATCAAGCCCAGCGCATAAAAACCCTCAGGTCCAAGGGCCAGGCTATGGCGAGTGCGCAGCCACGCAATCAGGCGCACCGCAAGGTCACCCAGCAGCCAGCCCACGGCCAATGCACCGGTAACACCCCAGATGGCATCACTGGCGAAATGCCAGCTCAGGGCCTGCTTGGGCGACGCCTCGTAGTTGCATATCGCAATCCCCAGCAATGCAAACGGCAGCGCGATTCCGTCGTTCAATCCCCCTTCGCCGGTGAGCGAAAAGCGCAGTAGGTCGATATCGCCGGGGACCTGCACTTGCACGTCGTGGGCGAGTACGGGATCCGTGGGGGCTAGCATGGCGGCAATCAGCAACGCGGGTCCCCAGTTCATGTGCAGCAGATAGACGCCTGCGAGCGTCATGATGGCGACCGTCGCCACCATCGCGACGAGACCAAGGCGCACGGGCAGCAGCCAGATGCGGTCGGTGGGCGGTACGCGCAGGCGCAGGCCGATCGCGAATAGCGAGACGAGCATGGCGACTTCGGTAATCCGGCGCAGCAAGGTGGCATCGCCGAGCAGATCGATTTTCAGCAGGCCGATACCAAACGGACCCAGCCCGAAACCAATGGCGAGATACACCATGGCGCTGCTGATCGGCAGGTGTTTGAACGTCGAACTGGCAAGCCCCATGAAAATGAGAACACCGCCGACGACGAGAAACCATATCGTTTCGGTCATGAGAGCCTGAGGTGAATCCAGCGTATGCGTGTTCGTTTGCGAGCAAGGGTCATGCCACAGGCCTCACCGCTACAGCATTGCTTCAACGAGCAACCGATTTTGGGCCCATGACCGCTGGCTGAAATGAATTCGGTCCAGGGATCTCATCGTCGGATAGGGGGAGCGCTGCAGCATGCACGGGCGTGCAATGAACGGATAATGGCGCACCTGTATTCGGTCGATCCGGCGCGAGGAAGTCAAATCGCGACAATTCAAGCGGATGGCTGAGTAAGATCACGCGAACACCCGCTCAACTGACGCTCCCTGCCCCGGAGCTCGCGTGCTAACGAAACAACGACCTTTCCGATCCATCGTGAAACGTAAAATGCCCGCGCTGAATGCGCTCAAAGCCTTCGAGGCGGCCGGTACCACCGGCAGTTTCACCCGTGCAGCCGAGCTGCTGAACGTTACGCAAAGCGCGGTCAGCCGTCAGGTCCGGCAACTGGAAGAGCAGCTCGGCGAGACGCTGTTTTCCCGCCGTCACCAGCATCTTGTCCTCACGCCGAGCGGGCGCGTGCTGCTGCGCGCATTGCAGCAATCCTTCGACAAGATCGAATTGACGGTCCGCGCGATCAGCCAGAAAAACGATGTCAACCGCTTGCGCATCAACGTTCCGCCAACCTTCGCGGCACGCTGGCTGGTGCCGCGTCTAGGGCGCCTGCGCGAAGCGTTTCCGCAACTCGACCTGAGCATCACGACGCGCGTGGACGATGGCATTACAGATTCGAACCGCCTCGATTGCGCGGTGCGTTTCGGCGATGGCGAATGGAATAACCTCGAAAGTACCTTGCTGATGCACGAGCGGCATATAGCGGTGGCGTCGCCCGTGCTGCTGGATCGCGAAGGCGTGGATGCCCCGGTGGATCTGAACCGTTTTACCCTGCTGCATGTTCTATCGGGCGAAGATCAGCGGTACCTGACCTGGCAGCACTGGCTGGACGCTGCGCGCATTGAAGGCGTCGACACGGACAATGGTCACGAATTCGACCTGCTCGATTTATCGATACGAGCCGCTATCGACGGCATGGGCATCACCATTGCCGATCGCCACATGATCGCGGCAGAACTGGCGTCCGGGCAATTGCGGCAGGTGCTGGATGTAGAGATAGAAGGGCGCCAGTCGTACTGGTTCGTGCTGCGTCCCGAGCAGCGTGCAAGCGGGACGCAGCGGCTGTTCCAGCAGTGGCTTCAGGCCGAAGCAGCGGCAAGCGCTTCGCGTTGAACGAAGCTGGGCGCGGCGGCATCGGCGAGAATCATTTGCGCGCCTTTTTCCGCCACCATCATTACCGGTGCATTGATATTGCCGGACGTGACGTTCGGGAAAATGGACGCGTCGACAATCCGCAATGCCTCGATGCCATGCACGCGCAGACGCTCATCGACTACCGCGGTCTGCGGGTCCGGGCCCATCGCGCACGATCCGCACAGGTGATAGATCGAGCCGCTGTTCTCGCGGAAATACTGCAGCATGGCGGCGTCGTCGCCATCGGGCACGACTGACGCGCCGGGCAGCGTTTCTTCCACAGTCACCGCGCGTAACGCCGGGGCCTGCATGATCGAACGGATCAGCCGGCTGCCCTGGATCACTTCATCTATGTCTTTTTGCGTCGTCAGATAGTTCGCGTGAATCAGCGCGGCATCTTTCGCATCGGCCGATGCGATCTCGATCGATCCGCGGCTCGTCGGACGGCACGGGTTGAACGCAAGCAGGAAGCCGGGATACGGCTCGGGCGTGAGCTGCGAGCGGTTCGATTTCGGAATCCGGTACGACAACGGATTGAAGTAAAGCTGCAGGTTCGCGAGCGGGCTGGCAGGGTCGGTGCTGAAGAAACCGCCGGCCTGATTCACGCTCATCGCAAGCGGTCCCTTGCGTGTCAGCAGGTACTGCAGCCCGAGTTTCAGCTTGCCGAGAAGCGAACCGAAGTCGCCGTTCAGCGTAGGCATATTCGCGCGATAGTAGTAGCTCGCGCAGAGATGATCCTGCAGGTTCTGGCCGACGGCGGGCAGCGCATGCAGAAGGGGAATCCCGTGGCGCGCGAGCAGTTCCTTCGGGCCGATGCCCGAGAGTTGCAGCAGCTTGGGCGTGTCGACCGCACCCGCACACAAAAGCACTTCGCGCCCTGCGTGGAACGTCCGCTTGACGCCGTTCTGCGATACCTCGACCCCCGTCGCGCGAAGTCCGTTGAACAGTACACGCGAAGTCAGCGCGTTATGTTCGATATGCACGTTCGAGCGCTTCAACGCCGGTTCCAGATACGCGACGTTGCTCGACGCACGTTGACCCTTGTGCGTGTTCACATCGTAGACGCCGGCGCCTTCGATCTTCGCGCCGTTGAAGTCGTCGTTGCGCGGAACCTTGAGTTCATCGCAGGCATCGAGGAAGTGACGCGTAATGGCGTGGATGCCGCGTTTCATCGATGTCACGTGGATCGGGCCGCTCGCGCCATGCACGGCGGTGTCGCCGGCCTCGTGGGTCTCCAGCTTGCGGAAATACGGCAGCACGTCCTTATACGACCAGCCCGCGTTGCCGGCCGCCGCCCAGTCGTCGAAATCACGTGGCGCGCCGCGTACGTAGATCATCGCGTTGATGGAACCGGACCCGCCTTGCACCTTGCCGCGCGGCGCATAGATTTTCCGGTCCGCCAACTCTGCTTCCGGCTCGGTGTAATACATCCAGTTGCAGCCCGGATCGTAGTACGTCTTCGCAAACCCGACTGGAATCTTGAACCAGAACGAGTCAGCCTTGCCGCCCGCTTCGAGCACGAGCACGGAGTATTGTCCCGACGCGGACAGCCGCTCGGCGAGAATGCAGCCAGCCGATCCCGCACCAACGATGATGTAGTCGTAAGTCATGTTATGTGCTCAACCTCAGCCTTTGGCCGGAGAAAAATCCCGGACATCGGCAGGCTTGGACGCCATCTGCAGATGCAGACGTTCGCCGGTGTAAGGGGAGTGCGCACGCACCACGTCCATGTTCAATTCCACGCCCAGTCCAGGCGCCTTCGACGGCACGATATAACCGTCTTCCCATTGAATCGGCGTCTTGAGGATCTCGGCGTGAAAACCGTCCCAAGTGCCAATGCTTTCCTGGATCAGGAAGTTGGGCGTGCAGGCGGCAAGCTGGATGCTTGCGGCGGCGCCAATGGGCCCGTTGTACAAATGCGGTGCGATCTGCGCGTAATAGACTTCGGCAAGGGCGGCGATCTTCTTGCCCTCAAGCAAACCGCCGCAGCGCGCCACGTTCAATTGCAAAATGGACGCCGCACCCACTTGCAGCAGCTTGAAAAATTCATACTTGGTCGTGAGCCGCTCGCCTGCCGCAATGGGGATGCTGGTATGCCGGGAGACTTGCGCCATGGCGTCTTCCTGACCGGGCGGGACGGGCTCTTCGAACCATAGCGGGTCGTACTTTTCAAGGCGTTGCGCAAGCCGGATAGCGGACGACGGAACCATCTGCCCGTGCGTACCGAACAGCAGGTCGCATCGATTGCCGACCGCCTCGCGAATGCGCTTGCAGAAGGTCTCGCAGCGTTCAAGAACGTCGAGCGAAAGCTGATGGCCCGAATACGCGGTGTACGGACCGGCGGGATCGAACTTGACCGCGGTGAAGCCGCGATCCGCGTTTTGCACAGCACATTCAGCGGCGAGATCGACGTCGTCGTAGTCGTATTCGCCCGCGGCGTTCTTCGGGTAAAGATATGTGTACGAGCGCAGACGTTCATTGACCAAACCGCCCAGCAGTTCATACACCGGCTTGTCCGCTGCCTTGCCGATAATGTCCCAGCACGCCATCTCAAGCCCGCTGACGACGCCCATCATCGTGAGGTCGGGGCGTTGCGTGAAGCCGCTCGAATACGCTTCGCGGAAAAAACGCTCCACGTGGTGCGGATTGTGGTCTTGCAGATAACGTCCAAACACGTCGTCGATAATGTGCGCCATCGCTTTCGGATGGAACGTCGCCGAATAGATTTCGCCCACGCCCTCAATCCCGCAAGCCGTTTTCAGCTTCACAAAGATCCAGTACATGCCGCCTAAATGCGGCGGCGGTACGGCGACGAAATGCGTTTCGAGAGAGACGATTTTCATTGGAGGGCGTCCTTTGCAACGGTCGTGCGCATGCGCTTCAGTGCGAGTGCGGCGATGCCGCCGATCACGCTGATCGCAGCGATGTAAGAGAAATAGAACTGGTAGCCGAGGAGGCCGGGGAAATGCTCAGTAGTCCAGCCGTTCACGAGCGGCAGGAACACGTCGGGCGAATAACCGATCAGCGAAACAAGGCCAATTGCCAGGCCGGTGATACGCAGTGGAATGCCGCATTGATCGAGCAGCGACCAGTAGAGTCCGCGAATGGCGTACGTCAGGATGCCGATCAGCAGCACCACGACGGCGATGATTGCAATGCCCGCACGCGGATCGATATGTCCGAGGGTGGGCAGCACGACCAGTGCGACCAGTCCGAGCGCGGCGAGAAACAGCGCGCTGGTCAATACGCCAAGCGTGGAGAAACGATCGCCGAGATAACCGCCGCCAATACCGCCAATGGGGCGCATCCAGAGCTTGAGCGTGGTGAGCGTGCCGGCCATGACCACGGTCATCTTCAGGTCGCCGACTTGCAGGTAAGCGGAGAAGCTATAAGTTGCCCAGAAGATCTGATAACCGCAGAACACAATGGCTGCCATCAGCCAGAGTTGCGGAATACGCATCAGCGTGAGGAGGTCGCGCCACAGCGAGTGGTCCTGCTTGAGATTGTCTGCTGCTTGCTGTTTCTCCTGCGCCGTTGCGGGCGGTTCTTTCACCAGCGCCATCAGCAATCCCAGCGCAATACAGACGCCCGAATACAGGTAGACGACGTATTTGAAGCCTACGTCGGTCGGCAGGCCGTGCTTCTCGGTAGCGGTCGCGAAGATCACCAGCGCGACGGTTGCAAGCAATGCTTCGATCAAACCGCGTCCGCCGTCGAGCAAGCCGAAGAACCGGCCTTGTTCGTCGTGCGCTGCAATGGTCTTGACCCGCTTCAGGATGGAAGCCCAGAACGTCAGGCCCGTCGTCAGTCCCCAGCAGCAGAACACAGCGAGTAAAACGGGGAAGCTGGGGGCGGTCGAATAAACGAGCCCGAGCCCGCCGGTCGCGATCAACGAAAAGCAGATCAGGAAACGCGGTGCGATGCGGTCGGCAAGCCAGCCGCTCGGCAAATAGCTGATCAGGAAAACGGTGCCGAGTATCGAATACAGATAACCGAGCTGGCTATTGTCGATGTGAAAAAACTCGAGCATCGGCGTCTGGTAGACCTGACGCAAATACAGAAGCGGATAGATCGCGCCCGCGGCAATCACCAGCAGCAGGAGCTGCATGTATCGCTGCGCACGGGTTGTATCTGCGATTGACGGCGCAATGCCGGCCAGGGTCTTTTCCATAAGAAGTCTCCTTCGGCTGCTCGCCATGAGCGCCGTTTTTATAAATGTTCGAGTGCGTTGGATTGGTTAGGTATCAATACTTCATGACGACGAGACGCGTCTGCGTGAATTCGAGCATGCCGTGCTTGCCGTCATCGCCGCCGAGGCCCGAGCGTTTCCAGCCGGCATGAAAGCCTTGATACGGATCAGCGGGCGTGCGGTTCACGTACAGTTCACCGGCTTCAATCTCGTTGGCCACGCGCATCGCGGTGCGGTAGTTCTCGGTGTAGAGCACCGAAGACAAGCCGTATTGATGGTCGTTGGCCATCGCCAGCGCGTCGTCGAGCGTGTCGTATGAGATCACCGGCAGCACCGGTCCGAAGATTTCTTCGCGGACAATTTCCATGTCGTGGCGGCAATTGACCAGCAAAGTTGCCGGATAGAAGTAGCCAGGGCCGTCGGGCAACACGCCGCCGGTGGCGATCGTCGCGCCTTCGGCAACAGCTCGTTCGACCATCGCGTGAATGTTGCGCTGCGCTGAACGGCTGACGAGCGGACCCATCTTCGATGCATCCTGCGAGCGATCGCCGGAACGCACTGCATGCATCTTCGTGCGCAGCAATTCGACGAAACGATCATGCACGCTAGCGTGGACATAAACGCGCTCCATTGCCGTACACAATTGTCCGCAATGCGTTGTCTTCGATGCCACGATGGCGCTCGCCGCCGCTTCAAGATCGGCATCGGGTTCGATGATCGCGGGCGCCTTGCCGCCGAGTTCCAGCGAAGGCTTCGCTATGTTCGCCTTGCAGTAGTCGAGCACGATGCGCCCGGCGCTCACGCTGCCGGTCAGCGTAATCATGCCCACAGCCGGATGCGTGCAGACCGCGCCCGCGGTGGCGTGGTCCATTGCGAGTACGTTGAAAATGCCTGCGGGCAGGCCCGCTTGAAGCGCTGCTTCGGCGATCTCGAATGCGGATGCCGGCGTGTTATTGCTCGGCCGCACGACGACCGCATTGCCGGTAATTAGCGCGGGCGCAACCTTGCGTAGCAGGGTATACACGGGGTAGTTGAACGGGATCAGGCAGGCCACCACGCCAATCGGTTCGCGATGCAGCACGAGGTTTTCGTTCGGGGTATCGCTGGGAATGACTTCGCCTTCAATCCGTCGCGCCCATTCCGCGTGATACCGCGTGATGTCGGCGGCGTAGCGGGCTTCGTTTTCCGAATCGGCCACGCTCTTGCCCGACTCCAGTGCGAGCGCTGCACCAATCTGCGGAGCGCGCTCGACGATGGCATCGGCGAAACGGCGCAGATGTTCTCCACGCTCAATCGACGTCAATGCGCGCCACTTCTTCTGCGCACGCGATGCGGCTTCTACCGCGCTCAGCGCGTCGTCCTGCGAAGCGAGCGAGACACGCGCGATGACGGCCGACGTGGCGGGATTGTTGACCTCGGAGAAAAAATCGGATTGCGGCTCGACAAAACGGCCGTCGATAAAATTACGGTAGGTGCGCATCGTGATTGCCAGGAGGGGTGGAGCGCCGCGGCCCTCCGCGACGTGAATGGCGTAGTTTTATCGGCGCGACACTCGGCCACAAGCGATTAAAACTCGACCCGCCCATGCGGAAAACGCACTGAAAGGCGGGTGGTTTCGTGCAGCGAGATCGTCGATGGCGAGCTAACATGCAAAAGCGCCACGCTTGTTCACAGATCCGCGCTGATCCGGCCCGACCATTCACTGGGGAGACTCGCATGTCACAGCACTTCGACGCTATCGTGATCGGCACGGGCCAAGGCGGTGGGCCGCTCGCCGTCAAGCTGGCCGAGAGCGGCCGGCGGACCGCCGTGATCGAACGGCATCTGTTCGGCGGCACCTGCGTGAACGTGGGCTGCACGCCGACCAAGACGTACGTGGCAAGCGCGCGCGCGGCGCATGTCGCGCGTCATGCAGGCGACTACGGGGTGATCGTGGAAGGCGAGGTGCGAGTCAATCTGGCGCGGGTCAAGGCACGCAAGGACGACGTGGTCGCGGGGTCGCGCAACGGTATGGAGAAGTGGTTGCGCAGCACGCCGGGCGTGGTCGTGTTCAATGGCCACGGCCGGTTCACGGGTCCGCATTCGATCAGCGTGACAGGCGCTGACGGTCAACAACAGGCGCTCGACGCGGACACGATTTTCATCAATACGGGCACGCGTGCAACCGTGCCTGAAGTCGACGGGCTGGCCAGCGTTTCACATCTTACGAATTCCACCATCCTCGAATTGACCGAGTTGCCGGCGCATCTGGCGATTATCGGCGGAAGTTATATCGCGCTGGAATTCGCGCAGATGTTCCGGCGTTTCGGCAGCCGCGTGACCGTCCTCGTCAGGGGCGATCGCGTGCTGGCGCGTGAGGACAATGACTTTGCTGTTCAGATCCAGAAGGTCATGACGCGGGAGGGCGTGGAATTTTTGTTCAACACCGAAGCGTCGAAGCTCGAACCGGCAGGCAAGGGGATTCGGATCACGCTCAACGATCAAACAAGCATCGAGGCGTCGCATCTGCTGTTCGCAACGGGACGCACGCCGAACACCGATGACCTCGGGCTGGATCAAGCTGGCATCGAATTGAACAAGCACGGTTTGATCGATGTAGACGGACAGCTTCGTACCCGGACTGAAGGCGTGTGGGCGGTCGGTGACATCAACGGACGTGGCGCATTCACGCATACGTCGTACAACGATTATGAAATCATTGCGTCGAATGTGGTGGACGGTGAGGCGCGCAGCGTGGATTCACGCATCATGTGCTATGCCGTTTTCGTCGATCCGCCGTTTGCACGCGTGGGGATGAGCGAGACGGAAGTGCGCAAGGACGGCCGCCGTGCGCTGATCGCCACCATGCCGATGTCGCGCGTCGGCCGGGCTCGTGAACGCGGCGAGACGGACGGCTTCATGAAGGTGCTGGTGGATGCCGAATCGAAGAGGATCCTGGGCGCGGCCATGCTCGGTATAGAGGCCGATGAAGCCATCCATACGTTCATCGACATCATGAATGCCGATGCGCCGTACACCACGCTGCAACGCGCGATGCATATTCATCCGACTGTCAGCGAGTTGATTCCCACGTTGCTCGGCATGCTTGAACCGCTGAAATGATTCAGGCGCGGCGTTGCTTGATGCGTTCAGCGATGACCGGACTTTGAAGTGATCGCTCATAGGCGGTTCTGTCGCCGCTGAGCGTGGAGTCGCCGTTGGCAATAGCAGTCAATTGACGCTTCATCGACCGTACCGTATCGGGTACACACGCGCGAAGCGCATCGATGTATTCCGCCGTGCGCGAGCTCAGTTGTTGGGATTTGACGAGCTCGGTCAGGAAGCCGATGCGCAGCATCTCGGGCGCGTCCAGCGTCATACCGGTAAGGAAGAGGCGTTTCGCCTGAGCCAGTCCTAGCTCGCGAACGTATCGACGCATGCCGTCGGGGTAATAATGCAAACCGATACGCGCCGCCGGCATGAACATGCGCGTGCCCTCTACGCCGATACGCACATCGCAGCACAGCGCAAGATCCGTTGCCCCGCCATAGACGCTGCCGTTGAGCGCGCAGACAGTGGGCAGCGGGCAGGCTTCCAGCTCGTTCAGGAAGCTTTCGAATGAATCGTCGATATTCCCCTCGGCCAGCGCCGACAACGTATAGCCCGAACTGAACGTGGTCGCGCCGGTTCCTGTGACGACCAGTGCTATGGCTGTTTCATCTTTCCCCGCCGATGCAATCGTTTCCCGGAGCCCGGCCAGATCGGCAGGATCGATACGGTTATGTTGCTCTACACGCGTGAGCTGGATCGTGACAACACCCTCGTGCCGCGAACAGGAAAAACCGGGGATGGTGCTGGTATTCGTCATGTCTCTTGCCAGTTATCGTTAATTCAAAGTTCAGTCGGGCAACGGTTGGCCGCGTGTTTCAATCGCCCATCGCAGCGTGATGATTCCAACAATGAATAGGGATGCCGTCAGCGCAATCGGTATGCCGAGCGTTCCAAAATGGCTCACCGCCATACCCAGGCAAAGACTGACGCCTGCCGCGAAAAACCGTCCGATCGATGTCGAAAAAGCGAACGCGGTAGCGCGGATCGAAGTTGGATACTGCTCAGGCAACCACAGCGCATACATGGCCGCGTTGCCCCCGCCCAGGCCGATGAAAAACGACAGCGCCATGAACGGAACCAAGCCTGAATGAAGGTAGAACGCCCAGCCGAATCCTGCAACCAGGAACAGCGCGGCGGTGGCGTAATAGGCGGCGAGCGTAGGGCGGCGGCCGTAGCGATCAGCGAGAAAAGGCAGTATCAGGCAGCCAATGATCGTACCGATCGAATAAATGGCCGTGGTTGCGGAGGCCAGTTTGATCGCGGTGATGCCGTCGATTCCCTGCCGCTCCGCCAATTGGATGACGGCGGACGGCAGATAGATCGAACCGCCCCAGAGCCCAAGAATGGCGACAGTTACCAGCACCGAATTAACGATGGTTCGCTGCCGATAAGGCTTCGAAAAGATATCGCGTAACGGTCGTTTGCTGGGTGCCGAAACAGGCGCGTCGCCATGCGTGCGTTTCCATTTGCGCGGTTCGCGGACCTTGAGCAGGGTGTACAGCGCGACCACGACGGGCAGCAAGCCGCACAGGAACATGACACGCCAGCCGTAGCGAGTGCCGATGGTGTAGTTGAGCGCCGAGGCGAGAAAAAATCCCGCGTAATAACCGGTTTGAAGATATCCCGCCCCAGCTCGCCGCCGGTCTTCAGGCCATGCTTCCGCCACATACGTACCGGCCAGCGCCCACTCGCCGCCCACGCCGACGCCCGCGAGAAAGCGAAAGATCGCGAGCTCCCAGACGTTATGCGAGATAGCCGCGAGCCCCGTAAAAACCGCATAGAACAGCGTAGTGGCCGCGAGCACGCGCACACGGCCGAAGCGGTCCGCAAGCGGCCCCCAGATGTACGAGAAACCCCAGCCGACCAGGAACAGCGCAAACATCAGTGACCCGGCCAGACCGATAACACCTGGCGTCGCCGCAAAGCCCGACAGCGGCAACAACTCTTTCAACGCTGGTACAAGCACCAACGCAAAAATCACGGAGTCCATGCCATCGAGCGTCCACCCCGACCATGCCGCCCAGAACCCAATGATCTGCTCGCGATTGAGCCTTGTTTCAAGCGGCAGCGCTTCGCCGATGGCGCGACTCGATGAGTTCACTCCTGTCTCCTTGACTATTTTTATCGGGTCCGTGCGGCGGTGCAGAGACGCCCCTTGCATCGGCCCAGGGGCAATATAAGCGGCGGGCGCGACATCGTGGAAATATTGAATTACGATCCATCCATAGTGTTTTTGTTATGGACGATGAAGTTGAAGGAGTGATCGATGGACCTGAAGCAGTTGAGGTATTTCCTGTCGATTGTGGAGTCGGGGAGCATTACGCGTGCGGCCGAGACCTTGTGTATCGCGCAGCCCGCATTGAGCCTGCATATCAAGAACCTGGAAGAAGAACTAAGCGTGCGCCTGTTCAGCCGCAGCGTGCAGGGCGTGAAGGTGACGCCGTCGGGGGAGTTGCTCTACCGGCACGCGAAGGGCCTCGTGCGCCAGGCTGACAACACGAAATTGCTGCTATCGCAGCACGCGCGCCAGCCGAACGGGACGGTCGTGGTCGGGATGCCTCACAGCACCGCGCACCTGATTGCAATCGATGTTGTCCAGGAGCTTCGCGCTCATTACCCAGGCATTATCCTGGAGCTGACCGAGAGCTCATCGTCGGAACTGTACGGACTGGTCTTGCTGGGCCGGGTGGACCTTGCCGTCGTTGTCCTCGACCAGCCGGTTCGCGGGCTTACGCGCACGCCGTTGCTCAACGAACAATTGTTCCTCATCCGTCATCCGGATATGGCGACTGACATAGGCGCGACGTGCAGCCTTGCAGAGTTGGCGCGATTGCCGCTGGTGCTGATCAGCCCGCCGAATATCGTCAGGACGAAACTGGATCGGGCCTTCGCGGCGGCGCAGCTCGATTACAACCTCGTTGCGGTCGTCAACTCCACGTCCATGCTGGTTTCATGGGTCGAACGAGGCGTGGGGGCGACCGTGCTGCCGTGGTCCGCCGTGCATGAACAGGTCACGTCCGGCCGGCTGATAGCCACGCCGCTCGACGGCGACGAATGGCAACGCGACCTGTGGCTGTGTCACGCGGAATCGTTGCCGCTCACGCCGGCGGGCGAGATCGTCCAGGGGCTGATCATCCAGGACGTGCAACGCCGCCTCGTGCCGGGTGCATGGATGGGGGCTCGCAGTCTGGCGGCGCTGGACGAGGGCTGAGGCATCCATTCGAGCGCGCTGGTTCCCGCTCACCCCTCCATACCGCAATGTGATTGATCCATCGTCAATCTGTATTTTTCATCTGCGCGGCGCCCGTCTACCTTGTGCGCTTCAATCGTGTGCTGGTCGATAAAAACATCGACGAAACCAGCACCGTCACAAGCAGATATCCGGAGGGGACATGGCATTGCCGTTGCAGGGAATCAAGGTGCTGGATCTGACTCGCGCGCTCGCGGGTCCTTTTTGTTCGATGATCCTCGGCGATCTCGGGGCTGACGTGATCAAGGTGGAACCCTCGCCGAGCGGCGACATGGTCAGGACCTGGGGACCGTTCGCCGGCGGCATCAGCGCTTATTACCTGTCGTGCAACCGGAACAAGCGCGGTATGGCGGTGGATTTTCGCAAACCCGCCGCGCTCGACCTGCTGCGCAACATGGCCAGTACCGCGGATGTCGTCCTCGAAAACTTCAAGACTGGCACGATGGAAAGCATGGGGCTAGGGTACGAGACGTTATCGGCGCTTAATCCAAGGCTCGTCTACGGCAACATTACCGGCTATGGCCGCACGGGTCCGGCCGCATCGTGGCCAGGTTTCGATCAGGTCGCGCAAGGGTACGCCGGGATCATGAGTCTCACGGGCATGCCCGACGCTGGCCCCACGCGCGTGGGCATCGCGATCGGCGACATGACCGCCGGCATGTGGACCGCAATGGGCGTCCTCGCCGCGTTGCTCTCGCGGCAGCAAACGGGACGTGGCCAGCGCGTCGAGAGTTCGCTGCTGTCGGGACTGGTCGCCATGCTGGGCGTGCAGGGCCAGCGTTATTTGAGCGCGGGCGAAATTCCAGAGCCGACCGGCAATCATCATCCGGTGATTGCGCCGTATGGCGTCTTCGAGGCGCAGGACGGCGCGCTGAACCTGGCGCCGGGCACGCCCGACATGTGGGTCAAGCTTTGCGAACTGCTTGGGCTCGCGCACATCATGGCGGACCCGCGTTTCGTCACCAACGAGCAGCGGATGCAGCATCGGGAGGCGCTGAAAGAGATCATCGATACAAAACTGCGCACGCGCACGCGTGCCGACTGGACCACTGATCTGAGACGGCTTGGCATTCCGGCTGGGCCCATCAATAACCTCGCGGACGTGTTCGCCGATCCGCAGGTGGTGCACTGCGGCCTGGTCGAAGAAGTGGCGCACGGCGCGATAGGTCAGTTGAAGCAGGTGGCCAGCGCGATCAGGATGAGCGAGATGACCGAAGGTTCGGTTCGCATGTCACCGCCCATGCTGGGCGAACACACGATCGATGTGCTGAGCGAGTACGGTTTTTCAGATACGCAGATCGATGCGTGGCTGACATCGCAGGTTGTGTTGCAGCATGAGCACGCGCTGGGCTGAATCAAGCGCGTGCTCATTTAACATCGTCACGCCGCCGGCGTCGCTTCCTTCTCCTTGACGGCTTGGTCGTTGGCGGCGGCATCGCGGGTTTCCGGCATGGCGAGCCATACCAGCGCCACGGCCAGCGCACCGGCTGCTGCAAGTCCAAAGAAGCTGGTGTTCACGCCGAACTTGTCCGCCACGAACCCGGCAATCGCCGTGCTCAGCGTCGCCCCAACGCCTGCCGCCAGCCCAAAGAATCCGATACACAAGTTGTACCGGCCCTTGCCGCCGGCGACATCGGCGGCAATCAGCGGCAGCATCACGCCGAACACCGCCGCGCTGATACCGTCGAGCATTTGCACCGGCACCAGCAGGTAAGGGCTGGCCGCGCTGCTGGCGGCCGCGAACAACAGCGCACGTAACGGCAGCGCCGAGAAGCCGATGATCAGCACCGGCCGCCGTCCCCAGCTTTGCGCCTGCCGCCCGACCCACGGCGACAACCCCGCCACGATGAACTGCGGCACGATAATGCACGCCGCAATCACGAGCTGAACGTTGTCGCCCATGTGCGCGGTGACTTCTCCGGCGGCGAGGTTCAGCATGGCCGCGTTCGACAAGTGGAACAGCACCACGCACGCCGCGAAGGTCAGGAGCCTCGGATCGCGAAGCAGATCACGCAGGCTTTCAGGGCGCTCCGCGCTCACCGCTTGCGCGATGCTCGCACCCGCTTTCGCCGCAGCTTTTTTCATGCGCGGCACGACGGGCGCCATCTCGTGATGGATCATGTTCAGCGCGACGAGCGCAGGCAACGCCAGCGCTGCGGTCAAAAAGAACACGGACCGCAGCGACAGGTATTCGCCGAATAAACCCATCAACGCCGCCGTGAGCGCGCTGCCAATGGATGCCCAGCGCGCATTACGTCCCAGCCGGTTGCCGAGATCGGCGCGCGAGACGAGCGCGAGCGAGATCGCGGCCATTGCCGGCACGAGCATGCAGCTTGCGAAGCCGTGCAACACTTCGGCCGCGAACACGGAGACGAACGTCGGGCTCGCGCCGAGCAGCAACGCGGCCACGATGATCGCGATGATGGCGGCCGCGGCCGCGCCTTTCTTGTTGCGCAATGCATCGACGAGCGCGCCGGCCGGCAACTGGCTCGCCATCGCGCTGATCGTGCCGACGCTCAGCATCAGCCCGATCTCGCCTTGCGTCCATTTGTTCGCGGCGAGATAGGAGGCGATGAACGGCCCAAAGCCGGTCTGCACATTCGCGACAAAGAAGTTCAGCCAATCGAGCGCGCGCAGACTTCGTGCAATTCCCATATTTCAGATCGTCCTCATTGTTTCGAGGGACGCGCAACGGCGGCCGTTCCGGCTTTCGCACCAGATCCGGGGCCGGAGGCCGCAGCCGCAGTTGGGGCCGCAGCCGCAACTGCAGCGGGTGCCGAAGCGGGAGCTGCAGCGGGGGCCGAAGCGGTAGCCGAAGCGGGCTCCGGCGACTCGGCAGGTTCCGGTGGCGGGACGACGGGCGAAATGATCTTGATCGGCTGATCGGGCGAATACGTCGGGGCGGCTTTGATCTGTGCGTCGGTGAAATCCAGTTGCAATTGCATGACCTTGTTGCGCGAGACCACGTGCAGGTCGGGCCAGTTGGCGGCGACCTGCCGCTTGTCGGCGGCGAGGGAATCGGAGAGATCGATCACAAGCGCTTGAGGCTGCGCCTCCGAATCGATCAGCACGTCGACGACGCGACCCATCCGCGCGCCACTTTTCTGCGAGACATTCGAGTCGATGAGTTGAGCGAGCGTCGGTGGAATGTCGTTCACCGAACCCGGTCTCGCCGATGCCTCCTGAGCCTTCGCCTTCGCCGCATTCGATGCGGGATTGCTGCCGGGCGTCGATACGCCGGGCGTCGGTATCGCGAAGGTGATGGGCGCTTTTTTCGTCGCGGGAGTGAAGCGGAACGCGGTCCACGGGAAGGTCACCTTGCGGTCCCCCACACCCAGGAAACCCGCCAGGTTCACGATCATGATCTTTGGTTTGCCAGTGGCATCGGCATACATGTCGACCGCGCGGCCGATCACCTTGCCGTCCGGGCGCTGGATCTCGCTGTCGAGCAGAAAAGTGGCGCGCGGATGGGTCGCGTCGTCGACGTGCTGATCGATTCGGAGGCGCAGCCTCAAGCGCTTGTGATCGATCTCTCCGATTCCCTCGCCGCCGACAAGCGGC